>CAZTDU010000026.1:0-20280 GCA_964612335.1 uncultured Enterobacteriaceae bacterium | reverse complement strand
CTCCGGCGTGTCCTCGAACATGTGGATGAAGCCGTGCAGCTCGCGCAGGATGTCATTCGGCACGTGGCGCGACGTGCGCGTCTCGCCGTACAGGTAGATCGGGATCTCCGCGTTCTTGAAGCGGATCTCCTGGATGAACGTGCGCAGCCTGACGATCGCCGGCCCGTCTTCGACGCCGGAAGACACCTCCTCGTCATCGATCGACATGATGAACGCGCTGGCGCGGCTCTGCTGCTGCGCGAACTGGGACATGTCGCCGTAGCTCGTCACGCCGAGCACCTCCATGCCCTCGTCCTCGATCGCCTTGGCAAGCGCGCGGATTCCCAGCCCGCTGGTGTTCTCGGAGCGGAAGTCCTCGTCGATGATGACGATCGGAAAGCGGAACTTCACCGGGAAGAGAGTCGCGTCAGGTGCGCGGAAGCGTCACGCCCCGCTGGCCCTGGTACTTGCCGCCACGGTCCTTGTACGAGGTCTCGCAGACCTCGTCCGACTCGAGGAATATCACCTGCGCCACGCCCTCGTTGGCGTAGATCCGGGCTGGCAGCGGCGTGGTGTTCGAAAACTCCAGGGTCACGTGGCCCTCCCATTCGGGTTCCAGCGGCGTGACGTTGACGATGATCCCGCAGCGCGCATACGTGCTCTTCCCCAGGCAGATGGTGAGGACGTTGCGCGGAATCCTGAAGTACTCAACGGTTCGGGCGAGCGCGAAGGAATTCGGCGGGATGATACAGACTTCGCCGGTGAAGTCCACGAAGTTCTTCTCGTCGAAGTTCTTCGGGTCGACGATCGTGGAATTGATGTTGGTGAAGATCTTGAACTCGGTGGAGCAGCGGATGTCGTAGCCGTAGCTGGACGTGCCGTAGGAAACGATGCGCCCGCCGCCTGCGGACTTCACCTGCCCCGGCTCGAACGGCTCGATCATCCCCTGCGCCGCCATGCGGCGGATCCAGCGGTCGGACTTGATCGTCATGCCGGCGCCTCGGCCCGCGCGAGGATCGCGGCGTTTTTCATGCCGCGATTGTAGCCCTGGCGGGACCGGATCGCGCAACGCGCGCTAGCGCGCGCCGGCGAGCTTCTCGTGCCTCGCCTGGCAGTCGGCGCAGCGCCGCGCGGAGAGGTTGATCGCCAGCCGCGCCGGCGCGATCGGCTCGCCGCAGTCGACGCAGTCGCCGAAGGTGCCGTTGGCCAGGCGCTCGCGCACCGCGGCAATCTCGCCCAGCTCCGCGAGCGAGCGCTCCATCAGGCCCTGCTCGACTTCGGCGCGAACCCGGCCGAAGGCCTGGTCGGCGATGTCGCCGACGGCGTCGGGAACGCGGACCGCCGAATCCAGTTCGTCGCGGCGCTCGGCGATGCTGTCGCGGAGCCTGCGCTCGCGCGCGTCGAGCGCCTGCAGCAGCTTGCGGGATGGCCTGGTCATCCCCCTGTGACCGGGGTGCGGCACCGAAGTTTCCGCGGAGTCCCCGCTACCGAGGCCGCATGAGTATGATGGCGGCGTGCTCAACGCAGCCGGGAACCGCACGCCACCGGGACTCTGGACAAGCCCCGATATCCTGGCACGCTTTCGCCGGCGTTCCGCCATGATGAAGCTGGGCATTGGGTGGTTCGTCCTCTCGGTGCCGGCAGGGCTTGCGATCGGCTGGCACTTTGGCGGTGGGATCGGCCTTGCCGCCTGGATGACACAGTTCGCGATCTGGGTTGCGGCAATGTCTGCGCTCTACAGCTGCCTCAATTGCGGCGCCGCTCTGGGCACGTCTTCGAAGCGCCGCGCGTCGTCCCGGACAGGTTTCAACTGCCATACTTGTGGTTGTGTACACCGTGAGTCCGATGGCTTCGGCGCGGCCCGCCTGGGGTCGGGCAGGGAACTGGTGCTACCGCATGCCGTTGCGGGCTGCTGGCTGCATCCACCCCTGCTGGAACGGTACGCGAAGCTGCGCAGAAGGAAGCAGGCCGCTTCGGCGCTCGGCGCTATTGCAGCGCTGTTGTTCGTGGCCTGGCTGCTAATACTGCGTTCGGACTTGAACCCACTGGGCCTGCCGGACAACGCCTATCCGGCGGTGTTCGGCTCATGCCTTGCGTTAGCGCTGTTCCTTTACTTCGGTGCAGGCCGTTGCCCCCACTGCAACGTGAGCCTGTCCAATCAGGTCGGGATGGAACACACGAACACCCTCGTGCGCTGGTGCGACGATTGCGGCGCAGTGTTGCGCCTCGCGCCAGCGGCACACCAGGCGTATCTCGAACAGTGCAGGGTGGTGGACACGCCGCCCGAAGCGGGAGGGCGAGCCGAAGATGCGATAGCCCAGGCTGACCGCCTGCTGAAAGCCGGCAATGCCCGCGAAGCCTGCGCCCTCATCGATCGCGCGATGGAGACATACTCCGATCGCCGCCCCCTGCTGGATTGGCTGCGGCGAAACTCGACCGCGTTGCGGGAACTCTAGCGGCAACTCGTTCAGGTGTTCTGCACCACGATGTTCGGGAACTTCGAGCTCATGTCCTTCTGCGACTCGGCGATCTTCACCGCGACGCGGCGCGCGATCCGCTTGTAGATCTGCGCCACCTGCCCGTCGGGGTCGGAAACTACCGTGGGCTTGCCTGAATCGGCCTGCTCGCGGATGCCGATGTCCAGCGGCAGCGCGCCCAGGAGCTCGGTGCCGTAGTCCTTGCACATGCGCTCCGCCCCGCCGGAGCCGAAAATGTGGCTTTCGTGCCCGCACTTCGGGCAGATGTGCGTGGACATGTTCTCGATCACGCCGAGGATGGGGATGCCTACCTTCTCGAACATCTTCAGGCCCTTCCTCGCGTCGATCAGGGCGATGTCCTGCGGCGTGGTCACGATCAGCGCCCCGGTGACCGGCACTTTCTGCGCGAGGGTCAACTGGATGTCGCCGGTGCCGGGCGGCAGGTCGACCACCAGGTAGTCGAGGTCGCGCCAGCGCGTGTCCTTCAGCAGCTGCTCGAGCGCCTGCGTCACCATCGGACCGCGCCACACCATCGGCGTATCCACGTCGATGAGGAAGCCGATCGAGATCGCCTGCAGGCCGTGGCCCTCCATCGGCTCGAGGCCCTTGCCGTCCTTCGACTCCGGGCGCCCGGCGATGCCAAGCATGGTCGGCTGCGAGGGGCCGTAGATGTCGGCGTCCAGCATGCCCACCGTCGCGCCTTCCGCTGCGAGCGCGAGCGCGAGGTTGACCGCGGTCGTGCTCTTGCCGACGCCGCCCTTGCCCGAAGCGACGGCGACGATGTTCTTGATGCCGGGGATCAGCTTCACGCCGCGCTGCACCGCGTGCGACACGACCTTCGAGTGAACGGCTACGCTCGCGCCCGCCGCGCCCGCCGCCTTCAGCGCCTGGATCACCTCGCGCCGGATCGGCTCGAACTGGCTCTTGCCGGGATAGCCGAGCTCGATATCCAGCGCTACGTCGGCACCAGAGACCTTGACGTTCTTCACCGACCGGGTGGAGACGAAGTCCTTGCCCGTGTTCGGGTCGACCAGTTTCGACAGGGTGGCGAGGACGTCAGTTTCGCTGATTGGCATGGGGAAGATTCCGGAACAGGGCCGCAAGTGTACCCAATTCGCGGCTAGAATTTGGAATGTCCCGGAGACTCTTCGTCACCACGGCGCTTCCCTACGCCAACGGGTCATTCCACATCGGCCACATCATGGAATACATCCAGGCCGACATCTGGGTCAGGTTCCAGCGCATGTGCGGCAACGAGGTGCATTTCGTCTGCGCCGACGACGCGCACGGCGCGCCGATCATGCTGAAGGCAGAGGCCGAGGGCGTCACGCCCGAGGCGCTGGTGGCGCGCTATGCCGCCGAGCGCCCGCGCTACCTGCAGGGTTTTCACATCTCCTTCGACCACTGGCATTCGACGCATTCGCCCGAGAACACCGGGCTGTCGCAGGACATCTACCGGAAGCTCAAGGCGCGCGGGCTGATCGACGCGAGGACCATCGAGCAGTTCTACGACCCGGTGAAGGGCATGTTCCTTGCCGACCGCTACGTCAGGGGCGAATGCCCCAGGTGCGGCGCGCAGGACCAGTTCGGCGACGCCTGCGAGGTCTGCGGCAGCACCTACAGCGCCACCGAACTGAAGAACCCGCGCTCGGCGCTGTCGGGCGCGCAGCCGGTGATGAAGTCCTCCGAGCACTTCTTCTTCCGCCTCTCGGACCCCCAGTGCGTGCAGTTCCTGCGCGACTGGATCGACCTGCCGGGGCGGCTGCAGCCGCAGGTCGCCAACAAGGCGCGCGAGTGGCTCGAAGGCGAGGACGACAAGGCGCTGGGCGACTGGGACATCTCGCGCGAATCGCCCTATTTCGGCATCCCCATCCCCGACGCGCCGGGCAAGTACTTCTACGTCTGGCTGGACGCCCCGGTGGGTTACCTGGCGAGCTTCAAGGCCTACTGCGCGAAGAAGGGCATGGACTTCGAGGCCTTCCTCGCCGATGCCGGCACCGAGCAGGTCCATTTCATCGGCAAGGACATCATCTACTTCCACACGCTGTTCTGGCCGGCGATGCTGAAGTTCGCCGGCGCGCCCTACAAGGTGCCCGACCACGTCTACGTGCACGGTTTCATCACGGTGTCGGGGGAAAAGATGTCGAAGTCGCGCGGCACCGGCATCAGCCCGCTGCGCTACCTGGATGTCGGCATGAACCCGGAATGGCTGCGTTACTACATCGCCGCCAAGCTGAACGCGAACGTCGAGGACGTCGATTTCAACCCCGACGACTTCATGGCGCGCGTGAACAGCGACCTCGTCGGCAAGTACGTGAACATCGCCAGCCGCGCCGCCGGGTTCGTGACCAGGCAGTTCGGCGGCGATCTCGCCCCGCAGCGTGCGGGCGCCGACGCGCTCGCTTCTGCGCCTGCGATCATGGAAGCCTATGAAGCGCGGGAGTTCGGCAAGGTGGTGCGCGAGGTGATGCGTCTTGCAGACCTCGCCAACCAGCGCTACGACCAGGCGAAGCCCTGGGACCTCGCCAAGGATCCGGCGCGGCGCGATGAGTTGCACCGCGTGTGCAGTGAGGCGCTGGATGCGTTCTTCGTGCTCACCGTGTACCTAGCGCCCATTCTCCCGGCGACCGCGCGGCGCGTCGCGCGAGAGTTGTTCGGCATCGACCGCGAGCTGTCCTTCGAGGATTGCAGGCTCCGCCCGCAGCGGATCAATCCCTTCAAGCACCTGGTGACGCGCGTCGAGGAAAAGCAGCTCGACGCGCTGTTCGACATCGCGTCGGTTCCGCAGACCGCCGCACCGCAGCGCCACGCCGAGAAGCAGCAGCATGAAGCAACGAAAGAGGCAGCCGTGCCGGAAACCATATCGATAGACGAATTCTCGAAACTCGACCTGCGCGTCGCGTTGATCGCCAACGCCGAGGCGGTGGAAGGCGCCGACAAGCTGCTCAAGCTCACGCTGGACATCGGCACCGGCACGCGCACCGTGTTCGCGGGCATCAAGTCCGCCTACGCCCCGGATGCGCTGAAGGGGCGCTACACCGTGATGGTGGCGAACCTCGCCCCGCGCAAGATGAAGTTCGGCGTCTCCGAGGGCATGGTGCTCGCTGCATCGGGCGACGGGCCAGGCATCTTCCTCGTGGCACCTGACGCAGGCGCGCAGCCCGGCATGCGCGTCAAGTAGCCATGCAGCCGGTCGACGCGATCCTCGCCGCTGCCTGCGCGTGGATCGCGATCGGCCTCGTCGGCATTGCTCGCACGCAGGACCTGATGCTGGTCAAGCGCGCGCTGTTCCCCGCCGGCGCGCTGGTGGGCATCCTGGTCGCGGTGGCCGGCGGCGCGTCAATCTTCGCCGAGCCCGGCGCCCGCGTGTTGCCGCTCGGCCTGCCCGACCTGCCCTTCCACGTCCGCCTGGACGCGCTGTCGGCGTTCTTCCTCGTCCTGCTGGGCGGCGTGTCGGCCGGCATTTCGGTGTTCGCGGGCGGTTACCTGCGCCACGGCGAAGGCACCGCGCCCGGCCTGAAGGCCTTCTGGTACCACGCGTTCCTCGCCAGCATGGCGCTGGTACTGGTCGCCGATGACGCCTACTCCTTCATGGTGGCGTGGGAATCGATGGCGCTGTCGTCCTTTTTCCTCGTCACCATCGACCATGCCAAGCCCGAGATCCGCCGCGCCGGCTACCTCTACCTGCTGATCGCGCACATCGGCGCGATCGCGATCCTGCTGTCCTTCGGCGCGCTGCAGGGCGGGACCGGGAACTACACGTTCGACGGCATGCGCGCGCTGGATCATTCGTCGCACTTCGGCACTGCGGCGTTTCTGCTCGCGTTGTTCGGCTTCGGCGCCAAGGCAGGACTCGTGCCGCTGCATGTCTGGCTGCCGGAGGCGCATCCGGCGGCGCCTTCGCCGGTGTCGGCGCTGTTGTCCGCGGTAATGCTGAAGACCGCGATCTACGGCCTGTTGCGCGTGTCGCTGGACCTGCTCGCCTTCCCGCTGTGGTGGTGGGGGGTGGTCGCGCTCGCCGTCGGGCTCGTGACCGCGATCTTCGGCGTCGTCCATGCCGCGGTGCAGACGGACATGAAGCGGCTGCTCGCCTACTCGTCCATCGAGAACATCGGGCTGATCGTCGCCGGCATCGGCCTGGCGATGATTTTCCGCAGCTTCGGCATGGGCACGCTGGCCGCGCTCGCGCTCACCGCCGCGCTGTACCACTGCATCAACCACGCATGCTTCAAGGCGCTGCTGTTCCTCGCCACCGGTGCGGTGCTGCACGCGACGCAGGAGCGCAACCTCGGCAAGCTCGGTGGACTGATCCATGCCATGCCCTGGGTGGCGTGGACCGCGCTGGTGGGCACCATCGCGATCGCCGGCCTGCCGCCCCTGAACGGCTTCGTGTCCGAGTGGCTGCTGTTGCAGGCGTTCCTGTTCACGCCTGGCCTGCCGCACGGCTACCTCAACATGCTGGTGCCGGTGGCCGCCGCTGCAGTGGCCCTTTGCGCCGCGCTGTCGGGATACGTGATGGTCAAGTTCTTCGGCGTCGTGTTCCTCGGCCAGCATCGCGAACCGAAACTCGCACAGGCCCACGATGCGGGCATCATGGAACGCACCGGCATGCTGTGGCTCGCTGCAAGCTGCATCGCGCTAGGCCTCGCACCGACAGTGGTCATCGGGATGCTCGATCCGATCGTCACCGCCCTTGCCGGGACCGGCATCGCCGGCCATGCGAAAGGCTGGCTCTTCCTCGCGCCCGTCCAGGCCGACCGCGCGAGCTACAGCCCGGTGCTGTTCCTCGTCACCGCGGCATTGCTGGTCGCGCTGGCATGGCTTTCGGTACGCCTCTTCTACGGCGCGCGCACGCGACGCAGCCCCGCGTGGGACTGCGGCTTCCCGCGCCTGGATTCGCGCATGCAGGACACCGCCGAGGGCTTCGGCCAGCCAGTGCGCGTGGTATTCGAGCCTTTCTTCCGCATCGAGCAGCAGCTGCCCTCGCCGTTCGACGCGCGGCCCCGCTACCACGAGGCCGCCAACGACCGGCTGTGGTACTGGCTGTACCTGCCGATCGCCAGGGGCGTAGAGCGCATCACGGCATTGGTCACCGTCCTGCAGCGGGGCCGCATCTCGGTCTACCTGATGTACAGCTTCGCGACGCTGCTCGTGCTGCTGCTGTTCGCGAGATGAGCGAGCGATGACAACGCCTGGCAGCATCGCCGCACAGATCGCCGCGACGGCGCTCGCGGTGCTCCTCGCGCCGGTGCTTACGGGCTGGGTCAACCAGTGCCGCGCGTGGCTGCAGAACAGGACCGGCCCCGGCATCCTGCAGCCCTACCGCACGCTGACGAAGCTGTTCGGCAAGGAAGTGGTGCTCGCGCACAACGCGAGCCCGCTGTTCCGCACCGCGCCCTACCTCATCTTCGGCTGCCTCAGCCTTGCCGCCGCGATCGTGCCGACGCTGGACACCGGGCTGCCGCTGCCGGCGGCGGCCGACGCCATCGCGCTGGTCGGGTTGCTCGCGCTGGCGCGCTTTTTCATCGCGCTCGCCGGCATGGACATCGGCACCGCGTTCGGCACGCTTGGCGCGCGGCGCGAGATGCTGGTGGGCTTCCTTGCGGAGCCGGCGCTGCTGATGGTGCTCTTCACCGCCTCGCTCATCTCGAGTTCGACATCTCTGTCCACCATCGTCGATTCGCTGGCGCACCGGGAGTTCGTCATTTATCCCAGCCTCGCGTTCGCCGGCGTGGCATTCACCATGGTTTCGCTGGCCGAGAACGCCCGCATACCGGTGGACAACCCGGCCACGCACCTCGAACTCACGATGATCCACGAGGCGATGGTGCTGGAGTACTCGGGCCGGCACCTGGCGATGATCGAGTGGGCGGCGAGCCTGAAGCTGTTCGTGTACTCGTGCATGGGCCTGGCCTTGTTCTTCCCGTACGGCGTCGTGCAGGACGGCGACTGGCAGGGGCTGCTGCTCGCGCTTCCCGTGCTGGTCGCGAAGCTCGCGGTCGGCGGCTTCGCCCTCGCCCTGATCGAGACGCTGAGCGCGAAGCTGCGCATCTTCCGCGCGCCGGAGTTCCTTGGCACCGCATTCCTGCTGGCCGTGCTGTCGATGCTCGTGCACGTGCTGCTGGAGCACTGACATGGTCGATCACTACGGACCCCAGGTCATCAACCTCTTAGCCGCAATCCTGCTGCTGCTCGCCTTCGCAATGCTGGCGCAGCGCAAGGTGCTTGCGCTCATCAACCTGTTCGCTGCCCAGGGCATGGTGCTCGTGCTCTCGACCGCGCTGGTCGGCTACCTCACCGGACAGCATCACCTGTACTGGTCGGCACTGCTCACGCTGGTGCTGAAGGTGCTGCTGCTGCCCTGGATCCTGCACCGCCTGATCCGGCGCCTCAGCATCAAGTGGGACGTCGAGACGCTGTTCAACATCCCCACCACGATGCTGGTCGGCATCGTGCTGGTGATCCTCGCCTTCAACCTCGCGCTGCCCATCGCGAGTCTCGCCGGCACGGTGACCCGCGCCACGCTGGGCATCGCGCTTGCCTGCATCCTGCTTTCATTCCTGATGATGATCACGCGATCCAAGGCGGTGCCGCAGGTGATCGGCTTCCTCGCGATGGAGAACGGGCTGTTCTTCGCCGCGACAGGGGCCGTCTACGGCATGCCCATGGTGGTGGAGTTCGGCATCGCGTTCGACGTCCTGGTTGCGATGCTGATCCTCGGCGTGTTCTTCTTCCAGATCCGTGAGAGGTTCGATTCCCTCGACACGCGCAACCTCGAGCGGCTGAAAGAGGAGTGATGCACCCCGAGTTCGCCCTGCTGCTGGCAAGCCCCCTCCTTGGCGGCATCGTGCTCGCGCTGCGCGGCCACCTCAGGTGGGCGGCAGAGGTCAACGTGGCCTTCGCCACGACCACATTCCTCGCTGCAGCCGCGCTCACCGCGCGCATCGTCGCCGAAGGCCCGGTGATGGCGCTTGAGCGGCAGTTCTTCATTGATTCGCTGAACGTGTTCCTCGTCACTCTTACCGCGTTCGTTGCCATGACGACGTCGATCTTCTCGCGCACCTACATGCGCGTGGAGCACGAGCACGGCAGGCTGCGGCACGCGGCGCTGCGCCTCTATTACAGCATGTACCAGCTGTTCTGCTTCGCCATGCTGGTCGTGCTCACCACCAACAACATCGGCCTCATGTGGGTGGCGACAGAAGCGGCCACGCTCACCACGGTGCTGCTGGTCGCGCTTTACCGCACGCACGCCTCGCTCGAGGCGGCATGGAAGTACTTCATCCTCTGCGGCGTCGGCATCGCGCAGGCGCTGTTCGGCACCATCCTCGTCTATTTCGCCGCCGAGAAGGTGCTCGGCGCCGGCATGACCTCGCTGCTGTGGACCGAGATCGACGCGATCAAGGCGCAGCTCGACCCGGCGGTGATGTCGATTGCATTCATCTTCCTGCTGGTGGGCTATGGCACCAAGGTGGGGCTGGTGCCGCTGCACAACTGGCTGCCGGACGCGCACGCCGAGGGCCCGACGCCGATATCGGCGGTGCTGTCCGGGCTGCTGCTCAACGTCGCGCTGTATGCGCTGCTGCGCTTCAAGGTCATTGCCGACGGCGCGCTGCCCGCCGCTGGCGAGGGATCGGGCATCGGCTTCGCGTCGATGCTGATGATGGGATTCGGCCTGCTGTCGGTCGTCGTGGCCGCGTTCTTCCTGTCGCGACAGCGCGACATCAAGCGCATGTTCGCCTACTCCTCGATAGAGCACATGGGGATCATCACGTTCGCTTTCGGCATGGGAGGGCCTGTGGCGAGCTTCGCCGGGCTGCTGCACATGACCACCCACTCGCTCACCAAGTCGGCGATCTTCTTCGCCGTCGGCCATGCGGTGCAGAAGTCCGGCACGCAGGTCATGGAGGACATCCGTGGCCTCGTCCGCACCAGCCCCGCGGTCGGCTGGGGACTGATGCTCGGTACCGTGGCAATCCTCGGCATGCCGCCGTTCGGCGTCTTCGCCAGCGAGTTCCTCATTCTCACCACGGCGATCTCGCAACAGCCCTGGGCGACGCCGATCCTGCTGGGGGCGCTGGGAATCTCCTTCGCCGCGGTATTCGGCAAGGTGCAGCCGATGGTGTTCGGCGCTGCGGGACCAGCGCGGCTCGCGCACCGGCCGGCGCTGATCCCGGTATTCACGCATCTGGGCATCGTCCTCATGCTCGGCCTGTACACGCCTCCTTACCTTGCCGACTGGTACCGGCAGGCGGCCCGCCTTGTCGGATGAGGCCATGAACCTGCTGCTGCCAGGCGTGCAGCCTTCCCGGTTGCCAGGCGCGGCTCCCGCGTGGCACGCGGACGTCGACGCGCCAGGCTGGCGCGCTGCCTGCGAAGCGGTGGCGCGCACCGGTGGCCGCCTGGGCGCGCTGTGGGCAAGCGATGAGCGCGACGCGCGCGGCTCGTTCGCCGCGCACGCGCTGCTGGTTGCGGCCGACGGCCTGTTGCACCTGCGCCTGGACACCGGCGCTGTGGAGCCGACCTTTCCGGATCTTTCGGACCTGTTCGGCAGCGCACCGCGGATGCAGCGTGCGATGGCGGACCTCGTCGGCGTGCGCGCGACCGGTCCTGCCGGCGAGCCGACGGACGGGCGAGGCTGGCTGCGCCATGGCGCATGGCGCGGCGACGCCTTCCCGCTGCGACGCGACGTGGCGCTCGAGCGCGCGCTTGAACCGGCCGATGCGCCCTACGAGTTTGTAAGCGTCGAGGGCGATGGCGTGCACGAGATTCCGGTCGGGCCGGTACACGCCGGGACCATCGAGCCGGGACATTTCCGCTTTTCAATCGTCGGCGAGCGCGTGCTCAGGCTCGAGCAGCGCCTCGGCTACAAGCACAAGGGCATCGAAAAGCGCTTTGAATCGATGTCGCTCGAGGAAGGCGCCCGGCTCGCCGGTCGCGTCTGCGGCGACAGCACGGTCGCGTACGCCTGGGCCTATGCGATGGCGCTCGAGGGCATGGTCGGCGTCGCGCCGCCAGCGCGGGCGCTGTGGTTGCGCGCGCTGCTGCTGGAACGCGAGCGCGTCGCCAACCACCTCGGCGACCTCGGCGCTCTGGGAAATGACGGCGGCCTCGCGTTCGGGCTGGCGCAGTTCAGCCGGCTGAAGGAAGACGCGCTGCGCACCAATGTCCGCCTGTTCGGGCACCGCTACCTGATGGACCGGGTAGTGCCCGGCGGCGTCGCAGCGGACCTGGACGCTGCGGCGACCGGTTCGCTGCTGGAGGAACTCGATCGCATCGAGCGCGAGGTTCGCCTGCTGCGCGACATCTACGACGACCATGCCGGGCTGCAGGACCGCTTCATCGCCTGCGGAGTGCTGGCACCCGCGGTCGCCGCGACCTTCGGCGTGGTCGGCTTTGCCGCGCGCGCGAGCGGCATCGCGATCGACGCCCGGCTGCATCCGGGCCTGGCGCCCTATCCGGAACTGGCGCCAGGCATCGCCTGCCAGCGTGCCGGGGACGTCGCGGCGCGCGTGGCGGTGCGCTTCGACGAGACGCTCGATTCGATCAAGCTGCAGCGGCGGATCCTCGGCCGACTGCCCCAGGGGCCCGTGCGCGAGGCCGTCCCGGCACCCGCGGCCGGCGCTTTCGGCGTAGGCTGGATCGAGGGCTGGCGGGGAGAGATCTTCGTCGCGCTGGAATCCGGGCCGCAAGGAACGATCCGCCGCTGCCATCCGCACGATCCATCCTGGCAGATCTGGCCTGCGCTCGAGCACGCCATCATCGGCAACATCGTTCCGGACTTCCCGCTCATCAACAAGTCCTTCAACCTCTCGTACGCGGGGCACGACCTCTGATGCTGAAACTTCTGCGACAGATCGCCGTCACCGGCATCCGCACCGAGGCACCGCCCGCGGCGGACGAAGGATTGCGCCGCATCGCGGGCAGGCTGAACGCGCAAACCCTGCGCACGCTCGGCCGCGCGTTGACGATCCGCCATGTCGATGCCGGTTCCTGCAACGGCTGCGAGCTGGAAATCCACGCGGTCAACAACCCCTACTACAACCTGGAAGGTCTCGGCATCAGGTTCGTTGCCAGCCCGCGACACGCGGACATGCTGCTGGTGACCGGCCCCGTGTCGCGCCACATGGAAGAGGCGCTGCGCCGAACCTGGGCGGCGATGCCGGACCCGAAACTGGTCGTCGCCCTGGGCGACTGTGGCTGCTCGGGCGGCGTGTTCGGGGAAAACTACGCCAGTTGCGGACGCGTCTCGAACGTGATTCCGGTCGACGTCGAAGTGCCGGGTTGCCCGCCGACCCCCACTGCGATCATGCAGGGGATCCTGACGGCGGTCGGCGCGAAGCCCTGATTCAGCCCTTGCCGCCGCAGGCGGCGGGCATCGCCACGATCGGGTAGCCCCGGCAGGTCCAGGTTACCTTGCCGCCCTGCAGCGCAGGCCGCACCGAGACCTCGATCGCGTTCTTTTCGTTCCAGCCGCGCACCGTGCCGCCGGACTCGACCACCCACTTCATCTCGCCGTGCTTGGGGTCCGCCTTGGCGGGAATCTTCACGTTGGCACCGGATTTCTCCAGCGTGCCGGCCTTCTCGGCGGCCGCAGCCACCTGCTGCTTGGCGGGCTCGGCACCGCTGACGAGCATCTGCGCCGCCTCCTTCGCTTCCGCGCCGCTCATCTGCGGCAGCACGACCGCGACGACCACGAATCCGACCAAGGCCAAGCCCGCAACAACCAGCAACGCGATCCGCATTCAAGCCCCCATTTTCATGTGCCGCCGTCCGCGTCCGGGACGCGCGAGCTATTTTTGTTCCAGCTTACCATGGGGAACGCCTGAGGAAACCAGTCCGTCAACCCTTGCGAAGCCCAAACGACAACGGCAAGCCGGCGTATCGAACCCCGGGTATCCCGACTGGCTACCTGCCACGCCGCGATTGCTGTCCGCTCGCGGCGCCGAAAGAATCCGTGCCACCCGAACACGGAGGCCATCATGACCGCATCCATAGTCGCGCTCGAAACCGCACTGCCACTGCCGGTGCCGCGCTCCGGCCCCACGTTTCGCTCCGCCCAGGAACTTCGCCTCGCCCTGCGCACGGCCTCCACGCGCATCTCGGCGGCAGACCTGTCGCAGCTGGACCGCGTTCTGCGGCTGGACGCCGCTGCAGGCCTGGTAGAAACCCAGGCGGGCGTCACCTGGCGCTCGCTGCACTCGTACCTGCTGGCGCGGGAGATCCCCGGCATCGCCTCGCTTGCACAGGAGGCGGACCTGGCCGGGCTGCCGGCTACGCTGGGCGACTGCGTGGGACAGAATGTCGCGGCCCCGGACGGTTCGCCTTTCTGCTTCCTCGTCGAGGCGCTGGCAATCGTCACCGCCGACGGCGAACTGCGCCGCACCAGCCGCAGCTTGCAGCCGGAACTGTTCCGCGCGGTGCTCGGCGGACACGGCCTGATCGGCGCAGTCTACTCGGTCACTCTGAGCGTGGGGGCACTGGCCCGGGCGTTCGCGGACGCAACGCCGCCGGTGGCGTTGGGCGGCGTCCCAACGACGGCGGATGAGCCGCTCCGGCTGCGACTGATGGTGCCACCCGCCAGGCTGGAAGCATTCCTCGGCGACCTGCGGCGGCAATTCGACGACTTGCGCCTGCCCATTGCCTGCCTAAGCGTGCGCAAGACGCTGCCGGAGGACGAGACCATGCTGCGCTGGGCAACCGGGGAACTGGCGCTTATCGATGTCGCGTTTGCAGACCGCGGAACGCTGCCCTCGCGCATCGCTGCAACTCAGTTGAAGCGAAACCTGATCGGCCTGGCAATCGAGCACGGCGGGCGCTTCGACCTCGCCACCGGGCTCGATGCCTCGCGCGAGCAGGTCGAGTCGGCCTACCCGATGTTCAGCGCTTTCCTTGCCGAGAAGCGCCGCTACGACCCGCAGGAACGGCTGGACGGCGGCCTGTACCGGCACTACCGCGCGCTTTTCCGGCGCCAGCCTTGCGCGGTGCGCTGGGCAGCCGCCTGAGCGCCCCCGCTGCCGCGAGCGCGGCTTCTGCGTTCGAGCCGGCGACAATCACGTCGGCAGCGCGCAGGCGCGAAACCTGCGCGGAATAGCGCTGCGGGTCCGCGTCGGTGCCGGTGACCGATGCGATCACCAGCGCACGGCGCTTGGGCACCTTCGCCAGCACCGCCGCGACCAGCCCGGCGGGATCCGCATGCGCGCCGTAGCCGATCACCAGGTCGAGCAGCACCACCGCGACCGCCGGATCCTTCAGGCATTTCTGCAGCAATGCGTCGCGCAGCTGCGGGTCTATCATCGGGTGCGGCCGGCCGCGCGTGTACGCGTCGTCGCCGAGGTCTATGAGCGTGTGCGCGGCGGCGTGCACCGCGCCGGATTCCTTCACGCCGGGAACCGGCGCGTTCGACTGCAGCGCGAACCCCTTTGCCTGCAGCAGCAACTGGGCCTCGGCGCAGAGCGTCCCGCCGCAATAGAGGCCGCGCAACCACCCTGCCCTGGGCGCGGTCTTCGGCACCCTTGCCGCGACCCTGCGCCCAGTGGCCTCCTGCGCGGCGGCGAGCAGCGTGGGGACGACCCGCACGCTCCGCGGTGCCTTCATCGTGCCCGCGCCAAGGAGGCACAGCACCACGCGCTTCCTGCTCGCGGCGACGCGCGCGAACACCTTCTGCGCCACCGACGGCGCCGGCGGCTTCGAGATCAGCACGATCGTCTTCGTTCCCGGGTCGGCATCGAGCGCATCGAAGGCGGCAAGCGTCATGCGACCGCCCACCTGCTCGGAAAGGTCACGCCCGCCGACGCCTATGCCGTGCGATACGCCGCTTCCGGCGCGCGCGATCAGGCTCATCACCTCCTGCAGGCCGGTGCCCGCGGCCGAGACCAGCCCGATGTCGCCGCGCGGCACGACGTTTGCGAACGCGAGTGGCACGCCGCCAATGTGTGCCGTCCCGCAGTCCGGGCCCATCATCAGCAGGCCGTGCTGCAGCGCCAGATCCTTGAGCGCGACCTCGTCTTCCACCGAGACGTTGTCCGAGAACATCATCACGTGCAGCCCGCGCTCCAGCGCATGGCGCGCCTGCGCCGCCGCGAACTCCCCCGGCACGGATACGAGCGCGACGTTCGAGTCCGGCTGCAGCGCCATCGCCCCCTCCAGCCCGCGCGCGGTCGGCATCCCTGCCTCGCGCCGGGAGGCATCTCCTGCCGCGAGCAGCTTTTCGGCGGCATCCAGCGCGCCGGCCGCCGCCGCCGCATCCTTGGCGCGAACCGCGATGACGAGGTCGTCGGGCTGCGCGGCCCGGCCCTCGGCCGCGAGCAGGCCCGAGCCGGCAAGGAGTTCCCGGTTCGAGGGCGTGCCGATCATCAACGAGGATTCGATGACACCCTTGAGCGCCGAAACCTCGCGCGCGATCCTCATCAACGCCACCGAGTCGGCGTAGAAGCTGCGCTTTACCCGGTTGGCGACGTGGCTCACGCCTGCACGCCGAGCGAACGTGCAAGTGCGCGTAGGCCCTGTTCGAAGCAGGCCAGCGGCGCGCGCGCGACACCCGCACCGACCTGCCCGATGCCGGGCTTGCGGTGCGCGATGCCGGTGTTGATCGCGGGCTGGATGCCCGATTCGACGACGCGGCGGACATCGATCCCGGTGGGCACGCCCTGGAAATCCAGCGACGGCATGGTCCATTTCGGATTTCGCGTCAGCGCGATCTCGGACATGGTGCGCGTGAACTGTGCCGCTTCGCTCGCACCGCCCGCGCCGACGAATCCCGCCACCGCGGGGGCGCTCGCCATCGCGAACGCGCCCAGCCCGATGGTTTCGAGGATCACCGAATCGCCCATGTCCGGGTTGGCATCCTTCTCGCTGAAGCCGGGGAAGTACAGTCCCTGCGGCATCTCCACCGGCGCCGTGAACCATTCGTCGCCGGTGCCGGAGACGCGGATGCCGAAATCCGTGCCGTTCCTGCACATCGCGCTGACCAGGCTCGCGGCCGCGATGCCTCGCACCGGATCCATCACGCTCTTGCCCATCGCCATGCCGATGTTGAGGAAGAACTGCTCGTTGCCGGCGATGAACGCCAGCGCACGCGCGAGCGCGTCGCCGTCCGCGCCCGACCTGGCCAGGTGCGGCGCCAGCGCGCGCAGCGTCAGCGCCGAGCACGCCACGTTCCGCTGGTGCATCTCGTCACCCATGGCGAGACCGCGCGATATCAGCGGCACCAGTTCCAGCCCGCCCATCGCGCGAAGCGCATGGCCCAGCATCGGACCGAAGTCCGCAGCCAGCCAGCGCAGCCGATCCAGCACCTCGGCGTCGTTGGCGCCGAAGCGCATCACCTTGCCCAGGCCTTCGTTGATCATGCAATAGGCGCGATTGCCGAACGCGCGGTTCTCGACCACCATCACCGGCATCGAGCGCGTGGTGATGCCGGTCATCGGCCCGACCGCGCCGAAGTGGTGGTTGGGATGGAACTGCACGCCCCCACCTGCGGCGAGCGCGGTGGCCGCATCCAGGTCGTCTGCCCAGCCTTCGAACACGATCGCGCCGGCGATCGCGCCGCGCATCGGGCCGCACATGCGCTCCCACGCGATCGGCGGCCCCGCGTGCAGCACGACGTGCCTGCCGAGCCCGCTCATCACCTCGCCTGCGGTACGCACGTCGACCAGCACCGGATCGGCCGCGAGCATGCGCCGCAGTCCTTCCGCGTTCGCGACAGAGATCGCGCGCTCGTGCGCGGCAAGCCGGGCGAGGAGATCGCCGAGTTCCTTCCTGCCCTGGGCCGGCGGGCGCCAGTCGACCTGCACCACGGCGACGCCCTGCTCAGCCAGTTCCCGTGCAAAGGAGGCGAGACCGATGTTGACGACGCGAGGCGCGCCTGAGAGCAGCTGGCGAAATGACATGGCGGGAACGCGGCCGATTATACCGGCGCGCGGTATCATCGCGCGGGTCATGCAGCGCGAACGGCTCGTGGTCGCGATCGGCGGCAACGCCACGCATCCCGAAAACATCCGCGGCACCACCGGCGAACAGGAGCAGGTCGCCGCACGTGGCGCGCGCGCATTGTTGCCGCTGCTCGCGCGCGACAACCATCTCGTCGTCACGCACGGCAACGGCCCGGTGGTCGGCAAGATCCTGCTGCGCCAGTACTACGCACGCGAACACGTCCCGCCAATGCGCCTCGATGTCTGCGTCGCGCACAGCCAGGGCGGCATTGCGCACCTGCTGATGCAGGGGTTCGAGGACGCGCTTGCGCGCGACGACATCGAGCGCCGCGTGGCCTGCGTGCTGACGCGCGTCGAAGTAGCCGCCGACGACCCGGCATTCGAGAATCCGTCGAAACCCATCGGTCCGTTCTTCTCCGCCGACGAAGCGCGCAACCTGGAACAGGATTTCGGCTGGACGATGATGGAGGACGCAGGTCGCGGCTGGCGCTACATCGTGCCCTCGCCGCGCCCGCGACGCATCCTCGACCTGGATCTGATTGCCTCGCTCGCCGAGCAGGGGCACGTGGTGATCGCGGCAGGCGGCGGCGGCATCCCGGTGGTACGCCGCGCCGACGGTTCGCACGCCGGCGTCGCCGCGGTGATCGACAAGGACCTCACCTCCGCGCTGCTCGCCAACGAACTGGGCGCCGATACGCTGATGATGCTCACCGCGGTATCCCGGGTAGCGGTCGATTTCGGCAAGCCCGCGCAGCGCTGGCTGCATACCGTGACTGCCTCCGAACTGGCCAGCCTGCAGGCCGAAGGGCACTTCGCGAAAGGCAGCATGGGCCCCAAGGTGGACGCAGCGCTCCGCTTCATCGCCGGCGGCGGCAAGCGCGCGGTGATCGCGCACCTAGACGAAGCCGAGCAGGCGCTGCAGGCGGATGCGGGCACGCACGTCGTACCCGGTTGAGCTGACCGCATCGGAGCTCGGCCGCTTCGCGCGCCGGGCACTCGCCCGCCCGGCACGCGTGATCGCGCGTTTCGAGCGTAGCTGCTACGTCGCCAGCAGCGCAGGCATCGCGTGCCTGGGCGGCACAGGCCTGGGCAGCGGGCCGCTGAACGCCATCGTTCCGTCCCTGGCACGCATGCCGGCGCTGGGCGCCGAAGTGCGCGTATCGACCCGCGGCGCAAGGCTGTGGCGGCGGCCGCAGCCGGTACCTGCCGCCGCTGCGCGCCTCCGACGCCTGCCGATGGCGCGGGCGCGCGGCATGTTCAGCGTGGCGCACCCGGCTTCAGACGCGCTGCGCGAATGGCTGGCCGCGGGTGCGCGCGGCACGGCCCCGCGCGCGCTGGGAAGCCTCATCGGCATGGGGCCTGGCCTGACGCCCGCCGGCGACGATTTCGTCGGCGGCGCACTGATCGCATTGCGCGCGACGCACCGCCATGCCTGCGCCGCGCGCCTCGGCGCCTGGGCAATGCGATGCGCCGCGCGCGACACCAACCGCATCAGCCGCGCGCATCTGGCCTGCGCGGCGCAGGGCGAAGGCGGCGGCGCGCTGCATGCACTGCTGAATGCGCTCATCGCCGGCAGGCGCGACATCTCTGCCGAGATTGCCGCCATAGACGCGGTGGGACACAGTTCCGGCTGGGATGCAGCGGCCGGTGCCGCGCTGGTGCTGGAGCTGGCTATGCCGCCGCGTACACGACGCGCACGTTCTCGGGCGCCAGCCACTCGGCGAGCGAAGCGATAAGCCTCTCGTCGGGCTTCACTTTCCAGGCTTCGCCCAGCGCCACCTCGCAGGTCGCGCCACCGGTCTCGTACCGCACCAGCACCGGGCATGCGCCGGCGTCGGCGCGATAGGGCGAGAGCAGCTCGCGCAGCCTGCCGGCGTCGGCCTGGCCGTTGATGTGCAGCCTGATGCGCGCGGCGTAGCGCTCGCGCATCGCCGCAAGATCCAGGATGTCTTCCGCCGTCACGCGCATCGCGCCGGAGAACTCGTCGTGCTTCACCGTGCCTGAAACCACGACGAGCGAGTCCTCCTTCAGCTTCTCGCGATGCTTGTCGAAAAGCTCGTTGAACACCGTGATCTCGAGCTGCGCGGTACCGTCGTCCAGCACCACGACCATCATGCGGCCGCGCCGCGTCATCTGCACGCGCGCGGAATTCACGATGCCGGCGATCCAGACCGGATGTGGCGCCGGCTGCAGCTTCGCGAGCGGCGTGCGCGGGAACGCACCGAGCTCCGGCGCATGGACCGAGAACAGGTGCGCGGAGAAGCAGAAGCCCAGCGCGACCTTCTCCTCGGTCAGCCTGGTGCGCATGTCCCAGGGCTTCGCCGGCACGAGCGAAAAGGCGCCGCCGTGCGTGGCCTCGCTGTCGCCGAAGAGGCTCACCTGGGACGCCTGCCGCTCGGCCTGCTCGGCCGCTTCCATCGCGCGGCCTACGGAGGCAAGCAGGCTCGCGCGGTTCGACTCCATCGCATCGAATGCCCCGGCACGCACGAGCGCCTCGATCGCGCGCCGGTTGACGAGGCGCTTGTCGACGCGCAGGCAGAAGTCGAACAGGTTCGCGAACCGCCCGGACTTTCTCGCGGCGATGATCGATTCGATTGCCGACTGCCCGGTGCCGCGTACCGCGCCCAGGCCGTAGCGCACGGTGCCGCGATCCACCGGGACGAAGCGGAACCCGGATTCGTGTATGTCGGGCGGCAGGATGGCGACGCCGCTCTCCTTCGCGTCATCGTGGAACTGGCGCACCTTGTCGGTGTCGTCCATCACCGCCGAAAGGTTGGCGGCAGCGAAGGCGGCAGCGTGGTGCCGCTTCATGTACGCGGTCTGGTAGGCGAGCAGCGCATAGGCCGCGGCGTGCGACTTGTTGAAGCCGTAGCCCGCGAACTTCTCCATCAGGT
>CAZTDU010000025.1:0-21196 GCA_964612335.1 uncultured Enterobacteriaceae bacterium | reverse complement strand
TGATCAGCACGTTCGCGTCGATCGCCATGCCCAGCGTCAGCGCGATCGCCGCGATCCCCGGCAGTGTCAGCGTTGCCTGCAAGAGTGACAGCAGGGCAACCAGCATCAGCAGGTTGACGCCCAGCGCGACCGACGAGATCAGGCCGAACAGCGTGTAGTACACGGACATGAACACCACGATGGCGACGAAGCCCCACCTCGTGGCGTTGAAACCACGCTCGATGTTCTCCTTGCCCAGGCTCGGGCCGACGGTGCGCTCCTCGACGATCTCCATCGGCGCGGCGAGCGCGCCCGCGCGCAGCAGCAGCGCGACATCGTTCGCCTCGGTGGTCGTCATGCGGCCGGATATCTGCACGCGCCCGCCGCCGATCTCGGTGCGGATCACCGGCGCGGTGACCACCTCGCCCTGGCCGCGCTCGACCAGCAGGATCGCCATGCGCTTGCCGACGTTCTGGCGCGTGACTTCCTGGAAGATGCGCGCGCCCGCGGAATCCAGCCGCAGGTGCACCGCGGGCTCCTGCGTCTGGCTGTCGAAGCCCGGTTGCGCGTCGATCAGCCGGTCGCCGGTGAGCACCACCTGCTTCCTGACCAGGATCGGCTGGCCGTTCGATTCGAGGAAGAAATCGGTGCCGAAGGGCGGCTGGCCGGCCTTCGCCGCCTCGAGGTTCTCGGCGGTCATCTTCTCCTCGTCGACCATGCGCACTTCGAGCGTCGCGGTGCGGCCGAGGATGTCCTTCGCCTTGGCGGTGTCCTGCACGCCGGGCAGCTGCACCACGATGCGGTCGGCGCCCTGCTGCTGGATCACCGGCTCGGCGACGCCCAGCTCGTTGATGCGGTTGTGCAGCGTGGTGATGTTCTGCTTGATCGCGGATTCCTGCGTCTTGCGCAGCGCCTCCGGCTTGAAGGCGGCGACCAGCAGGAAGTCGCTGCCGTCCTGGCGCTCGACGAGGGCGAGGTCCTGGATGCTGGCCGAGATCACGTCGCGCGCGCGATCGCGCGTGGCGGCATCGCGCAGTCGGATGCGCAGCGTCTGGCCCTCGCGGGACACGCCGCCATGGCGGATCGACTTGTCGCGCAGTTCCTGGCGCACGTCGCCTGCCAGGCTGTCCAGCTTCTTGGTGAGCGCCGCCTGCATGTCCACCTGCAGCAGGAAGTGCACGCCGCCGCGCAGGTCCAGTCCCAGGTACATCGGCAGCGCGCGGATCGCGGTGAGCCAGTTGGGCGACGAGGTAAGCAGGTTCAACGCGACAACGTACGTCGGGTTGGCGGGATCGGTGTTGATCGCCTTCTCGATGACGTCCTTTGCCTTCAGTTGCGTGTCGGTATCGGCGAAGCGGACGCGAATGCTGTTCGGGTCGACGATGGTGCCGGTGTGCGTGATCGTCGCGCCCTTGAGGGCCTGCTCGATACGCTCGAGCAGCGCCGCGTCCACCTTGATCGTGGCCTTGGCGCTGGACACCTGCACCGCGGGAGACTCGCCGAAGAAATTCGGCAGCGTGTAGACGAGCGCCGCCAGCACGGACAGGCCGACAAGGACGTACTTCCAGACCGGGAAACGGTTCAAGCCGCGCCTTTCGGGGGGGTCAGGTGGGGCGTGCCTGCTACCGGAGCGACTTGATGGTGCCCTTGGGCAGCGGCAGCTGCACTGCGGCCTTCTGCACCAGGATCTGCGTGTTATCGGCGATCTCGACGGTTACGTAGGCTTCGCCGACGTTGGTGATGCGGCCGACCAGTCCGCCTGCGGTGACCACCTCGTCGCCCTTCTGCAGCGCCTCGATCATCGCCTTCTGTTCCTTCGCGCGCTTCATCTGCGGGCGGATCATGATGAAGTACAGGAGCACGAACATCAGGATGATGGGCAGGAAGCCCATCAGTCCTGCATCGCCGCCGGCGGCCGGTGCCTGCGCATACGCGGTGGAGATCAGCACTTACAACCCCTTGAAGATTCTGGGAAACAGCGGATTATAGCAGCCGCGTGCGTTGCTCCCGCAGTCGCGCGGCGGTGTCCTGCAGCACGCCGGCCTCGATCGCCGCGCGAAGTTCGCGCATTAGCGCGAGGTAGTAATGCAGGTTGTGGATCGTGTTCAGCCGCGCGCCGAGGATCTCGTTGGACTTCTGCAGGTGGTGCAGGTAGGCGCGCGTGAAGTTCCGGCAGCAGTAGCAGGCGCAGGCATCGTCCAGCGGCGCGGTGTCGCCGCGGTAGCGCGCGTTGCGGATCTTGACGTCGCCGTTGCGCGTGAAGAGCCACCCGTTCCGCGCGTTCCGCGTCGGCATCACGCAATCGAACATGTCGATGCCGGCCATCACCCCCTCGATCAGGTCCTCGGGCGTGCCCATGCCCATCAGGTAGCGCGGTTTGTCCTCGGGCAGCCCCGGCGCGCAATGCGCGAGGATGCGGCCGCGGTCCTCCTTCGGCTCGCCCACCGACAGCCCGCCGATGGCGTAGCCGTCGAAGCCGATCGCGGCGAGTCCCTCAAGCGAAGCGTCGCGCAGGTCCTCGTACATGCCGCCCTGCACGATGCCGAACAGCGCGTTCGGCGAGCTTTCGAACGCCCGCCTGGAGCGCGCCGCCCAGCGCAGCGACAGCTGCATCGATGCCTGCGCCTCGGCGCGCGTGGCGGGGTAGGGCGTGCATTCGTCGAACACCATGGCGACGTCGGAGTCCAGCACGCGCTGGATGCGCATCGATTCCTCGGGCGTCAGCAGCATCCTGTCGCCGTTGACCGGCGAGGCGAAGTGCACGCCCTCCTCGCTGAGCTTGCGCATCGGCGCGAGGCTGAACACCTGGAAGCCGCCGGAATCGGTGAGCAGGGGACGTGTCCAGCCCATGAACCGATGCAGGCCGCCGTGAGCCTCGATGACCTCCAGGCCCGGCCGCAGCCACAGGTGGAAGGTGTTGCCCAGGACGATCTGCGCGCCGATCTCATCGAGCTCGGCGGGCGACATCGCCTTCACCGAGCCGTAGGTGCCCACGGGCATGAACACCGGCGTCTCGACGATGCCGTGCGCGAGTTCCAGCCGCCCGCGCCGCGCCGCGCCGTCGCGGTGCGTTACCGCGAACTTCATCTCAGGGCTGCGCCCGCTCGATCAGCATCGCGTCGCCGTAGCTGAAGAAGCGGTAGCGCTGCTCGATCGCGTGGTGGTAGGCGCGCAGCACGTTCTCGGTGCCGCCGAAGGCGCAGGCAAGCATCAGCAGCGTGGACTTCGGCAGGTGGAAGTTGGTGAGCAGGCGCTCGACGGTGCGGAACCGGAAGCCAGGCGTGATGAACAGGTCGGTCTCGCCCGCGCGGCCCCGGGTGTCGGCGCTCTCGAGCGCGCGCAGCGTGGTGGTGCCCACCGCGAGCACGCGCTTCCTGGCGATCGCCTCGAGCGTCGCGCGGGGGATCTCGTAGCGCTCCGCGTGCATGCGGTGGTCCTCGACGTTCTCGACGCGCACCGGCTGGAACGTGCCCGCCCCCACGTGCAGCGTCAGCGTCGCCGTGGCGATGCCCTTGGCTGCCAGGCGCGCGAGCATCGCCTTGTCGAAGTGCAGCCCCGCGGTCGGCGCCGCAACCGCGCCCGGCCGGGCCGCGAACACCGTCTGGTAGCGCTGCGCGTCCTCGGCGCTCGGCGCGTGCGTGATGTACGGCGGCAGCGGTACCGCACCGTGCGCCTCGAGCAGGTCGAGCACGCGCGCCGGGAAGCGCACGTGCCACAGGTCTCCCTGACGGCCGAGCAGCTCGACCGTGGTGTCGGCGCCGATGACGAGCGTGGTGCCCGCCTGCGGTGGGTGGCTGGCGCGGATCAGCGCCAGCGCCTCGCGCTCGGCGATCACGCGCTCGACGAAGAGCTCGATCTTTCCGCCGGTGCTTTTCCTTCCCGCGAGCCGCGCCTTTATCACGCGCGTGTCGTTCATCACCACGAGGTCGTCGGGTTCCACCAGGTCCGGAAAGTCGGCGAAGGCGAGGTCGGTGATCTGCCCGGTGCGCCCGTCCAGGTGCAGCAGCCGGCTTGCGCTGCGTTCCGCGGCAGGCTGTTGCGCAATCAGCTCCGGCGGCAACGCGTAATCGAAGTCGGCGACTTTCATCCGCGGCCATTATAGAAGCTAGAATTCGCCTTTCAGGCCAGCCGGAATGGCGGAACTGGTAGACGCAGCGGACTCAAAATCCGCCGCTGGCGACAGCGTAAGAGTTCGAGTCTCTTTTCCGGCACCACGCTGCGTGGCGCGGACCCATCGGGTATTGAGCCTGATCAATCCCGTCAGGCAGCGTGCACGTATGATGATTCGATGGGCATGGATGGCAGCAAGGCCAGGTTGATCGCCGGCATCGTCGTCCTGGGGGCGGGGCTCGCGTTTGCTTTCGCCTGGTACGGGCGCGACGGCGACGATGTTCCTGCCGGCTTCGCCAGCGGCAACGGGCGCATCGAGGCCACCGAAGTCGACATCGCCGCCAGGCTGCCGGGGCGGATCCGCGAGATCCTGGTCAAGGAAGCCGATTTCGTCGAGGCCGGGCAGGTGCTCGCGCGCATGGATACGCAGGCGCTCGAAGCCGAGCTGGCGCAGGCGCAGGCCATGGTGCGCCGTGCGGAGAGCGCCAAGGCTGCCGCCGGCTCGGTGGTCGCGCAGCGGAACAGCGCGCGGGCAACTGCGCTCGCGGTGGTCGCGCAGCGCGAAAGCGACCTCGCGTACGTGCAAAAGGAGTTCGAACGCGCCAGGGTGCTGGTCGCGAAGGGTTTCACCTCGGCGCAGAAGCTCGACGACAGCCAGGCAAGGGTCAGCGGCGCGCGCGCCGCGCTTAGCGCCGCGCGCTCGCAGGTGCTCGAGGCGGAATCGGGCATCCAGGCGGCGCAATCGCAGGTGCTCGAGGCGCAATCGGCGGTCGAGGCGGCGCTGGCGACCGTGGAGCGCCTGAAGTCGGACATCGAGGATGCGACGCTGAAGGCGCCGCGCGGCGGCCGCGTCGAGTACCGCATTGCGCAGCCGGGCGAGATCGTCCCCGCCGGCGGCAAGATCCTCACCGTGCTGGACGTCGGCGAGGTGTACATGACCTTCTTCCTGCCCGAAACCGTCGTCGGTCGGGTGGCGATCGGCGCCGAGGCGAGGATCGTGCTCGATGCAGCGCCGCAGCGCCCGGTGCCGGCGAGGGTTTCGTTCGTCGCCAGCAGCGCGCAGTTCACGCCGAGGACGGTGGAAACCAGGGAAGAGAGGCAGAAACTCATGTTCCGGGTCAGGGCGCAGGTCGATGCGGAACTGCTGAAGCGCTACCGCACCCAGGTGAAGACCGGCCTGCCGGGCGTCGCCTACGTGCGTCTGGATCCGGCGGCGGCCTGGCCGCAGCACCTGCAGGCGGACTGGGCGCGCAAATGAGCGCACCGGGCGGGCCGGTGGTCGCGCGGCTCGCCTCGGTGACGCATCGCTACGGTGCCACGCTCGCCACCGATGCGGTCAGCCTCGACATACCAGCCGGACGGGTGGTCGGGCTGATCGGTCCGGACGGCGTCGGCAAGTCGACATTGCTTGCGCTCGTCGCCGGCGCACGGCGCATCCAGCACGGCTCGATCGAGGTTCTCGGCGGCGACATGGCGGACCGCAGGCACCGCGAGGCGGTGTGCCCGCGCATCGCCTTCATGCCGCAGGGCCTGGGGCGAAACCTCTATGCGACGCTGTCGGCGTACGAGAACGTGGATTTCTTCGGCCGCCTGTTCGGCCATGCGCGCGAGGAGCGCGAATGGCGCATCCGGGAACTACTCGATGGCACCGGGCTCGCGCCGTTCGCGGACCGCGCCGCGGGGAAGCTTTCCGGGGGCATGCTGCAGAAGCTGGGCCTGTGCTGCGCGCTGATACATGACCCCGACCTGCTGATCCTCGACGAGCCGACCACCGGGGTCGATCCGCTGTCGCGGCGCCAGTTCTGGCAGCTCGTCGAGCGCATCCGCGCGCGCCGCCCCGGCATGAGCGTGATCGTGGCGACCGCATACATGGAGGAAGCGGAGCAGTTCGACTGGCTGGTGGCGATGAACGCGGGCACGGTGCTCGCGACGGGCGATGCGCGCGAGATCAGGGCGCGGACCGAGACCGCTTCCCTCGAGGAGGCGTTCATCGCGCTGCTGCCGGAAGAGCGGCGTCGCGGGCACCGCGCGCTGGTCATCCCGCCGCGCGCAGGACGGGACGGCGACGCCGCGATCGAGGCCGACGGCCTGACGCGGCGCTTCGGCGATTTCACCGCTGTGGACGACGTCAGCTTTCGCATCGAGCGTGGCGAGATATTCGGCTTCCTTGGTTCGAACGGCTGCGGCAAGACCACGACCATGAAGATGCTGACCGGGCTGCTCGCGCCCAGCGCGGGATCCGCGCGCCTCTTCGGCCGCGCCGTGGCGCCGGATGACCTCGAGACCAGGGCGCGCGTGGGCTACATGTCGCAGTCGTTCTCGCTGTACGACGAGCTGACGGTGCGGCAGAACCTGGAGCTGCACGCGCGCCTGTTCCACGTGCCGCCCGAGGAAATACCGGGTCGCGTGGACGCGATGCTGCAGCGCTTCGGCCTCTCGCATGCGGCACAGATGCTGCCGCAGGCGCTTCCCCTCGGCATGCGCCAGCGCCTGTCGCTCGCCGTGGCGGTGATCCACCGCCCCGAGATGCTGATCCTCGACGAGCCCACCTCCGGCGTCGACCCGGTGGCGCGCGACGGTTTCTGGGAGTTGCTGATCGACCTGTCGCGGGGCGACGGCGTGACCATTTTCGTCTCCACGCACTTCCTCAACGAGGCGCAACGCTGCGATCGCGTCTCGTTCATGAACGACGGGCGCGTGCTCGCGACCGGCACGCCGGCGGCGCTCATCGCGTCGCACGGCGCGCGAACGCTGGAGGAGGCGTTCATCGCCTGCCTTGAGACTGCCGCCGCCGGTTCGTCGCCAGGAACGCGCGCTGAAGATCTCTCCGCGCTGGCACCGCTTCCGCTGCCGGCGGCGTCGCGCACCAGCGCCCGCTTCAGCCTGCTGCGCTACGCGAGCTACGCGCGCCGCGAGTCGCTGGAACTGCTGCGCGATCCGATACGGCTCGCATTCTCGCTCATCGGCACGGTGCTGCTGATGGTGATCCTCGGTTACGGCGTCAGCATCGACGTCGAGAACCTGTCGTTCGCCACGCTCGACCGCGACGGCACGCAGGCGAGCCGGGAGTACGCGCTCAACCTCTCCGGCTCGCGCTACTTCATCGAACGGGCGCCGCTCCGCGACCACGACGAGCTCGACAGGCGCATGCGCACCGGCGAGCTGAGCGTTGCGCTCGAGATCCCGGAGGGCTTCGGCCGTGACCTGCAGCGCGGCAGGGCCGCCGAGATCGGCGTCTGGATCGATGGCGCCATGCCGCTGCGCGCGGAAACGGCAGCCGGCTATGTGCATGGCATGCATGCCGGGTACCTCGCCGAGCTGGCGCAACGCGATGGCGCGTCGCCTGCGGCGCAGCCTGCCACGGTGGAGGTGCGTTACCGCTACAACCCGGACGTCCGCAGCATCAACGCGTTCGTGCCGGCGGCGATCCCGATCCTGCTGATGATGATCCCCGCCATGCTCACCGCGCTCGGCGTGGTGCGGGAGAAGGAGCTGGGCTCAATCGTGAATTTCTACGTCACGCCGGTGACTCGGCTGGAGTTCCTGCTCGGCAAGCAGCTGCCGTACGTCATCCTCGGCATGTTCAACTTCTTCATCCTCACGGCGCTCGCGGTGTACGGTTTCGGCGTGCCGCTGAAAGGCAGCTTCGTCGCGCTCACGGTCGCGGCGCTGCTGTACGTGACGATCTCGACCGGCTTCGGACTGCTGATGTCGGCATTCGCGCAAACCCAGATCGCCGCGATGTTCGGCACCGCGGTGCTCACCATGCTGCCTGCGATCCAGTTCTCCGGCCTGATCCACCCGGTGCATTCGCTCGAGGGCATGGGGGAAGTGATCGGCAGGCTCTTTCCTACCACCTACTTCATCATCGTCAGCCGCGGCTGCTTCGCCAAGTCGCTCGGCTTCGCCGACCTGGGCTTCTACTTCCTCGCGCTTGCGGCCTTCATCCCGGTGATCACGCTGCTGAGCGTCGCGTTCCTGAGGAAACAGGGCAGATGAGCGCGCGCAGCCTGGGCAACGTCCTGCACCTCGGCGTCAAGGAGCTCCGCAGCCTGAGGCGCGATCCGCTGATGCTGGTGTTCATCCTGTTCAGCTTCACCGCGGCGATATACAGCGCCGCCAGCGTGACGATGGAGCTGCGCAAGGCCGCGGTCGCGATCGTGGACGAGGACCGCTCGCAGCTCTCCGGGGCGATCGCGGCGGGCCTGATTCCGCCGCGCTTCATGGCGCCCGAGCAGGTCGGCATGCGCGAGGCGGACCGCGGCATGGACCGGGGCCGCTATACCTTCGTGCTCGACATCCCGCCCGGATTCCAGCGCGACGTGCTGGCGGGCAAGCGTCCCGCGGTGCAGCTGAACGTGGACGCGACGCAGACCAGCCAGGCCTTCATCGGCGCCGGCTACATCCAGAGCATCGCGGCCGCCGAGATCGCGCAGTTCCTGCGTCCCGGCACCAGCGCGACGGCGTCACCGGTCGAGCTGGCGACGCGCATGCGCTTCAACCCGAACCTCAGCAGCAAGTGGTTCGGCACGGTGATGGAGCTGATCAACAACATCACGATGCTTTCGATCATCCTCACCGGCGCGGCGGTGATCCGGGAGCGCGAGCACGGCACCATCGAGCACCTGCTGTCGATGCCCCTGGCGCCGGTAGAGATCATGGCGGCCAAGGTCTGGGCGAACGGCCTGGTGGTGCTGGTCTCCGCCGCGCTGTCGCTGAAGCTGGTCGTGCAGGGATTGCTCGACGTGCCGGTCGCCGGCTCGGTGCCGCTGTTCCTGTGCGGCGCGCTGGTGCACCTGTTCGCCACCACGTCGATGGGGATCTTCCTCGGCACGGTCGCACGCGCGATGCCGCAGCTCGGCCTGCTGGTGATGCTGGTGGTGCTGCCGCTGGAGGTGCTGTCGGGCGGCATGACGCCGCGCGAGAGCATGCCTGACGCCGTGCGTTACGTGATGACGCTTGCGCCCACCACGCACTTCGTCAGCCTGGCGCAGGCGATCCTGTATCGCGGTGCGGGCTTCGACGTGGTGTGGCCGCAGTTTGTCGCCGTGGCGGGAATCGGCGCCGCGCTGTTCACGGGCGCGCTGCTGCGATTCCGGCGGACGGTAAGCACGCTGGCGTGATGCCTGCCCGCCGCAGGAACACGCCCTGCGCGGCGAGCCTGTCCTGCAGTTCCCCGATGTCTACCGCGCGCGGTTCGCAGCCGCGGTTCGCGGCGATGGCCGCTGCGGTGCCTGCCGCCTGCCCGGTCACCCAGCACTGCGGAATCTCGCGCAGGAAACCGTGCGAGTTCGGGTCGCAGGCGATATGGCGTCCGCAGGCGAGCAGGCCGTCGAGTTTCTCCGGCACCAGGCTGCCGTACGGGATCGAGATGTTCGGGAACTTGGGCGATGGGCTCGGCGACACGCCGATCTCGTCCGCGTGGATCATGCCCGTCGGCCACTGCGCACGCGTCACCGTCGACGTGCCCGCGAGGCGCCGGCTGTGTCGCACGCCGAGCTGCGGGCCGCTCTGCAGCAGGTAGGCACCCTCGAAGCCGGGCGCGTGCGCGCGGTAGAAGTCGAGGTGCAATGCCATCAGCTTGTGCGAGCGGATCTCCACCGCGGTCTGGTCTTCCGGATCGAGCGCCGAGAAGCCCGCCTGCCGAGGGCCCATGAAGAGCGCGATGTCGTCGCGCCAGGACACGAACGGCTTGTCGAAGAAGCGCAGCGCGTCGCGGCCGCGCTGCATGAACGCCGAATACTCCTCCGGCTTGCCGGCGCGGAACGCGATCCAGCGCGGCATGTCCACGCCGCCGAACAGCCACGAGGTATTCATGCAGTGATGGATGTCGGATTGCTCGATGTCGGTTTCGCAGCGCGCGCCGGCGCGGGCGAAGAGGTCGCCGTCGCCGGTGGCGTCGACCACCACCCGCGCCATCACGACCTGCCTCCCGGCCTTGCTCTCGAACGCGGCGCCGCAGACCGCGCCGGCCGCGGACACCACGGGCCGTGCGGCCCAAGCGTGATAGAGCAGGCGCACCTTCGATTCCACCACCATGTCCTGCGATGCCAGCTTCAGGCGCTCGGGATCGATCGTCGGCGACCATGTGACCACGCCGTGATAGGCGGCGGTGCGCATCGACCAGTGCGCGACGCGCGCGGAATCGCGCGAGCCCCATTCCTGCGGCGCCGGGCCCGCGATCGCGTCGTCCGGCAACCGGTCGATCACCTCCGCGGCGAAACCGCGGATCACCGCCTCGCCAGCCCAGTCGGTCATGCGGTCGATCCAGATGACGAGGCCGCCGGTGGAAAGGCCGCCGAGGTGGTTGTAGCGCTCCAGCAGTACGACGTCCGCGCCTGAGCGCGCCGCCGCGACGGCGGCGGCCGTGCCCGAAGGCCCTCCACCTACAACGAGCACGTCGCACCTGCCCCAGACCGGAATGTCGCGCGCGGGCTCGTGCCAGGTGCCGTGCGCGGCCTTGTTCGCGACGGCAGGCTTGCCGCCGTCGAAGAACACTTCGGAGACAAGATACTTCTCGTCTGCGGGAAGCTCGGCCATACCGGATATTATCGCGGCCATGCTGAACACCAGTCATGCGCGCCGCGGCATCGCGGTCGCCTCGCATTCGCTCGCCGCACAATCGGCGCTTGCGGTGCTGCGCGAGGGCGGCAATGCCATCGAGGCGATGGTTGCAGCCGCCTCCACCATCGCGGTGGTCTACCCGCACATGACGGGAATCGGCGGCGACGCGTTCTGGGTCATCGCCGCGCCCGGCGAGGCGCCGGTCGGCATCGAGGCGTGCGGGCCTGCGGCGCGCGCGGCGACTCCCGAGTACTATCGCGCGCAAGGCCTCGCCGCGATCGCGCCGCGCGGGCCGCTGGCCGCGAACACGGTGGCGGGCACGATCGGCGGCTGGGACCTGGCGCTGTCGCTGTCGCGCGAGCGCTGGAGCGGCAAGCTGCCGCTAGCCCGCCTGCTGGAGGATTCCATCCACTATGCGCGAAGCGGCGTGCCGGTCACCGCCAGCCAGCAGGCGAACACCGCGGGCAAGCGCGCTGAGCTCGAGCCGGTCCCGGGGTTCGCCGCGCGCTTCCTGCCCGGCGGAAACGTGCCGGTGCAAGGCAGCCTGTTCACCCAGCCGGTGATGGCGCGAACGCTCGAGCGCCTCGCCAGGGCGGGGCTGGGGGACTTCTACCGCGGCGACCTTGCTCGCGCGATTGCCGCCGACCTCGCCGCCGCGGGCAGTCCGCTTGCGCTCGCGGACCTCGAAGCCTATCGCGCCCGCGAAGTCGTGCCGCTTGCCCTCGCGCACGGCGCGGGGCAGTTGTACAACATGACGCCGCCGACGCAGGGCATCGTCTCGCTGGCCATAATCGGCATCTGCGAGCGGCTCGGACTCGCCTCGATGGCGCCGGAATCCGCCGACCATGTGCATGCCATCGTCGAGGCGACGAAGGCGGCTTTCATCGGCATCCGTGACCCGCACGTCGCCGATCCCGCATACATGAAAGTGGAGCCGCAGTCGCTGCTCGAGGACGCGAACCTCGCGCGGCTCGCCGCTCAGGTCGACATGGCGCGCGCGCGCCCCTGGGGCGGCAAGTCGCTGCCGGGCGGCACCATCTGGATGGGCGTCATCGACAGCGCCGGGCGCGCGGCGAGCTTCATCCAGAGCATCTATCACGAGTTCGGCTCGGGCCTGGTGCTGCCGGCCACGCACGTCAACTGGCAGAACCGCGGCTGCAGTTTTTCGCTGGATCCCGCGCGGATAAACGCGCTCGCGCCGGGAAAGAAGCCGTTTCACACGCTCAACCCGGCGCTCGCGCGGCTTGCCGATGGCCGCACCATGGTCTACGGCACGATGGGCGGCGATGGCCAGCCGCAGACGCAGGCGGCGGTGTTCTCGCGCCATGCGGTGTTCGGCCAGCCGCTGCAGCGCGCCGTGTCGGCGCCGCGCTGGCTGCTCGGGCGCACCTGGGGCTCGATGTCCGAGACACTCAAGCTCGAATCGCGCTTTCCCGCTGCAGTCATCGACGAGCTGCGTCGCCGCGGCCATGAAGTGGAAATGCTGGGCGATTTCGACGAAACCATGGGACACGCCGGCGCGCTGGTGCGCCGGCCGGACGGCGCGCTGGAAGGCGCTTTCGACCCGCGCGGCGACGGCTGTGTCGCGGGCTACTAGAATTCATGGCCGGCATGGGTTAAAGTTTTCCCGGTCGCCGCAACAGGCACGCCAGGGGGCAGCATGTACGCAATTGTCTACAAGTCCGATGGTTTCCCGATCTGCCGGCAGATTCAGGGCGTAAGCCCCGATCCTATCGTCACCTGGAATACGGAAGACCAGGCCAAGGCGTTCATCGCATCCAAGGGCGGAGACGCGGACTTTCAGCCGGTGGCGCTTACCGACGAAGTCATGGACAAGCTGGCGGCGGCGATCGGCGCGCCGGTGGAATCGATCACGTTCGACCCGTACCCCTCCTGAGCGCTTCCCGGGCGGGAATCCAGGCTAGCCCAGGTTGAAGTATTCGCGGCGGCTCTTCATGCCCCGCACCCGCTCGAGCAGCAGCTCGAGGTCTGCATCGCCGTCGACGAAATTCAGGTTCTCGGCATTCACCGTAAGTACCGGCGCCGCGCTGTAGTGGTGGAAGAAGCGCGCGTAGGTCTCCGCCAGCAGCGCAAGGTACTCGTCGCTTATGCCGCGCTCGAAGCTGGCGGCGCGCTTTTTCACCCGCTCCAGCAGCACCTCCGGACGCGCCTGCAGGTAGATCACCAGGTCCGGCACCGGCGCGTGCGGGCGCAGTGCCCCGTAGATCCGCTCATACAGGGAGAGTTCGTCGCCGGCCAGCGTGATGCGCGCGAACAGCGGGTCCTTGTCCAGCAGGAAGTCCGCCACCGTTGGCCGCGCGAACAGGTCCGGTTGCGCGAGCGGCTCGAGCTGCCGCGCGCGCTGGAAGAGGAAACAGAGCTGCGTCTGCAGCGCGTAGCGCGCCATGTCCTGGTAGAAGCGGGCGAGGAACGGGTTCTCGGCGGGCTGCTCGAGCAGCGGCTCTGCGCCGAGGCTCGCCGCGAGCCTGCGCGCGAGCGTGGTCTTGCCGGCCCCGATCGGCCCTTCGACGACGACGTAGCGCAGACGCTCCATCATCACGCTAGCCGCGGAACATGAAGTACACGGCGCCCATGATGCACAGCGATGCCCACAGGTAGTCGAGCCTGAGCGGCTGCTTCATGTAGAAGATCGCGAAGGGAACGAACACGGTGAGCGTGATCGCCTCCTGCAGGATCTTCAGTTGCGGCAGCGACAGCTGCGTGTAGCCGATGCGGTTGGCCGGAACCTGCAGCAGGTATTCGAACAGCGCGATGCCCCAGCTGACCAGCGCCGCGATCCACCATGGGCTGGCAGACAGGTTCTTCAGGTGCGCATACCACGCGAAGGTCATGAACACGTTCGACGCGGCGAGTAGCAGGATCGAGGTCGCTACCGGCGTGAGCTGCATTCAGTCGATCCTTTCGATGGCCTGGCCAGCGCAACGCGCGAGCCAGTCCTCCACGAGGCCGAGCCCCGGTATCTCCGCGCCTGGCGCGATCTCCGACAGCGGCACGAGCACGAAGGCGCGCTCGTGCATGCGCGGGTGCGGCACGGTAAGCTCGTCGGCAAGGATGCGCTCGCGTTCGTACAGCAGCAGGTCGAGGTCGAGCGTCCGTGGCGCGTTGCGGAACGGCCGGTTGCGCCCGTGCCGGTCCTCCATCGCGCGCAGCTCGCCGAGCAGCGCCGCGGGCGCGAGGGCGGTGTCGATGCGCGCCACCGCGTTGACGTAGTCGGGCTGTCCGTCGGCGCCGAGCGGCGCGGTGCGGTACAGGGAGGAACGCGCGGTGACGCGCGTGCCCGGGATGGCGTCGAGCTCGTCGAATGCGCGGCGCACTTGCGCGCAGGGATCGCCGAGGTTGGCGCCTATGCCGACGTAGGCGATGCTCACGCCTGCCGGGGCGCGTCTGCAGCCGGGGTCTTCTTCTTGCGACGGCGCCGGCGCTTGCGCGGCGCGGTGTCCGGCACCAGCATCGCGCGCCGGGTCTCCTCGTCGGCGAACTGGAATGCGCGCCACCATGATTCGAGCTCCGAGGGCACCTCGCCGCTTGCCGCGCGGATGGCGAGGAAATCGTACGCCATGCGAAAGCGCGGCGCCTCGATCAATCGGTAGGGCCGCTGTCCCGCGCGCAGCTCGAAGCGCGGCTGCAACTGCCACACCTCGCGCATCGTCGCGGTGAGCTTGCGCGTGATGGCGAGCTTCTCGCACTGCGCGTCGAGCACCTCGTCCATCGCGGCCTCGAGTGCGGGGATGGACGCCTCGTCGCGCGAGAGCCGGGCTTTCCATGCCGCGAGGACTTCGTGCCACAGCAGCGCGGCGAAGAGGAAGGCGGGCGAAACGGACTTGCCGGCGAGCACGCGCTCGTCTGTCTGCGCGAGCGCGAGCGTGACGAAACGTTCCCCCAGCGGCTGGTCGAGGATGACGTCCAGGAGCGGCAGCACGCCCTTGTGCAGGCCTTCGTGCCGCAGCTGCCGCAGGCATGCGCTCGCGTGCCCGGAGAGCAGGAGCTTCAGCATTTCGTCGAATAGCCGGGCCGGCGGCACGTGCTCGATCAGCGGCGCCAGCCGGCGTATCGGCGCGCGTGTCGTGCCCTCCAGCGTGAGCCCCAGCTTGGCGCACAGGCGCACCGCGCGCAGCATGCGAACCGGGTCTTCGCGAAAGCGCGTCTCCGGGTCGCCGATCACGCGCAGCAGCCGCTTCTTCAGGTCGGCGAGGCCGCCGTGGAAGTCGATGACCTCCTCGCTGGCGGGATCGTAGTACAGCGCGTTGATGGTGAAGTCGCGGCGACGCGCGTCCTCCTCCTGCGTGCCGAAGACGTTGTCGCGCAGCACGCGGCCATGCTCGCTCTTTTCCTCGACGCCGGTGTCGGCGGCGCGGAACGTGGACGTCTCCACCGTCTCCTGGCCGATGATCACGTGCACCAGGCGAAAGCGCCTGCCGATGATGATGGCACGCCGGAAAAGCGGCTTTACCTGCTCGGGCCGCGCCGCGGTGGCGACGTCGAAGTCCTTGGGGGTCACGTTCAGCAGTACATCGCGCACCGCGCCGCCGACCACATAGGCCGGGTGGCCGGCCTGCTGCAGCGCTTCGCAGACCTTCAACGCCGCGGGGCTGATGCGGTCGCGGGCAAGGCCGTGCTTTCCCCGGGGTATGCGTACAGGCCCCGCAGGAGCGAGGCCCAGCACCCTGCGAATGAAGCGTTTGATCATCTGAGTGGGGCGTCCAGTGTCGGGCGTCTAAGGCGTGGCAGGATCGCGTTGCTCCTCTCGCAGCGAGATTATGGGCCACCCGCGCCGCAGGGCCTCGGGACGCAGCGTATCGTCCGGATCGACGGCCACCGGGCGCGTCACGCGCTCCATGAGCGGCAGGTCGTTGTGGGAGTCGCTGTAGAAGCTGCTCGCTGCAAAGTCCTGCAAGCTGCGCCCCATGCCGGCGAGCCATTCCTCGACGCGCACGATCTTGCCCTCGCGAAAGCAGGGCGTGCCGGCGACCCTGCCCGTGTATGTGCCATCGGCAGATTCAGGCTCGGTGGCGACCAGGTTCGAGATGCCGAACTCCTGCGCGATCGGGCGGGTCACGAAGCTGTTGGTGGCGGTGACGATGGCGCACAGGTCGCCCGCGTCCAGGTGAGCGCGCACCAGCGCACGAGCCGGCGTGCCGATCATCGGCAGGATCCGCTGCTGCATGAACCCGGCGTGCCAGCGAGCCAGGTCCGCCGGCGTGTGCTCGGCGAGCGGGCGCAGGGCGAAGCCGAGGAACTCGTGGATGTCGAGCGTGCCGGCCTTGTACTGCTCGAAGTACGCCGCGTTCTGCCGCTCGTAGGTGTCGCGCTCGAGCACGCCCTGGTCGATGAGGAACTGGCCCCACTCGTAGTCGGAGTCGCCGGACAGCAGCGTGTGGTCGAGATCGAAGAGGGCAAGCCGCATCTGGGTCGCGCGCGGCAGTCAGGGCTTCTTCTGCCAAGTCGCGGAGCGTGTCATGTTACCCCATCGCCCGAGCTGTCTCGCGAGGCCACCGACCGGGTCAGCCGCGGCCGAGCGCGGCCAGCGCCTCGCGCACCAGCGGCAGCGTGACGCGACGCTGCTTCTCCAGCGCATGGCGGTCGAGGTGGTCGACCAGCGCGTCGAGCGAGCCCATGTCGCGGCGCACGTGCGAGAGCAGGTACCCGATGACCTCGTCGGAGAGCTCGAGCCCGCGGCGGGCGCCCTCGGCCGCGAGGTAGATCGCCCTGTCGGCATCGGAGAGCGGCTTGACGTGGTAGACGAGCCCCCAGCCGAGCCTGCTGCGCAGGTCGTCGCGCAGCTTCAACTGCGCGGGCGGCACGCTTCCCGCGGCGAGCACCGTGCCGCCCTGATCGCGTGCCTCGTTGATGCGGTTGAACAGCGCGATCTGCGCGGCTTCGTCGAGCGCGTCGACATCGTCGACGATGCATATGCCGGGGCGCGAGCAGGCGGTGAGCAGGTGGCTGCGTCCCGAACCTGTCTCGCCCCAGAGGTAGATCACGGCCTCGCCCAGCGCGCCCGCCGCCAGTTCGCGCAGCCTCGCGAGCAGCTCGGCATTGGCGCCGGGGACGAAATTGTCCAGCGTGGGCGCACGCGGCTGCTGCATGGCAAGGCTCAACTGCCGCATTCAGGCGTACAGGGAGCTGTTCAGGTAGGCCTTGCGCACGTGTCGCAAGCCGACCAGCAGTGCGGCGCTGGCGGGGAGCGCGAGCAACACGCCGAAGAAGCCGAACACCTGCCCGAAGGCGAGCAGCGCGAAGATCACCGCGACCGGGTGCAGCCCGATGCGCTCGCCTACCAGGCTGGGGGTGACGACGAAGCCCTCGATGGTCTGGCCGACGAAGAACGCAAGCCACACCCACAGCACGCCGGAGATGGTGCCGAACTGCAGCACCGCGGCGACGGTGCCGAGCAGGAATCCGGTGAATGCGCCGACGTACGGGATGAACACCAGCATGCCGGTGATGATGCCGATGGGCAGCGCGAAATCCAGTCCGGTGAACCACAGCGCGGTGACGAAGTAGACGGTCATTGCGATGACCACCAGCAACTGCCCGCGCAGGAACTCGGCGAGCACCTGGTCGATCTCGATGACGATGGTGCGCACGCGCTCGTGCAGCCTGCGCGGCACCAGCGCCTCCGCGCGCGAGATCAGCATTCCCCAGTCGCGCAGCAGGTAGAACAGCACCACCGGCACCAGCAGCAGGTTGGCGAGGAAGGCGATGAAGGCCAGTCCGCCGATCCGCAGTGAAGCGAGTACCTGCTGGACCAGGCCTTCGTTCCCGGCGAACACGCGCCCGGCGAGCTGCTTCACCGTCGGGACGTCGAGCTGGAAGGTGATCTGGAAGCGGTCCTCGAGCCACGGCGCGACTGTCTGGTTGATCCACACGAGGAAGGCGGGAAAACGGTCCGCCAGCATGCGCAGTTCCTTGTAGAACAGCGGCACGACGACCAGTGCAATGCTGACGATCGCGAGCAGCGCAAGGGTGATGACAAGCAGCACAGCGAAGGTGCGGCGCATGCGCTTGCCCGCGAGCCGCTCGACGATCGGGTTGAGCACGTAGGCGAGAATTCCCGCGAACAGGAATGGCGCGAGGATCGGCGACAGGAGCCACACCAGCCACAACGATGCCGCGGCGATGGCGGCCCATGCCCAAAGCAGTGGATTTGCGAGGATCTGGCCGGGCATGTCGAGTAGAATCAGGAATCCCACTGGACTCTAGCATGTCGACCGGACTTTCCTACCGCGACGCGGGCGTTGATATCGACAAGGGCGACGCGCTGGTCGATGCCATCAAGCCGTTCGCGCGCCGTACCATGCGCCCGGAGGTGCTCGCGGGAATCGGCGGCTTTGGCGCGCTGGTCGAACTGCCGAGGAAGTACCGCCAGCCGGTGCTCGTCTCGGGCACCGACGGTGTGGGCACCAAGCTCATGCTCGCGTTCGCTCTCGGACGGCACGACACCGTCGGCATCGACCTGGTCGCGATGAGCGTGAACGACGTGCTGGTGCAAGGGGCGGAGCCGCTCTTCTTTCTCGACTATTTCGCCTGCGGCAAGCTCGACAACGACGTCGCCGCCCAGGTCATCAAGGGCATCGCGCGCGGGTGCGAGCTTGCGGGCTGTGCGCTGATCGGCGGCGAGACGGCCGAGATGCCGGGCATGTACCCGCCGGGCGAGTACGACCTCGCGGGCTTCTGTGTCGGCGTGGTCGAGAAGGATGGCATCATCGACGGTCGGTCAATCCAGGCCGGCGATGCGGTGCTGGGCCTTGCTTCGAGCGGTGCGCACTCGAACGGCTTTTCGCTGATCCGCCGGATCCTGGAGCGCGCCGGGCCTGCGCGCGGCGCGCAGTTCCTCGAGCCGACCCGCATCTACGTGAAGCCGCTGCTCGCGCTGATGCGCGAACTGCCGGTGAAGGGCCTTGCGCACATCACGGGCGGCGGCATCACCGGCAACGTGCCGCGCTGCCTGCCGCAGGGTACACGCGCAGTGATCGACGCGAAGTCCTGGCCACGTCCCGAGCTTTTCCAGTGGCTGCAGCGCGAAGGCGGCGTCGCCGAGGACGAGATGCACCGCGTGTTCAACTGCGGCATCGGCATGGCCGTGATCGTCGCCGAGGAAGATGCGGCGCGCGCGACCGGATTCCTCGAAGCGGCCGGCGAGACGGTGTACCGCATCGGGCGCATAGAAGCGCATGACGGCGAGCCGGAAGCGGTCGTCAGGTAGCCGGAGTACGCCGCGCGAAACGATCCCGATCCATGACCGATCCCCGCTTCGTCCACCTGAGGCTGCACAGCGAATACTCGGTGTCCGACGGCATCGTGCGGATCGACGACGCGGTGGCGGCTGCCGCCGCAGACGGCATGCCCGCGCTGGCCCTCACCGACAGCGCCAACATGTTCGGCATGGTGAAGTTCTACAAGGCGGCGAGTGCCGCGGGCGTCAAGCCCGTGCTGGGCGCCGATTGCTGGATCCAGAACGATACCGATCGCGACAAGCCTTCGCGGGTACTAATGCTGTGCCAGTCGCAGGCGGGGTACCTCAGGCTGTCGGACTGGCTGACGCGCGCGTGGCTGTCGAACCAGCATCGCGCGCGTGCGGAGATCTCGACCGCCTGGCTGGACGAGACCGGGACGGACGGCGTCATCGTGCTCTCCGGCGCGGCAGCGGGGGACGTGGGGCAGGCACTGCGCCACGGCAGTGCCGCAGGCGCGGAGCGCGCGGCGAAGGCCTGGGCCAGGCGCTTCCCGGGGCGCTACTACCTGGAGGTGCAGCGTGCCGGCGCGCCGCAATCCGAAGCCCTGGTGTCGCGCACGCTGGAACTTGCCGTGCGCCTGAAGCTCCCGGTTGTCGCCACGCATCCGGTGCAGTTCCTGCAGCGGGACGATTTCCGCGCCCACGAGGCGAGGGTCTGCATCTCGCAGGGCTACATACTCGGCGACCAGCGCCGCCCGAAGCTTTTCACGCCGGAGCAGTATTTCAGGACTCAGGAGGAAATGGCCGCGCTCTTCGCCGACATTCCGCAGGCGCTGCAGAACGCGGTCGAGATCGCGCGTCGATGCAACCTGGAGCTCGAACTCGGCAAGAGCCGCCTGCCGCCGTTTCCCACGCCCGCAGGCGAATCCATCGAGGACTACCTGCGCGCGCAGGCGCGCGCCGGCCTGGCGCGGCGCCTGGAGAAGCTGTTCCCGGACGCGGCGGCACGCGCAAGGGAAGCGGAACGCTACCGCGCCCGGCTCGAGTTCGAGCTCGAGACCATCCTGAAAATGGGTTTCGCCGGCTACTTCCTCATCGTTGCCGACTTCATCGGCTGGGCCCGGTCGGTGCGCGAGCCCGACTTTCCGAACGGCGTACCGGTGGGTCCGGGGCGCGGCTCCGGTGCCGGGTCGCTGGTCGCCTACAGCCTCGGCATTACCGATCTCGACCCGCTTCGCTACGACCTGCTGTTCGAGCGCTTCCTGAACCCGGAGCGCGTGTCGATGCCGGACTTCGACATCGACTTCTGCCAGGACGGGCGCGATCGCGTGATCGACTACGTGCGCACCAAGTACGGCGAGGCGAGCGTGTCGCAGATCGCCACCTTCGGCACCATGGCCGCGCGCGCGGTGATCCGCGATACCGGGCGCGTGCTGGACCTCGGCTACAACTTCTGCGACGGCATCGCCAAGCTGGTCCCGTTCCAGCCGGGCAAGAACGTGACGCTGGCGATGGCGCGCGAGATGGAGCCGCAGCTGGTGGAGCGCGAGCGCAATGAGGAAGACGTGGCAGAGCTGCTCGCGCTGGGCGAGAAGCTCGAGGGCCTGACGCGGAACGTCGGCATGCATGCAGGCGGCGTGCTGATCGCGCCGGGCAAGCTCACGGATTTCTGCCCGCTCTATGTCGCAGAGGGCGCGGCGAACGTCATCTCGCAGCTCGACAAGGACGATGTCGAGGCGATCGGCCTGGTGAAGTTCGACTTTCTCGGCCTTACCACGCTTACCGTGCTCGACTGGGCTGAGCGCTACGTGCGCGCGCTCGGCGATGCAGGGTTTTCGCTCGAGCAGGTTCCGCTGGACGACAAGGAAACCTACGCCCTGCTGTCGTCGGGCAACACCACCACGGTGTTCCAGCTGGAATCGCGCGGCATGCGCGACATGATCCGGCGCGCCAGGCCCGACCGCTTCGAGGACATCATCGCGCTCGTCGCGCTGTATCGCCCCGGCCCGATGGACCTGATACCGGACTTCATCGAAAGGAAGCACGGCCGCCAGCGCGTCGAGTACCTGGACGAGCGGCTGGTGCCGATCCTCGCGCCCACCTACGGCATCATGGTCTACCAGGAACAGGTGATGCAGATTGCGCAGGTGATCGGCGGGTACACGCTGGGCGGCGCCGACCTGCTGCGGCGGGCGATGGGGAAGAAGAAGCCCGAGGAGATGGCCGAGCAGCGTGAGATCTTCGTTGCCGGCGCCGAGAAGAACGGCCTTTCGCGCAGCAAGGCGAGCCAGCTCTTCGACCTGATGGAGAAGTTCGCGGGCTACGGCTTCAACAAGTCGCACGCCG
>CAZTDU010000024.1:0-24929 GCA_964612335.1 uncultured Enterobacteriaceae bacterium | reverse complement strand
AGAAGATCGCGGCGATCGCGCACGAGGCCGGCGTGCCGCTGATGCTGGACAACACCGTGCCCTCGCCCTACCTGTGCCGCCCGTTCGACTGGGGTGCCGACATCGTCGTGCATTCGGCGACCAAGTACATCGGCGGGCACGGCACCACGATGGGCGGGGTGGTGGTCGAATCGGGCAGGTTCAAGTGGGACAACGGCAACTATCCCGAGATGACAGAGCCCTCGCCCGGCTACCACGGCGTGCGCTTCTACGAGACCTTCGGTGACTTCGGCTACACCATGAAGGCGCGCATGGAGGTGATGCGCACCTTCGGCCCGACGCTCGCGCCGCTGAATGCCTGGCTGCTGCTGCAGGGGCTGGAATCGCTGCACGTGAGGATGGAGCGGCACTGCGACAACACGCTGGCGGTGGCGAAGTTCCTGCAGGGCCACAAGCAGGTGGCGTGGGTGAACTACCCCGGCCTGCCGGACAACAGGTACCACGCGCTGGCGAAGAAGTACCTGCCGAAGGGCCAGTCGGGGCTGCTCAACTTCGGCGTCAGGGGCGGCGCCAGGGCGGGAGAAAAGTTCATCGACGCCGCGCAGTTCATGAGTCACCTGGCCAACATCGGCGACGCGAAGACGCTGATCATCCATCCGGCGTCGACCACGCACCGGCAGATGAGCGAAGAGGAACAGTTGAAGGCCGGCGTGAAGCCGGACATGATCCGCATGTCGGTCGGCATCGAGTCGCTGGACGACATCCTGTGGGACATTGACCAGGCACTGAACGAGGCAGCGAAGACATGATCAGCTACGACGTCGTCGAACACGGCAGGCCGCTGCAGAAGGTGCTGAAGCAGACACCGGCGCCCAAGGGCACCGAGGTACTGGTGCGCGTCACGCGCTCGGGCGTGTGCCACTCCGACCTGCACATCTGGGACGGCTATTTCGATCTCGGCGGCGGGAAGAAGTTCTACGTCAAGGACCGCGGCTGCGTGCCGCCGTTCACCATGGGTCACGAGCCCTTCGGCGTCATCGAGGCGCTCGGTCCGGGGGTCTCGAAGGTCGCCAGGGGCGTGAAAGTGGGACAGAAGCGCATCGTCTTTCCGTGGATCGGCTGCGGCAAGTGCGCGGTATGCAAGGACGGCCAGGACAACTACTGCCTCAACCAGCGCTTCATGGGCGTGTACATGCGCGGCGCCTACGGCACGCACATCACCGTGCCGCACCCGAAGTACCTGGTCGACGCATCCGGCGTGGACGAGGCCTTCGCCGCGACGCTCGCCTGCTCCGGCCTCACCGCGTACAGCGCCATCAACAAGCTGCCGGCGCTGAACTCCCGCGACTGGGTCGCGGTCCTGGGCTGCGGCGGGCTGGGGCTGGTCGCCACCGCGATCCTGAAGGCGAAAGGCATACGCAACGTTATCGCCTGCGACATCGACCCGGTGAAGCTGGACGCGGCGAGGAAGCTGGGCGCGAAGCTGGTGCTGGACACGCGCGCCCCGGACGCGGCGCAGAAGCTCGCCGCGCTGGCCAAGGGCAGCCTTGCGGCGGCGATCGACTTCGTCGGCATGCCGGCGACGCACGCGGTGGCCTGGCCAGCGCTGAGGAAGGGCGGTCGCTACATCCTGTGCGGCCTGTTCGGCGGCGAGATCACGCTGCCGATGCCGCCGATCGCGCAGCGTGCGGTGGCCGTGGTGGGCTCCTACGTCGGCAACGTGCAGGAACTCAAAGAGGTCGTGGCGCTGGCGAGGAAAGGCAAGCTCAAGCCCACGCCGGTCAGCACGCGGCCGGCGGACGAACTGAACGCGATCCTGGAAGACCTCAAAGCCGGCCGCGTGCTCGGCAGGGTGGTGCTGGACATGGAGGATGTCGGCCGCTAGTCAGAGCGCGCGGCACTCCAGGGTCGCGTGTCACTTGAGCTTGTACGAAACGAGTTCCGTGACTTGCGGATCCAGCAGCAGGATGTTTCCGCGCACTTCGTACTTCACTACCCGGCGCACTGCGTCGGCATACCAGGCCGTGATCGTCGATTCGATCCCGCCGGAGAACCCGGCGCTTACCATGGAACCCATATTTATGGCCTGCACGGAGACCTCGACTCGCGTCGCGTCGAATGTTCCCGCCGGAACCGTCACCCGCTCGCGCCCGGCGACGCGCGCTTTCCCGCTGCATTGTATGTGCGGTGATGCGCAGGTGGACACTGCACGAAGCTGTACGTCGCCGAGGTCCCCGCCCGCATCCCCCGGGACGAACGCGCGCAGGTAGGGCGAGAACTGCAGCAGGCCGGAGCTGGACAGGTAGTTCCCGCTTGCATGCTGCACCTGTACCTCGACGCCGCCGTCGATCTGGATGCTCTCCAGGATGGCGTTCCTGACTACCTGCGAAACCTCCACCAGAGCGCGGCTGGTGCGACCTGCGTTGACGTCTCGACGCCGGTACTCCCAGCGATCCCCCGCTTTCGGGATGGCGGAACCGTCAAGCAGCCGGGTGCCATGCGTGGCGCCTGCGCTGGCGACCATCGTCGCGCCTGCTGAGCCTGGCGCATCGATCGCCGCCAGACTCCCCACCACGGCGCCGCCGTCAAGCTGGTAGCCCACCAAGTCAAGATCGACGTTCGGCTCGTTCATCGGCATGGTGTGATGGCCGCCCGACGAGCGTCGCGAGAAACGCACCGCGCGGCGCACTTCAGGCGCATACCAGTACGTCAACTCAATGTTTCCGGTCGCACGATTGTGGCTGAGCAGTACATCCACGACGACCTTGTAGGCGTCGAAGCTGCCGGCCTTCACGCTGACCTTTTCGCGCACGACGACGCGGGCTTCGGCCGTGCAGCTCACCAGCCCGCGCCCGCATGATTCCACCCGCTGGATCTCGATGCCCGTCCAAGTCTGCCCGACCTTAAGGTCGGCGGCGCGCGCGAGTGGCGAGAACGCCACCCACCCGCGCGATAGCCCCACTACTGCCGGCGTATCGGTAAACACCCATTGCGTCGCGGTGCCTGGCCCGGTCACCGTTTCCAGCGCGCCGGCGGCGGTCGCGCCGGCCAGTTCGACGCGGTACTCGAAGCGGTTCTCCGGGCGCTCGGGCTCCGCCCCCGCATACGACCAGCGGCTGCCTGAGGCAAGCGCGGCAGGCAGTGGCGAGGGCGCGATGCTCGCCACCTGCGCCGGCGCGGGCGCAGCCTTCGGTGCCGCAGCGGCCGGCGGCGATGCCCCGGTAGTAACGCGGTTGCGCGCGATCGGCGCGAACGCGCCCTGCGGATAGCGCTCCAGGTACGCGCGGTAGTCCGCCGGATTGGAGCTGCCCTTGATCGAGTCCCAGAACGCCAGCTCCACCTGCCGCTCGTGCGTCCCGGGCGCCACCGCGGCCACCGGCGTCGGTGCGGCTGCAGCCGCAGGCGCCGGCGCCGCGCCGCGCTGCGCCTCCAGCTCCGCGCGCTGCTTCGCCAGCGCCTCCTGGATCATCTTCTCCATCGCGCTCTGCAGCTGCGCCCGCTCCTTCGCGCTGCGCTGCTCCTGCTCTCGCGTGGCGTCGATCACCGCCTGCTTCACGTCGTCCCGGCTCAACTGCGCCGCCCCCGCCACCGGCGCCATGAAGTAGAAGTCCCCGCGCAGCGAAGAGCTCTCCCACGGCACCTGCCGTTCCTTCGTGTCCGCCATGACGCCGTTGCGCACCTGCTTGAACAGCTGCTCCACCGGCACCCCGGGCTGGCGCACCTGCTGCAGCAGGTGCTTGGTGTACACACCGTTCTCCCCGTCCCCGTCCGCCGCCACCGAGCCCGGCGCGGTCGCGAACGCGATCAGCGTGCCCGAGGGCGCCTCCATCTGCGCCAGGCCCTGCGCGGCCGAGCGGAACGAGCGATGGAACGGATTGTTCCGGCACGCATCCAGGATCATGATGTTCAGCGCGTTCTTCGCCGTATCCATCTTCGTCAGCACGAAGTTCGCGTCCACCGCCTGGTCCTCGACCTCGTCCTCGCGCTGGATATCGGCGTTCACCGGGATCAGGTAGTTGCGGCCCCGCACCTGCATGCCGTGCCCGGCGTAGTAGAAGAGGCCCGCTCCGCCCCTGAGCAGCTCGTCGCCGAAGGCGCGGATCGCGCGCCGCATCGAGGTCTCCGTACCGTCTTCCAGCAGCGTCACGCTGAAGCCCGTCTCCGCAAGCGCCTGCGCCATCGCGCGTGCGTCGTTCACCGGGTTCCTCAGCGGCGAGCTCTTGTACGCCGCGTTTCCTATCACCAGCGCCACGCGCCGCTCGCCTCCCGGCGCAGGCTTCGCTGCCGCCAGCGTCTGCACGCGCTCGGCCCACGCCTGTGTAGCCGTTAACAGCAGAAGCGCTGCGAGGAGCCTCAGGGCGCTCATTGCAGGCGCATGGACTGCAGCGTCAGCTCGAAGTTCGGCGTCACGACCGCCGATCCCCGCCCGGTGCCGGTAGCCTTGACGAAGCGTCGCACCTGCGGCGCGTACCAGTACGCGAGGGCCAGCTGCCCCGAGCCAAAGCTGCCCGTGCGCTGAATGAGTATGTCCACCGTCAGCTTCCTGGCCTCGAACGTCCCCGCGGGCACGGTCACGGTCTCATTGCGTTCGGCGACCGCCTCGACGGTACAGGAATTGGCGCCGGCGCAGTCCGCGAGCTGCGTCACGGCAACATCCCCCTTGATCGGCCCCGGTGTGAGATCGCCGTAAGCCAGCAGGTAAGGCGAGAGCTGCACGAATCCCACGCCTGACACATAGGCCCCAGGCCCGTGCGCCAGCGCGACCGCGTTGCCGGCAGCGCTCGCTACCGATTCCTGGATGCCGCCCGCGCCCACCGAGGTGACCTCGACCTCGTGCGTGCGGCTGCGGCCGGCGCTGAGGTCCTTGAACGCGTACGTCCATCGATCGCCAACCTTGGGCATCGCTGGTCCGGCCACCAGCCGGGCGCCATGCGTCGCGCCCGCGCTTGCGACGACCACCGGCGCCGCAGCAGAACCGTGCCCGCTAGCGGATCGCAGCAGGGACGGATCCAGGATTCCCGAGACCGCGCCGCCGTCACGCTGAAAACCTGCGAGCTCGAGTTCGATGCTGGGATCGATCATGACGTTCTGGCCACCGCCACCGCCATACGCGCGGTTGGTGAACTTGACCGGCCGACCCACGCCATCAGCTGCCCAGAATGTCAGCGTCCTCGAACCGCCACCAAAAACCGTCCTGAAGAACAGGTCCACCACCACCTTGTACGCATCGAAGCTGCCCGCCTTCACCGTGACCCGCTCGCGGCCCACCACCTTCGCGTCTGCCGAGCAGGTGATCAGGCCGCGGCCGCAGGAATCGAGCCTGACCACGGGCACGCCGGACCACTCCATTCCTACCTTCAGCGGCGTTTCCTGCACCAGCGGAGAAAAGGCGGCGAACCCGGAACCCAGCCCCACCAGCGTGGGCGTACTGCCGTGCACCCATTGCGTCGAGCCGTTGCGACCGTGGGCGACTTCGAGCACGCCGGCGGCGCTCGCGCCGAGCATCTCCACCAGGTAATCAAGCTTCCTGTCAGGGTTGTCGGAATCGTGACCGCCGTACTGCCAGCGACTGCCGGATGCGGGTGTCGGTGGCACCGCAGCCGCTGGCGCCGCAGGCGGTGGCGCAGGGGCGATGCTCGCCACCTGCGCCGGCGCGGGCGCAGGCTTCGGCGCAGCAGCAATCGGTGCCGCGGGCGTGGCAGCGAGCCGGTTGCGGGCGATCGGCGCGAACGCGCCTTGCGGATAGCGCTCAAGGTACGCCTTGAAATCCGCCGGATTGGAACTCGCCTTGATCGAGTCCCAGAACGCCAGCTCCACCTGCCGCTCGTGCGTCGCGGGCGCCACCGCGGCCACCGGCGTCGGTGCGGCTGCAGCCGCAGGCGCCGGCGCCGCGCCGCGCTGCGCCTCCAGCTCCGCGCGCTGCTTCGCCAGCGCCTCCTGGATCATCTTCTCCATCGCGCTCTGCAGCTGCGCCCGCTCCTTCGCGCTGCGCTGCTCCTGCTCTCGCGTGGCGTCGATCACCGCCTGCTTCACGTCGTCCCGGCTCAACTGCGCCGCCCCCGCCACCGGCGCCATGAAGTAGAAGTCCCCGCGCAGCGAAGAGCTCTCCCACGGCACCTGCCGTTCCTTCGTGTCCGCCATGACGCCGTTGCGCACCTGCTTGAACAGCTGCTCCACCGGCACCCCGGGCTGGCGCACCTGCTGCAGCAGGTGCTTGGTGTACACACCGTTCTCCCCGTCCCCGTCCGCCGCCACCGAGCCCGGCGCGGTCGCGAACGCGATCAGCGTGCCCGAGGGCGCCTCCATCTGCGCCAGGCCCTGCGCGGCCGAGCGGAACGAGCGATGGAACGGATTGTTCCGGCACGCATCCAGGATCATGATGTTCAGCGCGTTCTTCGCCGTATCCATCTTCGTCAGCACGAAGTTCGCGTCCACCGCCTGGTCCTCGACCTCGTCCTCGCGCTGGATATCGGCGTTCACCGGGATCAGGTAGTTGCGGCCCCGCACCTGCATGCCGTGCCCGGCGTAGTAGAAGAGGCCCGCTCCGCCCCTGAGCAGCTCGTCGCCGAAGGCGCGGATCGCGCGCCGCATCGAGGTCTCCGTACCGTCTTCCAGCAGCGTCACGCTGAAGCCCGTCTCCGCAAGCGCCTGCGCCATCGCGCGTGCGTCGTTCACCGGGTTCCTCAGCGGCGAGCTCTTGTACGCCGCGTTTCCTATCACCAGCGCCACGCGCCGCTCGCCTCCCGGCGCAGGCTTCGCCGCCGCCAGCGTCTGCACGCGCTCGGCCCACGCGACGGTACACGCGCAGGCGAGCAAAACAGCGGTCAGCAGCCTCCCCATGGCGGATAAAATATACGCCCGTCCCGCTCCCCGGAAAAGCGCCCCTGATGACGCCGTTCGACTGGAATTTCCCCTATGCCTGGCCGCGCAAGCCGCTGCTGGCGAAGAACATTGTCACGACGTCCCAGCCGCTGGCGGCACAGGCGGGGGTGCAGATGCTGGCGCAGGGGGGCAATGCGGTGGACGCGATCCTCGCCACCGCGATCACGCTGACCCTGGTCGAGCCGGTATCCAACGGCATCGGCTCGGACCTGTACGCCATCCTGTGGGACGGCAAGGCGCTCCACGGGCTGAATTCCTCCGGCCGCTCGCCGGCGGCATGGACGCAAGATCGGTTCGGCGACGCGCCCGCAATGCCGCAACGCGGCTGGGATACCGTCACCGTGCCGGGCTGCGTGGCCGGCTGGCGCGCGCTGTCCGAGCGCTTCGGCAAGCTGCCGTTCGAGAAACTCTTCGAGCCCGCGATCCGCTACGGGCGCGAGGGCTTCCTGGTATCGCCGACCATCGCGCGCCAGTGGGCGCTGCAGGCAAAGGAGCTGCACGTGCAGCCGGGGTTCAAGGAGGCATTCATGCCCGGCGGCAGTCCGCCCGCCGCGGGCCAGCTGTTCCGCTTTCCCGATCACGCCGCCACGCTGGAAAGGATCGCGGCGACGAAGGGCGAGGCGTTCTACCGCGGCGAACTCGCGCAGAAGCTCGAGGCGCACGCAAAGGAACACGGTGCGCTGATGCGCGCGAGCGACCTCGCCGCGCACGCCGCCGAGTGGGTGCAGCCGCTGGAAGTGAAGTACCGCGGCTATACCGTGCACGAGATCCCGCCGAACGGCCAGGGCATCGTCGCGCTGATCGCGCTCGGGATCCTCGAGCGCTTCGATCTCGCCAGCATGCCGGTGGATGGCGCGGACAGCCTGCACGTGCAGATGGAGGCGATGAAGCTCGCCTTCGCCGACGCGCTCGCCTACGTCGCGGACATCGAGCACATGCCGTTCAGGCCCGAGCGCCTGCTCGATCCCGCGTATCTCGATGCGCGCGCGAAGCTGATCGACATGAAGCGCGCGCAGCCGTTTGCCGCGGGCACGCCGCCCAAGGGCGGCACCGTGTACCTCACCGCGGCGGACGCATCGGGGATGATGGTGTCGCTGATCCAGTCCAACTACATGGGCTTCGGCTCCGGCGTGGTGGTGCCAGGCACCGGCATCTCGCTGCAGAATCGTGCCAGCACCTTCGTCACGACGAAGGGCCACCCGAACCGGTATGGCCCGTCCAAGCGCCCGTACCAGACCATCATCCCGGGCTTCCTCACGAAGGACGGAAAGCCGGTGATGAGCTTCGGCGTCATGGGCGGCACCATGCAGCCTCAGGGCCATGCGCAGCTGGTGGTGCGCATCGCCGACTACGGCCAGAACCCGCAGGCGGCCTGCGACGCGCCGCGTTACCGCTGGGTCAAGGGCATGGAGATGAACGTGGAGGGCGGGTTCGCGCCGTCGGTGCTGCAGGAACTGTCGCGCCGCGGCCACCAGCTCACCGAGCTGAAGGAAGGCTACATGGACTTCGGCAGCTGCCAGGCGATCTGGAACCTGGGCGACGGCTACGTCGGCGCGAGCGATCCCCGCCGCGACGGCCAGGCAGTCGGGTACTAACGAGCAGGGGGCCTTCCGCGGCCCCCCGCACCCCCGGCAATGGATGACTGCCGGGAACCAAGGAGGGGTTGGGCGATGCTGAGAGTCTGGGGCCGCGCGAATTCGGTCAACGTGAAGAAGGTGCTGTGGTGCCTCGAGGAACTGAACGTTCCCTACGAGCGCATCGATGCCGGCATGGCGTATGGCGTGGTCAACACGCCGGAGTTCCGGCAGAAGAATCCCATGGGCCTGGTGCCGGCGATCGACGACGACGGCTTCGTGCTGTGGGAATCGCATGCCATCGTGCGCTACCTCGCCCAGAAGCACGGCACGGGTTCGCTCTGGCCGGCCGAGCTGCGCGTGCGCGCCGATGCGGATCGCTGGATGGACTGGGCAGTGTCGTTCCAGACCGCGTTCCGCCCGGTGTTCTGGGGCCTGGTGCGCACGCCTGCGGAGAAGCGCGACATGGCGGCGATCGAGGATGGAAAGAAGAAATCCGCCGAGCTGCTCGCGGTGCTCGACGGCGCGCTCGGCAGCCGTCAGTTCGTCGCCGGAGACGCCTTCACGATGGGCGACATACCCATCGGCTGCCACGCGCAATTGTGGATGCGCCTCGCGATCGAGCGGCCGGCGCTGCCGAACCTGGAGGCCTGGTTCGGGCGCCTGTGCAAGCGCCCGGCATTCACCAAGGTGGTGGACCTGCCGCTGTCCTAGCGGCCCAGCGCGGCATCGCGAGCCGGCTTCTCCAGCGCGGCGATCTGCCTCGCCCTTGCATGGAAGCGCTCGAGGTCACCCCCCTCGGCGGCGAGCAGTCGCGCGAAGGCATCCACGTGCTGCGTGTAGGTGGCGAAGGAAGCCAGCAGCGCGTTGTTCGGCCCTGCTGCCGCGAAATAGCGGTCATAGCCGGCAAAGCCGTTCCAGCGCTCGCGCTTCAGCGCCGCGTATTCCGCGGCCAGCGCGCGCAAGGTCGCGGCCTTGCGCGTGCGCTTTTCCTGCGGCGGCAGGTCTGCCGCGTACAGCGCATCGAGCCGCCCGCGCGCATCCGCCATCAGCCCGGCAAACTCGGCCGCGCGCGCCTGCGCGGCCGCAAACGCGGCGACCTCCGCATCGTTGCCGCGTGCCAGGAGCCAGCGGCGCACGCCCTCGCGCTCGACGGCGACCGCGAAGGATTCGTTGAAGCTGGTATCGCCCTTCACATACAGCACCTGGTGCGCCAGTTCGTGGAACACCAGCCGCGCGAGTTCGGCCTCCGGATAGCCGATGAAGGTCGACAGCAAGGGATCGTCGAACCAGCCCAGCGTGGAGTACGCGGGGACGCCGCCGACGAAGACATCGTGGCCCTCGGCGCGCAGGCGCGCCGCATGGCGCTCGGCGTCCTCGCGCGCGTAGAAGCCGCGGTAGCTGACGCAGCCCGCCACCGGGAAGCAGGATTGCACCGGGTCGAGCGAGAACTCCGGCGCGGCGACGACGTTCCACACCGCGTACGGCCGGCCGAGATCGGCATAGCTGCGGTAGCTGCCGTTGTCGGGCAGCTTCAACTCGCGCGAGGCGAACTCGCGCATGCGGGCGCCGGTCTCGAGGCGCTGGCGCAGGCCTGCCGGCATGCGCGCGTCGGCGAGCAGCGCATCCAGCGGCTGCGCGCGCTCCATGATGTCCAGGTGCCCGCGCACCGCCTGCAGGTAGTAGGCCGACATGTCGCAGCCGGACAGCGCCAGTGCGCAAGCGATGAGGATACCGCGGCGGATCACGCAAACCGTCCCTGCTCGAGAAACGCGCGCACCTGCGCCGCGACACGCGGCGACACCACCATCGCCGAATGCGCCACCGGCAACACGATGCGCTCGCGCATGCCGCCGACGAAGGTCTCCTCGACGCGCACCACGCCGTCGTTGTGTCCCGGCAGCCTCGCCACCATGCGCGCAAGACCGAATGGCGCACTGCCGGCGATCACGCCGAGCGGCTCGGGCCGCGTCCAGCGTGCGTTCTCGCCTTCGCGCCACAGCGGCGCGCTCGCGCCCAGCATCCAGTCGCCGATGCGCGCACCGGCGAGGCGCGCCGACAGGCAGCCCTGCGCCGGCGTGCCGAGCAGCACCACGCGCCCGACCGCCAGTTCTGCGTGCATGGTCAGCGCACGCAGCACCACCAGTCCGCCCAGGCTGTGCCCGACGTAGTGCGCAGGGCGCCCCCCCAGCCTGCGGCGCACGAAGCGCTGCAGTCGCTCCGCATTCCATTCGAGCGGGCGCCGGTGACCTGCGTAGCGAAAGATATGGCAGCGATGGCCGGCGCGCGCAAGGCGCGCAGCGAGCGGCGTCATGACGATGCCGGGCATCCACAGGCCGTGCGCGAGGACGACGTCCACGGCATCAGCCCCGGACGCGCGAAGACGATCCGCTAGGTTTGCACTCCGGCAAGCTTCGCGGCCTCCAGCACCTTGCGCGCCTGGTGGACGATCGGATAGTCGATCATCTGGCCGTCGACCTGGATTGCCGCCAGCCCCTTTGCCTCGGCTTCCCTGAACGCTTCGACGATACGCGCGGCGCCTGCAACCTCCGCGGCGGTAGGTGCGAACGCGCGATTGACCACCGGCACCTGGTCCGGATGTATGCACAGGCGCCCCTGGAACCCGGTGCGGCGGCTGCGGGCGACCGCGCGCTCGAAGGCGGCACTCTCCTTGAGGTGGAACCACGGGCTGTCCACCGGCGATTCCAGGCCCGCCCCGCGCGAGGCGAGTACCAGGCGCGCGCGCGCGTCGGCAAGCTCGTCCTCGTCCAGCGTTGGCGAGAGCCCGAGGTCGTGGGCGTAGTCGCCTGCGCCGAAGGCGACGCGGCGCACGCGCCAGCGTCCGGAGTACGGGCGCAGGCTGCGCGCCTGCAGGATGCGGTCGATGCGCTGGATCCCCGCCGCGGTCTCGATCAGCGGCATCAGGTCGATGGCGCCGACTTCCAGCCCCTGTTCGCGCTCCAGGCTCGCGACCAGCCAGTCGATGGCGTGCAGGTCGGCCGCGCTCTCGACCTTGGGCAGCACGATGCCGTCGACGCCCTTGCCGACCACCTCGACCAGGTCGCGGAAGCACCACGGCGTGCCCATGGCGTTGACGCGCACATAGCCGCGCATGCTGCGCGGTCGCGCCAGCGCCTCGCGCACCAGCGGGCGCGCGGCCGACTTCTCGCTTTCCGCGACGGCGTCCTCGAGGTCGAGGATCACCGCATCCGCGGCCAGCGTGAAGGCTTTCTCGACGCGACGCGCGTGGTTGCCCGGTGCGAACAGGAACGAACGATTGAGCGTGGTTTTCGACATGGCCGGCCGATGTTACTTGAGTTTGAACACCGCATCCCCGCCTGTCACAATCGGCGCGATGTCCACCAACCTGCCCCGCCACGCGCGCTGCGTGATCATCGGCGGCGGCATCATCGGCTGCAGCCTTGCCTACCACCTGGCGAAGCTTGGCTGGAAGGACGTCGTCCTGCTGGAACGCAGGCAACTCACCTGCGGCACCACGTGGCATGCTGCCGGGCTGGTGGGCCAGCTTCGCGCGACGCAGAACCTGACGCGGCTGGCGCACTACAGCATCGATCTCTACGCCGGGCTCGAGGCCGAGACCGGGCAGGCCACCGGCTTCAAGCAGAACGGCGCGCTGACGCTGGCCGACAACGCCGAGCGCTTCGAGGAACTGAAGCGCAGCGCGTCGATGGGCCGCTGTTTCGGCGTCGAGGTCGAAGTCGTCTCGCCGGCCGAGGCAGGGCGCCTGTGGCCGCTGCTCCACACGCAGGGCCTGCATGGCGCGATCTGGATGCCGAAGGATGGCCAGATCAACCCGGTGGACGTGACGCAGGCGCTGGCGAAGGGCGCGCGGCAGCGAGGCGTGACGATCCTCGAGCGCTGCACGGTCACCGGCGTGATCGTGCACGGCGGCCGCGCGGCCGGCGTGCGCACTGCGGCCGGGGACATCGCAGCCGACGTCGTGGTGAACTGCGGCGGCATGTGGGCACGCGAGATCGGCCTGTTGGCCGGTGTCGCGGTGCCGCTGCACGCGGCCGAGCATTTCTACGTCGTCACCGAACCGCTGCCCGAAGTCCTGCCTACGCTGCCCGTGCTCAGGGACTACGACGGCTGCGCGTATTTCAAGGAGGACGCCGGCAAGCTGCTGATCGGCGCTTTCGAAACCACCGCCAAGCCCTGGGGCATGGGCGGGATCCCGGAGGATTTCGAGTTCGACGAGCTGCCGGAGGACTGGGACCACTTCCAGCCGGTGCTCGAACGCGCGATGGCGCGCGTGCCGCGGCTAGCCACCGCCGGCATGCAGAAGTTCTTCAACGGCCCCGAATCGTTCACGCCGGACAACCGCTACTACCTGGGCGAGGCGCCGGAGCTTCCCGGGTTCTTCGTCGCCGCGGGCTTCAACTCGATCGGCATCCAGTCTGCCGGCGGCGCCGGCATGGTGCTGGCGCAATGGATCGCCGACGGCCATCCGCCGATGGACCTGGCCGACGTGGACATCCGCCGGGTGATGCCGTTCCAGAACGATCCGGCGTACCTGCGCGAGCGCACCACCGAGGCGCTGGGCCTGCTCTACGCAATGCACTGGCCGTACCGCCAGTACCAGACCAGCCGCGGCATCAGGCTTTCACCCCTGCACCAGCGCCTGCTCGCCGCCGGCGCCTGCATGGGCGAAACCGCGGGCTGGGAACGTCCCAACTGGTATGCGCCACGCGGCGAGAAGCCGGAGTATCGCTACAGCTGGGGCAGGCAGAACTGGTTCGAGCATCGCGCCGCCGAATGCCGCGCGGTGCGCGAGCGCGTGGCGCTGTTCGATCAGAGCTCGTTCGCCAAGTTCCTGGTGCGCGGCGCGGATGCCGAATCGCTTCTGCAGCGCGTGAGTGCCAACGACGTGTCGCCCGTTGACCGGGCCGTGTACACGCAATGGCTCAACGGACGCGGCGGCATCGAAGCAGACCTGACCGTGACCCGCCTCGCCGAAGACGCGTTCCTGGTGATCACCGGCGCCGCGAACGGGCCCAGGGACCTCGCCTGGCTGCGCCGCCACCTGCCGGCCCACCCCCGCTGCACGGCGGAGGACGTGAGCGATGCGTACGCGGTACTCGGCGTCATGGGCCCGCGTTCGCGCGCGCTGCTGTCGCATCTGGTCGACGCCGACCTGTCGTCCGCAGCGTTTCCTTTCCGCGCGAGCCGGGAGCTTGCGCTGCGGGGCATGCGCTTGCGCGCGACGCGAATCAGCTACGTCGGCGAGCTTGGCTGGGAACTGCTGGTGTCCGCCGGGGATGCCGTCGCCGTGTTCGATGCCATCTTGAGCGAAGGTCGGGAATTCGACCTTGTCCTCGCCGGCATGCATGCCATGGACAGCCTGCGCCTGGAGAAGGCCTACCGGCACTGGGGCCACGACATCGCCGACGAGGACACGCCGGTCGAGGCGGGGCTTGACTTCGCTTGCGCGTTCGACAAGCCAGTGGAGTTCATCGGCAGGCAGGCGCTGCTGCGGCAGCGCGAAGCCGGCGTGAAGAAGCGCCTGGTGCAGTTCGCGCTGGAGGATCCAGGGCCGCTCCTCTATCACAACGAACCGATACTGCGGGATGGCCGCATGGCGGGATACGTCAGTTCGGCCAGCTACGGGCACACGCTGGGTTGTTCGGTGGCGCTGGGCTATGTGCGCGACGCCGCCGGCGTCGACGCCGCCTACGTGACCGCGGGGCGCTATGAAATCGAGGTCGCGGGCGAGCGATACGCGGCGCGCGCAAGCCTGCAGCCGATGTACGACCCGCGATCCCAGCGCCTGCGGGCCTGAGGCCCTATTTGAGCGCGGTGCGGTCTGCCCACGCCGGGTAGGGAAGCACCGGCTTCGCAGTGGCGAGCGCCTGCGGCCAGATGATCTCGCGACGGCCGTGCTGAAACTGCAGCAGCGGCGGGCGCACGCCGGTCTGGGCGCCGTCGCTGCCCACTTCGTAGCGACCCAGCGGCGTGTCCACGCGCACCCGCAACAGCGCCTCGCGCAACTTCTCCTGGTCTGGCGAGCCGGCTTCGCGCAGGCCGGCCTCGAGCACCATGCCCGCGGCATAGCCGCAGGCGGCGTAATATCCGGGCGCCTGCTGGTGCTTGTCGCGGTAGGCCTTGACGAACGCGGCGTTGCCCGGCGTGCGCATCGCAGGTGCATACGGAGATACGCCGATCGCGAACTCCGCGTCCTGGCCCACCAGGCGCGTGAACTCCGGATGCATCGCCGAGGTCGCGATGAAGATCCTGGGCGTGAAGCCGACGCGCTTCATCGCCTTGACCGCCTCGGCAGCGTCCGCCGGCGGCCCGGTGACGATCACCGCGTCCGCGCCCTTGCTGCGCGCCTGCGCGATCAGCGACGGATAGTCGGGGGCGTTGGCGAGTTCGCCCCTCAGGTAGGCAATGCCGCGCTTGTCGGCCTCGTCGCGCAGCCGCTCGGCGAGGCCGCCGTCGTCCCCGCCGACCAGCAGCGTGCGCCTGGCGCCCGCGCGCTGCACCAGCGCCCATGCATGCGCGCCATACTCCGCCGCGCCGGCCGGGACCTGGAACGCGTAGCGGTTGCCGCGCTTCAGCACCGCAGCGTCGATGCCGGTGGCATTGACGATGACGCGCCGGCGCTGTTCGGCGGCCGCCATTGCCGGCAGCGTGGCAGCGGACCCGAGCGGGCCGAGCAGCACGTCGACGCGATCCTCGTCGATCAGCTTCTCGTACAGTTTGCCGACGCCGATCGCCCGCGACAGGTCGTCGCGGATGCGCAGCTCGATCCGCCTGCCGAGCACGCCGCCGCGCGCATTGGCTTCCTCGGCCCACAGCGCGATGCCTCGGCCGTAGCTCGCGCCGTGATCCGACAGCATGCCGGTCTGCGCCACCGTGGCGCCCACGAGGATGGGGCGATCCTGCGCCGCCGCCGTGCAGGCGAGCAACGCGAACGCAAGGAGCAGCAGGCGCATGGAACTTCTATACGGTGTGACACAATTGGCGTCAAGAGCATGCTGATCCGCAAACTAAGCGACGTGGTGGGCGGCGCACACGTCCTCACCGCGGACGCCGACACTGCCGCATTCTTCACCGACTGGCGGCGCCAGTACTCCGGCAAGGGCCTGTGCGTCGTGCGACCCGGCAGCACCGAAGAGGTCGCGGCCGTGGTTTCGCTGTGCGCGGCCGAGAGCGTCGCGGTTGTACCTCAGGGCGGCAATACCGGATTGTGCGGCGGTTCGGTGCCCTCCGGCGCGGTGCGCGAGGTCGTGGTCTCCATGTCGCGCATGAACCGCATCCGCGCGATCGATGCACTGAACGACACGCTGACCGCGGAGGCGGGCTGCGTGCTTGCGGACATCCAGCGCGCAGCCGAAACCGTGGATCGCCTCTTCCCGCTCTCCCTGGCCGCGCAGGGCAGTTGCCAGATCGGCGGCAACCTGTCGACCAATGCCGGCGGCGTCAACGTGCTGCGCTACGGCAACGCGCGCGAACAGGTACTGGGACTGGAAATCGTGCTTCCGGACGGGCGCGTCTGGGACGGCCTGCGCGGGCTGCGCAAGGACAATACCGGTTATGACCTGAAGCAGTTGTTCATCGGCGCCGAGGGCACGCTCGGCATCGTCACCGCAGCGGTGCTGCGCCTGTACCCGCGCCCGCGCGCCACCGTCACCGCATGGATCGCGGTGCCCGACCCTGCCCGCGCGGTCGAGCTGCTCGGCTTCCTGCGCGGCCGGCTTGGTTTGCGCACCAGCGCGTTCGAGCTGATCTCGCGACGCTGCCTGGATGCGGTGCTTGCGCATACCGCCACGACCAGGGCGCCGCTGGCGGGCGGGCACGACTGGGCCGTGCTCGCCGAGATCGACGACAGCGGCGAGCAGGCAGAGCACGCCGCGCGCGTCGAGGCGGCGCTGGCGGCGGCGATCGAGGCGGGATTTGCGCTCGACGCCGCGCTGGCGCACAGCAAGGCGCAGCAGGCTGATTTATGGAAGATCCGCGAAACCATTCCGGAAGCGCAGTTCACGAACGTCAAGCACGACATATCGGTGCCGGTATCGCAGATTCCTGCGTTCATCGAGCGCGCTGGTGCGGCGCTGCAGGCGGAGTTTCCCGGCACGCCGGTCTACTGCTTCGGTCACATCGGCGACGGCAATCTGCACTACAACGTCGGCGATGCGGCCACGCTGGCGCGCAGGCAGGAAGTCAATCGCATCGTCTACGCCGCGGTGGACGCGCTGGGCGGGTCGATCTCGGCGGAGCACGGCCTGGGACAGTTGAAGCGCCTCGAGATCGCACAGCACAAGCCGGCGCTGGAGCTGGAGCTGATGCGCGCCATCAAGTCTGCGCTCGATCCGCGCGGCCTGATGAATCCCGGCAAGGTGCTCTGATCAACGCCTGGTGAAGACCAGCGGCGAAGCCGCGCCGGCGCGCACGAGCAGGCCGCTGATGCGCTCGCCATCGACGCGACCCGAGAACTGGAAGTCTTCGCCCGAGAACGCGAGCGCCGTACCGTGGAGGCTCGCCCGATTCACCGCCAGCGGACGGCCCGCGGCCGCGCCCTCGACTTCGATCTGCTGGAAATTCTGCGCGATGCTCAGCCGCCATCCGGGCGCCTGCCAATCCCCGCGCGCCTGGGCCGGGACGATCCACAGGTGGATCTCGCTCGTGTCGCCCTGGCTGTCGTGGCGCCGCGCAATCTTCACCGACTCGCTGCGGTCCGGTTTCCAGCCCTTCATGCCGAAGGCGTGCGTGACGACGCGCGCGCCGGGCTTGAGCTCATCGAGGAATCTGGGCTGAAGCTGGTCTAACAGGAAGGGCAGCAGGTAGACGGTGACCACGCTGGCACGCGACAGGTCCGCCCTGAGCGCGTCCTGTTCCTCGAACTGCACCCGCTCCGCCACGCCCGCCCGCCTGGCATTCGCGCGCGACAGCTCGACCAGCTTGGCGTCGATCTCGATACCGATGCCGCGCGCGCCGAAGTTCTTGGCCGCGGCGATGACGATGCGACCGTCGCCCGAGCCGAGGTCCATGACCGTGTCGGCGGGCCCGGTGCCGGCCAGGCGCAGCATGCGCTCGACGACTTCCTCGGGCGTGGTGACGAACGGCGCATTCACCGCGGGCTCCTGGGCCTGTGCGACCGGGCCCAGCAGCAACGCCGCTAACGCGGCAGCAACCCGGCGACGAGCTTGCGTACCGATGCTGCAGACCAATCCAGTTCCCCGCGATACGAGTAGCGGATTCTACCGTCGGGCCCTAGCAGGTACGTTGCCGGCAGCACGCGCGCGTTCCAGCGTTTGGCGACCGCCCTGTCCGTATCGAGCAGCACCGGGAAATCCATCGGCACCTTCTCCCTGAACGAGCGGATGCGCGACTCGGGCTCGCCCAGGTTGACCGCAAGCACCACGAACGGCTGCCCGGCAAGCGCGTCCTTCAGCCTGCCGATCGAAGGCATTTCGTCGCGGCAGGGCTCGCACCAGGTCGCCCAGAAGTTCACCAGCACGACCTTGCCGCGGTAGTCCTCGATGCGGTGCTCGTCGCCCTGGAGGTCGACGAGCGCAAGCGGCGGCGTCGCGCCGCCGGTCCACGGTGCCGGAACCTGCGCCGCCGCCGCACCCGCAAGGAACAGTACGGCGGCGAGCAGGCAGCGCGCGAACCTCAGGCCTTCACCCCGCTGGTGCGGATCGCGTAGGCGACGCCATCAGGTTCGAGCGGATCAAGCCTCCCCGCCGCGGTTTCGGCGTTGACGTACATGAAGTAGGGGATCGCAGGCCCGGTGGAGTTCGGCAGCGCGACGTCATGCGCGGTGTTGTAGGCAAGCCAGTTCATCTCCCAGCCGCCGAACAGGCGCTTGCGCGCGGCGACCACTTTCGGATCGTCGATCTTCAGGTTGGTGGGCGGTTCCTCGAGCACGACCTTGCGCACGTCGGCGGGGTCCACCGGCACCCAGCCCACGCCCTGCGCGAAGAACTCGGCACGGCAATGCTGTGCCTTGGTGATGTTCGCCGCGCCCACACCGAGGCTCTTGTAGCCGTGCTTCGACGGCGCCACGCGTATGCCGTAGACGTCGCGTGCCGGCACCCCCGCCGCACGCGCCAGCCCGACGAAGAGCGCGTTCAGGTCGCCGCACTTGCCGCCCAGGTTGCCGGTTTCGAGCATGCCCTTGATGTCGCCCCAGCCGCAGCCCTTGGTCTTGGGATCGCGGAAGGTGTTCTCCACCACCCACTCGTAGATACGCCGCGCCTTCTCGGTGTTGCCCCTCGCGCCACGCACGATCTCGCTTGCGGTCTCGCGCACGATGCCGTCGGTGGGGATCAGTTCCGTGGCCGAAGTGTAGAAGGCGACCTCGTCCGCGGAGAGCTTTTCGGCGTTCGCGACCAGCCTGGCCGGGTCCACCTGCCGGTCACGCGTCTGGAAAGCGCTCGCCACCTCGATCACCGGCTGCGCGGTTCCCGCGCTCCATTCCGCGTACAGCATCGCCGCGCCATACTTGCCGTCGCGCAGGATGCGGGCGGTGGAGGCGTTGCCGGTCCAGTTGGAGCCCAGTCCGCGCTGCCAGTCGGTGTCCAGCGTCATCGGCAGCGGAATCCATGCCTTGGAGACGCCTTGCGGCTTCAGGATCGCCACCCGGGTGGTGACTTCATAGCTGCGCCATTCACCGGTCGTCGACGCGAGAGCATCGCGCCAGGGCAAAGCGGCCGTTGCCGCGGCGGCGGCGGACAGTCTGAGGAAATGCCTGCGATCCATTGGAATTCTCCTTGGCAGAGTAAGTCAAAGGATATGTCGTAGCAGCAAACGCAAAGCTTACGCGGCCTATTCCCCCGCTGCGGCCGCCGTGCCTCCCGCCGTGCTCATTCCGCGTCGGCAGCCTGTCCCAGCAGGGCGCGCCGCATGCGCGTCTTCAGCAGGGCACCGTCCCGCGGCGGCAGCACCAGCGGGATCTTCTCCGCCACTACCTTGACCTGCCAGAAATGCGGCCCCGCGCCGCCGTGCACCGCGTCGCGGATCGCGGGCAGCGCGGTGGCGTCCCGCACCTGCTCGGCCAGCCTGAAGCCGCAGCCCTGCGCCACCTTCGCAAGGTCGACGCCGTGAGCGGTGTGCGTGGCCTGCATGCCGGTCTCGCCGTAGCGCTCGTTGTCGATCACGACAACTGACAGGTTCGCGGCCTTTTGCACGCCGATGGTGGCGAGTGCACCGATTCCCATCAGCATCTCGCCGTCCCCGGTCAGCACCAGCACGCGCCGCGAGGGCTGTGCCAGCGCGAGCCCGAGGCCTACCATCGCCGCCGCGCCCATCGCCCCCCACATCGGGAAGGTGAGCGGGTCGTCCCCCGCAGCAGTGCAATCCCAGGCCGTGGAGCCCAGTCCCGCGACCACCAGCAGCTTGCCGCGCTCCGCCAGCAAAGTGCTCACCACGTCTCGCCGGTGCATCATTGGCTGGCCTGCTCCTGGAAGCTCTTGATGCCGATCACGCGCTGCGATACCAGCACCGCGACCGCGGCGTAGCTGCCAAAAGCCAGGCGCACCGCGGCGTCGACCACAGGCGCCACCTGTGAGGCTTCCTCCGCCGCATGTACCACCATGCCCATCGCCTCGAGTACGCCCGGCGTCGCCTGCCCCATCGGCACCTGCCAGGGATTGAACTCGCCGTACTGCCCGCGCATGGTGACGATCATCACCATCGGGATGCGGCACTCGCGGATCATGCCGAGCGCGTTGATGCAGTTGCCCACGCCGCTGGACTGCATCAGCAGCGCGCAGCGGCCGCCGCCGAGCCAGGCGCCGGTGGCAAGTCCGATGCCTTCTTCCTCTGTGGTGAGCGGCACCGCGCGCATGGCGGCGTCCGCCTGGCACAACTCGATCAGCCGCTTGTGCCCGGCGTCGGGCACGTAGCCGACGACGCCGATACCCGCAGCGCGTAGCCGCTGGTGCACCTGCAGTGGCCAGTCAAGCCCTGTCTCCGGCTTCCCGGACTTTTCCTTCATCTGGCGCGTCTCCGTGTTCAGGACGATTCTATAATGCGCTCCGCGATGGATCTGGCCGAATTCCTGCCGCATGTGCCGCGCGGCGACCTGTGGGTGTTCGGCTATGGCTCGCTGATGTGGGCGCCGCATTTCCGCTACCTCGAGAAGGCGCCGGCGATGCTGCATGGCTACCATCGCGCGCTCTGCATCCTGTCCAGCCGTCATCGCGGCACGCCGGAACGGCCTGGGCTGGTGATGGGTCTTTGCCCGGGCGGCTCGTGCTGGGGCGTCGCGTTCCGCGTCGAGCGCTTGCGCGTGCAGCGCACGCTGCGTGAGCTCTGGCAGCGCGAGATGGGACGGAATGTCTACGCACCTCGCATCGTCGCCATCCGCGTCAGGCGGGGCAGGCTGGTGCGCGCACTTGCGTTCATCGCTGCGCGCGGGCACCCGGCGGTGGTGCGCGAGCTAGACCTGCACAGCCGCGCCCAGCTCGTCGCGCAAGGCATAGGCGGGCGCGGCCGCTGCACCGACTACGTGCGCCAGACGCTCGAGCACATGCACGCGATCGGCGTCACCGATCCTCACCTGGCGCGCGTGCTCGACACCGCCGAAGCCATCCGCGCGAGCGCCGCCTCCAGACGCGAGCGCTGAGTACCGAAGTTCAGGCGCACGAACTGCGGCGCGCCGAACTGCGCGCCCGGCGACAGCGCGACGCCGTGCGCAAGGAAGTGTGCCGCCGGGTCAGCGAACCCCAGACCGGAGCAGTCGATCCACGCCAGGTACGTGGCTTCCACGTGTGCCACCTCGAGTCCCTTCGTGCCAGCCACCCAGCGCTCCACCACGTCGCGGTTGCGGCGCAGATAGCCGAGCTGCGCCGACAACCACGGTCCGCCTTCGCGGTACGCGGCGAGCGCGCAGACGTAGCCGAACAGCGAGGGGTCATGGATCGTCGCATGGTCGTCCGCCATGAAGGCACGGCGCAGTTCCGCATCCTCGACGATCGCCCACGCGCAGCCAACGCCGGGGAAATTGAAGGTCTTGTTCGGCGAGGCGAGCGTCACGGTGCGTCGGGAGATCTCCGGCGCGAGCGACGCGATAGGCACGTGCGGCTTGCCTTCGTCCAGCAGCAGGTCGCAGTGGATCTCGTCGGAGCAGATGACAAGGTCGTGGCGCTCTGCCAGCGCGGCGACGCGGCCGAGTTCCTCGCGCGTGAAGATGGTGCCGCCGGGGTTCTGCGGATTGCACAGGAACAGCAACCGGGAATCAGGCCGCAGCGCGGCAGCCATGCGCTCCTCGTCCAGCACCCAGCGGCCGCGCGACAGAACCATAGGCACCTCGGTGTGCTCGCGCGGCGCAAGCTCGAGTGCGCGCTTGAAGTGCTGGTACAGCGGTGTCGGCAATACGGCATGACGGTCGGCTGCGCACAGGTGGCGCGCGGCAAGGTGCAGTCCGGGCACCACCCCGGGAAGGAACACGATCCAGTCGGGCTCGATGCGCCAGCGGAAGAGCCGCAGCATGCGCTCGGCGATGGCTTCGCGCAGCTCTGGCGGCCGCACGGTGTAGCCGAATACTCCGCGGTCCAGGCGCCTGCGCATCGCGTCCACGACCGCCGGCGGGGCGTTGAAGTCCGTGTCCGCAACCCACAGCGGAATGACGTCACGGCCGGCGTACTTTTCCCAGCGCGTGCTGCCGGTGCCGCTGCGGTCGGTCAGGGCATCGAAATCAAAGGCGTTTGCGTCCATGCGCGCATTGTCCCCGAAAAAAAACGCCGGGGTTCACCCGGCGTTCTGCAGTATCGAAATCCGGCGCATGGCCGGGTGCCGACGAGGATTCTTACTTGGACTTCGACGCGTCGCCCTTTTCCAAGTCGTCGGCTTTCTTCTCGTCTTCCCCCCCCTCTGGTTCCTTCTCCTCCAGGCTGGTCTCCTCCTCCAGTCCCTTCTCTTCCTCTTCCTCTTCCTGCGTCCCTTCGATCGCCTGGCGCAGCTGGTCCGCGTAGCTGCCGTCCTTGTGGTAGTCCTCGAGCGACGCGCCGTCCTCGACTTCCTCGACGACGACCGCCCGCGCCTGCGCCTGCAGGCGCTCGGGGAACCAGGTGGCGATGGCGGGGAACATCACGATCATGGTGATCGCGATCACCTGCAGGAACATGAACTGGAACATGCCGTGGTAGATGTTCGCCAGCGACCATTCCCGCACCACCTGCCGCAGGTAATACGCCGACATCGCCACCGGCGGCGAGAGGAACGCGGTCTGCAGCACGACGGCGACAAGGGCGCCGAACCACACCATGACCATCTCGACCGGGATGCCCAGGGCCTGCGCCAGGTCCGGCCGCAGCGCGTCCATTACCGGGTAGAAGATGGGCAGGAACACGAGGATGATCGCGGGCCACTCGAACGGCCAGCCGAGCACGAAGATAAGAACCAGCACCATGACCAGCATCAGCACGGGCGAGAACTGCAGCGCCAGCATCGCCTCCGTGATCCAGTTCGCGGTACCCATGCGCGCGAAAACCGCGCCGAAGACGTTCGACGTCACCGCCAGCAGCAGCACCATCGCGGACGTGGCGGTGGTGGACAGCACGGCGCGCTTCATTCCCTCATAGGTGAGCTTCCGGTAGGCGACCGCGAGCAGCAGCGCACCCATGGCGCCCATCGCGGCGGCCTCGGTCGGTGTCGCCAGCCCTGCCAGGATGGAGCCGAGGGCCGCGGCGATCAGCCCCACCAGCGGAACGACCCCCAGGATCACCTCGCGCAGAACCACCCCGATTCCAGCCACGCGCTCGGACTGCGGCACCGGCGGCCCGAGCTTCGGGTTGATGAACGCACGCGCCAGCAGGTACGCGAGGTACAGGCCGGCGAGCAGGAAGCCCGGCCCGAAGGCCGCGGCGTAAAGGTCCGCCACCGACACGCCCAGCACCGGTCCCATGACGATCAGCATCACCGAGGGCGGGATCAGGATGCCCAGCGTGCCGCCCGCGGTGATCGCCCCGGCGGACAGGCGCGCGTCGTAGCCGGTCTTGACCATGATCGGGCTCGCCATGATGCCAAGTACCGTGACCGCAGCGCCGACGATGCCGGTCGCCATGGCGAAGATGGCCGCTGTCAGGATCACCACGGCGAACAGCGCGCCGCGCACCGGCGCCAGCAGCAGCCGCAGCGCGACGAACAGGCGCTCCATCAGCCCTGCCTGCTCGGTGACGAAGCCCATGAAGATGAACAGAGGGACCGCGGCGAGCAGCGACTCCTTCATCATGCCGATGGTCTGGAAATAGGCGAGGCTGAACACCACTTCGCCCAGGCCCAGGTAGCCGAAGCTCAGGGCCAGGAACAGCAGCGTGAACGAGATCGGGAAGCCGATGAAGATCGCGCCGATCATCACCACCAGCATGCACATTCCGAGCAGCGCGAGATCGGTCATGGGCTAGATCTCGACCTTCTCTTTGTGCTCGAGCTCGAGGCCCGTGGTTGCCGCCCACACGCTCTTGATGGTCTCGGACACCCCCTGGATCAGCAGCAGCAGGCAGGCGAGCGGCACCACCATCTTGAACGGCCACAGCAGCGGTCGCCACGGCGTCTGCTCGGATTCCTCGCCGATTGTGTAGGCGTACCAGCCCTCGCCGCCGCTGACCAGCATGAACACGAAGATCGACGGGAAGAAGAACACCAGGTAGGCGACCGAATCGATGACACCTTTGGTGCGGATCGACCACTTCTCGAAGAAGAAGTCGGTGCGGATATGCGCGCCCTTGTGCAGGGCATAGGCCGAACCCAGCATGAAGATGGTGCCGTAGAGCATGTAGGTGAGTTCGAACGACCAGATGGTGGGCGCATTGAACGCATAGCGCGCGATCACCTCCCAGACGACCACCACCACCAGCGGTATGTTCAGCCACGCCACCAGCGTGCCGGTGGTGTCGGTGAACTTGTCGATGATCCGGACCAGCCGGATGTGGAACGCAGCCGGTTCAGCCATTTCCCGCCTTCAGACAGAAAAAACGGGGGCGGATGCCCGCCCCCGTATCGGGTGTTGCCTGGTTACTTCTTCTTCGCCGCGGGCCTGGCGGCCTTCTCCGGGAAGTAGTAGTTCGCCGCGAAGGAATACGGCGGGAAGTAGAACCGCTTCGCCGGCACCACCAGCGCGGCGTAGGCGCGCTGGGAGTCGAGCACCTTCTTGAAGAACGGGTTCTTCTTGCTCTCCTCGGCCGCGAGCTTGTCCCACTCCTTCAGGAACCCGATCAGGATGTCGGGCGGCGTGCGCAAGATGCGGACGCCATGCTTCTGCTGCAACTCCCTGACTGCTTCGGCGTTCTGCTTCTGCCACTTCGCCCACCAGATCAGGAAGGCCTCGTTGGCGGCCGACTTGATGACTTCCTGGTGCGTCGCCGACAGCCCCTTCCACACATCCATGTTGATCACGATCTCGCCGATGGTGGTGTTCTCGTGCATGCCAGGCGTGTAGTGGTACTTCCAGACGTTGTGGAAGCCGAGGCGCTGGTCCTCGACGCCGCCGACCCACTCGGCGCAGTCGATCACGCCGCGCTGCGCCGA
>CAZTDU010000023.1:0-28283 GCA_964612335.1 uncultured Enterobacteriaceae bacterium | reverse complement strand
GCAGAACACCGCCTACTCGGTGAACATCAAGGAGCGGCTCGACTTCTCCTGCGCATTGTTCGATGCAGACGGCAACCTGATCGCGAACGCACCGCACATGCCGGTGCACCTGGGGTCGATGGGCGAGTCCATCCGCACCGTGATCCGCGAGAACACCGGCCGCATCAGGCCGGGCAATGTCTACGTGCTGAACGCGCCGTACAACGGCGGCACCCACCTGCCGGACGTCACCGTGATCACGCCGGTGTTCGACCAGGCGCAGAAGGAGATCCTGTTCTATGTCGGCTCGCGCGGTCACCACGCCGACATCGGCGGCATCACGCCGGGCTCGATGCCGCCGGACTCGAAGACCGTGGACGAGGAAGGGGTGTTGATAGACAACTTCCTGCTCGTCGAGCAGGGGCGCTTCCGCGAGGAGGAAACGCGCGCGCTGCTCGGCTCGGGGCGCTGGCCGGTACGCAACATCGCGCAGAACCTTGCCGACCTGCAGGCGCAGATCGCCGCCAACGAGAAGGGCGTGCAGGAGCTTCGCCGCATGGTGGCGCACTTCGGCCTCGACGTGGTGCGTGCCTACATGCGCCACGTGCAGGACAACGCCGAGGAATCGGTGCGCCGCGTCATCGGCGTGCTGAAGGACGGCGCGTTCGACTTCCCGCTGGACAACGGCGCGGTGATCCGCGTCAGGATCTCCATCGGCGCCGACCGGCGCAGCGCCACCATCGACTTCAGCGGCACCTCGGCGCAGTTGCCGAACAACTTCAACGCGCCCGCCGCGGTGGCGATGGCGGCGGTGCTGTACGTGTTCCGCTCGCTGGTGGACGACGACATCCCGCTGAACGCCGGCTGCCTGAAGCCGCTCGAGGTGATCATTCCCGAGGGCAGCATGCTGCGTCCGCGCTACCCGGCGGCGGTGGTGGCGGGCAACGTCGAGACCTCGCAGTGCATTACCGACGCGCTGTATGGCGCGCTCGGCGTGATGGCGGCCGCGCAGGGCACGATGAACAACTTCACCTTCGGCAATGCGCGACACCAGTACTACGAGACGGTCGCGGGCGGGTCGGGCGCCGGGCCGGGCTTCGACGGTGCCGACGTGGTGCAGTCGCACATGACCAATTCCCGTCTCACCGATCCCGAGGTGCTGGAGTGGCGCTACCCGGTGCTGCTGGAGAGCTTCGAGATCCGCCGCGGATCCGGCGGGCGCGGACGACACCGGGGCGGGGACGGTGCGATCCGCCGGCTGCGCTTCCTCGAGCCGATGACCGCGTCGATCCTGTCCGGCCACCGGCTGGTGGCGCCGCACGGCATGGCCGGCGGAGAGCCCGGCAAGCCGGGTCGAAACTACGTCGTGCGCAGCGACGGGTCGCAGGTGCCGCTGGGCCCCTTCGATCGCACCGAGATGGCGGCCGGAGACGTGTTCGTGATCGAATCCCCGGGCGGCGGAGGCTATGGCTCGCCCGGAGGCTGATCCCTGCTTATAATGTCCGCTCTCATTCCGTTGGCGAACGCACGAACAAGAGGGCGCTAACGCCGCACACGCGGCAGGTCTTCCTTACGGCATGAACCCCACAGCGATCTATTCGAAGACCGGCAAGGGCGTGCAGGAAGCGTCCGGGAAGACCAGCCTGCTGTCGCGCGCGGATCGCATGGTGCTTGCCGCGATTGACGGCAGGTCCACCGTCGCCGAGATCAACTTCAAGTTCGACAGGATGCCCGAGGCGAAGCTGTTCGCGCTCATCGAGCAGCTGGACAAGGATGGCTTCGTGCGCCAGGTCACGGCTGGCGCGCCCGCCGCGCCGCCGCCGGGTGCCAAGGCCGCGCCGCCGCGCCCCGCCAAGCCGGCGCCGCCGGCGGGGGGCGATGAACCCGAAGAAGAACTCGACTTCACCGCGCTGTCCGCGCCGACCTTGCCCAAGGCGCCGCCGCCTCCCCAACCGCCACCCGCCCCGCCGGCCAGACCCGCCCCGCCGCCGCCGAAGCCCGCGGCGCCGGCCAAGCCGACGGCGCCGCCCCCGCCGCCGAAGCCCGCGGCGCCCAAGCCGCCGGTGGTGGACCTGGCCGCAGCCGCGCATGCGCAGGCGGCGAGCGAGGACAAGGACGACATGTTCGACTTCCTCAGCCGGCAGAAGGCCGAGCCGCAACTGAGGGCCGAGGCGGAAGCCAGGGCGAAGGCCGAAGCCGAGGCGAAGGCGAAGGCCGAGGCGGCGGAGAAGGCGCGGATCGAATCGGAGGCAAAGGCACGCGAAGCGCAGGCCAAGGCGGCTGCCGAAGCGCGCGCAAAAGCGGAAGCCGAAGCCAAGGCCAAGGCGGAGGCGGCGGCGAAGCTGGCCGCTGACGCGGATGCCAAGGTGAAGGCCGCGCGCGACGCAGCGGTGCGCATGGCGACAGAGGCGAAGGCGAAGGCCGAGGCCGAGGCGAAGGCGAAGTCGGCAGCCGCGGCGCGCGAGGCGCAGGAGGCGAAGGAGGCGGCGGAGAAGGCGGCGCGCGAGGCCGAGGACCTGCGCAAGCAGCTCGAGGAGGAACGCGCCAAGGCCAAGGCGGAGGCGGAACGCCTGGCGAAGGAAGCCGAGGAACGCATCCGCCGCGACGCAGAGGAGAAGGCGCGCGAGGAGGCCGAGGTGCTGCGCCGCCAGCTCGAGGAAGAGCGCGCCAAGATGGAAGCCGAGCGCAAGGCGCGCGAGGAGGAAGACCGCAAGCGCCGCGAGGAAGAGGAACAGCGGCGCAAGGCGGAGGAAGAGCGCCGCGCGAAGGAAGAGGCGGAACGCAAGGCGAGGGAAGAAGCAGAGCGCAAGGCGCGCGAGGAAGAGGAACGCAAGCGCCGCGAAGAGGAAGAGCGCCGCGCGAAGGAAGAGGCGGAACGCAAGGCCAGGGAAGAAGCGGAGCGCAAGGCGCGCGAGGAAGAGGACCGCAAGCGCCGCGAAGAGGAAGAGCGCCGCGCGAAGGAAGAGGCGGAACGCAAGGCCAGGGAAGAAGCGGAGCGCAAGGCGCGCGAGGAAGAGGACCGCAAGCGCCGCGAAGAGGAAGAGCGCCGCGCGAAGGAGGAAGCGGAACGCAAGGCGAAGGAAGAGGCGGAGCGCAGGTCCCGGGATGAAGCCGAGCGCAAGGCACGCGAGGAAGAGGAGCGCAAGCGCCGGGACGAGGAAGAGCGTCGCGCCCGGGATGCTGCGGACCTGAAGCTCCTCGAAGAGGAGGAGCGCCGTGCAAAGCTGGCGGCCACGCCGGCCGAAAGCGCAGCGCCGGCCGGCCAGGCGCCGGCGGCGCCCGCGGCGGCATTTGGCGATTCGCTGCTTGCCGACCTGGACAATTTCGGCAAGCAGGAAGAGGAGGAGCAGAAGACACGGGAGGAAGCAGAGCGCAAGGCAAAGGAAGAGGCGGCGCTCCGGGCGAAGGAGGAGGCCGAGCGTGCGGAACGGGAAGCTGCCGAGCGCAGGCGGCGCGAGGAGGAGGAACGCCTTCGTGCCGAAGAGGAAGAGCGCCAGCGCAGGGAGGAGCTCGAGCGTGTCGAGCGCGAGGAGGCCGAGCGCGCGGAGCGCGAAGCCGCCGAGCGCAAGATCGCCGCGAAGAAGGGTACGGCGCGCGCCGCAGCCTCGGCGAAGTCTGTCGACGACCTGGACGACATCCCGCTGTCGGACGAAGACCTCGACCTCGACGACATCAAGGAGGACGAGAAGGCGTTGTCCTCGGCCGCGAAGAAGCGCGCCAAGGAACGCGAGGCCGAGGCCGCGCATGCCGCGGAGCTGGCCTCGGTCCAGGGCGCCGCGCCGGCGACGCTGCGCAAGCCGCTCAAGCTCGGCAAGGCCGCCGGTATCGCCCTCGCCGTGGTGCTGGTCGGGGGCTTCGGCGCCGCGCACGTGATGCCCATCGGCACTGCAGACTACGAGAAGGCGGCGAGCGAAGCGATCGGCATGCCGGTGAAGATCGGCAGCGCACGGCTGTCGCTCTACTCCGGCATCAAACTCAGGCTGGAGAAGGTCACGATCGGCGATGGCGTGGCGACGATCGCGACGGTGCGTGCGAGCCCGTCGATCGGCTCGCTCACCGGCGCGCAGAAGAGCTTCTCGCACCTGCAACTGGAAGGTGCGGTGGTGAAGCAGTCGGCGCTCGTCGGCGCGCTGCTCGGCGCCGCCAAGGGCGCGAATTTCAGTGTCGCGCGCGTCTCGGCATCCGGCGTCCGGCTCGATGGCCCTGTCGCGCTGCCGGCGATCGGCATCGACGCAAGCGTGGGCGCGGACGGGCGCATCGGCGCGATCAAGCTCTCGGGTGGCGACAGCATCGTTGGCAGCATCACGCCGCAGGGCGATGCCGCCGGGATCGAACTCACCGCGGCGACGATACCGGTGCCATTTGCGTCCGGCCTGACGCTGAACGACTTCGGCATGAAGGGCAGCATCACGCGCTCGGGCCTGGACATCGCCTCGTGGGATTCGCGCCGCTACGACGGCGTCATCGCCGGCACCGCGCGCATCCGCTGGAGCGGCGGGCTGCGCGTCGAGGGCGAACTGCAGGCGAAGAACGTCAATGCGGCGGTGATCGCGCCGGCGCTGGTATCCGAGGGACGCCTGAACGGGCTTGGCAGCTACAGGATGGCCGGCCCGGAGCCCGCCAAGCTGATCGACACGATGACGCTGGACGGCAGCTTCACCGTCAGCCAGGCGGTGATCGGCAGCTTCGATTTCGCCCGCGCGCTGCAGTCCAGTGGTGCGCAGACCGCCGGGCGCATGCAGGTGAACGAGCTGAATGGCAAGGCGAGCATGAAGGACGGCACGATCTCGATCCGCGAGGTGTCGTTCTCGGTGGGTGCGCTGAACGCCGCGGTGACGCTGGACGTGAGCCCGGACGGCGCGATCAGCGGTCGCGTGGCCGCCGACCTGAAGACACCGGCATCGACGCTGCGCGGCAATTTTTCGCTCGGCGGCAGCTACAAGGACCCGACGCTGAGGAAGTAGCTGATGTCCATGGTTCTGAGGCTCCGCGGCGCATCCGCGCTGTCGGAGTTCCGGCTGGCCAAGATCCTCCCCCTGCTGCAGGCAATACACGCCCCGGTGCGGCGCATCGCCGCGACGTACTGGCACTTCGTGGAACTGGACAGGCCGCTGCAGGCGGACGAAGCCGCGCTGCTTTCCCGCCTGCTCGAGTACGGTGAACCCGCCAGCGAGGCGCAAGGCGAACTGTTCCTCGTCGTGCCGCGCGTCGGCACGATTTCTCCGTGGTCTTCGAAGGCCACCGACATCGCGCACAACTGCGGCCTGGAGGCAGTGCGCAGGGTGGAGCGCGGCATCGCCTACCACGTGGATGGCCGGGTACCGGCAGCGTTGCGAGGAGTGTTATCCGCGCCGCTGCACGATCGCATGACCGAAAGCGTGTTCGCGGCGCTGGAAGACGCCGACGCGCTGTTCCAGCACGTGCCGCCGCGGCGGCTCGAGTGTGTGCCGCTCGCCGAACTGGAGGCGGCGAACGCGCGGCTTGGCCTCGCGCTCGCCGCCGACGAGATTGCCTACCTGCGCGATGCCTACCAGGCGCTCGGGCGCGACCCGACCGATGCCGAACTCACCATGTTCGCGCAGGCGAATTCCGAGCATTGCCGGCACAAGATCTTCAACGCCGACTGGATCGTCGACGGCGAGAGGCGCGACGCTTCGCTCTTCTCGATGATCCGGCATACGCATGCCGCCAACCCGCAGGGCACGGTGCTGGCGTATTCGGACAATGCCGCGATCATGCAGGGTCGCGATGCGCAGCGCTTCCACCCCGACGCGGACGGCGTCTACCGGCCGCACGCCGGGCTCACGCACACGGTGATGAAGTGCGAGACGCACAACCACCCGACCGCGATCTCGCCGTTTCCCGGCGCCGCCACCGGTGCCGGTGGCGAGATTCGCGACGAGGGCGCGACCGGCCGTGGCGCCAGGCCCAAGGCGGGGCTGGTGGGGTTCTCGGTGTCGCATCTGCGCATCCCCGGTGCGCTGCAGCCCTGGGAGCGCAACGACCCGGGCAAGCCAGGGCGCATCGTCTCCGCGCTGGACATCATGCTCGACGGGCCGATCGGCGCCGCGGCATTCAACAACGAGTTCGGCAGGCCGAACCTCGCCGGCTACTTCCGCACCTTCGAAGCCGAGGTGCAAGGCGTTCTGCGCGGCTATCACAAGCCGATCATGCTGGCGGGCGGCATCGGCAACATCGCCGCGCGCGACGCGATGAAATCGCCGCTGCCGCCGGGATCCCTGATGATCCAGCTCGGCGGCCCGGGCATGCTGATCGGCATGGGCGGCGGCGCCGCCTCGTCCATGGGCGCGGGCGCCAACACCGAGGACCTGGACTTCGATTCGGTGCAGCGCGGCAACGCCGAGATCCAGCGTCGTGCGCAGGAGGTCATAGACCGCTGCTGGCAGCTCGGGGAGGACAATCCGATCCTGTCGATACACGACGTTGGCGCCGGTGGCCTGTCGAACGCCTTCCCCGAGCTCGCGCACTCGGCCGGACGCGGCGCGAAGCTCGACCTGCGTGCCGCGCCTTCCGAGGATTCGGGCATGTCGCCGCGCGAGATCTGGTGCAACGAGGCGCAGGAACGCTACGTGCTGTCCATCGCGCCGGAAAGCCTCGCCGCCTTCTGTGCCATCTGCGAGCGCGAGCGCTGCCCGTACGCGGTGCTCGGCGAAACCACCGCCGACGGCCACCTGACGGTGGACGACCCGCTCCTGGGCGGCAAGCCGGTGGACCTGGACCTGTCCATCGTGCTGGGAAAGCCGCCGAAGATGCTGCGCGACGTGAAGCGCCTGCAGCGAACGCCCGCGGCACTGTCGCTGGATGGAATCGCGCTCGAGGACGCCGCGTACCGCGTGCTGCGGCACCCGGCGGTGGCGGACAAGAGTTTCCTCGTCGCCATCGGCGACCGCACGGTAGGCGGGCTATGCTCGCGCGATCCCTTCGTCGGGCCGTGGCAGGTGCCGGTGGCCGACTGCGCGGTGACGCTGCTCGACTACGCCGGCTACGCGGGGGAAGCTTTCGCGCTCGGCGAGCGCACGCCGCTGGCGCTGATCGACGCGCCTGCCTCGGGGCGCATGGCGGTGGCCGAGGCGATCACCAACCTCGCCGCGGCGCGCATTGAACGGCTCGATCGCGTGAAGCTGTCGGCCAACTGGATGGCCGCCGCCGGCTCACCCGGCGAGGACGCCGCGCTGTACGACACCGTGCGCGCGGTGGCGCTGGAATTCTGTCCTGCGCTAGGCGTCGCGATTCCGGTGGGCAAGGATTCGCTGTCGATGCGCACCGCGTGGGCCGGCAAGGAGGTGCTCGCGCCGCTGTCGCTGATCGTCACCGCATTCGCGCCGGTGGAGGATGCGCGCGGCACGCTGACGCCGCGGCTGCGCAGCGACGCCGGCGAAACCGAGCTGATCCTCATCGACCTGGGCTGCGGCAAGGACCGCCTCGGCGGCTCCATCCTTGCGCAGGTGTACGCGCAGCTTGGCGAGGCCTGCCCGGACGCGGACGACGCGAAGCTGGTGAAGGGCCTGTTCGACGCCGTGCAGAAGCTCGCCGCCGACGGCGTGCTGCTCGCCTACCACGACCGCTCGGACGGGGGCCTCTTTGCCGCCGCCTGCGAGATGGCCTTCGCCGGGCATTGCGGCGTGACGCTGAACCTGGACCCGCTGGCGGCGGATGCTCTGGAGGACGTGGACGCGTTCAGGCGCGACGCCGGCGCGCAGCTCGCCGGTCGCGCGCGCGAGCGTGCGCTGGCGGCGCTGTTTGCCGAGGAACTCGGCGCGCTGCTGCAGGTGCGCGCGGTCGACCGCACGCGTGCGATGGACGCGCTGCGCGCCGCGGGCCTGGGCGACTGCTCGCACATCGTCGGCTCGCCGAATGCGCGCGACGAGATCCGCATCACGCGCGACGCGAAGCCGGTGTTCGCCGCGCCGCGCGTGGAGCTGCAGCGCGCGTGGTCCGAGACCAGCCACCGCATGCAGGCGCTGCGCGACAACCCGGCCGACGCGCGGCAGGAGTACGACCGCGTGCTGGACGCGGGGGACCCGGGGCTTTCCTTTGCGTTGAACTACGACGCCGCCGAGGACATCGCGGCGCCTTTCATCGCCAGCGGGGCGCGGCCGCGCGTCGCGGTGCTGCGCGAGCAGGGCGTGAACAGCCAGGTGGAGATGGCGGCGGCCTTCCACCGTGCCGGCTTCGAGGCGGTGGACGTGCACATGTCGGATGTTATCGCCGGTCGCGCGTCGCTCGCCGGCTTCAAGGGGCTCGCCGTGTGCGGCGGCTTTTCCTATGGCGACGTGCTGGGCGGCGGGCAGGGCTGGGCGAAGTCGATCCTGTACCACCCGCGCGCGCGCGGCGAGTTCGAGGCGTTCTTTCGTCGCACCGACACCTTCGCGCTCGGCTCGTGCAACGGCTGCCAGATGATGGCGGCGCTGAAGGAGATCATTCCCGGCGCCGAGGCCTGGCCGGTGTTCGTACGCAACCGCTCGGAGCAGTTCGAGTCGCGCTTCGTCATGGTCGAGGTGGCGGACAGCCCGTCGATCCTGATGCGCGGCATGGCCGGCAGCCGCATGCCGATCGCCACCGCGCACGGCGAGGGCCGCGCGCAGTTCGCCAGCGCGGCCGACGCCCGATCGGCGATCGTCGCGCTGCGCTTCGTCGACAACCGCGGCGCGGTGACCGAAACCTATCCCCTGAACCCGAACGGCTCGCCGCAGGGCATCACCGGCCTGACCACGCCGGATGGCCGCTTCACCGTCGTCATGCCCCACCCCGAACGCGTGTTCCGCTCGGTGCAGATGTCCTGGACCCCCGACCACGCCCCCGAGGATTCGCCGTGGATGCGCATGTTCAGGAACGCGAGGGTCTGGGTCGGCTGACTGCGGACTGGATGGCCTCGGGCGTGCGCCGCGGACGCCATGGCGCTATGCTTCAGCATCCTTCAAGGAGATCCAGCCGATGCGCCTGATTGCCACCGCCATGCTCAGCCTCGCGCTTGCCGCGCCCGCCCACGCCCAAGGATTGACGATCGGGGCGACCGACACCACGCAATCGGTGGTGTCGGCGCAGAAGGGCAAGCGCATCAGCGTGCAGTTGCGCAACGGCCAGGAACTGTCGGGGACCGTGCGCGACGTCAGCGACAGGCTGCTGGTGCTGGGCGGGCTCGCCGGACGCGAGTACTTCGACGCCGTGATCCCGCTGGATGCCATCCAGGCGGTGATCGTTCGCACGCGGCAGTAGGCCGGCCGGGCGCGGGGCGTCTGCATGCGCGTCGCGGTGCTCGATGATGTCCACCGGGTGTTCGATGCCGATCCGGCGATCCAGCGGCTGCGCGGCCGCGTCCCGGTCGACGTGCATGCCGCCAAGCTGCCGCCCGAGCGCTTGCGCGACTATCCGATACTGATCGCACTGCGCGAGCGCACGCGTTTCGACGCCGCGTTCTTCGCCGCCGTGCCGGGGCTGGAACTCATCGCGCAGACAGGCAACCACGCGTACCACGTCGACATGGATGCGGCGACGCAGGCTGGCGTAGTCGTGGGCATGTCCTCGGGTGATACGGAAATGATGGCCACCATCGCCAGGTCCACCATCGAACTCAGCTTCGGCCTGATGTTCGCCGTGCTCAGGCGGATTCCGCAAACCGACCAGGCCATGCGCCGCGGCGAATGGCCGTCCTTCGCCGGCCGTACGCTTGCCGGCAAGAAGCTCGGCATCCTCGGCCTGGGGCGGATCGGGCGCGAAGTTGCCGCGCTGGCGCAGGCATTCCGCATGCAGGTGCTGGCATGGGGCCCTACGCTGACGCCGGAGCGCGCCGCGCGCGCCGGCGTCACCTGCCTGCCGCTGGATGAACTGCTGCGCGAGGCCGACATCGTCAGCGTGCACCTGAAGCTGTCCGACGACAGCCGCGGCCTGCTGGATGAGGAAAAGCTGCGGTTGATCGGGCCGCAAGGCGTGCTCATCAACACCGCGCGCGGCGCCATCGTGGACGAACAGGCGCTGGCGCGCGTGCTTGCCGAGGGCGCGCTCGGCGCCGCCGGGCTGGACGTCTTCGCGCACGAGCCGCTCGCCGCCGATTCGCCGCTGCGGCGGCTGGACAACGTCGTGCTGACCTCGCATCTGGGCTGGCCGGTGGACCTTACCTACCGCACCATGGCGCAGGCGGCGGTCAGCATCGTCGAGTCGTACCTGGATGGCAGGTACGTCGGCGTGGTGAACCCGGACGCGCTGGCACGGCGCAAGGCGCGCCACGCGTAGCGCGATGAAAGCGCACTTCGACCGCATGGCGCAGTACAACGCCTGGGCGAACGCGCGGCTGTACGCAGAGGCGCGCAGGCTTCCCGACGAGGCATACCGCCGCAACGTCGGCGCATTCTTCGGCAGCCTGCACGGCACGCTGAACCACCTGCTGGTCACCGACCGCATCTGGCTGCGGCGGCTTACCGGCGAAGGCGAGCACCCGGCGAAGCTAGACGCGATCATGTTCGACGAGCTGGGCGCGCTCGAAGCCGCGCGCAAGGCAGAAGACGAACGCATCCTGCGTTACGTTGCCGGCTTGCGCGAGGACGACATCGACACGCAGGTGGACTATGCCACCACCAGGGGCGTGCCGCAGCGCAATCGGCGCGGCGACATCCTTGCGCACCTGTTCAACCACCAGACGCACCATCGCGGCCAGGCGCACGCCATCCTCACGGCGCTGGGCGTGCCCGAGCCGGCCGCACTGGACCTGCTGGTGATGTACCGCGAAGAAGCGCAGGCGCGGTCGGGGCAGGCCTGAGGCGCGGCCGGCGGGCGCTCAGCCCAGTTCCAGCAGGCTGCGGTTGGCGCGGCGCATGCGCCGGCTGAGCTCGCGCGCGAGGCTGGCGAGCAGCGACTGCGCGGCGCGCGGATTCGCCGCGGCGAGGCGGTCGAAAGCCGGGCGCTCCAGCATGTAGCAGGCGAGCGGCCCGTCCGCGATCACCGTGGCCGAGCGGCGTTCATCGTCGAGGAACGCCATTTCGCCGAAGAACGTGCCCTGCGAGAACGTCATCAGCCGCCGCTCGCCGGCTGCGGCGTCGTGCAGGCCCACGCTGGCGGAGCCGCGCAGGATGAGGAACAGCGCATGGCCCTCCTCGCCCTGGCGGAATATCGCCTCGCCCGGGCCGAACTCCCTGCGCACCAGCACGGCGCGCAGCGCGTCGCGGTCGGCGGCATCGAGGTCGCGCACGATGTCGAGCAACTCGAACGGATGCTCGCCGGGCGCGTGCGCCGCGCCGTGCAGCGTCGCCAGCAGCTCGTCCTCGCAGCATTCGAGGCCGCGGTCCAGGTCCGGGAACATGCGCGACCGCGTGATGATCTCGGACACGCCATACTCGATCAGCAGCGCCTCGATGCCGGGCCGCGCCCCGGCGCCGCACAGCAGCAGGCGACACCCGGCCGCGCGCAGCCGCTCGTCGGCCTGCAGCAGGATCTGCGCGCCGGTACTGTCCAGCTCGGAGATGCGCGTGACGTCCAGCAGCACGAAGCCCACGCCTTCCGCGATCGCGGCGTCGATGCGGTTGTGCAGCGTCTCGGCGGAGGCGAAAAAAAGCGGCCCCTCCAGCTCGATGGCGAGGATGCGCCGGCCATGCGCGGCGAGCAGCGCGGCGTCCCCGGCCGCGCGCGCGCGGCGCGACTGCAGCACGTCGCCATACTGCTCGCGCCGTACCACGCTGCGGCCCATGCGCAGCATGAACACGATGCCTGCGACGGCCACGCCGAGCAGCACGGCGGCGACGACCTCGCCGGCGATCGCGACCGAGGCCACGACCGCGATGACGCAAAGGTCCAGCGCGATGCTGGACCAGACGATCGTCCTGCGCGCGGCGATGCGCGCCACAAGCTGCAGCGTCCAGCGGTCGAAGAGCTGCATGCCGGCGTGGAACACCAGCGCGGCGATCACCACCTGCGGGATGTGGCCTATCGTCGCCGCCAGCAGCGGCACGCCGACGAGGAAGCACAGCGCATGCACGAGAAGCGCGAGCGAATTGCGCGCGCCGCCCCTCACCGCGGTCATCGTCGCGCCCAGGCTGATCGAGCCGGCGATGCCGCCCAGCAGCGGCGTGACGAGGTTTGCCGCGCCGATCGACACCAGCTCCTGCGTGCCGTTGCCGCGGCGGCGCGTGAGGTTCTCGACCACCTTGGCGCTCATCAGCACGTCGAGCGAGCCCACCAGCGCGATGCTCGCGGCGCCCAGCACGATGGCGGGCAGCGCAGCGCCGAAGCCGGGAAGCGTGGTGAGCGTCATCACGGCCGCGAGCTCGCCGCCGTCGGGAATGCTGAACGGGAAGCTGCCCAGAGTAGGCCCCAGCAGGTCGCCCAGGCCCGCGAGGACGAAGCAGTAGTAGAGCAGGGTGCCGACGACCAGGCCGACGACGAGCGGCGGCGCGCGCCTGGTGATGCGCGCACCCTGATGGGCGACCAGCAGCGTGATGCCGCCGACCAGCAGGCCCAACGGCCGGATGTCGGCGAGCGCGGCAGGCCAGTCGGCCAGTGCGGGCTGCTGCGGCAGCCCGAGCAGCAGGTGCAGCTGCGACAGCATGATGATGAGGGCCGCGGCATTCTGGAAGCCTGCGATCACCGGCGTCGGCATGAACTTCACCACGCGCGCGAGCCGCGCGAGGCCGAAGGCGAGCTGGAAGGCACCGCTCAGCGCGAGCAGCAGGAAGATCGCTGCGGTGAGCGTGTCCGGATCGTTCGCCGGCAGCCACCCGGCCCCCAGGAAGAGGTCGGCGGATACCGCGGCGATCATGAAGGACACCAGGCCGCGCGGAGCGTAGATCGCGGCGCCCCGCGCGCCCATCAGCACGGCGACCAGGCCGAGGAAAGCGGCGGAGAAAAGGCCGGCGAGCACGCCGCGCGAGACGAATTCGGGGCCGAAGGGCGAGAACGCGAGCGCGCCCAGCCCCATCGACAGCGGCAGCGAGACCACCGCGGCGAGCAGGCCGCCCGTGATGTTCGCGCGCGGCTCGATGCGCCACGCAGGCGGCAGGATTGCAAACGCCTGCTTGCGCACCTCGAGCGGCGGCGCGAGGACGCGCGAACCCGGTTCTCCCACCCTGCCTCTCCCCCTGTTTCGAGCGCGGACTTTACCTCATCCGCGCGCAGGCGCAGGGCCGGGTCCGGGCACCGCTGTTGCCAGTAGAATCGCCGCCATGGCCGCGCTGCTCGCCTTCCTGCACCACCTTGCCGCGTTCGCGCTCGTATCCGCGCTGGCGGTGGAGTTCGTGCTGGTGCGAGACGAGCTGACCGTGAAGAACGCGCGCCGCCTGCAGGCGGCGGACGCGGTATATGGCGTCGCCGCGGGGGTGCTGCTGGCGGCCGGCTTCGCGCGCGTGATCTGGTTCGAGAAGGGCGCGGCGTATTATTTCGCCAGCGTGCCCTTCATCGCCAAGCTGTCGCTGTTCATTCTCGTCGGCCTGCTGTCGATCGTGCCGACGCTGGAGTTCCTCTCCTGGCGCGCGGCGCTCAGGCGCGGCGAGGTGCCGGTGCTGGCGGAGGCGAAGGTCCGCCGGCTGCGCGCCATCATCCATGCCGAACTGGCCGGCGTGGTGCTGATACTCCTTTGCGCCGCGCTGATGGCCAAGGGTGTGGGCTTCCTGGGCTGATCGGCCATGGCGCTGCACAGGGTCAGCGACACCGAGGTAACTTCCGACGACGGCTACAGGGTCAGGTTCGACCACGCCAGCCTGGTGTTCGCGCAGGGCACGCGCTACATCACCATCCCGCTTGAAGTCGACGCCGCGAGCGGCGATCTGCGCGTGTCGATGTCGCTGATGAGCAGCTGGATGGAGAATGGCAAGCCCTGCAACGCCGAGGGCACGCTGAACGTCAACGTGTTGAGGAGCCGCATTGCCGGGGCGCTCAAGTTCCTCGACCGCAAGGCGGTATTCGCCTGATGGCCGGCGGCAAGACCGCCGTGCAGCGCCCCGGCCAGCACCGCTCGGTGCGCCGGCCGGGGGGCTTCCACATCCGCCCGGCGAGACCGGAGGAGGCACCGGCGGTCGCCGCGTGCGTGAATGCCGCGTACAGGCACTACGTGGAGCGCATCGGCACCGAGCCCGCGCCGATGCGCGACGACTACGCGCAGGTGCTGCGTGCGCGGCAGGTGATGGTGGCGCTGATCGACAGGGCCATTGTCGGCGTGCTGGTGATGGCGGTCACCGACGAGGGCTTCCTGCTCGAGAACGTCGCGGTCGTGCCGGCCTGCCAGGGGCAGGGGATCGGCCGCGCGCTGCTCGAACTCGCCGAGAGCACCGCCGCGCAGCAGGGCTTCGGCTCGATCCACCTGTACACGCAGGAGCAGATGAGCGAGAACCTCGCGCTGTACGCGAGGATCGGCTACGTCGAGTACGACCGCCGCACCGAAATGGGCCTTGCGCGCGTCTACATGCGCAAGCGCTTCTGAGTCGCTAGAGTTTCATGGCGCGCTGCGTCGCCGGGCGCGCGGCGATCTCGGCCGCCCAGCGCTCGACGTTGGGGAAGCCCTCGCACAGCGCCGGGATCACGTTCTTCGCGCGCGCCCACGAGGCATAGATGGCGAAGTCCACCACGCTCACCTCGCTGCCGACGCAGTACTTCGACTTGCCGAGGGTGGCGTCCCACGCGCCCATGTAGGTCTTCCAGCGCTTTTCGAACGGCTCCATCGACGGCCGGTGCTGCTCCTTCGCGCGCACCATGCCGAAGATCGCGCCCAGCGTCGGGCCGATGTCGCTGGCGGCGCTCATCAGGCCCTGCAGGAACAGCGGGCGCAGCGCCGGGTCCTTGGGCAGGAACTTGCCGGTCTTCTCCGCGCAGTACATCAGGATCGCCATCGATTGCGCGATGGTCACCGGCTTGCCGCCGGGGCCGTCGGAATCGACCATCACCGGGATCTGGCCGTTGGGATTCAGCGCGAGGAACTCGGGCGTGCGGTTGCCGCCGGCGGCGAGGTCCACCGGGTGCATCTTGTAGTCGAGGCCGCATTCCTCGAGCGCGATGCGGGCGCGCATGCCGTTGGACGTGGCGGCGGCGTACAGGTCGATCATGGATCCCTCCGTTCGATGAGGAGCGGATTCTGGCGCAGTTGGGTGCCGATTGCACGGCCAAACATGAAACAGGCGGTGGAGCGCCTTCGCGGAACGCGTTACCCTGCCGTGCGGGTATTCCGCGACATCCACTCAAGGAGGAAACCGGGCATGAGCATCACGCGTCACGAAAGCAACAACATCCTGTCGCAGGCGGTCGAGCACGGCGGCCTGGTTTGGCTCGCCGGCGTCACGCCGGACGACACCTCCAAGGGCGTAAAGGGCCAGACCGAGGAGATCCTGAAGAAGATCGACGCGCTGCTCGCCAAGGGCGGCTCGAACAAATCGAAGATCCTCAGCGCCACCATCTGGGTCACCGACATCCGCAACAGGCCCGAGATGAACGAGGCGTGGACGGCGTGGGCGGACCCGAAGAACCTGCCGGCGCGCGCCTGCGTGGAGGCGAAGCTCGCCGACCCGAAGATCCTGGTGGAGATCATGGTTGTAGCGGCGAAGTAACGAACAGGGGGCGCGGGCCCCTTCCGCTAGAGCTACGGAGCCTTCCCGCGCCCCCCGTACCCCCCGGTTCCCTCCGTCGCGCACTGGCGGCAGATGCATGCTCTGTCGCGTGCTTCCGCAGGGACGCGGGCGAGGAGGGCGGCGGGGAAGTCGAGCGTCGCGCACCAGCAGGGCTTGCCGCTGCCCGCCGCCATCTCGCAGGCGTTCGACTCTCCGCACAGCGGGCAGCGCGCGGGGTCGGCGTTCATTCGCAGAAGTACTCCACCACCTCTTCGGCACCTTCCAGCGGCTGGCCGAACGCGATCCAGCCGTGCTTGCCGAGGGTGAACTCCTCGCGCTGCAGCAGGTGCTCGGTGTCGCCTTCCGGGGTGACGAAGGTACCGTTGGTGCTCTGGTCGCGCAGGATGAACTTGTCCTGGCGGCGCTCGATGATGCAGTGCCGGCGCGACGCGGTGCTGGCGGCAACCACCAGGCCGCAGTCCTCCTCGCGGCCGATGACGATCGAATCGTTGTCGCGCCGCCGGATGATCTGGCGATCCTTGTGCACCAGCCGCAGCCGCACGGGCATCTGCCGCGAGATGGTGCGCACGCCGAAGCTCACCGTCATCTCGCCCGCCTTGCGCCAGATCAGCTCGCACAGCCCGACCTCCTCGGCCTTGCCCTTGACGTGTATCGAGTACAGCGGCCGCACCTCGCTTCGCAACGCGGCCCCGAACATGGCGGCGGTGTCCTGCGAGGTGATGATCTGGCTGCGCCCGGCCTGCGCGACCAGGCGCGCTGCCATGTTCACGGTGTCGCCGAAGACGTCTTCGTCCTGCTGGATTACCGGGCCGCAGTGAAAGCCGATGCGCACCGCGAGCCGCGTCGCGCCCACCGCAGGCAGCGCATCGATGGCGAGCTGCATCGCCGTGGCGGCGCCGCCCGCGGCGTCGGCGTGCGGGAACAGCGCCATGATCTCGTCGCCGATCGTCTTCACCACGCGGCCGCCGGCTTCCTGCGTTGCCGCGCGCAACTGCGCCAGGCACAGCGCGATCGCCTCCAGCGCGGCCTCGTCGCCGACCGCCTCGTAGAGCTGCGTGCTGCCGCTGATGTCGGCGAACAGGACCGCGCTGGTTCTGTGCTGTTCCATCCCCTTTTCCCGTCAGGCCGCTATCGCAGCACGCCGGCGAAGCCATCGCCGCCTGGCCAGTGGGCGACGAGGCGCGCGGCCTTGTGTAGCTGCGCGTCTATCGCGGTGGACAGCAACTTCCCCGTGGCGTCGGTGCGTGCGTCGAACAGTACCGCCCAGTTGGTGCGGTCGTATCCCCGCACCAGCAGGGCGGTGTTGCCGCCGAGGGCACCATCGTGCCATGAATGCGCCTGTCCCAGCCTGCCGATCGGCCGCACCAGCCAGCCGCAGCCGTAGTACACCGCGAGCGGCCTGCCATCGGCATGGCGGCCTGCGCGGCCGTCGGGGCGGGCGAACATGCGCTCGACGCTGTCGGCGCCGAGGATCGGGCAGGCATCGCGATCGTCGAACGCGGCTGCGAAACGCACCAGTTCCGGCGCTGATGCGTGCCAGCCGGAATGCGCGTCGAGCACTGCGCGCGCGTCGAGCTGCATGCGCCGGATGCCGAGCGGTGCGAGCACTTCGGTCTTGACGTAGTCGCCGTAGGCCATGCCGGAGGCGCGCTCGATGACGCGGCCGAGCAGGCAGTAGCCGAAATTCGAATAGGCATCACGGCTGCCGGGGGCGAAATCCAGCGGCCGGCGCAGCATGTCGAGGATGATCGCCTGCCTGTCGTTGCCGGCGGACGAGTGGAACATCGGGTCGAAGCCCAGGTCGCGGTCCCAGCCGCCGGTGTGCTGCAGCAGGTGCAGCACGGTAATGCGCTTCCAGCGCGGGTCGGCGGGCTCGGGCAGGCCGAGCAGGCGCCACGCGCCGGCGTCGAGATCGAGCCTGCCGCGCTCGGCGAGCTGCAACACCGCGGCGGCGGTGATCGGCTTGGACAGGCTGGCAGCGGGGAACGCGGCGGCGTCAGCGACGCCGAAGCCGCGTGCGTAGACCAGCCGTCCGCCTCGGCTGATGGCAAGCGCGGCCGCCGGCACGCGATGCTCGGCGACGAACTCCTCCATCAGCACGTCGAACTGCCAGAGTTCCCGCGCCGCGTGCAGTGGCGCGCCAGCGGCGAGCAGGGCGGCGCCGGCTAGCATGGCGCGGCGCGCGGGATCAGGCTTGGTAGACGTACCCACTCGGCTGGCCGAGGATCGTGGTCCGCATGCAGTACCGGTGCGCGCCCGGCGCGAAGTCCGCCAGCGCCAGGTGCATGGTGCTGCGGTTGTCCCACATGATGACGTCGTTCTTCGCCCACTTGTGACGGTAGGTGTAGAGCGGGTCCACCGAGTGCTCGAACAGCATCCTCAGGATGGGACGGGATTCCTTCTCGGTCATGCCGACGATGATGTGCGTCATCTGCTCGCTGAGGTAAAGGCACTTCCTGCCGGTCTCGGAGTGCGGGCGCACCAGCGGCTGCGCGATCGGCGGGTTCGCCGCCTTCAGCTGCGCCACCAGCGCGGGGTCGCGCTTCTTCATGTTCTCGACGCCCATGTAGTCGTGCACCGCCCACAGCGGGTCGATGACTTCCTTCAGCTTGTCCGACAGGCCCTCCCAGGCCGCCTGCGTGCTGGTGAACATGGTGTCGCCACCGACTTCGGGCAGGATCTGTGCGTGGAAGATCGACCCCAGCGGCGGGCGCAGCGTGTAGGAGAGGTCGGAATGCCAGTGGCGACCGACGTTCTCGCTGACCGAAGGCTTGCCGTCCACCGGAATCGTCGACAGCACGAAGAGCTCCGGGTGATCCGGGTGGCGGAACGGCTTTACCGTCTCGTGCAGGTCGAGTTCGCCGAAGCCGCGGCTGTAGTCGATCAGCTGCTGCGGCGTGATGTCCTGCCCGCGCAGCAGCACGATGCCATGCTCGTTCCACAGCCGGCGCACCTCGGCGATGGTCTGCGCGGGCAGCGGCCGGCGCAGGTCCAGGCCGATGATCTCGATGCCGAAGGCGTTGGACAGCCGCCGCGTCTCCAATCCGCTCGTCATGCTACTCATAGAGGTTCACCAATCCATCGAGGCCACTGTGCATGAAAGCACAGCTTGCCTGCGCACGCACCACCGGTTTCGCCCGGAAGGCCACCGACCAGCCGGCCTCGGCCATCATCGCCAGGTCGTTGGCGCCGTCGCCGATGGCGACCGTCTGCTCGCGCGCGGCGCCGAGCGAGGCGGCGACGTCGCGGAACTTCGCCGCCTTGGCCTGCGCATCGACGATGTCGCCGAGCAATGCGCCGGTCAGCCTGCCGTCGCGCAGCTCGAGCCGGTTCGACAGCGTGTAGTCGAGCCCGAGCCGTGCCTTCAGCCGGTCGGTGAAGAAGCTGAAGCCGCCGGATACGAGCAGCAGCCGGATCCCCGCGGACTGGCAGCGCGCCACCAGCGTTTCGGCGCCGGGCGACAGCCGCAGCTTGTCCGTGTACACGCGCTCCAGCGCGTCGATGCCGAGTCCGGCGAGCAGCGCCACGCGCTGGCGCAGGCTGGCCGCGTAGTCGATCTCGCCGCGCATCGCTGCCGCGGTGATCGCGGCGATCCTGTGCTTGATGCCGAGCATGCCGCCGATCTCGTCTATGCATTCGATGCTGATCAGCGTGGAGTCCATGTCCATCGCCACCAGGCGCAATGTCGAAAAGCGCCTGCCGGGAGGCACCCAGGCCCAGTCGATGTCGCGCGCCTCGCACCATGCGCCGACCGCGTCAGAGGGCGCAGCATCGCGCAGGCGGAACGCGCGCGCACCCAGGCCCTCGATGGCGCGCGCGCCGGTCATGCGCGCAAGCTCCGCCGCGCGCTGCGGGTCTGCCCCCGGGCCCTGCGCGACGAGGTTCATGTCAGGCGGCGAGCTCGCGCAAGGCAGTGGCTACCTGCCGCGCGCGGTCCGGCCATTCCGGCATCTTCGCTTCCAGGCGCACGCGGTCCGGGCCGGTGAGGCGGGCGCGCCGGCGGTGCGCCCAGGCGATCAGCTTCGCCGGGTCGATCGGCGGCTGCTTCTCGAACTGCAGCAGCACGGTTTCGTGCGTGGCGTCCACGCGCGCCACTCCCAGCGGCTTCGCGGCGACGCGCAGGCGATGGCATTCCAGCAGCGCCTTCGCCGGTTCCGGGAGCAGGCCGAAACGGTCGACCAGCTCCTCCTGCATGGCGTCCAGCTCGTCCGCGCCCGCGCAGTTGGACAGCCGCTTGTACAGCGTCAGGCGTTCGTGCACGTCGCTGCAGTAGGCCTCGGGCAGCAGCGCGGGTGCGTGCAGGTTAATCTCGGTGGCGACGTCGATGGGTTCGTCAAGGTCTATTGCCTTGCCGCGACGCAGCGCGCGCACCGCGCGGTCGAGCATGCGCGCGTACAGCTCGAAGCCGACTTCCTGGATTTCGCCGGATTGCGATTCGCCCAGCACTTCGCCGGCGCCGCGGATCTCCAGGTCGTGCATGGCGAGGTAGAAGCCCGAGCCCAGGTCTTCCATCATCTGGATCGCCTCGAGGCGCTTCTTCGCGTTCGCGCCCAGCGCTTCGAAAGGGTCGCCACCGGTTCCGGCCGGCGGCGTCATCAGGTAGGCATAGGCCTGGTGGTGCGAGCGGCCGACGCGACCGCGCAACTGGTGCAGCTGCGCCAGGCCGAAACGGTCGGCGCGGTGGATGACGATGGTGTTCGCCGTCGGGATGTCGAGGCCGGTCTCGATGATGGTCGAGCACAGCAGCACGTTGTGGCGCTGCTGCGTGAATTCGTGCATCACGCGCTCGAGGTCGCGCTCGCGCATCTGGCCGTGCGCGATGGCGATCCGCGCCTCGGGCAGCAGCCTGGCGAGGCGCTCGCGCATCGACGCCATGCTGTCGACCTCGTTGTACAGGAAGTAGCACTGGCCGCCGCGCTTGAGTTCGCGCAGCACCGCTTCGCGCACCAGGCCTTCCGAGTACGGCGACACGAAGGTCTTGATCGCCAGGCGCTTCTGCGGCGCGGTGGCGATCACGGAAAAGTCGCGCAGGCCTTCCATCGACATCGCCAGCGTGCGCGGGATCGGCGTCGCGGTCAGCGTCAGCACGTCCACCTCGGCGCGCAGCGCCTTCAGGGCCTCCTTCTGGCGCACGCCGAAGCGATGCTCCTCGTCGATGATGACGAGGCCGAGCCGCGGGAACTTCGTCTGCCGCGACAGCAGCTTGTGCGTGCCGATGACGATGTCGAGCTCGCCCGAGGCGATCCTCGCCATGGTGTCGGCGGCATCCTTCGCGGACTTGAAGCGCGACAGCTCGGCGATCTTCACCGGCCAGTCGGCAAAGCGATCGGAGAACGTCTGGAAGTGCTGCTCGGCAAGCAACGTGGTGGGGCACAGGATCGCCACCTGCTTGCGATCGGCGACGGCGACGAAGGCGGCGCGCAGCGCGACCTCGGTCTTGCCGAAACCGACGTCGCCGCAGATCAGGCGATCCATCGGCTTGCCCGAGGCCATGTCCTGGATCACCGCGTCTATCGCCGCCTGCTGGTCTGCGGTTTCCTCGAAGCCGAAGCCGTCGGCGAATGCCTCGATGTCGTGCTGGTTCAGGCCGAAGGCATGCCCCTGGCGTGCCGCGCGCCGGGCGTAGATCTGCAGCAGCTCGGCCGCGGTGTCGCGCACCTGGCGCGCGGCCTTCGCCTTGGCCTTGTCCCACTGGCCGCTGCCCAGCTTGTGCAGCGGCGCGTCCTCGGTCTGCGCGCCCGAGTAGCGCCCGATCACCCCGAGCTGCGACACGGGTACATACAGCTTGTCGCCGCCTTCGTACTCCAGCAGCAGGAACTCCGTCGTGCCCTCACCGAGGTCGAGGTTGGCGAGGCCGGTATAGCGGCCGATGCCGTGCTTTTCGTGCACCACCGGGTCGCCGACCTTGAGCTCGGACAGGTCGCGCAACATGTTCTCGACGGAGCTTTTCTTCTCGCTGCGGCCGCGCTGGCGCGCGATGCCGGCATACAGCTCCGACTCGGTGACCAGGCACCAGCCCTCGGCGCGCAGCGCAAAACCGTTAAGCACCGGCGCTACCGTGAGCGCGAACGCGTCGGCGCCGGTGATGAAGGCGGCGAAATCCGCCGCCGGCGCGGGCCGCAGCCCGTACTCGGCGAAGTAGGCAAGCATGGTCTCGCGCCGGCCCGGCGATTCGGCCGCCACCAGCACGCGCAGGTCCGAGCCGGCGAGGAATGCCTTCAGCGCGGCGAGCGGGTCCTGCGCGCGGCGCTCCACCGCAATCGCGGGCAGGGCCGTGGCGTCGATGGCGATGCTCGCGCGCGAAAACGCCTTCGCGCGCACGAAGAACTCCTCCGCAGGCACGAAGATCTGCGCCGGCGGCAGCAGCGGCCGCTCGGCGTCGCCGGACTGCAGCCTGTAGCGCGACTGCGCGTCGCGCCAGAACTGCTCGACCGCGCCGGGGACGTCGCCGTGCAGTGCAAGCGTCGCCTGCGGCGGCAGGAAGTCGAACAGCGTTGCCACCGCGTCGAAGAACAGCGGCAGGTAGTACTCGACGCCGGCCGCCGGCACGCCGTTGGAGACGTCGCGATACAGGCCCTTCTTCGACGGGTCGCCTTCGAACAGTTCGCGAAAGCGGCTGCGGAACCCGGCGCGGCCGGCCTCGTCAAGCGGGAACTCGCGCGCCGGCAGCATGCGGATCTCGGGCACCGCGTACAGCGTGCGCTGCGTGTCGACGTCGAAGCTCTTGATCGAGTCGATCCTGTCGTCGTCGAGGTCGATGCGGTAGGGCAGCGCGCTGCCCATGGGAAAGAGGTCGATGATGCCGCCGCGCACGCAGTATTCGCCCGGCGCCACCACCTGCGTGACGTGGCTGTAGCCCGCGGTGGCGAGCTGGCGGCGCAGGCTCTCCAGGTCGAGCGTGCCGCCGGCGGCGAGGAAGAAGGTGTACGCGGCGAGGTAGGCGGGCGGGCACAGCCGCACCAGCGCGGTGGGCGCGGGCACGATGGTGACATCGAAGTCGCCCTGCTGGATGCGGTACAGCGTCGCCAGGCGCTCCGATACCAGGTCCTGGTGCGGCGACAGCCGGTCGTAGGGCAGGGTCTCCCAGTCGGGCAGCAGGCAGGTGCGCAGCGCGGGCGCGAACCAGGCAATCTCGTCGCACAGTCGCTGCGCGTCCTGCGCGTTCGCCGTGACCACCGCCAGCGGCCTGGATGCACTGGCGAGCCGCGCGAGGGCGAGCGCGTCCCCCGAACCCGACTGGTTCGCGCCTTGTTGCGGGCCCGGCAGTACGTCGCGATGCATGTTGAGGCGATTGATTATACGATGCTGATTTTTCGGGACATTTGCATTGAGCCTGTTTGCGCTGCTGCCGGCCGCCGGGTCCGGTTCGAGGATGGCCGGCGAGGGCCCGAAACAGTACCTGCGGCTCGCCGGCCGGCCGCTGCTCTGGCATGCGGTGCAGGCGCTGGCAGGTGCGGTGGAAACCGTGTTCGTGGTGCTGGCGCCGGATGACGCGCATTTCGCGCACGAGGACTGGAGCGCGTTCGCGGGCAAGCTGGAACCCCTGTACTGCGGTGGCGCGACGCGGCGCGATTCGGTGTGCAACGGGCTGATCGCGGCGATGTCCGCGGTGGACGCGGACGACTGGGTGCTGGTGCATGACGCGGCGCGGCCCTGCCTGCCGCGCGCGGACCTCGATCGCCTGATCGCCGCATGCCGCGACGATGCGGTGGGCGGTCTGCTCGCCAGCCCGGTGGCGGATACGGTCAAGCGCGCGAGCGACGAGGCCACGGGCACGCCGCGCGCCGCCGCGACGGTGGACCGGGCGACGCTGTGGCTGGCGCAGACGCCGCAGATGTTCCGCGCCGCGCTGCTCGCCGAGGCGCTGCGCGCGGCGCACGAGGCGACGGACGAGGCCGCCGCGGTGGAGCAGATGGGCTTGCGGCCGCGGCTGGTGCCCGGCAGCAGGGAGAACCTGAAAGTGACCTACCCCGAAGACATCGGCATTGCCGAGGCGATACTCGCGCGGCGGGCGGCATGAGGATAGGCCAGGGCTTCGACGTGCACGCGCTGGTCGCGGGGCGAAAGCTCGTGATCGGCGGCGTCAGCATCCCGTACCACCTCGGGCTGGAAGGGCATTCGGATGCCGACGTGCTGCTGCACGCGGTATGCGACGCGCTGCTCGGGGCCGCCGGCCTTGGCGATATCGGCAGGCACTTCCCGGACTCCGACCCGCGCTACAAGGGCGCGGACAGCCGCAGCCTGCTCGCCGCGGTGGCGGCGAAGATTGCCGCCAGCGGTTTTCGCGTTGCCAACGTCGACGCGACCATCATCGCGCAGGCGCCGCGCATGGCGCCGCACATGCCTGCGATGGCGGCGAACATCGCCGCCGACCTCGGCATCGACGCGGCCTGCGTCAACGTCAAGGCCACCACCACCGAAATGCTCGGATTCACCGGCCGCGGCGAAGGCATCGCCGCGACGGCGGTCGCGTTGCTGCAGGACGCCTGAACCGGCGCGCGGCGCCGGTTCCTTGCGGCCGGCGCGGGGCGCCGGTTCCTTACGGCCGGTCGCGCGGCGCCGATTCAGCGCGGCCGGCTCGCCGCCAGCGCCACCAGCGCGAGCGCAGTGATCACCAGCGCCATGCCGGCCCACTCCATGGCGCTGGGGCGCTCGCCCAGTTCGACCATGCCGGCGAGCGTCCCGACCACCGGTACCGCGAGCACGCCCAGGCTGGCGAGCCCGGCTTCGAGGCGCGCCAGCACCCAGAACCACAGCGCCCAGCACAGCGCGCTGACCAGCACGGCGTTGTAGGCGAGCGCGAAGATGAAGTAGGGCGTCCATTCGGTATCGCGCGGCGACGGGAACGCGAGCGCCAGCAGGATCAGGCAGGCGCCGCCGGCGAGCGACTGCCACGCCGACATCGAGATCGCGTCGACCTTCTCGCGGGTCTGCAGGCGCTTGGCGATCACCACGCCGATCGACCAGGTGACGCCCGCGGCGAGTGCCAGCCAGCCCGCGCCGACCGCGCTGCCTTCTCCAAGCAGCAGGACGATGCCGGCGAGCCCCAGCGCGATGCCGCCCCACTGCAGCGGCGATGGCCGCTCGCGCAGCACCGGCCACGCGATCAGCGCCACCCAGAACGGCATGGTGTAGGTGAGCACCGAGCTTTTTCCCGCGGCGCCGCTGGTGAGCGCCCAGACGACGAGGCCGAAGTTGCACGCGGTCTGGAAGAAGCCGATCAGGAACACTTCCAGCGGAAAGCGCAGTCGCAGCGGCCGCTTCATCGCCGCGAGCATGCCAAGGAGCAGCACGCCGGCGAGGGCGAAGCGCCAGGCGAGGAATTCGAACGGCCCGGCATGGCGCAGCGCCTCCTTCATCACCACCCAGTTGTAGCCCCAGATCAGCGCGATCAGCGCCAGCGCCAGCAGGGCCTTCACGCGGCAAGTCGCAGGCGCGCCACCAGCCCGCCGCCTTCGCGCGGCACGAGTTCCAGCGTGCCGCCGTGCGCGCGCGCGACCCGATCGACGATGGCGAGGCCGAGCCCCGAGCCGCCGACGCCGCTGCGCGCAGCGTCCAGGCGCGTGAAGGGCTGCTTCAGCCGGTCGGCTTCGCCGTCGGGGATGCCGGGGCCGCGGTCGCGCACTTCCAGCACCGCGCACCCGGGCTCGGCGCGGGACTCGATCTCCACCGGCTCGCCGGCGTGGCGCAGCGCGTTATCCACCAGGTTGGTGATGGCGCGGCGCACCGCCATGTGCGCGAGCGGCAGCGGTGGCGCGCCACCGGCGCTGAAAGCAACCCGCCTGCCGAGCTTCTCGTAGCGCGACGCGACCTCGGCGGCGAGCGCATCGAGGCTCTCTAGCCGCTTTTCCTCCTGGTCGCCGCGTGCGTAGTCGAGGAACTGGCCGATGATGGCGTCGATCTCGTCGACGTCGGCGCTCATCGCCTCGATCGTTGTTTTTTTCACGCCGGACATTTCCAGTTCCAGGCGCAGCCGCGCCAGCGGCGTGCGCAGGTCGTGGCTGATGCCGGCCAGCACCGTCGCGCGCTCGCGCTCGAGCCCGGCGAGGTCGCGCGCCATGCGGTTGAACGCGGAAGACAGCGAACGCAGCTCCAGCGGCCCGGCTTCCGGCAGCGGCTCAGGCGCCTGGCCGCGGCCGACGCGTGCCGCCGCGGCGGTCAGCGCGCGCAGCGGCCGCGCGATCGCCGAGGCGATCAGCCAGGCGCCGGCGAGCGCCAGCGCGAGCAGCGCGGCGCCCCAGCCGATCCAGCCCCAGGCGAATGGCCGCTCGAAGCGCTCGCGCGGCAGCATCACCCAGAACTCGTCCTCGTCGATGAAGAAGCTGACCCAGAAGCCGCGCTGGCCGTCGCGCGCGATGGCGAAGCGCGTCTGCGGCCCGAGCGACGCCGTGACGCGCTCGGCAACCCGCGTGATGACCGGACGCGCGGGCAGCGGCCGCAGCACCTCGTCGCGGCCGGCGGGGTAGAGCCGGATGCCCTCGCGCTCGTTCAGTTCGACCAGCAGCGCGCGGCGCCGGTCCGGGTCGGCGTTCACCAGCGCCGCGCGCGTGACGTTGACGATGCTGATCGCCTGCTGCGCCAGCGCACGCGCGCGCGGCTCGCGCTCGTAGACGCGATAGATCTGGAAGCTGGAGAACACCGCGACGACGATCAGCGCCGCGATGAGCAGGAACGCGCGCGCCAGCAGGCTCATCGGCTATTTCGGCGCGCCATCGGGCACGAATACGTAACCGAAGCCCCACACGGTCTGGATGTGGCGCGGGTGCGAGGGATCGTCCTCGACGAGCTTCCTCAGGCGCGAGATCTGCACGTCGATGGAGCGGTCGAACACCTCGTACTCGCGGCCGCGCGCGAGTTCCATCAGCTTGTCGCGCGACAGCGGCGTGCGCGGGTGCTGCACCAGCACCTTGAGCACGGAGAATTCGCCGGTGGTGAGCGGCACGTCCTTGCCGGCGCGCGACAGTGCGCGCGTGGCGAGGTTCAGCTCGAAGGCGCCGAACGCATGCAGTTCCTGGCCGGTACTGGGCGCGCCCGGCGGGCCGGCCGGCGCGCGCCGCCGCAGTACCGCGTTGACGCGCGCCACCAGCTCGCGCGGATTGAACGGCTTGGGCAGGTAGTCATCCGCCCCCATCTCCAGGCCGACGATGCGGTCGACGTCGTCGCCCTTGGCGGTGAGCATGATGATCGCCGGCGCGTCCGGCTGGGCGCGCAGCCGCCGGCAGATGGCGAGGCCGTCCTCCCCGGGCAGCATCAGGTCGAGCACCAGCAGGTCGTAGCGCTCGCGCGCGAGCTGCCTGTCCATGCCGGCTGCTTCGGCGACCGCGCGCACCTCGAAGCCCTGCTCGCCGAGGTAGCGCACCAGCAGTTCGCGCAGGCGCGCGTCGTCGTCGACGACGAGGACCCGGGTCTTCAATTCGCCCTTCTTTGCTTCGGCCATGGCAGGCAGGATATCGGGGTCGGAGGGGACGGCGGTAACAGTGTGTCAGTGCCGGGCGCTTCCGGACATGAATTGTTACAAATTCCGTGCGCAGGCGGAACGTCCGTCCGGCGCAGGCCGTACCATGCGAGCATGCTGATCCGCGCGCTGATCGCTTCCCTGCTCGTACTCGCCACCGCGGCGCCGGTGCAGGCGCAGATGAGCCGCGAGGAGCGCGAGCGCATGCGCGAGGAGATGCATCGCGCCGGCCGCGACGTGTACAAGTCGCCGCAGCCGCCGCAGCGCGGGCAGGCGCAGCCGCCGGGCGGGCACATGTCCGCGGAGGAACGCGAGCGCCTGCGCCGCGACATGCGCGACGCCAACCGCGGCATGCGCGAGGAGCGCGACCCGCGGCGACGCTGAAGGCACGAACCCCGCCGCGCGGCGTTCAGCGCTTTTCCTCGATCGCCTCGATGCGCCCGCCGCAGTTCTGGTAGCAGGCGCGGTAGGATTCCTCGCATTCCCAGCGCGTCGGCGGAAAGCACGACGGCGGCAGCCGGCAGCCCCTGCCGCCCGCATCGCGGCACTGGCTGTAGTTGTGCATGGCGGCGTCGTGCTGGCGCTGGCAGTCCTGGTAGCGCGCGTCCTGCATTGCGACGCACTGCGTCAGGTTGTTCCTGCATTGCGAGGTACACACGCGGCCCTCGGCGCTGGCCGGCGGCGTGTAGACGTAGCGGATGGTGGGGCCGCAGCCGCCGGCGAGAAGCCCGGCGGCGAGCAGGATGGCGGCGCGCAGGCGCATTCCGGCGATGTTGACACGATCCGCGGCACTGCGCTCCGGTAGAATTTGCCGCGTTGCGGCAGTGGCGCGGAAACGAGGACCTACCGGATGGAGCAGGGCACGCACTACGTACTCGAGGTGAACCCGCGGATCCCGCCGCGGCTGGCGCGGCTGGAAGAGCTCGCGAACAACCTCTGGTACAGCTGGGACCGGCCGACGCGCGAGCTGTTCGCCAGGCTGCATCCGGCACTGTGGAATGCCGTCGGCCACAGCCCCAAGGCCTTCCTGAAGCGCATCGACGAGCGCCGTCTGGTCGCCGCAGCCGAAGATCAGGTGTTCCTCACCAACTTCGGGCACGTGCTGTCGGCATACGACAGCTACCACGGCCAGCCCGCGCGCCGCAATGGCGCGGCGGCGATCCCCGGCGACGAGCTGGTGGCTTACTTCTGTGCGGAGTTCGGTTTCCACGAGAGCCTGCCGATCTACTCCGGGGGCCTCGGCATCCTCGCCGGCGACCACTGCAAGGCGGCGAGCGACATGCGCCTGC
>CAZTDU010000022.1:0-30108 GCA_964612335.1 uncultured Enterobacteriaceae bacterium | reverse complement strand
CCGCCGCGCGGCATCACGCTCCAGCGCTGGATGTTGCGGTACATCTTCTCGGCCAGGGATCGGGGCGGGGTGAGTATCTCCCTGGGGAACTCGGTGTAGCCCATCGGCACGTCGACGCTCGCGCCCTCGGGAATCGGCCACGGCCCGTGCATGCGGGCGTAATACGGCCAGAACGACGAGCCGATCGCGCCGGTGGCCCAGTACAAGGTGATGTTGGCCAGCATGTCGTCACGGCTTAGCGCGCTTTCCGGATTGCCGTCGTTGTCCGTCCAGGCGCGGAATTTCTCCACGATCCACGCGGCCAGCCCGACCGGGGAATCAGTCAGGCCGAATGCCAGCGTGCTTGGCCGCGTTCCCTGTATCCACTGGTAGCCGGTCCGCTCCTTGTTCCAGTCGTTCAGCTGATCGAGAAAACGCGCCTCTTCCGGGTTCGAGCGATCGAGCAACCCGGGATCGCGGCGCACCGCGAGCAGGTTCAGGTGGATGCCGGTCAGCCGCTCCGGGTAGCGATAGCCGAGCCTGGAGGCTATGAACGCGCCCAGGTCCCCGCCTTGCGCACCGAAGCGCTCGTATCCCAGCACATCCGCCATGAGCACGGCGAAGACCTCGGACATCTCCTCGATGCTGAAGCGCGGCTGCCCCGGCCGGAACGACAGGGTGTAACCGGGCAGCGAAGGCGCAACCACCGTGAACGCGTCCGTCGCATCGCCGCCGAACCGCGCCGGGTCGGTCAGCAGCGGAATCAGGCGGTGAAATTCCCATACCGATCCCGGCCAGCCGTGCGAGAGCAGTAGCGGCATTGGCTCCGGGCCGTGCCCCCGGGCATGGATGAAGTGCAGGTCGATGCCGGCAAGCGGCACGGTGAACTGCTCGAAGGCGTTGAGCTTCGCTTCCTGGGCGCGCCAGTGGAAGCCTTCGCGCCAGTAGGCCATCAGCCCGCGCAGGTACGCCACGCTGGTGCCGGTGCGCCACGGCTCGAGCGGCGGATCCTCCGGCCAGCGCGTATTGCCGAGACGCGCGCGCAGGTCGCCCAGCACTTCGTCGGAGACGTGCAGGCGGAACGGGGTGGGTGTCCCGGCGCCGGCTGCGGGTTTTCCTTGTGCGTCCATGAAGGTTCCTAGGCGATGAGGATACCGGCGGACACCAGGATCATGAGCAGCAGCGTGAACTGGCGGAAGCGGTCGTCGTTGAAGCGACTGAAGAGGCGCGTGCCCGCCACCAGGCCGCCGTAGTAGCCGGGCGCGAGCAGCACGCAGGTCCACGCGATCGCGGCGTCCAGCGCGCCTGCGACGAACAGCATCAGCGCGCCGGCTGCCGAAACCACGCCGACGAACAGGGACAGGTTCGCGCGCGTGACCTCGATGCGGTCGGGGCCCGCAAGAAGGTAGAGGATGACCGGCGGGCCGCCGATGCTGGTCGCGCCGAGCAGCGCGCCCGACAAGGCCCCGAGCGCGAGGCCGGTGGAGGTCTTGTGAGAACCGGAGTAGCGCCAACCCCGAAGCAGCAGCAGCGAGAACACGATCACGATCAGCGCCGTCGCGCGGCGCAGGCTCAGCGGGTCTGCGGTGAGCAGCAGGTAGCCGCCCAGGGGAATGGTGACGAAGCTTGCGCCGAGGATCGGGCCGACCACGCGCCAGCGCGCGAGCCTGCGGGTCTGCACGAGCTGCGGCGCGGCCGCGATCGATTCCAGCAGCATCACGATCGGCACGGCGAACTTGGGCCCGAGCAGGAGCACCAGCGGCGGCGCCATGACCATCGCGCCGCCAAAGCCGGTGATGCCGCGCACGACGCCGGCGACCACGGCCACCAGCGCCGGCAGGATCAGGTTCTCGGGAGGCGGAATCGTGTTCCTTTCTATGCACAGGGCGGCGACGGTCCCGGCCGGCTCGATGCACTCTAAAGGGCGCTGGCGGGTACCGCAAGAACCGGATGGCGGACGCGGCGCGCCGCCGCTAGAGTGCCGCCATGCAGACACTCGTCCACAAGGCCCGCGCGTACCTGGATGCGCGCATCGCCGAGCGCGTCACGCTGGGGCAGCTCGCGCACGCGGTCGGCGCCAGCCCCTTCCACCTGCAACGCGAGTTCAAGCGCGCGCTCGGCCTGTCGCCCGGCGCCTACCAGCGCGAACGCCGCCTCGAGACCGCCAAGCGGCTGCTCGCGCGCGGCAAGCGCGTCACCGACGCGGTGTACGAGGCAGGCTACGGCTCGGCATCGCGCTTCTACGAAAAGGCTTCGGCGCGCCTGGGCATGCGCGCGCAGGACTACCGCGCCGGCGGGCGTGGCCTCGACATCGCCTACGCAGTGCGCAGCTTCCCGCTCGGGCACATCCTGCTCGCGGCCACCGCGCGCGGCATCTGTGCGGTGAAGCTCGGCGACGACGCGGGCACGCTCGAGCGCGAGCTGGCCGCGGAATACCCGCAGGCACGGCTGGAACACGCGCCCCGCGCGCTCGCCGCCGCGTTCGCGGCAGTGCGTGCGTACCTCGCCGGCGACACGTCGCTCGCGAAGGTTCCGCTCGACGTGCAGGGTACGGTGTTCCAGCGCCGCGTCTGGGACGAACTGCGCCGCATTCCACGCGGCCAGACACGCAGCTACGGCGAGATCGCGCGCGCCATCGGCAGGCCGCGCGCCGTGCGCGCGGTGGGCAGCGCCTGCGGCGCCAACCCGGCGGCACTGCTCATTCCGTGCCACCGCGCGCTGCGTGCCGACGGCAGCCTCGGTGGCTACGCCTGGGGCCTGGCGCGCAAGGAAAAGCTGCTCGCGCTCGAGAAGCGGGCCCGCCGCCAGGCGCGCGCCTGAGCGTGCGCGGCGCGTGACGGCGGCCGACTATGCGCGCCTGGTCGCGCTGGGCGCGATCTGGGGCGCCTCGTTCATGTTCCAGCGCATCGTGGCGCCCGAGCTGGGGGCGGTCGTCACCGCCGAATCACGGGTGCTGATCGCGGGACTGGCGCTGGCGCTCTGGTTCCGGCTCACCGGCTTCGATCCGCAATGGCGACTGCATTGGAAGCCCTACCTGGTGATCGGCGTGAACAACTCCGCGCTGCCCTTCGTGCTGCTGGCGTTCGGCGCGCTGCACCTGCCGGCGTCGCTATTGTCGATCCTCAACGCGAGCGCGCCCATATTCGGCGCGGTGTTCGGCGCGCTGTGGCTGGGCGAGCGCTTCTCGCGGCGGCGCGTGCTGGGCTTCGCCGCGGGACTCGCCGGCGTGGCGCTGGTGTCGCGTCCAGGGCTGGGCGAAGTCTCGCCGCTGTTCGGCTGGGCGATCGCCGCCGCGATCGCGGCCTGCCTGTGCTACGGGCTCACCGGCATCATCGTCAAGCGCTTCGCCGCCGGCACGCCTTCGCGCGGCATCGCCGTGGGGAGCCAGCTCGCTGCCGCACTGGTGCTGGCGCCGCTGCTGCCGTTCGCCGCGCCGGCAGCGCCGCCCTCGGCCTTCGTCGTCGCCATCGCGCTCGTGCTGGCGCTGCTGTGCGGCGCGGTGGCCTATGTGCTGTACTTCCGGCTGATCGCCGACGTAGGCGCAACGCGCGCGCTGACGGTGACGTACCTCGTGCCGGTGTTCGGCATCCTGTGGGGTGCGCTGTTCCTTGGCGAAACGATCACCGCGAGCATGGCCGCCGGCGGCGCGCTGATCCTCGCCGGCGTGGTGCTGGTCACGCGCGGCTAGAATGGATCGATGAGCGCATACCCGCAGCTGTTCTCACCGATCCGCGTCGGCCAGGTCACGCTGCCGAACCGCATCATGATGGGCTCGATGCACACCGGGCTGGAATCCCGGCCCGGCGGCATGGAGCGCCTGGCCGCGTTCTACGCCGAGCGCGTGCGGGGCGGCACGCCGCTCATCGTCACCGGCGGCTTCGCGCCAAACGCCGAGGGCAACCTGTACGGCCATCCGGCGGAGATGGCGGGCGCGGCGGACCGCGACCGGCACCGCGTCGTGCCGCGCGCAGTGCACGACGCAGGCGGCAGGATCCTGCTGCAACTGCTGCACGCCGGGCGCTATGGCGCGCACCAGCGCAATGTCGCGCCCTCGCCGCTGAAGGCGCCGATCACGCCATTCGCGCCGCGCGAACTGTCCGCCACGGAGATCGTGCGCACGATCGCGGACTTCGGGCGCGCCGCGGCGCTGGCGCGCGAAGCGGGCTACGACGGCGTCGAGGTGATGGGCTCGGAGGGTTACCTCATCACGCAGTTCCTCGCACCGCGCACCAACCAGCGCGCGGACGAATGGGGCGGATCGCTTGAGAACCGCATGCGCTTCGCGGTGGATACGGTAAAGGCGGTGCGCGCGGCGACTGGCGCGGACTTCCTGATTCTCTACCGCTGCTCCGCGCTGGACCTGGTCGAGGGCGGCCTCGCGGGCGACGACATCGTCGCCGTCGCGCGCGCGATCGAGGCCGCGGGGGCGGACTTCCTCAATACCGGCATCGGCTGGCACGAGGCGCGCATCCCGACCATTTCGCAGGCGGTGCCGCGCGGCGGCTTCGCCTGGGCTTCGCGCCGGCTGAAGGACGCGGTGAGGATTCCGGTGATCGCCTCCAACCGCATCAATGCGCCCGAGATCGCCGAGGACATCATCTCCCACGGCGACGCCGACATGGTGTCGCTCGCCCGCGCGCTGCTGGCCGACGAAGCCTTCGCCGCGAAGGCGCGCGCCGGCGACCGTGCCGGCATCAACATCTGCATCGCCTGCAACCAGGCTTGCCTGGATCACCTGTTCACCGGCGCATCGGCGAACTGCCTGGTGAACCCGCGCGCCGGGCGCGAAACCGAGCTGGCGTACGTTCCCGCGGCGACGCGCAAGACCGTCGCCTTGGTTGGCGGTGGACCCGCCGGCCTCGCGTGCGCGGCGGTGGCGGCCGAGCGCGGCCATCAGGTGACGCTGTTCGAGGCGGCCGCGGAACTCGGCGGGCAGTTCAACCTGGCGAAGAAGATTCCGGGCAAGCAGGAATTCGCCGAGAGCATTGCCTATTACGCCGAACGCCTGTCGCGCGCCGGCGTGACGCTGCGCCTGGGAACTGTCGCCGACGCGGCGATGCTCACGGGCTTCGACGAGATCGTCATCGCCACCGGCATCGAGCCGCGCCGGCCGGACATCCCCGGCGTCGATTCGCCGCATGTCGCCGGCTACGTCGACGTGCTCACCGGGCGTGTGCAGGTCGGCGACAGGGTCGTCATCCTTGGCGCCGGCGGCATCGGCTTCGATGTCGCGCTCTACCTGCTCGAGGCCGGCAGCCGCGCACCGCTGGAGGCACGGGCCTTCGCCGCGCACTGGGGCGTGGACATGCGCCTTGCCAATCCCGGCGGCCTCTCCCCTGACGCCGCACCGCCGCAGCCCAGGCACCGCATCACCATGCTGAAGCGCTCGGCGACGCCGTTCGGCGCCACGCTCGGCAAGACCACCGGCTGGGTTCACCGCATCGAGCTCGCGCGCAACCGCGTCGCGATGGTAAAGGGCGTGAGCTACCGCCGCATCGATGCCGCGGGCGTGCACGTCACGGTGGATGGCAAGGACAGCGTGATCCCGGCCGACAGCGTGATCCTGTGCACCGGGCAGGAGCCGAAGCGCGCGCTGGCCGACGCTCTGGTGGCAATCGGCGGCCGGCCACACCTGATCGGCGGCGCCAGCCTGGCGAGCGAGCTGGACGCCAAGCGCGCGATGCTCGAAGGCGCGCAACTCGGGGCGAGGCTCTGATGAAATCCTGGAAACAGCGCGCCAAGCTGCTCGTGCGCTCGCGCAGCCCGGCCTTCCTGCGCGACGCGACCGCGCCCTACCAGCACGGCCGGCTCGGATCGATCCGCTGGCAGGGCATGACGCTGCACTACCGCCCCGGCTCCAGCGACCCGTGGGCGATCTACGACCACCTGATGAAGCCACGCGAACTTGCCCTGCCGCGCGCGCAGGTGCGCACCGTGCTCGACATCGGCGCGAACTGCGGCGTCACCGCGCTGTACTTCTCGCAGGTCTACCCGAACGCGCAGATCTGCGCGTTCGAGCCCGCGCCGGATAATTTCGCGGTGCTGGAGAAGAACGTCGCCAACTGCGCGCGCATCCGCGCGTTCAACTTCGGCCTCGGCGGCGAGGACGCGGTGCTGGAGCTCTTCTCGAGCGACAACCCGGTCAACTTCGGCGGCTACAGCCTGCACGCGACCGGCAGCGACACGACGAAGAAGACCGCCATCCGGGTGCGCGGCGTCGCCGGCGTGCTGGCCGAGCTGGGCCTGGAGCACGTCGACGTGATCAAGGTGGACACCGAGGGCGCCGAATGGGACATACTCACCGCGTTCCCCGAGGAGGTGCTCGCGCGCGCGCAGCTGGTGGTGGGCGAGCTGCACGGCAACCGCGATTTCGCGCTGCTCGACTACCTGTCGCGCTGGTTCGACATCGGCCTGCGCAAGAGTGTCAGGAGCCGGCTGTTCAACTTCCGCGCGGTGGCCAGGTGCGGCTGACGCAGGACACCCGCCGCACCCGCGCGGGGCTTTGCGTTTAGAATCCCCCGCATGGGAACCGTCGTTGCGCTCACAGGGCAGGTAGGCGGCGCGAAACTCGCCGAAGGGTTGTACCAGCTGCGCGGCAAGGACCTTGCCGTGGTCGCCAATACGGGCGACGACTACGAACACCTCGGGCTGGCGTTCTCGCCCGACCTGGACGGCGCGCTGTACTGGCTCGCCGGCATCGCCAACCCTGCCGCCGGCTGGGAAGCGCAGGGCGAGACGCAGAACATGTACTCGATGCTGAAGGCGCTCGGCGGCCTGGACCGCATGCCGATCGGCGACAAGGCCGCGGCGCTCGCGCTGTTGCGCGCCGACGGCCTGCGCAACGACAAGCGCCCCACGGAGATTGCGCTCGAGTTCTGCCGGCAACTGGGCATCGAGGCGCGCGTGATGCCGATGAGCGACGATCCGGTGCACACGCTGGTGCAGACCGTCGAGGGTATCGTCACCTTCCAGGACTATTTCATGCAGCTCGCCTGCGAGCCAGTGGTGCAGGGCTTCCAGTACGCCGGTGCCGAGGACGCGCGCATTCCCGACGAAGTCATGGATGCACTGCATGCCGAGGATCTCGAGGCGATCGTGTTCTGCCCGGCGAATCCGTACCACGTGATCCGGCCGATACTCGCCGTGAACGGCATGCAGGAGATGCTGAAGAAGCGCGGCGCACCGATCGTCGCCGTGACGCCGATCGTCGGCGGCAAGGCGCTGAAGGGTTCGGCGGGCAAGATCATGAGCGAGCTCGGCCACGAGGTAAGTGCGCGCGCGGTCGCACTCGAGTACCTGCAGCTCATCGACGGCTTCGTCATGGACCTCGAGGACGAGAAGTTCGCCGAAGGCATCACGGCGTCGGGCATCGAGGTAGTACTTGCGCAGACGATCATGAAGACGCCCGAGGACCGCGTGAACCTCGCGCGTAGCGTGCTCGAATTCGCCGCCGCGATCCGCAGCCGCAAGGCGGCCGAACAGGAAGCCTGAGCCGCCCGCGAGGGCTCGCGGCATGGACGCATCCCTCACCGCAGCGCAGGCCAGCGATCTCTTCGCCAGGATCGCCGGCAACATCGAAGCGGTGATGCGGGGCCAGCACGCCTCGGTGCGCAAGCTGCTCGCCGCGTTCGCCTCCGGCGGCCACGTGCTGATCGAGGACTACCCCGGCACCGGCAAGACCACGCTGGCCAAGGCGCTCGCCGCCTCGCTAGGGGTGAAGTTTTCGCGCGTGCAATTCACGCCCGACCTGCTGCCCTCCGACATCCTCGGCGTGTCGGTGTTCAGTCAGAAGACCCAGGAATTCGACTTCCGGCCCGGCCCGGTGTTCACGTCGATCCTGCTCGCCGACGAGGTCAACCGCGCCTCGCCGCGCACGCAGTCGGCGCTGCTGGAAGTGATGGCCGAGGCGCAGGTGACGGTCGAGGGCCGCACGCACGCGATGGACGAGCTCTTCTTCGTCATCGCGACGCAGAACCCGGTCGAGTTCCGTGGCACCTACCCGCTACCCGAGGCGCAGATGGACCGCTTCGCGCTGTGCATGTCGCTGGGCTACGTCGACACCGACACCGAGGTCGAGGTGCTGACCGCGCAGGAGCTCGGCCACCCGCTGGCGGCGGCAAGGCCGGTGGCTTCGCGCGAGGAGATGAACGCGCTCAGGGCGCGCGTGCGGCGCGTGCGCATCGCCGAGGAGCTGAAGCACTACATCGTCGAGCTGGTGCGCCGCACGCGCTCGCTGCCGCAGGTGGCGCTGGGCTGCGGCCCGCGCGCGTCGATCGCGCTGACGCATACCGCCAAGGCGCTGGCGCTGTTCGACGGCGACGACTTCGTCAAGCCCGGTCACGTGCAGGAGCTTGCGGTGCCGGTGATCGCGCACCGCCTGGTACTCGATCCGCAGGCGAAGTTCTCCGGCGCCACCGCCGCGGGCCTCGTCGCCGAACTGCTGAAGGACGTAAAAGTACCTTCGTGAAGAGATTCGTATTCGCGTCGATCCGGCTGTTCAGCGCCGTCGATCGCTGGGCGCGCGAGCGCCTGACGCCCGCGGGCTGGGTAGTGCTGGCCGCCGGCGGCACCGCGGCGGTGGCGGGCGTCGATACGCACCAGACGGTGACGTACCGTGCGTTCGCGTTCCTTGCCTGCCTTCTCGCCTTTGCGTGGCTGGCAAGCCTGGCATTCCGCGCGCGTGTGCGCGTATCGCGCGAGCTGCCGCAGTACGTGACCGCGGGGGAGCCGTTTTCCTACCGCGTGGAGGTCGCCAACACCGGCGCGAAGCCCATCGCGGGCGCGACACTGGTGGAACGCCTCGCCGATCCTCGACCCGCCTACCGCGACTGGCTGGCGACGCGCGAGCCAGGCGAGGAGCGCCGCAACTGGTTCGACCGCAAGGCGGGCTACTTCCGCTGGCGCTGGTTCATCGAGCGGCAACTGCCTGAACCGCCAGCAGAGGTGCCACTGCCGCCGCTGCCGCCGGGACGCAGCGAATCGCTGCAGCTCACGCTGGTGCCGCGGCGGCGCGGCCGATTGTCGCTCGCCGGCTTCACGCTGGGCCGCGTCGACCCGCTCGGGCTGGTGAAGGGCCTCGCGCGCGTTGCGGCGCCGGCGAAGGTGATTGCGCTGCCCCGGCGCTACCGGCTGCCGCCTCTGGCGCTACCTGGCAAGCGCAAGTTCCAGCAGGGCGGCGTGACACTCGCCGCCTCGGTGGGAGAAGCGGAAGAGTTCCTCGCGCTGCGCGACTACCGGCCCGGCGATCCGCTGCAGCGCGTGCACTGGAAGAGCTTCGCGCGCGTCGGCGTGCCGGTGGTGAAGGAGTACCAGGACGAGTTCTTCGAGCGCCACGCGCTGGTGCTCGATACCGCGCGCGCGCAGGGCGAGGACGCGGTGTTCGAGGACGCGGTGGCGCTGGCGGCGTCCTTCGTCTACACCATAGACACGCTCGAATGCCTGCTGGACCTGCTGTTCGTCGGTGGCGAGGTACGCTCGTACACCGCCGGGCGCGGCCAGCTGCATGCCTCGCACATGCTCGAGATTCTCGCCGGCATCGCGCCGAGCCGCGCGAACGAATTCGACGCGCTCGCGCGGGCGGTGCTGGCGCAACGCGGCGCGCTCTCGAGCGTGATCCTGGTGCTGGTGCGATGGGACGACGCGCGCAGGAAGCTGCTGGAGGCGCTCTCGGGCAGCGGCATGGAGGTACGCGCGCTGCTCGTCTGCGACGACAAGCCCGCGGAGCTGCCGGCACGCGTGCTCGCGCTGCATCCCGGCCGGATCGAAGCCGGCCTGGCAAGGCTGTCGTGACGATGCCCGCATTCATCGTCGGCGCGGGGCTGCTGTTCTGGGGGTGGGAGAGCGCGAACCTGCTGCTCGCGGTGCCGCTGGCGATCGCGGCGGAACTGATGCGCCGCCTGGAATTGCGCTTCGACATGGAGCCGGCTTCCTACCACCGCCTCGCGGACCTGTGCACCGTCGCCTTCGTCGTGCTCGCCGCGGTGCTGGTGGCAAACCGCGGCGTTCCGCACGGCGTGCTTGCCGCCTTCCAGTACCTGCCGCTGGTGCTGGCGCCGATCCTGCTCGCGCAGTACGCCTCGAGCGAGCGGCGCATCCGGCTGTCGGCGCTGTTCCGTTACCTGCGCAAGCTGAAGGCACGCGAGCCCGGCACGCCGGATCCGCTGGTGGATGTCTCCGCGGCGTATCTTGCCCTGTCCCTCCTCGCCGCCGGCATGGCGAACCAGCGCGGCGAAACCTACTACCTCGCGGTGCTGGGCTTTGCCGCATGGGCGTTGTTTCCGCGCCGGCCGGCGCATGCCCCGGTCGCCGCGTCCGCCATGCTGTTCATTCTCGCCGCGGCGCTCGGCTACGCCGGGCAGCTTGGCCTGTCGCGCGCGCAGGAGGCACTCGAGGACTGGGTGTCCGAATGGCAGTTGCGCCAGGATACCGACCCCTCGCGTGCCAGCACGGACATGGGCACGCTCGGACGCCTGAAGCAGCACGACGCGATACTCCTGCGCGTGCATGCGCCGCCCGGCGACAACGCCGGCATACGACTGCTGCATCGCTCGAGCTTCAATACCTTCATCGGCAATACCTGGCTGGCGCGCAACGCGCCGCTGGCGCAGGTCAACGCCGACGCCGATGGCGCAAGCTTTCGCCTCGCACCCGGCGCGGCGCGTGCGGCGGTGCGCATATCGGCAAAAGCCGAGGCCGGCCGCGTGCTGCTGCCGCTGCCCGCGGGAACGGGGCACGTCAGCGGCTTGGCCGGCGCGTCGCTGCGCGCCAGCGAACTCGGCGCAGTGCTGGTCGAAGCGCCCGAGCCCTGGGTCCGCTACGACGCGGCCTATGGCGCCGAGCTTGTGCACTATGCGCCTGCAAGCGCCGCCGACCTGGCGCTGCCACTGCCGGAGCGCGACTTGCTGGAGCGGCTGGCGGGAGAGCTCGGCCTGCGCGGACAGCCGGCGGCGGAGGTGGCACGGCGCGTGGCCGCGCACCTGGCACAGTTCAGCTACTCGACCTTCCGCGAGTCAGCCGTGCCCGCGGGCACCACCGCGCTGGCGGACTTCCTCACCCGCACGCGCGCGGGGCATTGCGAGTACTTCGCTGCCGCCACGGTGCTGCTCATGCGCGCGGGCGGCGTACCCGCGCGCTACGCCACCGGCTTCGCCGTGCCCGAGTACAGCAACCTGGAAGACGCCTGGGTGGTGCGCGCGCGCCACGCGCATGCCTGGGCGCGTGCATGGGTGGACGGGCGCTGGGTCGAACTCGACCACACGCCGCCGTCCTGGGTCGCCGAGGAGGCGAGCGATGCACCGCTGTGGCAGCCGCTCGCGGACCTCGTGCGCTGGGCGGGATTCCGCTGGACGCAGCGCGACGAAGGCGCCCCCATGAGCGACTGGTGGTACGCACTCGCGGCACTGCTGTTTGCGGTGCTGGCATGGCGCATCGTCAAGGGCCGGCGCAGCACGGCGGCGCAGGTGCGGAACGCTGCGCAAGCCGTGCGCCGCTGGCAGGGCGAGGATTCCGAGTTCTATGCGCTCGAGGCGACGATCGCGGCGCGTCACGGCGCTCGCGCCGCCGGCGAGACGCATGCGGCGTGGCTGGCCCGCGTGCAGCCCGACGCCGACCTGCGCGCACGGGCCCTGGACGCGCTGGCGCTGCACCAGCGGCACCGCTTCGATCCCGTGGGCATCGATCCCGACGAGCGCGCCAGGCTGCGCGAGCTGTGCCTCGGCGGCAATACGGCATGAGTACCAACGACGCACAAGCACACCTGCGCATCCTGCGCGAGGTGTTCGGCTACGCGGCGTTCCGCGGGCTGCAGGCTGACGTGGTCGAGCACGTCTCGGCAAGCGGCAGCGCGCTGGTGCTGATGCCAACCGGCGGCGGCAAGAGCCTGTGCTACCAGGTGCCGGCGATCGCGCGCCAGCGCGCCGGCCACGGCGTCAGCGTGGTGGTGAGCCCGCTCATCGCGCTGATGCACGACCAGGTGGGTGCGCTGGAGGAAGCCGGCGTGCACGCCGCGTTCCTGAATTCGACGCTGTCGGCCGAAGCCGCGCGCGAGGTCGAGCGCGAGATGGACGCGGCGCGGCTGACCCTCGTCTACGCCGCGCCCGAGCGCGTGACCACGCCGCGCTTCCTGGCGCAGCTCGATGCGCTGCACGCGCGCGGGCAACTGGCGCTGTTCGCGATAGACGAGGCGCATTGCGTCAGCCAGTGGGGCCACGACTTTCGCGAGGACTACCTTGGCCTCGCGGTGCTGCACGAGCGCTACCCGGGGGTGCCGCGCATCGCGCTCACCGCAACGGCCGACGCGCACACGCGCGCCGACATCGTCGAGCGGCTCGAGCTCGGCGACGCGCGGACCTTCGTCGCCAGCTTCGACCGCCCGAACATCCGCTACGCCATCGTCGAGAAGGACGGCAATCCCCGCGCCCGGCTGATTGCATTCCTGCGCGGCGAGCATGCGGGCGACGCCGGCATCGTCTATTGCCAGACGCGAAGGAAAGTGGATGAAACCGCGGCCTGGCTTTCTGGCGAGGGCATCTCCGCGCTGCCCTACCACGCCGGCATGGACGCGGCGGCGCGGCAACGCAACCAGGACCGCTTTCTCGCCGAGGACGGCGTGGTGATGGTGGCGACGATCGCCTTCGGCATGGGCATCGACAAGCCCGACGTGAGGTTCGTCGCGCACCTCGACCTGCCGAAGAACATCGAGGGCTACTACCAGGAGACCGGCCGCGCCGGGCGCGACGGCATGCCGGCGGACGCGTGGCTGGCCTACGGGCTTGCCGACGTCGTCAACCAGCGGCGCATGATCGACGAGGGCCCTGCAGCAGACGAGTTCAAGCGCGTGCAGCGCGCCAAGCTCGATGCGCTGCTGGCGCTGTGCGAGGCGCACGACTGCCGGCGCGTGCGCCTGCTCGCCTACTTCGGCGAGGCGAGCCGCCCCTGCGGCAACTGCGACAACTGCGTCGCGCCGCCCGCCACCTGGGACGCAACCGAGGCGGCACAGAAGGCGCTGTCCGGCATCTACCGATTCCATGAGCGGCGCGGACAGCGCTTCGGCGCCGTTCACCTGATCGACGTGTTGCGCGGCAGGCTCACGCCGAAGGTCGAGCAGTTCGGCCACCAGGCGCTCTCCACCTTCGGCATCGGCGCCGATCTGTCGGAAGCGCAGTGGCGCAGCGTGCTGCGCCAGCTCATCGCGCTGGGCTACGTCTCCGCCGAGGGCGAGTTCGGCACGCTCGCGCTGGGGGCCGGCGCTCGCGCGGTACTGAAGGGCGAGGTGCAACTGCGGCTGCGGGTCGCCGCGGCGTCCCCGGCGGGCCGCACGCGATCGCGTGGCGGCGCGGCGGGGGCCAAGCCCGCAGCCGCCCATCTGGACGCGGCCGCACAGGCGCGCTTCGCCGCGCTGAAGGCCTGGCGCGCCGGCGTGGCGAAGGAGCACGGCCTTCCCGCCTACGTCGTCTTCCACGACGCTTCGCTCGCCGAAATGGCGCAGCGCATGCCGAACGACCTGGAGGCGCTGGGGGGAATCAGCGGCGTGGGCGCGAAGAAGCTCGAAACCTACGGCCTCGACATCCTGCGCGTGCTGCACGCTTAGGACGTGGTGCCGGCTGCAGGGATCGAACCCGCGACCTTCGGTTTACAAAACCGCTGCTCTACCAACTGAGCTAAGCCGGCACGGATGGGATTGTAGTCGCCCGGGTGGAGCACCTGCCCTCACCCCTGCCCCTCACCCGCAAGCGGGCGCCGGGAGAAGGCTATTTGACGCGTCGAAGTTGCGGCTTGCCGCCGGTGGGCTTCGTGGGCTCGGGCGGCGGTGTGGCTGTGGCAGGCGCGGGCAGCGCGGTGATCGGGGTGTCCTTGGGCGGCGCGATTGCCCTGGGTTCGGCCTCGGCCGTCGCCTGCAGGTCGGACTTGGGACCTTCCACCTCGAACGTCATGCCGTGCCCGGTTTCGCGCGCGTAGATCGCGTACACGTTCGCCACCGGCACCGAGATCTGCCGCGCCACGCCGGCGAAGCGCGCGGAGAACTCGACCACTTCGTTCCCCATCTGCAGCTTGTGCACCGCCGTGGGCGCCACGTTCAGCGTGATCTCGCCGTTCTTCACGTACTCCTGCGGCACCTGCGAGCGCGAATCCACCTTGACCGCGAGGTGCGGCGTATAGCCGTTGTCCACGCACCATTCGTACAGCGCGCGCAGCAGGTACGGCTTGGTGGAGAGCTCTGAAGTACTCATGGCCTCTGATAGCGCGAGGGCTTCGGGGGGTGCGGGGGGGCCGGGAGGGCCCCGAAGGATCTTGCCGGAAGGGGCCCGGCCCCCCTGCTCCTCACTTGCGCATCACCTTTTCGGAAGCGGTGAGCGCCTCGATGAAGGCAGGGCGCGAGAAGATGCGCTCGGCGTACTTCATCAGCGGCGCCGCGGGCTTGCCAAGCTTGATGCCGTAATGGTCCAGCCGCCACAGGAGCGGCGCGATCGCCACGTCGAGCATGGTGAAGTCGTCGCCCAGCATGTGCTTGGTGCGCGTGAAGATGGGCGAGAACTCGATCAGGCGGTCGGTGACCTGCTGGCGCGCCTTGTCGACCTGCTTTTCCTTGCCGGATTCGAGCGCATCGATCTGGGAGAAAAGCTCGATCTCGAGGTTGAACAGCATCAGCCTCGCGCGGGCGCGCTGCACCGGATCGGCGGGCATCAGCTGCGGGTGCGGGAATCGCTCGTCGATGTACTCGTTGATGATGTTCGACTCGTAGAGCACGAGGTCCCGCTCCACCAGCACCGGCAGCCGGTTGTACGGGTTCATCACCGCGATGTCCTCGGGCTTGTTGTAGAGGTCGACGTCGATGACCTGGAAGTCCATGCCCTTCTCGTAGAGGACGAAGCGGCAGCGGTGGCTGAAGGGGCAGGTGGTACCCGAATACAGTTGCATCATGGCTGTTTACCTGGGGCTGAGATGAAACCGGGCGGTCGAGCCGCCCGGACTTGGACCGAAAAGCCGATCCAGATTAGTGCACGTCCTTCCAAAATGCCTTCTTCATGGCGTAGGAAAGGGTGAACAGGATGCCGATCACGAACAGCACCCAGACGCCGATCATCTTGCGCGATTGCGCCGCCGGCTCGCCCACATAGACGAGGAAGTTCACGAGGTCGCGCACCACGGTGTCGTACTGCACCGGGCTGAGCCTGCCCTCGGAAATCTGCGTCCACTTGTACTGCACCGTCTCGTGGCCGGCCAGGTCCTTCGCCTTCACCATCTCCAGGCCCAGCTCGCCCTGCAGCGTCCACAGCGCGTGCGGCATGGCGACATTGGGGAACACGGCGTTGTTCCAGCCGCTGGCCGTAGCCGGGTCGCGGTAGAAGGTGCGCATGTAGGTGTAGAGCCAGTCGGCGCCGCGCGAGCGCGCGATCACCGAAAGGTCCGGCGGCGGCACGCCGAACCATGCTTTGCCGTCCTTGACGCTCATGGCGACCTTCATCGTGTCGCCCACCTTGTCGCCGGTGAACATCAGGCTGTCCTTGATCTGCGTCTCGGTGAGGCCGATGTCCTGCAGGCGGTTGTAGCGCATGTACTGCGCGCCATGGCAGTTGAGGCAGTAGTTGACGAAAGTGCGCGCGCCGGACTGCAGGCTGACGAGGTCACTGGGCTTGTGCGGCGACGGGTCGAGCGGATAGCCACCGGCTGCGGCGTTCGCCAGCGGCGAGCCAAGCAGCGCGGCGAGCGGGGCGAAGAGGACTGCGACGAGGAGCTTTTTCATGTTGTTCGTCCTCACATCGTCACGCGGTCGGGGACCGGAAGGGTCTTGTCCTTCGCCGTATACCAGGGCATCAGGATGAAGAAGAGGAAGTAGACCACGGTGCACACGCGCGCCACCCAGGTCGCCACGTCGCGCGTGTCGAGGAAGAACGCATCGAACGGGATCTGCCCCCAAACGGCCGTGTCCTTGGTCCCCAGGTAGCCGAGGATCAGGAAGACGACGACGAACGCCGCGAGCCAGGACTTGTACAGCGTGCCGCGGTAGCGGATCGACTTCACCGGGCTGCGGTCGAGCCACGGCAGGAAGAACAGGATAATCGTCGCCAGCCCGAACAGCGCCACCCCCGGGAACTGCGAATTGAACAGCGGCGGCACGGCGCGCAGCACCGAGTAGTAGGGCGTGAAGTACCACACCGGCGCGATGTGCGCGGGGGTCTTCAGCGGGTCCGCGGGTATGAAGTTGTTGTACTCGAGGAAGTACCCGCCCATCTCCGGCACGAAGAACATGACGAACGCGAAGATGAACAGGAACAGCATCGCCCCGGCGATGTCCTTCACCGTGTAATACGGATGGAAGGGAATGCCGTCGAGCGGCTTGCCGTTGGCGTCCTTGTGCTTCTTGATCTCGACGCCGTCCGGGTTGTTCGAGCCGACGTCGTGCAGCGCGAGGATGTGCGCGGCCACCAGTCCCAGGATCGCCAGCGGCAGCGCGATCACGTGCAGCGCAAAGAAGCGGTTCAGCGTCGCATCGGACACCACGTAGTCGCCGCGGATCCAGACAGCGAGGTCCGGCCCGATGACGGGTACCGTGGCGAAGAGGTTCACGATCACCTGCGCGCCCCAATAGGACATCTGGCCCCAGGGCAGCAGGTAGCCCATGAACGCCTCGGCCATCAGCGTCAGGTACAGCAGCACGCCGAAGATCCACACCAGCTCGCGCGGCGACTTGTACGAGCCATACAGCATGGCGCGGAACATGTGCAGGTAGACGACGACGAAGAACATCGACGCGCCGGTCGAGTGCATGTAACGGATGATCCAGCCGCCCGGCACGTCACGCATGATGTACTCGACCGAGCCGAAGGCCAGCGCTGCGTCCGGCTTGTAGTTCATGGTGAGGAAGATGCCGGTGACGATCTGGATCACCAGCACCAGGATCGACAGCGCGCCGAAGTAGTACCAGAAGTTGAAGTTCTTGGGCGCGTAGTACTCCGAGGCGTGCTTGCGCCATTCTTCGCCGACCGAGGGCATCCTCGCGTCGAACCAGTCCCATGCGGCAGTCAGGAGGCGGTTCATGTGCTCACGCCCCCTTCTTGTCTTCGCCGATCAGCAAGGTACCCTCGGACAGGTATACGTGCGGCGGCACCGGCAGGTTCAGCGGCGCCGGCGCCCCCTTGAACACGCGGCCGGCGTAGTCGAACTTGGAGCCATGGCAGGGGCAGTAGAAGCCGCCCTCCCAGTCCGCCCCCATCTCGCCCTTCGTTTCCACGGTCTTGATCTGCGGCGAGCAGCCCAGGTGCGTGCAGACGCCCTCCATCACCATGACGTCGGCCTTCAGCGCGCGGGCCTCGTTCTTCGCATACTCGGGCTGCGCCGAGGCGCTGGAGGCCGGGTCGGACAGTTTCGCCGCGACCGCCTTCAGCGAGTCGACCATCTCCTTGGTGCGCTTCAGGATCCAGACCGGCTTGCCGCGCCATTCGACCACCTTCAGTTCGCCCGGCGCCATCGACGCAATGTCGACTTCGACCGGGGCGCCAGCGGCCTTCGCCCGTTCGGAGGGCAGCCAGCTCGCGGCGAACGGCACCGCTGCGCCGACGCTCGCGGCACCGCCCACTACCGAGGTCGCGACGATGAGGTTGCGCCGCGTCTTGTCCACTTTTTGTTCGCTCATGGGGAAGGAGGATCGAGGGAATCGGGGGAAGCGCGCGATTATACCGACCCGCTTCGCGAAAGTCCACGATTCTTGCTGCAAGCATATGAAACAAAAAGGATTTACACGCGCTTGCGCGATCGACCCACAGTCGCCACGGACCGCTGCGCGCAGCGTTCTGCGCTATTCTCGACGCATGCTGCATCGCCTCTGGCTGGTTTTCGCGCAGACCGCCACCATCTGCGTCGCCGCGCTCTTCGTCGTCTCCACGCTGAAGCCGGAATGGCTGCCCGACCGGATGCGCGCCGACCAGACGCAGGCCGCGCCGGTGACCATCGTGCGCCAGGTCGCCGTGCCGCCACCGCCCGTGCCTGCGGCGCCGGCCGCACGCACCGACACCTTCCACGACGCAGTGCAGAAGGCGATGCCTTCGGTGGTGAACATCCAGACATCGAAGGAAGTGCGCACGCAGACCAATCCGTTGTTCAACGATCCGATATTCCGGCGCTTCTTCGGCGACCAGTTCGGCGACGACCTGCAGCGCGCGACCAGCCTGGGCTCAGGCGTCATCGTCAGCCCGGCTGGATACATCATCACCAACAACCACGTCGTCGAAGCCGCCGACGAGATCGAGGTCGCACTCTCGGATGGCAGGAAGCTGCTCGCGAGGGTCGTTGGCGCCGATCCCGAGACCGACCTCGCGATCCTGCGCGTCAGCGCCGAGGGCCTGCCGGCGATCGCGTTCGCCGCCGCGGACGCGCTGCGTGTCGGCGACGTGGTGCTGGCGATCGGCAATCCCTTCGGCGTCGGCCAGACGGTCACGGCCGGGATCGTGTCGGCGCTGGGCCGCAGCGGCCTGGGCATCAACACCTTCGAGAACTTCGTGCAGACCGACGCGGCGATCAACCCGGGCAATTCCGGCGGCGCGCTGGTGGATGCCCGCGGCGACCTCATCGGCATCAACACCGCCATCTACTCCCGCTCAGGCGGCTCGATGGGGATCGGCTTCGCGATTCCGGTGTCGACGGCGCGGATGGTGCTGGACCAGATCGTCAAGTCGGGGACGGTGACGCGCGGCTGGATCGGCATCGAGGCGCATGAAGTGACCCCTGCGCTCGCCGAGTCGTTCAAGCTGCCCGATGCGCGCGGCGCGGTGATCGCCGGCGTGCTGAGGAACGGCCCCGCGGACAAGGCCGGCGTGAAGCCCGGCGACGTGCTGCTGGAAATCGAGGGGCGCCCGGTGGACAGCCGCACGCTGCTCGATACGGTGGCCGCGCTGCAGCCGGGAAATCCCGCGCGCATGAAGCTCAGGCGCAAGGGCAACGACATCGAACTGACGGTGACCGTGGGCCGGCGGCCGAAGCCGCAGACGAGGCAGGAATAACCGCTAGCGGTCCAGTTCCCGCTCGGCCTCGGCGTCCGACATCGGCTTGTAGTCCGATTCACCCTCCGAACGCCTGCCGATCATTCTCGCGACCAGCATTCCCGCCTCGTAGAGCAGGCACATCGGCACCGCCAGCATGAACTGCGAGATCACGTCCGGCGGCGTGACGACCGCGGCGACGATGAACGAGCCGACGATCACGTAGGGGCGCGCCTCGCGCAGCTTCTCAATGCTCACCGCACCCGCGCGGACCAGCAGGATGACGACGATGGGTATCTCGAAGGTCACGCCGAACGCGAGGAACATGGTGATGACGAAGCTGAAGTAGGCCTCGATGTCCGGCGCGGGCGTGATCGACTTGGGCGCAAAGTCGTTGATGAAGCGGAACACCGTACCGAACACGAAGTAGTAGCAGAACGCCACGCCGACCAGGAACAGCACCGAACTGGCGACGACGATGGGCAGGGCGAGCTTCTTTTCGTGTTCGTAGAGGCCGGGCGCGACGAATGCCCAGGCCTGGTACAGCACCACCGGCAGCGCGACCAGGAACGCCACCAGCGCGGTAACCTTCATCGGCACCATGAACGGCGTGATGACGCCGGTGGCGATCATCTTCGCGCCCTCGGGAAGCGCGAGCATCAGCGGCTGCGCGAGAAAGTCGTAGATCGCGGCCGCGCCCGGCCAGGCGAAAAGCACGGCAAACACCACCACCACCGCGGCCAGCGCGCGCACCACGCGCTCGCGCAGTTCGACAAGGTGCGAAACGAAGGTGTCCTGCGTGCTCACGGCTGCCTGGCGGGCCCGGACAGCGCGGGGTCAGGAGCCGGCTGCGGTGCCGTGGCCGCGTCGCCCGTCGGCGTCGGGTCGCCGGTAGCGGCCGCCGCGGCGGTGTTCAGCTCGCTTTCCGCGGTCGAGAGTCCGGCGTGCACGGAGGACTCGATGCTGGTGGCCGCCTCCTGCACGGAGTCGCGCATTTTCTTCAGTTCCTCGAGCTCGACCTCGCGGTTGATGTCCGCCTTGACGTCGGACACGTAGCGCTGAAGCCGTCCGACCAGATGCCCGACCGTGCGCGCGACGCGTGGCAGCCGTTCCGGCCCGATCACGATCAACGCGACCAGGCCGATCAGCATCAGTTCGGAGAAGCCGATATCGAACATGCGTGACTCAGAAGCAAAGGGCGCTCACGCGGAGCGCCCTTCCGGTTGCTGGTTCGGAGCGATCAGGCCTTTGACTCGGTCTTCGACTTGACCTCGCCCTCGATCGTCTTGCCGGAGACCTGCTGCTGCGCGCCTTCGGCCTTGTCGCCGCCCTCGCGCATGCCGTCCTTGAAGCCCCGCACCGCGCCGCCGAGGTCGGCACCCATGTTGCGAAGTTTCTTGGTGCCGAATACCAGCATCACGATGACCAGGACGATCAGCCAGTGCCAGATACTGAACGCACCCATGTCAACCTCCTTCCGCCTTGCGTGAAAGCATCCTTCCCAGGGGATATGGCCCGCCCAGGACGTGCATATGAACATGATACACCTCCTGATGGCCCACCTTTCCGGTGTTGATGATGGTGCGAAAGCCATCCGCGGCGCCGTGACGGCGCGCGAGTTCCCCCGCCATCGACAGCATGCGGCCGAACGCCTTTTCGTGCGCCGGGGCGGCGTCGTAAAGGGTCGCGATATGGGCCTTCGGGATCACCAGCAGGTGCACCGGCGCCTGCGGGTGGATGTCGGGGAAGACGAGAATGTCTTCATCCTCGTAGACCCGGGTCGCGGGGATCTCGCCGCGCACGATCCTGCAGAAAATGCAGTCCTGCATGCCTACTTCCCTCCGTCGCGCGCCTTGGCCTTGCGCGCGGCCTTCTCGTCGATGCCCGAAATGCCCTCGCGCCGGCGCAGTTCGGCGAGCACGTCCACCGGGCCGAGTCCGTGGTGCGCGAGCAGCACGAGGCAGTGGAACCACAGGTCGGCGGTTTCGCGCACGATGTCCAGCTGCCGGCCGGACTTGGCGGCGAGGATGGTCTCGGTCGCCTCCTCGCCGATCTTCTTCAGGATCGCGTCCTCGCCGCCGGCGAACAGGCGTGCGACGTAGGACGTCTCGGGATCCCCGCTGCGCCTCGCTTCCAGCGTCTCGGCAAGCCGTTCCAGCGTGTCGGTCAGGCCGGGTTTCATGGTCTGGCTCATTTTCGGTAGATCTCCTTCGGATCCTTCAGGACCGGGTCGGTGCCGATCCAGCGCCCATCCTCGAGCTTGCGGAAGAAACAGCTCTCGCGGCCGGTGTGGCAGGCGATGCCGCCTACCGACTCGACCTTCAGCAGTATCGCGTCCGCGTCGCAGTCCAGCCGCACTTCGACGATCTTCTGCACGTATCCTGACTCTTCGCCCTTGTGCCAGAGCTTTGCCCGCGAGCGCGACCAGTACACCGCCTCGCCGCGCCTGACGGTCTCGACGAGCGCCTCGCGGTTCATCCACGCGACCGTGAGCACGCGGCCGCTGGAAGCGTCCTGCGCGATCGCGGCGACCAGGCCCCTGTCGTCCCAGCGCACCTCGTCGAACCACTCGGTCACAGGCGCACCTCTATGCCGCGCGCGCGCATGTGCTCCTTCACCTCGCGCACGCTGAACTCGCCGAAGTGGAAGATGCTCGCCGCCAGCACCGCGTCGGCGCCCCCCTTGAGGATGCCATCGGCGAGGTGCTCGAGCGCGCCCACGCCGCCCGAGGCTACCACCGGGATTCCCACCGCGTCGCTTACCGCGCGCGTGAGCTCGAGGTCGAAGCCGATCTTCGTTCCGTCGCGGTCCATGCTGGTGAGCAGGATCTCGCCGGCGCCGGCCTCGTCCATGCGGCGCACCCAGTCGATCGCGTCCAGTCCGGTGGGCCTGCGCCCGCCATGTGTATAGACCTCCCAGCCCCCGGCCGGGTTTCGCTTCGCATCCACTGCGACGACGATGCACTGGCGGCCTACCTTGTCCGCCGCGGCGCGCACCAGCTCCGGGTTCTGCACCGCCGCGGTGTTCATGGACACCTTGTCCGCGCCGGCGTTCAGCAGGCGGCGCACATCCTCGACCTTGCGAACGCCGCCGCCAACCGTGAGCGGAATGAACACGCGCGCGGCAACCGCCTCGATGATGTGCAGGATGATGTCCCGTTCGTCCGAACTCGCGGTGATGTCGAGGAACGTAAGCTCATCGGCACCTTCACCGTCATAGCGCGCTGCGATCTCGACCGGGTCGCCGGCATCGCGCAGCTCGACGAAGTTGACGCCCTTGACGACCCGACCGGCGGTGACGTCCAGGCACGGAATCACCCGCTTGGCGAGCATGTGCCGCTCAGGCCTTGCCGACGGCCTTGTCCGCCGCTGCCTGCGCCTTCCTGAAATCCAGCGTGCCCTCGTAGAGCGCGCGGCCGGCGATCGCGCCGACAATCCCCTCGGGCACCAGCTTCTTGCAGATCGCCTCGACGTCCTTGACGCTGTTCAGACCGCCCGAGGCGATCACCGGAATCTTGATCTGCGTGGCGAGGTTGTAGGTCGCCTCGATGTTGACGCCGGTCATCATGCCGTCGCGCCCGATGTCGGTGTAGATCAGCGCCTCGGTGCCGTAGTCCTCGAACTTCCTCGCGAGATCGACGACGTCGTGGCCTGTCAGCTTCGACCAGCCCTCGACCGCAACCTTGCCGTCCTTCGCGTCCAGGCCGGCGATGATATGGCCGGTGAACGCGTAGCAGGCGTCCTGCAGGAAGCCGGGGTTCTTCACCGCGGCGGTGCCGATGATGACGTAGGCCACGCCCGCGTCGATGTAGCTCTCGATGGTGTCGAGGTCGCGAATGCCGCCGCCGATCTGGATCGGCAGCTTCTCGCCCACCGCCTTGATCATCTCGCGGATCACCTTCTCGTTCTTGGGATGCCCGGCAATCGCGCCGTTCAGGTCGACGATGTGCAGGCGCCGCGCGCCCTGCTCGGCCCAGTGACGCGCCATGGCAACCGGATCCTCGGAAAAAACCGTGGCCTTGTCCATGCGGCCCTGCTGCAGGCGGACGCAGCGGCCATCCTTGAGGTCGATTGCGGGAATGATCAACATGAACCGCGAGCCGGCGGCGTGGACAGGTGAATCAGGGTTGCCAGTGAACGAAGTTGGAGAGGAGCTTCAGTCCGGCGCTTTGGCTTTTTTCCGGGTGGAACTGTACGGCAAAGAGGTTATCCCGCGCAACCGCGCAGGTAAAGGAAATTCCATACGTGCAGGTTGCCGCCATGTCAGCCTCGTCACGCGGTCGCGGAAAATAGCTGTGCACGAAATAGAAGCGCTCGCCCGGTTCGATTCCAGCCCATAGTGCATGCGACCGGCATGGCTTCACCTGGTTCCATCCCATGTGCGGTATTTTCAGCCGCGTACCGTCCGCCGCGTGCATCGCCGCCGCCGGAAAGCGCGGCACGTCGCCCTGCAGCAGGCCCAGTCCCGCCGCATCGCCTTCCTCGCCCCGCTCGAACAGCATCTGCATGCCGACGCAGATGCCGAGAAAGGGCCGCTCGCGCGCGGCCTCGAGCACCGCGTCGCGCGCGCCGCTCGCCTGGAGGCTGCGCATGCAGTCGGGAAGCGCGCCCTGGCCGGGCACCACGACCCTGTCGGCGGCATGGATCGCGGCCGGGTCGGCAGTCACCAGCACCTGCGCCCCGGGCGCGACGTGCTCCAGCGCCTTGGAAACCGAGCGCAGGTTGCCCATGCCATAGTCGACGACAGCGATGCGCATCGCGGGACCGGAAGCGGCCTAGAGGGATCCCTTGGTCGACGGAATCGCGCCGCCGGCGGCGGCGTCGCGCTCGAGCGCCATGCGCAGCGCGCGCGCAAAGGCCTTGAATACGGTCTCGCACTGGTGGTGCGCATTGTCGCCGCGCAGGTTGTCGATGTGCAGCGTGACCAGCGCATGGTTGACGAAGCCCTGGAAGAACTCGTGCACCAGGTCGACGTCGAACTCGCCGATCAGCGCGCGCGTGTACGTCACGCCGTACTCGAGGCCGGGCCGGCCGGAGAGGTCGACGACCACGCGCGACAGCGCCTCGTCCAGCGGCACATAGGCGTGGCCGTAGCGGCGGATGCCGGCCTTGTCGCCTGCCGCTTTCGCCACCGCCTGGCCCAGCGTGATGCCGATGTCCTCGACGGTATGGTGGGCATCGATGTGCAGGTCGCCTTTCGCATCGATGTCGAGGTCGATCATGCCGTGGCGGGCCACCTGGTCGAGCATGTGCTCGAGGAAAGGGATCCCCGTGGCGAGCTTCGCCACCCCGGTGCCGTCCAGGTTCACGCGCACGCGGATCTGCGTTTCCTTCGTGTTGCGGACGACTTCCGCGGTGCGGGTCATGGCTGCAGTGCCTTTCTCATCGCCTCGATCATCGCACGGTTCTCCGCCGGCGTGCCTATGGTGAGCCGCAGGCAATTCTCCATCAGCGGATGGCCGCCCGAGAAATCCTTCACCAGCACGCCTGCCGCACGCATGCGCTCGAACACGCGCGTTCCCGCGCCCTTGCCGCCCTCGACCCGCACCAGCACGAAGTTCGCCGCCGACGGATAGACGCGCAGGCCCGACAGGGCGCCGAGCGCCGCGCGCAGCGGCTCGCGCTCGGCCAGCACCTTCGCCGCCTGCTCGTCGAGAACGTGCTTGTTCTCCAGCAGCTTGATCGCCACGGCCTCGGTCATGACATTGATGTTGAACGGCGAGCGTGTCTTGTTGAAGGCGTCGATCCACTCGCTGCCGGCGCAGATGTAGCCAAGGCGCACGCCCGCCATGCTGATCTTCGACACCGTGCGCATCACCGCCAGGTTCTCGAACTCGGCGAGCCGCGGCATGAACGTCGCCCCGGCGAAGGGCTGGTAGGCCTCGTCGATCACCACGAGGCCGGGCGCGGCGCGCACGATGCGCTCGATGTCTGCGACCGGAAACGCGTTTCCCGTGGGGTTGTTCGGATACGCAATCCAGACCAGCGCCGGCTGCTCCGTCGCCATCGCGGCGAGGAACGCGTCGGTGTCAAGCGAGAAATCCTCGCGCAACGCGACACCGGCAAAGCGCAGCCGGTAGAAGAGCGCGTGCATCTGGAACATGGCGAACGAGGGCGCCGGCGCCATCACCACCGCGCCCTCGCGCGCCAGCGCCGCGGTGACGTACTGGATGCACTCGTCCGAGCCATTGCCCAGCAGCACGTCGCACCCCGCCGGCACCTGCATGATGTCGCGGATCAGTGCGCGCAGCTTCTCCGCGCTGGGCACCGGATAGCGGTTGAGCGCGAGCCCCGAGACGATCTCGCCGACTTCCTTCGCCAGCCAGTCGGGCAGGCGGTAGGGGCTTTCCATGACGTCCAGCTTCACCAGGCCCGCGGCATCCGACACCGGATACGCGTGCATGGCCTGGACCTCCGGCCGGATCACCTTCTGCGCGATGTTCATAGCCTGTACTCCGCCGATTTCGCGTGCGCGTCGAGGCCTTCGCCCTCGGCCAGCACGGCGGCGACGCGCCCCAGCGTGCGCGCACCTTCGCGCGACACGTTGATGATGCTGGTCCGCTTCTGGAAGTCATAGACGCCGAGCGGCGAGGAGAAGCGCGCCGTGCCGGAAGTAGGAAGCACGTGGTTCGGACCGGCACAGTAGTCGCCCACCGCTTCCGAGCTGTAGCGCCCCAGGAAGATCGCGCCGGCGTGCCGCAACAGCGGCAGCCAGCGGTCCGGCTCCTCGACCGACAGCTCGAGGTGCTCGGGCGCGATGTAGTTGGCGATCTCGCAGGCTTGCGAAAGGTCGCGCGCCAGTACCAGCGCGCCGCGCCCCTGGAGCGAGGCGGCGATGATGTCGCGGCGCGGCATCTGCGGCAGTTGCCGCGCGATGCTCGCCTCGACTTCGTCCAGGTACGCCGCGTCCGGGCACAGCAGGATCGACTGCGCCAGTTCGTCATGCTCGGCCTGGGAAAAGAGGTCCATCGCGATCCAGTCCGCGGGCGTGCGGCCGTCGCAGATGACGAGGATCTCGGACGGCCCGGCGATCATGTCGATGCCGACCTCGCCGAACACCTGGCGCTTCGCCGCCGCGACGTAGGCGTTGCCGGGCCCGACGATCTTGTCCACGCGCGCGATGCTCGCGGTGCCGTAGGCGAGCGCCGCCACGGCCTGCGCGCCGCCGATGGCAACGACGCGGTCCGCGCCGGCGATCGCCGCCGCCGCGAGCACCAGCGGATTGCGCACGCCGTCAGGAGTCGGGCAGACCATGACCACCTCGCGCACGCCAGCGACCCTGGCCGGGATCACGTTCATCAGCACGCTGGAAGGATAGGCAGCCCTGCCGCCAGGCACGTAGACGCCGACCCGGTCCAGCGGCGTGACCCGCTGCCCGAGCTCGGTACCGTCGCTCTCCTTGTACGTCCACGACTCCGCGGCCTGGCGCTGGTGGAAGCGCCGCACCCGCGCAGCGGCCTCCTCCAGCGCGGCGCGGCGCGCCGGCGCCAGCCCTTCGAGCGCCGCCTGCAGCGATTCCGGCGCCAGTTCCAGCTCGGTCATCGACGCCGCGTCCACGCGATCGAAGCGCCGGGTGTACGCGAGCACCGCCGCGTCGCCCTGCGCGCGCACGTCGGCGATGATCGCGCGCGCCGCCGCGTCGATCGCCGGGTCGAGCGCGGCCTCGTAGTGCGTCAGTTCCGCCAGGCGCTCGCGGAAATCCGCATCGCTTGTCGACAGGCGTCGCAGCTTCATGCGCGCCTCGCGGCGAGGCCCGCAAACGCCTCGATCACCGGCTGCAGCAGCGCGCGCTTCATCTTCAGCGACGCCTGGTTGACGATCAGCCGCGCGGACACCTGCATGATGTCCTCGACCACCACCAGCCCGTTGTCGTGCAGCGTCCTGCCGGTGGCCACCAGGTCGACGATGGCATCCGCCAGTCCGACGATCGGCGCCAGCTCCATCGATCCGTACAGCCGGATCAGGTCGACATGGACGCCCTTGGCGGAAAAATGCTCGCGCGTCGTCTGCACGTACTTGGTCGCCACGCGCAGCCGCGCGCCCTGGCGCACCGCCGCGGCGTAGTCGAAGCCCTTTCGCGCCGCGACCACCATCCGGCAGCGCGCGATGCCGAGGTCCAGCGGCTGGTACAGGCCGGCGCCACCGTGCTCCACCAGCACGTCCCGGCCGGCGATGCCAAGGTCCGCCGCGCCGTGCTGCACGTAGGTGGGCGCATCCGACGCACGCACGACGATCAGTTGCACGTCGCGGCGCTGTGTGCCGATGACGAGCCTGCGCGTCGCGCCCAGGTCCTCCACGGGCGCGACGCCGGCACGTGCGAGCATTGGCGCCGCCTCGTCCAGGATCCTTCCCTTGGACAGCGCGATGACGATGCCGCTCATGCGATCCGCTCCACGCGCGCGCCAAGGCCTGCGAGCTTGGTCTCGAGCGCCTCGTAGCCACGGTCCAGGTGATAGATGCGGTCAATCACCGTCTCGCCCCGCGCGGCGAGTGCCGCCATGACCAGGCTCGCGGAAGCGCGCAGGTCGGTCGCCATGACCGGCGCGCCGGACAGGCCGTCTACGCCCCGCACCACGGCGACGTTCCCCTTCAACTCGATATCGGCACCGAGGCGCGCGAGCTCGGGCACGTGAGTGAAGCGGTCGACGTAGATCGTATCCTCGATCACGCTGGTGCCGGAGGCGACGGCGCTTACCGCGATCATCTGTGCCTGCATGTCGGTGGGGAAGCCCGGGAAGGGCTGCGTCACGACGTCCACTGCCTGCGGACGCCGCGGCGCGGCGACCGACACCGCGTCGGGCTCCCTGCCGATGGTGCAGCCGGCGTCCTCGAGCTTGCGCAGCGCCGCCTCGAAGTGGTCGATGACCACGCCTTCGAGCCGCACCTTGCCACCGGTCATGGCGGCGGCTGCGGCGAAGGTCGCCGCCTCGATGCGGTCGGGGATGATCGACGCATCGATCGGACGCAGCGTGCTGACGCCGTCGATGACCAGGCGTCGCGAACCGAGCCCCTCGATGCGCGCGCCGCAGCGGACCAGCACCTCACCCAGCGCCGTCACGTCGGGTTCCAGCGCCACGTTTTCGAGCACGGTCGTGCCCTCGGCCAGCACCGCAGCCAGCATCAGCTGCACCGTGGCGCCGACTGAAACGACGTCGAAGCCGAAGGTCGCGCCGCGCAACCGGACGCCGCGGCCAACGATATAGCCGTGCTCTATCTCCAGCTTCGCACCCATCGCCTGCAGCCCCGCGAGGTGCAGGTTCACCGGGCGTGGTCCCCACGCGCATCCTCCCGGCAGCGACACGCGCGCTTCGCCGAAGCGCGCGAGCAGCGGCGCGAGCACGTAGATGCTCGCGCGCATGGTCTTGACCAGTTCGTACGGTGCCTCGAACTTGCGCACGCCCCGCGTGTCGATGGCGAGATCGTCGCCTTCGCGCGACGTGACGGCGCCAAGCGTCTCGAGCACGCGGCAGAAGGTCTGCGTGTCGCGCAGCCTGGGCACGTTGCGCAAGCGATGCACGCCGGAGGCGAGCAGCGTCGCCGCCATCACCGGCAGCGCGGCGTTCTTCGCCCCCGAGACGCGCACCGTGCCTTCGAGCGGGCGCCCGCCGGTGATGCGCAGCTTATCCACCCCCGGCAAGCTCCCCCGGCGTCAGCGTCCTCATCGACAGCGCATGGATTTCCTCGCGCATGCGCTCGCCCAGCGCGGCATAGACGAGCTGGTGGCGCTGCACGCGGCTCCTGCCCTCGAACGCGCTCGATACGACGAGCGCCTCGAAATGCTGGCCGTCGCCATTGACCTCGACGCGCTCGCACGCGAGCCCGCCTTCGATTCCCGCCTTCACGCTTTCCGGAGTCACCATGGTCCTGTGCCTTTGTCTTTTCCGTGTGCCGATTCAGTGCCTGACCTTGTAGCCCGAGCGCAGCAGACGCAAGGTCACGAGCGTCAGCAGCGCGAAGCTTACCCCGGTCACCGCGAGGCTGATACCCGGCGGCACGTCCGAGACGCCGAAGAAGCCGAAGCGGAAGCCGTCGATCATGTAGAAGAACGGGTTCAGGTGCGAAAGCTGCTGCCAGAATGGCGGCAGTGCCTTGACCGAGTAGAACACGCCGGCCAGGAAGGTCGCGGGCATGATGAAGAAGTTCTGGAAGGCGGCGAGCTGGTCGAAGCGGTCGGCCCAGATCCCCGCGATCAGCCCGAGTGCGCCCAGCACGCCCGCACCCAGCAGCGCGAACGCGAGCGCCCACAGCGGCGCGACGACGTGCAGATCGACCATCCAGGACGTGAGCAGCAGCACGCCGCAGCCCACCGCGAGGCCGCGCAGCACCGATGCGAGCACGTAGGCCCAGAAGAACTCCACGTGCGAGATCGGCGGCAGCAGGATGAAGACCAGGTTGCCGGTGACCTTCGACTGGATGAAGCTCGACGAGCTGTTGGCGAACGCGTTCTGCAGCACGCTCATCATCACCAGGCCCGGAAGCAGGAACGTGCGGTACGGGATGTCGCCGAACACGCGCGCGCTGTCGCCGAGCGCCTGCGCGAATATCAGCAGGTACAGCAGCGCGGTCAGCACGGGCGCGGCGATGGTCTGGAACGCGACCTTCCAGAATCGCAGCAGCTCCTTGTGCAGCAGCGTGGGGAATCCGCTCATCGCCTCACTGCCTCTGCATGACGCGCTTGAACACTTCGTCCAGGTCCGGCGGCTGCAGGTCGAACTCCTTGATCGCGATTCCGGCATCGCGCAGCTTCAGCAGCACCTCGCCGAGCTCCGCGTGGTCGCGCAGCCGCAGCGTGAAGCGGTCGCGCTCGTGCGCCACCTCGCGGTCGGCGAGCACCGCCGGCAGCGACTCCCCGTCCAGCCGCAGTCGGAGGTAAAGGCCCGAGAAGGTCGCCAGCAGGTTGCGCGTCGAATCGAGCGCCACCACGCGCCCCGACTTCAGCATCGCAATGCGCGTGCACAGCTGCTCGGCCTCCTCGAGGTAGTGCGTGGTGAGGACTATGGTGTGGCCGTCGCGGTTGAGTCGCGAGATGAACTTCCACAGGCCCTCGCGCAGCTCGACGTCGACGCCCGCCGTCGGCTCGTCGAGCACGATCACCGGCGGCTTGTGCACCAGCGCCTGCGCCACCAGCACGCGGCGCTTCATGCCGCCGGACAGCG
>CAZTDU010000021.1:0-30947 GCA_964612335.1 uncultured Enterobacteriaceae bacterium | reverse complement strand
CCGGCTCGATGGGCCTGGGGCCGATCAGCGCGATCTACCAGGCGCGCTTCATGCGGTATCTGGAGCACCGCGGCATCGCCGACACCTCGGGGCGCCATGTCTGGGGCGTGTTCGGCGACGGCGAGATGGACGAGCCTGAATCGGTGGGCGCGCTGACGCTGCCGGTGCGCGAAGGACTGGACAATCTCACCTTCGTCATCAACTGCAACCTGCAACGCCTCGACGGCCCGGTGCGCGGCAACGGCCAGATCGTGCAGGAACTCGAGGCGCTATACGCGGGCGCGGGCTGGAATGTCATCAAGGTGCTGTGGGGCTCGGATTGGGATGCCCTCTTTTCGCGCGACGTCACGCATGCGCTGCTGCGGCGCTTTGCCGCCACCGTGGACGGCCAGTACCAGACGCTGGGCGCCAAGGACGGCGCCTACAACCTGGAGAACTTCTTCCGTCGCGACCCCGAGCTCGGCGCGCTGGTCGCGCACATGACCGACGACGAGATCGACGCGCTGAAGCGCGGCGGCCACGACTTCCGCAAGCTCTACGCCGCGTTCGCCGCCGCGAAGGCACACAAGGGACGGCCGACGGTGATCCTCGCCAAGACCAAGAAGGGCTACGGCATGGGCGGCGCCGGCGAGTCTCGCATGACCGCGCACCAGGCGAAGAAGCTGGAGCTCGATGCGCTGAAGGCCTTCCGCGACCGCTTCCACCTGCCGCTGAGCGACGCCGACGTGGAAGGCGTGCGCTTCTACAAGCCCGCCGCCGACAGCCGCGAGCTGAAGTACCTGCACCAGCGCCGTGAAGCGCTTGGCGGCTACCTGCCGGCGCGCCGGCGCGAGTCCGCGCCGCTGCCGGTGCCGCCGCTCGTCGGCTACGCCAGGTTCGCGCTCGAGGCCGGCGGCAGGGAGATGTCCACCACGATGGCGGCAGTGCGGCTGATCGGCGGCCTGCTGAAGGCGCCGCAGCTCGGCCCGCGCGTGGTACCCATCGTCGCCGACGAGGCACGCACCTTCGGCATGGCGAACCTCTTTCGCCAGATCGGCATCTATTCCCCGGTCGGCCAGCTCTACGAACCCGAGGACGCGGGCTCGGTGATGTACTACCGCGAGGCACGCGACGGCCAGTTGCTGGAAGAAGGCATCACCGAAGCCGGCGCGCTGTCGTCGTGGATTGCCGCCGCCACGTCCTACAGCGTGCATGGCGTACCGATGCTGCCCTTCTACATCTACTACTCGATGTTCGGCTTCCAGCGCGTCGGCGACCTGATCTGGGCCGCCGCAGACCAGCGCTCGCGCGGCTTCCTGCTCGGCGCCACCGCCGGCCGTACCACGCTGTCGGGCGAAGGCCTGCAGCACCAGGACGGCTCCAGCCACCTGGTCGCGGCCACGGTGCCGAACTGCCGCGCCTGGGACCCGGCGCACGCCTACGAGCTCGCCGTGATCCTCGACCATGGCATGCGCAGGATGCTCGAGCAGGGCGAGGACGAGTTCCACTACGTCACGGTGATGAACGAGAACAGCGCGCAGCCATCGATGCCGGCAGGCGTCGAGGCGCAGATCATCAAGGGGATGTACCGCCTGTCCGCGACGCAAGCAGCCTCGCCTGCCGGCCGCGTGCGCCTGCTCGGCTCGGGCACCATCCTGCAGGAGTGCGTCGCCGCGGCGAAGCTGCTGGCCGAGGACTGGAACGTCGCCGCCGAAGTCTGGAGCGTCACCAGCTTCTCCGAGCTCGCGCGTGACGCGCGCGACTGCGAGCGCCACACGCGCCATCACCCCGAGGACGTACCCCGCGCGAGCCACGTCGCTGCGTGCCTCGAAGGCAGCGACCCGGTGATCGCCGCCACCGACTACGTGCGCGCGGTGCCGCAGCTCATCGCGTCGTACGTGGACGCGCCCTTCACCGCGCTGGGCACCGACGGCTTCGGCCGCAGCGACACGCGCCAGGCGCTGCGCCGCTTCTTCGAGGTCGACCGCCACGAGATCGTGCTCGCAGCCCTCACCGCGCTGGCGAAACAGGGGCGGATCGCCCGCGACCGGTTGGCGGCCGCGATCCGCCGCTACGGCATCGACGCAGCACGACCGGCGCCCTGGACGGTTTGAATGAAGACCATCGGCCTCATCGGCGGCATCACCTGGGCCTCCACGCTCGAGTACTACCGAAGCATCAACCGCGAGGTGTCGAAGCGCCTGGGCGGCGTCCATAGCGCGCGCATCGCGCTCGTGTCGCTCGACTTCCACGACGTGCGCGAACGCGCAAGCAAAGGAGGCGAGGACGGCGTCTATGCGATCTTCCTCGACGCAGCTGCGAAACTGAAGGCTGCGGGCGCGGATTTCCTAGTACTCTGCGCCAACACCGCGCACAAGCGGGCGGACCGTCTGGCCATGGACTGCGGCATGCCGCTGGTACACATAGGGGACGCCACCGGCGCCGCGGTGCGACAAGCTGGAATCACGACCGTGGGCTTGCTCGGCACCCTGCCGACGATGGAAGAGAGCTTCATGCGCGAGCGGCTGGAACGCGGCGGACTGCAGGTGCAGGTGCCCGGCAGGGAGCTGCGCGAGGAACTGAACGAATTGATCTACGGAGAGATGGCAAGGGGGATGTTCACGGACGCTGCCCGACAGCTGGTGTCACGCGCAAGCGAGGAACTGGTCTCGCAAGGTGCCCGCGGCATCATCCACGGCTGCACCGAACTGCCCATCCTCATGCGCGGACAGCCCTCGCCCTGCATGACTTTCGACACCACCGAGCTGCACGCCGCCGCCGCAGTGACCTACGCGCTCACCTGACCTGGACGGAAACATGCAACCCGTAGCGATGGACCTGGACCACATCGGCACGGCCGTGCGCAGCCTCGACCAGGGGCTGCTCGCCTTCGAGAAGCTCGGCTTCAGGCTCACGGCGCGGAGCCACCACAAGGGCGCGACCACTCCCGGCGGCCCGATAGAGCCGTGGGGCTCGGCCAACCATTGCGCGATGCTGAAACAGGGCTACCTCGAGGTTCTCGGCATCGTCGACCCGACGAAGTTTGCGACTGCGACCGCGCTGCTGGCGAAGTACGAGGGCCCGCACATCGTCGCCTTCCGCCCCGCCTCGGGCGAGGCAGTACAGGCGCTCACCGCGGCCGGGCTGCCGGTGGATCCAGGCCGCGCCCTAGAGCGCATGGCGCCCTACGGACCGCAGGGCAAGGAATCCGTGCGCGTGGCGTTTCGCAACAGCCGGTTCAACGCCACGGCTTTCCCGGAAGCGCAGTTCCAGTACACCGAGCACTTCACGCGGCCCGAGATGTGGCAGCCGCACCTGCTCGAGCACCCGAATGGCGCCGTGGCACTGGACTGCCTCTTCCTCTGCGCAACCGATCCGTCGGCGATCGCGTCAAAGCTCTCTCCCGTGCTGGGCGTCGAGCCCAGGGCGGGCGCGAAGGGCGAGCTGGTCTTTCCGTTCACGGCAAGTTCGCTCTGCGTGCTGACGCCGGAGGCCTGGCACAAGCGCTCGCCCGGCGCGCCGCTTCACCCGCTGCCGGCGCCGGTCGGCTACGCGGTACGCACCACGTCGATACGTCTGCTGGAGGACGTGCTGAAGAAGAACAACGTGCCATGGGAACGCAATCCCGATGGCGGCCTGCGCGTCGGCACCGCCCACGCGTGCGGCAATGTCTTGCACTTTGTCGAAGGAACAGCCTGATGAAGCCCCTGATCGCCCTCGCCCTCTGCCTCGCAGCCGGACTTGCGCATGCTTTCCCCGACAAGCCGGTGCGCGTCATCGTTCCGTGGCCGGCAGGCGGCCCGTCGGACACGCTCGCACGCGTGGTGAACGCCGAGGTGGGCAGGATCCTCGGCCAGACGATCGTGATCGACAATCGCGTCGGCGCCAGCGGCACCGTGGGCACGGAGTTCGTCGCACGCTCGGCGCCGGATGGCTACACGCTCTTCTGGGCCATTGCCAACCACACCACGAACCAGTTGCTCTTCAAGGTCAGCTACGACCCCATCAAGGACTTCGCCGCGGTAGGCCAGATTGCCACCTCGTCGTACATGGTCCTGGTGAATCCGCAGCTGCCCGTGAAGTCGTTCAAGGAGTGGATCGGCTACGTCAAGAGCCAGCCGGGCAAGCTCAACTATGCCTCGGCGGGCAACGGCACGCTGCAGCACCTGGGCATGGAACTCCTCAAGCGCGACGCCGGCCTGGACATGGTGCACATTCCCTACAAGGGAAGCGCGCCGGCGATCACGGATGTGCTCGGCGGCCAGGTGCTCATGATGTTCGAATCGACCACCGCATCGCTGGGCCACGTGCGCACCGGGAAACTGCGCCCGCTCGCCGTGGCGAGCGCGAAGCGCATCGCGCCGCTGCCGGACCTGCCGACCATCGCCGAATCCGGCTACCCGGGCTTCGAGGTCGTGGGCTTCACCGGCGTGCTCGCGCCGGCCGGCACGCCGGCCGCCACCGTCGCGACGCTGAACGCCGCCTACAACAAGGCGCTGGCGGCGCCCGGGGTACTCGAGAAGATGGGCTCCATGGGCGTGGATCCAGCGCCCTCCACGCCGGCGCAGTTCGGCGCATTCCTCGAGGCGCAGATCCCCAAGTACTCGCAGATCCTCAAGGCATCCGGCGCGAAGGTGGACTGAGGCAAGCCACGCGCTGGACCGAAGCTTCCGCTTCAGCGAGCCGCGCGCGCCGCGAGCAGCTCTCGCAGTTCCTGCGGAAGCATGGCGCGCAGCCGGGCCGACCACTCGGCTTCGCGCCGCTGCCAGACGATGCCCAGCCAGATGATGGCGAGGCCGATCGCCACCAGCGCGAACGGAAACAGCAGGCTGTCCTTGAACACGCGGTACGACAGGTAACCGAGGTACCCGGCAACGCCGAAGCCGCCGAACACCGCGAACACGCGCCGCCCCAGCACCGCGCCGGTGAAGATCATGCCGACGTTGATGGCGCAGTAAATCGCCTTGCCGAGCTCGCTGCCCGAGCGCATCGCCGACAGCCCGCCCCAGAAGGTCAGCACGCCGACGAGGTACAGCCAGAACGCGTAGTCGCGCGAAAAGCGCGAGCGCAGGTCCACCCAGAAAGCCACCAGCAGCGTGACCAGCCCGAAGACCAGCGACACCATCTTGCGCAATTCCCAGTCGTGCGCGCCGCCGGCGAGGAAGGGCACGAGGTCCATGCTCATGTACCACAGCGTCACCGCGATCGGCATCATCATGAACGGGAAGCGGTAGCGCCACAGCAGTGCCGCGCCGGCGGCGAGCGTACCCAGTTCCATCAGCATCCAGCGCCAGTCGATGAACACGTGGTAGTCGCGGTAGGACTGCGTATCGTCCCAGTAGCCAAGCGCCATCTGCGCGCTGAAGATCGCCAGCGGAACCATCACCACCGCCAGCGTCGCGGTGATGCCGGCGGGAACCTGCAGGCCCTTGCGCAGCATCAGCCAGTGTGTCAGCCCGAGGAACAGCACCACGTACAGCACCGCGGTGGCCACGCCGCCCCAGCCGCCCAGCGCGGACCAGGCCAGCGTCATGAACAGCGACATGGCACCGATCGCGATCATGCCGCCGAAGTAGTACAGCACGTGGACGAAGCCGAAGCGCGGCGCCGCGTCCGCCGCCGCTGGCACGGCAGGCGACGCGGACGCAGCGAGGAAAGCCGCCAGCTGGTCGGCCTGGGCCACGGTGATGATTCCCTGCGCGACTGCCGCATCCAGCTCGCTGCGATTCATGGCCGCGATGCTAGCGCATGGCGACGCGAGCCGGCATTGGACGTCGCGCGCCGTGCGCTGCAAACTACGCGCCGATGACAACGACTGCCGAAAACGCCGCACGCGGCCCCTTGGCGGGGCTGAAGGTGCTGGAACTGGGCCAGCTGATCGCCGGCCCGTTCGCCGCCAAGACGCTCGCCGACTTCGGCGCCGACGTGGTCAAGATCGAGCCGCCCGGCGCCGGCGACCCCTTGCGCAAGTGGCGGCTGCTGAAAGACGGTACGTCGCTGTGGTGGCAGGTGCAGTCGCGGAATAAGCGCTCGCTCGCGCTCGACCTGAAGCAGCCCGAAGCGCAGGACATCGTGCGCCGCCTTGCGGCGGATGCCGACGTGCTGATCGAGAACTTCCGCCCCGGCGCGATGGAAGGCTGGGGACTCGGCCCGGATGCGCTGCTCGCGGCGAACCCGCGCCTGATCATGCTGCGCATCAGCGGCTACGGCCAGACCGGCCCCTACCGCGACCGGCCCGGATTCGGCGTCGTCGCCGAGGCCATGGGGGGCTTGCGCCACCTCACCGCAGAGCCGGGGCGCGTGCCGGTGCGGGTGGGCGTCAGCATCGGCGACACGCTGGCATCGCTGCACGGCGTGATCGGCATCCTGATGGCGCTGCACCACCGCCACGCCTCGGGGCGCGGCCAGGTCATCGACATGGCGCTGTACGAGGCGGTGTTCAATTGCATGGAAAGCCTGCTGCCCGAGTACGACGCGTTCGGCGTGGTGCGCGAGCCCGCGGGCAGCGCGCTCCCCGGCATCGCGCCGAGCAACGCCTATCGCTGCGCCGACGGCGGCTATGCGTTGATCGCCGGCAACGGCGACAGCATCTACAAGCGCCTGATGGCGGCCATCGGGCGAGACGACCTCGGCACCGACCCGGCGCTGGCCGACAACGCCGGTCGCGTGAAGCGCGTGGCCGAGATCGACGCGGCGATCGGCGCCTGGGCCGCCGAGCGCAGCGTCGCCGACGTGCTGGCGGTACTGGAGAAGGCGTCGGTGCCCGCCGGCCGCATCTACACCGTGACAGACATCGCCGCCGACCCGCACTACCGCGCGCGCGGCATGACCGCCGAGATGCAGATGGGCGACGGCACGCGCCTGCGCGTGCCCGGCGTGGTGCCGAAACTCTCGCTCACCCCGGGCGGCCAGCACCGCAACGCACCCGCGCTCGGCCAGGACACCGACGCGGTGCTGCGCGAGATCGGCCTCAGCGCCGAACAGATCGCCGCGCTGCGCGCGCGCGGCATCGTCGCCGGGCCGGACTGAGCGGCTCAGGCTTCGTCCGGCGGCGCTGCCGCCGCGCGGCGCTCCTTCACGTGCGCGTGCGCGTCGAACTCAATCTTCAGCACGACGAAAAGCAGCATCGCCACGAGTGGGCTGCCGATTGCCAGCAGCAGAAACGCGCCCGCGAGGATGAACACGTGGGTGAAGACGATGCGCTTGTATGGTGACGTCATCAGTTGGTCGACGCCGGCGCCGCGGAACTCGCCGCCCGCTACGTAGTTGCGCAGGAAGGAAAGCGCGTGGCTGGCGACGATGGCGCCCATGGCCGCCAGCACCACGCCGTCCTGCAGCATCGCCGCCAGCACCGAGAACGGCTCCTCGCTGGCGCGAATCCCGCTTGGCGGGAACAGGTGCGCGACGAAGGCGCCGTGCACATAGCAGAACATCCCGTAGTGCACGATGAAAAAGCCGATGATGAACACGCGCCCCGCCAGTTCGCCCAGCGTCGTGGCGCGGTAGCGCTCGGGCACCTCTTCGGACCCACCCTCGCCCCTCGCCATCGCCATGCGCAGCACGTTGAACGCGCCGATCACCAGGTTCTCGGCCCAGTAGAGCATCACCACGTCACCCACCTGCCAGCCCCAGAATGCGACGCCGGCGAGCGGCAGCAGGTTGGCCGCGACCAGCGCGGCGAGCGACGAAGACGCCAAGCGCGGCGCGTCCGGCTACTTGTTCACCGAGGACGGATTGCGGATCATCGGCGCCGGGCGCTCGATCGGCCGCTCGTTGGCGTTGCGCCGACGCTCGTCGTAGCTGCCGCGTCCATACCGGTCGCCGCGGTAGTCGGGCCCACCGCGGTACAAGCGATCGTCGCGGTAGATCAGGTCGTCGCGGCCCTGCCGGTCGCGGTAGTCGCGGTCGCGATACCGCGGGTCGACGTGGCGATGGTCGGAGCGGCTGCGCTCCAGCTCCAGCCGCTCGCGCTCGACGCGCAGGCGCTCCTGTTCCACGCGCAGCCGTTCGCGTTCGATGTCGGCGCTGCTGGTCTGCGCCGGGGCCGTGCCGGCAATGCCCAGCAGAAGCACGGCGGCGATGATGTGTCCTCTCACTGCCCTCTCCTCGCGGGGACGTAGCGTAAAATCCCCGTCATATGAACGATTTACCTGCATCACCGGCATGAGCACCCCGGCTTCAAAGGTTCCCGCCGCGGCCTCGACGTCGAACTTCATCCGCCAGCGCATCGAGGCGGACCTCGCCTCCGGCAAGCATACCGCCATCGTCACCCGCTTTCCGCCCGAGCCGAACGGCTACCTGCACTTCGGCCACGCCAAGTCGATCTGCCTGAACTTCGGCCTCGCCGCGCAGTACGGTGGCCGCTGCAACCTCAGGTTCGACGACACCAACCCGGAGAAGGAGGAGCAGGAGTACGTCGACTCCATCATCGACGCAGTGAAGTGGCTGGGCTTCGACTTCGGCCCGACGCCCTTCTACGCCAGCGACTACTTCGATTTCATGTACCAGGCGGCCGAGTACCTCATCAGCTCCGGCAACGCCTACGTGGACAGCCAGAGCGCGGACGAGATGCGCGCGAGCCGCGGCACGCTGACCGAACCGGGGAAGAACAGCCCCTACCGCGACCGCAGCCCGGAAGAGAACCTGCGCCTTTTCCGCGAGATGAAAGGTGGCAGGCATGCGGATGGCGCGATGGTGCTGCGGGCGAAGATCGACATGGCTTCGCCCAACATCAACATGCGCGACCCGGCGATCTATCGAATAAAACGCGCGACGCACCACCGCAGCGGCGACAAGTGGTGCATCTACCCGATGTACGCGTACGCGCACCCGGTGGAGGACGCGATCGAGCGCGTCACGCATTCGATCTGCACGCTGGAGTTCGAGGACCAGCGCCCGTTCTACGACTGGGTGCTGGCGCGAATCGCCGAGGGCGGCCTGCTCGAGCGCCCGCTGCCGCAGCAGATCGAGTTCGCGCGCCTGAACCTGACCTATGTGATGCTGTCGAAGAGGAAACTCATCGAGCTGGTCGAGGGCGGCCACGTCGACGGCTGGGACGACCCGCGCATGCCGACGCTCGCCGGCGCGCGCCGCCGCGGCTACACGCCCGAGGGTTTCCGCCGCTTCGCCGAGCGGGTCGGCGTGTCCAAAGCCAACTCGACCATCGACTTCAGCGTGCTGGAGGACTGCATGCGCGAGCACCTGAACGAGGGGGCGCCGCGCCGCATGGCGGTGCTCGACCCGCTGAAGCTGGTGATCGAGAACTATCCCGAGGGCAAGGAAGAGCTCTGCGACGTGCCCAACCACCCGCAGAAGCCCGACATGGGCAAACGCCCGGTGCCCTTCTCGCGTGAACTCTGGATCGAGCGCGAGGACTACCAGGACACCCCGCCCAAGGGCTATTTCCGCCTCTTTCCCGGCAACAAGGTGCGCCTGCGCTACGCCTACGTGATCGAATGCATCGGCTACGACCAGTCCACCGGCACTGTGCGCGCGCGAGTGTTCGAGGATTCGCGCTCCGGCACGGCCGGCGCGGACGCCTACAAGGTGAAGGGCAACATCCACTGGGTGAGCGTGAGGCACGCGCACCCGGCGACGGTGCGGCTCTACGACCGGCTGTTCAGATCGGAATCGCCGAAAGGCCTTGAGGACCTCAATCGCGATTCACGCAAGGACATCACCGCCCAGCTCGAGCCCGCGTTGCGCGATGCCGGGGCCGGCGAGCAGTTCCAGTTCGAGCGGCACGGCTACTTCTCCGAGGACCGGGGCGGATTCAATCGCACGGTAACGCTCAGGGATTCCTGGCAGAAGTGAAGCTCACCACCTTGATCAACGACAAGAAGCAGCGCAATGGCTGATCTCCACGACCCGGCGTGGGATAGCATGAGTTGGGAAGAAAGCCGGCGAGCGCACCTGCGCGCCGCGCTGGCACTGACGGTACGTCCGCGGCTGGTGGCGATGGACGAGCTTGGGACACTCAGTGACAAGCTCGCCGTGGCACCGAAAACGAGCGTCGACGTCGCCCCATGACTTTGCGGAATGACTCATAAAAATGACCGTTTCCAGGAAATCGATCGACAGGGCGAAACTCAATTCAGCGGCCAGGCTGCCGTTTGAGCTCCGTATCGAAGACTTCGCCCTGGCAATGCAGGACATCTACGACTTTTTCCATGACGTCAACTCGCACCTCGTCGGCAAGGGACTCGACAGGCTCGACGATATGCTGCGACCGGCGATCCTCTCCGGTGTGCTCTCGGACATGCTTACGGCAAGCCTAGCAAAACACTCACGGGCTCTGACCGAGAACCGGTATTTCAATGGGCACCCCGACCTGGTCGTCAAGGGCAAGTACGCAAAGAATGCGGTGAAAGCCGGCGAACATGGCGTCGAGATCAAGACGACACGAAAAACCGGAGGCGCAGTCGATACGCATGGCGCCCGCAATCAATGGATGTGCGTCTTCGTATATGAAGTCGACAATGTCGGCGAACCGGCCGCCGCGAGGCAAGCCCTGCGATTCAGGGAGGTGTACCTCGGGGAAGTGACTGTTGCGGACTTCCGGAAGAACGCGCGCGGCGAACTGGGGACGCGAACTGCGACGCTGCACGCCGAAGGGATCGCCAAGCTTCGGCAAAGCTGGATCTATCGGGACTGAGCGCCGTTTACCTGGAGCTTCGCCAAGAGTTGAATGGCTTTCTGAGCGACCCGAAAATATCCCGGATCCTTCTCCACGCCGATGCTTTCGTAGCCGATGGCTTCCGCCGCCGCAAGCGTCGATCCTGAACCTGCGAACGGATCGAACACCACGCCTTTCCCGAGTGGCAGCACGCCTCTGACCAGTTGCCTGAGGAAAGCCTGGGGCTTCAGGCTCGGATGGGGTGCGATCCGACGCTCGCCGGGCCGCGTGGGAGACGACTCGATCACGTCGCCAAACGGGCGCTCTGCCGATATGCGCCGGAACCCGCCGGTACCCCACTTGCGCAAATTGTCCTGAACGCGCCCATCCAGAGGTTTGCGGAAAACCAGCCACGGCTCCCACATGGATCGGGGCATGACGCTTACATCCCCGAATTCCACGTGCGCGTCCTTCGGCCTGTCCCCCCCTCTCATGGTCATGACCAGGCGGACAAGCTCCCCCCGCCGTTCGAGACCGGATTTGGACAGCGCGCCTGACACCAGATAGGAGAGCAATGGATTGCTCGCAACGACCACGTTGGCACCGGGCACCAGCACGCGCGCAAGGCGCCTTCCCCAGGAGAAGAAAAACTGCTCCAGGGCGTCCAGATCCGTGGGCCTTAGGGTCGTGAATCGAGGCAACGGCGAGCGCTTGACGCCATCGAACGAAGGCGGAATTCTCCACACCCCCCCGCTGCCGTTCCGCAGCTTCCTTTGCTCGACCTCGTTGTACTCGACCAGGCCGTACGGCGGATCCGTGACTACCGCATGAAAGCTGTTCGAGGCCTGCCGATCCAGCCATTCCATGCAGTCCGTCTGGACCAGCGTGGCCCGTCCATGACGATAGGTTTTCTCCGGCACGACCACAGATTTTTCGGGGGTACGCTCCAGCAACTCCTTGAGCACATACTGCGCCCTGTCCATTCTTGCGAACAATCCCGGGGTATTCAGCTGGAGGTAGGAGCGAACGGACGACGCCGGAACGGCGCCGATCCGCCCCCTCACTTCGGAGGCAATTTCCGCAACGCTGGCGCCGCCCGGGCGGCCGTCGAGCACCGAAACGATCGCATCACGAACCTCGCCGGGGCGTCTCTTCATTTTCGCTACCGATACTGTATATATGAACATATTAGTACAGCTGACGTCTAGACGTCAATGCCGAACCGAAGCCGCAACGATCCCTTTCGCAATGTCTAGATGATCCTAAGCCAAGCCGGAAAGGCCACCGGCTTCCGCGCCCTGCGCCGAGGACCTCGCCCCCTGGTGTTGCCCAACCCTCGGGCCGCCGGGGTCCTCGCCGGCTGAGAAGCTGGCTGCGTAAGGCGCCGGCGGACCTCAGGCCAGGTATTTCCTGAGGTGTGCGACGGTACGCTCCCACGACAGCTTCGCCGCTGCCTCGTTGTAGCGCGGCGTCGAATTGTTGTGGAAGCCGTGCTGCGTGCCGGGATAGAAGTGCGCCTGGTGCGGCACGCCCGCGGCCTTCAGCGCGGCTTCGAAGACCGGCCACATGTCGTTGATGCGCTGGTCGTGCTCGGCGTAGTGGATCAGCAGAGGCGCCTTGATCTTCGGCACGCCCGCGGTTTCGGCGGCAGCGCCGTAGTACGGCGCGCCGGCATGCATGTCCGCGCCCAGCGCGATCGCCAGCGCATTGGTCGCGCCGCCGCCGTAGCAGAAGCCGGTGACGCCCAGCTTGCCGGTGGAGAATTTGTGCGCCTTCACGTAGCGCGCGCTGTTCAGCAGGTCGACGCGCAGCTTCGCCTGGTCGAGTCCCGCCTGCAGCGCGCGACCGTCGTCGTCGTTGCCGGGATAGCCGCCTGCCGGCGCGAGGCCGTCCGGCGCCAGCGCGAGGAAGCCTTCGGTCGCTGCGCGCCGCGCCACGTCCTCGATATACGGCTTGAGGCCGCGGTTCTCGTGTATCACCAGCACCGCGGGAAAGGGGCCAGTGCCCGCGGGCTGCACCAGGTAGCCGCGCATCGTCCCCGAATTGCCGCCGGGAGACGGATAGTTCACGTAGGTGGCCTTGATGCGCGAGTCGGTGAACGAAATCGTCTGCGCCCTGGCGTAGCGCGGCAATAGCGCCTGCGCCATGGCAAGTCCCAGCCCGCCCGCCACCGCGATCGCCGAAGCGCGGCTGAGAAACTCGCGCCGGTCGATGCGGCCGTGGCAATACTCGTCGTAGAGGTCGTAGACGCGCTGGTCTATCTCCAGCTGCGTGACGGGGCGCTGCGCGGCGGCGTGTTCGGTCATGAGAAGGCTCCTGTGCAAGCCGGGAAGTCTATCGCGGGCACTACACCAGCCATGGAACGAAACGCTTTACCCGCGCGGCGTAGGCTGGGTACTCCGGATAGCGCCCGGCGAGCCGGTGTTCCTCGATATGCGCCTTGCCCAGCAGCACCGCGAAGAGCAGCCCCGACGCGAGCAGCTTCCACGGGTCCATGTAGGCCGCGGTCTCGGCGGCGGCGAAGAGGAGCACCGCGGTGTACATCGGGTGGCGCATGTAGCGGTACGGGCCGCTGGTCACCAGGCTGCCGCGCGCGTGCGGCTCGGGATGCACATTGAAGTTACCGGGCCGATTGTGCGCCAGCGTCCAGACGCCCACCGCGAGCGCGCCGGCCGCGAACGCCAGCGCGAGCGGCGTCCATTGCTGCGGCGTGAACGGCCACACCAGCCAGCCGAGCAGCGCGAACTGCGCGCCCACCAGCAGGCTGCCCGCAAGCTTGCTGCTCATGCGCGCGTCGCCGCGTCCAGCTCCCGCACCGCGTCCACCACCTTCATCGGCGCCTCGCGCGTGACGAAATGCCCCGCCACCGGCACCAGCCAGCGCTCGTAGCGGCCGCTGAAATGGCGTGACGCGTGCGCCGACTGCGATGGCGGCCCGACGCCGTCCGCCTCGCCGTGCAGCACGATGGTCGGGACCCCGATCTTCGGCCGCTTCGCCAGCCGCGCCTCGATCTCGGCGTAGGCCGGGTCGCCGGGCGCATTGCCATAGCGATGGCAGTCGGAATTGATGGTGACGGCGACATAGTCCGGGTTGTCCAGGCTGGTCGCGCTGGCATCGAAGGTGGCGTCGTCGAAGCGCCAGTTGGGCGACCACAGTCGCCACAGCAGCCGCGCGATGTCGTGCCGGTTCTTCTGCAGCCCGGCGCGGCCGCGCTCGGTATGGAAGTACCAGTGGTACCAGTAGCGCTGCTCCTGCGCCGCGTCCGCAGGCTGCGCGGCGCGCGCGATGTCCTGGATGGCGTAGCCGTTGATGCTGACCAGCGCCCGCACTCGCTCGGGCCACAGCGCGGCAACGATGCAGGCCGCGCGCCCGCCCCAGTCGTAGCCGGCGAGCAGCGCCTGCCCGATGCCGAGCGCATCGAGGAAGTCGCGCAGGTCCGCACCCAGCGCCGCCTGCTGGCCGGAGCGCGGCGTCTTTGCATGCCGGAACCGCGTCGGTCCGAAGCCGCGCAGCCACGGCACCAGCACGCGAAATCCCGCCGCGGCCAGCGGCGGCGCCACCTCGTCCCAGTCGTGCACGTCCGATGGCCAGCCGTGCAGCAGCACCACCGGCGGGCCATCGGCCGGGCCCGATTCCAGGTAGGCGATGTCGAGTAGCGGGGTGCGGGCGACGAGGTGCATCGGGCGCCTTCAGGCCGCCTTGAGTTGCCCGAGCAGCGTCGGCACGAGCTCGCTTACCGTGGGATGGATGTGCATCGCGCGCTGGATGGTGGTGAAGGGCTTCTTCGCGTACATCACGTCGAGCAGTGCATGCACCACCTCGTCGCCGTTCAGGCCGAGGATCGCGGCGCCGAGCAGTTCCTGCGTGTCGGCATCCACCAGCACCTTCATGAAGCCCTGCGTCTCGCCGGCCTCGCGCGCCCTGCCCACGCGCGACATCTGCATCTTCGCGCCCAGCAGCTTGCGGCCGCTCGCCTTGGCTTCGGCTTCGTTCATGCCCACGCGCCCCAGCGGCGGGTCGATGAACAGCGCATAGCACGGAATACGGTCGCCGATCCTGCGCGGATCCTTGTCGAACAGGTTCGCGGCGACGATCTCGTAGTCGTTCCACGACGTGTGCGTGAATGCGCCACGGCCATTGGCGTCGCCCAGCGCCCAGACGCCCTCCACGTTAGTGCGGCACTGCTCGTCGACCTTGATGAACCCGCGCGCGTCGGCCTCGATGCCTGCCTCCTTGAGCCCGAGATCCTGCGTGTTCGGCAGCCGGCCCACCGCCAGCAGCAGGTGGCTGCCTTCGGCGAGCGGCGCGCCCGCGTCGCAGGCAAGGCCCACCGTGATGCGACCGCCCTGCCGCTTCACTTCCATGCAGTCGGCGCCGGTGCGGATCGCCACCCCCTCGCGCTCGAGGATGGCGCGGATCTCCGCAGCGACGTCGTCGTCCTCGCGCGGCAGCAGCTTCGCCGAGCGCTCGATCACCGTGACCTGCGCACCGAAGCGCCGGAACATCTGTGCGAACTCGAGCCCGATGTAACTGCCGCCGACGATCAGCAGGTGCTCGGGTACGCGGTCCAGCGCCATGATCGACGAGTTGGTGAGGAACGGCACTTCCGCGATGCCGGGAAGCTCCGGCACCAGCGCGCGGCCGCCGACGTTGAGGAAAATCCTGTCCGCGGTCAGCGCGCGGCCGCCGACCTCCATGGCGTGCGCACCGGTGAAGCGCGCATGGCCCTCGATCAGCGTGACGTGCTTCATGCCGGCGATCCATTTAGCCAGGCCCTCGGACGACTGCCTCACCACCGCGTCCTTGCGCTGCTTCACCGCGCCCATGTCGACGCGGATGTCGCCGGCGGAGAAGCCGAACTCGGCGCCGCGCCGCGCGACGTGCACCGCGCGCGCGCTCGCCACCAGCGTCTTGGTCGGGATGCAGCCGACGTTGACGCAAGTGCCGCCGAGCAGTTTCCGCTCCACCAGCGCCGTCTTCAGCCCCTCGGCGTCCAGGCGCGCGGCAAGCGCGGGTCCGGCCTGGCCGGCGCCGACGACGATCGCATCGAACGATTCGCTCATGGCTTTGCCTCCTTCCTCGCGGCGGGCTTGCCGATCAGCACATCCTTGTCGCCGGGGACGTCCGGCGGCGGCTTCAGCTTCACGGTCGGCAGCTCTGGCACCAGCGGCGCGGCCTTCTGCACGGGTGCGGGCGCCGGCGAGTCTGCGGCTGCGCGCGCACCGGGCGCTTCGCGCTGCGGCAACTCGCCCGGCTTCCAGTTCGACGCGATGCGCTGTCCTTCGTCGCGCTGCTCGGGGCTGAGCATGATCTCGAGGTCGTCGCGGCGCTTCGCCGCGGCTTCGCTGCCCTTCGCGGCGGCGAGGTTGGCCCAGACATAGCCGAGCACCTCGTCCTTCGCCACGCCGCTGCCTTCGGCGTGGAACCAGCTCAGGCTGAACTGCGACGAGCGCTGTCCCTGCATTGCCGCCTTGCGGTGCCATTCGACCGCCTTCGCCACGTCCCTTGGCACGCCTTCGCCCTGCGCGTGCATCACGCCGAGGTAGTACTGCGCCTCCGCGTGGCCCTGCGCGCCGGCCTTGAGGAACCATTCGGCGGCCTTCGCCGCGTCCTTGTCGACGCCCTGGCCGTTGCGGTACAGCAGCGCAAGCGCGTACTGGTCGTCTGCGCCGCCCTGCGCCGCCGCCTTCTGCTGCCACTCGAAGGCCTTGGCAAGGTCCCTTTCCACGCCCTCGCCCATGGCGTACATCATGCTGAGCGCGCTCTGCCCGCCGGCATGGCCCTGCTCCGCCGCCTTGCGGAACCACTCCAGCGCCTTCGCCGCGTCCTTTTCCATGCCACTGCCATTGGCGTATTGCCAGCCGAGCTCGACCTGCGCCGCGGGATCGCCTGCGTCGGCGGACTTCTGCAGCGGCGAACGCGTGTCCTCCGGCTCGGGCTTCGGTGGCGCTGGCGGCGCCTCTGTTTTCGGCGCCGGCTTCGGGCGTTCCTGCTCGGTGCAGCCGGACAGGATGCCGCCCGCGATCAGCAGCGCACAGGCAGGCAGGAAGAAGGGCCGGAGCGGCATGGAGCGGCGAGTATAGTGCGCGAAACTCCGAACCATGAGCGCGATGCCATCTCTTGCCGTGCTGGGCACCACCGCTGGCGATCTGCTGAAACGACGCGGTGACACGATCGCGGTAGCCGAATCCTCGGCCGGCGGCCTGATCAATGCTGCGCTGGTCGCGGTGCCTGGCGCGTCCGCTTACTACATCGGCGGCAGCGTGATCTACACGCCGAAGAGCCGCGCCGTGTTCGGCATCGGCAAGGACGAGATGTCCGGCATGCGCTCGGCGAGCGAGGCCTTCGCCAGCCTGCTGGCGCGTCGCGTGCGCGAGAACATGGGCACCACCTGGGGCGTGGGCGAGACCGGCGCCAGCGGCCCGACCGGAAACCGCTATGGCGACCCCGCCGGCCACGCCTGCATCGCGGTCAGCGGACCGCTGGACGCGGTGATCACGGTGGAGACCGGCAGCATGGACCGCGAAGCCAACATGTGGGAGTTCGCGCGCCGCGCGCTCGCGCTGCTGGAGGATTGCCTGCGCCAGGGAGAATCGCCTTCCCGCTAGGCGAACTGAGGCTGGTCACCTACATGATCGCGCTGGGCTGCATCGGCGGCACGGCGTGGATGCTGGACGCGCCCGGGCGCATCTGGCCCTGGTTTCCTCTCGGCTTCGCCGCATGCGCGGCGGTTTCGCTTGCCGGAATCAGCGCCGAGGAGCATGCCGCCGCGGCGATGCAGGCCGCGATCTCGCTGCTGGTGCTCGGCGGGGCGTTCGCGTGGGCGGGCGAGAAGTTCGTCCTGCTCGACTACGCGGGCCTGCGCTGGCTGTGCTGGGGAGCGATCGTGCTGCTCGCGCTCAACCTCGCGGCACGCGTGCTGCTCGCGTGCTGGCCGCGGCAGCGCCAGCAGGTAGACTCGGGCGCTGGCAAGGGAGACGACGCGCAATGAAGCTGCACCTGATCGCCGCATCCACGCTGCTGCTGGCCGCCTGCGGCAGTGTGAGCGTATGGCCCTTCGGCGAAAGCGGGCCGGCCGAGGTCGACCGCAGCATCACGGATGCCACCGAGTACCGCTGCGACGACGGCAAGCGCTTCTGGGTGCGCCGCATCGAAGGCGGCGCGGTGTGGTTGATCGCGCCCGACCGGCAACTGCGGCTGGAGCGCGCCGGTGCCGAAGGGCGCTATGCCGCCGGCAAGGTGGCGCTGCAACTGGATGGTGCCGCGGCGACGCTGGTCGATCCGCCGGCCGAGTTCGCCAACTGCAGGATTCCCGCGCCGCCCGCCGAGAAGAAATGAAGACCGTTGTCCTGCCGGACGGCGAGCGCGTGCCGGCGTTCGGCCTCGGCACCTGGAACATGGGCGACTCGCGCGCGGCACGCGCCGAGGAGCTTGCCGCGCTGCGCTTCGGCCTGGACAACGGCCTCAAGCTCATCGACACCGCCGAGATGTATGGCGACGGCCGCTCCGAACAACTGGTCGGCGAAGCGATCGCGGGCCGGCGCGACGAGGTTTTCCTGGTCACCAAGGTGCTGCCCGAAAACGCCAGCCGGCGCGGCACCGCCACCGCCTGCGAGCGCAGCCTGAAGCGACTGGGCACCGACCGCATCGACCTCTACCTGCTGCACTGGCGCGGCGGCGTGCCCTTTGCAGAGACGCTGGAGGCACTGGTGCGACTGCGCGAGGCGGGCAAGATCCGCCACTACGGCGTCAGCAACCTCGACCTCGCCGACATGCGCGAGTGGTGCGCGCTGCCCGGCGGCAAGCACACCGCGACGAACCAGTTGCTCTACAACCTGTCGCGGCGCGGCATCGAGTACGACTTGCTGCCCTGGCAGCGCGAGCGGCGCATCCCGGTGATGGCCTATTCACCGCTGGAGCAGGCAAGGCTGCTGGGGCAACGCGGGCTCGTGGATTTTGCCCGTCGCCACGGCATGACGCCCGCGCAGGCGGCGCTGGCATGGCTATTGGCGAAGGACGACGTGATCGTCATTCCGAAGAGCGGCAAGCGCCAGCGCGTCGCCGAAAACCTCGGCGCGCTGGACTTCACGCTCGACGCCGCGCAACTGGCGGAACTGGACCGGCTGTTCCCGTCACCCGCGCGCGCTCGCCCCCTGGAAATGCTCTAGCCGGTCGACAGCTTCACGCCGAAGCCGATCAGGCAGAGGCCTGCCAGCTTCGATGCGATGCGCCCGGCGGCACGGTTGCGTGCAAACGCGCGCGCCACCGCGTGGCCGACGAACACCAGCATGCTGCCGTAGAACAAGGTCAGCAGCGAGATCGTCAGCGCCAGCACGACGAAGGCGACGAATACCGCCGTCGGATCGCCGCGTACCGCTGGATCGATGAACAGCGGGAAGAACGCCATGTAGAACACGATGGCCTTCGGGTTGATCAGCGTGATGAAGAAGGACTGCCGGAAGAACCGCCCGTGCGGCAGCGGCAGCAGCGTGGCATTGCCGGTGCCGGACTTCGCGAGCAGGAGTTGCAGTCCGACCCACACCAGGTACGCCACGCCCAGGTACTGCACCGCCCTGAACGCCAGCGGATGCGCCTGCAGGATCGCCGCGACGCCGAGCATCGCCGCCACCATCAGCAGCCAGTCGCCCAGCATGATGCCGGCCAGCGACACGAAGCCGCCGCGCAGCCCGCCCTTGCCGGTGCAGGTGAGGATGGCGAAGGTGCCCGGCCCGGGCAGCGCCAGGAACACCAGCACCGCGACGCAGAACGCCCAGTAGTTCGTCACCCCGTCCATGCGGGGATTCTACGTCCGGCGCGGCGGGTTCACTCGCCGCCGCGCACCTTGCCGCGCAGCGCCTTGATCTGGCCGCGCCTGACCTTGCCCTCGACGCGGCGCAGCTTGGAGGCACGCGTCGGCCTGGTCGGCCGGCGCGGCCGCGGCGGCACCGCGACGCGGTCCACCAGAGCATGCAGGCGCTCGAGCGCCTCGTCGCGGTTCATGTCCTGGCTGCGGTGGCGTTGCGCCTTGATCACCACCACGCCGTCGCGCGTGATGCGCTGGTCCTGCAGCGCGAGAAGGCGCGCCTTCACCGCCGCCGGCAACGACGACGCACGCACGTCGAAGCGCAGGTGGATGGCGCTGGACACCTTGTTGACGTTCTGCCCGCCGGCGCCGGCCGAGCGCACCGCGGTGATCTCGACTTCATGCATCGGAATCGTCAGGCGTGCCGGCATCGGTGCATTATCGCGCAGCGCCGCATCACATAGAATCGAACCCGCATGGACAAACCCGCGCGACCGCCCCGGCTCAGACGCATCCGCGCCACGCTGCTGTCGGTGCGCGACCTGACGATCACCGCCGGACCGTTCATCGCGCTCGCGCTCGCGCTGCTGCTGGGCGCGTACTTCGTGCTGAAGCCGACGCCGCCCAGGCGCGTGGTGCTTGCCACCGGCCCCGAGCAGAGCGCATACGCCGCTTTTGGCGAACGCTACAAGTCCGAGCTTGCGAGGCACCGCATCGAGGTGGTGCTGCAGCCAAGTCCCGGTTCCCGCGAGAACCTGCGCATGCTGCTCGACGAAAAGCACAGCGTCGACATCGCCTTCGTGCAGGGCGGATCGAGCGAATCCGCGCGCATGCAGCAGGAAGCCGCTGCTGGACTGCCGCTGGTGTCCCTGGGCAGCCTGTTCTACGAGCCGGTGTGGATCTTCTATCGCGCCGAAGCGGCGAAGTCGGCGCCGGATGGCAGGTTCAGCCAGCTGTCGGAGTTCCGCGGCCTGAAGGTGAACGTGGGTGCGCGCGGCAGCGGCTCTCCGGGGCTGTTCGGCAGGCTGCTGCAGGACAACCTGATGGAACGCGACGATGTCGTGCGCCACCGGCTCGACCTGACGCCGGCGGTGGTTGCGCTGCTCGGTGGCGAGATCGACGCCGCGGTGATGGTGTCGGCGCCGGAATCGCCGCTGGTGCAGATGCTGCTGCAGACCCCGGGCATCCGCACCTTCGAGTTCACCCAGGCCGAGGCCTACGCCAGGCGGCGTCCGTTCCTCAGCCCGGTGACGCTGCCGCGCGGCGTTGCCGACCTGTCGCGCGACGTGCCGCCCAGGGACATCCCGCTGCTGGCCACCACCACGTCGCTGGTCGCCCGGGAAGATACCCACCCGGCGCTGCAGCAGCTGTTCGTGCAGGCAGCGGCGAAGATCCATGGCGACGGCGGCTGGATCTCGCGTGCCGGCCAGTTCCCCACCGCCAGCCAGACCGAGTTCCCGCTTTCCAGCGAAGCCGACCGCTACTACCGCAGCGGCAGGCCGGTGCTGCAACGCTACCTGCCGTTCTGGCTCGCGAACCTGATCGACCGCATGTGGGTGGCGCTGGTGACCATCATCGCGGTGCTGATCCCGCTGTCGCGCGTGGTGCCGCCGCTGTACGCGTTCCGCATCCGCTCGCGCGTGTTCCGCTGGTACCGCGTGCTGCGCGAGATCGAGGACCGGCTGCACGATGAAGGCGCCGACCTCGCGGCGCTGGCCGTCCGGCTGGACAAGCTCGACGCCACCGTCGAGCGCGTGCCGCTGCCGCTTGCGTATACCGACGAGCTGTACGCGCTGCGCCAGCACATCCGCCTGGTGCGGGAGAAGCTGGACGCGGTGCAGCCCTCCGGCGCGCCAGGAACGAACGGCGGCTGAAGGATCAGGCCGTCGCGGGTACGGCCGCCCGCCGCCCGCGCCGCCAGCCGCCCTCGCGCAGGATCAGCCAGCCGACGATGGCGAGGTTGAGCACATTCCACGCGATGCCGTGCACGAAGGCCCAGCCGTACGACCCGGTGAAGTCGAAGATGACGCCGGACAGCCAGCCGCCGGCAGACATGCCGAGGATGGTCGCGGTGATGGCGATGCTGACCCGCGTCGCCGCCTCGCGCGCCGGAAAGTGCTCGCGCACGATGATCGCGTAGCAGGCGACCACGCCGCCCTGCACCAGGCCGAACAGCGCCGATATCGCGTACAGCGAGCCCAGCCCGTCGAAAGGCAGGAACAGCAAGAGCGCGAGCATCTGGCCGCCGGAACTGAGGAACAGCGTGCGCAGGCCGCCGATGCGGTCGGCGATCCAGCCACAGGCGAGGCGGCTCACCAGCCCCAGCGCGAGCATCAGCGACAGCATCTCGGCGCCGCGCGCAGCGCCGTAGCCGAGGTCGCTGCAATAGGCGACGATGTGGACCTGCGGCATCGACATGGCGATGCAGCAGGCGAGGCCCGCGACGACCAGCAGCGTTTGCAGCGCATTGGGCGTCATGCCGAGAGGCCGCACCGCCTCGCCGCGCGCGCCGGAAGCCGCCGCCTGCGCCGCGGTCTGCGCATGCAGGCGCGAGCGGAACAGCAGCGTCAGCGGCAGGATCAGGATGACGCTGGCCGCGGCAACGCCGAAGTAAGCGCCGCGCCAGCCGAATTCCTCGGCGGCGCGCTGCACGATCGGCGGCCAGATCGCGCCCGCCATGTAGTTCCCCGAAGTCCCGATCGCCACCGCGAGGCCCAGCCTGCGCCTGAACCACAGCGAAACGTCCGCCACCAGCGGCGCGAAGGTGACCGCGACCCCCAGCGCCGCGATCAGCGCCCCCTGTACCAGCGAGAATTGCAGCAGGCTCTCCGACAGGCCGGCAACGACGTAGCCGAAGCCGAGCGCGAGCGCGGCGAACACCAGCAGCGGGAACACGCCGAGGCGGTCCGCGAGCCGGCCCATGATGATGGTGCCGACGCCCACGCCCAGCATGGTCGCGGTATACGGCAGAGAGGCACCGCCGCGAGTGGCGCCGAACTCCTCCTGCAACATCGGCAGCACCGTCTGCGGTATCCACATGCCGGCGTTGCCGACGGTCGAGATGACGAATGCCGCCGCGAGGCGCAGCCATGCACGCGGCGAGTCGACGACTTCCTGTAGTTGAACCTGGGTATTCACGGCGAGGGGTCGAATGATAGCCTTAAGCGCCACACCACAAGCGGCACAACATGAGCACTCCCTTGCCAGAACAGTTCACCACCCTGCAGGAAATCGTCACCGCTGCGCGCCGCAAGCTTGCTCCCGGACCATGGGGCTACCTGATTGGTGGCGCCGAGACCGAGACCACGGTGCGACGCAATCGCCAGGCGCTCGACATGCTCGCGTTCAGGCCGCGCGTGCTGAGGAACGTCGCCAGCGTGGATTGCACCTGGCAGTTCCTCGGCAGCAAGTCGCGCCTGCCGGTGCTGCTCGCGCCGGTAGGCGGCATGGAGTCCTTTGTCGAGGGCGGCGCGGCCGCGGCGGCGCGCGCCGCGTCGCAGTTCGGCGTGCCGCAGATGCTGTCGTCGGTGTGCCACCCCGGGCTGGAAGCGACTGCCGCGGCAGCCGAAACGCAGCGCGTGTTCCAGCTCTACGTGCGCGGCGACGATGCCTGGGTGGACGACTGGGTGCGGCGCGCGCGCGACAACGGCTTTCGCGCGTTCTGTTTCACCGTCGACGTTGCCAGCTACAGCCGGCGCGAGCGCGACCTGCTCACCCGCTTCGTCAAGCCCTGGCGCGCCGACGCCGGCGAAGGCAGGCCGTACCAGGCAGGGCTGTCCTGGGACGAGGTGAAGCGATTCAAGGACAGGCATGACATGCCGCTCATCATCAAGGGCATCGCCACCGCCGAGGACGCAGCGCTCGCCGTCGAGCACGGCGTCGAGGTGGTGTATGTCTCCAACCACGGCGGCCGCCAGCTCGACCATGGCCTGGGCAGCGCGGCGGTGCTGCCGCAGGTGCTGCAGGCCGTCGACGGACGCGCCGAGGTCTGGGTGGACGGCGGTTTCATGCGCGGATCGGACGTCATCAAGGCGATCGCACTGGGCGCGCGCTGCGTCGGCCTCGGCCGGCTCGCCTGCCTGGGGCTCGCGGCCGCCGGCGTGCCGGGCCTGGTGCGCGTGCTGGAACTGCTGGAAGAGGAGATTCGCGTCTGCCTCGCGCTGATCGGCGTCACTTCGTTCGCCGAGCTGACGCCGCAGCACCTCGCCGCCGCGCCGCCGGTGATGGACGCGAACACGCTTTCCGCGTTCCCGCTGATCGCGGACTATCCGGAGCGCTGACGCAGGGGCGCTTCAGCCCTGCTTGAACAACAGCAGTTCGTGCCGCGTCCAGTGGGCGACAAAGGGACTGGATCCACCGCGCGCGACCTCGCGCTTCTGTTCCCAGATGATCGGCCGACGCACCTGTGCAGGCGCCATCCAGTACGTCTGTTCGCCGCGCACCTGTGCAAAGCCCGCACCCAAGCGTCCGCGGCCGGTCGACAGGCCTTCCGCCCTGCCCTCCACCTTGTAGCAATCGAAAGTCCCCGCGGGCACGGTGACGCTCTCGCGCGCGACGACGCGATACTCGGTTTCGAAGTCGGTTTCGATCTGTCCGAATGTGACCTTGTTGCGCGTGATCCAGCGCTTGCCGATGGCGTACTCGACCGGGAAGTCCTGCCTGCCGAGGAAGCGCTTTCCGTCCGCGGTCCGCACCGCGTTCCCGAGCTTGTCCACGCGCAGCCTGTCGTTGTTGATCACCACCTCGGTGTCGGTGACTTCGGTGACCACTTGCTTCAGCTTGCGCTGCTGGTCCTTCGTCCTGTCGGTGAGCAGGTAGACATAGAGGTCGCCGACCTTGAACCCGGTGTCCGCGCGTACCGTTCCCTTGCTGTAGGGGTTGTCCGGCGCGCTGACGACTTCGATGCGCTTCTCGCCCTGCGCCGCCAGCAGCTGGTCCAGGCGCAGTTGCGCGAGCTCGGAGAACTGCCCGTTCGGGTAGCGATAGAGGAACCGCTCCACCGCGGCAAGGTCCTGCGAGTCGGCGAGCTTCTCCCATGCCGCGAGCTGCTCCTCGTACAGCCGCTGCCGCTCGGCTTCGTCGCGGCGTCGTGCCTCGCGCTCCTGCGCGAGCTTGCGCCGCTGCTCGGCCTCGGCGCGCTCGCGCGCCTCGCGCTCGGCGTTCTCCTTCTGCCGTCGTTCTTCCTCGGCGCGCAGCAGCGCCGCGCGCTCCTGCTCGGCCTTGCGTAGGCGCTCGGCTTCGGCACCCGCCTGCTGCGCGCGGATCTCGGCCTCGATCTGACGCAGCCGTTCCTCGTCGCGCCGGCGCTGCTCGCGCTCGGCCTCGGCGCGCTGGCGCCGCACGGCTTCCGCGGCCTCGCGCAATTCGTCGGGAAGCTGGAAGTAGAAATCGTCCTCCAGCGACGTGCTCTCCCACGGGATCTGCTGCCCCTTGGAGCGGCGGCGCACCGCGAGGCGCACGCGCTTGAAGATGTCCTCGACCTTGGCGTCGGGGACGCGGATCTCCTTCAGCAGTTGCTCGGTGTAAAGGCCGTTCTCGCCGTCGCCGTCGATCGCGACGTTGCCGGGCGCGGTGGCATACGCGAGCAGCGTGCCCACCGGCGCATCCACCTGGCTGAGCCCCTTCTGCTCGATGCGGAAATCGCGGCCGAAGGGGTTGTTGCGGCAGGCATCGAGGATGACGATGTTGGCCGGGTTGCCGGCCTTGCCGATGCTCTCGAGCAGGCGGCCGAGGTCCACCGCCTTGTCGCGCACCTCGTCCACCTTCGCGATCACGGTATCCACCGGCAGCAGGTAGTTGCGCCACGACAACTGGATGCCATGGCCGGCGAAATAGAACAGGCCCACCGCCCGGGTGCGCGCGAGCTCGGCGCCGAAGGCATCGATGCGCTTGCGCATCTCGTCCAGCGTCGCGTCGTAGCCCACCGTGACCGAGAAATCGGCCGCTTCGAGTTCCGCGGCGATGGCGCGCGCGTCGTTCACCGGGTTCTTCAGCGGTGCGTCGCGATAGCGGTCATTGCCGATCACCAGCGCGCGGCGCGGCGCCGCGAGCGCCGCGCCCAGCACCGTGCCTGCGGCTTCGGCCGGCGCCTGCGCCAGCGCGCGCAGCGGCAGCAGGCCCCAGGCACCCCCGGCCAGCGCGGCCTGCAGCAGCCGGCGGCGGGCGATCGACCCCGGAAGCGTGGCTTGCGTCACGGGTAGAACACGCGGTTGCCCGAACGCGGCGGCACCGTCTGCACATGGCACCAGCGCGGCGTCGCGCTCGGATGCTCCAGCCACAGGCCGAGGCGCTCGAGCTCGCCGAGGTGGTTCATGCACCAGGCATCCAGCGAGTTGTCGTCGTCATCGAGGTCGATGGCGAGGCAGAGCATGTGCTTGCTGCGTTTCGACGCATTCCTGATGCTAGCGTTGACCGCTGCCGGCCGCCAGCCCGAATTCACGCCGCGCTTCATCCCTGCCCTGGCCAGCAGCGCGTTCGCCCGCTCCACCGTGAGGCTGGCATTAGCGCGCAGTTCCGCGCTCAATTCCGCTGCATAGAGCCTGTCGCGGCCCATGTAGTAGTCCGGCAGCGTGATCATGGCGGCCTATTCCAGCGCGAACCCCTGCGCGCGCACGTAGGGGCCGAAGTTGTGCCGCTCCGGCGTCGAGTACTGCCTCGCCTTGTCCTCCGACCAGCCGTACTGCGCCAGCGTGCCGAAGCGCTCGCGCGCGCGCTGCTTCTCCGGCGCCGTCGGTTCGCGCGCCTCGCGGCGCCGGTCGTAGGCTTCGATCTCGGCGGCGAAGCCGCTGTCGTCGTAGCGGTCGACGTGCACGGTGACCGACAGCGGCAGGCGCATGCTGAGCCGGCCTTCGCGCGCCGGGTAGCCGGCGGCCAGGCCCGCCACCGGGAACACGTTCGCGGGCAGCTCCAGCAGTTCGGACAGGCGCTCGACGTGGTTGCGGATCATCGACAGCGGGCAGCAGCCCAGCCCGAGCGCCTCGGCCGCGACGATGAAGTTCTGCATCACCAGGCCGCAGTCCACCGCGGCGTTCAGGAACATATCCAGCGTGTCGTTCGGGTGCGGCTTGCCGCGCATCGCGGCGATGCTGCGGATGCGCCGGTTGTCGCCGCAGAACACCATCAGCAGCGGCGCGCCCGCGAGCCAGGGCATCGAGGGCATCAGCGCGTGCAGCTCCGCGCGCTTCGCCGCATCGCGCACGATCACCACGCAGCCCTGCTGCAGGTCGGATTTCGACGGCGCCGAGAACGCCGCCGCCAGCGCCACCTGCAATACCTCGTCCGGCACCGGGTCGGGCCTGTAGTCGCGGCAGACGCGGTGCGCGAGCAGCGTCTTCAGCGCGCCTTCGGCCTCGCGCCCCTTGCCGGCCTCGGCCGGCAGGCCGAAGCGGCGCTCGATCAGCTCGGCGATCGTTTCGCTCATCGTGCGCTCACCACATGCTCGCGCGGGCGCGTTCCGGCCACTCGCGGTCGTAGGCCTCGCCGCCGAGTCGATGGTTGCTCAGCGCGGCGAGGATGCTGCCGGGCGTGGGCAGGGTCTTCGGGTCGCGCTGTATCGCCGGGTTCCACAGGTCCGAACGCAGGATCGCGCGCGAGCACTGGAAGTACACCGCGTCAGCCGTGACCACCAGCACCGAGCGCGGCGCCTTGCCGTCGACGACGAAGGACGCCAGCAGCCCGGCATCGGTGCTGATCTGCGCGCGGCCGTTGATGCGCAGCGTGTTGCCGACGCCGGGAATCAGGAACAGCAGCGCCACGCGCGGGTCCTGCACGATATTGCGCAGCGAGTCGATGCGGTTGTTGCCGCGCCGGTCCGGCAGCAGCAGCGTCTTTTCGTCCTGCACGCGCACGAAACCCGGCCGGTCGCCGCGCGGCGAACAGTCCATGCCCTGCGGCCCGCAGGTGGCGAGCGCGACGAAGGGCGCGGCCTCGACCAGTTGCCGGTACTCCGGCGTGATGCGGTCCGCCTCCTTGACGATGGAGTTCTCGGGCGGCGTGCCGTACAGGGCCTGCAGTTCCTCGATGCTGCTGACGATAGGCATGTACAGTCCCGGCTGTGATCGACCGGCGGAATTCTACGTGACGAGGCTGGTGCTCGACACCAACGTCGTGCTGGACCTCGTGGTGTTCGAGGATGCCGGCGTGCGCGCGCTGCGCGCCGCGATCGAGCGCGCCGAGGTCACCGCCTACACCAGCGCCGCGTGCCTCGACGAGCTGCGGCGCGTGCTCGCCTACCCCCGGATCGCAAGGCTGGACGCGTTCGAGCGCTACGCCGGCTGGGCCCGATGCGTGCCGCAGCCGGCCGCGGCGGACCCGCGGCTGCCGCGCTGCGCCGACCCGGACGACCAGAAGTTCCTCGCGCTCGCGCTGGCAGTCGAAGCCGACCTGCTGCTGACGAAGGACAAGGCGCTGCTGGCGCTGGCCGCGCGGGCGCGACGCCACTGCGGCTTCGACATCCGCGCGCCGCGGCCGGAAGCCGTGCCTGGCTGAGCGATGGCGCTGAAGGCCACCATCTTCAAGGCTGAGCTGCAGGTCGCCGACATCGACCGCGGCTACTACGCCGACCATGCGCTGACGATTGCGCGGCACCCGTCGGAAACCGACGAGCGCATGATGGTGCGGCTGCTGGCGTTCGCGCTGCATGCGGGCGAGAGCCTCGAATTCGCCGGCGGCCTGAGCGATGAAGGCCTGCCCGACCTGTGGGACAGGGACCTGACCGGCGCGATCCGCTGCTGGATCGAGGTTGGGCTGCCGGACGAAAAGCAGGTACGCCGCGCCTGCGGCCGCGCCGACCGGGTCTACGTGTACAGCTACGGCCGCGGCGCCGATCGCTGGTGGGCGGACGTCGGTGCGTCGCTCGGCAGGTCGGAACGGCTGAGCGTCATCGAGCTGCCACTCGCGGCCACGCGGGAACTCGCCGCGCTCGCCAGTCGCAGCATGCAGCTTTCCTGCACCATCCAGGACGGGCATGTGCTGGCAAGCGACGGCCGCAAGACCGTGCAGGTGGAACTCACGTACCTGCAGCGCGGTGCCGCGCCGCGGAGCTAGGCGCCCCAGGCCTCCACGTCGAGCCAGGTGCTCTGGTAGGTCGCGCCCTCGCCAAGGTCGGTGTAGCGGTCCGAGCACAGCATGTTGATGGTGCCGCTCACGGTTTCCTCGTCCGGGCGCTGGCCGGGCACCAGCACCACGCCCGGCCGGACTTCGTCGGACACGCGCAGCACCAGGCCGACGCGGCCGCGCTCGTTGAACAAAGCGACCTTCTGGCCGTCGACCAGCTTGCGCGCCGCCGCGTCCGCGGGATGCAGCACGCAGCATGGCGGGCCTTCGCGCTGGCGCAGGAACGCCACTGCCGAGTAAGTCGTGTGTGCCTGGAAGTAGCCCGGCGCGGTGAGCAGGCGCAGCGGCCAGCGTGCGGCATCGCGCGATTCTTCCTCGTCCGGCTGCCAGTCCGGCAGCGGCGACACGCCCAGCGAGCGCGCGGCCTCCGAGAAGATCTCGAGCCTGCCCGAGGACGTGGCGAAGGCCTGCGCGCCCTCCGGCTTCACCTTGATCGGCCCGGCACCCTCCACCTGCGCCGGGTCCAGCGCGGTCGGTCCCTTGCCGCCGCGCAGCAGCGCCGCCATCAGTTCGCGCGGCTGCATGCGGAACACCGCATCGGCGAGGCCCATGCGCTGCGCCAGCGCCTGCGCCACGGCGACGTTCGAGCGCGCCTCGCCCAGCGGCGCGATCGCGGCCTGCGCGTACTGCATGTAGTAGCAGCCGTAGGAGCGGAACAGGTCCTCGGTCTCGAGGTACGTGGTGGCCGGCAGCACGATGTCGGCATGGCGCGCGGTCGCGGTCATGAACGGGTCGTGCACCACGGTGAAGAGGTCCTCGCGCGCAAGGCCCCGCCGCACCTTGCCGGTGTCCGGGCAGCTAACCGCCGGATTGTTCGCCGCGATGTAGAGCGCGCGGATGGGCGGATCGCGCATCTCGAGCAGCGCCTCGCCCAGCCGCAGGTGGTTCACCATGCGCGCGCTCGCGGGGCCGGAAGGCTTGCGGATGGCGTTGTAGTCGAGCGCGATCGAATTCGCCGTCAGCAGCAACGCGCCGCCGCCGTGGCGTCCGTAGGCGCCGGTAAGCGCGGGCAGCACCAGCACCGCGCGCAGCGCCTGGCCGCCGCGCGCGAGCCGCGTCATGCCCTCGCCGATGCGGATGAATGACTTCGTCGCGGTGCCGTAGATCCCGGCGAAGCGCTCGACATCGGCAACCGAGAGCCCGGTGATCTTCGCGGTGGCCTCGGGCGTGAAGCGCGGCAGCACCTCGCGCTCGAGCTCGTCGAAGCCCAGCGTGTGCGCCTCCAGGTAGGCGCGGTCCAGCCTGCGGTCGCGCGCGAGGATGTGCGCGACGCCGAGCGCGAGCGCGGCGTCGGTGCCGATGTTGATCGGGATGTGCCAGTCGGCACGCTCGGCGGTACGGCTGCGGCGCGGGTCGATCACCACCAGCTTCACGCCGCGCTTGCGCGCGCGCTCGACGCGCGCCCAGAAATGCACGTTCACCGCCATCAGGTCGGCGCCCCAGGACACGATGAGGTCCGATTCGTCCACCGATTCCGGGTCTGCGCCGCCCACCGGGCCCAGCGTGAGGTCCCAGGCAGCCTCGCAGCAGGTGTCGCACACCGTACCGGCCTGCAGGCGGCTCGCGCCCAGCGCGTGAAAAAGACCTCCCATCAGGCCGCGGTTTGCCAGGCCCTGGTGCGCGCTGTACGCATAGCCGAGGATCGCCTCGGGCCCGGACTCGGCGATGATCGCCTTCCAGCGCGTCGCGATCTCGTCCAGCGCCTCGTCCCAGCCGATGGGCGCGAACTTCCCCTCGCCCTTCCTGCCGGTGCGGCGCAGCGGCCGCGCGAGGCGCAGCGGCGAATGCACGAGTTCTGTGTCCCGGGTGACTTTCGCGCAGGCGAAGCCCGCGGTGTAGGCGTTTGCGGGGTCGCCCGCGATCTTCACCACGCGCCCGTCCTTGACGGTGGCGATAAGCGAGCACATGTCCGGGCAGTCGTGGCCGCAGACCACGCGCGCGGTTCTCGTTTCGGTTGTCATGCGGGAAGGGTACCTGCAGTGCGCCCCGGTGCAAGTGCCGCTTTTCCCTCGCGGGACCAAGCCACTGGCCGAGGCGCGCCAGTCGGCGCCATGCCAGCCTTCAGCTTCCGCACCTGCTCAGGTCTTCAGCGGCTTGAAGCGGATGCGCTTCGGGCGCGCGCCTTCCTCGCCCAGGCGCTTTCTCTTGTCGGCCTCGTACTCCTGGTAGTTGCCGTCGAAGAACACCGCCTGCGAATCGCCCTCGAAGGCGAGGATGTGCGTGGCGATCCGGTCGAGGAACCAGCGGTCGTGCGAGATCACCATCACACTGCCGGCGAATTCCAGCAGCGCCTCCTCCAGCGCGCGCAGCGTCTCGACGTCCAGGTCGTTGGAAGGCTCGTCCAGCAGCAGCACGTTGGCGCCGGAGGAAAGCATCTTGGCGAGGTGCAGCCGGCCGCGCTCGCCGCCGGAGAGCTGGCCGACGAGCTTCTGCTGG
>CAZTDU010000020.1:0-32219 GCA_964612335.1 uncultured Enterobacteriaceae bacterium | reverse complement strand
GTTGCGCGCGGTGTAGTCCTCCCACCAGCGGATGCGCGCGATCAGCTTCTCGCCCACCTCGCGCGTCACCGCGCGCCGCGTCAGCAGGTGCTCGGCGCCGTAGATCTCCGGGGTCTCGGACAGGATAGCGGTGCCGCCATGGCGCACCAGCAGGTCGGCGGCGGCGCCCAGCGCCGGGTTCGCGCTGATGCCCGAATAGCCGTCCGAGCCGCCGCACTGCAGGCCGAGGATCAGGTGGCTCGCGGGCACCGGCACGCGCTGCACGCGGTTCGCGTCGGGGAGGATCTCCGCGATGCGCGCGATGCCTTCGCGCACTGCCTTCGCGGTGCCGCCTTTCTCCTGGATCGTGAACGCCGCCATGGTGTCGCTACGCTTCAGCTGCTGCACCGACAGCAGGGTGTTGACCTGGTTCGCCTCGCAGCCCAGGCCCACCAGCTGCGTGGCGTAGAAGTTCGGATGGCGCGCGTAGCCGGCCATCGTGCGGCGCAGGAGGTCCATGCCTTCGCCGCTGTCGGCCATGCCGCAGCCGGTCTTGTGCGTCAGCGCGATGACGCCGTCTACGTTGGGGTAGTCGCCGAGGCGCGACTCGAAGTGCCGCGAGATCATGCGCGCCACCGTGGCCGAGCAGTTCACGCTGGTGAGGATGCCGATGTAGTTGCGCGTGGCGACGCGGCCCGCATTCATCCCGTGGGTGCGCACGATGCCCATGAAGCTCGCGGGCTCGGCCACGGCATCGGTGGGGCGCACGCCCTCGCAGTACGCGTAGTCGCGCGCGAACTCGCCCATCGCGAGGTTGTGCACGTGAATGTGCTCGCCGGCGGCGATGTCCTGCGTGGCGAAGCCGATCACCTGGTTGTAGCGCCGTGCCGGCGCGCCTTTCGCCAGGCCGCGCACCGCCACCTTGTGGCCGGCGGGCACCCGCGCCAGCGTGCGCACGCCCTCCTGCTGCAGCAGCGTGCCGCCGGGGATCTCCACGCGGGCGATGACGACATCGTCTTCGGGGTGCAGCCGGATGGTGAGGTCTGCGGCTTGCAGCATGGCGGGCTCCTCTGGCGGCGATTATCGCCTACGGTAAACCAGGTCGCGCACCTCGTGCCCGAGCCTCAGGCCGCGGCGCTCGAACTTCGTCGCCGGCCGCCCGGCGGCGTCACCGGCGCGCGCGAGCAGCGGCTCGGCGTCGAGCACCGTCTGCATGTGATCGGCATATTCCGCCCAGTCGGTGGCGGCGTGCAGCAGGCCGCCCGGTGCGAGCTTGCGCGCGGCGAGCGCGGCGAACGGCGGCTGCACGATGCGCCGCTTGTGGTGCCGCTTCTTCGGCCACGGGTCGGGGAAAAAGAGGTGAATCGCCGACAGCGCGCCGTCGGCGATCATGTGCTCGAGCACCTCGAGCGCGTCATGTCGTATCACGCGCAGGTTGGCGATGCCCTCGGCCTCGATGCGCTTCAACAGCGCGCCGACGCCCGGCAGGTGCACCTCGACGGCGATGTAGTCGGTGCCCGGGTTGGCCAGCGCGATCGCGGCGGTGGTCTCGCCCATGCCCGAGCCGATTTCCAGCACCAGCGGCGCCGCCCGGCCGAACACCGCGCGCGCATCGAGAGGCGCGGGCGCATACGCGATGCCGTGGCGCGGCAGCAGCTCGGCGCAGGCGCGCTGCTGCGCCGGGGTCACGCGCCCCTGGCGGAGCACGTAACTCCGGATCCCGCGGTGCATGCCGGAACGCGGCGCGGCCGCGTCGCTCAGGCGGCCTTCGACTGCGAAGGCGCGATCCTGCCTTCGGTCGGGGAGGAGGGCGCCGCGGCATAGAGCTTTTTCGGCATGCGGCCGGCGAGGAAGGCCTCGCGTCCCGCCTCGACGCCGAGCTTCATCGCGCGCGCCATGCGCACCGGATCCGTGGCTTTCGCGATCGCGGTGTTCATCAGCACGCCGTCGCAGCCCAGTTCCATGGCGATGGCGGCGTCCGACGCGGTGCCGACGCCCGCGTCGACGATCACCGGCAGCTTCACCGCGTCGATGACGAGCTTCACGTTCCAGGGGTTGAGGATGCCCATGCCCGAGCCGATCAGGGACGCCAGCGGCATGATCGCCACGCAGCCGAGGTCCTCGAGCATCTTTGCCTGGATCGGGTCGTCCGAGCAGTACACCATGACCTTGAAGCCTTCCTTCACCAGCGTCTTTGTCGCCGCCAGCGTCTCGGGCATGTTGGGGTACAGCGTGTGCGCGTCGCCCAGCACCTCGAGCTTGACGAGGTCGTGGCCATCGAGCAGCTCGCGCGCGAGGCGCAGCGTGCGCACCGCGTCCTCGGCGCTGTAGCAGCCGGCGGTGTTCGGCAGGTAGGTGAACTTCGAGGGCGGCACCGCGTCGAGCATGCTCTCCTCGTTCGCGTTCTGGCCGATGTTGGTGCGCCGGATCGCCACCGTGACGATCTCGCAGCCCGAGGCATCCAGCGCCGCGCGAGTCTCGGCGAAATCCTTGTACTTGCCGGTGCCGACCAAGAGGCGCGAGCGGTACGGCTTGCCGGCGATCACCAGCGCGTCGTTCATGTCAGCCTCCGCCGACCGCGACGACGATCTCCAGGCGGTCGCCCTCGGCAAGCTCGGTGTCCGCGTGCGCGCTCCGCGGCACGATCTCGCCATTCCTCTCGACCGCGACCTTCTTGCCCGCGAGCTCGAGTTTCTGCAGCAGTGCGGCGATGTCCATGGGCGCCTCGAAGCGGTGGCCGGCACCGTTGACGGTGACGTTGATCATGGCGTGAATGATACAATTTCCCTCACGAAAGCGGGTGTAGTTCAATGGCAGAACACCAGCTTCCCAAGCTGGTTACGAGGGTTCGATTCCCTTCACCCGCTCCAGCAACCCCCTGAGCGCAAGCCCGACGCGGCCGACATGCGATCGGCGGCAAGACGTTCCTTCAGTCCAGCTTGTCCTGCTGCAGCGCTTAGCCGGGCTTGCCGTCCTTGGGCGTGAACTCGATCGCGTCGAGATCCTTGGGCTGTTCGGCGGTCGCGGCCGGCGCCCCGGCGGCCGGTTTCTTCGCCGCCGCAGGAGCGGCCTGCTCCCTCACGGATCTCTCCATGGCGGCGAGCTTCTTTGCCTCCTGCGACCGCGCGACTGCGGCCAGGTTCTTGGCGTGCTCCTTCTCCGCGGCTACGCATTCCTTGCACATGAACTTGCCGGTTCGCTGGCCGGTGGCGGACAGCTGCGCGACGGCGTGATCGATGCACAGCGGCTGGTCGCAGGTGAGGCAGGTCGCGACGGCGACATGCCCGCAGGGTTTCTTGCGCAGCAGGCCGGTCTCTACGGTGCAGTTCGCCATGGCCTATCCTACCCCACGTTGCCGAAGAGTCACAACGAAGGGTCGCTCCTCCGGTCGCCATCTCCGCGAACATCAGCCCGGCGACCGGGCCCGAGCGCCTACCGAGGAAACTCGCCGATGCCGCCGTGCGCGAGCGACCAGCGGGCGGGGTCGGCGATAAAGCGGCGCACGTCCTCGACGGCCGGCGGCGGCAGGTAGCCGCTGCGCGCGGCTTCGTCGATCACGTCCCGCCAGGTCGCGAGGCAGTGCAGCCGCAGCGCGCGCCCGGCGAGCAGCGCGCGCGCCTCGGCGAACACGTCGTAGAAGAACAGCACCAGCACATGGTCCACGCGCGCGCCCAGCGCGCGCAGCGCGTCCGCGTACCCGACCTTGCTGCGCCCGTCGGTGCTGATGTCGTCCACCATCAGCACGCGCGCGCCGGGACGCAGCGTGCCGGCGATGCGCGCCTCCGGTCCGAAGCCGCGCGGGTGGCGGTGCACGTACTGCAGCGGCAGCGACAGGCGCTCGGCGATCCACGCCGCGTACGCGACACCCGTGGACTCGACCCCCGCGACGGCGTCGAACTGCTCGAATCCGGCATCGCTCAGCACCTTGCGGGCGGCAAAATCCATCAGCACCGCGCGCAGGCGCGGAAACGAGATCAGGCGCTGCACGTCGATGTACACCGGGCTCGCCCAGCCCGAGGAAAGGAAATACGGATGCCCGGCGCTGTAGCGCACCGCGCCGGCCTCGAGGATCATGCGCGCGGTCATCGCGGCGCTCATCGCGCGGCCTCGCCGGTCACCGCCCGGTACAGCACCTCGGTGCCCATGATGAAATCCTCCAGGTCCATTTTCTCGTCCGGGTTGTGCGAGCCGTGGTCGTTGCGCACGAACAGCATGCCGCTGGGCACGCCGGCGTTGGCGAAGTTGGCGGCGTCGTGGCCCGCGCCGCTGGGAATGTCGATGTACGGGTACTGCAGCGCGTCGCAGGCGCGGCGCAGGCGCTCGGCCCAGTCGCGGTCGATCAGGCCGGGCTCGGACAGCACGCGCTCGCCGAAGTCGAACTTCACGCCGCGCGACCTTTCGATGCCTGCCGCCTCCACCTGCACCAGCTGGTGGAAGGCCTCCAGCGTGTCGAGCGACTGGCTGCGGATCTCGAGGCTGAAGGCGACATCGCCCGGGATGCGCGATACCGCGTGCTCGCGCGGGTCGGTGCCGACGATGCCGCAGGTGACCACCAGGTCCACGCCGCGCGCGTTCAGCGCCTGCCAGTTGTCGTCCAGCCGCATCAGCAACTCGGCGAGCGCGAACACCGCGTCCTTGCGCAGCCAGCGCGGCACCGCGCCGGAATGGCCCGGCGCGCCGTGGCAGCGCGCCGCCGGGTGGCGCAGGTTGCCGCGTATGCCGGTGACCACACCCACCGGCGCTTCGCGCGCCACCATGATCGGTCCCTGCTCGATGTGCAGCTCCAGCCAGCCGCCGATCGCGCGCGCGTCGACGAGCGGCTCGCCGGCGGCGATGCGGCCCACGTCTGCGCCCGCGTCTGCCATGTGTTCGCCGAGCGTGCGCCCGGTGTCGCGGTGCCTGCGCTCCAGGTCGCGCGGCGTCAGCTTGCCGAAAAGCGCGTACGAGCCAAGGTACGGCTTGCCGAACCACGCGCTCTCCTCGCCGCGCAGGCCGACCACCGCGAGCGGGCGCGGCGGCGCCACGCCCAGTCTGCGCGCCTTCGCCAGGCACATCAGCCCGGCAACCACGCCCGCGAGGCCGTCGTAGTTGCCGCCTTCGGGCACCGAATCCAGGTGCGAGCCCATCCAGTACGCGGGCTTGCCGGGCGTTGCGGCAGGCAACTCGACGACGAGGTTCGCCGCCGCGTCGTAGCGGGGCTGCAGTCCGGTCGCTTCGGCCGCCGCGGCCACCGCGCGCAGCGCCGCGGTCTCCGCGTCGCTGTAGGAGGGCCGCGTCACGCCGACCCGGTCGGCCGAGACCCGGCGCACCGACTCGAACAGTTCGGCGGCGAACTCGCGATCGGCGCTGTCGAACACCGGCGGCACGCGGCCCACCTATCCGCTTTGCTGCGCGAGGCGCAGCCAGCGATCTGTGAGCCCGGCGTCGATCTCGACGCCGCCGGTCAGCTCGGCGATGCGCGCGACCCCGTGCCGCTCGCAATACGCCTCGAGCCCGTCGATGATGCGGATCATCGCGGCGGGTTCGAGGAACGATGCGGTGCCCACCTGCACCGCGCTCGCGCCGGCGAGCATGTACTCGACCGCGTCCTCCGCGCGCATGATGCCGCCGCAGCCGATGACCGGGATGCTTACCGCGCGCGCACACTGGAACACCATGCGCAGCACCACCGGGCGCACCGCGGGCCCGGACAGCCCGCCCATGACGTTGCCCAGCCGCGGCTTGCGCGTATGCGGGTCGATCGCCATGCCGAGCAGCGTGTTTGCCACCACCAGCGCGTCGGCGCCCGCGGCCTCGGCCGCGCGCGCGATCTCGGCGATGTCCGCCACGTTCGGCGTCAGCTTCGCCCAGATCGGCACGCGCGCGCAGCGCTTGATCTCCGCGATCGCGAGGTGCGTGTCGCGCGCCGACATGGCGAAGGCACGCCCGTCGGCCTCGATGTTCGGGCAGGAGATGTTGGCCTCGATCGCCGCCACGCCCGGCAGCGACAGTGCCTCGCAGGCGGCGGCGAATTCGTCCGCGGTGTCCGCCGACACGCTGGCGACCACCGGCACCGGCAAGTCCGCGTACTGCGGCAGCACCTTGTCCACGTAGTGCAGCAGTCCGCTCGAAGGGATGCCTATCGAATTGAGCATGCCGGCGTCGGTTTCCGCCACGCGCGGCACCGGGTTGCCGATGCGCCGCTTCGGCGTCACGCTCTTGGTGACCAGCGCGCCCAGGCGCGCGAGGTCCATCGCCGCGGCGTACTCGTGCGCGAAGCACCCCGAAGCCGGCATCACCGGATTCTTCAGGAGCAGGTCCCCGATCCTCACTTGCAGGTCAGCCAAACTGCACGTCTCCGTCCACCGAGTCCAGCGCGAATACCGGCCCCTCGCAGCATACGCGCCGGAATACCCGCTCGCCGCCATGCCTGAACAGGCGCACGCACGACAGGCACACGCCCATGCCGCAGGCCATCTGCTGCTCCAGCGCCACTTCGCCGCGCGCGCCCAGCCCCTGCAGCAGCGCGAGCAGCCGGTTGGAGCCGCAGGTGTACACCATGTCGGGGGATTCCTCCGCCAGCAGGCGCTCGAGCAGCGGCTCGACTTTCTCGATCGCCGACGAGCCATCCGCATCGAACACCGCGTGTACGTTCGCCTGCGCGCCGCGCAGGAACTCGTCGCGCATCAGGTCGGCGGGGGTGCGCGCGGACAGCACTGCGGTCAGCGCGACGCCCGAGCGGGCGGCGAGCGGGACCAGCGGCGCCATGGTCGCCAGGCCGACGCCGCGCGCCACCAGCAGCATGCGCTTCCAGCCGGGCGAGAAGCTGAAGCCGACGCCAAGCGGTCCGATGATCGAGAGCGTGGCGCCGGCCTGCAGCCGCTCGAGGCTGTGCGTGCCGGTGCCCTTCACGTGGTACAGGAACTCGATGCGATCCGGCTCGGGCCCGATGCCGTAGACGCTCATCGGGCGGCGCAGGAATGGCGCTTCGGTGTCGCTGACAGGGCAGGCGAGCTGGAAGAACTGGCCGGCCGCGGTGTGCCGCGCGAGGTCCCCCGGACAGCTGAGCCGCAGGTACTTGTAGCGCGCGTTGATCCAGCGGTGCTCGAGCACGCGACACGCATGCGTCGCGATCTTCGTGTTCATGGCGGGAGCCTGCGCGGCCGGCGCGCCGTCCTCAGAACCGGTCCGCCCGGAACGGCGCCGGGTCGACGAACGGCGTTTCGCCGGTGAGCATGTCGGCCACCAGGCGCCCGGTCACCGCGCTGAGCGTGAAGCCGTGGTGCGCGTGGCCGAAGGAGAACCACAGGTTCTGGTGCTTCGGTGCGCGGCCGATGATCGGCATCATGTCCGGCGTGCACGGGCGCGCGCCCATCCACGGTTCCGTGTCCAGCCGCTCGGCAAGCGGAAAAAGGTCACGCGCCACCGGCTCGGCGCGGCCGAGCTGCACCGGCGTGCGGATGGCGTCGCGCAGCGCGAACTCGGCGCCGGTGGTGAGGCGGATGCCGCGCCGCATCGGCGCGAGGAAGTAGCCGCGCTCCACGTCGAGCATCGGCAGGTTGAGCCTGGCGCTGCCGGCGGCCTTGTAGTGCATGTGGTAGCCGCGCTTCACCGCCAGCGGCAACTCGTAGCCGAGCGCGCGCGTCAGCACGTCGGCCCAGGGGCCCAGCGCGATCACCGCGGCGCCCGCGTCGAGCGGGCCGTCGGCGGTGCGCAGCCGCCAGCCGGCGCCGTTCGCCTCCAGGCTCGCGGCATTGCCCTGCGCGAACACGCCGCCGAGCTTTTCGAACTGCGCCAGGTACGCAAGCGACAGTCCCTGCGGGTCGCTGATGCTCACCGGGTCGGTCCAGTGTAGCGCGCCGCACAGCACCGGCGCGAGGTGCGGCTCCTCGTCGCGCAGCTGCGCCGCGTCCAGCGCGCGATAGTTGATGCCGAACTCGCGCTTCCAGCGCTCTGCCTCGGCAAAGCGCAGGTCGCGCTCGCGTTCGGTGCGGAATACCTTCTGCCAGCCGTTGCGCCGCATCAGCCCGGTCGCGCCGGCCTCGAGCGCGAGCGCGTCGTGCTCGGTGACGCAGTGTTCAATGAGCTTTGCGTACTGGCGCGCGATCGCCGCGTGCCGCGCCGGGCGCGAATGCTGCCAGTACTGCCACAGGAAGGGCGCGAGGCTCGGCAGCGCCGAAGGATGGTAATGCGCGTCTATCGTCCGGTTCAGGCCGTAGCGCGCGAGCGCGCCGAAATCGTGCGGAAAGCCGTACGGATAGACGCCTTCGCGCTGGATCAGCCCCGCATTGCCGAACGAGGTTTCCTCGGCGGCGCCGCGCCGGTCGAGCAGGACGACGCTGCGCCCGCGTTTCTGCAGGTGCAGCGCGACGCACACGCCGACGATTCCAGCGCCAAGTACCACGACATCGGATTTCATCGCCGCGAGGGTACCGCGCTTTACGAAAGCCGGCATCTTGCCTATTGTCGCGGCATGTCATCCTTGGACAAGCGCCTGTTCACCGATGCGATGCGCATCGCCGCCACCGCGGTGTCGGTGATTACCACCGACGGGGAAGGCGGGCGCTTCGGCGTAACCGTCAGTTCCTTCTGCACCGCGACCGCGGAGCCGCCGCAGATGCTCGGGTGCCTGCACTCGGCAGGGCCGACCCCGCCCGCGCTGCGAAAGAACGGCGTGTTCTGCGTCAACATCCTCGAGCGCGGCCAGCGCCACGTCGCCGACAGTTTCGCGGGGCGAATCGCGCAGTGGCGCGAAAACCGCTTCGCCTGCGACAACTGGGGGCGCCTCGCCACCGGCGCGCCGGTGCTCGAGCGCGCCATGGTTGCGCTGGATTGCCGCCTCACGCACGAGTTGGCGCTCTCCACGCACATCATCTTCGTCGGCGAGGTGGTCGCGCTCGCGTCCTCGGGCGGCATGCCGCTGCTGTACGCCGACCAGAACTACCAGCGCCTGGTCGAGCCGGGCATCACCGACATCGACGACCTGCAGCTCTGAACGGAGGCACGGCATGGAACTGTTCCAGCTGCTGAAGGCGATGGTCGACTACAACGCCTCGGACCTGTTCCTGTCCATGGGCGCGCCGCCGAACATCAAGATCGAGGGCGCGACGCGGCCGCTGGAGGCGCCGGCGATGAAGCCGGGCGAAGTGAAGGCGCTCGCCTACAGCGTCATGAACGAGCGCCAGTCGCGCGACTTCGAGGAGACGCTGGAAGCCAACCTCGCCATCAGCGCGGAGGGCATCGGCCGCTTCCGCATCAACGCCTACCTGCAGAAGGGCGAGGTGGCGATGGTGGTGCGCTACATCAAGTCTAAGATCCCGTCGTTCGCCGCGCTGAACCTGCCGCCGCTGCTGGGCGACCTGGTGATGAAGAAGCGCGGCCTGGTGCTGATCGTCGGCTCGGCGGGCTCGGGAAAGTCCACGACCATGGCGGCGATGGTCGATTACCGCAACCAGAACGCCACCGGGCACATCCTCACCATCGAGGACCCGATCGAGTTCATGCACGTGCACGGGAAGTCCATCGTCGACCAGCGCGAGGTCGGCATCGACACGCATTCGTTCGACGAGGCGCTCAGGAACGCCATGCGCGAAGCGCCCGACATGATCGTCATCGGCGAGATCCGCGACCGCCAGACCATGCAGCACGCGGTGGCCTACGCCGAGACCGGGCACCTGTGCATCTCGACGCTGCACGCGAACAACGCCAACCAGGCGCTGGAGCGCGTCATCAACTTCTTTCCCGAGGACGCGCACAGGCAGCTGTTCATGGACCTGTCGCTGAACCTGCAGGGCGTTATCTCGCAGCGGCTGGTGCCGGGACTGAACCAGAAGCTGGTGCCCGCGATCGAGGTGATGCTGACCTCGCCCTATGTCGCCGACCTGATCCAGAAGGGGCGCGTGGACGAAATCAAGGCGGCGATGGCGAAGTCCACCGAGATCGGCATGCGCACGTTCGACCAGTCGCTGTACGACCTCTACATGGACCGCAAGATCTCGCTCGAGGAGGCCTTGCACCACGCCGATTCGCGCACCGACCTCGCGCTGCGCGTGCGCCTGTCGATCGGCAAGCGCGCCTCCGATGCGCCGGACCTCGGCCTGCGCGAGTGGAAGAACGCGCCGGGGGACAAGGCCTGAGACGGCTCAGCGCGCCGCTGCCTCCCTGGGCGAGTTCTCGTATCCTGTCGTCCTTGTCACGCAACCCCTCGATCGGAATGCAACCATGACCTTCTCCATCCTCGGCCGCTGCGCGCGCAGCGGGCAGTTCGGCGTCGCGGTGTCGTCTTCCAGCATCGCGGTCGCGGCGCGCTGCGGGCGCTGGGCGCGCGCGGGCAGCGGCGTCGTTGCCACGCAGAACATCACCGATCCGACGCTGGGCGTGCTGGGCCTGGACCTGCTCGCGCGCGGCTACGGCGCGAAAGGCGCGCTGGACGAGCTGCTCGAGGCGCGGCCGTACATCGAGTACCGCCAGCTCGCGGTGCTCGACGCCGACGGCCAGTCGGCCTGCTACTCCGGCGCGAAGACGCTCGGCATCCATGCGATGGCGCAGGGCCTGGATTGCGTCGCCAGCGGCAACCTGCTGGCGAACGACCGCGTGCCGCTGGCGATGGTGGATGCCTTCGTCGACCGGGCGAATGCGCCGCTCGCCGAGCGCCTGCTCGCCGGCCTCGCTGCCGGCTGGAAGGCGGGAGGCGAGACCGGCCCGGTGCGCTCCGCCGGCCTGTACGTGGTGGACCGCTTCCCGTGGCCGATCGCCGACCTGCGCGTGGACTGGCACGACTCGCCGATCGAGGAGCTGGAGCGCGTGTTCGCGCTGTACCTGCCGCAGATGAACGACTACATCCAGCGCGCGATCGATCCGTCGAAGGCGCCCGGCTACGGCGTGCCCGGGGAGAAATGAGCGTGCGGATGCGGAAGAAGGACAAGCACTGATGGCACTGCTGTTCTACAGCCAGTTCGACGATCCCGCGGAGTGGTCCGGGCATTTGCGCAGGCTGATGCCCGAGCTGGAAGTGCGTGTCTGGCCCGATGTCGGCAATCTCGCCGACATCGAGTCCGCGCTGGTGTGGAAGGCGCCCGAGGGTGAACTCGCGAAGTGCCCGAATCTGAAGCTGATCGTCAATCTCGGCGCCGGCGTCGATTCCATCGTCGCCGACCGCTCGCTGCCGGCCGGCGTGCCCATCGTGCGCATCGCCGATCCGGAGATGAGCCGCATGATGGCGCAGTTCGTGCTGCTTGCGGTGCTGCGCCACCACCGCAACATCGTCGCCTTCGAGCGCGCGCAGCGCGAGCGGCGCTGGCACTACATCCATCCGAAGGAGACGCGCGAGACCACGGTCGGCATCATGGGCCTGGGCAACCTGGGTGCGGTCGCCGCTACCGAACTCGTGCGCCAGGGTTTCGCGGTGCGCGGCTGGTCGCGCACGCCGAAGTCGATCGAAGGCGTGGCGAGCTTCCACGGCGAGGATGCGCTGCCGGCGTTCCTGGACGGGCTCCACGTGCTGGTGGCGATGCTGCCCTGGACGCCCCGGACCGAGGGCCTGGTCGGCGCGAAGGTGTTCGACGCGCTGCCGCAGGGTGCGTGCTTCGTCAGCGTCGGCCGCGGCAGGACGATCGACGAGGACGCGCTGGTGGAGGCGCTGAAGAGCGGCCGCGTCGCCGAAGCGACGCTGGACGTGTTCCGCGAGGAGCCGCTGCCGCCGCAGCACCCGCTCTACAGCTTCGAGCAGGTGCTGGTGACGCCGCACCTCGCCAGCGTGGCGATCCCGCGCTCGGCGGCCGAGCAGGTGGTGGAGAACATCCGCCGCGTGCGCGACGGCAGGCCGCTGCTCAACCGGGTTGATCCCGCACGGGGATACTAGCGTCGTTTCCTCGCCGGCGACTCGATGATCCGGGGCCAGCTGTCGGCGAAAAAGCTGCGGGTGAACTCGGCGAACGCGGTGACCGTGGGGCGCGGCGTGAGCTTCTTCGAGCGCAGCGACACCGCCAGCGTCTTCGGCAGCTCCTCGGCGATCGGCACCGCGACGACGCGGCCGCCGTCGTAGGTCAGCGACTGGCGCGGGATGGCGTTCAGGATCGTGAAGCCGAGGCCGCGCGCCACCAGGCCGCGCACCGTCTCGTAGGTGTGCGCGCGGTGCGCGATGCGGGGTTCGATCCGGGCCGAGCGAAACAGCGACAGGAAGTAGTCGCGGGTATGCGGCAGGTCTAGCAGCACCATCGGCGCGTCGGCGAGTTCGCGCAGGCTGATGCTGCGCCGGCGCGCCCGCGGATCGTCCGCGGCCAGCACCACGTGCGGCGGCAGCTCGGCCAGCACTTCGGAGACGAACTCCTCGCCCAGGCCGTAGGCGTAGGTCATCGCCAGCTCGCAGCGCCCTTCGCGCAGCCGCTCGAGCAGCTCGAGCTGGTTCGCCTCCTCGAAGCTGACCGTGACCCCCGGGTAGGCCTTGGCGAAGCCGGCCAGCAGCGCCGGGAGCACGAAGGGCGCGAGCGTAACGAAGCAGCCGACGCGCACTTCGCCCGCGAGCAGGTCGCCCATGTGGTCGGCGAAGCGCTCGACCTCGTCGGCGTGCGACAGGAGGTTGCGTGCCTGCACCAGGAACCTGTCGCCGGGCACGGTCAGCGCGAGCCCGCGCGACTGGCGCCTGAGGAAGAGTTGCACGCCCAGGTCCGCCTCCAGCCGCGCAATGGCTTCCGACACCGAGGGCTGCGACACGTGCACGCGCGCCGCCGCCGCGGTGATGCTGCCGGTCTCGGCGGCGGCGACGAAGTAGCGCAGGGTCCTGAGCGACAGCCGGGAGGCCATGAGATAGGGGAATCCTATGTACTTCAGCGGAAAAAGGTATTTTGCCCGAAGATCGGACCGGGATAAGTTCTGCGGTTTCCGCAAGGCATATCGAGGAGCAGTCCATGTTGCGCACCGGCGAGCAGTACAGGGAAGGCATACGGGATGGCCGCGAGGTCTGGATCGACGGCGAGCGCGTGAAGGACGTGACCAAGCACCCGTCCTTCAAGCCCATCGTCGACATCAAGGCGCGCATGTACGACATCCAGTTCGACAGGAAGTACGAGCCGGACGTGCACTCCTACCAGGACGGCGCCGAGCGCAACTCGATCCAGCTGAAGCGCCCGGTCGAGCAGAAGGACTGGTGGGACAAGTGGAAGTCGCTGGACCTCTTCTTCAAGGACATCCAGGGCGTCGTCACCCGGGTCGGCGACGAGACGATCGGCGAGATGTGGTCGCTGTACGACGGCCGCGACGTGCTGAACAAGATCGACCCGCGCTTCGCCGACAACATCGACCGCCACATCCAGCGCGTGCTGGTCGAGGACGTGTTCCACGTGTCGGCCAACACCGATCCGAAGGGCGACCGCTCCAAGCGCCCGCAGGACCAGGACCCGGACATGATGTGCCACGTCGTCAAGGAGACCGACAAGGGCATCATCATTCGCGGCGCCAAGTACGAGACCGCCTCGGCCTACGCCGACCAGGCGTTCCTGAAGCCCACGGTCGGTGCGTGGTCGGATGAGAAGCTCTCGGACTACGCGCTCGGCTGCATCGTCAGGATGGGCGCGCCCGGGGTCAAGCACATCTGCCGCAGCGGCTTCGCCGGCCGCGGCAGCGCCGAGGACTACCCGCTGTCGAACCGCTGCGACGAGGTCGACACGCTGCTGGTGCTGGACAACGTGCTGATTCCCTGGGAAGACGTGTTCTTCTACCGCTTCACCGAGGGCGCGCGCTACATTCGCGGCACGCTGCACCGCTACTCGGCGTTCCCGTTCGTGCTGCGGATCCTCTACACCGCCGACATGATGATCGGCGCGGCGATGTGGAACTGCAGGCAGACCGGGCTGGACAAGATGCAGTCGGTGCGCGAAAAGCTCGCGGACCTGGCGTGCTACCGCGAAGGCATCCGCGCGCACCTGGCGGCCTCGGTCGCGCTCGCGGAGAAGAGCCCCGGCGGCCTGCTGATGCCAAACCAGTCGCTGCTGTACGCCGGGCGCATCCACGCCTGCTCGAACCTGCCGCAGATCATGCACATCGCCCGCGAGCTGTGCGGCGGGCAGCTGTGCGTGACGCCGAACCATGCCACCTTCGAGGCGAGCGGCACCAAGGCCTGGATGGACAAGTTCTATTCGCTGAACGACAACTGGATGGCCGAGGACCGCAGGAAGCTGCTCGCGTTCGCGCGAGACCTGCTCAACTCCGACTACGCCGGGCACCGGCTGACCTTTGTGCAGTTCGCGCAGGCGCCGCACTTCAACCACCTGAACGCGCTGTACCAGAGCTTCGATTTCGCCGGTCCGCTCGACCTGGTGAAGAGCTTCGCCGGCCTGTCGGACAACGTCGACGCGCCCGCCAAGGCGCCCACCCAGTTCAAGTCCGTGGCCTAGGCCGAACCCTCATGCCGCACACGAGACTGAGGAAGTTCAACACGCGGAACGTCTGGAAGGGCCAGGACATCTCCAACGACCTGTGCATGGTGGTGCGGGCGGGCGCCAACGTGTTCGTGCGCGGCCAGACCGGCATGGACCTGAACGGCAGGATCCACGGCATCAACGACGCCGGAAAGCAGGCGGAGGTCGCGATGCGCTGCCTGAAGACGCTGCTGGAGGAGGCGGGCTCGCGCCTGCAGGACATCTGCAAGATCGTCATCTACGTCACCGACCGCGCGCACCGCGAGCCGGTGTACCGGGTGGTGGGCAAGTGGCTCAAGGGCGTGTACCCGGTGTCTACCGGGCTGATCGTGCAGGGCCTGGCGCGGCCCGAACTGCTGATGGAGATCGATGCCTACGCGGTGATCCCCGAGGAGCGCCTGAGGAAGCTTGAAGCGAAGAAGCGCAGCTCGCCGAAGCGGAAGGTCCGGCGCCGGAACTGATGCCCGGCGGGGCGTAAACTAGGGCCGGACATGCCGGCCACCATCGAAGGCAAGCTCGTCGTCGCGATCTCGTCGCGTGCCCTCTTCGACTTCGAGGAGGAGAACCGCGTGTTCGAGACGCTGGGCGAGCGCGCGTACATCGACCTGCAGTACGCGAAGCTCGGCGTGCCGGCGAAGTACGGCGTCGCCTTCCCGCTGGTGAAGAAGCTGCTCGCGTTCAATACGCCCGCGGCGCACCGCGTCGAAGTGGTGATCCTGTCGAAGAACGACCCGGTGTCCGGGCTGCGCGTGTTCAACTCGGCCGAGGGCGCCGGGCTGCGCCTGGAGCGCGGCGTGTTCACGCGCGGCCGCAGTCCGTACCGCTACCTGACCGCGCTGAAGGCGAACCTGTTCCTGTCGACCAACGAGGCGGACGTGCTCTCGGCACTGGAGGCGGGGTTTCCGGCCGCACGCGTCTACCCGGAATCGCCCCAGGCGGCGGAGCGCCACGCGGGCGAACTGCGCATCGCATTCGACGGCGACGCGGTGCTGTTCTCGGACGAAGCCGAGCGCGTGTACCAGTCCTCCGGCCTCGAGGCCTTTACCGCGCACGAGCTGAAGCACGCGCTGCGGCCGTTGCCGCCGGGGCCGTTCAAGCCGCTGCTCGAGGCGCTGCACCGGCTGCAGACCGCGGCCGCGGCGGCGGAAGCGCCGATCCGGGTGCGCACCGCGCTGGTCACCGCGCGCAGCGCGCCGGCGCACGAGCGCGCGGTGCGCACGCTGATGCAGTGGAACATCGAGGTCGACGAGGCGATGTTCCTCGGCGGCCTGGACAAGGGCGAGTTCCTCGCCGCGTTCGAGCCGGACTTCTACTTCGACGACCAGCAGGGACATGTCGAATCGGCGCGCATGCGCGTGCCTTCCGGGCATGTGCCGTTCGGCGTCGCCAATCTCCCGACGAGAAGGAAGGGCAGGACATGAGAGCGATCAAGTACGTGGTCTGGGGTGTCGGCGCGATTGTCGCGCTGCTGGTGCTGGCGATCGTCGCGGCGGTGATGGTCATCGATGGCAACTTCGTCAAGGCGCGCGCCGAGCGCTACATGAAGGAGGAAAAGCAGCGCACGCTGAAGATCGAGGGCGAGCCGGGGCTGAAGCTCTTTCCGGTGCTGCGCCTGTCGCTGGGGAAGACGAGCCTGTCCGAGCCGAAGAGCGACAAGGTGTTCGTGTCGCTGGAATCGCTCGAATTTGCGGTGCAGGTGATGCCGCTGCTGTCGCGCGAGATCGCCGTCGACGCGCTCGCGGTCAGCGGCCTGAAGGCGAACCTCGTCAAGGGCAAGGACGGCGACTTCAACTTTGCCGACCTGGCGGGCAAGGGTGAACCGGGTGCCGAGGGCGAGCCGCCGCGCGTGCGCATCGCCGAGGTGTCGATCGAAGGCGCGCAACTCGACTACGCCGATCTCGCCAGCGGGCAGACGCTGCGCGTCGGCAACCTGGGCCTGAAGACCGGGCGTCTCGAAGACGATGCGCCGACGCCGCTGATCCTGTCGGCGGACATCTCCGGTCGCAAGCCGGAAGTTGCGCTGAAGGCACGCGTGGAGGCCTCGGCGCGCATGAACCTGGCGCGGCAGGATGTCGCGCTGTCGAAGCTGGTCGCGACGTTGACCGGCAGCGCGGCGACGTTGCGCGGCCTGGACCTGCGCATCGGCGGCGACGTAGCGGCAAACGCGCGCCGCCAGGAGTACAACGTCGCGGGCCTGGCGTTGCAGGCGAAGGGCACGCTCGAGCGCGATGCCATGACCGCGGCGTTCAGCGCGCCGAAGCTGCGCATCACGCCGGCCAAGGCCGAGGGCGAGGCGGTCAGCGGCACGCTGGCGGTGAAGGGCCCGGGGCGGAACGTCGACGCGAAATTCCGCATGTCCGCGGTCGAGGGCACGGCACGCGCACTGTCGATCCCGCAGGTCGCGCTGGAGATCGACTCGCGCGTCGGCAGCGACGGCATGAAGGGCAGCATCTCGACGCCGGTGAAGGCGAACCTGGAAGCGCGCGTGTGGGAGCTGCCGGCGATCGTGGCGAACCTGACGTTCTCCGGGCCGCAGATCCCGCAGAAGACGGTGACGCTGCCGATCCGCGCATCGGCGCGGGCCGACCTCGCGAAGCAGCAGGCGAGCACCGAGGTGACGACGAAGTTCGACGAATCGAACATCAACGCGAAGCTGGCGGCGACGAGGTTCGAGCCGCTGGCCGCGACCTTCGACGTGGCGATAGACAAGCTGAATCTCGATCGCTACCTGCCGGCGGAGAAGAAGGGCGGGGCGGCCGACGAGCGCATCGACCTTTCCGCGCTGAAAGGCAAGACGGTGAGCGGCAAGCTTGCCATCGGCGACTTCACGGCGCGTCGCCTGAAGCTGCAGAACGTCAAGGCCGACGTCAAGCTCGCGGGCGGCAAGCTCGAGGTCGCGCCGCACTCGGCCAACCTCTACGGCGGCACGATCGCGGGTGCGGTCTCGGCCGACGCCAACGGCAACCGCTTCACGGTCAAGGAGAACCTGCAGAACGTCGCGCTGGGGCAGTTGCTGCGCGACGTCGCGCAGAAGGACGCCATGGAGGGGCGCGCCAACGTCACCATCGACGTGGTCACGGTCGGCGCCACGGTGCCGGCGCTGAAGAAGGCGCTGGCCGGCAACGCGCGCGTCGAGATGAAGGACGGTGCGGTGAAGGGCATCAACCTGGCCGAGAGTTTCCGTAACGCGAAGGCGGCGCTGGGCTCCAAGTCGACACGCACCGACACGAAGAAGAAGACCGATTTCTCCGACATGAGCGCGAGCTTCGCCATCAAGGGCGGCGTGGCGCGCAACGACGACCTCAAGGCCGCCTCGCCGTTCGCGCGCCTCTCGGGCGCGGGCAACCTGGACATCGGCGAGAACCGCATCGACTACCTCGCCAAGGCCGCGCTGGTGAACACCTCGAAGGGACAGGGCGGTGCCGCGGTGGGCGAGGTCGCAGGGATCACCGTGCCGGTGAAGCTCACCGGCGCGCTGGACAATCCCGACTGGTCTATCGATTACGCGGCGCTGCTGGGCGCGGGCGCCGGTGCGCTCGGCGGCGTGCTGGGCGGCGCGGCCGGCGCGGTCGGCGGCGCGGCGGGGAAAGTCGGCGGTGCGATCGGCGGCCTGCTCGGCGGCAAGAAGGAGTCGGGTGGCGAGCAGCCGAAGTCCGGCGAGGCCGCCCCGAGCGCAAGCCCGGTCGACAAACTGAAGGGACTGTTCGGGCGCTAGGACGTCCCGGTCCGCTCAGCCGACGTTGCGCTCAAGCAGGCTGCGGATCGCGCGCGCGAGCCCGGCGAGGCGCGGCCCGTGGATGCCGCGCATTTCCTCGGGTGTGGTGCGGTAGGACGGGATGCCGCAATTGAGCGCCAGACAGTCTCCCTCGTCCGTGCGCAACAGCGGCGTTCCGGCGGCGAAGATCTCGGGACGCCAGTCTCCAAGCGCGATGCAGAAACCCTTGGAGCGGCAATCGGCAATGCCGGCCAGCGAGTTTCGCCGCATGTCGGCATACAAGTCGGGCTGCTCGGTCCTGACGCGGGCGTGCAGCGCCGCAAGCTCGGACTCCGTCAGCAGCGACATGGCCGCCCTGCCGCCCGCGGTCGAATACAACGCACAGGAGAAGCCGACTTCGGGCAGATGAGGAAACGGCTGCGCCGACCTGGCGGTTTCTACATACACGAGCTGGGTTCCCTCGAGGATGCCGATCGATACCGCGCCGCCTGCCTGCTCGGCAAAGTCGCGCATCAGCGGACGCGCGACCAGGCGGATGCGGAACCTTGCCAGCAGCGGATAGGTGATTCCCAGCAGCCGCATGCCGAGCCGGTAGCGACCCGCGCTGCCCTTGTCCAGGTATCCAAGCTTCACCAGCGTGCCTGCGAGTCGCGAAACGGTTGGCCTCGAGACTCCGGTGCGCGCAGCAAGCTCCGAATTGGTGAGCCAGGTTTCCTCCGCGCGGAACGCGTCCAGCAACTGCAACCCGCGCGCCAGCGTGGTGGCGAAGAGCGGATCAGGGGTGTCCGAGGCGCGCTGTCGCGGCCGCGAACCAGTCGCGCGTGCAGCCGGCGCGGTCATGTGAGAATCCAGGCAGGCGTGAACCAAGCCCCAATATAGCAAAAGGAAGTCATGCGAAGCATTCAGGTCGAGGCAGTAGCGTTCGTGAGCAACGCCCGCAGCGTGGTCGAAGACGACCACTGGGCGGCGGTGGTGTCGGAGATCACGCTGGTGGACAGCCTGGACGAGGACTGCCTCGAAGGAATCGACGCGTTTTCCCACATCGAGGTGATCTTCCATTTCGATCGCGTGGACGAAGCGAAGATCGTGACTGGCGCGCGGCATCCGCGCAACAACACCGAGTGGCCGAAGGTCGGGATTTTCGCGCAGCGCGGGAAGAACCGGCCGAACCGGATCGGGCTGTGCACCGCGAAGCTGATCGCGCGGCGAGGCCGGACGCTGGTGGTCGAGGGCCTGGACGCGATCGACGGCACGCCGGTCATCGACATCAAGCCGGTGATGCGGGAGTTCCTGCCGCGGGAAGCGGTGACGCAGCCGCGCTGGGCTGGCGAACTGATGCTGAGCTACTGGTAGCCAGAGCCGGCGCGTCTCTCAGCCCGCGCCCGGATTCTTTACCGCGCCGCCCCAGCCGTGGGCGCTGATGTCGAACATCACGCCGTTCGGATCACGGAACTTGACCTCGTAGAAGCTCTGCTCCTGGTCCGGGATCTCTCCCATCAGGTAGGCGGCGCCGGCGGACTCTACCTGTTTCTGCGCCTTGTGGGCATCGTCCACCCAGAAGCCGATGTGGTGCAGCCCGACGAAGTCCTTTCCACCCTCCTCGCCGGTGAGTTCGTCGGTCTTGAAGTGCAGCAGCGCGAGATTCATCACGCCGTCAGAAAGGTAGACGCCCTCGAACTGTGCCGAGTCGTTCTGCCCGACCTTCTTCATGTCGAAGGCCTTGATGTAGAACTCGGCCGCCTGGTGCGGATCGGGAACTGAAAGTGCGACGTGTCGAAGCTTGGCCATGCGGATCTCCCATGTCTGGCGGCGCTGGAGCGCACGCTTGAAGCATACACAGCAAAGCATGTGTTTCCGCCAAGATTTCTACATATGAAACGATTATAGAAAACGTTTCGCATTTGCGATTGACGCTCCGGCCGAATCGCGCGAACTTCGGCGCCAGCGCGGGGCCGGGAGGCGGCTCCAGCAATTTCCGCATGCGACTGGAGAACTGAAACAATGCTTACAGCAGAGCAGAACGACATGCTCACGAAGGTCGGGCCGGGCACGCCGGCCGGCGAGATGTTCCGGCGCTATTGGCTGCCGGTCGGAATCTCGGCAGAGGTCCGGGACGTGCCCGAGAAGGTTCGTGTCCTGGGCGAGGACCTGGTGCTGTTCCGGGACGAAAAGGGGCAGCCCGGACTGATCGGGCACCAGTGCCCGCACCGCCTCACGTCCTTCGAGTACGCGCGAATCGAGTGCGGCGGCATTCGCTGCCCGTATCACGGCTGGCTGTTCGACATCCACGGCAAGTGCCTGGAAATGCCCGGCGAACCCAAGGACAGCACGTTCAAGGACCGCGTCAAGCACACGGCCTATCCGTGCCGCGACCTCGGCGGCCTGGTATTTGCCTACATGGGCCCGGGCGAGCCCCCGCTGCTGCCGTCCTTCGAGATCCTGAACTCGGACAAGTTCGTGCGCCGCGCATCGATGGACTGGCCGGTGTTTCCGTGCAACTGGCTGCAGATCGCCGAGAACGACATCGACCCGGTGCACGCATCGGTGCTGCACAACGATGCTTCGTTCGCGCAGAACACGCTGTTCCCGCTGATGGCGAACAAGATCGAGTTCGAGGAGACCGAGCACGGCGTGCGCTACACCGCGTACCGGCCGGGGCCCGAGCCCGGCACGCTATACGCGCGGCGCGTCAACCAGGTGCTGCCGGCGATCCTCGCGTTCGGACCGGGCAAGTCGCCCGATCGGCCGAAGGACCCGGAGTTTGGCGGGTCGCTGCGCTGGCGCGTGCCGATCGACGACACCTCGACCAAGCTCTTCAGCATCTATGCGGCGCCGAAGAAGCACATCAACGAGATCGACCAGAACGGCCGCGACATGGGCGGCATCTTCGCTCCCAGGGAAGACGTCCAGGACTCGCTCGCCGGCAAGTACTGGATGGCGAAGCGCGACGCCAACGGCCGGTACATCCTCGACCAGACCTGGAAGCAGGACTACGTCGCCATCGTCAGCCAGGGCCCGATTGTCGATCGCACGCGCGAACGGCTCGGCACCTCGGACGGCGGCGTCATTCGCCTGCGCAAGATGCACATGGACGCGATCAAGGCGGTGCAGGAAGGGCGCGACCCGCCGGGCGTCTATCGCGACCCCGCAAAGCAGAAAGTGATCCGGTTCGCGCGTACCAACCAGATCGGGCGCACGGAGAAGGAACTGGAGCCCAGCTATGCGGATTTCTGAGTCCGCGCGGGAGCGCCTGCGATGATCCACGAACTGCGCGTGTACACGCTGCAGCCCGGGACGCAGCCTGCGTTCCTCGCCCACGTCAGCGAGGTGGGAATGCGTGTACGCGGCGCCGACTACGGCAAGTTCGAAGGCTACTGGACGAGCGAGCTCGGGACGCTGAACCAGGTGTTCCACCTGTGGAGCTTCGCCAGCGTCGAGGAACGTGCCCGGCAGCTTGGCGAACTGGGTCGCGTCGAGGCATGGAACCGCGACTACCTGCCGAAGGCGCGCAGCATGATGCTGGCGCAGGAGACCAGCCTGCTGAATCCGGCGTTTCCGATAGACGCGCCGTCGGAAGGCCCGAACCTCTACGAACTGAGGCGTTACACGGCCTGGCCCGGCAAGGGGCCGGAGTGGATGAGCCTGTTCAAGGAGGCAGCGCCGGCGCGACGGAAGATCTCGCGCCTGGTGGGCGCATGGTTGTCTGATATGGGCTCACTGAACCAGATCTTCCATCTCTGGAGCTATCGCGACCTGAACGAACGCGCGGTGGCACGCAGTCGCGCCATGGCCGACCCGGCGTGGAAGGCATTCCTCGGCAAGGTGCCGCCGCTGCTGATGCGGATGGAGTCCAGCATTCTGGTGCCGGCGGCTTTCTCGCCGATGAAGTAGTCACACGCGCGGCCGTTTCGGGGTTGCGCGACAGGAGGCGTCGGCGGACTTCTGTCCGGCGAAGCAGAGCAGATCAACAGGAAAACAGGAGGAGGGAGCCATGAGCACCACCAAAGCATTACAACGTCTCATTTGCGTTCTGCCCATCGTTCTGGCGGGGGTTCCGTTGCTGGCACCCGCGCAGGACTTCCCCAAGCGCACCATCTCGATCGTCGTGCCGTTCGCGCCAGGAGGTCCGGTGGACCTGATCCCGCGCACCATCGCGCCCAAGCTGGCTGCATCGATGGGAGTGCCGGTGATAGTCGAGAACAAGCCCGGCTCGGCAGGCAACGTTGGCGCCGCGCAGGTCGCCCGTGCGGATCCGGACGGCTATTCGCTGCTGCTGTTTCACAGCGCGCTGTTCACGGTCAATCCGTGGCTGTTCAAGAACCTGCCGTTCAATCCGCAGACTGACCTCACGCCAATATCGGACCTCGCGTCGATGGCAAACGTGATGGTGGTCAATTCCGAGATCAAGGCCAACAAGCTGTCAGAGCTGATGGATCAGATTCGCGCCAAGCCCGGCACGTTCAACTACGGCACTCCCGGGGTCGGCACCAGCTCGCACCTGTGCGTCGAGTTCTTCAAGCTGCGCGGCGGGAACCTGGATGTCGTGCACGTGCCGTTCAAGGGCGGGCCGGCCGCGGTGACGGGGCTGCTGTCCAACCAGGTGCAGTTCGGCTGCGTCGCGGTCAACGCGGCGCTGCCCTCGGTGAAGGCGAACCGCTTGCGCCCGCTCGCCGTGACCAGCCTGAAGCGCAGCGCCGCGATGCCGGACGTGCCGACGATGGACGAGGCAGGACTCAAGGGCTTCGAAGTCACGCTCTGGTTCGGTATCGCCGCGCCGGCGAAGACCCCGGAGCCGATCATCCGCCGGCTCAATACGGAGGTTCGCGCCGCGCTGAAGGACGAGGAAGTGGTCAAGCGCCTGCACGGCATGGACATGTCCATCCTCGGCGACACGCCGGAGAACGTGAAGCGCAACATGGCGGCGGAATCGGCGAACTGGCGCGGCGTCATCGAGAAGGCCAACGTCAGGATCACGCAATGACGCAGGACCGCGACGCGCGGCCCGCCGACGTGCACCTGGTCAGCGGCTTGCACGACTTCACCGCGCGCTGCCATGACCTCCTCAAGCTCGACCCGGAAGCCGGCGGACGCGAGGCGGTCCGCCGGCTGCTCGAGGAGCTGCTGCAGACCGACGCGTTCCTGCAGCAGTACTGCCTGAACGTGAAACCGGGCCTGTACCGGCTGTACGAGGATCCGGAGCTGGGCTTCCAGGTGCTCGCGCACGTGAACGAGAAGGCACGCGTGTCCCCGCCCCACGACCATGGCAACTCGTGGGCGATCTACGGCCAGGCCACCGGCCACACCGATGTCACCGAATGGGTGCGCACCGGTAACGGCGGCGATGCGTCGCACGCAAGGCTCAGAGCCGAGAAGACCTACCGGCTGACGCCCGGGCACGCCGCGATCTACCCGTCCGGCGTGATCCACTCGATCGACTATCCCGCCGGTTCCTGTTTCGTCCGCGTCACCGGCACGGACCTCGACCGCATCCCGCGCGTGATGTTCAACCTCGAAACCGGCGCGGTCACGCAGATGACGCCCCAGCGCGCCACCTGAACCAGACGAAGGACGCACCATGAACCAGACGATCAAGGCGAACGGCATCGACATCAGCTACAGCCTCGAAGGCCGGGCGAACGCCCCCATCCTCATGCTCAGCAATTCCCTGCTGACCGACTACGGCATGTGGGACTTCCAGATGCCGGCTTTCTCGGCGAAATACCGGGTGCTGCGCTACGACTCCCGCGGTCACGGCGGCACGCAGGCGACAAGCGGCGCCTACACCATGCACATGCTGGTTGCCGATGTCGTCGGCCTGCTCGATGCGCTGGGCATCGCACGCGTGCACTTCCTCGGGCTGTCCATGGGCGGCATGATCGGCCAGCTGCTCGCCGCGCGGCATGGCGACCGGCTGCTGTCGCTCTGCCTGAGCGATACCGCATGCCAGATGCCAGACGCCGCCGCATGGGATGCGCGCATCGAGCTTGCGCGCACCAAGGGCACGTCGGCCTTTGTCGGCCCGATGACCGAGCGCTGGCTGACCGCGGGCTTTCGCGAGCGCCATCCCGAGGTACTCGCGAAGCTGGGCGCGATGATCTCGAGGACCGCCGTCGATGGCCTGGTCGGATGCGCGAACGCGATCAAGACCATGGACCACCTGGCGCTGCTGCCCGGCATCAAGGTGCCGACGCAGGTGATCGTCGGCGAGCATGACGTCGGCACCCCGGTCGCGGCCGCGCAGGTGCTGCAGCGGGAGATCCCCGGGGCGAAGCTGCAGGTCATCAAGGACGCGGCACACCTTCCGAACGTCGAGCAGACGGCGGCGTTCAACGCCACCGTGCTCGAATTCCTGTCGCGGCACTGAACGCGCAAGAGGAGGCCAGGGGATGCCGATCGTGGTAACCGGGAACTGCCGGGGCTGCCGCTATACCGAATGCGTCACCGTGTGTCCGGTCGCCTGCTTCCATGGCGACGACGAGATGCTCTACATCGACAACGATGTCTGCATCGAGTGCCGGGCATGCATACCGATGTGCCCGGTGCGGGCCATATTCGATGCCGCGGAGTTGCCGGAGGACCAGAAGCACTGGCTGGCGACGAACCGCGAGCGCGCGGCGGTGCTGCCCGCGGTGGAGGATCGCCAGGCGCCGCTGCCCGGCGCGGACGAGCGCCGTGCCGCGCTGGGTTACGCGGCGGAGGCCCGCTAGCATGGCCGGCGACGCAGGCGCAGCACAGGTCGCGATCATCGGCAGCGGGCCGAGCGGCTTCTATGCCGCCGAAGCGCTGATGAAGGCCGATCCTGACCTTCGCGTCGACATGCTCGAGCGCCTGCCGACGCCGTTCGGCCTGGTGCGCGGCGGGGTCGCGCCGGACCATCCGAAGATCAAGCAGGTGACGCTGGTATACGACCGCATCGCGCGGAACCCGCGCTTTCGCTTCCTCGGTAACGTCGAGCTCGGCCGCGATGTGAGCATCGCGCAACTGCGCGATGCGTATCACGCGGTCGTCCTTGCCTGCGGTGCACCGAACGATGCGCGCCTGGGGATACCCGGCGAATCCCTGCCGGGCAGCCATGCGGCGGGCGATTTCGTCGGCTGGTACAACGGCCATCCGGACCACCGCCACCACAGTTTCGATCTTTCGCACGAAGTCGCGGTGGTGATCGGGCACGGCAACGTCGCGAGCGACATCTGCAGGATGCTGGCGATGCCGGCGTCCGCGCTTGCCGCGACCGATGCCGCGAGCCACGCGGTCGAAGCGCTCGCGGCAAGCCGTGTCCGCGAGATCCACGTCATCGGCCGCCGCGGACCGGCGCAGGCGAAGTTCACCGAGAACGAGCTGCGTGAACTCGGTGCGATCGAAGGCTGCGATGCCGTCGTCGAGAGTGCGGACCTGGAACTCAACGAAGCAAGCCGATTCGAGATCGACGATCCGCGCGGGCTGGATGCTGCGCGCATCGTGAGCATCTTCCGCGGCTTTCCCCGGTCGCCGTCGGCGGCGCCGAGGCGGCTGCGCTTCCGCTTTCTCGAGAGTCCGGTGAGGATCGACGGCGATGGCCGCGTCGAGCGCATCACGCTGGCGAAAAGCCGGCTCGAGGGCGCGCCGTTCGCGCAGCGCCCGGCCGCCACGGGCGAGCACGTCGAGCTGGCGTGCGGCATGGTCTTCCGTTGCGTCGGATTTCATGCGAATCCGCTTCCCGGCCTGCCTTTCGACGCCTCCCGCGGGGTGGTGCCGAATCGCGCCGGGCGGGTGATCGACGCGGGCACCCCTGTCGCCGGCGTGTATGCCGCGGGCTGGGTAAAGCGTGGTGCCAGCGGCATCATCGGCACCAACCGCGCCGACAGCGGCGAGACGGTACGCGCGCTGCTCGAGGACCTGCCGGCGCTGCGCTCGCGGCGCGTGCCGGGGATTGCCGGGCTGCTGTCGCTGCCCGCCGTGCGCGGCAAGCCGGTGGTGGACTATGCGGGCTGGCTGCGGGTGGACGCGGCCGAGGTTGCCCGGGGCAGGTCCAGCGGCAAGCCGCGCGAGAAGTTCACCGATGTCGCGCGGATGCTGGACGCCGCGCGCGAAACCATTGACGAAGCGCAGGGAGCGACCGCATGACGCCGGCCACCGTATCCACCGATTGGCTCTCATCTCGCTTGCGCGAGCCGGACCTGCGCATCGTCGATGCCAGCTGGCACATGCCGCAGCTTCAGCGCGACCCGAAGCGGGAATTCCTCGAGGCGCGCGTGCCGGGCGCCGTGTTCTTCGACATCGACGGCGTCGCCGACACCAGCACCACGCTGCCGCACATGCTGCCCTCGCCGGAGGTGTTCTCGCGCGCGGTGGCGGCGATGGGAATCGGGAACCGGGACACGGTGGTGGTGTACGACAGCACCGGCGTGTTCAGCGCGGCCAGGGCCTGGTGGACGTTCCGCGTGTTCGGCCACCGCGCCGTCTGCGTGCTCGACGGCGGGCTGAAGAAGTGGCGTGCCGAGGGCAGGCCGGTCGAATCCGGGCCGCGCAGTCCGCAGCCTGGCGCCTACGAAGCCGTGTTCCAGCCGCATCTGGTGCGCAGTTTCTCCCACATGCTCGCCAACGTATCCAGCGGGCGCGAGCAGGTGCTCGATGCACGCTCAGCAGGGCGTTATCGCGGAAGCGAACCCGAGCCTCGCGCCGGCCTGCGTTCGGGCCACATCCCCGGCAGCCGCAATCTGCCTTTCAACGAACTGGTGAACCCCGATGGCACGCTTGCAGACGACGCCCGGCTGCGTGCCGCGATCGTGGCAGCAGGAATTGATCCGGCGCGTCCCATCGTCACCACCTGCGGCTCAGGCGTCACCGCCGCAGTGCTGGCGCTCGCGCTGCATCGCATCGGCGTGACGGATGCGGCGATCTACGACGGCTCCTGGGCCGAATGGGGTGCGCATCCCGATGCCCAGGTCGCCACGGGCTGAGCGCGTGCATGGCTGAGTTCGAAGTCCGGGACATCCCCTATCGCGAGATCGACGGTGTCAGCCTGCTCGGCAGGCTGTATCGACCGCGCGGACCCGGCCCCTGCCCGCTGCTGCTCGACGTGCATGGCGGCGCGTGGACCAGCGGCGACCGGCTGAACAATGCGGTGATCCACCAGGCGCTCGCGGCGAAGGCGATTGGCGTCTTCGCCATCGACTTTCGCATGCCGCCGGCGGCGCGCTATCCCGCTGCCGTCGCGGACGTGAACTTCGCCATCCGCTGGGCAAAGCGGAACGCAGCGCAGCTCGGAACCGCGGCCGAACTGATCGGGGGCATGGGCACGTCCAGCGGCGCGCACCTGCTGGCGCTGAATGCGCTGCGACCCGAGGATGATAGCTGGCGCGCCGGAGCGGAACTGTCGCCGGATGCGACGCTTGCCTGCGTCGTCGCCTGCTGGCCCATCCTCGACCCGATTGCGCGCCTTGCCATGGCGCGGAAGAAGAACCTTGCCAACCTGGTCAACGCGCACGCGGCGTTCTGGCCGGACGAGGCGGACATGGCCTACGCGAATCCCCAGTCGATCGTGGAGCGCGGGGCGTGCCAGGAGGTGCCCCGCATGCTCGTGCTGCAGGGCACCGGTGACGCGAACGTGGAGCCGGCGCGGGCGCGTAGCTTCGCCGAGCGCTATCGCGCGGCGGGAGGGGACGTGGCGCTCCACATGTTCGACGGCGCACCGCATGCGTTCATGCTGAACAAGCCCGCGCCCGCGTTTGCCGAGGCGTTCGACCTCATTCGCGCATTCGTGCGGGAAAGCATTCCCGTCTAGGAAGCGATGCGCCCTTCGGCGACCGCATGGCAGGCCACCGAGGCACTGCCCTGCGTCAGCGCTTCCGGGCGTTCGCTGCGGCAGCGTTCGTTCGCGTGCGGGCAGCGCGGGTGGAAGGCGCAGCCCGCGGGCGGATCGAGGGGATTGGGCACTTCGCCGGCAACCGGCGTGCGTGCGCGGCCGGACATCTCGAGGTCGGGAATTGCATCGAGCAGCATGCGCGTGTAGGGGTGGCGCGGGCGGGCGAAGAGTTCCTGCGCCGGCGCTACCTCCACCAGCCGCCCGAGGTACATCACGCCGACGCGGTCGGCGATGTGCGACACCACCGCCAGGTTGTGCGAAATGAAAAGGTAAGTGAGGCCCAGCGTCTCCTGCAGGTCGGCCATCAGGTTGAGGATCTGCGCCTGCACGGAAACGTCCAGCGCCGACGTGGGTTCGTCGCAGACCAGGAACTCCGGATTGCCGGAGAGCGCCCGCGCGATCGATATGCGCTGGCGCTGCCCGCCGGAGAATTCGTGCGGGTAGCGATCGGCGTCCTCAGGCGACAGGCGCACCTGCGCGAGCAGCTTGGCGACGCGCGCCTCGACCGCGGCATCGTCCGCGGCGAGGCCGAGCACGCGGATCGGCTCGGCAACGATGTCGCGCACCCGCCAGCGCGGGTTCAGGCTGGCGTAGGGATCCTGGAAGATCATCTGCATGCGCCCGCGCTGCGCCTTGCCTGCTGGCGTGGCCATGTCCACGCCATCGAACTCGACCTTGCCGCGCGACGGCGGGTACAGGCCGACGATCAGCCGCGCGATGGTGGACTTGCCGCAGCCGGACTCGCCCACCAGCGCGAGCGTCTCGCCCCTGGCTATCTCCACGCTGACGCCGTCCACCGCGCGCAGCACGCGCCGCGGCTCGCCCTCGATCACGCGGTTCAGCCACGGGCGCGAGACGTCGAAGTCCCGGCCGAGGCCGCTCAGCCTGAGCAGGGGGCTAGCCACCGGCATGGCGCCAGCAGGCGACGCTGCCGGAGCCGCTCGCGAGCAGCTCCGGCCTTTCCACGGCACAGCGCTCGAAGCGCTGCGGGCAGCGCGGGTTGAACGCGCAGCCGGGGGGGATCGCGTTGAGCCGCGGCATCGCGCCTTCGATCTGCGCCAGCCTGCCGCTGCGCTTGCCGCCGCCCCCTGCCCGCAGCTTCGGGATCGACCCCATCAGGCCGACGGTGTACGGGTGCCGAGGCGCGTGTATGACCTCGCGCACCGGCCCGACCTCGGCGATGCGGCCGGCGTACATCACGGCGACGCGATCGGCGGTTTCGGCGATCACGCCCATGTCGTGCGTGATCAGCATCACCGCGGTGCCGTGCTCGCGCGCGAGGCGCTTCAGCAGCGCGATGATCTGCGCCTGGATGGAGACGTCGAGCGCGGTGGTCGGCTCGTCGGCGATGATCAGCCGCGGCTCGGCGCACAGCGCCAGCGCGATTACCACGCGCTGGCGCATGCCGCCGGAGAACTGGTGCGGGTAGTGGTCGATGCGCTGCTCGGGCGCCGGGATGCCCACCTCGCGCAGCAGCGCAAGCGCGCGCTCGCGCGCCTCGCGCGCCGGCACGGCAAGGTGCGTGAGGATCGTTTCCTCGAGCTGCCGGCCCACGGTGTAGAGCGGATTCAGCGAGGTGAGCGGGTCCTGGAATATGGCGCCTATCCTGCGGCCGCGGATGCGGCGCATCTGCTCGTGCGGCAGCCTGTCGATGCGCTCGCCCTCGAGCCGGACCTCGCCCGCGGCGATGCGTCCGGGCGGCTCGAGCAGGCCGATGATCGCGCTGCCGGTGAGCGACTTGCCGGCGCCCGACTCGCCCACCACGCCCAGCACCTGGCCGGCTTCAATCGACAGGGAAACGCCGTCCACCGCGACCAGCGTGCCACGTCGCGTCGGGAACTCGACGCGCAGGTCCTTCACCTCGAGCAGCGGCGCGCTCATCGCAGCTTCGGGTTCAGCGCGTCGCGCAGCCAGTCGCCCAGCAGGTTCACCGCCAGCACGATGACGATCAGCGCGACGCCGGGGAAGATGGTGATCCACCATTCGCCAGAGAAGAGGAAGTCGTTGCCGACGCGGATCAGCGTGCCGAGCGACGGCGTGGTGGGCGGCACGCCGACGCCGAGGAACGACAGCGTCGCCTCGGTGATGATGGCGAGGCCGAAACGGATGGTGGCGATGACCAGCACCGGGCCCATGACGTTCGGCAGCACGTGGCGCAGCATGATGGCGAGCGGGTGCCTGCCGATGACGCGCGCGGCCTGCACGTACTCCTTGTGCTTCTCCACCATCGTCGAGCCGCGCACCGTGCGGGCGAACTGCACCCAGTCGGAAAATGCGATGGCGAGGATCAGCACCAGGATCGCCAGCGTGCCGCCATGCGCCTCCTGCGGCAGCAGCGCGCGCGCCACGCCGTCCACCAGCAGCGCGATCAGGATCGCCGGGAACGACAACTGGATGTCGACGATGCGCATGACGAAGGCGTCGAACGCGCCGCCGACGTAGCCCGCCACCAGCCCCAGCAGCACGCCCGCCACCACCGCGAGCAGTACCGCGCCGACCGCCACCAGGAGCGAGATGCGCGCGCCGTACAGGATGGTGGAGTACATGTCGCGGCCCTGGCCGTCGGTGCCCAGCGGATACGCGGCATCGCCGCCCTCGATCCACGCCGGCGGCTTGAAGGCGTCGTTCAGGCTGAGCGCGGCAAGGTCGAACGGATCCTGCAGCGCCAGCCACGGCGCCAGCGCGGCGCCAGCGACGCAGGCGAGCGTCAGCAGCGCGGCGACGACGGTGACCGGCGAGCCGCGAAAGCTGTGCGCGAGGTCGTGGTCCCAGAGGCGGAGGAGGGCGCTACGCAGGGTGCGGCAGGGACTCCTCGATGAGCGCGGCGAGGTAGCTTGCGCCCAGCGGAATCACGTCGTCGTTGAAATCGTAGTCCGGGTTGTGCAGGAAGCAGCCGCCGGGGGTGCCTCCCTGCCCGAGGAACACGTACGCGCCCGGGCATGCCTGCAGCATGTAGGAAAAATCCTCGCCGCCCATGGTCGGCTCGCCGTCGGTGACGACGTTGCCCTTGCCGAACACCTTCTCGCCGACCTTCGCGGCGAACGCGGCTTCCTTGTCCGTGTTTACCGTTGCCGGGTAGCCGCGCCGGTAGTCGACATGGCAGTCGCCGCCCAGCCCCTGCGCCACCGACGCGGCGATCGCCCTGATGCGCTGCTCGGCCATCTCGCGGGTTTCGGCGCGGAACGTGCGCACCGTGCCGAGCAGCTCGACGTGGCCGGGGATGACGTTGAACGCGCCGGTCTGGCTGCTCTGCATCGAGCACAGCGATACCACGATCGCGTCCAGCGGATTGGCATTGCGGCTGGCGATCGTCTGCAGCGCGGTGATGATGTGCGCGGCGATGACCACCGGGTCGACCGCGAGCTGCGGCAGCGCGGCGTGGCCGCCCTTGCCGCGCACCGTGAGCTTCACCTCGTCGGTGGCGGCCATCATCGGGCCGGGGCGTACCGCGATGCGGCCCACCGGAAGCCCGGGCCAGTTGTGCACCGCGTACACGGCCTCGCATGGAAAACGCTCGAACAGGCCCTCCTGCACCATCACCCTGCCGCCGCCGCCGCCTTCCTCGGCGGGCTGGAAGATGAGGTGCGCGGTGCCGTCGAAGTTGCGCGTTTGCGCCAGGTACCTCGCCGCACCCAGCAGCATCGTGGTGTGTCCGTCGTGGCCGCAGGCATGCATGCGCCCGGCGAACTTCGACTTGTAAGGGACGTTGCCGGTCTCGTGCATCGGCAGGCAGTCCATGTCGGCGCGCAGGCCGATCGCGCGGCCGCTCGTGGTGGAGCGGCCCCTCACCACGCCGACCACCCCGGTCTTCGCGATGCCGCGGTGGACCTCGACGCCCCATTCGGCGAGCCTGTCGGCGACGAGCTGCGAGGTGCGGGTCTCGTGGAAGGCCAGTTCCGGGTTGGCGTGCAGGTCGCGGCGGATGTGCACCAGCTCGGCCTGGTACAGGCGGAGCATCTCCAGGGCATCGTTCTTCATCGGGTTCCTCTCCCTCAGTGGGCAACCATGCCGCGATCGACGCGCAGGCGCGGATCCACGGCGTAATACAGCAGGTCCACGGCCAGGTTGATGACGACGAAGAATAGCGCGATCAGGCACAGGTAGGCGGCCATGACCGGCACGTCGGCGAATGTCACCGCCTGGATGAACAGCAGCCCCATCCCCGGCCACTGGAACACCGTTTCGGTGATGATGGCGAAGGCGATGATCGCGCCCAGCTGCAGCCCGGTGATGGTGATCACCGGCACCAGCGTGTTCTTCAGCGCGTGGCCGAAGTGCACCGCGCGGT
>CAZTDU010000019.1:0-32286 GCA_964612335.1 uncultured Enterobacteriaceae bacterium | reverse complement strand
TGATCAACGCCGGCGCCAAGATGACGCAGATGGAGAACCGCATCGTGCTGGCGCGCTTCAAGGACGGCTACGGCCCGGTCGGCGCCTACTTCCTGCACCTGAAGACCTACACGCAGAACTGCCTGGGCGAGGAGTACGAGTCCAAGTGGTTCCCCGAGCTGCAGAAGATGGTCGGCAAGGAGTACCTCGACCCGGAAGCCTCGCACCTGACGCACCGGCCGATTCCGACCTGCTTGCGCAACCACTGCATCATCAGCGAGGTGAACGCAGGCCGCGGCCCGATCCACATGGTGACCATGCGCGCGTTCCAGGACCCGCACCTCGAGGAGGTGGGCTGGGAGAACTTCCTCGGCATGACGGTCGGCCAGGCGGTGCTGTGGGCCGCCACCGACGTTGACCCGAAGAACGAGAACCCGGAGCTGACCACCTCCGAGCCCTACGTGATGGGCTCGCACGCCACCGGCTCGGGCGCCTGGTGCTCGGGCCCCGAGGACATCTCGCCACCGGAGTACTTCTGGGGCTACAACCGCATGACGACGATCGAGGGCCTGTTCGGCGCCGGCGACGCGGTCGGCGGCACGCCGCACGCGTTCTCGTCCGGGTCGTTCACCGAGGGGCGGCTCGCGGCGAAAGCCGCCTGCAAGTACATCGACGACGGCAAGGCCGAGGGCATCCGCGTGTCGGACGAGCAGATCGAGCGCCGCAGGGCCGAGATCTACAAGCCTCTGGAGCACTACCGGGTGTACCGCAACGCGATCGTGGCGGGCGACGTCAACCCGCACTACATCAATCCGAAGCAGGGCCTGGATCGCCTGCAGAAGCTGATGGACGAGTATTGCGGCGGCGTGACGGTCGGCTACATGACCAACGAGAAGCTCCTCAACATCGGCCTGAAGAAGCTGAAGATCATGGAGGAGGACCTCGAGAACCTCGCCGCAAAGGACATCCACGAGCTGCTGCGCGCCTGGGAACTGAAGCACCGCCATCGCGCCGCCGAGTGCGTGACCCAGCACACGCTGTTCCGCAAGGAGACGCGCTGGCCGGGCTACTACTATCGCGGCGACGCGATGAAGGTGGACGACGCCAACTGGCACGTGCTGACGGTCTCGCGCCGCGACCCGAAGACCGGCGAATACACCATGGAGAAGGCCCCCTGCTACCACCTGGTGGGGGACGAGAAGTAGCGTTTGAACATCATCGAGAAGACCGACGACGAGATCCTGGCAATGGCGACCCCGCTGTGGCGCGAGCTCGTCAAGGCCTCGAACGAAGGCAAGTACGGCGAGTTCGTGCGCAATTTCTCCAGTTCCTTCGCGCTCGCCATGGACCAGGTCGCCGCCGGCCACCAGTTCGCCAACAGCGAGCTGGCGAGGAGCCTGTCGGCGGACTTCGACGCGCTCGGCATCATCCGCCGCGGCGAGCACGTGACCGTGCTCTACCGCCAGCGCAGCACGAAGAAGCCGGGCGAGTGGCTCGGCCGCCTGGTGCTCGGCTACGAGGACGGAAAGCTCAGGATCTTCGGTGCCTCCCTCTTCTGAAACGATCCGCGAGGGCAAGTTCGTCGAGCTGACCTACCGGGTCACCGACCGCAAGACCGGGCATGTCCTCACGCGGGTGGAGTTCCCGCTCGGCTACGTGCACGGCCACAACGAGATCCTCGCCCCTTCGGTCCACATGGCGCTCGCGGGCAAGGCCGCGGGCGAGGTCATCGAGGTGCCGATCGACGGCAACCAGATCTTCGGCCCGCGCGACGAGTCGCTGGTGTTCTCGGACCGGATCGAGAACGTCCCCGAGGAGTACCGCAGCATCGGCACCTCGATCCTGATGGAGAACGACCGCGGCCAGACCCGCAGCTTCCTCGTCACGCACATGGACGACGAGACGCTGACGGTGGATGGCAACAACCCGCTGTGCGGCAGGGAGATCCTGTTCACGCTCGAGATCCTCACCGTGCGCGACGCGACCGAAGAGGAGACCAGGGCCGGCGGGGCGATCCACGCCGGCGCGGACGTCGATCCGTCGCGGCTGAGACCCGTATCCTGATTCGCGCTACAGTACCCACCAGCACCACGTCACCGCAAGAAAGGCGATCCATGAGCGACCACAAGCCAGCCCCCACCAAGGTTCCCGACGGCAAGTCGCGCTACTTCACCACGCGCCAGATGCCCGCCAACGACAAGGGCTTCGTCGGCTTCGAGACGGTGTGGGAGCCGATGCAGAAGGTAGCCGAGTACCAGACGCCGAAGAAGCCGTAGGCACCGGACGACCCGGAACGGTCCCGTCGCCGCCCGGGAACCCCGCTCCACCGCCTCCATCCCCCCACCCGCGCGCCGCGTGAGCGGGCCATCGGTGAGCCGCGCGCGATCCACAGACAGCGGCTGATCGGTCACCACCTGGCTGTCCGCCTCGCAGCCGCCGAGGGCGCTTGCTTCGGGGACAGGGGGGCGGGGAGCTGCCACGGGCGGTAGGATGCGTGCCAGCGCGGCGCGCCTGCGCTGCGCCGGGGACGCGGGGAGGCACTCGCATGGCACTGCGGCGCAAGGGGACGGTCGAGCGGATTGCGATCACGTCGATCGGCCTCGTGCCCTTCGTGGGCGTGGTGTTCCTCGATTGGAGCATTGCCAATGCGATCGCCATCGCCATATGGGACACCGTGCTTGGCACCCTGCGCGTCGTGCCTGCGGCGGTCGTGGAGGACGTGGAGGACGGTAACGGGAAGTACGCCCTTGCCCGAATCGCCGGCACGCTCATCGGGGGCATCCTCACCTGGCTCCTGATCGTGCTGGTGTTCGTCAGCAACGTCGGACAGGAACTGCACGACCTGGTCGCTACATTCCATCCCGGTGGATTGATAGCGGAAGCGGACCGTCTCGTGCGAGAGGAGCCCTGGTGGCTCGCGCTCTTTGCGCTCGTCCGGATCGGACAATCCGCGCTCGACCTGGCGAGAGACAAACGGCGCGGCAAGGGCAAGGCCATGTCGGTCACCATGGACCAGCTGGCGCTGCTGTTCATCAGGGGGGTCGCGATCGTCGGCCTCGCCTGGCTCGCCTCCCGGTTCGCGGCCCTCGGGCCGGGGGTGCTCGTTGCCTACCTCGGCGCGGCGAGCGCCCTGCAGGTGTGGTTCGAGATCCACGGCCAGGAGCTGATGCACAGGCCCACCTGGAGAGAAGGTGCCGGCGGCGACCGCGGGGGGCGCTAGCGCCTGCGGCAACTTCTCTGCACGGCAAGAAAGTCGGCTCATGAGAGACCACAAGCCAGCCGCTGCCAAGGTTCCCGACGGCCAGTCGCGCGACTTCACCACCCGCCAGATGCCGGCCAACGACAAGGGTTTCATCGGCTTGGAGACGGCGTGGCAGCCGCACGCGCCATGCCGTGGCCCGGGCCGCGCGGCGTCGCGGACCCCGGGACGATCGTTACAGCGTGGCGTAGTACTCGCGCAGGACTTCCAGCACCTCCGGCCGGCTGAACTCCGCCGGTACCGGCGTGCCTTCCGACAGCCACTTGCGCAGTTGCGTGCCAGACACCTGCAGCTGGTCCTTCGCGTCGTGCGGGCAGGTGCGTCCCGAGGCCATGCCGCCGCAGCGGTAGCACCAGAACGTCACGTCCATCTTCAGCGCCTGCGTCTCCAGCGCGCCCCTGGGAACTCTGTCGAAGATGCGGTGGGCGTCGAACGGCCCGTAGTAGCTGCCCACGCCGGCGTGGTCGCGGCCGACGATCTGGTGCGAGCAGCCGTAGTTCTGCCGGAACACCGCGTGCAGCAGCGCCTCGCGCGGGCCGGCGTAGCGCATGTCGAGCGGATAGCCGGCCTGCACCACGGTGTTGGGACGGAAGTAATGCTCGACCAGCACGCCGATGGCCTTCGTCCGCACATCGGCCGGGATGTCGCCGGGCTTCAGGTTGCCGAGCAGCGAATGCACCAGCACGCCGTCGCAGGTCTCGATCGCCACCTTGGCGAGGTATTCGTGCGAGCGATGCATCGGGTTGCGCGTCTGGAACGCGGCGACCTTCGACCAGCCCATCTTCTCGAACGCAGCGCGCGTCTCGGCGGGCGTCATGAAAAGGTCGCCATAGCGCGCCTTGAAACCGCCGTCGGACAGCACCTTCACCGGGCCGGCGAGGTTCACGTTGCCCTGCTCCATCACCATCTTCACGCCCGGATGCGCGGGCTCGGTGGTGCCGAACACCGCCTGGCACTCGTGCGCCTTGTCGATCGAGTACTGCTCGGCGAGCGTCATCGTCGCGAGTGGCTCGCCAAGTTCATCGACCAGCGCGATGTCCTCGCCGATCTTCAGCGAGTCCGCGGTACGCGAGTCGGTGGACAGCGTGATCGGGATCGGCCAGAAGAAGTCGCCAGAGGTGCGCAGGTGATCGCACACGCCACGCCAGTCGGCATGGCCCATGAATCCATCGAGCGGCGTGAAGCCACCGATGCCGAGCATGATGAGGTCGCCCTTTTCGCGCGACGAAACCTTTACTTTGGGAAGCGAGAGCGCGCGTGCTCGCTCGGCTGCAAGGGCGTCGCCCTGCAGCGCCAGCGGCTTCAGCGGCCCTCCTCCGTGAGGCGGGACCAATCCGGGCATCAGGTCATTGTCCGTGGAGCATCATTGCCGCAACAAGCCAGCCATTTTGATCCATTCATAAGTTGCGCTGATTTCAGCGCTAATGGGGATCGGGGCGCGCTGCAGGCAGACGCGTTGATAAACTAACATCATGCCCAGCGAACCAACACCCGGCAACAGCACGCACTGGCTGGCGGCGGTAGCGCAGTTCCCGATGGACGAGCCGGCCACGCGCATGAAGGTGCTGCGAACGCTCGAGGCGCTGGGTGCGGCGGTGCTGCGCGAGGGCGTGTTCCTGTTCCCGGACAACTCGGACAATCGCCAGGCGCTGGATCGACTGGCGGAATACCTCGCCAAGGCCGCCGGCGGCATGCACGTGCTGCGGGTCACGGCGTCCTCCACGCAGCAGCAGGACGCGTTCCGCGCCATGTTCGACCGCTCCTCGCGCTACGAGAACCTGTCCAAGACCGTGCGCAGCCTCAAGGTCGGCTTCGGCGTCGCCGATCCGGCGGCGATCTCGCGCGTGCTACACAAGCAGCGCCGCGAGTTCGAGGCGATCAGCGCGCTGGATTTCTTTCCGTCAGGCGCGCACCAGTCGGCGAAGTCCGCGCTCGCGGAGGCCGAGGCCGAGGTTAAGAAACTCCTGTTCCCGACCCAGTCGCAGGGCGGGCTCGCCGCAGGCGAGAAGCTTCTCGGGCGCACCTGGATCACGCGGCGGCCGCTGTTCGCCGACCGGCTTGCCTGCGCGTGGCTGATCCGCCGGTTCATCGACCCCGAAGCGCAGATGGTCTGGCTGGACAAGGGCCAGCCGTCGCCCCCTTCGGCGATCACGTATGCCTTCGAAGGCGCGCACTTTGCCAATAGCCAAACCCGTGTCACGTTCGAGGAAATGCTGGTGCGGCTGAACCTGGCGAAGAACGCCGCGCTCGTGAAGATCGGCGGCATCGTGCACTTCCTCGAAGTCAAGGGCACGCCGGTGCCCGAGGCCGCCGGCGTGCAGACGCTGCTGCAAGGCGCCGCGCGGCGCGCCACGTCGGACGATGAACTGCTGCAGGAGATCGAGAAGACCTTCGACCTGCTTTACGAGGCCTATCACCAGCCAACCTGACGGCCGGCGCACCAGCCAACCTGACGGCCGGCGCACCAGCCATCCTGAGGCCCTGCTCCCCTAGCGGCGCCCCTCCTCCTTCAGTTCGGCCAGGTGCTGTTCGCGCAGCACGCGCAGGCGTGCATCGACCGCCGAGAGTTCGTAGAAGTCCCCATCCCCTGCGCTCTGCGCCAGCTGCAACTGCTCGATCGCGGCAGCGAGGCTGCCGCGCAGCGCGTACGCTTCGGCCTGCGCGCGGTGCTGCTGCAGGCGCTTGCCGAGCGCTGCGTACGCTCGCGCCTGCATGGTGTGCAGGCGATCGTCCCGCGGGTAGTACTTCAGGTTGCTGCTCACCAGTTCAAGGGCGTCGGCCGCTCGTCCGAGATCGTGCAGCGCATCGGCGGCGGCATAGATCAGCGGCCGGCGGCTGGGGTGGCGCTTCATCGCCGCCTGGAGCACGCCGAGCCCGCCCGCGGCATCCCCGCCCGCCTGCAGGATGCGCGCGGCCAGCGTCTCCAGCATCGGGCTGTCGGCGCCGAGCGCGCGCACCCGTGCGAGTTCGACGCCTGCCTCGCGCGCGCGCTTGGCGCGCAGCAGCGCAACCGCGAGACCGAACCGCGCGCCCGCCTCGCTCGCGAACCGGCGGTCCCGGATCACCGCCTGGAACGCCGCCACTGCCTGCTGGGCGTCGCCGGCCTCGGCCCGCAACTTGCCGCGCACCAGGTGGTATTCCAGCGAGTCCGCACGCTGCCGGTACGGCAGGTCGGCGACGCGGTTCTGCGCGTCGGCGATGCGCTCGGTGTTCATCGGGTGCGTGCGCAGGTAGCCCGGGAACGTGCCGTCGTCCATCGCACGCGTGGAGCGCTGCAGCTTCTCGAAGAACAGCGGCATTGCCGCCGGGTCGAAACCCGAGCCGGCAAGCGCCTGGATGCCGACGCGGTCGGCCTCGCGCTCGAAATCGCGCGAGAAGTTGAGGAAGCGCTGCACCGCGATTCCCTGCAGCGCCGCGGCCGCGCCCGCCGCCAGGTCCGGGTTGGAGCGTGCCGCGAGGATCGCGGCGATGGTGCCCAGCATCACCGGCATGCTGAGCTTCGACTGGTCGCTGAATTGCCGCGCGATGTGGCGTTGCGTGACGTGCGCGATCTCGTGCGCGAGCACCGACGCGAGCTCGGACTCGGTGTCGGAGGCCATGATGAGCCCGGTGTGCACGCCGATGAATCCTCCCGGCAGCGCGAAGGCGTTCACCGTAGCGTCGCGGATGGCGAAGAACTCGAAATCGTCGCGCGCACCGGGGCTTGCCTCGACCAGCCGCGCACCGAGGTTGCGCAGGTATTCCTGCACCTCGGCATCCTCCAGGTAGTCCGGATCGCGCCGGATATCGCGCATGACGCCCTCGCCGATGCGTCGCTCCATCTGCGGCGACAGCGTGCTGCTCGACACGTCCCCGAGGTCCGGCAGGCGCTGCGCCGCCGCGAGCGTGGCATGCATGCCGGCAAGCACGAGCAGGGCAAGCAAGGGAAGCAGGAGCCGGGGCATGCGATTATGATAACCGTCGACCCTACAAGTTCCTGACATGACACGGAAAAACCGATCCGCATTGACGCATTTCGACCGACAGGGAAAGGCCCACATGGTCGATGTCGGCGCCAAGTCCGAGACGCACCGCGTGGCGCTCGCCTCCGGCCGCATCCACATGCTGCCGGCGACGCTGCGCGCGGTCGTCGAGGGCAGCGCGAAGAAAGGCGACGTCCTCGGCGTCGCGCGCATCGCCGCGATCCAGGCCGCCAAGAACACGCCCGCGCTGATCCCGCTCGCGCACCCGATCGCGATCACACGCGTCGCCATCGACTTCGACATCGATGCCGCTGCCTGCGCGGTGACGATCACCGCCCGTGTCGAGTGCCACGGCCGTACCGGTGTCGAGATGGAGGCGCTGTGCGCCGCCGCGGCGGGGCTATTGACGATCTACGACATGCTGAAGGCCGTGGATCGCGGCATGACCATGACCGATCTGCGGCTGGAGGAAAAGCGCGGCGGCAAGTCCGGCCGCTACGTGCGCGGCGCGAGGTCCGGCACGCGACGGGCCCCGCGCTAGGGACACTCTGATTTATTCCCGCGCGGCTGCGACGGGCGATAGGGCCGCAGGGCGCGAAGCAAGGAGCGCCGCTTGGTCATTCCAAGCAAGCGACGCGCGACAAAGCCATGCGGCCCAATCGCCCGTCCCGGAGGGTTGCGACAGGGCACCCGCCCGCTTCGTTGCACGGCTTGCAGGTAGTCCCGCTACCTGCTGCGCCGCGACGCCTTGCGGGCGGGCGCCCTGTCGCAACGCAGCTCGCGGCGAATAATTCAGAGTGTCCCTAGCGGCCTGCGGCCTCCCGCGCGATCGCATCGAGCATCGCGTCCACCTCCGCGAGCGCCGCCTTCGATGCCGGCGAGCCGTCACGGCGCGCGGTGCGCTGGTAGGCTACGAACACCTTCTGCGGCGAGCCCGCCAGCGCATACACGACGATGCTGTAAGGACACAGCGCGGCGTTCGCGGGATCCGCCTCCATTGCCTTGCGCGACAGGGCGGCGCTGCAGAACACGAAGGCCTGCGCGTCCGCGTAGACCTTGCGCGTCGCGCCCAGGTCCTTGCCGGTGCGTTCGAGCATGCGGTTGACGAAGGACTGGTAGTCCACCACCAGCCCCCGACCCTCTATGGCAAGCTTCAGGTCATCGCGCACGTCCTCGAACTTGCCGGCCGCCGGATACGAAACGATCGTGCCGGGTTCCGCCGCCACCGCCGTCACGCCGGCGAGCGTGGCAAGCAGCGCGGCAACGAACCTAGAGGCGCATGTAGGCATAGCCCTCCGTGGTCTGCAGGCGGCCGATCTCGGCGATGCCGGACGGCACCACCGTCGCCCCGGGCACCACCTGCGCCGGGCCGATGCCGCGGCGTTCCAGCGTGTTGTAGCAGACGCGGAACTCGACGCCCCTCCTGCCGAACTCCCGCACCAGCGGCGCGAACTCCGCGCCGGTTTCGTCTCGCGCCCCGCTGAGGAGGAAATCGACGCCGCTATTGTGCGCAACGACGACCACCTTGACCGCCGGCGAGGCCTGCAGGTGGTTGCGCAGGTTGCGCAGGGCCGCACCCGCGGTCTCGCCGTTCGAGATGTGGTAGACGACGCGCGGCGCCGGATCCGGCGCGTGCAGCGGCCCGGCGAGGAACACCCAGCCCGAGAGCAGCAGCGCGCACACGCCGGGCGCTGCAAGCGCGAAAGGCGAGCGCAACAGCGCCGCGATGCGTCCGCGCGCAGGCGGATCGATGTCCGCCCGCAACCGGTAGCGCAGCTCTGCGGGCGCGCGCGGCGCCTGCGCGTGGCGTGCCACCGCCTCGCGCGCCGCCTCGAGGGCGGCGAGCGTGCGCCGGCAGCGCGGGCACGACTCCAGGTGAGCCTGTACCGCGAGGGTGTCCCTGACTTCGAGCTCGCCGTCCACGTGTGCGTCCAGCAGCCTTCCCGTCTCCATGCAGTTCATGTCCCGGTTCCCTCCTGCCTCGCGCTGCCGGCGATCTGCTCCAGCAGCAGCCGCCGCGAGCGGGCCAGCCTCGACATCACCGTACCCAGCGGGATGCCGGCGATGGAGGCGATCTCCCGATAGCTGCAGCCATGCAGTTCACGCAGCACCAGAACCTCGCGAAAATCCGGCGGCAGCGCGCGGATGCAGCTGCGCACCAGATCGCCCTCGGCGCGCTGCATCGCGGCGGCCTCGGGACTGCGCGGAAACGCGATCACCGCGCCGGCGGCGGACGTCTCGGCATCCAGGGTTTCCTCGTCGAACTCGCTGGACACCACCGCATGGCGCTCGCGCTCGCGCAGCTCGTGGCAGGCGTTGCGCACGATCTTCAGCAGCCAGCCCCTGCCGTCGCCGCCACGAAACGAGCCGAAGAACCGGTAGGCGCGCAGGTACGCGTCCTGCACCGCGTCGCGGGCGGCGTCCTCGTTGCGGGTAAGCCAGAACGCAAGCGCGTACGCTGCATCCAGGTGCGGCAGCATCAGGCGCTCGAAACTTGCGCACTTGTCCTCCGGATCCATCGCCCCCCCTTGTCCACGTACTGGCGCCGGCACGATCTTATTCCCGCGGCGGGAATATTTCCGCGCCGATCCCGGTATTGAGTCATGCAGTACCACCATCAACCCGGGAGGAGGATGTCATGTACCAAAGAATTCTGATTGCGCTATCCGCATTTCTGATGGCCGCCTGCGCCAGCGCGCCGACCGGCATGGTCGCGGAGGACAAGGTGATCTATCACGTGAACCACACCGGATCGCAGGCGGTAAACGCGTTGCGCAACATCGGCAACCACCTGGAGGTGAACCCGAAGGCGAAGATCGTCGTCGTCACGCATGCACAGGGGGTCGACTTCCTCTTCAACGACGCGAAGGACAAGAATGGCAATCCCTACCATGTCGCGGTCGAGCAGCTGAAGCACCGCGGCGTGCAGTTCGACGTCTGCGAGATCACGCTGCGCAACCGCAAGCTGCCGCGCAGCAAGTTCATCCCCGAGGCCACCTTCGTGCCCTCCGGCGTCGCGGAGATCACGCGCCTGCAGCAGCGCGAGGGGTACGCCTACCTGCGTCCCTAGGCACGCAACGGGTTGTCAGGAGTGTTGAAACAGTATTAGCATGCGCTAATAGAAACGGGGAGGTTCGATGTTGAAATTACGCAGAAGCACACTGCAGGTCGGCGGCGCTGCCGTGGCGTTGATGGCGGCTGGCCTGCTGCATCCGCTGCGCGCACTGGCGGCCTGGAACAAGGCAGCGTTCGACGCCAAGACGCCGACCGACGCGATGAAGTCCCTGGGCGTCGCCAATGCCGCAGACAGCAGCGGCATCGTCATCGAGGCGCCGCAGATCGCCGAGAACGGCGCGGTGGTCCCGATCGAGGTGTCCAGCAACATCCCGGGCACCACATCGCTTGCCGTGCTGATCGAGAAGAACCCCTTCCCGCTCGCCGCGAAGTTCAACTTCAAGGATGGCGCAATGCCGTACGTGAAGGTGAACGTCAGGATGGGCGAATCGTCGAACGTGCGCGTGATCGCCGAAGCCGGCGGCAAGCACTTCACGGCAGTGAAGGAAGTCAAGGTAACCATCGGCGGATGCGGAGGCTGACATGGCTGATCCAATGAAAGTACGCGCGACGCTGAAAGGCGACATGGTCGACGTCAGGGTGCTGATGGGCCACCCGATGGAAACCGGGCAGCGCAAGGACCCCAAGGGCAACCTCGTCCCCCGCCATTTCATCCAGGAAGTGACGGTGAAGGTCGGCGGCAAGGTAGTGATCGACGGAGAGATCAGCCAGGCGGTATCGCGCAATCCGGTGTTCTCGTTCCGCCTCAAGGGCGTGGCCAAGGGCGACAAGATCGAGATCGCCTGGCTTGACAACAAGGGCGCGCGCAACCAGACCGAGACCTCGATCGCCTGAGGGGGGGTCGGGGCGCCGCGGGCACATCCGCCCGCGGCAAGCAGGGTTCATTTCGCAGGGAGGAGGAACTATGGATCGGTTACGGTACAGATTGCTGCTGGCCGCGTGCGCCGCATCGCTCGCGTCGACCCAGGCGGCCGCGCAGTCGCAGTTCGAGAAATACCAGAAGATGGTTGCCGAGGGCAGCCCGGCGGAACTGTTCGAACTTGTCGGCGAAGACCTGTGGAAGAAGAAGCAGGGGCCGAAGAACGTGTCGCTGGAGAAGTGCGACCTCGGCAAGGGGCCCGGCGTGCTGAAAGGCGCGCATGCCGCACTGCCACGGTATTTCAAGGACACCGACAGCGTCATGGACACCGAGTCGCGGGTCCTGCATTGCATGATGACGCTGCAGGGCCGCAGCCGCGCCGAGGCAACCAAGCGGCTGTTCGGCAATGCCGACAAGCCCTCGGAGATGGAGTACCTGTCGGCCTACATCGCCGGGCATTCCCGCGGCCACAAGCTCTCGCCGGGCACCAGCCACCCGAAAGAGAAGGCGGCCTACGAACTCGGCGAGAAGATGTTCTTCGTGCGCACCGGCCTGTGGGACTTTTCCTGCGCGTCCTGCCATGGCGAGAAGGACAAGCGCATCCGCATGTCCGAACTGCCGGTGCTGAGCGATCCGAAGGATGCCCGGCCACTGATCGCGACCTGGCCTGCTTACCGGGTGTCGAACAGCACGTTCAAGACCATGCAGTGGCGCATCAACAACTGCTTCCGCCAGATGCGCACGCCGGAACCCCAGTTCGGTTCCGAGTCGGTGAATGCGATGAACATGTACCTGACCGTCAAGGCCAAGGGCGCGACGTACCGCGGCCCGGGCACCAAGCGCTGAAGGGGAGACGACCATGAAGAACTGGATGCTTGGAGCGAGCCTCGCCACGCTGGTGCTGTCGCCGGTCGCGATGGCCGAACCTACCGACCGCGAGGTGCAGGAGATCATGAAGCGGGATTTCCGCGCCAAAGGACAGGCGGGAATGGATCGCCTGCAGCAGGACAGCGCGCAACGCGCCTGCACCGCGTCGCACGACAAGCCGCCCGCGGAACTGGCCAAGGCGCTGGAAGCCGACCAGATGAAGACGATCGTGTTTCCTTCGGGTTCGCTGCTAGGCGACTGGAAGAACGGCGCGAAGATTGCCGCCAGCGGCCGCGGCATGCAGTGGAACGAGAACCCGAAGAAGCCCGGCGGCGGCAGTTGCTACAACTGCCACCAGTTGTCACCCGGGCAGGCATCGTACGGCACGATCGGGCCGAGCCTGCTCGGTTTCGGCAAGAAGCGCGGCTATACGGCGGAGATGCAGAAGTACGCCTACGGCAAGATCTATAACGCCAAGGCATACAACCTCTGCTCGCACATGCCGCGCTTCGGCACCACGGGCTCGCTGACCGAGCAGCAGATCAAGGACCTGGTCGCGTACCTGATGGACCCGAAATCCCCGGTTAACAAGTAGTGCAAAGAAGAGAGTTCCTCCGGCTGCTCGCCTGCGCGGCGGCAGCCGGTGCAAGCTTGCGCTCCGGCCAGTCGCTCGCGCAGGCCGCCGAAGAGCTTTACGCGGTACCGAAGTTCGGCAACGTGTCGCTGCTGCACTTCACCGACTGCCACGCGCAGCTCCTGCCGGTGCATTTTCGCGAACCCAACGTCAACATCGGCGTCGGCAACGCGAGGGACCGCCCGCCGCACCTCGTCGGTGAAGCACTGCTGCGGCATTTCAAGGTGGCACCGGGATCGATTCACGCGCACGCGCTGACGCACCTTGACTTCGAGCGTGCCGCGCGGCGCTACGGCAAGGTCGGCGGCTTCGCGCACCTTGCGACGCTGGTGAAGCGGCTACGCGCCGAGCGGCCGGGCGCGCTGCTGCTGGACGGCGGCGACACCTGGCAGGGTTCGGCCACGTCGCTGTGGACCAGGGGCGCGGACATGATCGGCGCGCAGAAGCTCCTCGGCGTCGACATCATGACCGGGCACTGGGAATTCACCTACGGCGCCGCGCGCGTCAAGGAAGCGGAAAAAGAGCTCGCGCCGGTCGAGTTTCTCGCGCAGAACGTCAAGACCACCGACTTCGAGGACCCGGTCTTCAAGCCCTACACGCTGCGGACGATCAACGGCGTCGCCGTCGCGATCATCGGCCAGGCCTTCCCCTACACGCCCATCGCCAATCCCCGCTACATGGTGCCGGACTGGACCTTCGGCATCCAGGAACCGCGCGTGCAGGAGCTGGTGAACGAGGTGCGCGCCAAGGGGGCGAAGGCCGTGGTGCTGCTGTCGCACAACGGCGCCGACGTGGACATCAAGCTCGCCTCGCGCGTGCGCGGCATCGACGCGATCCTGGGCGGACACACGCACGACGGCATCCCCGCGCCTGTGGTCGTGTCCAATCCTGGCGGGCGCACGCTGGTGATGAATTCGGGCTCCAACGGCAAGTTCCTGTCGGTGCTCGACCTCGCGGTTGGCGACGGCGGCGTCACCGACTTCCGCTACCGGCTGCTGCCGGTGTTCGCCAACCTGCTGCCGGCGGACCACGACATGGCCGCGTACATCGAACGCGTGCGCGCGCCTTATGGCGGAAAGCTCGCCGAGAAGCTTGCCGTGACCGAGGGCCTGCTGTACCGCCGCGGCAATTTCAACGGCAGCATCGACCAGGTGATCCTCGAGGCGATGCTGAAGGTGCGCGGCGCGGACATTGCATTCTCGCCCGGGTTCCGCTGGGGCACGACGATCCTGCCCGGCGACCCGATCACCATGGAACACCTGATGGACCAGACCGCCATCACCTACCCGGTCACCACGCTGAACGAGATGAGCGGCGAGCAGGTGAAGGCGGTGCTGGAGGATGTCTGCGACAACCTGTTCAACCCGGACCCCTACCTGCAGCAGGGCGGCGACATGGTGCGCGTGGGCGGCTTGAGCTTCGCCTGCGCACCGAACGCGAAAATGGGCTCGCGCATCTCGGACATGCGCATCGCCGGCAAGCCGCTGCTGGCCGGCAAGCGCTACAAGGTGGCAGGCTGGGCATCGGTGGCCGAGGATGCGAAGGGCGAGCCGATCTGGGACGTGGTGGCGCGCTATCTCAGGGACCGCAGGACGATACCGGCGGCGAAGCTGAACCTGCCCCGCCTGATCGGCATGGAAGGAAACCGCGGACTGGGCTAGTCTGTAGCGCGTGCTCCCCCGCCTCGTACGCAGCATGGCCGCGCGCCTGCGCGATGGCCCCCAGTCTGCGCCGCCGGAGCACTTCCTCTTCGTCCCCGAGGCCGAGTTCGAGCGGCTGGGCCCGGCCGCGCAGCGACTGCTCGAAACCGCCATTGCGCTACACCGTACCGGCCGGGCACACGGCGCCCTCAATGCGCTGCGAGGCCTCGTCCGGCTCGCAGCTGAATCCGCCTGGGGACACGCGCTGCTCGGCATGGTGCTGGCGGAAACCGGCGACGCACGCGGTTCGCGGGAAGCATTTGCGCGCGCGCTCGCGCTCGAACCGGGGATGGTGCAGGCGCTGACCCGGGCGGGCGTCGAGGCGTTCCCCTTGGACCTGCAGCGCGCCCTGAGCATCTTCACCCTTGCCACCACGCTGGCACCGGATGCCTGGCGGGTGAAGTCGCACCTCGCCCATGTGCGCTACGTGCGCGGGGACAGGCAGGGCGCGCTCGCGCTGCTGGACGCCGCGTGGCGCGCATCGGGGCGCGACGGGCTGCGCCTCAAGCGCGTCATCATGCTCATCGAGCCGATCTACGCGTCGATGGAGCACCTGCAGGGCATTCGCAACGAGTATCTCGCCGGCCTGGCCGAGCTGGCGGCAACGCCGCTGCGCATCGACGACCCCCTGGATGACGTCGGCCTGACGAACTTCCTGCTCGCCTACCAGGGCAGGAACGAGCGCGATTCGCAGGCGCAGCTCGCCGGCATCCTGCTGCGTGCCAACCCCGCGCTCGGCTACGTCGCACCCCACCCGCGTGCTGCCGCGCCGTCGCGCGCGCGGCCCAGGGTAGGCATGCTGTCGACCTACTTCGGGCGCAAGCACTCGGTCGGCGCCGCCTACGACGGCCTGCTGGACGAGCTGGCGCGGATCGGCACGCTGGAGCTGACCGTGATCTGCCTGCAGGAAGAAGGCGCTGCCAGGCTTCGCGAGCGCCTTGGCGGTAGCGCGGCGGCGGTCGCGCTGCCGGGCGAGAGCCTGGAGGCGGCGCGCCGCGCGCTGGCCGCGCTGGAGCTGGACGTGCTGCTGTATGCGGACATCGGCATGGATCCCTTCACCTACTACCTTGCCTTCGGCCGCTACGCGAGACTGCAGGGCGTGATCGCGGGCCATCCGCTGACCAGCGGAATCCCGGCGATCGACGTGTTCATCTCGGGCGATCACGCCGAGCCCGCGGATGCCGAGTCGCACTACAGCGAGCGCCTGGTGCGGCTGTCGCGCGTGCCGGTGGGCATGCGAGCGCCCGCGCTGCCTCCGCCGCGCAGCCGCGCCGAACTAGGCCTGCCCGAGACGGGAAACCTGTACGTATGCCCGATGAAACTGCAGAAGTTCCATCCCGAGTTCGACGCCGCGCTCGCCGGCATCCTGCGCGCGGATCCGGAAGCGGAGATCGTGCTGTTCGCGGACTTCAATACCGACATCTGGGACCAGCGCGTGCAGCAGCGGCTCGAGCGCGCGCTAGGAGAGCACGCGCACCGCGCCACCTTCCTGCCGTGGCAACCGAGCGAGGCGTTCCTCGCCATCCTGATGCACGCCGACGTGGCCCTGGATACCTTTCATTTCGGCGCCGGCACCACCTGCGCGCTGGTGTTCGGCGCCGGCTGTCCGATGCTCACGCTACCGGCGGCATTCATGCGCGGCCGCCTGACGTATTCCTACTACAGGATCATGGAGATCGACGAGTGCATCGCCACCGATGCCGGGGACTACGTGCGCCGCGCGGTGTCGATCGCGCGCGACAGGCCGCTGCGCGCACGGCTGGGTGAACAGATCAGGACGCGCAGCGCGCGCCTGTTCGATGCCGCGCCGGTGGCGGCGGAGCTTGCCACGGCGCTGCTCGCGCTGCACCGCGAGCAGCCGGTCCGCGGCGCTTAGGCCTGCTGCGGCGATTCGTCGCCGGTCAGCCGCAGCGTCGCCAGCAGGTCGGCGCAGGCGCAGTGCCGTCCCGGCAGGTTCCCGCGCAACAGTCGCGGGTCGCCGGCGGGAAGTTCGTCGAACACCGCAAACCCGTCCTCCGGCACGCCTTCGTCGAGGATCTCGGCGCGCGTGCGCACCTCGATCGGATCGACTTCGTCGCCGAGCGAATCCCACAAGCGCTCGAGCAGCCAATGCGCATGCGGGCCCTCCCCGATCGCGAGCGAACGCACCTCGCCCGCCCCGGCGATGCGCGTGCGGATGAGTTCGACCATGGCGAGCCGCAGGCAATCCCTGTCCCAGTCACGGGCAAGCGCCTGAAAGCGTGCCGGATCGTGCGCCATGCCCTTGCGAATGAGCAGGCGGGCGCCGCAGTACTGGCCGACGTCGCGGGAGATGCCCGCATACATCGCGTACCACTCCGCGAGCTGGCGTGCGAGGATCTTCGCGCGCGTCGCCTGGTCGCAGTCCAGCGTGGCGACGAAGCTCTCGGTCTCAGACACCACGTTGAAGTAGATGTAGTCGCCGCTCGCCGCGTGCTCGTGGGTAAGCCGGTTGGCGTGCAGGTAGTGCACGAAGCTCACCACCGGGGTGACCGCCACCTGCCCGCGCCGCAGCGCCGCCTCGACGAAGCTCCACTGGTAAAAGCGGTGGGAGCCGTCGAACAGCACGCCACGCTGGTAGACGTCGCGGCGCATCAGCGGGAACTCCAGCGCAGCGAAGCGCTCCAGCAGCGCCTGGCGCGACTCCCACGCGAACACCTCGGTGCGCTCGACGTAGCGGTTGACGCGGATGAAGCGGTCGGTCTCGAGCTCGCGCAGCTCCTGCGCGCCGATCGCGGCGAGGATGCGCGGCTCGCGCTGCATCAGGGAGATCAGCTCGGCGATGCCGTCTTCCGCCACCAGGTCGTCGTCGCCGATCGCGTAGACGAACTCGCCGGTCGCCGCGCGCAGCGCCGAATCCCAGCACTGGTGCGGGTGGCGCCGCCCAGCGAGCCTGACGTAGCGAAAGCGCGGGAAGCGGGTGGCGAAGCTCGCCGCGAGCGCAGGCGTGTCATCCGCCGAATGGTTGTCGCAGACCACGATCTCGAGCTCGAGCCGGAAGCCGCGCAGGTGCTCCAGGTGCCGGGCGAGCAGCTTCGCCCGGTTGTAGGTCGGAATGCACACCGAGAGCAGCGGCGCGCCGCCTGCGCGTTCATGCCTCATGTCTGGAACCTTTCATCGGACGCCACGTATGCGCTGCAGCCGCATCGCTACTTGATGACGCGCAGCACGATGCGGATCTCGCTCGCCACGTTGTTGTACTTCTCCACCATGGCCTGCGCCTCGGCCTGCGTGATGCTGCCCTCGCGCAACTGGCTGCGGTAGGGCTCATCCAGCAGCAGGTTGTGCTCCTCGATCTCGAAGTCGACGCCATGGTGCAGTGCAAGCGGGGTGTTGGTCGCGCCGCCGCGCGCCCAGGCGAGGTTCTCGCGCTTCGAAAAAAGCGCGAACGTTGCCGGCAGGATCGGGCGCACGTGGGTGGGATCGGTGAGAAAGAAATCATGCCGCGGGTGCGGCACGCGGATGCGCACCCGCGCGCCGGGCGCGCAGACCCGATGCAGCTCCTTCATCACGCCGATGAACGCCGCCGGCGACTGCCCGAGGTGCTCCAGTACGTGCGACATGACGACTTCGTCCACGCTGTCGTCCTGCCACGGCCACGGGAACGCCTCGAGGTCGCAGACCAGGTCGGGCGAGCCGAACTTGTCCACGTTGAGGTAGCCCGCGAGCGGCTGCTGGCCGCTGCCCAGGTTCAGCTTCAGGCCCATGCGCGTCGCCCCATGCGTCAGCGCCCGGGGCCCATCATCGCGCCTAGCCTCGCGGCAGCCCGGGCGATGAGCACCGGCCACGGTTCCGTGGCGCGCTTGCGTAGCAGCCGCAGGCTCGGGTACCAGGGACTGGCCTCGCCCTGCATCATCCAGCGCACGAAGTACGGCTCGTTCAGCAGCGCGAACGTCGGCCTGCCGAGCGCGGCGGCAAGGTGCACCATCGAGGTGTCCACGCTGACGATTGCGTGCACGCGCATCGCCTCGTCTGCGGTGGCAAGGAAATCGCCCGCGCGCTGTTCCACGCCCGCGCGCGCCAGCTGTTCCGCTTCGTCCTCGTTCGGGCGGAACTGCAGGCTCACCAGCCGCACCCCGCCTTGCGCCAGCGCCAGCATGTCGGCGAGCGGGCAGTCACGCAGCGGCTCATCGCCGCTGGTGCGCCAGACGATGCCCACCCGGAACTCGCCTGCGGGCGCCGACGCTGGTACAGCGCCGGGAGCCCGCAGGTACGCTTGCGCAGGCAAGGTGTCCAGGTCCACGCCAAGCACGTGCGGCAGGCTCAGAAGCGGCACCTGCGCGGCATATCGCGCCCACTGCGGCGCCTCGCCCTTGCGCGCCTCGACGACGTCGACGCGCGGGAAGCTGTGGCGCGCAAGGCCCACGAGCGCGCCCGGGCAGAGGAACGCGACGCCGCGCACGCGTTCTGCCGCGAGCGGCAGGAAGCGCAGGTGCTGGATGATGTCGCCCAGGCCCTGTTCCCACAGCACGAGCAGGTCGCCGGAAAGCGCGCTGCCGTCCCAGCGCGGCAGCGGCGGCGCGGCGACGAAACGCCGCGTGCCCGCCTGCATCTGGAAGCGCCACTCGTATTCGGCCCAGGCCTCGCGCATGCGGCCGACCGCGAACAGCGACAGCGCGCGATTGTTGTGCGCGACCGCAAGGTCGGGCGCCAGCGCTATCGCGCGCTCGTAGCGCTCGAGCGCGCCGACGTGATCTCCCGCCGCCGCGAGCGCGTTGCCCGCATCGACGAGCGCATCCGCCGGGTTGCCGGCGGCACCGCGAATTACCTGCCGGAGCATGTTGGCGAGCATCGGTGGGTTCCACGGCCATTCTATATAATCGACAGCGCCTTCCGGGGCGCCGCGCGATGAGCACCGAACAGCGATTCCTCTATCTCTTCCCGGAGCAGGTGCGCCGGAACGAAAGCGGCGTGTTCAACCTCGACTGGGGCGCAGAGCGCTCGCCTTTCCACCGCGACCGCGGCATTGACTACAACCCTGCGGTGAACGAGATCGTGGTGCGCCACAAGGCGCTCAGCGCCGCCGAGTGCATGAAGGTGATGGCGCTCGGCGAGAAGCGCGCCCAGGTCACCGCGACGCTGGAGCGCGGCCACGCAGTCGAATATCGCGCCAGCACCATCCGCTGGATCGAGCCGGACGAGGACGCGCAGTGGCTGTACCACCGGCTCGGCATCCTGTTTCACGAGGTGAACAGGCATTTCCGCTTCGACCTGATCGGCCTGCCGGAGGCGCTGCAGTACACCGTCTACGGGCCGGGAGACAAGTTCGAGTGGCACATCGACATCGGCCCGGGGACGATCAGCGGCCGCAAGCTCTCGGTGTCGATATTGCTGTCCGCCGATGCCGACTATGAAGGCGGCGGGCTGGACTTCCTCAACGCCGGCGGCGACCGCAGCGGCATCGGCATCGGCACGGCGATCTTCTTTCCCTCCTACATGGCACACCGGGTCGCGCCGGTGACACGCGGTACGCGCCGCTCGCTGGTCGCCTGGGGCTACGGGCCGAGCTTTCGCTAGAGGCCAAGGCGCTGCGCGAGCCGATCGCGCACACCCAGCACCCAGCGCTCGACCGCCTCGTCTGTTCCCCGGCGCAGCACGCGCATCGTCCGGTACCAGGGCACGCGCTCGCCTTGCCACAGGTAGCGCCACGTTGGCGCGCCGACGACCAGTACCCATGCCTCCCTGCCGATCGCGCCGGCGAGGTGCGCTGACGCGTTGGGAACGCTGATCACCAGGTCGAGCGCATCGATGAGCGCGGCAAGACGCTCCGGATCGGCGGCGACACCCTGCCAGTGCTGCAGTGTTGCGCCGCCGCGGGCGCTTACCTCGCGTGCTTCGGCACTGCGGTCCATCAGCTCCAGGCTGACGAATGCCGTGTCCGGAAGCTCGAACAGCGGCGCCAGCGCCTGCAACGGCAACGAACGCTGCGCACGGCCGGTCTCAGGCAGACCGCCGCTCCACGCCAGCCCCACTCTGACCCGCGCGCCCAGCGCATCCAGCTTCACACGCCAGCGCTCGACCAGCGACTTGTCCGGACGCAGGTAAGGATCGCCCGGGAATGCGTCGGCCGAGCGCCGGTACAAGCGCGGCAGGCTGCCGGCCCAGATGCCGCAATCGATGTTGCCGGTACGCTCGCGGGCCGGCCACGCCGAACGGTTGCGCGCGATCAGCTGCGCCGAGGGAAACGAGCGCGCAAACAGCGGCAGCAGGCGGCCGCTGCATTCGAGCACGCAGCGGCTAGAGTCCGCGATCAGGTCGGCGAAGCAGGAAGCGAACATGATTTCGTCGCCGATGCCCTGTTCGGAACCGACGAATACGCCCGCTCGCGTCATGCTGCCGCTGCAGTGGGCAAAAGGCATGGCGCCGCGCGGCGTGGTGTCGAAACCGGTACGCAGGCGCCATTCGTACTCGTCCCAGCCACGCGCGAAGTCGCCGGCGCCGAGCAGCGCCACCGCAAGGCTGGCATGCGCCGCGGCGTGCGCGGGATCCAGCGCGAGCGCATCCTCGAAGCAGCGGCGTGCGTCGCCCTGCCTGGCCAGCCCCAGGTACAGCGTGCCGAGCTCGACGAGCAGGCCGGCGGTCGGCCCCGGCCGCGCCGCCGCGCGCTCAAGCACCGGCATGGCTGCCGCCAGGTCCCCGGTTTCCATCAGCGCAGCCGCGAGCAGCCTGAGGACGTCGGCTGGCGCATCCTGCGATCGCGCGGCCGCCCGCAATTGCGCGATCGCCTCCGCGTACAGCTGATCCGCCTGCGCCGGCTCGGCTGCCTGCGCCGCGAGCGCACGGCGCTGCATGCCCCGCGCCGTATCCAGCAGCTCCCGTGCGCGCCTCAGCTCGAACATGCCGTGATCATGCCGTGAAAAAGAAAAGGCCCCTCGCGGGGCCTTTCCTCATGCCGAGGACGAAGGATCAGTCCGTACGGCAGCTCGACGGACCGTACTTGGTCGGCGTCACTTCGCAGCTCCAGATCACCGTGCTGTTGTTCCAGCTCGGCGCCAGCGTGACCTGGATGGAGATGTTGTTCAGTTGCGCGTCCGCGCCGCTGATCGCAATCACGCCATCCGTGCTGACCGTGCCCTGGCTGATCTTGCCGCCCGAGGCGATCAGGATGCCGGCGCCGGCATTGGTCATGCCGCCGAGGTTCTGCGCCGCCTCGGTCACCGCGGTACGGGCCGAGCTGGAAGCCAGCAGCAGTTCCGACACCTTGGCGCGCACCGTGTAGTCCTGGTAGGCGGGCAGCGCTACCGCCGCCAGAATGCCGATGATCGCGACCACGATCATCAGCTCGATCAGCGTAAAGCCTTTTTGCATTGATTTCATTCAGTTTCTCCCGAAGTTGAAGACGTGCGCAGGTTGCGCAGCAAGGAATAAGCAATTGCCATGCCATATAAAACTCGCCATCCTGCTGCCCGAATCCCCCGCGTTTTACCGTCCCGGAGCCGGGTCGCCCCCGGACATGAGACGACCCAAGGCAGGCGGGTGACAAAATTGGGCCGGCATCTCCATGCCGCAGCGCAAAAAAAAAGGCCCCTCGCGGGGCCTCTCTTCATGCCATGGACGAAGGATCAGTCCGTACGGCAGCTTGACGGGCCGTACTTGGTCGGCGTCACTTCGCAGCTCCAGATCACCGTGCTGCCGTTCCAGCTCGGCGCCAGCGTGACCTGGATGGAGATGTTGTTCAGTTGCGCGTCCGCGCCGCTGATCGCAATCACGCCATCCGTGCTGACCGTGCCCTGGCTGATCTTGCCGCCCGAGGCGATCAGGATGCCGGCGCCGGCATTGGTCATGCCGCCGAGGTTCTGCGCCGCCTCGGTCACCGCGGTACGGGCCGAGCTGGAAGCCAGCAGCAGTTCCGACACCTTGGCGCGCACCGTGTAGTCCTGGTAGGCGGGCAGCGCTACCGCCGCCAGAATGCCGATGATCGCGACCACGATCATCAGCTCGATCAGCGTAAAGCCTTTTTGCATTGATTTCATTCAGTTTCTCCCGAAGTTGACAGCTCGCGCAGGTGCGCGCGCACAGGCATGATACATAGGCAAATTCCAAGCCATAGACTAATCTGGGCTGGATCGAGAACAAAGTCACGCTTCAGGTCCGATTCGGTGCCTCGGGCCCTGATCCGGGCGCCCGGCACTGCCAAGAATGGTCACCGTGGGCGCAAATTGTGGCGGACAGAAAGATCAGTCTCCGCGGAGCCGCGCAAGGTCTGCGCCGATCCGCGCCAGTACCGGCGCCCAGCTCGCACGCTCGGCCTGCCGGTACAGCCGCGCACTCGGATACCAGTCCATGCGCTCGCCCGCAAAGCCATAGCGCCATTCAGGCGCTGACGGCACCATGATCCATACCGGGCGGCCGAGCGCACCATTCAGGTGGATCACGGACGTGCACACGCTGATGGTGAGGTCCAGCGCGCTGCACAGCGCCGCGGTCTCGTCGTAGTCATCGATCGCTTCCTGCCAGTGAGCGACCGGAATGCCGCGCTCGCGCCTGAATGCGTCCAGCTCGCTGGCGCAATCGCCGTACTGCAGGCTGACGAAATGACACCCCGGCTGCTCGAGCAGCGGTTGCAGGTCGGCAAGTTCGAGGCTGCGCAGCCGCCTGCGCGTGGCATGCGTGCCGCCGCGCCAGGACAGGCCCACCTTGAGGCCCGGACCAAGTGCCGCGAGGCGCGCGCGCCAGTGCTCGACGCGCGCGGGATCCGCCTTGAGGTAGCCCCTGTGCGCGGGAAAATCGGCCGCGCGATTTCGCAGCAGCGCCGGCAGGCTACCCATGGACGCGTGGAAGTCCACCTCGCCCACCTCCTTCAGCCAGGGTGGGTCCTGCTGCAACTGGCTGCCGATGACGCGCGCGCGCGGAAACGACCGGCGAAACAGCGCTTCGAGCCGGTCGCGGCACTCGATGACCACGCTGCCTGCGCGTTCGATGACTTCCGGCAGGCAGGATGCGAACATGATCTGGTCGCCCAGGCCCTGCTCGCTGGAAACCAGGATCGACCTGCCCTCCAGGGCTTCCCCGCCCCAGGGAGGATGCGGGATCAGCCGCGGCAGGCCGAGGCCATCCACCATGAAGCGCCACGCGTAGTCGCGCCAGCCGTCCTCGTACTGGCGCTCGGCAAGCAGGAAATGCGAGCGGTTCCAGCGCGCGTAGACGTTGTTCGGCTCGACCGCAAGGATGCGCTCGTACACTTCCGCCGCCCTGCGCACCTCGCCGTTTGCGGCGAGCGCAGTCGCCAGGTTGAGCCACGAAGGCGAATAGTCGCCCGGGAGCCGCGCGCACAGCTTCTCCAGGATCTCAAGCGCGCGCTCGTAGTGCTCGAGCTTGCCCAGCGTCATGCCGAGGTTGTGATTGACCGTGATGTTCTCCGGGTCCACCGCGAGCGCGCGCTCGTAGACCTCGAGCGCCTGGTCCGGCTCGCGACGCTCGTTCAGCATCCAGCCGAGTTCGCAGTAGGCGTCGACCAGGCGCGGGTCTGCGGCAATCGCCGCGCGCTGGCATGCGATCGCGGCGACGAATTCCCCTCGCATGCGGTGCAGGCGCCCCAGCTCGAAGTGCGCGCGGGCGTTCGCCGGATCGCGCCCGAGCACGCCCGACAGCAGCGCAATCGCGCCAGCGAAATCGCGCTGCTCGAGCGCAAGCGCGGCCTTCTCGACACTCGCTTCGCTGTCCGCAGGGTCCAGCTCGCGGGCGCGATCCAGCGCCCGGGCGGACTCCTCGTGCCTGCCCTGCATGCGCAGCAGGCGCCCGTGCAGCACATGCACGCGCGGATCCAGCGGGGTCTCGGCCATCGCACGCTCAAGCTGCGCGAGTGCTCCGCCCAGGTCGCCGCCGGCGAGCCGTCCGCGGGCGAGCTCCAGGACTTCAGTCGCAGGCATCGGCAAGCCTCGCGCGTGCCTGGGCAAGCACCGCCTGCCAGTTTCCCGGGGCCGGCTGGCGCAGCACCTGCACGGCGGGATACCAGGGCATGCTGTCGCCTGCGAAGCCGTAGCGCCACGCGGGCACGTGCGGCGTCAGCACCAGCGTGCGCTTGCCCAGGGCGCCTGCAAGGTGGGCGATGCTGGAACACACCGTGACGACGACATCCAGCGCACTGATCGCGGCAGCGGCAGCGTCAAGGTCGCTGCCTACTTCCTCCAGCCGGTGCAGGACGATGCCACTGCGACGCGTGAAATTCGCGATCTCGTCCCCCGTGGCATCGTGCTGCAGGCTCACCCAGCTCACCCCGGGGCAGTCGAGCAGCGGCACGAGCTCGGCCAGCTCGAGCGAGCGCATGGCCTGTCCGGTAGACGCAAGTCCGCCGCGCCACGCGATCCCCGCATTCACACCGGGGCCGAGTTCCGCAAGCCGCGCGCGTGCTTGCCCGAGCGCGCCCACGTCGGCGCGCAGGTATCCGGCATGGCGCGGAAACGCCGTCAGGCTGCGCCGGTAGCGGCGCGGCAGCGAGCCGATGGCAGCATACCCGTGAACGCGACCGCGAGCCGAAACGTCGAAACGCACGATGCCCGGGAACGAGCGCTGCATCAACGGCCAGAGCCTGTCTTCGCAGTGGAGCATCACGCCGGCGGCCTCACGCAGCAGATCCGGCAGGCAGGAGGCAAACATGATGGTGTCGCCCAGTCCCTGCTCGGCATAGACCATGATGGTCTTCCCAGCGGGGTCGGTGCCATCCCACTCGGGCAGCGCGAACCGCCTGCGCGGCGAGCTCGCGGCGCGCAGGCGCGACTCGTAGCGGTCCCAGCCTTCCGCGTACCTGCCGCTGCCAAGCGCGAGGTGCGCCAGGCCAAGGCTCGCCTCGGCATCGTCGGCATCGGACTCCAATGCCATGTGCAGCCAGCGCGCGGCGCCTTCGAGGTCGCCGAGCTTCGCCAGCAGCGTGCCATAGGCGGTCGCGACGCCGGGGTTGCGCGGCGCCGCCCCCGTCACGCGTTCCAGCGCGGCGCGCGCCTCGTCCAGCCGGCCGCGGTCCTGGTGCACCGAGGCGAGGTTGACCCAGGCGGTGCTGCTGCCGGGATCGACCCGCACCGCCCGCGCCAGCATCTGCGCTGCCTCGTCCAGCCGCCCGAGGTCCTTGCACGCGAGGCCGAGGTTGCACAGGGCGGTGTAGAAATCCGGACGCAGGTAGACCGCGCGATGAAAGCACTGTCGCGCCTTTTCCAGCTTGCCACGCGAAGCCGCAACGAGGCCGCAGTTGTTCCAGGCTTCCGCGTGCTGCGGGTCGTGGTTCACCGCGAGATCGAAGAGCTCGGTGGCTTCGTAGTAGTTTCCCCGTTGCAGCGCGATCAGTCCCAGTTCGTTCAGCACGTCCGCGCGTGCCGGCTCGATCAGCAGCGCGGTGCGGTAGTACATGCAGGCATGCAGCACGTCGCCGGCGCGTGCGCGGCAGTCCCCGAGGCCGACCCATGCATCGGCGCGCCGGGAATCGGCAAGCAGCGCGCGCCGATAGGCCGGCTCCGCCTCGCCGAAGGCGCCACGCAGGCGCCGGATCTCGGCGTGCAGGTACCAGCGGCGCGCGTCGTCGGGCGATGCCCTGGCCGCCGCCGCCAGCGCCTCCGTGGCGGCTTCCAGTTCACGCGAGCGCACCAGGCGCTCGGCCGGCGCGTAGGGATCGACCGCGGGAACTGCGACTTCGGATCTCGCGGCCGCGGCGCGCCGCCGCCCGCCGAGTATGTCCGCGAACAGTCGCTTCAGCATGCGGAGGGCTACGCCCCCTTGAGTCCGGTTTCTGCGAGCGTTCCGTCAGCCTGACGTTCGGTAACCCAGCATCTCCAGACGACCCCCGGATGCCGCGTCGCGGCCGCCAGGAACTGCTCGCCCCACCATGCCACGGGCCGGACGGTGCAATGCGCGTTCTCGCCGGTCGGCAGGCGCTTGCGTGCCGGGTAGCACGCCACGTTGGCGAAAACGAAGCGCTCCGCGTAGGAAAAGATCTCCTCGATGATCCAGGGAATGTCGTCCTCCGGGCAGTGCTCGAGCACGTCGGTGCACACCACGCCGTCGAACTTTCCCGTCGGCAGCTCGCTGAACGGCGCATAGCTCGGGTCGTAGCAGTGCACGAAGTCCACGTCCCAGTAGTCCTGGACGCTTTCCCAGACGCCCTCGTCCTTTATCGTGACGTTGCGCAGCTCGTACTGCAGCCCCTTTCCCGCGCCGTAGTCGAGCACGTTCTGCGCGCCCGTGGCTTCGATCAGGCGCTTGATGCGCGTCGCCTGCGGCAGCAGGCTCGACCCGGGGAACGTGCGTTCCGGTGGCTCGCCGAGGAAGCGCTCGCCTTCCACGTGCATCTGCCCGTAGAGCTTCGTCAGCTCTGCGTAGCGGGGACTCGGATTGCTGCGGCTGTACTGCATGCGCGCAGATTCTAGCCTGTTTCAATTCGGCGAAGCGTCGGCGCCCGGAACGTGAAATAGTTCCTCCCCGGCGCGCGCCACGTTAGCGCGCACGGCCGGGTACTATAATTTCAGCGCAGATGAACCTGGAGGAATACGAGAAGTTGCATCCGAACTCGGTGGTCGAGCACGCCGGCACGCGGATGATCTTCAACACGCCGAACCGCGCGACTGCGTGGCGCGCCGGGTCGCTCTTCACCAAGGAACCCGACACCATCGCATGGATCGGAGGCTTCAAGCCGGGAGACGTGCTGCTCGACATCGGCGCGAACGTCGGCATGTACAGCATCTTCGCCGCGGCCACGCGCGATGCGATCGTCTACGCGTTCGAGCCGGAATCGCAGAACTACGCCCTGCTCAATCGCAACATCCACGACAACGGGCTGGCGGACCGCGTGGTCGCGTTCTGCGCCGCGATCTCCGACACGACGTCCTTCCATCGCCTCTACCTGAGCGAGTTCGTGCCGGGCAGCTCGTGCCACAATTTCGGCGAACCGGTGGACTACCACGAACGCGCGATGCATTCGCCGTATGTGCAGGGAGCGTTCTCCATCACGGTGGACGACCTGGTATCGCAGGGAGCCATGCCGGTGCCTGCGCACGTGAAGGTCGACGTCGACGGCATCGAGCCCAAGGTGATCGCGGGTGCGCGGCGCACGCTGATGGATCCGCGGGTGCGCTCCTTGCTGATCGAGATCAATACCGCGCTCGATTCGCATTGGGAGATCATCGACTGGATGCTCGATGCGGGATTCGACTACGACCTTCGGCAGGCGGACCAGGCGCGGCGCGCCGAGGGCGCGTTCGAGGGCGTCGGAAATTATGTCTTTCGACGTTGAATTGCACGTCCGCTACCGCATCGCGAACGCGCCTGTACAGCGCTATCCGTTCGCGCATTTCTTCATCGAGGACGTGTTCCCGCAGGATTTCTACCGCGACATGCTCGCCAGGCTGCCCGGCGCGGGCGCGTACACACCGATCGACGAGACGGGGACGGTGGGCAGGGGCAGCTACCGGGATCGCCACGTGTGCGACCTCGAGCAGGCGGTGAAGGACGAAGCGTCCGCGGGCAACGAGCGGTTCTGGGCCGACCTGGACGGCTGGCTGATGAGCGAGGATTTCTCCAGCCTCATCGTCGGCAAGTTTCGCCCGGCGATAGACGAGCGCTTCGGCGAAGGCGTTCGTCTCGGGGTCAGCACCGATTGCAGGCTGGTGCGCGACTTCACGAACTACGCGATCCCCCCCCACACCGACACCGACCACAAGCTGGTGTCGCTGCTGTTCTACCTGCCCCGCGATGACTCGAAGCGCCACCTGGGCACGTCCATCTACGCGCCCCGCGACTCCGGGTTCGCCGGCGATGGCGGCAAGCACTACAAGCCGGAGCTCTTCCGGCACGTTGCGCGCATGCCGTACGTGCCCAACGCTTTGTTCGCCTTCCTGCGCACCGACTGGTCGTTCCACGGCGTCGAGCCGATCGCGGATGCGGAGGTGGAGCGAAACCTGATGCTGTACAACATCTACGTGCGCAAGGTGGTCGTGCCGCGCAAGCCGGAGCCGCGGTTCCGCTGGCCGTGGCAGGCGCGCTAGTCATCTGGCAACATCCGCATCGCGGCATCCAACAGGAGCAAACCATGGGATTGTTCTCGAAGTCGTCCGGCAAGGAAGTCGAGGCGTTCGCGGAAAGCCTCGCCGAGTCGGTCGCCAAGCGCTACCCGCCCGCGATGGACGCGGCGGAGAAGCGCAAGGTTTCGGCCAACCGCCTGACCAAGATCCTTGAGGACGCGCTGGAGAAGGCCGCCGCGTTCCAGAGCGAGAAGCAACTGGGGTGGTACAAGAAGGCGAGCTTCGGCAACGCGTTCCGCTGGAAGTTGAAGGAACTCGGCTACAGCGAGCGGTTCGTCGAGGTCGCCACCGAGGGCCTGATCGTCTACATCAGCCGGAAGCAGCCACCGCAGAAATAAGCGCGGCGCCTGCCGCGCCCCTGCGCCCGCCTACGGCACGTAGCCGGGGATCTTCGATTCGTCCACGTCGTCGATCTGCTCCGGATTGAGGAACATCTCGGCGTACTTCAGGTACACCTTGCGGCGCACGAAGACGTCGAACAGGTCCGGGTCGATGTGGCCGTTCTTGCGGAAGTTCCCCAGGATCTGCAGCGACTCGGACAGCGTCTTGCCCTTCTTGTAAGGCCGGTCGCGCGCGGTCAGCGCCTCGAATATGTCGGCGATTCCCATCACACGGGCCTGCACCGACATCTGTTCCCGGGTCAGCCCCTTCGGGTAGCCCTTGCCATCCATGCGCTCGTGGTGGCCACCGGCGTATTCCGGCACCTTGGTCAGGTGCCGCGGCCAGGGCAGCGCCTCCAGCATCTTGATCGTGGCGACGATGTGGTGGTTGATCACCTGGCGCTCCTCCTCGGTGAGCGTCCCGGCGCGAATGGTGAGGTTCTTCAGCTCGTCGTCGGTGAGGAACTTCGCCTCGTGCCCGGAGGTGTCCGTCCAGCGGTACGCGGCGATGCGCCTGACGCGCTCGATGTCGTCGTCCCGCATGCGCTCGCCACCAATGTTGCAGGCGCGCAGGAAGGCCTTGTCGTCCTCGAACTGGCGCACTCGCTCCCGGTAGCGGATGTCGGCCTGCGCGAGCTCCGCATCGTTGGCGCCCCTGGAGCGCATGTCGAGCTTCTGGCGCAGCGCCTCGATCTGCGCATCCCGCTTCAGGATCTCGAATCGCGTGTCGATCAGGTGGATGCGATCGTAGATCGTCTCCAGCTTGGTGGCCTTGTCGACGACGTGTACGGGGGTCGTCACCTTGCCGCAGTCGTGGAGGAGCCCGGCGATCTTCAGCTCGTAGCGGTCCTTGTCCGACATGTGGAAGTCGCTGAGCGGACCATCGCGGGTTTCGTTCACCGCCTCGGCGAGCAGCATCGTCAGCGCAGGCACGCGCATGCAGTGCCCGCCGGTATACGGCGACTTCTCGTCGATCGCCGTGTTGATCATGTTGATGAACGACTCGAACAGCTGCTCGAGCTGGTTTATCAGCATGCGGTTGGTGAGCGCGATCGCCGCCTGCGAGGCGAGGGACTCGGCGAGACGCTGGTCCGACGCCGAGAACGGCACGATCTCGCCGCTCGCCGAATTCTGCGCGTTCAGCAGCTGGAGCACGCCGATGATCTCGTTCTCGTGATTCTTCATCGGCACCGTGAGGAACGACTTCGAGCGATACCCGGTCTTGTTGTCGAACGCCCGCGTGCCGGTGAAGTCGAAGCCTTCCGCGGCATAGGCATCGGCAATGTTCACGGTGGTGCCGGTAAGCGCGACATGGGCTGCGACCATGCCGTGATTCGGCTTGCCGTCCTTGTAAAGCTGGATCGGATAGAAGGGCACCGGGTTCCCCGTGGTGCCGCCGAGGTAGTACTTCAGTGACGACGTGCGAACGATCTCGAAGCGCAGGGTCTTGTCCTCGGTGACCCTGTAGAGGGTCCCACCGTCGGCACGCGTGATCGTCTTCGCCGCGGTGAGGATGGTCTCGAGCAGGCGGTTGATGTCGGTCTCCGCCGACAGCGACGCGCCGATCTCGTTGAGGTGCTCGAGGCGCTGGACGAGGTCGTCCGCGAGCGCCGGCGCGTCCGGCCGCATGCGCAGCTGCTGCGTGCTGTCCGGGTGGCTGCTCACCGGCCGCGCCCCGGGACCAGGTGCGTCACTTGATGCAGACGGAGCGCACTTCCTTGATGTCCGTGACCCCGGTCAGGCACTTCTCCATGCCATCCTGCTTCAGCGTGCGCATGCCCTCGGCAAGGCAGCAGGCGAGCATCTCAGCCACCCGCGCGTGCTCCTGGATCAGCTTCTTCAGCGGGTCCGTGGCGATCAGCAGCTCGTGCAGGCCGCATCGCCCCTTCATGCCGGAACCCCCGCACTTGTCGCAGCCGACGCGCTTGTAGAGCTGGATCTGGCCCTTGTCATTGCCGTAGTTCTTGACCCAATCCCGGTATACGCCTTCCATTGCCGCCCTCGGGTCGGCCTTGAATTTCGGCGTATTCAGCAGCTCGTCGCAGTACTCCTGCAGGAACGACTTCAGTTCCGCTGGCTCCGGAACATAAGCCTGCTTGCACGAGCACATGCGCTTGGCGAGCCGCTGCGCCAGGATGCCCAGCAGCGCGTCGGAGAAGTTGAACGGGTCCATTCCCATGTCCAGCAGGCGGATGATCGATTCCGGCGCGGAGTTCGTGTGCAGCGTGGCGAACACCAGGTGGCCGGTGAGCGATGCCTCGATGCCCGTCCCGGTGGTTTCCTTGTCCCGCATCTCGCCGACCATGATGATGTCCGGATCGGCGCGCAGGAAGGCCTTCATGACCGCCGCGAAGTCCAGCCCCGCCTTCTTGTTCACCTGCACCTGGCGCAGGCCCTTCTGCGTGATCTCCACCGGATCCTCGGCGGTCCAGATCTTCGTGTCCGGGGTGTTCAGGTACTTCAGCACCGAGTGCAGCGTGGTGGTCTTGCCGGAGCCGGTCGGGCCGCAGACGAAGAACAATCCGTAGGGCTTCGAGACCGCCTTGGTCAGCTCGTCCAGGTTGCGATCGGTGAACCCCATCTTTTCGAGCGGGATCGGCTCGCCAGCGGCGAGGATACGCATGACGATGTCCTCGACCCCGCCTGCGGTGGGGATCGTGGCCACGCGCAGCTCGATGTCGAGCGGGCCGAACTTCTTGAACTTGATCTTGCCGTCCTGGGGCTTGCGCTTCTCGGAGATGTCCAGGTCGCACATGATCTTGACGCGCGCTGCGAGCGCCGCGCGATAGCTCGCCGGCACCTCGATGTACGGCTGCAGCGACCCGTCCTTGCGGAAGCGGATCTCGGTTTTTGCCTTGCCGGGATAGGGTTCGATATGAATATCCGAGGTGCCCTGGTTGTAGGCATCGATGATGATCTTGTTGACGAGCTTGACCAGCTCGTTGTCCGCGGCAGCCGAGACTTCGTCGGCCGCGGCGCCCTCCAGCGCGCCCTCGCCTTCGTCGTCCAGTCCGGAAAGAATGTCGCCGATGTCCCCGGAGTCGACCGATTCGCCGCCATAGAACTGGTTCAGCGTCTCCTTGAAGTCCTTCTGCGTCGTGACCCGGTAGACGATCTTCGACTTCGGGAACACGTTGGACGCGATGCGCGAGCTGCGGATGCGCTCGGGATCCAGGCACAGCACGATCAGCCCTTCCTTGGCATCGTCGATCGGCACCCACTGGTTCGACTCGACGTACTCGCGCTTGAGGTTCTTCAGCAGCTCCATGGGCTTGATGCGGTCCGGCTTGAACGCCTCGTACGGGACACCGAAGAACTTCGATAGCGCCGCGCCGATCGCGGGCAGCTTCACCTGGAACTCGTCGGTGAGCACCGACTCGATGTCCACGGCCTTCTTGCGCGCCTGGCGAGAGGCGAGTTCGAACTCACCGGCAGACAGAACCGCGTCCGAGATCAGGAAATCGTACTTGGTCTTTACGGTCTGCGGCTTGGAGCGCTGCTTGAATGCGATCGCGAGCGTCTGCGACAGCTCGTGCACGCCCTCCTCGGC
>CAZTDU010000018.1:0-37430 GCA_964612335.1 uncultured Enterobacteriaceae bacterium | reverse complement strand
GTGATCACCGGCACCAGCGTGTTCTTCAGCGCGTGGCCGAAGTGCACCGCGCGGTCGGCGAGGCCGCGCGCGCGCGCGAACTTGATGTAGTCGGTGCGCAGCACCTCGAGCATCTCCGCGCGCACCAGCCGCTGGATCAGCGTCATCTGAAACAGGCCCAGCGTGATCGCCGGCAGCACGAGCGACTTGATTCCCGACCAGGTGGCCAGCCCGGTGCTCCACCAGCCGAGGTCCACGGTGTCGCCACGCCCGAACGCGGGCAGCCAGCCCAGCATCACCGAGAAGACGAGGATCAGCAGGATGCCGATGAGGAACGTCGGCAGCGACACGCCGACCAGCGACGCGGCAAGCAGGAACTGCGACAGCCAGGTGTGCCGCCGCAGCGCGGTATAGACCCCGAGCGCGATCCCGGCGACAAGCGCGAACAGGGCGGCCACCGCCGCAAGCTCCAGCGTCGCCGGCATGCGCTCGGCGAGCAGCGTCGACACCGGCTGCACCTGCCGCAGCGACAGTCCGAACTCCCCCTGCGCCGCGCGCACGACGAAGCGCGCGTACTGGACGGTGAAGGGCTGGTCCAGCCCGAGCTGGCGGGTAATGCGCTCGCGGTCCTCGGGCGTCGCGTCCTGCCCCAGCATGAACACCACCGGGTCGCCGACGAAGCGGAAGAGCGAAAACGCGATGAAGCCTACCGCCAGCATGACGATGACGGCCTGGGCGAGGCGGCGTAGGATGAAGGCGGCCATGGGGCGCGAGGATGTTGCCCGGGCGCCCGGGCGCGGTCAAACCTTCCCTGACGCGAGCCTTGTGGCTAGACTGCGCGTCACGCCGTACCACGCACCTTACCCAGGGGGAACCGAAATGCGCCTCAAGCTCTTCGCCGCCGCGGCTGTGCTCGCCGTGGCGCTGCCGCTGCAGGCGGCCACGCTCAAATGGGCCGCCCAGAACGACATCCTGACGCTGGACCCGCATTCGCAGAACCACGCCACCACGAACTCGATCCTGCAGCACAGCTACGAGGGCCTGACGCGCTACACGAAGGACTACAAGATCGAGCCCGCGCTCGCCACCGGCTGGAAGGAGCTGTCGCCTACCCACTGGCGCTTCACGCTCAGGAAGAACGTCAAGTTCCACGACGGCTCGCCGTTCACCGCGGACGACGTGGTGTTCTCCTACCAGCGCATCATCCAGCCGCAGGGCACGATGCAGATCTACGTCAGCGGCGTCAAGGAAGTGAAGAAGGTCGACGAACACACGGTCGACCTGATGCTGAGCGGTCCGGCGCCGATCCTGCTGCGCAACATCGTCGATTTCCGCATCATGAGCAAGGCCTGGGCGGAAAAGCACCGCGCCCAGAACATCCAGGACTACAAGGCGAAGGAGGAGACCTACGCCTCGCGCAACGTCAACGGCACAGGCCCCTACATCATCAAGAGCTGGGCACCCGACCAGCGCATCGTCATGACGGTCAACAAGGGCTGGTGGGGCAAGCTCGACGGCAACGTCACCGACGTCATCTACACGCCGATCAAGTCGGATGCCACGCGCGTGTCCGCGCTGCTGGCCGGCGACGTCGACCTGGTGACCGACATGCCGACGCAGGATGTGGAGCGGCTGCGCAAGAGCCCCGGCATCAATGTGCTCGACGGGCACGAGGTGCGCACCATCTTCATCGGCATGGACCAGCACAACAACGAACTGGCGTATTCGAACGTGAAGGGCAAGAACCCGTTCAAGGACGTGCGGGTGAGGAAGGCGCTCAACATGGCTATCGACCGCGAGCTGCTCAGGAAGGCCACGATGCGCGGCCTGTCGATCCCCGCCGGCATCATGGTCGCGCCGGGCGTGCACGGGCACTCGAAGGAGATTGACGTCGTCATCAAGCCCGACGTCGCCGGCGCGAAAAGGCTTCTGGCCGAGGCCGGCTACCCGAATGGCTTCGAGTTCACCCTCGACTGCCCGAACAACCGCTACGTCAACGACGAGAAGATCTGCCAGGCGCTGGTATCGATGTGGGCGAAGGCGGGGCTGAAGGTGAAGCTGAACGCGATGCCATTCGCGAGCTATATCCCCAAGCTGCTGAAGATGGACACCAGCGCTTACATGCTGGGCTGGGGCGTGGCGACTTTCGACGCGCTGTACACGCTGCAGTCGCTGGTGCGCACCAAGACCACCGGCGCCGATGGCAGCTTCAACCTCGGCCGCGTCAGCGATGCCAAGCTCGACAACACCATAGATGCCATCAAGATCGCTACCGATCCGAAGGCGCGCGACGCGCTGCTGAGGGAAGCGCTGGTGAAGACCCGCGACGAGCACTACTACGTGCCGCTGCACCACCAGCTGCGTCCCTGGGCGATGAAGAAGAAGGTCAGCATCGTGCACAGCGCCGACGACCGTCCGCAGGCGCGCTTCGCGACTGTCCGCTAGGCGGGCGGGTCGGGGCCGGCCACCGCCGCTCGAGGCGGCGCCGGTGCTGCGCCAGCACGCGCCGGCGTTCGCGCGCAGGCTCGTCGCCTGGCAGGCGAAGCATGGCCGCCACGGCCTGCCGTGGCAACGCACGCGCGATCCTTACCGCGTCTGGCTGTCGGAGATCATGCTGCAGCAGACGCAGGTGTCGGCGGTGATTCCCTACTACGCGCGCTTCCTCGCGCGCTTTCCCGACGTCGGCGCGCTGGCGGCCGCGGACGAGGATGCGGTGCTGCGGCTGTGGAGCGGCCTGGGCTACTACGCGCGCGGCAGGAACCTGCTCGCCGCGGCGCGCGAGGTGGTGCGGCTGGGCGGTTTTCCCGACAAGCAGGAGGCGCTGCAGGGGCTTCCCGGCGTCGGCCGCACCACCGCGGCGGCGATCGCGGTGTTCGCCTACGGCAGGCGCGCGGCGATCCTGGATGGCAACGTGAAGCGCGTGCTCGCGCGCGCTTTCGGCATCGAAGGCGACCTGTGGGGACTGGCCGAAGCGCTGGTGCCTGCGCGCAGCGTCGAAGCCTACACGCAGGCGCTGATGGACCTGGGCGCCACCGTGTGCACGCGCGCGAAGCCGGCCTGCACGCGCTGCCCGGTGGCGAAGGATTGCGTGGCGCTGCGCGACGGTCGCATCGCCGAACTGCCGGCGCGAAAAGCGCGCAAGCCGCTACCCTTGCGCAAGCAGACCTGGCTGGTGCTCGAGCATGGCGGGCGCGTACTGCTCGAGCGGCGGCCGTCCGCGGGGCTGTGGGGCGGTCTGTGGGCGTTTCCGGAACTCACGGCGCGGGATGCGCGCGCAGACTGCCGGAACCGATTCGGCTGCAGCATCCGCGCGCCCGAGACGCTTGCGCCGGTGGAGCACGGCTTCACGCACTTCAGGCTGCAGGCGCAGCCGCTGCTGTGCGCGGTGCGCGGCCAGCTGCGCGCGCTGCAGGAACCTGGGCGCGCGTGGCTCAGCCTCGCCGAGGCTGCGCAGGCCGCGATACCGGTGCCGGTACGCAAGGTGCTGGCGGCGCTGGCGGCCCGCTAGGGGCTTCCCGGCTTGCTCTCCGCGAGCTGCGCCAGGTACCGCTGCAGCATGCCGATGCGCTCGAGCGCATCGTCGAGCTCCAGCATCTGCTGCCTGGCGGTGAGCGGCAGCGGCAACACCTCGGCGAGCCGCGCGCCGACCCAGGACGCGGACTCGAACCGGTGCGGCTGGGCAAACACCCCCGACCCGTGCCGTTCGATCACGCTGCGCAACACGGCGGCGCAGACTGCGGACGCCTGGGGCAGCGGCGCGTCGGTGTCACCGGGCAGCAGCGCCACGCGGGCACGCGCCAGGCCGTCCGGCTCGACGCGCCGCTCGAGGATGCGAAAGCGCGTCTCGCCCTGCGCGGTGACGAGCAGCAGGCCGAGTTGCTGCATGTCCCAGTCGACGATGCGCGCCAGGCAGCCCACGTCCTCGGGGCGGGCAGGATCGCCTACCTCGCGGCCTTCGCGTATCAGGCAGACGCCGAACGGCGCGCCATCGCGCAGGCAGGCCTTTGCCATGTCCATGTAGCGTGCTTCGAAGATGCGCAGCGGCAGCAGGCCGCCCGGGAACAGCACGACGTTCAGCGGGAAGAGCGGAATGTCGGCGGTGTTCACGCCGCGCCTTCGCGGGCCGCGAGCCCGCGGTGGCGAACCAGCACCGTCCAGCGGCCGCGGAAGGCGGCGGCGAGGCGCTCCACCAGGTAGACCGAGCGGTGCCGGCCGCCGGTGCAACCGATGGCCACGGTGAGGTAGCTGCGGTTATCGCGTTCCACTTCCGGCAGCCAGCGTTCGAGGAACGCGCGCACGTCTTCGCGAAAGCGCTGCACCTGCGCGTCCGCCTCGAGGAATGCCGCCACCGGCGCGTCATGTCCGGTGAGCTCGCGCAGCGCCGGGTCGTAGTGCGGGTTGGGCAGCATGCGCGCATCCACCACCCAGTCGGCGTCCAGCGGAATGCCGCTCCTGAACGCGAAGGATTCGAACAGCAGCGTGCGCGCACCGTGCTCGCCGCCGATCAGCTCGCTCATCCAGTTGCGCAGCGCCTTCGCCGGCATGCCGGTGGTGTCGATGCGGTGCCCGAGCCCGGCGACGCCCGCGAGCAGTTCGCGCTCCTTCGCGATCGCCTCGGCGAGCGTCAGTGCGCCGCTGAGCGGGTGGCGCCGGCGCGTTTCGGCGTAGCGGCGCAGCAGCGCGTCGTCGCTCGCCTGCAGGAACACGACGCGGCATTCGACGCCGCGCGAGCGCAACGCGCCGATGCTCTCGGCAAGCGACGCCAGTGCCGCGCTGCGTGCATCGACGCTGACCGCGACACGCTCGTGTCCGGCGCCGCCGAGGTAGTCGACGACGGCGCCAAGGAGCGTCGCGGGCAGGTTGTCGACGACGTACCAGCCTGCATCCTCGAGCACGCCGAGGGCGACGCTCTTGCCCGCCCCGGACAGCCCGCTGACGACGATGAACTGCACGCCCGGGCCTCAGCCGCCCTTGTCGATGGCCTTGCGCTGCCGCGCCATGAACTCGGCCATCGAATCGACGCCGCGCAGCAGCAGGATGTAATTGCGCACCGCCGCCTCGAGCAGCACCGCGAGGTTACGGCCGGCGGCAACCGGGATGATGACCTTGCGCAGCGTGGTGCCGAGGATCACCTCGGACAGTTCCGACAGCGGCAGGCGGTCCGAGGGCGCGAGCGCACCTTTCGAGGGCCGCTCCAGGTGCGCGACGAGCCGCAGGCGCATCTTCGGGCGCACCGCGGTCTCGCCGAATATGGTGCGGATGTTCAGCAGGCCGAGCCCGCGCACCTCGAGGAAATCCCGCAACAGCGGCGGGCAGCGCGCTTCGAGCGTGTTCTCGGCGATCAGCGAGATCTCCACCACGTCGTCGGCGACGAGGCCGTGCCCCCGGCTGATCAGTTCCAGTCCCAGCTCGCTCTTGCCGACGCCGGAATCACCGGTGATCAGCACGCCCAGCCCGAGCACGTCCATGCACACGCCGTGGCGCTCGATCGAGTCGGCCAGCGCCTTGGACAGGTAGCGCGCGAGCTTCTCGATCACGCGCGCGGCGGGCGCCGGCGACGTCATCAGCGGCGTGTGCGTGCGCGTCGCGCCGGCGATCAGCTCTGGCGTCGGCGACACGCCGTCGGCGAGGATCACCGCGGTGGGCGAGAACGACAGCAGGCGTTCGACGACCTCGGCGCGCGACGCCGCCTCGCCGCCGGTGAGCAGCGGCGATTCCCACGCGCCCAGCACCTGGATGCTGTTGGGGTGGTTCAGGTTCAGGTGGCCGATCAGCGCGGCCGCGGCCGCCGCCTCGCGGCGCACGACGGTGGTGCCGTCCTGCCCGGCTACCCAGGCGAGCGACAGGGCGTCGCGATTCGCCTCATGCAACTGCGTGACGTTGACCTGGAGCATCCGGCTGCCATGCGGAAATGAGCTGGTGGAGCGAGGGCGCGTCCGCTGCCGCGGCGAGCGCGTCGCGCATCGCACGGTCGCTGAACATCTGCGCGAGCTCGGACAGGATCTGCAGGTGCCTGTCGGTCGCCTGCTCGGGCACCAGCAGCACGAAGACCAGCGACACCGGCTGCGAGTCCGGGGCGTCGAACGCCACCGGCTGCGCGACTCGCACGAATGCGCCCAGCGCCTCCTTCAGGCCCTTGACCCTGCCGTGCGGTATCGCCACACCCTGCCCGAGGCCGGTGGAGCCCAGGCGCTCGCGGGCGAACAGGCAGTCGAACACGGTGCTGCGCGCGAGCCCGTGGTTGTTCTCGAACAGCAGGCCAACCTGCTCGAACAGGCGCTTCTTGCTTGACACCTGGAGGTCGACCAGGACGTTCGCTGGCGGCAGCAACTTCGCGACGAGGCTCATCAGTCTGGCGCGGGAACGCCCGGGTCGGGCGCGGCGGGCGCGGGAGGAAACGGGCGCGGATTATAGCTCAGCCGGCGGGGTCCTGTGCTTGATGGAGTCATGCGGCTTGTCGGCCATTTTCCCCTTGTACTTGAGCACCTGCCGATCAAGCTTGTCGACCATCAGGTCGATCGCCGCGTACAGGTCTTCCTGTTCGCTTTCGCAGTGGATGTCCTTGCCGCGCACGTGCAGCGTCACCTCGGCCTTCTGGCGCAGCTTGGCGACCGACAGGATGACGTGGATATCGATCACGTGGTCGAAATGCCGCGTGATGCGACCGAGCTTGTCGCTGACATAGCCGCGGATCGCGGGCGTGATGTCGAGTTGGTGGCCGCTCACGTTAAGGTTCATCGGGATCTCCTTTGAAGTCATAGCGATTTTCTGAGATTGACAGGCGGAATCTGCAGAGATTCCCTGTATTTCGCGACGGTGCGCCTCGCGACCACGATACCCTGCTCGGCGAGGATTTGCGAGATGCGCGAGTCCGCGAGCGGCGCGCGCGTGTCCTCGGCGGCCACGAGCTGCCGGATCAGCGCCCGTATCGCGGTCGACGAGGCGGCGCCGCCGCTGTCGGTGGCCACGTGGCTGCCGAAGAAGTACTTCAGCTCGAAAGTGCCGCGCGGCGTGGCCATGTACTTCTGCGTGGTGACGCGGGAGATCGTGCTCTCGTGCAGACCCAGGATGTCGGCGATCTCGCGCAGCACCAGAGGGCGCATCGCCACCTCGCCATGCTCGAAGAACTGTCGCTGGCGATCGACGATCGCCTGCGCCACGCGCAGGATCGTGTCGAAGCGTTGCTGCACGTTCTTGATCAGCCAGCGCGCCTCCTGCAACCTGGGGGCAAGCCCGTTCTGCGTGCCGCGGCTGCCGGCGCCGAGCTCGGCGTAGAGGCGGTTCACGCGCAGCCGCGGCATTGCCTCCGGGTTCAGGCTCGCGCGCCACACGCCCTTCGACTTGCGCACCACCACGTCGGGGATCACGTAGCGTGCCTCGACGCGCGCGAACTGGGCGCCTGGGCGCGGATTCAGGCTCTGGATGAACTTCTGCGCCTCGCGCAGCGCGTCCTCGCCCGCGCCGGTGGCCGCCTTCAGGCGCGCGTAGTCGCGCGCCGCGAGAAGGTCCAGGTGCCGTTCGACGATGCCGAGCGCGAGCTCTTGCACCGGCGAGGCGCACTCGCCCCAGCCGGTGAGCGCGCGGATCTGCAACGCGAGGCATTCGCGCGGATTGCGCGCGCCGACGCCGATCGGCTCCATGTGCTGCAGGTGCTGCAGCGCGATGGACAGTTCCTCCACGCCGGCCTCGACCTCGGCCGGGATCATCGCCGCGACCTCTTCCAGCCCGAGCCTGAGGTAGCCGTCGTCGTCGAGGGCGTCGATCAGCATGCCGACCAGCACGCGGTCGCGCGCCTCCAGGTTCGTGAGCGACAGCTGGCCGAGCAGGTGCTCGCGCAGCGTGGGCATGTCCGGCGCCGTGAACGTGCGCTCGGCGTGCTCGTCGTCGGCGCCGCGCGGCGCGGCGGAGAAGTCAGGCTCCCAGTCCTGCGCGGGCGGGGCATCGGCTTCCGCCACCTGCGCCGGGCCCGCTTCGGCCGCCGCCGGTGCATCGCCGGCGTAGCCAGGCGTGGCGGGATCTGCATCCGTATCGTCGCGCTCGATCGCCGGGTTCTCGGCGAGGATGCGCTCGATCTCCTGGTTCAGCTCCACCGTCGAAAGCTGCAGCAGGCGGATCGACTGCTGCAGCTGCGGCGTCAGCGTCAGGTGCTGCGACAGGCGGAGTTGCAGGGTCTGCTTCATTACATGCGGAAGTGCTCGCCCAGGTAGACGCGGCGGACGTTCTCGTTGCCGACGATCTCCTCGGGCCGGCCCGAGGCGAGCACCGCGCCTTCGTTGATGATGTAGGCGCGGTCGCAGATGCCGAGCGTCTCGCGCACGTTGTGGTCGGTGATCAGCACGCCGATGCCGCGGTCCTTGAGGAAGCGGATGATGCGCTGTATGTCGAGCACCGCGATCGGGTCCACGCCCGCGAACGGCTCATCCAGCAGGATGAAGGCGGGGCGCGTCCCCAGCGCGCGCGCGATCTCGAGGCGCCGCCGCTCGCCGCCCGACAGCGACAGCGCGGCGTGCTTGCGCAGGTGCAGGATGTTCAGGTCCCGCAGCAGCTCGGCAAGCCTTGCCTCGAGCGGCTCGCCCTGCATGCCCTGCAGCTCCAGCACCGCCTGCACGTTCTCCTCGACCGACAGGCGGCGGAACACCGAGTTCTCCTGCGGCAGGTACGAGATGCCGAGCCGCGCGCGGCGGTGGATCGGCAGGTGCGTGATCTCGCCGCCGTCCAGGTGGATGCGCCCGCTGTCCACCGGGATCAGCCCGACGATCATGTAGAAGCACGTCGTCTTGCCGGCCCCGTTCGGCCCGAGCAGGCCGATCACCTCGCCGCTGGAGACCTCCAGCCCCACATCCTGTACCACCGTGCGCGACTTGTAGCGCTTGCGCAGGCGGTCCGCGCGCAGGAGGCTCATTTCCCTGGCGTCGAGCTGCCCGGCGGCGGTGGCGCGGCGGGCGGCTCGGGCTTGCCCCTGGGCTGGATTACCGCGCGCACGCGTCCGCTCGAGCCCGCGGGCGCGCCGCTCGCGGCGCTCTTCACGGAGAAGAAGTCGGTGCGCTGGTCGATGAAGATGTAGTCACCCTTGACCTCGTCGCCGCCGCGTTGCACCCAGGCCTGTTCGAACAGCTCGACCTTCTCGTTCCTGTCGTCGATCTCTATCCTCAGCGCCTCGCCTTCCATCCACTGGCCTTCCTGGTCGCCCTTGGGCTCCTGCTTCTGCCGGAAGCGCACCGGCTTGCCCGTGGCCACCGAGATCTGGAAGCCCTCCGGATCCTGCCGCACGACGATGCGGTCCGCGCGCACCGTGATCGTGCCCTTGGTGAGCACCACGCTGCCCTCGAAGATGTTGACGCGGCGCACGTCATCCGCGCTCATGCGGTTCGCCTCGATGTGCGTGGGCTTGTCCCGGTCCGCCTTCTCGGCGAGCGCAGGCGACGCGAGCGCCCACAGCATTGCGGCCGCCAGCATGGATGCGAGCGCCGACACCGTCATTGCGGCTTCCTCGGGTCGAAGCGTCCGCGCACGCGCTCGTGCAGCAGGAACTGTCCGGTATCGTTGTTGTAGATCATGCCGCGGCCGGCGAGCTCGCGGTCCTGCTGGAAGATCAGCACCTCGCGGTCGGTGCGCACCAGCGATTTCTCGCGTACCAGGTGCAGGAACGGGCTGGTCACGCGCTGCTCCGGCGTCGCCTCGTGCGCCTCGCGCACCAGCACCACGTTGTCGCGCAGGAACACGTCGACGCCGTCGTGCGACAGCGCACCGCGGTCGGCGGTGAGCGTCATGCGCGGCTCTCCTGGCTTGGTCTGCACCACGTGCGGGAACTCCAGCTCGGTCGAATCGTCATCCGGATAGTGGGTCATCTTCCTCGCGGTCAGCGTGGACTCCACCTTGCCGTCGCGATTGTAGTTCGTGACGGTGAAGTTGCTGACGATGTAGTCGGGGTCGTGCCGCTGTGGAACCGCGATCGCGTCTTCCTCGCGCACGGTGCGGTCCAGCCAGAACGTCAGCAGCGCGAGCGCGAGCATCAGCGCCAGCGGGAATGCGCGGTCGGCTGCGCCCTTCATCGCGCGAGGTAGGGCGCAAGCGCCGCGGCGAGCGTGCCCTGCGCCCGCATGATGAATTCGCATGCTTCGCGGACCGCGCCTTCGCCGCCGCGCGCGCGCGACGTGTAGTGCGCGTGCCGGCGCACCAGCGCGTGCGCGCTCGCCGGCGCGCACGCGAAGCCGCAGCGCCGCATCGCCGGCAGGTCTACCACGTCGTCGCCCATGTAGCCGGCGGACGGCGCGTCGACGTGCGTGCGCTCGAGCAGCCGTTCCAGCCCCGCGCGCTTGTCCTCGACGCCGGTGAGCACGTGCGGCACGCCGAGTTCGGCGGCGCGGCGGTCCAGCGCGCGCGAGCTGCGTCCCGACAGGATCGCGGTCGCCACGCCGCTCGCTGCCAGCAGCTTGATGCCGTGGCCGTCCAGCACGCTGAAGGCCTTCAACTGCTCGCCGCCCGGGCCGTACCAGAGCCGCCCGTCGGTCATGACGCCGTCGACGTCGAAGATCATCAGGCGCACGCGCCTGGCGCGGGTGGTGGCGCTGCGGGCCATCGGCGTCAGATCACCCTGGCGCGGAACAGGTCGTGCATGTTCAGCGCGCCGACCAGGGTGCCTGCTTCATCGACCACCAGCAGCTGGTTTACCTTGTGATGCTCCATCACCCGCACCGCCTCGACCGCGAGCGCCTCCGGGTGGATCACGCGCGGGTTTGCGCTCATCAGTTCCGCGACGCGCGCAGCGCCGAAGTCCGCGACCCGTTCCAGCCCGCGGCGCAGGTCGCCGTCGGTGAAGATGCCGCGGACCCGGCCGGCCGGGTCCAGCACGGCGGTCATGCCCATGCGGCCGCGCGACATCTCGAGCACGGCCTGCTTGAGCGATGCCGAATCCGGTACCGAGGGCAGGTCCTTGCCGGTGCGCATCACGTCCGACACGTGCGTGAGCAACTTCCGCCCGAGCGCGCCGCCCGGATGCGAGCGCGCGAAATCGTCGGCCGAGAAGCCGCGCGCGTCGAGCAGCGCGACCGCGAGCGCGTCGCCCAGCGCCAGCGCGGCGGTCGTGCTGGCGGTCGGCGCGAGGTTGAGCGGGCAGGCCTCCTGCGCCACGGCAGCATCCAGGTGCACGTCGGCTTCGCGCGCGAGCTGCGAGCCGGCGTTGCCGGTGATGGCGATCAGCTTCGCGCCCCTGCGCTTCAGCAGCGGCACGATCGACAGCAGTTCCGCGGTTTCGCCCGAGTTGGAAAGCCCGATCAGGATGTCCTCGGGCTGCACGATGCCGAGGTCGCCGTGGTTCGCCTCCGCGGGGTGCACGAAGTAGGCGGGGGTGCCGGTGCTTGCCATCGTCGAGGCGATCTTGCGAGCGACGTGTCCGGACTTGCCGATGCCGCTGACGATCACCCTGCCGCGGCATTCGAGCACCAGCGAAACCGCGGCGAGAAAGCGCTCGTCCAGGCGCGGAATCAGCGCGCGCACCGCGTCGGCCTCGATGGCGAGTACGCGCTGCGCAAGCTCGAGGGCGGTGTGACGCGGTCCCATTCGCTTATTATCGCATCTGCCCCCTCCCCACTCCCTGATGGATTCCGCCGGTCTGGCCCTGTTGCCCGTGCTTGCGCTGCTCGCCTGCGGCGTGCTGGCCGTCGTCGCCTGCCGCTTCCTGCGCCTGCCGCCGATGATCGGTTACCTCGCCACCGGCGTGGCGCTCGGGCCGCACGCGCTGGGTCTGGTCGCCGACAGCAACGAGACGCGGCACCTCGCCGAGTTCGGCTTCGTGTTCCTGATGTTCTCGATCGGGCTGGAATTCAGCCTGCCCAAGCTCCGTGTCATGCGTCGGGCTGTGTTCGGACTGGGCCTCGCCCAGGTGGCGGCGACCATATCCGCGAGCGTCGGCGCGTCGATCGCGTTCGGCGGCAACTGGCAGACCGGGCTGGCCCTGGGCGGCGTGATCGCGATGTCCTCGACGGCGGTGGTGATGAAGATCCTCGCCGAGCGACTGGAGCTCGACACCCCTCATGGCCGCGACATCGTCGGCGTGCTGCTGTTCCAGGATCTGGCGGTGGTGCCGCTGCTGATCCTGGTGCCCGCGCTCGGCCAGCCGCCCGGGGAGATCGGCCTGCAGATCGCCTTCGCGCTCGCCAAGGCCGCCGCGGTGCTCGCCGTGCTGATACTCGCCGGGCCGCGCATGATGCGGGCCTGGTTCGGCATCGTCGCGCGGCGCAAGTCCACGGAACTCTTCGTGCTGAACGTGCTCTTCATCACCGTCGGGCTCGCATTCATCACCGGCATCGCCGGGCTGTCGCTTGCGCTCGGCGCCTTCCTTGCGGGCATGCTGATCTCGGAAACCGAGTACCGCTACCAGGTCGAGGAGGACATCAAGCCTTTCCGCGACGTGCTGCTGGGGCTGTTCTTCGTCACCGTGGGCATGATGCTGGACCTGCAGCTGGTGGCGGCCAAGCCCTGGCTGGTGCTGCTGCTGGTGGTGCTGCTCATCGGCGCGAAGTTCCTGCTGATCGCGCTGCTCGCGCGCGCGTTCGGCGCCGTGACCGGAACCGCGCTGCGCACCGGGCTTGCGCTCGCGCAGGGAGGCGAGTTCGGCTTCGTGCTGCTGGCGCAGGTTGCCGGCCAGCAGCTCGCACCGGACGATGTCACGCAGGCATTGCTCGCGGCGATGATCCTGTCGATGCTGGCGACGCCGTTCATCATCGGCGCCAGCGACCGCATCGTGCTGCGCCTGACCAGCTCCGAATGGATGGCGCGCTCGCTGGAACTGCACCGCATCGCGGTGCAGTCCTTCGGTACCGAGCGCCATGTCATCATCCTCGGCTACGGCCGCAACGGCCAGCGCCTTGCGCGCATGCTCGAGTCCGAGGGCGTGCGCTATGTCGCGCTCGACCTCGACCCCGACCGCGTGCGCGAGGCGGCGCTCGCGGGCGACACCGTGGTGTTCGCGGATTCCGCGCGGCGCGAGGCGCTGATGGCCGCGGGCATCATGCGCGCGGCTGCGGTGGTGGTGACGTTCGCGGATCCGGCGGCGTCGATCCGCGTGCTCGCGCACGTGCTGGCGCTGAACCCCGCGGTGCCCGCCATCGTGCGCGCGCGCGACGAGTCCGATATCGAAAAGCTCAACGCGGCGGGTGCTTCCGAAGTGGTGCCCGAGGCTTTCGAATCAGGCCTGATGCTCGCGTCGCACACGCTGGTATGGGTCGGCGTGCCGCTGAATCGCGTGATGCGGCGTATCCGCCAGGTGCGCGACGAGCACTATGGCCTGTTGCGCGGGCTTTTCCATGGTGCCAGCGACGAGCCCGACACGATGGAGTCCGCGCATCCGCGCCTGTACCCGGTGACGCTTGCCGCCGGGGCCTGGGCGATCGGGCGCCGCCTGGACGAACTCGGCTTCGAAGACCTGGGCGCGCAGGTCACCGCGGTCAAGCGCAGCGGCGCCGGCAAGCTTGCGCCCTCTGCGATCGGCCGCCTGGAACCGGGCGACGTGGTGGTGCTGCTGGGCGTACCCGAGGTACTCGCCGCCGCGGAACTGCGGCTGCTGCAGGGTTAGCGGCGGCACAAAAGAAGAAGCCGGCTTGCGCCGGCTTCTTCTGTCACGGTGGCTGCCTTACAGCGAGCGGCAGATCGTGTAGACGTTGGAGCCAGTCTCCTGGTACGCGGTCGCCGGTGCGGTGCCGTTGACGATGTTCGGATTCGGCGCGGTCTGCAGTATCGCGCGCACGCTGCCGTTGTTGGGCACGCCGTCGTCCATCTGCGTGTCCACCGAAATCGCGATCTTGTCCGGCAGGTTGGCAGAGCACATGATCAGTCCGGTGAAGCCGCCTACCGCGCCGACCAGTGTTGGGCCGATCGTGGCCTGGCCGTCGCCGGTCTGCACGCCGATCATGCCGGTGAGCGCGTTGAACGGCTGCTGGTTGCCGACGCCGGACACGAAGCCCGAGCGGCGCAGGTGATCCCACCACAGGCGGGTTTCGTCGGTAGCGGTGCCGCTGTTGTACAGGCCGGCGAGGACGCCGTTGCCGTTGCCGCCGGTCGCGCCGGTCCAGCGTTCGGTCGTGGTACCGCAGTTGCCGACGGTCAGGCCCGCGCCGGTTCCGGCACACGGATCGTCGCCGGGGATCTTCTTGTAGCGATCCACGTAGCCGTGGTACGCGGCCGAGATGCCGGAGAAGTCCGCGATGGCGTTCTTGATCTTCGCCTGGGTGATCATTTCCTGGCCCTTCAGGATGCCGCCCAGCAGCAGGCCGATAATGACCAGCACGATGGCGATCTCCACGAGGGTGAAGCCTTTTTGCATCTGTTTCATGGTCTTGTCTCCTCGAGCCGGTAGCGGCCCTGCCCGTACCAAAGCAACCACCGTGCCAGCCGGAAACGGCATGAAAACCCCGGTTTTGCGGTCTCGGGGCACGCCGGCCGTCGAATTCCCGACACTTGCGTCAGCCTTTCATCAATTTTGACAATCCGTCACTTGCCGAGGCGTTGCTCCAGTTCCTGCAGCCTGTGTTCGAGGAAGCGCCGCTCGGCCGGGTCCCGGATGCGCCCTTCGGCCAGCAGGCCGCCGAGCAGCACCTTCGCCGCCTCCAGCTCGTTCATGTCCTCGAGGATGAATACCTCCATCTGCCGTGCCCAGTCGGGCACCTCCTTCGACCTTGCGAGCCGCGCCACGTCGGCCGCGTAGCGGCGCGCCAGCGGCAAGTCCTTCAGCCGGTGCTTGGCCAGCAGTGCCGCGTGGGCCAGCCAGGGCCAGCGCCGATCCGGGTCGTCCAGGAACGCTTCATGCACCAGCGCCAGCGCCGCGCGGCTGCGCAGAGGGTCCGGATTCTCCGCATAAATGCGAGCCGCAGAGAAAAGTGCGTACTCGCTTCTGGGATCGGTGGCGAGCACCGCACGCAGCCAATCCAGCAGCCTGCCGTAGTCCAGGTCGCGATAAGTCAGGGCGTTCTCGCCGCGGTAGTCGAAGGCCTGCAGGTACAGCATCGTGATGCGGGCGAGGGCTGCGGTCTCGCCCAGCGCGAGCGCACGCAGCACCTGCGGCCGCGGCGCCGGCGGCAGGTCGCGGGCCTCGGGCGTGTCGCGCCCCTGCCGGGAGACGATGCTGAACTGCGCCGCGCACAGGATCGCGAGCGCCGCCCACAGCCACGCCGGGACGGACGACAGCGGCCTTTCGTCGCGCTGTCGTGTCACAGGTTGCGGCGATGGAAGTCGACCAGGCCGGCGACGCCGGCAAGCGCGCCGTACAGCGCGAGGCTGCCTAGCGCAGCGCCGAGTGCGGCAGCGTCCGGCGCGCCGTACAGCAGCCAGTCGGTGCGTGTCACCGCATCCAGCCGCGGCAGCAGCAGGGCGACGCCATCCACGCCCCAGCGTGCGAGGGCCCCCAGCAGGCCTTCGTCGGCGGCAGGTCCGGCCGCGATAGCCTGGATGGCGGCGATCGATCGCGACAGCAGGTAAAAGCCGGTGAACGCCGCCAGCGCCGGCACCACGTTGGCGAGCGTGAAGACGAAGAACAGGGCGAGGGACGCCGCCAGCGTGGTCTCGAACGCGAGCGACAGCCACCATGCGAACACCGCGCCGGGCGAGGCCCACAGCAGCAGCGGCAGCGCGAATACGCTCGCGACCAGCATGCCCGCGGCCGCGTAGCCGGCGAGCCTGCCGGTGTACAGCGTGCGGCGCGAGATGGGCAGCGACAGCACCAGCTCGAAGCCCTTGTCGGCGGCGTCGCGGACGACGCTGGTGATGACGTGCACCGCGATCAGGAACACCGCGCTCGCGCGCAGCGCCGCGGCGACCAGCGCCGCCTGCAACTGCAGGCTCTCGGTGATGGCGACGCGGGAGAGGAACGCGGCAAGTCCGAGCGCAGCGGCGATGCACGCGAGCACGAGCCATGGCAGGCCGCCGCGACGGGCTTCCAGCAGCGTGTAGCGTGCGAGCGTGAGCGCCGGATGCATGGTGTATCGTGTGTCAGTCCGTGCGTCCATGCAAGTGTCGAGCCAGCTTCCTTCATTCGTAGACCGGGTTTCCGATGCCGTATGGCGCTGGAGCCAGCGCTGGTGGCGCCTGCTCGTCATTGCGATGCTGCTGCTGCTGCATGTGGCGGTGTTCCGCGGCGTGACCGACTTCTGGGGGCGCGGCATCCTCGTTGCGCACCTCGGCCTGATGCTGCTGTGGCAGCCCTTCGTGCGCGGCCAGCAGGCGATCTCGCCGTGGCAGGGCGGCCTGATCGCGCTGGTCGCGGCGGGGGTGATGTGGCGCCTGGACTGGTGGATGCTGGTTGCGTGGACGGTGGTGCTGTCGGGCATCGTCGGCGGCAAGGTCTACCAGCAAGCGGCGCGCTGGCAGCGCCGCTTCTACCTCACGGTATTCCTCTACCTGCTCGCGCTGCTGGTGGTGGCGATCCTGCCGGAAGTCGCGCCGCGGCGGGAAATCTCGGCGGATATCCTGATGTACGCGGAATTCGGTCTGCCGCTTCTCTTCATCGCCATGGCGCTGATGCCGGTGGAGCAGGAATCCCCCGAGTCGCCGCAGGTGATCGACTTCTTCTATTCCGTCTTCCTCATGCTGGTGATCGGCATGGTGGTGCTGGGCGGCTTCACGTTCATGACCATCGGGCGCACGTCCTACCTGCAGGCGATCACGTACACGGTGTTCGCGATGGCCGGCGCGGTGCTGCTGATCGGGTTGGCGTGGAGCCCCGGTACCGGCTACGCGGGACTGAACGTGTTCGTATCGCGATACCTTTTTTCGATCGGCATGCCGCTGGAGAAGTGGCTGTACTTCCTCGCCGAGCTGCTGCATGCCGAAGCGCGTCCTGAGCGCTTCCTCGCCGAGGGCGTTGCGGGCCTCGCCCGGTTGCCGTGGGTCAGCGGGGCGCGCTGGAGCACGCCGGCGGAGTCGGGCGAGGTGGGCGCCGAAACGCCGTACGCGGTGGAGTACTCGAACCGCTCGCTTTCGCTGTGCATCTATTCACGCTACCGCACCAGCCCGGTATTGAACTGGCACCTGCAGTTGCTCGGCCAGTTGCTGGGCGAGTTCTATGTCGCCAAGCTGCGCGAGGAGAAGCTGCGCCAGCAGAGCTACATGCAGGCGGTGCACGAGACCGGCGCGCGCATGACCCACGACGTGAAGAACCTCCTGCAGTCGCTGAACGTGCTGTGCACGGTGGCGGCGAGGGAAGAGGGCACGCCCGAGCAGCAGGCGCTGATCCGCCGGCAGCTGCCGGCAATCGCGCAGCGACTTGCCGAGACCCTGGAGCAGCTGCAGCGTCCGCAGCCGCCGGGCGAGGGGCGCGCCGACGCGCAGGCCTGGTGGGACGCGCTGGCGCGCCAGTACCGTTCTGCCGGCGTCGAGTTCGGCGCGCGCGCGCTGCGTCCGGGGATCGACCTGCCGCGCGCGCTGTTCGACAGCGTGGCCGACAACCTGATCCAGAACGCGCTCGCCAAGCGCGGCGCGGATGCTTCGGTCCGCGTGCGCGCCGAACTGGCGTGCGAGGGGAAAATCGAACTCCGCGTCATCGACTCGGGCGCGGCGGTGCCGCCGGCCCTGGCAAGGACGCTGCTCTCAAGCCCGGTCGAATCCTCCGGCCCGGGCCTCGGCCTCGGCCTGTACCAGTCGGCGCGCCTTGCCGAAGCCGTCGGCTATGCGCTCACGCTCGAGCAAAACCGGGACGGCGAGGTGTGTTTCCTGCTTGCCGGACCGGCGACCGCCGCGTGATCCGCTAAGGCAGCACGCCGGCGGCGATCATGCGGCTGTAGAGCACGCCGACCGGAATCCAGACCATCATGTCGTCAAACTCGCCGGAGGGCGAGTCGGCAGGCGAAGGGGAGCGGGACACAAACACAGGATCGTTGACGACGTTGTTGACAGCATTCGCCGCTTCGTCAGTCGACACGGCAGCATATGCGAAGTTCTTGCCAACCGAATGGACTACCGCCACCACCGTGTTCGCGCTGACAAGAAAATTGGACAACGCGCCGCAACTCGTGCTGCCAGCGGTTCCTACTACCCCGGTCCCCGATTTGCAGACCAGGAGATCGCGTGGCAGGCACGTTATGCCGTTCGCCTTCAAGTTCGTAGCATGTGTGAAGTGTGGCAATGTGGAAGTCCCAGCGCAACTCGTCACCGATTTTTCTATGGCGTATCGAATCCTATTTCCCCAAGCGTCGATGGCGAATCCGCCGGCGTCTACGTACTCGAATCCGATGGCGCGCGCGGGAAGCAGCCCACCAGTGATCCCCGCAAGAATGGTGCCGCCGTAATAGTCTTCGGCTGTACCTAGGGCATGGACGCCGGAACATTCTCCGGCGACATTTCGAACCTCGTCGCCCGCAACGGTGAGAGGGGAGGTGGTGTTATCGCTGCGCGCGGGGCATGGCAGCCTGCCGTTTACGACCGCGTAAGAAAGGAGCAGTTCCCGCGCGAGCTCCAGTCGACGCTGAGTCTCCTCACGATTGCGCTGTTCAGTCTGCGCCGATAGGGTGTACATCATCGTGCTGAGCAATAGTCCAACGATAAACATCACTACTGCTAGTTCCGTTAGTGTGAATCCTCTGGTGTTGTTCATGGATTGCTGTCTATAACTACGATTCGATCGTTGAATGTTCTACCCACCAGCAACGTTGCGTCGCGAGCCCCAAAGATCAAATCGCCGCTAGCGTTAGTGCCTTCAAGCCAATCAGCAACACCCACGGGCGGGCGTGGTTGCCCACTCAATGCGGCCCCTGGGGCTACGACTAAAGCACGATGTGAACCGCTGGGATTGAATCCAAGCACAGACACGCAATCGGTATCAGTTACGCATGATCCTGAGCCGCTTGAGACGTTTCTCGTTGAGACCGCGTAGTACATGTGCTGATGCCACGAGTTTCGGTAAAACCAAGCAGTATCGGCATTCGCCACATCAAGAACTAGAGCATCCGTGAACAAGAGTGGCACCGCAATGGTGTGCTGGAAACAATTGTTGAAAATTCCGCCGAATCCTCCCAAGCCGCAATCGGCGTCTGCCACTTGAACTCCGCCACCAGTAGGAAGGCGACTCGCGATTGCGATGGTTGCGGCGCCGTCGGCCGCCAAGGCCGCGCCCGTCACCGTATAGCCGGTAGGAGAGGCAAAGTCCGTGTCGATCCCGTCAACCAGGGCAGACGTATTCACCTGCCGCAGTGACATGCCTACGTTGCTTGCTGTGGCAGAGAACTGAAAATCCAGCGATCCGTTGGGACTGAAGACGCTGGAAACAGTCAGGAGGGTACAGGTGAATGCCGTTGGTGTTCCGGCAATTGAGCACGCATACGCGTAAAGTGTCGCGCCAGACGTCCGCACGATCGTTGGGCTACCTATCCACGAGACAAACGTTGGATCGCAGCGTTCATCCGTCAGTGGATCGCAAGAAGCCGGATTGCAGGGCGCGGGTGTGCACGCGCCGCTGGTGCCGTAAGTGAGCGGCAGTAGACCCTGTGTAGTTCCTGACGCGCCTTGAAAATTGCTCGTCGTAGGATCAGCCATCGGAGCGGCGAACGGAAAGACAACACTGCTACTGCAGTCTGGCCAGGGAGAGCCGCAGTACCGCATACTCGGACCGAACTCCCTGACAAAGCGCGACGCGACAGCAGACTCGATCAGTGGCAAAACTTCGTTTGCCGCGACACGCACGACTTGATCGTTGAACGCAGCATCAGGGCCGCTGGTCACGAAGCTTGCGTCCGCAGGCGATGTGGCGTTCTCACACTCAAGATAGTCGGCGACATTTGGTGGCCCCGATGTTGGCCTTGTCTGACTCCTCGCGCTGCACCCGGCTGCGGCAGGAACTACAAACGCTGGACCTGGCGCGATGATCAATGCGACGGCGAAGTTCGGATTTCCGTCAACGTTCAGCTGCCCGACCGAGTCGGAGTTGATTACAGGCTTTTCTGGAGGGAAACCGGTTTTCAGTGCCCATCCCTCTGACACGACATACCAGAGCGGTTCGCCGGACGCGTCAACAAGCTTCTCAAGCCCTAGTGTTTTCCAGGGCAGGCGGCCTACCGCAGGCAAGGTGCAATTTCCCCCGGCTTCACCTTGGTTGTCGGCATTGGCAAAGTTGCCCGGGGCCTCCGGGCAAGGTAAGCGTCCGGGACTATCCTCGCCGGTGATCGCGGCTCGCTGCGCGACGTAGCCGATCAACGCCTGTTTGGCTTGCATGAGCACCTTCGCGTTGTGCATTCGATTTGCTACGCGTTGCTCGCTTGGTTGGTGCAGACGCGAAACGAGCGCCCATGAAGCACCAGCTACCACGATGGCGAGCATGATCATCAGAACCGCCCCGCGCTGCTCAGACCGGTGGAGGGTTCGGATCGCTGACCGCTTACTTCTCATCGTCTGGACGAACGCTGTTCCTCGGCCCGACGTATCTTGATTTTCCCGTCACCCAGCGGGTCCCTTATTTCACCGGTCAGGGTATCCACCGACTGGCCGACGCGGGCGCGGGTTTCGCGCGGCTCGGGCTCGGCAGGGAAGGCGATGCTCGCTTCGCCGGCGCTGCCGCGGTGGATGCGCACGGTGCTTTGCGCCGCGCCCTCGGTCAGCGCCTCGCCATTCACCCACACGGTCGATGGCCCGCCCGAGCGCTGAACGTAGCCGTCGATGCGCGTCACCGGCGCTGCGACCACCGCCGCGGCCGCCGGCTTGTCCGGCAGCTTCGCCGCGCGCCGCGCGTCGAGCGCCGCGCGCTCGTCGGGCGTATGAAACAGCCTACCCAGCTCCTGCGCCTCGGCGCCCTGAACGCCGAGGGCAGCGAGCAGCGCGCACCGCGCGACGAGGCGTCTCATGACTTCGCCCCCCGGTCGAGCACGGTGATCAGGTCGATGGTGCAATCGGCGCGCAGGCGGGGCGCCAGCGTCGTCAGCGCCGCGATCTGCCCCAGGCGCACGACGCCGCACTGCTGCACCGAGTAGTAGGCGTTGCCAGAGGCACGCAGGTCGTTCAGGAACGTGAAGAGGTCGCCTTCGTGCAGCAGCGACAGCGAAACCTTCATCGTCGACGTATAGAACTCCACCGGCGCGGGCTTGCCGGGCAGCGAGACCATCAGGCGCTGCGGCTCGACCCGGTAGCGCACGTCCAGCAGCTCGCGTTCCTTGCGTATGCGCGCCACCGTGTCGGCCCATTCCAGGCGCCGTTCCTCGCCCAGGATGCGCGCGTCCTTGAGGCGCAGGTACACCTGCAGCTTCTCGGATACGTCGCGCTCCTCCTCGGCAATCTTGGAGAGCCGCTCCTGGTTCTGCGTGCGCTCCGCCCTCGCGGTGGCGAGCAGTGCCTGCGCCGCCTTGAGCGAGCGATCGGCATACCAGATCATCGCCGCGCCCAGCGCGAGCGCGAGCACCAGCAGCACCAGCGCCGGCCCGAGCTTTCTCAGTTCGTCCCGGTCCAGCGTCACTTGATCGGCCTCGCCAGCACGATGGTGAAGCGCGGCGCCTCGCTGGTCTCGACTTCACCGATGTCGCCGGAAAGCGTGCTGTCGGGGGTGACGTCGAAAGGCAGTTGCGTCCTGACGATGCGATAGGCCGGATCGACGCGCAGGGCCTGCGCGAACTCCTGTACCTGCCCGGTGATGGCGCGATAGTCGGAACGCTGCGTGGCATTCACGCGCCCGCCAACCTCGATGACGCGGACGTAGTCACCGGACTCGTCCTTCGGCGTGCCCGCGGACGCTGCCGCGGCGGCGGGCGCCGCCAATGCCGCCTTGGCGGCGCCGGGCTTGCCGGCGGCGAGCGCGCTCGCGCGGTCCACGCGCCACTCGAGCTTGTCCAGGTCGAGCTGGCCGAACTTGTCCATCACGCGCGACACGTACTCGAAGTCCTGCGCCGGCCACGAGGTGCGCGCGGCGAGGCTGCGGAACTCGGTCACCGTGGCGCGCAGGTTGTCGGTGGTGGTATGCGTGACCGGGAACGCCGCCGTGATGCGCTGGTAGTCGGCCAGCGCCGCGGCCGCGGCGCGCGACTGCCCATCGGCCTCATTGCGCACGCCGAGCACGTCCAGCCAGGTCACGCCGGCGTAGGCGGCGCACAGCACGAATGACACCGCGGACGCCGCCATGACGCCGCGCCGCAGTTGCCAGAGGAAGAAGCCCCGCCGGTCCTCGCGGCGGGCAAACTGCTCCTTCGGCGCGCGCTTGACGGCGAGGTGCAGGTATAGCTGCTCGTCTTGTGCCCTGGGCGACAGGTGCTTGAGGCCGATCGCGCGCGCCGCTTCCTCGACTCCCACCGCGTGGAAGGCGAGGCGCTGGTCCGACACCAGCGTTTCCTCGAACGCGGCGCGCTGGCCGGCCGGCGCGATCGCGAACACCTGTACCGGCGCGCCGTCCCTCGGGAGCAGGCGCAGCGTCGACAGGTACTGCACCAGGCGCGAGGTCTCCGAGCGCACGAACGCCGCGAGTGCCTCGGGCGGGGCCTCGGGGATGCGCTCGAGGCGCGCGAAGCGCAGCCTGCCGTCCTCGATGAAGCTCTGGCGCAGCCCCGCGGCGTCCACCGAGACGACGAGCGCGTGGCCGCCGCGCGCGCCCAGGCGCGTTGCCAGCACCGGCGCGAGGAACGGCACCGAGTAGACCCCGGCAAGCGTGACGCCGGCGCTGGCGATCTCGTCCAGCCAGGGGCCGAACTGCTCGGCGTTCGTGAACGAGGCGAGCAGCAGGCGCTCGTTGCGGCGTTCGCCGGTGGTGACGCCGAGCGAAAACGCGCTCGCCAGCCGCGTGTCGCGGTAGCGCTGCGCGAGGCGGCGCTGCACGATCGCGTCGCGGTCGCCGCCGCGCAGCCAGGGAATCTGGTCCTCGTGGAAATCCTCGCCCGAGACGTCGGCGACGACGTACATGTGCGAGCCCTTCGCGCGCGCGAGGAACTCGCGGAACTGGCCGACGCCGTCCTCGTCGGCCGGGAAGCTCGCCTCGTGCGCGAGCGTGCCGCCCGACCAGCGGTAGAGCACCCGCGTATCGACGCTGAAGTAGAGGACGTGCTTCGCCGCCATGTCAGTTCCGGGGGGCCTTCCGCGGCCCCCCGTACCCCCGCAAAGTCAGTCTAGAAGCCATCATGCTAGAACTTCATCTTGGAGATGGAGTCGTACACCGGCCCGAGCACGGAGAGCATGACCCAGCCGAGGATCGCGCCCAGCACCACGGTCATCGCCGGCTCGATCATCGCCTGCAGCCTGCCGATCGCCTCGCGCACCTCGCGGTTGTAGAAATACGCGATGTTGAGCAGCGAGCGGTCGAGCGCGCCGGTGTTCTCGCCGATGCGCAGCATGCGGATCACCAGCGGAGGAAAGAGCCCGATGTCCTGGAATGCCTGCGTCATGTTCTTGCCCTCGGCGATCTGCTGCCCGACGTTCTTCAGCGCGTTCTCCAGCGGGCGGTTGCCGACGATCTCCTCGGAGGCGCGGATCGCGTCCAGCACCGTGATGCCCGAGCCGTACATCATCGCAAAGCTCTGCGCGAAGCGCGACAGGATGATCTTCCGCAGGATCGGGCCGATCAGCCACGCGCGCAGCTTCCAGCTGTCCCAGGCGTAGGCGAACCCCGGGCTGGAGCGTATCGCCGCCTTCAGGCCGAACCAGGCGGCGAACGGCGCCGCGATCAGCGCCCACCACCAGTCGACGAAGAACGCCGACACGACGATCAGAATCTGCGTCTGCAGCGGCACGTCCTGCCCCATGTTGCGGATGAAGCCGGTCATCTGCGGCACGAGGTAGATCATCAGGAAGAACACCACCAGCATCACCATGCCGCCGACGAACGCCGGGTACATCAGCAGCTTCTTCGTCTGCGCGGCGAGTTCGTCCTCCCATTTCAGCGTTTCGGTGAGGCTCTTCAGCACCTCGGGCAGGCGCCCGGTCTGCTCCCCCGAGCGCACCAGGCTGACGAACACCTTGCTGAACACCTCGGGGTATTCGCCCAGCGCCTGCGACAGTCCGCGGCCGCCCTCGATGGATTCGAGCACCCCGGCGACCACCTCGCGAAAGCGCAAGTTCTCGACGCTGTCGCGCAGGTCCACCAGGCCTTCGACGACGGGGACGCCGGCGCTCGCGAGTTGCTCCAGGTGGAAGCAGAAGTTGATCAGGTCCTCGCGCTTGATCTTCGCGCCGCCGACCAGCCGGCTCTTCGAGGATGCCGGCGCGCCGGTGACGAGGTCCAGCCCCATGCGCGCCAGGCGCTGCTCGAGGTCGAAGAGGTTTATCGCGTCGACGCGGCCGAGTACCGACTTGCCGAAGCTGTCGATGGCCTTGTAGGAGTACAGCGGCATCGCGCGCGTTCCTCGCGGCAGGCCGGCCGTCAGGCCATGCGGTCGGTGAGGTCGATGACGCGCATCAACTCGTCGAGGCTGGTGGCGCCGGCACGCACGAGGCGTATGCCGTCGTCGGCGAGGGTGCGAAATCCCTGCGCGAGCGCCGCGGTGAGGATCTCGCGCGCGGTGGCGCGACGCGCGATGAGTTCGTCCAGCGCCGGGTCGATCTTGAGGATCTCGAGTATCGACATGCGGCCGCGGTAGCCCTGGTAGTCGCACTGCTCGCAGCCCACCGCGCGGTACAGCGTCGCCGGTTCGGTGGGCGTGAGCCCGAGCAGGCGGCGCTCGCGCACCTCGGGGTCGTAGGCCTGGCGGCAGGTGCGGCAGAGTTTGCGCACCAGTCGCTGTGCCACCACGCCGATGATGTTTCCGGACATGATGTCCGGGACGATGCCGATGTCGAGCAGGCGCGGGAACGCGCCGACCGCGGAATTCGTGTGCAGCGTCGAATAGACCTGGTGGCCGGTCATCGCGGCGCGGAACGCCATCTCGGCGGTGTCTTCATCGCGGATCTCGCCGACCAGGATGACGTCCGGGTCCTGGCGCATCAGCGCGCGGATGCCGTTGGCGAAATCCAGCTTTGCCGATTCCGCCACCGAGGTCTGCCGGATCAGCGTCATCGGGTACTCCACCGGGTCTTCCAGGGTCATGATGTTGACCCCGTCGGAGTTGATGTGGTTGAGGATCGAGTACAGCGTAGTCGTCTTGCCGCTGCCGGTCGGGCCGGTAACGAGGATGATGCCCTCGGGGCGCGCGATCATGCGCCTGAGCAGCTCGAGCTGCGATTCCTCCAGCCCGAGCTTGTCGAGCGGCACGATGCCCTTTTGCCGGTCCAGGATGCGCAGCACGACGTTCTCGCCGTGCGCGGTGGGCAGCGAGGCGACACGGAAGTCCACCACCCGGCCGGACATCGTCGCCGAGATACGCCCGTCCTGCGGCGCGCGGGTCTCGGCGATGTTCATCTTCGACATCACCTTCAGGCGCACCGCCATCGCCGGCCAGTAGGTCTTGTGCAGGCTGCGGATCTGTCGCAGCACGCCGTCGACGCGGTAGCGGATGCGCAGGAAATTCTGCTCGGGCTCGAAGTGGATGTCCGATGCGCCGCGATCCACGGCGTCGGCGAGCAGCGCCGAGATCAGGCGCACCACCGGCTGTGAGTACTCGTCGTCGTCCGCGATCGACGCATAATCGACCTCGCCGGTCTCGATCTCGCGCAGGATGCCGTCGATCGAGAATTCGTGGCCGTAGTAGTGCTCGATCGCGCGCTCGATCTCCGAGTCGCCGGCAAGGCGCAGCTCGACCTCGAGGTCGCCCTTCAGTTGCGCGCGCAGCTGGTCGATGGCGACGATGTCGTTGGTGTCGGCGAGCGCGATGATGAACTTGCGCGCCGCGCGGTCCAGCGCCACCGGGAACATGCGGAAGCGCCGCGCGAGGTCCCGCGGCAGCATCTTCAGCGCCGCCGGGTCCACGATGATGTGCGCGAGGTCGACCGACTGCAGCCCGAGCTTCTCCGACAGCGCGTCGCGCAGCGTCGCTTCCGACACGAAGCCGAGCTGCACCAGCAGCCTGCCCACGGGCAGGTGCGACTTCATCTGCTCGAGCAGGGCGATGCGCAACTGGTCTTCGGTGAGGATCCCCTGGTCGATGAGGATCTGCCCGATATGGCGCTTGGCCTGCGGATTGGTGGGCGAATTCATGCAGTGTCCATGATACCCGGACGACCGTCGCCGGGCACGCAAGGATCTGTTATCTGGAAAGCTCTTGCAGCCTGGTGCGGGTCGCAGCGGGATCGAATGCGGCGCTGCGCCGTGCCGCGAGGTCGAGCGCGCGCTGGTAGTACTCCGCTGCGAGCTTGCGCTGGCGCAGCCTGTCGAGGCTCACGGCGAGGTTGTAGGCGAAATCCGGGTTGTCGGGCTCGGACGCATGCGCCTTGAAGTACGACTGCTGCGCCTCGGCCCAGCGACCCTGCTGCGCGTACTGGTTGGCCAGCGTGAAGTGCAGCACGCCCGATTCCGGGTCGTTCGCGAGCAGCGACTTGACGCGGCTCTCGCCGGCGACCGGGTCGACGCTCTGGCTGCGCAGCGCGAGCATGCCCGCCTGCGCGTGGGGATCGCGCGGGTCGGCGCGCAGGAGCTTCTGGTAGAGCGCGTCGGCGGCGCTGAAATTCTGCGAGCGCATCTCGACCGCGGCGAGGCCGAGCAGCGCATCGCGGCTCGACGGGTCCGCGGCGAGCGCGCGCTCGTAGCCGCTTCTGGCCGCGGCAAGGTTGCCTGCGTTGTAGGCCTCGTACGCGGCGCTTACCTGCGGATCGATCGCGGGCGCGGCGCGGCGCACCGCGACCGGCGCGCGTGCCTGCCGCGGCGGTGTCGCAGGTGCCGGCCGGCCTTCCCGCGGCGCCGCGACGGCACGCGGGCTGGCGGCAGGCTTCGCCGGGGCCTCGGCGGCAGGCGCAGGTGCAGGGGGCGCACTCGGTGCTGGCGTGGGCGCGGGCGTGGGCGTCGCGGCAGCAGCCGGCGCGGCAGGCTGCGCGGGCTTCGCGTCGGGGAGCCCGGGAATCTCCGCCGCGGGCGGAGCCGCCTGCGGTGCCTGGGTGGCGGGCTTTGCGTCCGGTACCGTGACCGGCGGCTCGGCGCCGGTCTTTGGTGGGTTCGGATTCACCAGCGGCGGCGGCGGGCGCAGTTCCAGATAAAAGTAGATTGCCGTACCCACGGCAAACGCGCCGAGGACGCCCATCGTGATGTAGAAGGGCAGCTTCGGATTCGGCTCCTTGAACTTGGCTTCGAACACCTTCTTCGCCGCGGCGCGCTCCGCCGGCTGTGCCTGCGGCTGCGCGGCCGCTGCGCGCGCCGGACGCGGGCGCTCTTCCGGTTCGGGCGGCGGCCGCCGCTCGGGCTGCGGCGCCTCGCGTGCCGGCGGTGGCGCGGAACGGATGTCGTCGCTGCTGATTTCCATCGGCTGCGCGATATCCGGCAGCTCGTCGCGCGTGGTAACGTGCCGCGACGGTTCGACCGGCTCCATCTCCAGGCCGCCGCCGCTCGGCGCCGTGCCGCCAGCCTGGCGCTGCGCCTCTTCCTTGGCCTTCTCGGCCTTCTTCAGCGCTTCCAGCAGCAGGCTCATCGATTCGGCAACTCCACCGGCGCGGCCGGCTGCAGCTTGCCGGGATTGGGGCGGCGCAGGTAATCGTCGTCGGGCAGCAGCGAGCGCAAGGCGCGGTAGTCGCCGTCAATGCTGGCGTCGCGGATCACCGTGGGCCTGAGGAAGATCACCAGTTCGGTCTTGCGGTTCTCGTCCCGCCGCTGCGACAGCAGCGCGCCGATACCCGGCACGTTGCGCACGCCTGGAATTCCGTCCTCGACATTCGAGGCGCGGTCTTCGATGAGTCCGCCAAGCACGGCGATCTCGCCGTTTTGCACGCGTAGCACGGATTCCATCTCGCGCGTCTGGATTTCAGGTATCTGGTTCGCGACTGCACCGAGGCTGGGATTCGGATCGGCGACATAGCGGATGAGTCGCGAAATCGAGGGGCGCACGTTCAGGGACACCGTCTGCGTGTCGCTGATCTGCGGCACCACGGTCATCACCAGGCCGACCGGAACGGTATGCGCGGTGGTGTTGAACGTCGTCACCGCCGGCGCGTTGGCCGAAGCCGTCGTGGTTGCCTGCACCGTGAAATAGACCAGGTTGTCGACGACTTTCAGGATCGCAGACTGGTTGTTCAGCACGCTCAGCTTCGGGCTGGAGAGCACGCGCACATCGCCAAAGGACTCGAGGAACTTGATCGCGGCGGAGAAGTTCAGGCTCCTGAGCGCGCCGCCGAGCACGAACGCGGTGGTATTGATGCCTGCCGGCGTGTTGGCAGAGGACTGGCCGAACTCGAGCCCGCTGGAGCCGGTACCGAAGCCCGCGGTCCCCGTCGCCAGCGCCCCCGTGCGCAGCCGCTGCCAGTCGATGCCTTGCTGGTACTGGTTGTTGAGTTGTACTTCGGCGACGGTCGCTTCGATCAGCACCTGCCGCCTGGCATTCGTCATCACCTGGTCGAGGAATTCCTGGACCTTCTCGTGCTGGCGCGCGGTGGCACGGATGCTCAGCACGCCTGTCTCGGCATTCGCGATCACCGACGCGGCCTCGCGGAACGTGGCGGCGGGCTCGGCTGGCGCAGGGGCGGCCGGTGCAGCCGCGGCGCCTGGTGCGGCCGGGGCTGCGGCAGGCACGGCAGCAGGCTGCGCCGGCGCAGCGGCGGCCGCGGGCAGTACCCGGTCGGTCTCGCGCAGGATGTCCTTGATGTTCGCGATCAGGGTTTCCCAGAACTTGTTCAGCGACTTGGAAGAAACCGTGGACGTCGAGGTGTTCGCCGCGGCCGAACCCCCGCCAGAGCTGCCGGCGACGCCGCCCGAGATCTGCGAGGAGATCGCGTTCTTGCTTTCCGTCTCGCGCGCGAGGTTGACATAGTCGATGCGGTAGATGCGCAGGAACGGCGTATCGCGCGTGACGATGAGGTTCTGGCCGTCGAGCTCGTAGCGCATGTCCACCTGCCTGGACAGGCGCGACAGCAGTTGCGTCAGCGTCTGGTCGATCGCGTTCAGCGTTACCGTGCCTTCTACGCTGGGATGGATGTCGATGTTCACCTTGGCATCGCGCGCCAGCGCAAAGAGCAGGTCCTGCACCCTGACGTTGCTGACGACGACGCTGTAGGTTTCAGGCTTCACCGCGGGCGAAGGTTTGGGCAGCACCGGGATCATCTGCACCGGCGGCGGGATGCTGCCTTCTTCTCGTGCGACCGGCTCGGCGCGGATGTGTGTTTCCGCCGGCTTCATCGGCGCTTGCGCGCAGGCCGCGAGCAGCAGCGCACCTGCCGTCACGAGAATCCGTGACGAAAGGATGGAATTCCGGCGCACGCGCTCGATCACTGCTGCCAGCATATCATGGAATACACATGAGCAACGTCGTCTAACTGGCTGTATGGCAAGGACTTTGACCTAGAGGTCAGCTCTCAAATCGGAAAACGAGCGCAATTCCATCTGAAACGCCTTCTGGTACTTGGGCGGCAGGCGATCCCGCGCCTCCGCCGCCGCGTCTTTTGTCGAGTATGCGCCATATACGACCCGGATTCGATAGGTGCGGGGGCCGCGCATCGGGATCACGTACACCTCATCGAGCGGTACCAGGTCGCGGGCGCGGATGAGGAAGCGTTCCATGCGCGCGGGGTCCCAGTTGTCTGTGGTGAACAGCTCGATCGAATAGCTCGAGTCGGCTTCGTTTTCCAGCAGCCTGCGGGCGGCGGCGACTCGTCCGCGCAGCAGTTTCTGCGCAGCCGGGTAGGCCGCCATGTGGCGCCGCTGCGCCGGCGACAGTTCCGGCGCCGCAGGAGGCGCCGGCGGCGTGGCGGGCGGTGCTTCCGCCGCCGGTGCAGTCGCGGCGGCCTCCGCCACCGGCTCGGCCTTGGGCGCTTCTGCATCGGCTGGGGGCGCGCTGGGGGGGGGTGCGGCTTCTGCCTCCGCTGGCGCCGGCGCGGGCGCAGGAGCGGGTACCGATGCCGCGGGCGCGGGGGGCGGCGCAGGCGCAGGCGCCGGAGTCGGAGCGGGAGCAGGCGAGGGCACCGCCGCGGCAGGCGCAGCGGATTCGGGCAGCAGCACGCGTTCGAGGCCGAAGCCGATGGCGAGGCCAGCGGCCAGCAGCGTGGCACCGATGAGGTATGGCGACCTGCGCCTGGGCGGGCGCAGTGCGGCGAACTCCGAATCGCGTATCGCGGCGCGCACTTCGCGCTCGGCGACCGCGTGCCTGCCTTCGGCGAACGCGGCCAGCAGCGCCTTGTCGGCGAGGATGTTGATCCTGCGCGACAGTCCGTTGGACGCCGCGGCGATCATCGCCACCGCGCGCCGCGAAAACACGTCCGGACCGCGGTAGCCGGCGGCGCGCATGCGGAACGACACGTAGGTCGACACCTCGGCTTCGGTGAGCGGCCGCATGCGAAAGCTGTGCGTGATGCGGTCCTTCAGCTGCCGCATCGAGGGCTTGGCGAGCGCCTCGTCCAGTTCCGGCTGCCCGAACAGCACCATCTGCAGCAGCTTGTGGCGGCTGGATTCCAGGTTCGACAGCAGGCGCACCTGCTCGAGCGTCTCGTCGGGCATCGCGTGCGCCTCGTCGATGAGGATGACGACGCGGCGGCCCTGCGCGTACAGCCCGATCAGGTGCTCGAAGAGTTCGCGCATCACCACGCGCGAGGCGTCGGTCGACAACGTCATCTGCAGCTCGTCGGCGATCGAGTGCAGCAGCTCGTCGCGCGTCAGCGACGGGTTCGCCAGGTACACCGTCTCCACCGTCTCCGGCAGGCGCTCCAGCAGCACGCGGCACAGCATGGTCTTGCCGCTGCCTACCTCGCCGCTGACCTTGACGATGCCCTCGTCGTGCAGCACCGCATAAACCAGCGCGTCCAGCGTGGTGCCGCGATCCGCGCCGTCGAAGAAGAAATCCGTGTGCGGCGTGATGCGGAACGGCGGTTCGTGCAGGCCGAAATGTTCCAGGTACATGGCTAGAGCAGGCGCGGTTGTCCGCCGGCACCGCTAGGCGCGGCGCCGCCGGAGGATGTCATGCGGCTGTAGAGGGTGGTGCGGTTCACGCCCAGCAGGCGCGCCGCCTGGCTGACGTTGCCACGCGTCATGCGCAGCGCTGCCTCGATGTAGGCCTGTTCCCAGGATTTCAGCATCGCGTCCAGGTTCACGTTGCGCTCGCGCTGCAGATGGCGCAGCGCGTGGCCGACCCGGTCATCGCCGTCGATGCCCGGCGCATCCTGCGGTCCGGGCTCCGACTCGAGGTCGAACTCCTGCTCGATGTCGGCGACCGAGAGCCGCTGTCCCGCGTGCTTGGTGGTGAGCCGGATGACGATGTTACGCAGTTCGCGCACGTTGCCCGGAAAGGGGTACTCGAGCCAGCGCGCGGTGGCGGCCTCGTCCAGCTCGAAGGCCTGCGTGCCGGTCTGTTGCGCGTAGCGGCGCCTGAAATGGTCGAGCAGCAGCAGGCGGTCCTGCCCGAGTTCGCGCAGCGGCGGCACGCTCAGCGTGAACACCGACAGTCGGTGGTAGAGGTCGGCGCGGAAGCTGCCCTCGCGTGCCTCCTGTCGCAGGTCGCGATTGGTGGCGGCGACGATGCGGGCAAGCGAGCGGCGCGCCTGCGTCTCGCCGACGCGCTGGTATTCGCCGTTCTCGAGCACGCGCAACAGCTTCGCCTGCAGCTCCAGCGGCAGCTCGCCGATCTCGTCCAGGAACAGCGTGCCTTCGCCCGCGTCCTCGAAGTAGCCCGACTTGCCGGCCACCGCGCCGGTGAACGCGCCCTTGGCGTAGCCGAAAAGCGTCGGCTCGACCAGCGTCGGCGCGATCGCGGCGCAGTTGAGCGCGTAGTAGGGCATCGCGGCGCGCACCGACGCCCGGTGCAGGCTGCGCGCGACCAGTTCCTTGCCGCTGCCCGACTCGCCCTCGATCAGCACCGGAAACGGCGAGTCGGCGAACTGCTCGATCTGGTTCTTCAGCTTCTGGATCAGCGGACTCGCGCCGACCAGGCTGTCCTCCTCGGGTGCCGGCTCGGCGCGGAACTCGAGTGCGCGCGAAAAGCTGCGCTTGAGCATCACCGGGTCGCAGGGCTTGGCGATGAATTCCACCGCGCCCAGCGCGCGCGCGTGCCGCGCGTTCGCGGCATCGTTCTGCCCCGAGAGCACGAAGATCCTGATCTCGGGCGCGTGCGCAAGCAGGTCCGCGATCAGCAGGAAGCCCTGCTCCGGCGAGTGCGGCGTCGGCGGCAGGCCGAGGTCGATCAGAGCCAGTTGCGGCGCTTCGGGAAGCTGGCGCAGCAGTTCGATCGCGTGCGGCCGCGATTCGCAGGTGTGGATGTCGAAGTCGGCGCCGAGGGCGAACGACAGCGTCTCGGTGATCAGCGCGTCGTCATCGACGATGAGCAGCGTGGGCTTGCGCCGCGCGGGTTCAGCCGGCATGGATGCACCTGATGAACGCACGCTCGAGCTGCGCCTCGCCGTAGCGCGCGCACAGCCCGGCGGGGGACCCGGCATAGACGATGGCGCCCGCGTGCAGTACGCCGATGGTCGAGCACAGTTCCTCCACGTCGGCCAGCACGTGGGAGGTGAAGAACAGCGTCCTGCCCTGTTCGCCGAGGCGCGCGAGCACGCTCTTCACCGCGACCCGGCTCACCGGATCGAGCCCGGACATCGGCTCGTCCAGCAGCGTGAGCTCGCGCCGCAGCAGGAAGCACGCGGCGAGCCCGAGCTTCTGCGTCATGCCCTTGGAGAGCTGGCGCACCGGGCGCGACAGCACGCCGGGGTCCAGTTCCAGCTCGCGCAACTGCGCCTCGGCAGCCGCGGCGTCGTACGGCTCGCCGGCGAGCTCGAGGATCATGGCGATGAACTCGCGGCACAGCAGGTAATGCGGCGGCGAAAAGCGCTCCGGCACGAACGCCATGCGCGAGCGCGCCCGTGCGTCGCCGCTCGGCACGCCGAAGATCTGCGCGCTGCCGGCCTGGAAGTCGCAGAAATCGAGCACGCACTTCACCAGCGTGGTCTTGCCCGCGCCGTTCACGCCGACCAGGCCGAAGGACGAGCCCGCGGCGATTTCCAGGTCGACCCCGGCGAGCACCTCGTGCGTGCCATAGCGCTTGCGCAGTCCGGCGACCCGCAACGCCATCCCCGGTTGCGCATCGGCCGTGCGGGGCGGGCTTTCCACGCTTTGCGCATGCATGCGCGCACTATAGGCAAAACCCGGCCGCTTGGCATGCGCCGCAGGCCGGTCGAGTAGAATCGAGCCCTTTGCGCCGGCCGCCTGTTCCGAACTTGTCCGACTCCCCGATCATCGAAATCGAGCAACTGTCGTTCGGCTATGACCAGCGGCTCGTGCTTCAGGATGTCAGCCTGTCCATCCCGCGCGGCCGGGTGGTCGCGATCATGGGCCAGTCGGGCTGCGGCAAGACCACGCTGCTGCGCATCATCGGCGGCGCCCTGCGGCCCACCAAGGGCAAGGCACGGGTGTTCGGCAAGGCGATGAATGACATCGATGCGGCAGGGCTCTACGCGCTGCGGCGGCGCATGGGCATGCTGTTCCAGTTCGGCGCGCTGTTCACCGACATGAGCGTGTTCGACAACGTTGCTTTCCCGCTGCGCGAGCATACCGACCTGCCGCCGGACCTGATACGCGACCTCGTGCTGATGAAGCTGAACGCGGTGGGCTTGCGCGGGGTGGCGCAGGCGATGCCGGCATCGCTGTCGGGCGGCATGGCGCGGCGCGTGGCGCTGGCGCGCGCGATCGCGCTCGACCCCGGGCTGATCCTGTATGACGAACCCTTTACCGGCCTTGATCCGATCGCGCTCGGCGTCACCCGGCGCCTGGTGCGGGAACTGAACGATTCGCTCGGGGCGACCTCGATCATCGTCACCCACGACGTCGAGGAAACGCTGGACATCGTCGACTACGTGTACTTCGTCGCCGCCGGCCGCATCATCGCCGAAGGCGCGCCGGCGCAGGTCCGTGCGTCGATCGAGCCGTACGTGAAGCAATTCGTGCGCGGCGAGCCGGACGGCCCGGTGCCGTTCCATATCGATGCGCCGCGCTATGACGCTGACCTGGAACTCGCCGCGGAGGTGCGCTGAGATGCCGGCGAGCCCGCTTTCCCTGCTCCGGCGCCTGGGCGCGATGGTGACCTCGAAGATCTGGCGCCTCGGGTACGCGAGCCGCTTCCTCGTGCACATCCTGCTGCATTCGGGCACCGCGCTCGGCCGCTTCAGGCTCACCATTCGCGAGATCTATTTCGCCGGCGTGCTGTCTCTGATCATCATCATGGTTTCCGGCCTGTTCGTCGGCATGGTGCTCGGCCTGCAGGGCTATCACACGCTGGAGCGCTATGGATCATCGGAGGCGCTCGGCGTGCTGGTTGCGCTGTCGCTGGTGCGCGAACTGGGGCCGGTGGTGGCGGGGCTGCTGTTTGCGAGCCGCGCCGGGTCCGCGATCACCGCCGAGATCGGCCTGATGAAGGCCACCGAGCAGCTCTCCGCGATGGAGATGATGGCGGTGGATCCGATCGCAAGGGTGGTGGCGCCGCGGTTCTGGGGTGGCGTGATCTCGATGCCGGTGCTGGCGGCGCTGTTCTCCGCGATGGGGATATTCGGCGGCTACCTGGTCGGCGTGAAGCTGATCGGCGTGGACGAGGGCGCGTTCTGGTCGCAGATGCAGGCCGCGGTCGACGTGCGCGAGGACATCCTGAACGGCGTCATCAAGAGCGTCGTGTTCGGCATCGCGGTCACCTGGATCGCGGTATTCGAGGGCTACGATGCGCCGCCGACCGCCGAGGGGGTTTCCGGGGCCACCACCCGCACCGTGGTGACCTCGTCGCTTAGCATCCTGGTGCTCGATTTCATCCTCACCGCACTCATGTTCACCGGAGGAAACGCACAATGAACCGTACCGCCATCGACCTGTGGGTGGGCATATTCGTCGCGGCGGGCTTCGCCGCACTGTTGTTTCTTGCGCTAAAGGTCGGAAATCTGGCGTCTTTTTCCACTTCCGACGCTTATCAGGTACAGGCCAAGTTTGCTAATATCGGCGGCCTGAAGGTACGCGCGCCGGTGAAGAGCGCGGGGGTGGTGGTGGGGCGGGTGGCTGAGATCCGCTTCGACACCGAGAGCTACGAGGCGATCGTCATGCTGAACGTGGACGCGAAATACCAGTTTCCGCGCGACACGTCGGCAAAGATCCTCACCTCGGGGCTGCTGGGCGAGCAGTACATCGGCCTCGAGGCCGGTGGCGACAGTGCGATGCTGAAGGCCGGGGATCGCCTGCGCCTGACGCAATCGGCGGTGGTGCTGGAGAACCTGATCAGCCAGTTTCTCTTCAGCAAGGCGGCCGAAGGCAACGACGGGAAGGACGCGAAGAAGTGAACGCAGCTTTGTCAAGGTTTGTCAGGACCGTGCTGGCGGTACTCGCGCTTGCGCTCGCTTCCGGCTGCGCGACGACGAACGGCGATTCGCGCGATCCCTTCGAAGGCTTCAACCGCGCCATGTTCGGTTTCAACGAGGGGTTCGACGAGGTGCTCGCCAAGCCTGTTGCGAGCGCGTACAAGGAAGTCATCCCCGACCCGGTGCGCACCTGGGTACGCAATTTCTTCGCCAACATCGGCGACCTTTTCATCGGCTTCAACAACCTGATCCAGGGCAAGCCCGGCGACGCCGTGAACGACTGGGCGCGCCTCGCGTTCAACTCCTCCTTCGGCCTGCTGGGCATCAACGATGTCGCGACCGAGTTCGGGCTGGAGAAGCATGACGAGGACTTCGGCCAGACCTTCGGTCGCTGGGGCGTGGACGCCGGCCCGTACATCGTGTGGCCGATCCTGGGCTCCAGCAGTCTGCGCGATTCGGGCGGCAGGGTGCTCGATGCCTACGTCGACCCGGTGCGGCGCGGCACGAAGGGCGGCCAGCGCAACAACCTGCAGCTGCTGCGCGCGGTGAGCGCGCGCGCGGACCTGCTGGACGCCTCGCGCATCCTCGAGGAAGCCGCGCTGGACAAGTACGTGTTCCAGCGCGACGCCTACATGCAGCGGCGCCGCAACCAGGTCTACGACGGCAATCCGCCGCGCGACCGCGGTGCGCGCATGCAGGAGGCGGCCACCGTCGCCGCTGCCGGCGGAGAGGGCGATGCGATACCCGCAAGGTAGCCGGGCCGTCGTCTGGCTGCTGGGTCTCGCGTTCGCCGGCATCGCCGCCGCGCAGGAACTCGCGCCCGACGCGCTGGTGAAGAAGGTCACGCTGGAAGTGGTCGACATCATCGCCGCCGACAAGGACATCAAGGCCGGCGACCGCAAGAAGGTCATCGATCTCGTCGAGGCCAAGGTCATCCCGCATTTCAACTTCGCCAGCATGACGGCGATGGCCGTGGGCCAGAACTGGCGGCAGGCGAACCCCGCGCAGAAGGCGCGCCTGACCGACGAGTTCAAGACGTTGCTGGTGCGCACCTACTCCAGCGCGCTCGCCGCCTATGGCGACCAGAAGTTCGAGTTCAGGCCGCTGCGCGCGAAGCCCACCGATACCGATGTCACCGTGAATGTGCGCGTGCTGCAGCCGGGTGCGCAGGCTGTGACGATCGACTACGACATGGAGAAGACCGCCGGCGGCTGGAAGGTCTACAACGTCTACGTCGCGGGCGTGAGCCTGGTGCAGAACTACCGGACGGAGTTCGCGAACCAGGTGCGCGATGGCGGCATCGATGGCCTGATCAAGACGCTCGAAGCCAAGAACCGGTCGCTCGAGCAGAGCGCGGCGGCGGGGAAGAAATGATCCGGCGCGAGGGCGAACGCCTCTACATCAGCGGCTCCGCGACGCTGGTGCAGGCCCGCGAGCTGCTCGACCAGGGCGCGGCCCAGTTGCGCGACGGCGTGACAGTGATAGACCTCGGCGAAGTCACCGACCTGGATTCGTCGCTGCTCGCCACGATGCTGGCGTGGCTGCGCGAGTCGAAGCAGAACGGGGGCGACCTCGCGTTCGAGCGGCTGCCCGCGGACCTGGCGACGATCGCCGGCCTTTACGGCGTCGCCGAGCTGCTGCCCGCCGCGCCCGCCTCCAACCCCGCCACGGCACACTGAAGGATCCGCGCGCCGGCAGCGAGCCGATGGGCGGCCCGCTGCCGGACTCTATTCCATGAGCCCCGCCATAGATATCCGCAATGTCGAGAAGCGCTACGGCGCGCTGCAGGCGCTCGCCGGCGTCAGCCTCGAGGTGCGGCAGGGCGAGTTCTTCGGCCTGCTGGGCCCGAACGGCGCCGGCAAGACGACGCTGATCAGCGTCGTCGCCGGCCTTGCGCGCGCAGACGCTGGTGCCGTTTCGGTGATGGGCGCGGACGTGGTCAGCGACTATCGCAAGGCGCGGCGCAGCCTGGGCGTGGTGCCGCAGGAGCTGGTGTTCGATCCGTTCTTCACGGTGCGCGAGACGCTGCGCTTCCAGTCCGGCTACTTCGGCATCCGCAGGAACGACGCCTGGATAGACGAGGTGATGCACAACCTGGATCTCACCGGCAAGGCCGATGCCAACATGCGCTCGCTGTCCGGCGGCATGAAGCGCCGCGTGCTGGTGGCGCAGGCGCTGGTGCACAA
>CAZTDU010000017.1:0-52687 GCA_964612335.1 uncultured Enterobacteriaceae bacterium | reverse complement strand
GCCTGCGAGAACGCGCCTTCCGCGAACAGGCGGCGCAGCAGGTTGGGAATCTTGAAGGCGACGAAGAACGCGTCCGTGACCAGCCCCGCACCGAATGTCCGCGCGATCAGGAAGTCGCGCGCGTAGCCCAGTACCCGCGACAGGAACGTCATGCTGCTGACAGTGACCAGCGCTCGCACCAGGTTCATGCCGCCGCTCCAGCGCGCGGGTTCATGCTAGAATTCGCGCCTTTTCAAGCACCTGGGTTACTCATGGCCAACACCAAATCCGCCCGCAGGTCGGCCCGCAAGTCGGTAGAGCGGCGTACGCACAACGTTGCGCTGCGCACTTCGCTGCGTACCGCGGTGAAGAACGTCGAGAAGGCGATCGCTGCCGGCAAGAAGGACGCCGCCGAGGCCGCACTGCAGAAGTCGCGCAGCACCATCGACCGAGTGGCCGCCAAAGGCGTCGTCCACCGCAACACCGCAGCCCGCTACAAGAGCCGCCTCGCGCACGCCATCAAGGCGATGCAGTAGCACTGCTAGTCGGTATCCCCGGCGCGCTGCAGCTTCGCCAGTTCGGTGCGCTCCGGAACCCTGCCGTCGCGCACCTTCAGCGCGTTGTCTTTCGCAAAGCTGAGCAGGAAACGATAGGCCATCGGCTCGAGATCCTCGAGCCGCCTGTCCACCACCACGCAGCGCATGCCGCTCGCGGTGATCGGGTGCACGTAGGGCGAATACTCCATGCGGTGGTCGCCGCCGAACGCCGCCATCACCCCGCATAGCCGCTCCGCCCAGTCGCTGGGTCGAAAAGGCTTGCCGTCCGCAGTGATGCCCTGGATAACGAATTCGATTGCCTGGAGGTCTGCGGCGCTCTCGGACATGGCGCGCGGATTATAGTCCGAGGGGCATTTTTCCCTATGATAATATTGCGTGAACGGCGGCAGTTGCCGCCGTTTTTCATTGGAGAAGCCGGCATGTCGCACGTCATGAACACCTACGCCCGGCAGCCGGTAGCGTTCGTGCGAGGCGAAGGCGTCTGGCTCTGGGACGAGGACGGGAAAAAGTACCTCGACGCGCTCGCCGGGATCGCCGTCAACACGCTGGGCTACAACCATCCGGTGCTGGTGCGCGCGATCGCCGAGCAGGCCGCGCGCGTGATCCACACCTCCAACCTCTTCCGGATCCCGGCGCAGGAGCGCGCCGCGGACCTGCTCGCGGAGATCACCGGGCTTGACGAGATCTTCTTCTGCAACTCGGGGCTGGAGGCGAACGAGTGCGCGATCAAGCTGGCCCGGCTCTACGGCCACCAGCGGGGCGTCGCCGAGCCACATATCGTCGTCATGGAGAACGCCTTCCACGGCCGCTCGCTGGCTACCCTGTCGGCGACCGGCAGCCGCAAGGTGCAGGCGGGCTTCGAGCCGCTGGTGCCCGGCTTCGTGCGCGTGCCGCTGAACGACCTAGATGCGGTGCGCGCGGTGGCCGAGCGCGACCGGAGCGTGGTCGCGGTGATGATCGAACCGATCCAGGGCGAGGGCGGCATCAACGTGTCTCGCCTGGAGTACCTGCGCGGCCTGTACGAGCTGTGCCAGAAGAACCAGTGGCTGTTCATTTCCGACGAGATTCAGTGCGGCCTCGGCCGTACCGGCAAATGGTTCGTCTACCAGCACGCCGGATTCCTGCCGGACGTGGTGCCACTGGCCAAGGGCCTTGCCGGCGGGCTGCCGGTCGGTGCCTGCGTCGCCGGCGGACGCGCAAAGGGCGTCTTCAAGCCCGGCAACCACGGCAGCACCTTCGGCGGCGGCCCCCTGGTGATGACCGCGCTGGTCGCCACGGTGGAAACGATGATGAAGGATGGCCTGCTCGCCAATGCAGAACGCGTCGGCCGCGTCATACACGAAGGCTTGGCGGCAGCGCTCGCCGGCGTGACCGGCGTGCGTGACATCCGCGGCATGGGGCTGATGATCGGCGTCGAACTCGACCGCCCATGCACCGAGATCGTGAAGATCGCGCTCGAGCGCGGACTGGTGCTGAACGTGACGCACGACAACGTCATCCGGCTGTTGCCGCCGCTGGTGATGAACGAGGCCGAGGCGCGGCAGCTTGTCGGCATCCTCGCGCCGATCGTCACGGGCTTCCTCGCTGCCGGCAGCGCCAGGAGCGCGGCGGCGCGCTGACGCCTGCCGGGGGCATCTCCATGGCGCTGCGCCATTTCCTGCAGTTCAACGACCTCTCGGCCAAGGAGCTGGAGTACGTCTACCAGCGCACGCGCTGGATTAAGGACAAGTTCAAGCGCTACAAGCGCTACTGGCCGCTCGCCGACCGGACGCTGGCGATGATCTTCGAGAAGCAGAGCACCCGCACGCGGCTTTCCTTCGAGGCCGGCATGCACCAGTTGGGCGGCGCGGCGATCTTCCTCAGCACGCGTGACTCGCAGCTGGGCCGCGGCGAGCCGGTCGAGGACGCGGCGCAGGTGATCTCCCGCATGTGCGACATCGTCATGATCCGCACCTTCGAGCAGGACGTGATCAGGCGCTTCGCCGGGCACTCGCGCGTGCCGGTGATAAACGGCCTGACGAACGAGTATCACCCATGCCAGATCCTGGCCGACATCTATACCTACATCGAGCACCGTGGCCCGATCAAGGGCAGGACGGTGGCCTGGATCGGGGACTCGAACAACGTCTGCAACACCTGGCTGCAGGCCGCCGAGGTGCTGGACTTCAACGTGCATGTGTCTACGCCGCCTGGCTACGAGGTGGAACCGGAACGCGCGGGCCTCTACGGCACCGACCACTACGAGGAATTCAAGGACCCGATGGATGCGGTCAAGGGGGCGGACCTCGTTACCACGGACGTCTGGACCTCGATGGGCTTCGAGGCGGAGAACGCGGCGAGGAAGAAGGCGTTCGAGGACTGGAAGGTGGACGGCGAGATGATGAAGGCGGCGAAGAAGAAGGCGATCTTCATGCACTGCCTGCCCGCGCATCGCGGCGAGGAGGTCGAAGCCGACGTCATCGACGGCCCGCAGAGCGTGGTCTGGGACGAGGCGGAAAACCGCCTGCACACGCAGAAGGCGCTGATGGAGTACCTGCTGCTGGGCCGGGTGGCCCGCCGCAAGTGAAGCGCTAGCTGTCCGGCGCTTTGCGGTCGCCGGCGCCAAGCAGCGGCACGCCGCCGGCTTTCGAATCCCCGAGCAGTCCCGCCTCGCCGTATACCCGCAGCTTGTCGCGCGTGTCGATGATGTCCAGGTTACGCATCGTAAGCTGGCCGATGCGGTCGCCCGGCGTGAAGAAGACTTCCTCGCCCTTCTCCATCGTCAGCCGCTCGGGCTTGTAGGTCAGGTTCGGACTCGCCGTATCGAGGATCGAGTAGTCGTTGCCGCGACGCAGCTCGAGCGTCACCTCGCCGCTGACCGCCTTCGCCACCCAGCGCTGCGCGGTCTCGCGCAGCATCATCGTCTGCGGGTCGAACCAGCGCCCCTGGTACAGCAGCCGCCCCAGCCGCCGGCCGTTGTTGCGGTACTGCTCGATCGTGTCCTCGTTGTGGATGCCGGTGACAAGGCGCTCGTAGGCGATGTGCAGCAGGGCCATGCCCGGCGCCTCGTAGATGCCGCGGCTCTTCGCCTCGATGATGCGGTTCTCGATCTGGTCGCACATGCCTAGGCCGTGGCGCCCGCCGATCGCGTTCGCTTCGGTGAACAGCGCGACCGCGTCCGTGTAGCTCTCGCCGTTCAGCGCGACCGGCATGCCCTCCTCGAAGCGCACCGAGACCTTCTCGGCCTTCACTGCGACGTCATCACGCCAGAACGCGACGCCCATGATCGGCTTGACGATGGACAGGCCCTTGTCGAGGAACTCCAGGTCCTTCGCCTCGTGCGTCGCGCCGAGGATGTTCGAATCGGTCGAGTACGCCTTCTCGGCGCTCATCCTGTAGTCGAACCCGGCGGCGGCCATGTACGCGGACATCTCCTTCCTGCCGCCGAGTTCGTCGATGAAGCGCTGGTCAAGCCACGGCTTGTAGATCCTGAGCGAAGGATTGGCGAGCAGGCCGTAGCGGTAGAAGCGCTCGATGTCGTTGCCCTTGTAGGTGCTGCCGTCGCTCCAGATGCCGACGCCGTCGTCGCGCATGGCGACGACGAGCATCGTGCCGGTGACCGCGCGGCCGAGCGGCGTGGTGTTGAAGTACGTCGCGCCGCCGGTGGAAATGTGGAACGCGCCGCACTGGATCGCGGCGATTCCCTCGGCAACGAGCTGGGGGCGGCATTCGACCAGGCGCGCGCGCTCCGCGCCATATGCCAGCGCCTTCCGCGGGATCTCCTCGTAGTCGGACTCGTCCGGCTGCCCGAGATTCGCGGTATACGCATACGGGACCGCGCCCTTCGCGCGCATCCAGTGCACCGCGGCGCTGGTATCGAGCCCGCCCGAGAACGCAATGCCGACCTTCTCGCCTGCGGGGAGCGTGCTGAGAATCGTCGTCACTGCCGGCGCTCCTGAAAAGCCGTGATGATACGTGATCCCGCGACGGAGATAGAATGCACGCCATGCGCACCCTGACGATGGGAATTGCCGCAATACTGGCCGCCGTCTCGATGCAGGCTGCCGCGACGCCGTTCACGGTGTCGATCGGCGGCGAGCGCGTGGTGATGAGCGCGATACCCGGCCTCACCGATGCGCTGCCGTCGGGCTCGCCCCGGCTGCTGGAACTTGCGGAGTCGCTGACCTCGGCGTCCAACCGGATTCTGCTCTTCGCGCTGACCGACGCGGACATGCGCCGCTTCACGCTGGGCGAACAGGCGGAACTCAAGCGCTACATGCTCGCGGTGACCCCCGGCTACCTCGAGCACGAGCGCGTCAGCGCCGCGCAGTTCAAGGTCCTGATCGACGACGCGCAGCGCGACAGCGGCGTACCGGGCGACATCGCCGACTACCGCAAGTACCTGGAGGATCGCCCGCAGAACCGCATCAGCGCACTGGCGCAACTCGCGCGCACCGATGACACCTACAGCGTGCTGCTCGGCATCCGGGTGTCCGAGGGCGGCTGGCTGGAAAAGCCGCAGTACCTGATCTCGTCCAACACCCTGATGCTCCTGCGCAACAAGGCGCTCAGCCTGTCGATCTACTCGACCTACGATACGCCGCAGGACGTCGAGTGGATACGCTTCGCAACCGGGCGCTGGATCGAGACCCTGAGAAAGCTGAACAGCCGCTAGTCGAGCTTGATGTTTGCCGCGGCAACCGCCTTGGCGAACATGTCGCGCTGACCCTTCCAGAAGGCCGCGAACTGCTCCTGCGTCATCGGCGCCGGCGTCATCGAGCGGGACCGCAGCTGCTCCTGCACGTCCGGCGAGTTGAGCGCCTTCACCATCTCGGCATTCAGCTTCGCCTGGATGGGCTTGGGCGTGGCCGAAGGCGCGAACATCGCGAACCACGCCACAACCTCGAAGCCGGGCAGGCCGGACTCGTTCAGCGTCGGCACGTCGGGCAGCAGCGGCTGGCGATCCTTCGACGTCACCGCGAGCGCCTTCAACCTGCCGCCCTTGATGTGCGCGATCGCCGTACTGAGGTTCTCGAACAGGATCTGCACCTGGCCGCCGATCACCGACGTCGTCGCCGGGGCACTGCCCTTGAACGGCACGTGCAGCAGGTCAATGCCCGCCGCCTGCTTGAAGATCTCGCCCGAGAGGTGAATCGAGGTTCCGGCACCGGCGGATGCGAACGCCAGCTTGCCGGGATTCTTCTTCGCGAAATCGATCAGTTCCTTGACGTTGTTGGACGGATCCGACGGATTCACCGCCAGCACGTTTGCCACCGTGGCGATCGGCGTCAGCGGTGCGAAATCGCGGACCACGTCGTACTTGAGGTTCTTGAACAGCGCCGGGTTGATCGAATGCGTGGAACTCGGCCCCAGGCAGAGCGTGTAGCCGTCAGGCGCGGCCTTGGCGGCGTACTCGGTACCGATGTGCCCATTGGCGCCGGGCTTCGTTTCGAGTATGTACTTCCAGCCGGTGTTCTCGCTGACCTTCTGCATCAGCAGGCGACCGACGAAATCGGACGTGCCGCCGGGCGCAAACGCGCTGATGACGGTGATCGGCTTGGTCGGGTACTCCTGCGACCACACCGGAGCAGCAACGGCCATCGCGGCCGCAAGGACTACTACGCGTTTCATCGAATTCTCCTCAAAACTCAGGTTGACAGACCACTGGCCGGATTCTTACCCTGCCTGCGGTTCCAGTTTGGAACACATCCCAACAGTTTGCAATTCACAAGGTCCGCAATTCCCATGCCACGCCTGGATGCCCTGCTGCAGCCGCGTTCGATTGCCGTAATCGGCGCCTCGCCGCGAGAGAACACGCTGGGCAACAACGTCGTCGTGAACCTCAGGCGCTACGGCTACGCCGGGAGCATCCTGCCGGTGCATCCTAGCGCGCCCGAGGTGGCCGGGCTGCCGGCGTTTCGCTCTGCCGCCGAGCTGCCGCAGGCACCGGACTGCGCGGTACTCGCGGTTTCCGCGGACAAGGTGCTCGCCTCCCTCGAGGAGGGGGTGGCGCGCGGCCTGAAGGCGGCAGTGATCTTCGCCAGCGGCTTTGCCGAACTCGGCGACGAAGGCAGGGCGCGGCAGCGCGAGCTGCAGGAGTTCTGCGCGCGTACCGGACTGGTGGTCTGCGGCCCGAACTGCCTGGGCATCGTGAACGTGCACCAACGCGTGGCACTGTACAGTTCCGGAATCCCCGAAACGATGCGCGATGGCGGCCTTGCCGTGGTCTCGCATTCAGGCTCCGCCTGCATCGCGCTCTCGACACTCGGCCGTTTCGGCATGTCGTACATGATTTCAGTGGGCAACGCCGCGGTCCTGGACATGGCGGACTATCTCGGCTTCCTCGCCGATGATGCCAACACGCGGGTGGTCGCGCTTTTCATGGAGACGCTGCGCGACCCGGCCGCGTTTGCGGCCGGAGTTGGCGCGATGCACCGCGCTGGGAAGCAGGTGGTGGTGCTGAAGGTGGGCAGATCGGCGAAGGGCGCCGCCGCGTCCGCCGCGCATACCGGCTCGCTGGCCGGCAACTGGGACGCCTACGAGGCGTACTTTCGCCGCCACGGCGTGATCTCGGTCGACGACTTCGACGAGATGTGCGAGAGCATCGAGCTCGGCCTCAAGCTCGGGCGCATGCCGCGCGGCGACGGCGTCGCGGTGATCGCGGTGAGCGGTGGCGAGACTTCGCTGGTGGCCGACATCGCCGATCGAGCCGGCGTGCGACTCCCGGACCTCGCGCCGGATACCGTCAGGCAACTGAAGGAAGTGCTGCCCGCCTTCGGCAGCGTCGGCAATCCCCTGGACACCACCGATCGCGGCGTGTACGACTCGCAGAACGTCTACGCCGGCGCGATCCGCGCGCTGGCGACCGACCCGGCGATCTCGTTGATCGCGGTGGTGCAGGACTGCTCGCCCGGCCTGTCGACGCGAGGCGCGAACAACTACCGGCGCATCGCGCAGACCGTCGCCGATGCCTCGCGCGAAGTCGACCTGCCGGTAGCCTTCTTCAATACCACGGCCGGCGGCCTGCATCCGCACGTGGTCGAACCCTTCGCCGGCACGCAGGTGGCGGTCATGCAGGGCGCGCGCGCGAGCCTGCTTGCGATCCGCAGGCTCATCGAGCGCGCGGCGTACGCGCCCGCGCCGATGGCCGCTGCGATCCCGACGCAGGAGGTCTGGCTCGACCGACTGCGACGGGGCTCGGCGTTCACCGAACGCGAATCCAAGCAGTTCCTCGCGGCTCACGGCATCGCCGTGACGCGCGAGTTGCCGGCGCGCGACGCCGACGAAGCGGCCGCGGCGGCGGCAAGCATCGGCTATCCGGTGGTCATGAAGGTCGAATCGGCCGACATCCCGCACAAGACCGAGGCCGGCGGCGTGCGCGTCGGCATCGCCGACGAAGCCGCGGCCAGACGGGCATGGACAGAGATCGTCGCCTCGGCGCGCAGGTATGCGCCTGATGCCCGCATCGATGGCGTCATCGTGCAGGAATGCGTCAGCGGCGGCGTCGAGACCATCGCCGGACTGTCGCGCCAGGAGCCGTTCGGCATGGGCGTGGTGTTCGGCGCCGGTGGCGTGCTGGTCGAACTGTTGAAGGACGCCGCGCTCGCGCTGGCGCCGTTCGGTGTCGACGAGGCCCGTGCCCTGATCGGCCGCACGCGCGCGGGCAGGCTGGTCGGCGGCTTTCGCGGCGGCAAGGCGGGAGACGCCGAGGCCCTCGCCGGCCTGCTGGCACGGCTCTCGGCGATCGGCGCGGCATACGCGGAGCACCTGGAAGCCGTGGACCTCAACCCGGTCAGCGTGTTGCCGCAAGGACAAGGCGTGCGCGTGCTGGACGCGCTCGTGATTCCCCGCAAGACCACTTAACCCCGGAAGGATTTCCATGGCGTACGACACCATCAAGCTCGAGCGCGAAGGCGCGCTCGCCATCATCACGCTGAACCGGCCCGAGAAGATGAATTCGCTGTCGGACCCGCTGCTGGCCGATTTCCGCGCGGCCATGGACGCGTGCGACAAGGACGAATCGGTGCGTGCGGTGATCGTCACCGGGTCGGGCAAGGCCTTCAGCGCCGGGTTCGACATTACGCCCAAGGAAAAGCCCCGCTCGAGCGTGCAGGACTGGCGCGACCACGCAAAGGATGGAAATGAAACCTGGCTGCGGGTCTGGCGCTCGCGCCTGCCCGTGGTGGCCGCGGTGAACGGCTACTGCCTTGGCGGCGGCTGCGACCTGTCGATGACCTGCGACTACACCGTCGCCGCCGACACCGCGCAGTTCGGCGAGCCCGAGATCGAGTTCTCCTCCGCACCCCCGTTCCTCATCATGCCCTGGGTGATCGGCATGAAGCACACCAAGGAACTGCTGCTGCTGGGCGAGCGCATCAGCGCCGCCGAAGCGCTGCGCATCGGCCTTGTCAACCGCGTGGTGCCTGCGAACCAGTTGATGGCGGAGGCGAAGAAGGTGGCGCTGCGCATGGCGCGGCTGCCGGCGATCGCGATGAAGCAGAACAAGGAAGCGATCAATCGCGCCTACGACATGCGCGGGCTGATGGCCAATATCGACTACGGCCAGGAGATGTTCTGCCTCACGTCGATGGCGCAGTCCCCCGAAGGCCTGGAGTTCCGCAAGATCGCGCGCGAGCAGGGCCTGAAGGCCGCGATCCGCTGGCGCGACGAAAGGTTCAAGTAGGAGCAAGGAGGGGTTCGACCCCTCCTTGCGACCTCCCCCGAACCGAGCAGTAGGAGCAAGGAGGGGTTCGACCCCTCCTTGCGACCTCCCCGGGACCGGGCAGCGCGGCGGCCATGCAGGGCACAGCGGTAGAATCGTGCCTGGTCTCGTGGGAGCTCGCATGCCGTCTTTCGATATCGTTTCCGAGGTGAACAAGCAGGAAGTCAGGAACGCGGTCGAGCAGACGAACAAGGAGATCCAGAACCGCTTCGATTTCAAGGGCTCGGACGCCCGCATCGAGCAGGCGGAGCTGGTGCTCACGGTCTACGCGGACGACGAGTTCAAGCTCGGGCAGGTAATGGACGTGTTGCGCGCGCGCATGGCCAAGCGCAATGTCGACACGCGCTCGCTGGACGCCGGAGACGTCGAGAAGATCGGCGGCGACAAGGTGAAGCGCAGCGTCACCGTCAGGACCGGGGTGCCGCAGGACAAGGGCAAGGCCATCGTCAAGCTGGTGAAGGAATCCAGGATGAAGGTGCAGGCATCGATCCAGGGAGATGCGGTGCGCATCTCCGGCGGCAAGAAGGACGACCTGCAGGCGGCGATCCAGCTGGTCAAGGGCGCGGTGACCGACCTGCCGCTGCAGTTCACCAACTTTCGCGACTAGTCCGCAGCCAGACCCCGCACCCAGCGGTCGTAGACCCGGTCGGCGACCCTGTGCAGCCGCTCGAGGCGCCCCGCCAGGTCGCGCGTGATTTCTTCGTGTCGCTGCACGCCGGGCGAGGCGGCCGATTCCCGCATCTCGTCTGCACCGCCGCTGCACCAGTCCGCGACGAGCGCCTCGGTCATCTCGACGTGGCATTGCAGGCCGAGGTGCTTGCCGAGGGCGAAACCCTGGTTCGTGCAATGCGCACCGGACAGCACGCGCGTGGCGCCCGGCGGGATGGTGAAGGTTTCGCCATGCCAGTGAAAAGTCTCGAACGCGGCAAGCTCGCCGAACCAGTCACGCGCCACTGCGTTGTCCTGCACCGTGACCTCGCCCCAGCCGATTTCCTTCACCGGGTTGGGGCCCACGCTGCCGCCGAAGGCCCTCGAGATCAGCTGGCCGCCGAGGCAGTGTCCGAGTGTCGGCACGTCCTTGCGCACCGCGTCGCGGATCAGCTCCAGCACTGGCGGGATCCACGGCAGCGGGTCGTTCACGCTCATCGGCCCGCCCATGAACGCCAGCCCCGAATAGGCCCGCGCGTCGCCCGGCACCGGCATCCCGGTGTCCAGCGCGACGATCTGCGACGGAATTGCATGCGCTTCCAGGTACGTGGCAAAGTAGCCCGGTCCTTCTGAAGGCGCGGAGCGGAATATGGCGACAGGCTTCATCGGCCGGCATTCTATGGCGGTTCTGCTTGCCGCGTCCGCGGGCTGCGCCGCGGCGGCGGACATCGCGCTGGTGGGCGTGATCGGTGACAAGGCCGCGGTGATCTCGATTGACGGCGGTGCCCCGAAGACAATCCGCGTCGGCAGGAGCCATTCCGGCATCGCGGTTCTCGCCGTGGAGGGTGACCGCGCCACGCTGATGATCGATGGCAAGCGCCGCATTCTCGAGCGCGGGCAGCACGCGGCCAGCGGCGGCGGCGTGAAGTCCGACCGGCAGCGCGTCACCCTCGTCGCCGACGCGCGCGGGCACTTCGTCACCGATGGCGCGATCAACGGCGGGAACATGCGGTTCCTCGTCGACACCGGAGCGACCGCGATCGCGATTCCCGCGGCCGACGCGGTGCGCCTGGGCATCGACTATCGCAAGGGCAGGCGCGTGACGATCTCCACCGCCAACGGACAGGCGCAGGCCTATCTGGTGAAGTTCGATACCGTGCGCGTGGGCGACATCGAGCTCGCCAACGTCGACGGCATGGTGGTCGAGCGCGGCCTGTCGCTCGCGCTGCTCGGCATGAGCTTCCTCAATCGCGTCGAGATGCAGCGCGACAGCCAAGCGATGACACTGATCCGGCGGTTCTAGGCCGGATCCAGGCTGGCGGCGGTTCCAGGCCCGGGCGCCCGCTAGCTACCGGGCACCAGCGGCACGAATCGCACCGCGAGCACGCGGCGCTCGTCTGTCGAACCGTCGTCGCGCTTCGTGATCAGCATCAGGTGCTGGATCTCGCCGTCCGGCCCGACCGGGATCACCATCCTGCCGCCCGGCTTCAACTGCGCGAGCAGCGCGGGCGGAACATGCGGAGCGGCAGCCGTGACGACGATGGCGTCGAACGGCGCGCGCTCAGGCCAGCCCGCATAGCCATCGCCGATGCGCACCTCGACGTTGCTGTAGCCCATCGCAGCGAGGCGCTCGGCTGCCGTGCGGCCGAGCGAAGCCAGCAGTTCTATCGTGTACACCTGCCGCACCAGCTCGGCAAGCACTGCTGCCTGGTAACCGGAGCCAGTGCCTACCTCCAGCACGACATGGTTCGGCTGCGGATCGACCAGGTCCGTCGACAAGGCAACGATATACGGCTGCGAGATGGTCTGGCCCTCTCCGATCGGCAAGGGATGGTTGCGATACGCGGCGGCGCGCTGCCCGGCAGGCACCAGCCGGTGCCGCTCGACCTTCGCCATCGCCGCACGCACCCGTGGCGACATCCCGGCAAGTCCGGTCTCCACGCGAGTCGCCTCGTACAGCGCGTCGATCTCGGCCACCAGGCGGGCTCGCTCGGCGACATGGTCCTGCGAATGCGCCGTGCCGTTCATGCAGAGCCAGGCCAGCGCGAGGACGACACTACGCAGGACGCTTCTTTTTCTCGATGAGCGCGTACGCAGAATGGTTGTGGATGGACTCGAAATTCTCCGATTCGACCACGTAGGCTTCGATGCGCCGATCGCCATTCAGGACCGCGGCGACGTCACGCACCATGTCCTCGACGAACTTCGGGTTGTCGTAGGCGCGCTCGGTCACGAACTTCTCGTCCGGCCGCTTCAGCAGGCCGTACAGCTCGCACGACGCCTGCCCCTCGACGATGTCGATGATCTCCTCGATCCAGACGAAATCGTTCAACTGCGCCGACACCGTCACGTGCGAGCGTTGGTTGTGGGCGCCGTAGTCGGAGATCTTCTTCGAGCAGGGGCACAGGCTCGTCACGGGGACAAGCACCTTCATCGTGAAGGTCTGCATGCCATCGCGGATCTCGCCGATGAAGCTCACGTCGTAGTCCATCAGGCTGCGCACGCCGGAAACCGGCGCCGCCTTGTCGACGAAGTACGGAAAGCGCATCTCGATGCGCCCTTCCTCGGCCTCGAGCTTGTCCACCATCTCGCGCAGCATGACCTGGAAGCTCTGCACGGTGATCTCGCGCTCGTGCGCGTTCAGGATCTGGACGAAACGCGACATGTGCGTGCCCTTGAACTGGTGCGGCAGGCCGACATACATGTCGAAGTTCGCGATGGTGTGCTGTGCCCCACCCGCGCGTTCCTGGATGCGCATGGGATGGCGAATGGCCTTGATGCCGACGCGGTCAATCGCCAGCTTGCGGGTGTCCTTGGTCGCCTGGACGTCGGGGATGCTTTTCGGGTCGCGTGCGTTCATGAGGTCGATTTTACCCTTCTCCGGACGAACGCTATGTGACTGCGCGCACCGAGCGCAGGATGCCGTCGCGATCGAGCCCCACCGATGCCAGCAGCACCGCCGGGTCGCCATGATCGATGAAGCGATCAGGCAACCCGAGCATGAGCACGCGCGTGCCCGCGCCGAGCTGCGCAAGCGCCTCGCACACCGCTCCGCCGGCACCCGCCATCACCTGGTGCTCCTCGACGGTGACGAGCAGTTCGTGCGTCTGCGCGAGTCGCTTCACGAGTTCCATATCGAGCGGCTTGACGAAGCGCATGTCGGCAACCGTGGCATCGAGTTCCGCCGCCGCAGCCAGCGCCGGCGCGACCATGGAGCCGAAAGCGAGAAACGCGATGCGCCTGCCTTCACGACGCACCACCCCCTTGCCAAGCGGCAGCGCGGCCATCTCCTTCCGCGGCACGACGCCGGTGCCGCTGCCGCGCGGGTAGCGCACCGCCGCCGGGGAATTCATCTGGAACGCCGTGTACAGCATCTGCCGGCATTCATTTTCGTCCGAAGGTGCCATCACCGTGAGATTCGGCACCGTGCGCAGGTATGCATAGTCGAACGCGCCGTTGTGCGTGGCGCCATCCCCGCCAACGAGACCGCCGCGATCGAGCGCAAACACCACCGGCAGGTTCTGGATCGCCACGTCGTGGATGAGCTGATCGTAGCCGCGTTGCAGGAAGGTGGAATAGATCGCCACTACCGGCTTGATCCCCTCGCAGGCAAGCCCGGCTGCGAAGGTGACCGAATGCTGCTCCGCGATGCCGACATCGAAGTACCGTTCCGGAAATTCGCGCGAGTAGCGCACCATGCCCGATCCTTCGCGCATTGCCGGGGTTATCGCGACCAGACGGGAATCGAGCTGCGCCATGTCGCACAACCAGTCGCCGAAGATCTGGCTGTAGGTGGGCTTGCCTGCGACCGCCTTCTGCAGCCCCTGCGCCGGGTCGAACTTGCCTGGGCCGTGGTACGCGATCGGGTCGTCCTCGGCGAGCTTGTACCCCTGGCCCTTCCTCGTCACCACGTGCAGGAACTGCGGCCCCTTCAACTTCCTGATGTTGGCCAGCGTGGGCACCAGCACATCGAGATCGTGGCCGTCGATCGGCCCGATGTAGTTGAAACCGAACTCCTCGAAGAGCGTCGACGGCGTCACCATGCCCTTGACGTGCTCCTCCGCGCGGCGCGCCAGTTCGAGCATGCCCGGCACGCGCTTGAGGATGTGCTCGCTCGCCCGCTTCGCGGTGTCGTACATGCGCCCCGAAAGCAGCGTCGCCAGGTAGTTCGTCAGCGCGCCCACCGGCGGCGAGATGGACATCTCGTTGTCGTTGAGGACGACCAGCAGGTCGCAATCCATCGTCCCGGCGTTGTTCATTGCCTCGAAAGCCATGCCGGCTGACATCGCGCCATCTCCGATCACGGCGATGGCGTGGCGCTTTTCGCCCTTCAGCTTGGCCGCTGCGGCCATGCCGAGCGCCGCGGAGATCGACGTGCTCGAGTGCGCTGTGCCGAACGTGTCATAGACTGATTCGGCGCGGCGCGGGAAGCCGGAGATGCCGTCCAGCATCCGCAGCCTGTTCATGCGCTCGCGCCTGCCGGTGAGGATCTTGTGCGGGTAGGTCTGGTGCCCGACGTCCCAGATGATGCGGTCGTCCGGCGTGTCGAACACGTAATGCAGCGCGATGGTCAGCTCGATGGTGCCGAGGTTCGACGACAGGTGGCCGCCAGTCTGCGACACCGATTGCAGCACGTACTCGCGCAGCTCATCGGCGAGCCGCGCGAGCTGCCGGCGCTCCAGCTTCCTCAGGTCCGCCGGGTCGTTTACCGTCTTCAGCAGCTCGTACATCGAAGGATCATACGGGCGCGCACCATCGCCCGGGGTACCTGCCCCGAGTTCGCCGGACCAATCAGCTGCATTCGCCATTCTCAGAACTTCCGCAGGACGATGAAATCCGCCAGTTCGGCCAGTCGCCGACCCCGCGCGCCGAAAGTCTCGATTGTAGCCCTCGCCTGCAGCCTGAGTTCCTCGGCAAACGACCTGGCGCGCGCCAGCCCCATCGCGGCGACATAGGTCGACTTCCCCTGCTTCGCGTCCTTGCCGGCGGTCTTGCCCAGGGTCGCCGTGCTTGCCTCCGCATCGAGTACGTCGTCCACCACCTGGAATGCGAGGCCGATGGTCTTCGCGTAGTGATCCAGCCGGTCGCGGTCGCCGGCGCTCATCTGCTCGCCACAGGCAGCGCCCAGCAGCGCCGCCGCCCGGATCAGTGCGCCGGTCTTGTGGATGTGCATGAACTCCAGTTCCGGCAGGCTCAGCACCTTGCCCGTCGCGGCGAGGTCAATCGCCTGCCCGCCAGCCATGCCGCGCGAACCACAGACCACGGCCAGCGTCTTCACCATTTCGAGCTGCGTCGCAGCGTCGTCGCACAGTCGGTGCTCGGCGAGGAGCTGGAAGGCGAGCGATTGCAGGGCGTCACCGGCCAGCAGTGCCATCGGCTCACCGAACTGCACGTGCACCGTTGGCTTGCCCCTGCGCAGCACGTCGTCGTCCATGCACGGCATGTCGTCGTGCACCAGCGAATATGCATGGATAATCTCGACCGCCGCCGCGGCGATCTCGAGCCGCTCGGTCGCGGCAGCGCATACCTCCCCCGCGGCAAAGCTCAGCAGCGGACGCACGCGCTTGCCGCCGTCGAGCGTCGCATAGCGCATTGCCTCGTGCAGGCGCTCAGGGGCGATGCGCGGCGCGGGCAGCAGGCGCGCAAGCGCGGCCTCCATGCGGGCCTGCACGGACCCCATCCAGGCGCCGAAATCGGGCTCAGTCGTCACTGGTGCCGGAGCCGGCGACGGCCGCGAGCTTCTTCAACACGTCGCCCTCGAGCACCTTGACCTGCTGTTCCGCAGACGCAAGCTTGTCCTGGCAGAAACGCGCGAGTTCCAGTCCACGCTTGTGCGCAGCCAGCGATTGCTCCAGCGACAGACTGCCGTCCTCCATGGTCGCAACCACCTTCTCGAGTTCGGAAAGCGCGCGCTCGAAGGTCAGATCCTGCAGCGGGGAACTTTGCTTGACGGACTTGCTCATAACAAAACCTTAACCAGCGCTGGCTTGCCGGTCAATGGCTTAAGGGATTAAAATTTAAAGCTATTTTGTCATTCTCCGCCGTCCGGCGAAAGGGGCCATGAGCGATATTGCAAGCCTGCACCAGCTGCGGCCGTCTACCTGCCAGTTGCCCGCGTCCTGGTACTTCGACGCGGACGTCTTCGCCCGGGAGAAACAACTGCTCTTCGATGCCGGCGCCAACTATGTCGGCCATGAGCTCATGGTGCCGCAGGTCGGCGACTGGTACACGCTCGCGTGGATGGACCATGCGAAGACGCTGGTGCGCAACGCAGGCGGCGTCGAGCTGCTGTCGAATGTCTGCCGCCACCGTCAGGCCATCATGCTCGAGGGCCGCGGCAACGCGGAGAACATCGTCTGCCCGCTGCATCGCTGGACCTACGACATGAAGGGAGAACTGCTCGGAGCGCCGCACTTTCCCCACACACCCTGCGTGAAGCTCGCTTCGACGCCGCTGAAGAACTGGAACGGCCTGCTCTTTGCCGGGCCGCAGGATCCGTTGGCCGCGCTCGCGTCGTTTCAGCGCGCGGGCGACTTCGACTTTTCCGGCTACGTGCTCGACAAGGTGCGCATAGACCACTACGACTTCAACTGGAAGACCTTCATCGAGGTCTATCTCGAGGTCTATCACGTCGACCCGTTCCACCCCGGCCTGGGCAACTTCACCGACTGCAACAACTTCTCCGTCGAGTACGGCGAGCACCACTCGATCCAGGTGGTATCGGCGAAGAATGGCCTCGCCAGGGCCGGCACGCCGGTCTATCGCCGGTGGCACGACGAATGCCTGCGCTACCTGGATGGGCGCGAGCCGCGATTCGGCGCGCTGTGGGCGACGTACTTCCCGGGACTGATGCTCGAGTGGTATCCGAATGTGCTGGTGGTTTCCCACCTCGTGCCGGTGGCGCCGCAGAAGACGGTGAACGTGGTGGAGTTCTACTACCCCGAGGAGATCTTCCACTTCGAGCGTGGCTTCGTCGAGGCGCAGCAGGCCGCGTACGCCGAGACTGCGCTGGAAGACAACGAGATCTGCATGCGCATGGACCGGGGGCGGCTGGCGCTCCACAATCAGGGCCTGGACGATGCCGGCCCGTACCAGTCGCCGATGGAAGACGCGCTGGTGCACTTCCACGAATGGGTGCGCAAGGGCCTCGCGCGGCAATGAGCTTCACGACGCTGGTATCCACCGAGGAGCTGGCGCGCCATCCGGAGTGGCGCGTGTTCGACTGCCGGCACGACATCTACAAGCCCGCACTCGGCGCCGAACAGTACGAGGCCGGACACCTGCCGGGGGCAGCGCTCGCGAAGATGGATCGGGACCTGTCCGCCCCGGCCGGTCCGCGCGGCCGTCATCCTCTGCCCGAGCCGGCAGCATTCATCGCCTGGCTGGGCGCGATGGGCGTGAAGCGCGACGATCAGGTGGTGTGCTACGACGCCTCCGGCGGCTCGCAGGCCTCGCGCTTGTGGTGGATGCTACGCTGGGTCGGTCACGATGCTGTCGCGGTGCTGGACGGCGGCTATGCACGCTGGGTCGGGGAAGGGCGCCCGATCACGGCAGAAGTGCCCCGCTTCGCGCCCACGACGTATCCGGGGAAGGCCGATCCGGCGCTGCTCGTCGATGTCGCGTACGTCGAAGCGCAGGTCGGCAAGCCCGGCGTCGCCCTCGTCGATGCGCGCAGCGCGCAGCGCTTCGCCGGAGAAGGCGAGACCATGGACCCGGTAGGGGGCCACATTCCCGGCGCGCTGAACCGCTTCTACACGCTGAATCTCGCTGCCGATGGCGGCTTCAAGAGCCGCGATGCGTTGCGCGCCGAGTTTTCCACGCTGCTCGGCGGCGTTGCGCCGGCGCAAGTGGTGCAGTACTGCGGTTCCGGCGTATCGGCCTGTGCGAACCTGCTCGCCATGGAACACGCAGGCCTCAGGGGCTCCAGGCTGTACCCGGGCTCGTGGAGCGAATGGTGCGCGGACCCGCGACGGCCGGTTGCTCGCTGACGCCCTACTCCTCGTCCATTTCGCCATCGCCGGGTTCATTGTCGCCGGCCTGATCCTGGTCTGGGTCGGCGCCGCCCGCGGCTGGCGCTGGATACGCAATCCGTGGTTCCGCTACGCGCACGTCGCGGCGATCGTGTTCGTCGCGCTCGAGACGCTCGCCGGGTTCGCCTGCCCGCTCACGGTGTGGGAGGACCTGCTGCGCGGCGGCGCGCGTCCCGAGTCCTTCGTCGGGCGCTGGGTTGCGCGCCTGCTCTACTACCAGGCGCCGGAGTGGGTGTTCGCGACCGCCTATGTCGCGTGGGCGACCGCCACGCTGCTCACGCTGCGCCTCGCGCCGCCGCGTGCATGGCGAGCGCCCAACGCACGTGCTCGCGCACCAGCGCCGACGGATGCTCGGCGCGGCTGCGCAGTGCCGCCACCACCGCCGCAGTAGTCGGCGCGTTTCCGAGGCCCACGGCAAGGTTGCGCAGCCAGCGCTCGTAGCCGATCCTGCGGATCGCCGATCCGCGCAGGCGGGCGTCGAACTCGGCCTCCGTCCAGGCGAAGAGATCCACCAGCGTCGCCGCATCGAGGCCGTTGCGCACCGCGAAGTCAGGCTCCCGCGTGACCTGCGCGAAGGAGTTCCACGGGCAATGGATCTGGCAGTCATCGCAGCCGTAGACGCGGTTGCCGACCAGCGGGCGCAGTTGTTCGGGGATCGCGCCCTTCAACTCGATCGTCAGGTACGAGATACAGCGCCGCGCATCGAGCCGCCACGGCGCGACAATCGCCCCGGTCGGACACACGTCGATGCACTTCGTGCAGCGGCCGCAGTGCTCGCCGGTGGGCGCATCCACCGGCAGGGGCAAGTCGGTGAGGATCTCGCCGAGGAAGAAATACGACCCGGCTTCGCGCGACAAGAGCAGCGTGTGCTTGCCGCGCCAGCCGATGCCCGCATTCTTCGCCAGTTCGACTTCCATCACCGGCGCCGAATCCGTGAACACGCGATAAGTGAATCGCCCGACCTGGCCTTCTATCCGGTCGCAGAGCTTCTGCAGCCGGTCGCGCAATACCTTGTGATAGTCGCGGCCGCGCGCGTAGCGCGCCACGTAGGCGCGCGTGCCGTCGGCGACGACAGCCGCCTCGTCGCGCGTCTCGCTCGAATAGTCCATGCGGCACGAGATCGCGCGCAGCGCGCCCGGAACGATCTCGGCCGGCCGCGCGCGTCGCGTGCCGTGACGGGCCATATAATCCATCTCGCCGTGCCACCCCTTGCCGAGCCATTGCATCAGGCCGGGCTCGGCCGCGGAAAGGTCCGCGTCCGCGATGCCCACCGCCTGGAAGCCGAGTTCCAGACCCCACTGCCGGATGCGTGCCGCGAGTTCCTGCATGACCCCGGATCTTAAGTTGCCGGACGAAGCGGCGACGCTGGCGCTGGGCGCAGCCCTCGCCGCCGGCGCGCGGCCCGGCCTGGTGCTGTACCTGTCGGGCGAGCTTGGCGCCGGCAAAACCACGCTGGTGCGCGGCCTGCTGCGGGCCCTGGGGTATCCCGGCAGGGTGAAAAGTCCCACCTATACACTGGTTGAACCTTACGCCGTTTCTAGATTACACTTGTATCACTTTGATTTTTATCGTTTCAAGGATGAGACGGAATGGGTAAGCTCGGGATTCCGGGAATACTTCAACCCGGACACCTTGTGCGTCGTCGAATGGCCGGAGAGGGCCGCTGGCCTGCTCGCGCCAGCAGACCTGGTCGTGACGCTGCAGATCAGCGGCGAGACCCGCAGCGCGCTTCTGGTCGCGCGCTCCGCGGCCGGCGCATCCTGGCTCGCATCGGCGCAGTCGCGCTTGCCCTAGGCGCCTGCGTAGCCCAGGCGCAGGTCACCTCGACGCGGATCTGGCCTGCAGAGGTGTACACCCGCGTCACCATCGAGTCGACGCAGGAGCTGAAATACCAGCTATTCACGGTGAAGAACCCGGAGCGTCTGGTACTCGACCTGGAAGGGGTCGAGCTGAACGCCGAACTCGCGGCGCTGGACGGCAAGGTGGTCCTCGAGGATCCGCACATCGACAAGCTCCGCGTCGGCCGCAACCGCCCCGGCGTGACGCGCGTGGTACTGGACCTGAAGACCGGCGTCAAACCGCAGGTGTTCACCCTCAGGCCGGTCGCCAGCTATGGCCACCGTCTGGTGCTGGACATCTATCCGGAGGTGGACCCCGACCCGCTGGCCGCGCTGATCCACTCGATCGGCCGGCAGCAGGCCGGCACGGACACCGCACCGACCGGCGCGCCGGCGACCGCGGTGGAACCGCTGCAGAAGGTCGCGCGACTCGCCACCATCGCCATCGATCCCGGGCACGGCGGCGAGGACCCCGGAGCGCTGGGCCGCATGGGCTCGCGCGAGAAGGACATCACGCTCACCATTTCCCGCCGCCTGAAGGCGCTGATCGATGCCGAGCCGAACATGCGCGCGGTGCTGACGCGCAATGGCGACTATTACCTGCCCCTGCACACGCGCGTGGAGAAGGCGCGCCGGGTCAAGGCCGACCTGTTCGTCTCTGTGCATGCAGACGCGTTCATGAAGCCGCATGCGCGCGGCTCATCGGTGTTCGCTCTGTCGGAGCGGCGCGCGACCTCCGAGGCGGCGAAGTGGCTGGCGCGGAAGGAAAACGACGCCGATCTGGTCGGCGGCGTGAACCTGGATTCGAAGGACAGGTACCTGGCGAAGACGCTGCTTGACCTGTCGCAGACCGCCACCATAGACCACAGCCTGCGACTGGGCGGCGCGGTACTCAGGCACATTGGCGGCGTGAACACGCTGCACAAGGCACAGGTCGAGCAGGCGAGCTTCGCCGTGCTGAAGGCCCCTGACGTGCCCTCGATCCTGGTCGAGACCGCGTTCATCTCCAACCCGGAAGAGGAAAAGCGCCTGAACGACGACGAGTATCAGGACAAGCTCGCACGCGCAATCCTCGCCGGCATCCGCGACTACATCGCCAAGCACCCGCCGCGGCCGCAGAGCCCGCTTACCGGATCACCGGCAAGGACGCCGCTGGCGCTGAACTGAGCCGCGCTACCCGGCGCCGCGCGCCCTGAGCGCTTCAAAGGGCACGCGCGCTTCCTCCTCCAGCAGCGGACCATGCACCTCGATCGGCTGCGGCGCCAGCGCGAGCAGGTCGCGGCAGGCGACGCTGCCCGGCATGACGCCGGTAGCCGCCGGCATGTAAGGCATGGCTTCTGCAGCGCTGATGCCGAAGAAGACCCTGCGCACTCCCAGCCGGATGATCGCGCCCGAGCACATCGGGCAGGGCTCGCCACTGGCGTACATGGTGGCGCCGGAGAGCCGCTCGGCGCCGAGGCGCGAGGCGGCCCGAAAAGCATTGGTCTCGGCGTGCGCGGTGACGTCGCAGTCGGTGACGATGGAGTTCCCGGTTCTGGCCAGCACCTCGCCATCGGCCGCGACCAGCACTGCGCCGTAGGGCATGTTGCCGCGGCGGCGCGCCTCCTCGGACAGCCGGATCGCATCGCGCAGGTGCTGCAGGTCGACTGCTCCCGGTTCGCTCATCCGGCAGCCCTGCTCAAGCCCCGGCGGCACAGCGCGCACGCAGCGAGGCGCCCGACAATGGAATCCCACAGCATCAGCAGCGTAGCCATAGGCCGATTGTAGCGGGGCGAGGGCTATAATTCCGCGCGCTCCCATGGCGTCCTCCGTCCTCACTTCGCCGAGCGTGATGCGCGTGCGCGCGGCGCTCGACGCCGCGGGCATCGGCGCCGAGATCATCGAACTTCCCGGCGCCGCGCGCACTGCGCAGGCGGCGGCGGATTTCCTCGGCTGCGAGGTCGGCCAGATCGCCAATTCACTGGTGTTCCGCGCGCAGGCAAGCGGCGGTGCGGTGCTGGTGATGTCCTCGGGCGCGAGGCGCGTGGACACCGCAAGGCTGGCGCAGATCGCAGGCGAGCCGATCGGCAAGGCCGACGCCGACTTCGTGCGCGCACACACCGGCTTCGTCATCGGCGGTGTCTCGCCGGTGGGCCACACAGGAACGCTGCGGCGCTTCGTCGAGAAGAGCCTCGCGGCACATGTCGAGATATGGGCCGCGGCAGGACACCCGCACACGGTGTTCCGCCTCAGCTACGCAGAACTGCTGCGCATCACCGACGGGGAAGAAATCGGGGTCGCGGCTTGATCAGGCTGCTTTCCGACCTGCTCGTCAGCCAGATCGCGGCGGGCGAGGTCGTCGAACGACCGGCTTCGGTGCTCAAGGAACTGCTGGAAAACAGCCTGGACGCCGGCGCGCACGCAATCACCGTGACGCTGGAGGCAGGCGGCGCCAGGCGTGTGCAGGTCGAGGACGACGGTGCCGGCATAGAGGGCGGCGAACTTCAGCTCGCGCTGGCGCGGCATGCAACCAGCAAGATCGGCAGCCTGGAGGACCTCGAGGCCGTGGCCTCGATGGGCTTTCGCGGCGAGGCACTGGCATCCATCGCGTCGGTTTCCCGGCTCGTCCTCACCACTCGCACGAGAAACGCGCGCAGCGCGCATTCAATACGCGCCGAAGGCGCCGAGCTTGGCGCCGTCGCCCCGGCCGCGCGCGAACCAGGTACCACCGTGCAGGTCGCGGATCTGTACTTCAACACACCGGCGCGCCGCAAGTTCCTGCGCACCGAAGCGACCGAGTTCGGCCACTGCGAGGAGGTGTTCCGGCGCATCGCGCTGGCACGGCCCGATGTCACCTTCACGCTGAAGCACAACGGGCGCGTCAGCGCGCACCTCAAGTCCGAAAGTCTCGCGGCGCGCGCCGCAGCCCTGCTCGGACGCGAGTTCTTCGACGCAGGCATGCCGGTGGACGCGCAGGCGGGGACGCTGCGGCTCTCCGGCATCGCGGGCAGCCCGGCCGCGGCACGCGCCCGCGCAGACATGCAGTACTTCTTCGTCAACGGTCGCTTCGTGCGCGACCGGCTGCTCGCGCATGCGGTGCGCGAAGCCTATCGCGAGTTGCTGCACGGCGAGCGGCAGCCCGCATACGCGCTGTTCCTCGAGCTCGATCCCCGCGGTGTGGACGTCAACGTGCACCCGGCGAAGACCGAGGTGCGCTTTCGCGACGCGCGCGGCCTGCACCAGTTCGTGTTCCACACCCTGAAGCGCGCACTCGCGCCCGGAGCGGGTGAGGCGCCGGTCGCCTACGCGAGTCCCGCAGCGCCGACCTCGCTGGTCACTGCAATGCAGGGTTCCTTCGCCATGTCGCAGCCGTCCGCCGCGTACCAGGCGTTCATCGCGGCGCCACTGCGGGAAGCGCCCTCGCCGGTACCAGACCATGCGCACCCTCTCGGCTATGCGCTGGGCCAACTGCACGGCATCTACATCCTGGCGCAGAACGAAGCCGGCCTGGTCATCGTGGACATGCACGCCGCGCATGAGCGCATCGTCATGGAGAAGCTGCGCGGCAGCCTCGATGCCGGCACGATACAGCGCCAGCAGTTGCTGGTACCGGTGGTGATGCGCGCGGAGGCGCTGGATATTGCCACCGCGGAAGAGAACCGCGCTGCGCTCGAAACCCTGGGACTCGAGCTGTCGGTCGCCGGCCCGAACGAACTTGCGGTCCGGGCGGCGCCTCCGCTGCTCGCCAGCGGCGACGTCGCCGCACTCGCGCGCAGCGTGCTCGCGGAACTGCGCGAGTTCGGTGCCGCGCAGGCGCTGGCGGCGCGGCGCGACGAACTGCTCGCCACCATGGCCTGCCATGCCGCGGTGCGCGCCAATCGCATGCTCAGCGTCACCGAGATGAACGCGCTGCTGCGGGAGATGGAGGAGACCGACCGTTCCGGCCTGTGCAACCACGGTCGCCCGACCTGGTACCAGTTCACGCTCGCCGACATGGACCGACTCTTCATGCGAGGTCGTTGAATGCGGCATACCTTGCGGGGGCACGGAGGGCCGCGGAAGGCCCCCCGTTCCGCCTTGTTCCTGCGTGGGCGCTAGGGCGTTCGTACTGCTTGGCCCCACGGCGAGCGGGAAATCGACGCAGGCGCTCGAGCTTGCGGGCGAGTTCCCGATCGAGATCGTCAGCATGGATTCGGCGCAGGTCTACCGCGGCATGGACATCGGCACCGCGAAGCCCCCGGCCGCGGAACGCGGCCGGGTGCCGCATCACCTGCTGGATCTCATCGAGCCGACCGAAGCCTACTCCGCGGGGCGCTTTCGCGACGACGCCGTGCATGCCGTGCAGGAAATACTCGCGCGCAGTCGCATCCCGCTGATCGTCGGCGGCACGATGCTGTACTACCGCGTCCTCGCCTCAGGGCTTGACGCGCTGCCGCGCGCGGACCACCCGCTGCGCGCGGAGCTGGACGCCGACGCCGCACGGCGCGGCTGGCCAGCGCTGCACGCGGAACTCGCGCGCGTCGATCCGCCGACGGCGGCGCGGCTGGACGTCAACGATGCGCAACGCATCCAGCGCGCGCTCGAGGTTCACCGCCTCACCGGCAAGCCACTGTCTGCGCTGCAGGGATCACGCGGCGCCGCGTTGCCCTTCGAGCTCGCCGCGTTCGCGCTGGTCCCTGCGGATCGCGCCGCGCTGCACCAGCGCATAGCGGCGCGGTTCGACGCCATGCTGGATGCCGGCCTGGTGGCAGAGCTCGCCGCGCTGCGCGCACGCCATGCGCTATCGGCACGGATGCCGAGCATGCGCTGCGTGGGCTATCGGCAGGCCTGGGCCCACCTCGAGGGCGAGATCGGCGAGCGGGAGCTGCGCGAGCAAGGGATCGCGGCGACGCGCCAGCTCGCCAAGCGCCAGCTCACCTGGCTGCGCAGCCTGCCGGAACTGAAGCCCGCCGCGGAACTCCATGACGCGCTGCGCGCGTCGATGCGCCGACCAGCCTAGCGGCCGCGCGCGATACCCTCGCGGCGCGGGTCGACGCCGCTGCGCCATCCGTTCGGCGTGCGCTCGAAGCCGTGCACGCCGCTGGTAAGCGGGGGGAATCCGGTGATGTGACCGCGCTCGGCGAGCGCATCGCCAAGGTCCTCCAGCGGCGTGCCGCGTTCCAGCTGGGTCGGACCGCCCCGGCTGCCGAAGTTCCCCAGTTCGATCGCCGCCTGCAGGTCCATGCCCCAGTCGAGCACGCCGACCAGCGCCTTCGCCACATAGTTGATGATCTGCGGCCCGCCAGGCGACCCGAGCGCCATCTGCAGGCGGCCATCGCTGTCGAATACCAGCGTCGGCGCCATCGAGCTGCGCGGGCGCTTGCCCGGCTCCACGCGGTTCGCTACCGGCCGGCCGGCGAACGTGGGCACGAAGGCGAAGTCCGTGAGCTGGTTGTTGAGCAGGAAGCCGCGCACCATGATGCGGCTGCCGAACGCGCTTTCGACGGTGGAAGTCATCGACACCGCATCGCCCGCGGCATCGACGATGGCAACATGGCTGGTGCCCGCGACCTCGGTCTCGGGCGCGGCGCCCAGCTGCAGCGCGCCCTCGGGCTGGCCGGGCAGCGCCGGCCCCATCGAGCGCTCGCCGATCAGGCGCGCACGCGCGTCCAGGTACGCTGGCGCGAGCAGGCCGGCGACCGGCTGCACGGCGAACGCCGGATCGGCGATGTAGTGGGCGCGATCGGCGTACGCCAGCCGCCCCGCCTCGGCAAAAAGGTGCACGGCTTGCGCCGACACCGGCGCAAGCGACTGGAAGCGCGTGCGCTCGAGCATGCCGAGGATCTGCAGCACCGCGATGCCGCCGGAACTCGGCGGGCCCATGCCGCATAGGCGCACTGTGCGATACGCGCCGCAGACAGGTTCGCGCTCGATCGCCCTGTAGCGCGCCAGGTCCGCAAGGGCAAGGTTCCCCGGCCGCGCATGGGCGCGCACCGCGCGCACGATCTCTTGCGCCAGCTCGCCGTCATAGAGCGCATCCGCGCCGCGCGCGGCGACCTGGCGCAGTGCCTGCGCGTACTCCGCGTTCCGCAGCCGCGCGCCGACCGCGACCGCTCGGCCGTGCGCATCGTAGTAGAGCTTGCGTGCCGCCGCATCGTCGCGCAGCGCCGGATCCCGCTCGAGCAGCAGGTTCAGGCGCGGCGTCACCAGGAAACCCTCTTCCGCGGCGAAGATCGCGTACTGGAACAGCTCGCGCCACGGCAGCCGGCCGTGGCGGCGATGCGCGAATTCCAGCATCCGCAACAACCCCGGCACGCCCACCGACGCACCGCTCGCCACCGCATCCAGGAAAGGCACCGGCACGCCGCCATGGCGAAGGAAGCGGTCCTCGCGCGCCGCGAGCGGCGCGGTTTCGCGGCCGTCGTAGCTGCGCACCTTGCGCTCCGCCTCCGACCAGTGCAAGAGGAATGCGCCGCCACCGATGCCCGAGGACTGCGGCTCGACGAGGCCGAGCACCGCCTGTACCGCGATCGCGGCATCCACTGCCGACCCGCCCAGGCTTAGCACGGCATGGCCGGCGTCTACCGCGAGGGGATGCGCGGCCACCACGAGGTGCTTCGCGGCGGTGACGACGGCCTTCGGCTGCCTGCCGCTATCGGCCTCGGGCGATCCCAGCTGCGCGCTCGCCGCGCTCGCGATCGCCGCGGCGGCAAGCGCGAGCGCAAACAGGGCGGAACGCCGGGTCAGTGCGGAAGCCACGGGCAAGTCATTGCGCCGCGATGCGATTCCAGTGGAACAGGTGCGATCCCGTGAGGAAGGAGCGGCTCAGGCCGCTCCCGGGCACCGGATCGAGCGAATCGGGGTCGATCTCGACCAGTTCCGCGGTCACTCCGTAGCTGACCAGAAAGCGCCCGCCATCGCGCGTCAGCGCCAGCCCGCGGGCACGCGGCAGGTCGAGGACCTTGAGCAACCGGAGCTCGCCCATCGACCAGAACGTCACCATGTCGCCGGACGGGTGCGTTACCGCGGCGACGCCGGATGGCTCGTGCACTTCCACGCTCAGTGCCTCGCCGAGCATGCGTGCCGCGACCTCTGCCGGCTCCGTCATCGTGGTCAGCGCACCGCGGCCTTGCCGCATGCTCACCGCGCCAGGCTCGGTTTCGGCAAGCCCCTTGCGCGGCGCGGATACGACGACCAGCCCGCCGTCGCCCGCCATCGCCAGATGGCCGGCATTGACGCGCTCGCTCCTCAGCTCGAGCCTTTCCAGCAGGCGCCGGGTTTCCACGTCGACGAAGGTGACACAGGGACGCATGTCGGTGCCGGCTGCGCCGCCCCCGTTCGTGACCACGAGCACGCTTCCGCCTTCGAGCAGGCGGCAGTCATGCGGGTTCTCGCCGAAGGTCGGGAATTCTCCCAGGTACTCGAGCGTCGATGCATCGCGTACGCCGATCACTCCGCGCTCCTCGCTGTTCACGGTCTCGGTGGAGTACAGCAGCCTGCCATCCGGCGAGAACGCGCCGTGACCGTAGAACCAGCGGCCCTCGGTCGGCGTCACGCTGCGCGTGAGCTCGCCCCCGGCGAGGTCGATCTCGCAACAGCCGGGGCCGATCTTCTCGAACGCGACCACGCGCTGCGGATGCAACGGATCGACCGCGATGCCATGAGGCAGGAACCCGGTAGGCACCAGCCCGACGCTGCGCCGCGCGACTTCGACGCAGGCAAGCGCGAAGCGCTGCGTCACGCGATCCTTCAGGTCGACGTATCCGCCCCCCCCGAGCAGCAGCTCGCCCCCTGCCCTGAGTACGTCCGGCGCCGGCGGCGCATGTCCGGCGGCGCGCAACACCGCCAACGCCGCCGCCGCGGACTGCGCCAGGGGCCCTTTCTTCCTGCGCGGATTCACCATGGCCTGCTCAGCCCGCAGCCGGCGAGCGCTGCGCCAGCACGTGCAGCATCTTGAACGCGCTGCCATCCTGCCGCAGCGAAGTCACCGGCACCGACGACCAGTCCAGCGTCGCCGACACTTCGGCGCTCACCCAGGCATCCGCAGCGCCATCGCGCGTCCGGCCCGCCGCGAATACGCGGTACCCGTGCCCCATGAATGCGCCAAGGACGCGCTGCAGCGGCTGGCCGGGCACCATGTGCAGTTCCACCGCCCAGGTGTGCACGCGCGCAAGGCGCGGCAGCGCCTCCTCCAGCACGTCGTACTCGTGTCCCTCGATGTCGAGCTTGACCACCGTCGCGTCGGGGACCAGTGCCGATAGCGGCTGGCAGGCGACCCGGCGCGTCGGGTTCGCCACGCTCACCGCGCTGTTCCAGCCGCCCTGCGCGGTACGGAACACGTTCAATCCGACGCGGCCCCTGCGCGCCGACACCGCGCAGGGCTCGACCGTCCACCGGTCCGTGCCTGCGGCCTCGATGCGCGCGCGGATCGCGGCGACGTTCTCCGGCAGCGGCTCGATCGACACCACGCGGCCGGCATCGCCCGATTGCTCCCAGAAGAACTGCGACAGGCGCCCGACGTTCGCCCCCACGTCCGCGACGACCTGCGCGCGCAGCAGGATGTTGTCGGCATACCATCGTTCCTGTCCGTCCATCTGGCGCCCCGCCGGCTATCTTAGACAAAAAAGGGCGGCCCCATGGCCGCCCTTCGGATGTCGCGCCGCGCAGGATCAGACGATCACGGGGACGATCAGCAGCGCGACGATGTTGATGATCTTGATCAGCGGGTTCACCGCCGGTCCGGCGGTGTCCTTGTAGGGGTCGCCCACGGTGTCGCCGGTGACCGCCGCCTTGTGCGCTTCGGACCCCTTGCCGCCATGGTGGCCGTCCTCGATGTACTTCTTGGCGTTGTCCCAGGCGCCGCCGCCGGTGCACATCGAAATGGCGACGAACAGGCCGGTGACGATAGTGCCCATCAGCACGCCGCCCAGCGCCTGCGGGCCGAGGATCACGCCGACCAGGATCGGCACCAGCACCGGCAGGAGCGACGGCACCATCATTTCCCTGATCGCCGCGAGCGTCAGCATGTCCACCGCGGTGCTGTACTCGGGCTTGGCGGTGCCCTGCATGATGCCCGGGATCTCCTTGAACTGGCGGCGCACCTCGACCACCACGGCGCCTGCTGCGCGGCCCACCGCTTCCATCGCCATGGCACCGAAGAGGTAGGGCACCATGCCTCCGATCAGCAATCCGATCACCACCATCGGGTTCGAGATGTCGAACGTCAGCGACTTCCCCGCCGCCTCGAGGGCGTGCGTGTAGTCCGCGAACAGCACCAGCGCCGCGAGGCCTGCCGAGCCGATGGCGTAGCCCTTGGTCACTGCCTTGGTGGTATTGCCCACCGCGTCCAGCGGGTCGGTAATGGCACGCACCGAGTCGGGCAGGTTGGACATCTCCGCGATGCCGCCCGCGTTGTCGGTGATCGGCCCATAGGCGTCCAGCGCGACGATGATGCCGGCCATCGACAGCATCGAGGTCGCCGCGATGGCGATGCCGTACAGGCCCGCGAGCGCGTAGCTGGCGTAGATCGCCACGCAAACGGCGAGCACCGGCCACGCGGTCGACTTCATCGACACGCCGATGCCGGCGATGATGTTGGTGGCGTGTCCGGTGGTGGAGGCCTCCGCGACATGCTGCACCGGCTTGAACTGCGTGCCGGTGTAGTACTCGGTGATCCAGACCATGAACCCGGTAAGCGCGATGCCGATCACCGCCGTGCCGTACAGGTGGCCGACGCCGATCATCCTTTTCTCACCGCCTATATCGAACGGCACGGTGGCGAGCACGTCGCCCATGATCCATTGCGTGATCGGCCAGAACGCGATCAGCGCCAGCCCGCCCGCCCACGCGAGCCCGCGGTACAGCGCCGGCATCACGTTCTTGTCGGTCGACTTTGTTTTCACGAACCAGGTGCCGACGATCGAGGCGATGATGGCGAAGCCGCCGATCGCGAGCGGATAGACGAGCGCCGCCGCCGACGTGGTCTTCACCATCAGCGCGCCCAGCAGCATCGTGGCGACGATGGTCACCGCATAGGTCTCGAACAGGTCGGCCGCCATGCCGGCGCAGTCGCCGACGTTATCGCCGACGTTGTCGGCGATCACCGCAGGGTTGCGCGGATCGTCCTCGGGAATTCCCGCCTCGACCTTGCCGACGAGGTCTGCACCGACGTCAGCGCCCTTGGTGAAGATGCCGCCGCCCAGTCGCGCGAAGATCGATATCAGCGAGCCGCCGAAGCCCAGGCCCACGAGCGGATGGATCAGGTGTGCAAGATTGCTCTTGTCGATGGCGTTGGCATGCAGGAAGGCGAAGAACCCGGCGACGCCGAGCAGGCCCAGGCCGACCACCAGCAGGCCGGTGATTGCGCCGCCGCGGAATGCCACGTCCAGCGCCTGCTGCAAGCCGCTGCGTGCCGCCTCGGCGGTGCGCACGTTCGCGCGCACAGACACGTTCATGCCGATGATTCCCGACAGCCCGGAGAGCACTGCGCCGATGAGGAAGCCGAAGGCGGTCGTCCAGCCCAGCTGGGGCACGAAGCCGATGACCAGGAACAGCGCGCCGCCGACGTACGCGATGGTCTTGTACTGGCGCCAGAGGTACGCGGTCGCGCCCTGCTGGATCGCGTCGGCAATCTCGCGCATGCGTTCGTTGCCCGCAGGCTTGGACAGGATCCACTTGATGGACACGGCGCCGTAGACGATCGCGAGGACCGCGCAGACCAGCGCGAAAATGAGACCTGCGGACATGATGTACTCCCCTTTGCAGCGAGCCGCCCGAAGCGGGCGGCTGAAAAGCGCGTGATTTTAGCAGCTTAGCGCAGCGCGGCGACGACCTGATCGCGGATTTCCTCCACCGACCCGGACCCGGGGATGCGACAGTGCCGCGGCGCCGCCGGATCACCGCTGGCGGCCCAGGCGTCGTACCAGGCTAGCAAGGGCTGCGTCTGGGCGTGGTAGATCTCGAGCCGCTGCTTGACCGTAGCGGCCTTGTCGTCGTCGCGCTGCACCAGCGGCTCGCCGGTGACATCGTCCCTGCCCTCGACCTTGGGCGGATTGAACACCACATGGTAGGTACGGCCGGATGCCAGGTGCACCCGCCGCCCGTCCATGCGCCGCACGATGTCCGCATCGGGGACGTCTATTTCCACGACGTAGTCGAGCTTCACGCCGGCCGCGCGCATCGCCTCGGCCTGCGGCAGTGTGCGCGGGAAGCCGTCGAACAGGTATCCCTTCGCGCAATCGGGCTCAGTCAGGCGGTGCTTGACCAGTTCGATCACCACCTCGTCGGGAACCAGCTTGCCGACGTCCATGCGCTTCTTCGCCTCGATGCCGAGGGCGCTGCCGGAGGCGATCGCCCCGCGCAGCATGTCGCCGGTGGAGATTTGCGGGATGCCGTAGCGCTGCGTGATGAATGCAGCCTGGGTGCCCTTTCCTGCCCCGGGCGGGCCGATGAGGATCAAACGCATAAGGTGGGGTTATACCTTGAATGGCGGTGTTTTTCAGGCGAAGCTTACAGCAAGCTTCCGCACCGCTTCGAGGTCTTCGGGGGTATCCACCCCTGGCGGCAGTTCCTGATCGACGCGAATCACCGCAATGCGGTACCCGTGCCACAGCGCCCGCAGCTGCTCAAGTGCCTCGGCCTGCTCGAGCGGGGAGGGTGCCAGCCTCGCGTACAGGGCCAGGAAGCCGACGCGATAGCCGTAGATGCCCAGATGCCGGTACGCGATCGCCGGCGCGGCGCGTGGATACGGGATGGGGGCACGGCTGAAATAGAGCGCGTGTCCGCGCGCGTCCAGCACCACCTTGACCACGTTCGGATTGTCGCGCGCCGCGGCATCGTGGAGCGCGTGGCAGGCGGTGGACATGCTGGCGTCCGCGTCTGCCGCGAGCGCCTCCGCCACCGCGCGGATCAGCGCCGGATCGATCAGGGGCTCGTCTCCCTGCACGTTGACGACGATGGCCTCCGGCGCAAGGCCTAGCTGGGTCGCCGCCTCCGCAAGCCGGTCGGTGCCCGAGGCGTGATCGCCACGCGTGATCAAGGCATCGAACCCCGCGCCGCGCACGGCTGCGGCGATGCGCTCGTCGTCGGTGGCCACCGCGACCTGTGCGGCACCGCTGGCCGCCGCGCGCTCGCACACGCGCACCACCATCGGTTTGCCGCCGATGTCGGCGAGGGGCTTGCCGGGAAAGCGTGTCGACGCGTATCGCGCCGGCACCAGGACCGTGAAGTTCAGCACGGCGCCATCATGTGACTTCTTCTTCCGGCGGGAGCTTGCGCGCGTCATCCTCCAGCATCACCGGGATGCCGTCCCGAACCGGATACGCCAGACGGTCCGGCTTGCAAATCAGCTCGTCGGCATCCTTGCGATACACCAGCGGCCCCTTGCACAAGGGGCACACCAGGATCTCGAGCAGCTTTGCGTCCACGGCGCTCATGCCTTCCCCTTTCGCTTGTTCCCGAGCGCGGCCAGCCTGGCGAGCAGCCAGTCGCCGAACGCGGGATCGATCTCGACGTGCACCGGCAAGACCCACCAGTCGCTTGCAGGAACGCCGCGCAATTTTACCGCGTCCTTTTCCGTCATCACCACGGCGCATCCGTCACCGAAGGCGAGCTCCTCCGGCTTCAACGGATGATGGTCGGGAAAGGCATGCGGAATCACTTTGATGCCGGCACGGCCGAGCATCAGGAAGAACCGCCGCGGGTCGCCGATTCCGGCCACCGCGTGCATCCTGCGGCCCTTGAATGCGTCCAGCTCCCTGCGGTCGCTCGAATCGGCGAGGCGGCGCAGCAGCGTGCCCCTGAGCGACATGCGGAAGCCGCCGGGTGTGTCGACGCCATGCGCGACCACCGCATCCACCGAGCGCAGACGCGACGGTGGCTCGCGCAGCGGGCCTGCCGGCAGCATGAAGCCGTTGCCGAAGCCTCGCGCGTCCACCACCGCAATCTCGATGTCGCGCCTGAGACGGTAGTGCTGCAGCCCGTCGTCCAGGATGACGACGTCGACCTCGGGGTTGCCCGCCTGGAGCGCCTCGATCACCCGCACGCGGTCCGGACCGACCCATACCGGGCAGCCGCTGCGGCGCGCCAGCAGCGCGGGCTCGTCGCCCACCTCGGAAGCCTCGGAAAGGATGGTCGCCGCTCGCGGCGCGTCGATCTTCACGCCGTAGCCTCGCGACACGATCGCCGGGTTCCAGCCCTTGCGCTTGAGGAACTCGGCGATCCACAGCACCAGCGGCGTCTTGCCACTGCCCCCGGCGACGATGTTTCCCACCACGATGACCGGCACGGACGCGCGATAGCTGGACAGGATGCGCAGCCGGTAGGCGGCGCGGCGCAAGCACACGATCGCGCGGAACACCACGCTCGCCGGCCACAGCGCCAGTGCCAGCGCGGTGCGGCGGTACCAGTGCTTGGCGAGGGACTGCAGGACTACTTGGTCGACTGCGTGGTGAAGGTGATCTGGGTGAGGCCGGCCAGACGCGCGGCCTCCATGACGCGCACCACCGACTGGTGCGTGGACTGCGCATCGGCGCTGATGATGACGATCGGGTCCTTCGTGCCCTCGCCCGCCCGCCTCAGTTCCGCCGCGAATTGCTCGATCGAGGAAAAGGTCACCGGCGTCTTGTTGACGACGTACTGTCCCTGGGCATTGACCAGCACGCTGACCTCATTGGGGCGCTCGAGCTGCCTTTCGGCGTCCGCCGTCGGCAGGTTGATCTGCAGTTCGGTGTACTTGGAGTAGGTCGTGGTGATCATCAGGAAGATCAGGATCACCATCAGCACATCGATGAAGGGAACGAGGTTTATCTCGATCTCTTCCCTGCCCTTGCCCCTGCGGAAGTCCAAGCTGCCGCCCTAGCCCTGCTGCGGTGACTGGCCCGGCATGCGCTCGCCATGGACGATGTCCACCAGCCGGGCGGCGGCCTGCTCCATCTGCACGACGAAGCCGTCGACCTTGTTCTTGAAATGGCGGTAGAAGATCAGCGCCGGGATCGCGATGCCGATGCCGAACGCGGCGTTGTACAGCGCGATCGAGATGCCGTAGGCAAGCTGCTGCGGGTTGGTGCCGCCGGGAGACTGCGAGCCGAAGATCTCGATCATGCCGATTACGGTGCCGAACAGTCCCAGCAGCGGCGCCGCCGTCGCGATGGTGCCGAGTGTGGTCAGGAAGCGCTCGAGGTTGTGCGCGACCGCGCGGCCGGCCTCCTCGATGGCGTCCTTCATGACGTAGCGCGAGCCCTTGTAGTTGCGCAGGCCCGCGGCTAGCACCTGGCCAAGCGGAGAATCCTGCGCCAGCTTGTTCAGCACATCCTCGTTGATGCCCTGCCGCTGGTAGACCTGCAGCACCTGGTCAAGCAGCTCGGGAGGGATGATCTTGGCATCGCGCAGGGTGACGAAGCGCTCGATGATCAGCGCCACGGCGACAACCGAGGCAAGAAGAAGCGGCCAGATGGGCCAGCCGGCTGCTTGGATGATGGCTAACAACGCGTTCCTCGCGAATTTTTTCTCGCCGAACTGTATCAGAATAGCGTTCGCCCGGTATGCCGGCGCCCTTATCCACAAAAGCTGTGGATAAGTTTGTGGATTGTCTTTGGAGAGCCGGCAAAGGCGGGGCCAGATGGCATTCGCCCTTGGGGTCGATCAAAAAAAAGGCGGGCGATTTGTTTCCGGAAACAGAAGCTTATGGATAAGAATCGGCATCCGTACGAGTTTCCCGTGCGCGCATGGCCGATGAATTGACACGTGTGGATAGATATGATCATGCGAACTCGCGACGGAGCCTGTCCTTGCCGCCGGAACTGAGCCAGGTGGTGAGCGTTTCGGCGCTGGTGCGCAGCGTGCGGGACACCATCGAGTCGCGCTTCCCGCTGATGTGGGTGGCAGGAGAGATCTCGGGCTGGCGCCCGGCCGCTTCCGGCCACGTCTACTTCTCGCTCAAGGATGAGCAGGCGCAGGTCGACTGCGTCATGTGGCGCAATCGCGCCGCGCACCTGGGCTGGCAGCCACGCGATGGCGCCAGGGTGCAGGTACGTGCGCTCGCCACCATGTACGAACCGAGGGGGCGGTTTCAGCTCAGCGTGGAGACCATGCGCGAGGCCGGGCTCGGCCCCTTCTACGAGCGTTTCCTCAAGCTGAAGTCAAAGCTGGAGCAGGAGGGCCTCTTCGATGCCGCCGAAAAGCGCCCGCTACCGGAGTTTCCCCGCGCCATCGGCGTGGTGACCTCGCTTGCCGCGGCCGCGCTGCGCGACGTGCTCAGCACGCTCGCGCGGCGCAACCCGTCGATACCGGTGATCGTGTACCCGGCGCCGGTGCAGGGCGAAGGCGCGGCGGCGAAGATCGCGGCGATGCTCGAGACCGCAAGCCGCAGGGCCGAAGTGGACGTGATTCTGCTGGTGCGCGGCGGCGGTTCGATCGAGGACCTGTGGCAATTCAACGAGGAAGCGGTGGCGCGCGCGATCCGCGCGAGCGCGATCCCGGTGGTGGTCGGGGTCGGCCACGAGACCGATTTCACCATCGCCGATTTCGCCGCGGACGAGCGCGCGCCGACACCGACCGCCGCCGCGGAGCGCGTCAGCCCCTCGCGCGAGGCGCTGGTCGCGCGCGCAGCCGAACTGGCACTGAGGCTTTCCCGCGGCACGGCGCGCGTGATCGAGTACGGCTGGCAGCGCACCGATGCGCTCGCGCGCCGGCTGGTGCATCCGCGCGACAGGCTGCGCGGCTCGGCGCAACTGGTCGCACAGCTCGCGGCCCGCGTCGCTGCCGCGGCGCGGCACGCGCTCGAGTCGGCGCGCCACGACCTGGCGCGGCTGCGCTCCGGCCTGTCCAACCTCGACCCGGGTGCGGTGCTCGCGCGCGGCTACAGCCTGACGCGAAACGCCCGCGGCGACGTACTGCTCGATGCCGCGCAGATCGCCGAGGGCGAAACGGTGGTGACGACGCTGGCGCGGGGATCGTTCGAGAGCGAAGTACGGCGCAGGAAGTGAATGCGCTCCGGGGCATATAATCCCGCCTCCCCATGGGCCACCGTTTATCGAAAATCGCGACGCGCACCGGCGATGCCGGTGAAACCGGCCTCGGTGACGGCGCGCGCGTGCCGAAGGAAAGCCCGCGCATCCGCGCGCTGGGCGACATCGACGAACTGAACTCGCTCCTCGGCGTGCTGCTGGCGGAAGAGCTTCCGCAGACGATACGCCAGGCGCTGGTGGCCATACAGCACGACCTTTTCGACCTCGGCGGCGAAACCTGCATACCCGGACACCGCATGCTCACCGAGGCGCACGTGCTGCGCCTGGACGGCCTGCTCGAGGAGTTCAACGCCGGCCTCGAGCCGCTGAAGGAATTCATCCTGCCCGGCGGCACGCGCGCCGGCGCGCTTGCGCACCTGGCGCGCACGGTATGCCGGCGCGCCGAGCGCTCGCTGGTGGCGCTGTCGCGCCACGAGGACCTCGGCCCGCTGGGGCTGAAGTACCTGAACCGGCTGTCTGACCTGCTGTTCGTGCTAGGGCGCGCCATCAACCGCCAGGCAGGCGGCGGCGACGTGCTCTGGCGCCACGATCGCTCGGACCCGCCGAACGCCGCATGAGTCCCGGCCCGCAGCAGGAGCTCGCCGCCCTGCTCTCGGCCTGTGCCCTGCACGACCACGCCGCGTTCGAGCGGCTCTATCGCGCCACCTCGTCGAAACTGTTTGCGGTCGCCGCCCGTATATTGCGCAGAGACGACTGGGCGGAAGAGGTGCTGCAGGACTGCTACGTAAGCATCTGGCACCACGCTGGGGACTACGCGCCCGGTCTGGCGCAACCCATGACCTGGATGACAAGCATCGTGCGCAATCGTTGCCTGGACTGGCTCAGGCGGCCGGTGCTCGAGCTTGCCGACGTGGACGACGCCATTGCCGATGCCACCGAGAGCGACGTCCCCGGACCACTCGCGCAGCTGGAGCGCTCGGCGGATGCCGCGGCGGTACGGCGCTGCCTCGAGGGGCTCGAGGCGAAGCAGCGCCAGGCCATCGCGCTTGCGTTCTTCGACGGCCTGTCGCATGCGGAGATTGCCGCACGGCTGCAGCAGCCGCTTGGCAGCGTGAAGACCTGGGTGCGGCGGGGACTTGCGCGCCTGAAGACCTGCCTGGACGCGGCATGAACTGGAAACAGAACCCCATGCTGCAGGATCGGCTTGCCGCCGAGTACGTACTCGGCACGCTGCGTGGCCCGGCGCGCGCGCGCTTTGCCCGCTGGATGCGCGAGGATGCAGCACTTCGCCGCAAGGTCGCGGAATGGGATGCGCGCATCCTGCCGATGAGCGTCGCGGTGCCTGAGCGACCGGCGCCCGCGCGCGTCTGGGAGGCCGTAGCGTCGCGTACCGGCGCGCACACCGCGCCTGCGGCGCCTGCTGCGCGCACCCTGTGGAACAGCCTCGTTCTGTGGCGCAGCCTCGGGCTCGCCGCCAGCGGCATGGCGGCCGCGCTGCTCGTCCTCGCCATCGTCATGCCGCCGCGGCAGGCAGAGGCGCCCCCGCCAGTGCTGGTGCGGGCGCCATCAGGCGCGCTCGGCGCCGCCTACATTGCCGTGCTGAGCGACGCGAAGACGCAAAAGCCGGTGCTGCTGGCCTCCGCCGCGCGCGATTCGACACAGCTGTTCGTGAAGACGCTGGACAAGTCGATACACGTCGATGGCGGCAGCCTGGAATTGTGGGCGCTGCCCAGCGGCAAGGCGCCAAGGTCGCTGGGCGTGCTCGCGGCCGGCGACAAGCTGAAGCTCGCGCTGCACGCGCCGGCGGACGAGTCGCTGGGCGACGTGCCGGCGCTTGCGGTGAGCCTGGAGCCCAGGGGCGGATCCCCGACCGGTGCACCCACGGGGCCGGTGCTATTCTCCGGCCCATGCGTCAGGCACTGGTAGCGGGAGCGAGTCCTTGAGCGCCGCGAAGCATGATGCGCCGGTCCGCCACCGCGTCCTCATCGTCGACGACGAGGAATCGACGCGGCTGCTGCTCGCCAAGATCCTGTCGCACGACCTGCGCGTCGAAGTGGTGCTCGCCGGCACATCGGAACAGGCGCTCAGGCTCGCGGGAAACTACGCCTACGACGCCATCCTGCTCGACCTCATGATGCCGGGAATCGGCGGCGTCGAGGTGCTGAAGCAGGTGCGCGCCTCATCGCCCAACACGTCGACCCCGGTGATCGTCGTTTCGGTGCTGTCGGATCACAAGACCATGGACCTGTGCAAGGCGGTGGGCGCAAACGCCTACCTGGTGAAGCCGGTCGAGCGACACCTGCTGGTAAGTACCGTGAAGGCGCAGATCGCCGCACGCAAGAAACCCCGAACCCCAAGACGGAAGGAAGACTGAAAGTGGCCGACATCAGAATCGAGAACGTGGAAGCGCTGGGCAAGCCCCTGGGTCAGTACTGCCACATGACGCGGGTCAGGAATGCCGCGGAGACGCTCTATATCGCGGGCATGCTGGCGCCGGGCGAGACCTTCGACGAGCAGTGCAGCGGCGTCTTCTCGATGGTCGGCACCGCCCTCAAGTCCGCGGGCGCGGGCTGGGGCAACGTGGTGCAGTTCACCACCTACCTGGTGCATTCGCAGGACATTCCCAGGTTCATGCAGTGGCGCCTGCGCGAGTTTCCGAAGATGTTTCCGGACGCCAAGTACCCGCCGAACACGCTGCTGATGGTGGACAGGCTGGTGCAGGAGCCCTTCCTGATCGAAGTGCAGACCATCGCGGTACTGTAGCCGCGCAGCCGGCGGCAAGGCGCCGCCGGTAGCTCAGTCGGGCTTCGCGCCCGACATCTTCACCAGCCTGGCGTACAGCTTGCGTTCCTGCTCGACGAAGGCGGTAAAGGCCTGCGGCGTACGCGCCGACGGCGCAGCCGAGCCCATGGCGCGCAGCTTGGAACTCACGTCCGGCGCCGCCATTGCCTTCTGGATCTCGGCATTCAGGCGCTGCACCACCGGCTCAGGCGTCTTCCCGGGTGCCATCACGCCCCACCAGGTGGTCATGTCGAAGCCCTTCAGTCCCGACTCGTCCAGCGTGGGCAGTTGCGGCATGAAATCCGAGCGCGCGATGGTCGTCACGGCAAGCGCACGCAGCTTGCCCGATTTCACGTGTGGCAGCGCGCTGGCCATGTTGTCGAACATGAGGTGCACGCGCCCGCCGATCACGTCGGCGGCGGCCGCCGGCGCGCCCTTGTACGGGATATGCACCATGTAGGTGCCGGTCATGGTCTTGAACAGCTCTCCCGCCAGGTGTCCGGTCGAGCCGGTCGAACCCGACGCGAAGTCGAGCTTGCCCGGCCTGGATTTCGCCAGCGCCACGAGCTCCTGCACGCTCGATGCCTTCAGCTCCGGATTGACCACCAGCACGTTCGGCACCTGTACCACCAGCGCCACGTGCCGGAAGTCGGCGATCGGATCGTAGGGCATGCTCGGCAGCAGCGCGGGATTGATCGCATGCGTGGCGATCGCCCCCATGACGAGCACATGGCCGTCCGGTGCGCTCCTGGCGACGAAGTCGGCGCCGATGTTGCCGCCGGCACCCGGCTTGTTCTCGACGACCACCGGCTGTCCTAGCGCGGCCTGCAGCTTCGGCGCGAGCAGGCGTGCCGACACGTCCACCGGGCCGCCAGGCGGATAGGGCACGACGATGGACACCCGCTTCGAAGGCCAGCCCTGCGCCTGGGCGATGCCCGCGCTGGCGACGAGGATCGCCGTGGCGACCGCCGACAGCGCCTTCATTCGACGAACGCCTCCTCGCGCTTCTTGCGGATGTTTGGCAGCGATACGATGAGCAGCAGGATCGCGGAGGCGACGAGGAAGCCGAACGAGATCGGCTTGTTGACCGGATCGATGAACACCGTGGGGTCACCTCGGGACAGCAGCATCGCCCGTCGCAGGTTCTCCTCCATCAGCGGCCCGAGGATGAATCCAAGGATCATCGGCGCGGGTTCGCACTCGAGCTTCACGCAGATCCAGCCGAGGATGCCGAACACCGACATCATCAGCACGTCCCACGGGTTGTTCGACAGGCTGAACACCCCCACCGCCATGAAGACGAGGATCGACGGGAAAAGCAGCCGGTAAGGCACCGTCAGCAGCTTGATCCACAGGCCGATCATCGGCAGGTTCAGCACCACCAGCATCAGGTTGCCGATCCACATCGAAGCGATCATTCCCCAGAACAGCTGCGGCTTCTCGGTCATCACCTGAGGTCCCGGCGCGATGCCCTGGATCATCATCGCGCCGATCATCAGCGCCATCACCACGTTGCCCGGGATCCCGAGCGTCAGCAGCGGGATGAACGAGGTCTGCGCGCCCGCATTGTTCGCGGATTCGGGGCCGGCGACACCCTCGATGGCGCCCTGGCCGAACTCCGCCGAATGCTTCGACACCTTCTTTTCCAGCGTATAGGACGCGAACGACGAAAGCAGCGCGCCGCCGCCAGGCAGGATGCCGAGCGCCGACCCGAGCATGGTGCCGCGCACGATCGACGGCGCCATGCGCTTGAAGTCTTCCTTCGACGGCATCAGCCGGCCGACCTTGCTGGTGAAGACCTCGCGCTTTTCCTTCTGCTCGAGGTTGCTGACGATTTCGGCGATGCCGAACATGCCCATCGCCACGGTAACGAAGCCGATGCCGTCGGACAGCTCGGCGATGCCGAACGAGTAGCGCAGCACGCCGGAGTTCACGTCCGTGCCGATGATGCCCAGCAACAGCCCGAGCAGGATCATGCAGATCGCCTTCAGTACCGAGCCGTGCGCCAGCACCACGGCAGAGATCAGGCCCAGCACCATCAGCGAGAAGTACTCCGCCGGGCCGAACTTCAGCGCCACCTCCGCCAGCGGCGGCGCGAACATGGCAATCACCATCGTCGCCACGCTGCCGGCGAAGAACGAGCCTATCGCTGCGGTCGCCAGCGCCGGCCCTGCACGACCGCGGCGCGCCATCTGGTAGCCGTCCAGGCAGGTGACCACCGACGAGGACTCCCCGGGCAGGTTGACGAGGATCGCCGTCGTCGAGCCGCCATACTGCGCGCCGTAGTAGATGCCGGCGAGCATGATCAGCGCGGCGATCGGGTCCAGGTTGAACGTGATCGGCAGCAGCATGGCAATCGTCGCCACCGGGCCGACCCCGGGCAGCACGCCGATCAGCGTGCCGAGGACGACGCCGAGAAAACACATCATCAGGTTGAATGGCTGCGCCGCGACGGTGAAGCCGAGCAGCAGGTTGCCGAACATGCCTTCCATCGTCGCCCCCTAGAACCGGCAGTGGTCTTCGAGGAACTCGGGGCAGATCGGGAAGGGCAGCGTCAGCCCCTTCACGAAGACGATCACCGCGAACACCGCGAGGCACACGCCGAGCAGCAGGATTTCCTTCCACTTGAACTCGTGGCCGCCGAGCGCACTGATGAAGACCAGCAGGATGACCGACAGCATCACGCCGGCGGGCTTGAGCAGGTAGGCGAACGCAAGGCAGCCGCCGAGGACGAAGATCATCGGCCTGAAATGGAACTTGGGCACCTTGGGCCCGCTGACCACGAGCGACGTGAACACGACGAGCGACCCGAGCACGACCAGCAGGCCGCCGAGCATGGTCGGGAAGTAGCCCGGGCCCATGCGCACCGCCGAACCCAACTGGTAGTCCTTGAGCGCGATTATCATGAATGCCGCGCCGAACGCGATGAACATCAGCCCAGCCCAGAAGTCCTTGGGCGCCTTGATTTTCATGCCGCCTCCACGGTGCCAGCTCCCGCGCCATGCCACGCTTGACGGCACAGCCTGCGCAGTTCCTTGATAGGGTACAGTTCGCGTACAGTCTAGCATGCGCGTGTTCGCCATCATCGCGGCTGCACTGGCCATTTTCGCAGTGTCAGCCTGCAGCAAGCCGGTATCCCTGCCCAGGCTTTCAGGCGATGCCGTCGTCCTTGCGTTCGGCGACAGCCTGACCTTCGGCACTGGCGCGCGCGAGGAGGAAAGCTATCCGGCGCGGCTCGCGCAAATGATCGGCCGCACGGTGGTCCGCGCAGGCGTCCCCGGCGAGGTGAGCGCCTCGGGCCTAGCCCGGCTTCCCGCTGCGCTGGACGAACATGCACCGGCACTGCTCATCCTCTGCCATGGCGGCAATGATTTCCTGCGCCGGCAACCGAAGGAGAAGGCGGCGGAGAACCTGCGCGCCATGGTGCGGCTGGCGCAGTCGCGCGGCGTCGCGGTGGTGCTGGTCGGCACGCCTGAGCCCGGTTTCACCGTGAGCCCGCCCGCGTTCTACGCCGAGATCGCCGAGGAATTCGGCATTCCCTACGAGGGCGGCATCATCGGCCGCGTGCTGAAGGACGGCGCGCTGAAGTCCGACCCGATCCACCCCAATGCCGATGGCTACCGCGTCATTGCGCAGAGCATCGCCGAACTGCTCAGGAAGGCGGGCGCGGTCTGAAGCTGACGTCGCCGTAGTACGCCTCGGTCGACTCCCCGGTGTTGTCCGTATCGCTGGCGAGGATCACGGCGTTCACGGCTGGTGGCTCCAGCGCGAACGCCCGGCGGAAGTCGGCCGCGACATCGCGCTGGTGGCGCACCCAGGTGCCGAGCTTCGCCGGGCCGCTGTCGACCACGACCATGCGAACCCGATCGGTATAGGCATTCGGCGCGATCGTGCCCACCGGCGCACGCGCATCCCAGACGTAGCACAGCGCCGCCACCGGCACGCGGTCGCCGTAGATCATGCGGGCGAGGCCCACCTTCATGCGATCCGCCGCCGACAGCAGCGCGGTGTCGAGGTCGAAGGTGGCATACAGGCGCACCGCGAAATCATCGCCATCCTTCGTCGCCAGGTCGCCCCTGTCCACCAGCCGCATCGCTTTCCAGCTCCAGGCGAGCAGCGGATGCGTGGCAGGATCGACGCGCAGTTCGCGGATCAGGCCGGACGTGGAGGCTTCCGCGCGTGCGCGCAGCACGGTGCGCCCGGCGTCGGCAACCAGCGCGTACTGCGTGTGGCGCGGCTGGTTCTCGAACGCATAGGTCTTCAGTTCCGCCGGCAGCGGCGCGCCAGGCTGCAGCGCCGAGAAGCGCATCGCATGCAGCGGCGCCAGCGCCAGTGCCGCGCGCGGATGCAGCACGGCGGCGGCGGCAGCAGCGAGGAAGTGGCGTCGCCGCATCATGGCGGGCGCCGCAGCAGCCGCGAGCGCACGAGGCGCGCGTGATCCTCGGGCCGGTCGACATCCCAGACGCGCCGCAGCTCGCGCCAGCGCCAGCCGAGCGCGCGCAGGCGCTGGCGCGTCTGGCGCATCACCGACGCGGTTCCCCAGTCCACGCGCGCGAACATGCGTTTCGACACGCGGGACGCACCCACCAGCGCATAGCCGCCGTCCTCGGTCGGGGCAAACACGGCGTCGGCGCCGTCGCGCAGCGCGCGCGCCGCGGCACGCAGGTCGCCGGGGCGCAGTGCCGGGCAGTCGGAGCCGATCAGGAGCGCGGCGCGATGCGTACGCAGGCCACGCTGCAGCGCGCGGTGCATGCGCGCGCCCAGGTCGCCGCCGCCCTGCGCGGTGAGGCTTACGCGCGGCAGGCGCCCGCAGCGCTCGAAGAACGCGAACCTGCGGTGCGGCGCGCAGCACAGTTGCACGTCGCCGCAGTCCGCCGCGCGCGCCGTCGCCAGCGCGCGACGGATGAGCCGCGCCTGCAGTCGTGCCGCGCCCTGTGGCCCGAGCAGCGGTGCGAGGCGCGTCTTCACGCGGCCGGGCAGCGGCGCCTTGGCAAACACGATGACGACGACCGAGGCCTCAGTCCTGCTGCGCATAGCGGCGTGCCAGTTCCGCGGGTTCGGCGCCCATGAAGTACGCGAGCCGCAGCCGCCACATCAGCGCGATGGTGCGCAGCACGCCGTGCTTCTCCCAGCGCCGCGCGGAGGTCGTCACGCGTTCGCGCAGGCAGGCCGGGCGCGCGAAGCGCCGCGCGCGCGCACTGAAGGCGATGTCCTCCATCAGCGCGATGTCGGGAAAGCCGCCTGCCTGGCGGAAGAAGTCCGCCGTGGCGAAGATCGCCTGGTCGCCGGTGGCGATGCGGGTGATGCGCGAGCGCAGGTTCATCATCGACGCGACCAGCCGCAGCATGGGCGAGCGCGAGTCGATGCGCACGTCGAAGCGGCCCCAGGCGTGGCCCGCCACCAGGCGATCGGCATCCGCGGGCAGGCGGGTATCGGCGTGCAGGAACAGCAGCACGTCGCCGCGCGCGAGCGCGGCGCCGGCATTCATCTGTGCCGCACGACCACGCGCCGCGTGGATCACGCGGTCGGCGAGCGGCGCGGCAAGCGCCGGCGTCGCGTCGGCACTGCCGCCGTCGACGACGATGAGCTCGACCCCCCGTGCGCGCAATGGCTGCAGCCGCTCGAGCGCTTCGCGCACGATGCGTGCCTCGTTCAGCACCGGCATGACGACCGAGAGCACGCTACTTCGCCGCGTCGTTCAGCGCCCAGTCGTATTCCAGGTGCGAGATCGGCGCCTTGCCTGCGGCAACCAGTCTTCGATCCTCGGCGCCCTCTGCGAGCAGATTCGCGTACCTTGCGAAGTACTGCTCCCGCGAACCGATTCCGGCGTAGCCGCTTTCCCAGTCCACGCTGTACCAGTTGAAGATCATCGACACCTCGAGCTTGCCGCCGACCGCACGGTTGCGGCTGCGATCCGACAGGAAGCGCACCGCCTGCGCCTCGAGCTGCCGCTCCAGTCGCTCGGCCACGTACGCCTCCTCGCGCAGCATCGGGCAGCCGACCGACGCGCAATTCACCGCGTAGTGGATGCGCACCTCATCGTAGGCGCCGGGCTTGCGCAGCGTGTCGTGCTCGATGCCATCGAGCGAGAATTCCCGGCCGAACAGCTTGAAGAAGCGATCCTTGAACGGATTGCCGAAAATCTTGCCGAAATTCCATACCGAGCGGATGTCCGGGTAACGCGTCAGGATCTTCTCCGCCATGAAGGCGTTGTAGGCGTTGATCAGGAACGCCATGCGCTGCGCCCTGGTCCAGCCGTTGAACTCCGCCTCGCTCACCTTGGACAGGCTGTCGAGGTATGCCTTCAGTGTCGCGCGATCCTTTGCCAGCTCCGCATACCGCAGTTGCGATGCCTTGCCGCCGGATACGACGACGACGTGCTTGCGCAGCAGCGTGTCCCAGGCCGCGTGCGAATGGTCGAACTGCGCAAGCGCCGGGACAGCGCAGAACGCGAGCAGCAACGCGAGCAGCAGTCTCATGTTCAACCCCTCATCCAGGCGTGGAAGCGCTCGACCCTGCGCAGCAGCCCCTGCGGCGCGTGCGATTTCTTCCACACGCCGGCGGCGTACTTGTTCGCCTCGGCGAGCGTCGGGTAGATATGGATGGTGCCGAGGATCTTGTTCAGCCCCAGGCCGTGGCGCATCGCGGTGACGAACTCCGCGATCAGGTCCCCGGCGTGTTCGCCCGCGATGGTGGCGCCAAGGATCCTGTCCTTGCCGGGCACGGTCAGCACCTTGACCAGCCCGTGCGCGTCACCATCGGCGATCGCGCGATCGAGGTCGTCGATGCCGTAGACCGAAACTTCATGGGGGATGTTGCGCTCCTTCGCCTCGGTCTCGTTCAGCCCCACGCGCGCGACCTCCGGATCGGTGAACGTCGCCCAGGGAATCACCGAGTAGTCGGCGCGAAAGCGCCTGAAGGCGCCGAAGAGGGAGTTGACCGACGCGTACCAGGCCTGGTGCGCAGCGACGTGCGTGAACTGGTACGGGCCGGCGACATCGCCGCAGGCATAGATGTTCGGATACTTCGTCTGCAGGAACTCGTTGGTCTCGATGGTGCGCGCCTTCGTCAGCGGGATGCCGAGTTCTTCCAGCCCGTAGCCCCCGGTGTTCGCCACGCGGCCCACCGCGCACAGGACCTCGTCGAACTCGATGCTGACGTCGCTCCCCTCGTGCTCGCAGACCAGGGTCTTGCGGCCGTCGACCACCATGAAGCGCTTCGCCTTGTGGTTCACCCGCACGTCGATGCCTTCGGCGCGGAACCGCCCCATCACCATGTCAGAGATTTCCGGATCCTCCCGCACCAGCAGCCGCGGCAGCAGCTCGACCTGCGTCACCTTCGACCCCAGCCGCGCAAAGGCCTGCGCCAGTTCGGACCCTATCGGCCCGCCGCCCAGCACGACCAGCCGTGCCGGCAGCGTGCGCAGGTTCCACACCGTATCCGACGTAAGGCAGCCCACCGCGTCCAGCCCGGGAATCGGCGGCACGAACGGCCGCGCCCCCGCCGCGATCGCGATCGCGCGGGTGGTCAGGCGCCGGGTGCCGCCGGCCTGGTCGCGGATCTCGAGCTCCCACGGCGACACGATCCTTGCGTCGCCCTGCAGGCACTCGACGCCGAGCTGGGTGTAGCGCTCCACCGAATCATGCGGCGCGACCTCGCGCACCACGCGCTGCACCCGCTCCATCACCGCGGCGAAGTCAACGCTGGCGCCCGCGTCCCTGAGCCCGAACTCCCCTGCACGGCGGATCGTCGCCAGCACGCGCGCGGTCCTGATCAGCGCCTTCGAAGGCACGCATCCGGTGTTGAGGCAATCGCCGCCCATGCGGTCGCGTTCGACGAGGGTGACCTTCGCCTTCACCGCGGCAGCGATATACGCGGTGACCAGTCCGGCGGAGCCGGCGCCGATCACCACCAGGTTGCGGTCGAACTTCGCCGGCCGGCGCGCCGCCCAGGGGGCGTAGACGCGCCTCGCCTTCAGCGCGTCGAGCGCCTTCTTCGCCACGAGCGGGAACACGCCGAGCAGCGCGAAGGCGCCCAGCAGGCCCGCCGAAACCCTGAACTCGCCGAGCTGCGTGCCCGCGTACACGTAGACCACGGTGCCCGCCAGCATGCCGAGCTGGCTCACCCAGTAGAAGGTCCAGGTCCTGAGCGGCGTGAGCCCCATCACAAGGTTGATGACGAAAAACGGGAAGGCCGGCACCAGCCGCAGCGCAAAGAGGTAGAAGGCCCCTTCCTTCTCGACGCCCTCGTTGACCGGTTTCAGCTTGTCGCCGAAGCGCGCCTGGACCCAGTCGCGCAGCAGGAAGCGCGAGACCAGGAAGGCCAGCGTCGCACCTATCGTTGACGCGAAGGAGATCAGCAACGTTCCCCAGGCCAGGCCGAACAGCGCCCCGCCTGCGAGCGTCAGGATCGCCGCGCCCGGAATCGACAGCGAGGTCACGGCGACATAGACCGCGAAGTAGATCGCCGCGGTACGCAAGGGACTTTCCTGGTGCAGTCGCTGGAAGTAATCCAGCTGCAGGTAGCGACCGAGGTCCAGCGCGAAGTACAGCGTGATCGCCACCGCGATCGCGGCGACGACGAGGAGCCTCGTCCGGCTCAAGCCGCCCTCTTCAAATCCACCCGCAGCGCCTCGCCGTGCTCGTAGCGCGGGCCGCTGACGATGCGCTCGTGGTACGAGACATGCGCATCCGATCCGGACGGCCACTGCTCCAGGAAGCGGCGCTCCCACGCATCCGCATCGTAGTGGAGCGCGACCGCGTCCACGTGCAGCGCGCCGCTGCGCGCGCCATACAACGCATCGGCACAGGGCCGCACCGAGATGCGCGTCGCGACGCCGTAGCGGCTGCCGCGGAAGTTCGGCATTCCGGCCGCGCCATTGTTGGCAATCAGCGCCTCGCCCACCTGCTGCAGCACCGGCAGGCACGAGTGGCTGGATGCGAATACGCGCACGCCCGCGGCATCGATCGCCCTTCGCGCCGCGTCCACGCCGGCGACGGTGCCGAGCACTTCCTGCGAGAAACCCCAGCCGGCGAGCGACCCCGCATCGCCGTGCACGATTCCCACGCGCTCGCCGCCCACCTCGGCGACCGCGTACATCGGCAGCGCCATCATCCGCGCCGACAGCGCGGGAAACCCGGCCGCGGTCGCGCGCAGCCGCTCCATGATGCGGTTGGATCGCTCGACCACGCCGTCGTCGACGAACGCCGGGTAGCCGCAACCGCAGCCTGCCCCGGCGGCCGGATCGGCAAGCTCGGTCTCGACATTCCCGCGCGTCGCGGTGTGCGCAAGCGCGACTTCGGTGACGCGGTGAAAATCCTCCGCCGCGACGTCGAACCAGTGGAAGTCGCCGTTGAACACCAGCACCTTGTCGCCGGGCTCGGCATCGAAGCGCTCGAGCAGGCGCTCAATCGCGAACACGTTGCCGTACAGCCCGCCCGCAACGATCAGCGTCTCCGCGCGCGTCGACGCCGGCGCCGCGAGTGCGCCCGCACCGTAGCCGTAGGCGAGCGGACAGTCGCGCCCTGGCTGCGCGCCTTCAGGCATCCAGCGCGCCACCGCAGGAGGAGCCCTGTCCCGCGGTGCAGCCATAGCAGTGGTCGCGCACCGCGATCGGGTTGCCTGCAAGGTCGCGGCCGATCAGCTCGGACAGTTGTACCCTGCGGCGCCCCTCGATGCGCAGCGGCAGGCCGAGCATCTGGTTGAAGTCGCAGTCGTAGACGTAACCTTCCCAGTCCACCGACACCAGCGATCTGCACATCACTGCGTCCAGGTTCTCGTCGCGGTGCGAACCGCGCAGCAGCGCCATGTAGTCGTTGAACTGGCCCTTGGTCACCAGCGTCGAGCCAAAGCGCTGGATCGGCATGTTCGCCATCGCGTGCAGGGTGTTGAAGACAACGCCGTGTTCATCGCCCAGGATGCGCCTGTAGTCGGCTTCGAGCTGCGCCTGCGGCGGCGGCAGCGACGGCCCCTGCGGGTTGTAGACGAGGTTCAGCACCAGCCCGCTCCCGGCAACGCCGTAGCCGAGTGAATTCAGGCGACGCAGCCCGCGGATGCTCCTGTCGAACACGCCCTTGCCGCGCTGGCGGTCGACGTTGTCCTCGGAGTAGCAGGGCAGCGACGCGACCACCTCCACCTGCTGAGCGGCAAGGAACTCGGCGAGGTCTTCCTGTCCAGGCTCGTCCAGGATCGTCAGGTTGCAGCGGTCCATCACGTGCACGCCGAGGTCCCGCGCCCGCTGCACCAGCTCGCGGAAGTGCGGGTGCAGCTCGGGCGCGCCGCCGGTGATGTCCAGCCGCCGCACGCCCGACACGCCGACGAATGCCAGCACGTCGGCGAGCGTGTCCCGTGACATCGCCTCGGTCCGGGTCGGGCCCGCATTCACATGGCAGTGCAGGCACGCCTGGTTGCAGCGATAGCCGATGTTGATCTGCAGGGTCTCGATGCCACGGCGAAGAAGCGATGGAAAGCCGTGCTGGCGCAGGAGCGGAAGGGTGGCGTGCATGCGGATTTCCTGTTTGTTGCTTCGTCGCTTTGTCGCGCCTGGCGGGCAAAGCTTACAGCGCGGGGACGGTCAGGCCATGATTCAGTGCAGGCCCGAGGCCTCCCTGGCCTTGTCGTCCAGCGCTTCCATCAGCCGCGAGCCGGTGGCGCGCAGCCGCTGCGACAGCATCAGTACCAGTTCCATGAGGATCTTCGCGCCGAGCATCGGCTGCTCGACGATGATGCGCGCAAGGCTCTCGCGGTCGAGCACCGCGATCAGCGTCGGCTCCGATGCAGTGCAGCTGGCGAATCGCGCCTCGCCGTCGATCATCGACATCTCTCCCAGCGTCTTGCCTGGCTCGACCTCGGCAATCAGCTGCGGCGCGTTCCAGCGGTCGCGCCGCGTCACGTCCACCTTGCCTTCGATGACCATCAGCATGAAATCGCCGCCATCGCCCTCGCGGATGATCTCGGTGCCCGCGGGCGCGCTGTAGACGGTCATGAAATGCGCCAGCAGGCGTACCTCGGCCGGCGAGAAGTTCTCCAGCAGCGCGCACTTCGGGATCAGCGCGTGGATCTGGCCGGAGAAGCGAGTGGCGTCTCCAAGCGCTTCCAGGTGGGCGAGTTGAGGGGGACGGTCAGCCATGGCGCCTCGCTGGCATTATGCCCCAGGGCACCAGCGCCCGCCTCAGCGCTTCGTCTTCCTGCGGCGGCGCTTCACCGCGCCGGCCAGTTCGTCCAGCAGGCGCACAGAGTCGTCCCAGCCCAGGCAGCCGTCGGTGACGCTCTGCCCGTAGCGCAGCGGCGCGCCCTCGACCAGGTCCTGCCGGCCCTCGACCAGGTTCGACTCCACCATCGCGCCGATGACGCAGCGCTCGCCGCCCTCGATCTGCCTGGCGACGTCGCCGGCCACGTCCAGCTGGCGCTTGTAGACCTTGGCGGCATTGGCATGCGAGCAATCGATCATCAGCCTGCAGGACAGCTTCGCCTTCTCGAGTTCCGCGCATGCCGCCCGCACGCTCGCAGCATCGAAGTTCGGCGACTTGCCGCCACGCAGGATGATGTGGCAATCGGCGTTGCCGCGCGTCTGCACGATCGCCACCTGCCCGCTCTTGTGCACCGACAGGAAATGGTGCTTCTGCCGCGCGGCAAGGATCGCATCCACCGCGATGCGCACGTTGCCGTCGGTGCCGTTCTTGAAGCCGACGGCGGCCGACAGCCCGGAGGCGAGCTCGCGGTGCACCTGCGACTCGGTGGTGCGGGCGCCGATCGCGCCCCAGGACACGAGGTCGCCGAGATATTGCGGCGAGATCACGTCGAGGAACTCGCAGCCCGCGGGCACGCCTCCCGCGTTTATCTTCACCAGCAGGTCGCGCGCAATGCGCAGCCCCTCGTTGATGCGGAAGCTGCCGTTCATGTACGGGTCGTTGATCAGGCCCTTCCAGCCCACCGTGGTGCGGGGCTTCTCGAAGTACACGCGCATCAGCACCTCGAGCTCTCCCTCGTGGCGCTTTCGTTCGCCCGCAAGCCTGGCTGCGTACTCGAGCGCCGCTGCCGGATCGTGGATCGAGCAAGGCCCGATCACCACCAGCAGGCGGTCGGACTTGCCCTGCAGGATCGCGCGCACCTTGCGGCGCGTGTCCGCGATCAGCGTCTCGACCGGCGTCCCCTGGATCGGGAAGAAGCGGATCAGGTTCTCTGGCGCGGGCAGGGGCATGACATTCTCGATGCGTTCATCGTCGGTGAGCGACGTCTTGTCCGCAGGAGCAGGTGCGAGGAAGGATTCGGTGGCTGGGGTCATGTGCGTGGCCTCTGAAAAAACAAAAACCGCCAGGCATCTCTGCTCTGGCGGTTCGTCGGGTCCGTTGGGTGCGCGGCTAGCCGATTCCCTCCGCCAGATGGCGCGGGAAGTAGAAGAAAAAGCCGAAGTACCACTTGGACATGCCGGGATTCAAGCACACTCTACGGGGCGTTGGCAAGCTTTCAGGTATAGGCGAGGAAGCGGCCGCAGGCGATCACCGACATCCACAGAAGCAGGGAAAGCACCGCCGAGACGCGCGCGGCCGCGGGCGGCATCAGGTCGACATCCCAGCTTGCCGCAGACCTGAACACGCCCGCATGGAATACAGCGGCGTTCACGCCAGCCGCCATGATCAGGCAGATCTTCAGCACGAACGTGTTGCTGGAAATGTAGTCGCCAGCGTGCGCGACGAACATCGCCAGGCCGGTGGGCACGATGAGCACGAAGCTGCCCAGCGCCCAGGGCAGCACGTGCGCCGCCAGGCGCCGCACGGGGATCGAGCGGGACAGGCCGAGCAGCCTCAGATCCAGCACCGCGATCGAGCCCACCAGCAGCGCGAGGCCGATGATGTGAAGCGTCTCCACCGACGGAAACAGCCACAGCGACTTGCGCATCGCCTCGCCCAGGGCGCTTGATTCCATGGCGCCCATCGGCGTCATCGCCTACCTCAGCTCGATCGTTTTCCCGCCCACGCTGATGCGCTCGGCGCGCATCTCTTCGGGCTTGGCGCGATTCGGGTAGCCTTCGATGACCGCCTGCATGCCGGGCTTGAGCGTTTCCCTGGGCAGGCCACGGTTCTGCATGCGCGAGGGCGGCGCCAGCACGCACAGCCAGGTCTTGCCCGGCACTTCCAGCCGCACATAGCCATGCGGGTGCTCGTAGCCGGATTCGACGATCCTGCCGGAGAGCTTCAACGGCTTGTCCGAGTCGTACTCGCTCCAGCCGTGGTGCGCCAGCGCGAGGCCCGGGATGGCGCCGAGCGCGCCGAGGACCAGCGTGCGTCGTTTCATGTCTGTCCTTTCTACAGCTTGCCTTCGACCCAGCCGGCGACGCTTTGCAGCGCGGCCGGCAGCTTCGCGGCGTCGGTGCCGCCCGCCTGCGCCATGTCCGGCCTGCCGCCGCCCTTGCCGCCGACCTGCTGCGCGACAAAGTTGACCAGTTCCCCTGCCTTCACCTTCGAGGTGAGGTCGGGAGTCACGCCGGCGATCAGCGCGACCTTGCCCTCGTTGACCGCGCCGAGCACGATCGCGGCGGATTTGAGCTTGTCCTTCAGCTTGTCCAGCGTCTCGCGCAGCGTCTTCGCGTCCGCGCCTTCCAGCACCGCGCCCAGCACCCTGGCGCCCTTGACCTCGGCCGCCTGGCTGGCAAGGTCCTCCCCCTGCGAGGACGCGAGCTTCGATTTCAGCCTCGCCAGTTCCCGCTCGAGCGCCTTGGCGTTGTCGAGGATCTGGCCTATGCGCTGCGAAACTTCAGGCACCGGCGCCTTCAGCGCGGCCGCCGCCTCCGCGAGCCTCGCTTCCTGCTCCTGCACCCAAGCGAGCGCGCCCTCGCCGGTCACCGCCTCGATGCGGCGTATGCCCGCGGCGACGCCGGACTCGGCGACGATCTTGAAGAAGCCGATGTCGCCGGTGCGGCGCACGTGCGTGCCGCCGCACAGCTCGGTGGAGGTCGGGCCCATGCCGACGACGCGCACCTCGTCGCCGTACTTGTCGCCGAAGAAGGCCAGCGCGCCAGCCTTGATCGCCTCGTCGAACTTCATGATGCGCGCGGCGACCTCGTGATTGCCGCGTATGGCATCGTTGACCTGCGCCTCGATGCGGCGGATCTCGGCCTCGGTGACCGGCTGCGGGTGCGAGAAGTCGAAGCGCGTGCGCTGCGCGTCGACGTGCGAACCCTTCTGCTGCACGTGCCTGCCGAGCACCTCGCGCAGCGCCGCGTGCATCAGGT
>CAZTDU010000016.1:0-56160 GCA_964612335.1 uncultured Enterobacteriaceae bacterium | reverse complement strand
CATCCACATGTTCGAGGACACGCCGGAGTTCGTCGCCCGGCACATCATCCGCGAGGCGCGGTCCTACCTCGATGGCCTCGCGCCGCCGTTCTTCCGCGCGCTCACGCATTACGCCCAGGACGGTTCCTATTCCTGGCACTGCCCGGGGCACTCGGGCGGCGTTGCCTTCCTGAAGAGCCCGGTGGGCCAGATGTTCCACCAGTTCTTCGGCGAGAACCTGCTGCGCGCCGACGTCTGCAACGCGGTCGAGGAGCTCGGGCAGCTGCTGGACCACAGCGGGCCGGTGGCGGCATCCGAGCGCAACGCCGCGCGCATCTTCAACGCCGACCACTGCTTCTTCGTCACCAACGGCACGTCGACCTCGAACAAGATGGTGTGGCACTCGAGCGTGGCGCCAGGCGACATCGTCGTCGTCGACCGCAACTGCCACAAGTCGATCCTGCACGCGATCACGATGACCGGCGCCATCCCCGTGTTCCTGCGGCCCACGCGCAACCACCTGGGCATCATCGGACCGATCCCGCTCGAGGAGTTCCTGCCGGAGAACATCCAGAAGAAGATCGACGCGAATCCGTTCGCGCGCGCGGCGAAGAACCGGAAGCCGCGGATCCTGACGATCACGCAGAGCACCTACGACGGCGTGCTGTACAACGTCGAGACGCTGAAGCAGCAGCTCAATTCGTCGATCGACAACCTGCATTTCGACGAAGCCTGGCTTCCGCACGCGGCGTTCCATGGCTTCTACCGTGACATGCACGCGATCGGCCGCGACCGCCCGCGCTCGAAGGATGCGCTGATCTTCGCCACGCACTCGACGCACAAGCTGCTCGCGGGAATATCTCAGGCCTCGCAGATCCTGGTGCAGGAGTCGCAGACCCGCAGGCTCGACCGCCACGTTTTCAACGAGGCGTACATGATGCACACCTCGACCAGTCCGCAGTACGCGATCATCGCGTCGTGCGACGTGGCGGCAGCTATGATGGAGCCGCCCGGCGGCACGGCGTTGGTGCAGGAGTCGATCATGGAGGCGCTCGACTTCCGTCGCGCGATGCGCAAGGTCGACGCCGAATGGGGCAAGGACTGGTGGTTCAAGGTTTGGGGCCCCGAGAAGCTCGCCCCGGAGGGCATAGGCTCGCGCGAAGACTGGATGCTGCGCGCAAACGAGAAGTGGCACGGCTTTGGCAACCTTGCGCCCGGGTTCAACATGCTCGACCCGATCAAGGCCACGGTCATCACCCCGGGGCTGGACGTCTCGGGCAGGTTCGCGAAGACCGGCATTCCGGCGGGCATCGTCACGCGCTACCTCGCCGAGCACGGCATCATCGTCGAGAAGACCGGCCTGTACTCGTTCTTCATCATGTTCACCATCGGCATCACCAAGGGCCGCTGGAACACGCTGGTGGCCGCGCTGCAGCAGTTCAAGGACGATTACGGCAAGAACCAGCCGCTGTGGCGCGTGCTGCCCGAGTTCTGCCAGGCGCACCCCCGCTACGAGCGCATGGGGCTGCGTGACCTGTGCGACCAGATCCACGGCGAGTACAAGGCGTACGACGTGGCGCGGCTGACGACCGAGATGTACACCTCGGAAATGCAGCCGGCGATGAAGCCTTCGGATGCCTTCGCCGCGATGTCGCACCGGGAGATCGATCGCGTCGAGATCGACAGGCTGGAGGGCCGCATTACCTGCGTGCTGCTGACGCCGTATCCGCCGGGGATTCCGCTGCTGATACCCGGCGAGCGCTTCAACGCGACGATCGTACGCTACCTGCAGTTCGCGCGCGAGTTCAACGGCAAGTTCCCGGGATTCGAGACCGACATCCACGGGCTGGTCGAGGACGACGCTTCGGGCAAGCGCCAGTACTTCGTGGATTGCGTGCGCCAGACCTAGGCCTGGCGCTCGTACCAGACGTAGTCGAACGCCGTGCCGTCTGCGGCGACGTGGGGCTCGCGCCGTGCCTCGCGCCACTGGCCGCGGTCGAATTCCGGGAAGCTGGTGTCGCCATCGAAGGCGCGGTGGATCTCTGTCAGCACCAGGCGTTCGGCGCGCGGCAGTGCGTCGCGATACAGCTGCGCGCCGCCGATGACGAACGCTGCGCCCTCGCCCTCGCAAAGCTCGAGCGCCGCATCCAGAGAACTGGCGACGAGCGCGCCCGTGGCGGCGAAGCCCGGGCTGCGCGTGACGACGATATTGCGCCGGCCGGGCAGCGGCCTGCCGATCGCCTCCCAGGTCCGCCGGCCCATGATCACGGAGTGGCCCAGCGTCTGTGCCTTGAAGAAACGCAGGTCCTCGGGCAGGTGCCAGGGCAGGGTGCCCCGGTTACCGATGACGCCGTTCGAGGCCAGTGCCGCAATCAGGCTCAGCGTTGGTGTTTTCCGTGACATTTATCCTCTCTTTGTCAAAGGTTTACACTGCATTATAGGGAGCATGGACATGTCCGAACCCGGCAACGGGGCGCTGTTGGCGGCGGCCAGGACACCGCTGCGCTATCCGCGCTCCTTCCTCGGCTTGCTGATCGCGGGGTTCCTGCTGGTGGCGCTGCCGCTGGCGGGGGGGCTCGCGTGGACGGCGTGGAACATGGACCGCCTCGCCGAGCGCAGCACCAACGCGGTCTTCAACGCCGCGCAGGCGGCGCGCGTGAGCCGGTCCCTGGTCAATCGCATCGGCTCGATCGAGCGCATGGCCAAGCAGATGCTCGTCGAGCGTGGCGCCGAGCTGATGGCGGACTATCTGCGCGTGCACCGCAGCTTCAAGGCGGTCGCGGCCGAGCTGGCGGGACTGCCGCTGGACGTGGAGCAGCTCGGGGTCCTTTACCGCACCATCGCGCAGGAGCAGGAACTGTTCGAGCTGCTTGCCGCGAGCCCGCGCGTCGCACTGGACCCGGCTGACATCGGCGCGCGCACGGCGCAGCTTGCCGAGAGCGCCCATGAGGTGCTGGCGATCAGCTACCTCGCGGCGGATCACGAGGCCGAGCGCCTGCGCGCGACCGCGCAGGCTGCGCAACTGCAGCTGATCGTGCTGCCGGGTGCATCGCTTGCGCTCGCGCTCGTGATCGCATTCACCCTCACGCGCGTCATCGCGCGCCCGATCGCCGAGCTGGATGCGTCGATCCGCCAGCTCGGGAGCTCGAATCTGTCACGGCCGATCGACGTGCACGGACCCCAGGACCTGCGCGACCTCGGCGCCAGGCTGGAGTGGCTGCGCAGCCGACTGAGCGAACTCGAGGCGCAGCGCAACCGCTTCCTGCGCCACCTGTCGCACGAGCTGAAGACGCCGCTTACCGCCCTTCGAGAGGGTACGGAGCTGCTTGGCGACGAGGTTCCCGGGCCGCTTGCGCCAGCGCAGCGGCAGGTGGTCGGCATCATGCGCGACAACAGCGTGCGCCTGCAGCGCATGATCGACGAGTTGCTCGACTACCAGCGGGCGCTGCATGCGGCATCCGCGCTCGAGCTCGAGCGCGTCCGCATCGACGCGCTGCTGGAACGCGTGGCCGTGGTGCATCGCCTCGCCGCGCAGGCCAAGGGCCAGCGCTTCGAGCTCGAGGCCGCGCCGCTTGATGCCGACGCCGACACCGACAAGCTCGGCTCGATACTCGACAACCTGATCGGCAATGCGGTGAAGTTCACGCCGCCGGGCGGCAGCGTCAGGGTGAGCGCGCACAAGGAGGCAGGCGAGGTGCTCATAGACGTGATCGACTCGGGCCCGGGCGTGCCCGAGCCCGAGCGCGAGGCAATATTCGATTCCTTCTTCCGCGGCCGCGCCACCGCAGGTGGCCGCATCGAAGGCAGCGGCCTCGGTCTTGCGATTGCGCGCGAGTATGTGCAGGCGCACGGCGGCCGGATCGCGGTCCTGCCCGGCAGCGCGGGCGCGCATTTTCGCGTCGCCATCCCCGGGCGCTCGTCGGCGCCGCTGGCGCGCGCTGCATGAATACCCACCAGGAGAGAGCAGTGCAGATGAACAACCAGGAACGAGCCCGCATCCTTCTCGTCGATGACGACAGGGACCTGCTCCAGCTGATCAGCATGCGGCTGGACTCCGCCGGCTATGCCGTCACCGCGGTCGAATCGGGCGAGGCGGCGCTGGTGAGCCTCGCGGTGTCCAGGCCCCACCTGGTGGTCACGGACCTGCGCATGCAGGGCATGGACGGCCTCGCGCTCTTCGACGAGATTCGCCGCGTGTCCAGCGCGACGCCGGTGATCATCCTGACCGCGCACGGCACCATCCCGGAAGCAGTCGCGGCAACGCGCAAGGGCGTGTTCGGCTTCCTCACCAAGCCGTTCGACGGCAAGGTGCTGGTCGACGCGGTCGCCGACGCGCTGCGGCTGTCGGGCGCCTCCGGCTCGGTCGAGGACTGGCGCGCCGAGCTGATTACCCGCTCCCCGCTGATGGAGGAACTGCTGCAGCAGGCGCGGCGCGTGGCAGGCACCGGCGCAAGCGTGTGCATCTACGGCGCCAGCGGCACCGGAAAGGAACTGCTCGCACGCGCGATCCACCGCGCCAGCCGCCGCGCCGAGGCGGCCTTCGTCGCAGTGAACTGCGGCGCGATTCCCGAAGGCCTGCTCGAGTCTGAACTCTTCGGCCACCGCAAGGGCGCGTTTACCGGGGCGATGGCGGATCGCAAGGGGCTGTTCCAGGCCGCCGAGGGCGGAACGCTGTTCCTCGACGAAATCGGCGACATGCCGCTCGCGCTGCAGGTGAAGCTGCTGCGCGCGATCGAGGACCGCGCGGTGCGCCCGGTGGGGTCGAACGAGACGTTGCCGATCGACGTGCGCATCATCTGCGCCACGCACAGGCAGCTCGACCAGCGCATCAGGACGGGGGAGTTTCGCGAGGACCTGTATTACCGTCTCAACGTCGTGAGGCTCACGCTCCCGACGCTCGAGGAACGGCGCGAGGACGTGCCGCTGCTGGCAAACCACTTCCTCGCGCGGCTGGCCGAGCGCTATGGCCGCAGGCGGCTCGCGTTCTCGCCGGAGGCACTGGAGGCGCTGGTAGCGGCAAAGTGGCCGGGCAACGTACGCCAGCTGCTGAACGTCGTCGAGCAGACCGTGGCGCTGGCAACCACCGAAGTAGTGCCGGCGTTGCTGGTGCGCCAGGCGATGGACGCGGGGCAGGACTACCACCGCACGCTGGACGAGGCGCGCAAGGGCTTCGAGCGCGACTACCTGGTGCGCATCCTCAAGATCACCGCCGGCAACGTCACGCAGGCGGCGCGGCTCGCGGGACGCAATCGCACCGAGTTCTACCGGCTGCTCGAACGCCACGCACTCGAGCCGGGGATGTTCAAGCAGCGGGCACAGGCGAACGCCTGAATCGCCGCTTTCGCGTCGTCGCCGGGCGACGCCGGAAAAGCCTGCAACATCAGCGGCTTTCGCCACAGGTGATGCATTTCGTCGCGGCAGCGCGACGCATTGGCCGGGGCATTGCAGCGGCAATGCGTCACGTTCTCCCTGCAACTGCCTGATTCCACACGGCCTGCCTGTGCTGGCACGGTGATTGCAAAAGAGTGTGCGAAAGGAGCGTCTCCGCACATGGAAAACATCAGATACTCGACGCAGGGACTGGGCCAGGCGCTGCTCGGCTTCGCCGTGCTGGTGCTGCTGCTGGTGGGCCTGTCCGGCACGATCTACAAGCTGCTGGCGCCGGGCGGATGGATAGCGCAGCTGTTCGGACGCAGTATCTCGGCAGGGCTGGGCGCGCTTGCCGCGCTCGGTTTCATCGGGCTGATCGCATGGCTGTCGCGCGAGTACAGTTCGCCACGCTCGCGCAACCGTTTCTCGGATCTCTTCGTCTACGGATTCACGCTCGCTGGCCTGGTCTACGCAGTTCGTTTCTGGACGACCGGCGTGTTCTGAGTTGCCGTCCGCCTGCTTCCTCCCGGCCCGCCCCTTCCCCCCTGAACGCGGGCCGTTTTTTTTACACTGCGATCGGCGCCCGGATCCCCGGGTGCGGGTCGTAGCCCTCGAGGGCGAAGTCGGCGTAGTCGAACGCGAACAGGTCCTGCACCGCCGGGTTGAGATTCATGCAGGGAAAAGGCCGCGGCGCGCGGGACAACTGCTCGCGCGCCTGCGCAACGTGGTTCAGGTACAGGTGCGCATCGCCGAGCGTGAGGACGAAATCGCCCGGTACATGGCCGGAAACCTGCGCGACCATCAGCGTGAGCAGGGCGTACGAGGCGATGTTGAATGGCACGCCGAGAAACAGGTCGGCGCTGCGCTGGTACATCTGGCAGGACAGGCGGCCGTCGGCGACGTAGAACTGGAACAGCGCATGGCACGGCGGAAGCGCCATGCGATCCACGTCCGCCGGGTTCCACGCGGTGACGATGTGCCGGCGTGAATCCGGCTTGTCGCGGATCTGCTGCACGACGTCGCGGATCTGGTCGATCTCGCGGCCGTCGGGCGTGCGCCAGTGGCGCCACTGGTAGCCGTACACCGGGCCCAGCTCGCCCGCGGCGTCCGCCCATTCGTCCCATATCGTCACGCCGCGCTCCTGCAGCCACTTCACGTTTGTGTCGCCGCGAAGAAACCACAGCAGCTCGTAGATGATCGACTTCAGGTGCAGCTTCTTCGTCGTCAGCAGGGGAAAGCCGTCGGCGAGCGCGAAGCGCATCTGCGCGCCGAACACGGACAGCGTCCCGGTGCCGGTGCGGTCGGTCTTCTGCGCGCCATGCGCCAGCACGTGCGCGAGCAGGTCCAGATACTGCTGCTCGCCGGTTGTGGACGCGTTTGCCATGCGGGGAGCAGGCATTCTAATCCCCCGTCCGCGATCGGACACCGTGATACGATCCGCGCTCCCCGCGAGGATCCCCAGACGATGCTCAAACTGTTCGGCGGCGGCAAGGCAGACCATCCACTGGCGGACGCGAAGGAAGCCCGTCGCCTGCTGGATGCGCTTGCCGCGGACGACCCCTACAAGGCGCTGGAAGAGCTCGCCCACTGGATGGAATCGACGGCGGCCGCCGAGGGCTTCAGGCCGCTGGATCGCATCCAGACGCTGACCATGGTGGACGACGCGGCGCAGCCGCGCCTGCGCAAGCTTGCGCGCGACTACGCTGCGGCGACCCGGCCCTCGCGCTTCACCGAGAATCGCATCTGGTCGGCGGTGCACGGCTACTGGAAATCTGCCGGCATGGCGTATGCGCGCGCGATCGACATGTTCGTGCAGAACGCCAAGGGCACCGACGCCGCCAAGGCGCAGCTGCCGGGGCTGATCGCGCGCGCGTTGCGCAGCTTCGGCCAGCAGTTGAAGTGGATGCACCTGCGCTATGGCCCGATGGACCTTGCCGTGTGGGGGGTCGTCAACAACGTCTATGCGTTCGCCGAGGCGCGCGGGCTGGCGCAGGCTGCCTGCACGCCTTACCCGGGAGGCGGCGAGACCACGCCCCAGCGCGAGTTCCTCAAGCTGGCGTTCTTCACCGCGAGCTCGCCCGACAGCCTGCTGCCGGTGGAGGCCGAGTTCGCGGAACGCGTCATCAACGAACTCTCCCCCAGGCTGACGCAGGCGGCGTCGCGGGGCGGCGAGCATGGTTTCTGGCTGGACCTCGGCCAGCCGCTGCCGCCGCAGCGCCTGCTGCGCGCACCGCCGGCGTCGCCTGGGCTGCGCTTCCTCGGCGCCGCCGCGGCGCGCGAGGAGCTCGAGTCCCGCATCGCGGGCATCAGGTCCGCGGGCCGTGCGCCGGCCGAGATGCTGCAGGGTGCGATCAACGACACCGAGGCCGTGCTCGACGTGCTCGGGCACCTGGCGATGCACTGGTCCAGCACGCCGCCGGAGCGGCGCTTCCAGCGCCATGCGGTCAAGTCCCGGCTGTCGGTCACGCACGGCTTCGAGACGGTGCTCGGGGTGCTCGGCCAGTCGCCCGAAGACACGCTCGACTTCCAGGTGCGGGAAATCGAGAACTGGGTGGTCGAGAACGTCAGCGCCGGGGGATTCGGCGCCATCGTTCCCCAGTTGAAGGGAGACTGGCTGAAGGTCGGCGCGCTGCTCGCGCTGCAGCCCGACGGCGGCAGCAACTGGCTGCTCGGCATGGTGCGGCGCGTGAACAGGACCGGCGCGCAGCAGGCGCGCATCGGCATCCAGACGCTGGCAAAGGCGCCGCGCGCCGAGCGCTTCGCGGTCGCAGGTGCCTTCGGTGCCGCCGAGCCCGGCGTTCTGCTCCGGTCCGCGGATGCCGAGTCGGGCGATGCGCTGATCGCGCTCAAGCCGGGCGTGTTCGCGCCGGGCCAGAACCTGGAGATCGACCGCGGCGAGCGCCAGCACGTGTTCATGCCGCAGGCGCTCGCCGAGAAGTCCGAGGACTTCGAGATCGGTCGCTACCGCGAGATGATCCGCGAGCTCTGAAGCGCCGGCGATTGACGAACTGACTGCGGGTCATTTAGACTGCGCGGCAAATGACCCGCAGTCAGTTGCGCCGCCAGTTGAAGCGCGCGATCGATCCGGAGGCGAAGCTCGAGCGCCGCGCCAGCATCCTCACCGCGGCCGCAGCGCTGATCCACAAGGATGCCCGCGCCAGCTTTTCCATGGACGCGCTTGCGGCGCGCGCGAAGCTGGCCAAGGGAACGCTCTACCTGTACTTCCGCACCCGCGAGGAAGTGCTTCTCGCGGTGCACGAGAAGTACGTGCACGAACTGTTCGATGCCTTCGAGGCCGCGCTGGATGCGCCGGGTGCCGACGCGGGCAGCGTCCTTGCGGCGGGAATCCGCTTCCACCGCGAGCGCCCGGAGTCCTATGCGCTCTCGGGCAACTGCCACAACCTGATCGACAGCACCATCAGCGTCGATGCGGCGGTTGCCTTCAAGCTGCGCCTCGCGCAGCGCATCGCTGCGGTGGGGGCGCGAATCGAGGCGCTGATGCCCGGCCTGGCCCCGGGCGAGGGCGCAGCGCTGCTGATCAACAGCCACGCGCTGATCATCGGCCTGTGGCAGCAGGCGGACGTGCCCGAGCGCTTGAGAAGGCCGATGGAGCGCCCGGAGCTTGCGCCCTTGCGCATGGATTTCGAGCGCCAGCTGGTGGCGGCGCTGGCCGACCTGTGGGAGGGCGCGCAGCGCCGCGCCGCCGGGGCAAAGTCGTGAGATCGCCGGCCCTTGCGATCGCCGTCTCGCTGCTGCTTGCCGCCTGCGGCAGGCCGCCCGAACCCAAGCCGGACGAAATCCGCCCGGTGCGCGTGATTCGCATCGGCGAACAGGCGGCCGCGCCCACGGCCGAGTTCGCCGGCGAGGTGCGCGCACGGCACGAAACCCGCCTCGCGTTCCGCGTCCCGGGCAAGCTCGTGGAGCGCCTCGTCGACGCCGGCAGCCGCGTGCGCGAAGGCCAGACGCTGGCGCGGCTGGATCCCGCGGACCTCGCGCTCTCGGCCGCCAGCGCGAAAGCCCAGCTCGCCGCCGCGGCCTCGGATCGCGACCTCGCCGCGGCCGAGCTCGCGCGGTATCGCGGGCTGCGCGAGAAGAACTTCATCAGCCAGGCCGAGTTCGACCGGCGCGAGAGCGCGCTGGCGAGCGCGCAGGCCCGCTTCGACGCGGTGCAGGCGCAGGCGCGGCAGGCGTCCAACCAGGCGGGCTACGCGCAGCTCGTCGCCGACGGCGAGGGCGTCATCGTTGGCGTGGAAGCCGAAGCAGGGCAGGTGGTGGCCGCAGGCCAGACCGTGGCGCTGCTCGCGCGACGCGGGGAGCGCGAGATCGCGTTTGCCGTGCCTGAGGCGCGCCGCGGCCTGCTGGAGCAGGCGACGCAGTTCGAGGTGACGCTGAACGCGCTGCCCGGGAAGGCCTGGCGTGCCAGCCTGCGCGAACTCGCCCCGGCCGCGGATGCGGTGACCCGCACCTATGCGGCGCGCGCGACGCTGCACGACGCGGGTGACGAGGTCGAGCTCGGCATGAGCGCGCGCATCCGCGCGAGCGCAGGCGGCGCCGGCGGCAGGATCGAACTGCCGCTCGCGGCACTGCATTCCAGGGGCGAGGTCCCCCAGGTGATGCTCGTCGATGCCGACTCGAGCACGCGCCTGCAGCCGGTGCAGACCGCGGGGCTGTCCGGCACGCGCGTGATCATCGCGTCGGGGCTGGCGCCGGGCGACGTCGTCGTCGCCGCGGGGGCGTCGCTGCTGCGCCCGGGCCAGAAGGTCCGCGTCCTCGAATAGCCGCGCCATGACCGCGGACCGCTTCAACCTTTCGTCCGCGGCGATCAGGCAGCGCGAGCTGACGCTGTTCTTCCTCCTTGCCATCGCCATCGCCGGCGTCGCCGCGTACTTCCAGCTGGGGCAGCGCGAGGACCCCGATTTCGTCTTCCGCGCCATCGTCATCCGCACCTTCTGGCCCGGCGCCACCGCCGAGCAGGTGGACCGGCAGGTGACCGACCGGCTGGAAAAGAAGCTGCAGGAAACGCCCTATTACAAGTCGACCCGGAGCTATTCCAAACCGGGCGAGTCGATGATCATCCTGGAGCTGCTCGACTCGTCGCCGCCGCGCGAGGTCACCGGGATCTGGCTGCAGGTGCGCAAGAAGCTCGGCGACATCCGGCACACGCTGCCGCCCGAGGCGCTGGGACCGTTCGTCAACGACGAGTTCGGCGACGTCTTCGGCTCGATCTACGCCTTCACCGCCGACGGCTTCACGCTGTCGGAGCTGCGCGACTACGTCGAGCGCGCGCGCCAGGAGGTACTGCGCCTGCCCGACGTCGCCAAGGCCGAGCTCGTCGGCGTGCAGGACGATCGCATCTTCGTCGAGATCTCTCCGCAGCGGCTCGCCGCGCTTGGCATCGATCCGCTGTCGATCGCGCAGGCGCTCGCGGCGCAGAACGCGATTGTCGACCCCGGCGCGGTGCAGACGCAGGACAATGCGGTCGCGCTGCGCGTCACCGGCCAGCTCGATTCCGTGCAGGCGGTATCGGACCTCGCGCTGCGCGCCAACGGGCGCACGTTCCGCCTTGGCGACATCGCCACCGTTGTCCGCGGCTACGCCGATCCGCCGGTTTCGCTGGTGCGTTTCGGCGGCCGGGAATCGATCGCGCTCGCGGTGTCGATGGTGCGCGACGGCGACGTGCTGAAGCTGGGCGAGAACCTGAAGCGCACCATGGCACGCCTGAAGGGCGAATTCCCGGCCGGCATCGAGTTCGAGCAGGTGTCCGACCAGCCGGCGATCGTCAAGGATTCGGTGGGCGAGTTCATGCGCGTGCTGCTCGAGGCGGTGGCGATCGTGCTCGCGGTGTCCTTCGTGTCGCTCGGCCTGCGCACCGGCCTGGTCGTGGCGCTGACGATCCCGCTGGTGCTGGCGGCGACCTTCCTCGCGATGCGCTATTTCGGCATCGACCTGCACCGCATCTCCACCGGCGCCCTGATCATCGCGCTGGGGCTGCTGGTGGACGACGCCATGATCGCGGTGGAGATGATGGCGAGGAAGCTCGAGGAGGGCTACGATCGGCTCAGGGCCGCGAGCTACGCCTACGCGTCCACCGCGTTCCCGATGCTCACCGGCACGCTGATCACGGTGGCCGGGTTCCTGCCGATCGCCACGGCAAAGTCCTCCACCGGCGAGTACACGTACGCGATCTTCGCGGTGACCACGATGGCGCTGGTGATTTCCTGGTTCGCCGCGGTGATCGCCACGCCCTACATCGGCGCGCTGCTGCTGAAGGAGCGCAAGGCCGGTGCCGAGGGCACGCACGAGGTGTTCGACACGCCGTTCTACCGCCGGCTGCGCCGCACCATCGACTGGTGCATCTCGCGGCGCTGGATCGTCATCGCGCTGACGGTGGTGGTGTTCGCGCTCGGCGTCGCCGGCATGGGCGCGACCGAGAAGCAGTTCTTCCCGTCGTCGAACCGCGCCGAGCTGATGGTCGAGCTGTGGCTGCCCGAGGGCGCGTCGATCCGCGCATCCGAACGGGAAGCGCGTCGCGTCGAGGAACTGCTGCGCGGCGACAAGGACGTGACGAGCACCATCAGCTATGTCGGCAACGGCTCGCCGCGCTTCTTCCTGTCGCTCGAGCAGCACCTCTACCGTACCAACTTCGCCCAGCTCATCGTGCTGACCCGGGACGTGGCGGCGCGCGAGCGCGTGCTGGCGCGGCTGCGTGCCGCCTTTCGGGATGACTTTCCCGGCGTGCGCGGGCGGGTGAACCGCGTGCCGCTCGGCCCGCCGGTGAACTATCCGATCCAGTTCCGCGTCATCGGCGAGGACATCGCGACGCTGAAGGCCATCGCCGACCGCGTCGCCGGAAAGGTTCGCGAGCACCCCAGCACCATGGACGTGAACCTGGACTGGGGCGACAAGGTGCTGGCGCTGCGCGTGGATGTGGACCAGGACCGGGCGCGCGCGCTGGGCGCTTCCTCGCAGGGCATCGCGCGCGCGGTGGCGGCGACGGTGCAGGGGGTGCCGATCGGGCAGTACCGCGAGGCCGACCGGCTGATCGACGTCCAGTTGCGCGCCCCGGCGACGGAGCGCGCCTCGCTCGAGGCGCTCAACGAACTGCCGGTGTCCCTTGCCGGCGGCCGCAGCGTGCCGCTGGCGCAGCTCGCGCGCGTCGGCGAGGTACTCGAGGAACCGATCCTGTGGCGGCGCTCGCGCGAACTCGCGCTCACGGTGCGCGCGGACATCCTGGACAGCGTGCAGGCGCCGGACGTGACGATGGAGATCCAGCCGACTCTGGCGGACATCGCGGCCGGCCTGCCGCCGGGTTACCGCATCGAGGCGGGCGGCGCGTACGAGGAGAACACCAAGGCCCAGGCATCGATCGCCGCAGGCATGCCGATCCTGCTGCTGCTGGTGCTGGCGCTGCTGATGATCCAGTTGCGCAGTTTCTCGCGCAGCTTCATGGTGCTGCTCACCGCGCCGCTGGGGATCGTCGGCGTGGCGATGGCGCTGCTCGTCTTCCGGCAGCCGTTCGGTTTTGTCGCCATGCTGGGAACGATCGCGCTCGCCGGCATGATCATGAGGAACACCGTGATCCTCGTCGACCAGATCGAGCAGGACATCGCCGCGGGAAACCCCGAGTGGGCCGCGATCCGCGAGGCGACGGTGCGGCGCTTCCGGCCGATCGTGCTGACCGCGGCGGCGGCGGTATTCGCGATGATCCCGCTCGCGCGCAGCGTGCTGTGGGGGCCGATGGCCTACGCCATCATGGGCGGGCTGATCGTCGCCACCGCGCTGACGTTGCTGTTCGTGCCGGCGCTGTACGCCGCGTGGTTCAGGGTGCGGGATGAGAAGCCGGAGGGGGCTGCCCCCTCCGGCGCCTCCCCCCAGGGCGTCAACCCCCCGCCGGTTTCGGCCTGATCGCGGACTTGGGCCGGAAGGCCTTCACCAGGGTCTCGTCGGTCTCGATGTACGGGCCGCCGATCAGGTCCACGCAGTAGGGCACGGCGGCAAAGACGCCGTCCAGCGTCTCCTTGATCGCCTTGGGCTGGCCGGGCAGGTTGATGATCAGGCAGCGGCCCCGCGTCACCGCGACCTGGCGCGAGAGGATCGCGGTCGGCACGTACTTCAGACTGACTGCGCGCATCTGCTCGCCAAAGCCCGGCAGCACCTTGTCCGCAACCGCCAGCGTCGCCTCGGGCGTGACATCCCGCGGCGCCGGGCCGGTGCCGCCAGTGGTCAGCACCAGGTGGCAGCCGGCCACATCGGCAAGGTCGCGCAACGTCAGCTCTATGGTCGGCTGCTCGTCCGCGATGAGGCGAGTCTCGAAGTGCAAGGCAGGCGAACTGACCACCCGGGCCAGCCAGTCCTTCAGCGCGGGGATTCCCTCGTCCTTGTAGACGCCGGCACTGGCGCGGTCACTCACCGACACCAGGCCGACCTTGAGTTGTTCCGTCATCTATCTGACCTCGTAGAAATCCAGCTCCACGCCGGCAGGGCGGCGCGCGCCGCTGCCCACGCAGATGATGCGGTTCAGCCACGCGTAGCGCGCGTCCGAGGTCTCGAACAGCGGCGTGGTACGCATGTAGTAAAGCGAGGGATCGACGTCCTCGCCGCGCATCAGGCGCTCCAGCACGTCCGGCGGCGCGTGGCGGTAGCCGATGTTGCGCACGTAGATCAGCGCGCCATCCGCGGTTTCGAGCGTATAGCGTGCCTCGAGGAACGCCACCCGGTCGGCGCGGATCACCTGCCAGTCGGCGCCGCCGGGCAGCACGCGGCCGGAGAGGCGGCTGCCGCTGAACGTGCCGCCGGTGATGTCGATGATGCGTCGATGCCCTGCCGGCGTATCGCCAAGGTCGCGGACTGGCGCCAGCGTGATCCGGGCGCTGAACAGGGGTTCGAGCTGCAGCATGACGCCTTCCTCAGCGGGCGCTGCGCAGCAGGCGGAAAAGTTCACGCTGCGCGCGCGGCGGCCTTGCCTCGGCGATCTCCTTGCGGGCGTTGCGTATCAGCGTGCGCAATTCCTGGATGTCCGAACCCGGGTTCGCGCTGGCGTATTCGGTGAGGGCGGCGTCGTCCTTGATCAGGCGCGAACGCCAGCGCTCGAGCTGCTGCTGGCGCGCCCGCGTCTGCGCCGAGTGGCCTTCGAGGTCGGCCAGCGCTGCGCGGATGGGTTCGGCGTCGATCTCGCGCATCAGCCGGCCGATGTACTGCACCTGCCGCCGGTATCCCTCGCGGCTGCTGATCCGCCGCGCCTCGCGTACCGCGTCGGCAAGCTCATCGGGCATCGGCACGCTGGCGAGCTTTCCGTCCGGCAGCTTCACCAGCGTCGCGCCGAGCGCCTGCAGGTCGAGCATGCGCTGCTTGGTCTTCGTCCTGCTGGGGATTTCCTCTTCCATGCCGCTGTATCATAGCGCGCCCATGCCCCAGGCTTCCCGCTTCACCTACACCCCGGACCAGCTTCGCGACTTCGCGGCGAGCGTCATCTCCGCCGCCAGGCGCCGCGGCGCGACCGCGTGCGAATGCGACGTCTCCGAAGGCCATGGCCTGTCGGTGACCGTGCGCAAGGGGGCGGTGGACACGATAGAGAACAACCGCGACAAGGGCATCGGCGTGACCGCGTACCTGGGCGAGCGGCCCGCGGCGCGGCGTGGCCATGCCAGCACCTCGGATTTCAGCCAGCGCGCGATCGAGCAGACGGTGGAGGCAGCCCTCGCGATCGCGCGCCATACCGCGGCGGACGACTGTGCCGGCCTGCCCGAACCGGAAGAGCTGGCGACCGAGCTTCCCGACCTGGACCTATACCACCCATGGGACATCGGCGCCGAGGAGGCGATCGCGCTGGCGCGCCGCGCCGAGCGCGCGGCGTTCGCGCTGTCGCCGCTGCTGACGAACTCCGAGGGCGCGAGCGTGTCCGCGCAGCACAGCCAGTTCGTGTTCGCCAACAGCCAGGGCTTCATGGGCGGGTTCCCCAGCTCGAGGCATTCGATGTCCTGCACCATGATCGCCGAGAGAAGCGGGCTGATGCAGCGCGACGACTGGTACAGCGCCTCGCGGCTGCCCGATCGGCTCGCCAACCCCGAGGCCCTGGGACGCTATGCGGGCGAGCGCGCGCTCGCGCGCCTCGGCGCGCGCAAGCTTCCCACCTGCCAGGCGCCGGTGCTGTTCGAGGCGCCACAGGCTGCGTACCTGATCGGCAGCTTCGTCTCCGCGATCAGCGGCGGCAACCTCTACCGCAGGAGCACGTTCCTGCTCGACAGCCTCGGCAAGCAGGTGTTCTCGCCGAATGTGCACATCGACGAGCTGCCGCACGAGAAGCGCGGGCTCGCCAGCTCGCCCTTCGACGAGGAGGGCGTTGCCACGCGGCCGCGCGCGATCGTCAGCGGCGGCGTGCTCGAAGGCTATTTCCTCGGCAGCTACTCGGCGCGCAAGCTGGGCATGCGCTCCACCGGCAGCGCGGGCGGCGCGCACAACCTGGTGGTGCGCGCCGACGGCCCGGACTTCCGCGGCATGCTGCGCAAGCTGCACCGCGGCCTGCTGGTCACCGAGCTGCTCGGCCATGGCATCAATCTCATCACGGGCGACTATTCCCGCGGCGCTGCCGGGTACTGGGTCGAGAACGGCGAAATCGCCTACCCGGTGGAGGAGATCACCATCGCCGGCAACCTGCGCGACATGTTCCGGGGCGTGGTGGCCGTCGGCTCGGATGCCGTCGTGCGCGGCTCGCGCACCAGCGGCTCGATCCTCATCGACAACATGACCATCGCCGGAGACTGAAATGGGCCCTGCCTTGACTGCCATCCGCTGTTTCTTCCTTGCTGCAATCCTCGCTGCCGGCACTGCGTTCGCGCAGACGAAGCCCGCCGAGCGAGCCCCCGACGTGATCTTCGTGCCGACCCCGCAGGAAGTGGTCGAAGACATGCTGCGCCTCGCCAACGTGAAGAAGGGCGACATCCTGTACGACCTGGGCTCGGGCGATGGCCGCATTGCCATCACTGCCGCCAGGCTCTACGGCATCAAGGCAGTCGGCATCGACATCGACCCGGCGCGCATCAAGGAAGCCAACGAGAACGCGAAGAAGGCGGGAGTGCAGAAACTGGTTCAGTTCCGCCAGGCCGACCTCTTCGAGTCGGACTTCCGCGAGGCGACAGTGGTGACGCTGTACCTGCTGCCGGACCTGAACGTCAAGCTGCGGCCCAAGCTGTGGGCGGAACTCAAGCCTGGCTCCCGCGTGGTGTCGCACCAGTTCGAGATGGGAGACTGGAAACCGGAGAAGAAGCTCGAGTCCGGCACGCGCACCATCTACTTCTGGACCATCCCGCCGAAGAAATAGCAGGCGGCGATGTCCGGCGTCGCGCTCAGGTGAAATCCAGCCGGGTGTCCAGCAGCACGCCGTAGATCCCCACCGAGTTTCCGTTGGCCAGGCCGAGCGCGGGCAGCGGCTGCGCATCCAGCTCGAGGTTCGCCATCTGCAGCACGCCCATCATGGTGTCCGACAGCACGAACTCGCCGGCGCGGGCGCGGTGCACCAGCCGGTTCGCCAGGTTCACCGCGTCGCCCAGCGCGACGAAGCGCGCGTGCCCGACCGGCCCGGTGCTGCCGTAGACGACGCTGCCGAGGTGCAGGCCCATCGATATCGCGGCTGGCAGGCCGTACTCCTCCTGCCAGCGCTCAGCCGTCGGCGCGAACGTGTAAAGCAGCGACTGTGCGGCGGTGATCGCATGGCGCACCAGGTCGGCGGGCTTGCCGTGCCGGAAGGTTGCCAACAGCGCGTCGCTCTGGGTCGATACGGTTTCGCCACCATTCACATCGACCACCTTCTGTGTCAGCGCGAAGAACTCCCCCGCGAGCGACAGCACGCGCTCGGGTTCGAGCATGTCCGCCATGCGCGTGAAGCCGCGCAGCCGCACGAAGAGGATCACCGCCTGCCGGCGCTCGGCCACCACTTCCGCCACCTGCACCGTTTCCGCTGCGCCCATGTGCTCGTCCTTTGTCATGATTTGCAATGATCCCATCGTATGCAGGCGGCAAGGGGCGTGGGGAGGAACTAGTTCCTCCCGCCGGCCCCATTCCCGACGAACGGCCGGCATTTGACGACGGGTGTACGATTCCGTCCCGGGAGGAAAGCGGATGTCGCTGCACCGTTACACGCTGCCGGTCGAGGACACGCACTGGAAGGTCGAGGGCGGCACCGAGGTCGCGTTCACCTGGGACTACGACGCGAGGTCGGAAGAGCTGCTCGCGCTCTATGCCAAGGGCAAGCAGGGACAGTGGGATGCCGACAGCCGCATCGACTGGTCGCTCGACGTCGACCCGGACGACCCGATGCAGGTCGATGACGCGATGCTCCCGCTCCACGGCACGCCGCTGTGGGATCGCCTGTCCGGGCGGCAGAAGTCGGACATCCGCTATCACACCCAGGTGCACCAGCTGTCGCAGTTCCTGCATGGCGAGCAGGGTGCGCTGATCTGCACGGCGAAGATCGTGCAGGACGTGCCCTCCATCGAGGCCAAGTTTTACGCCGCGACGCAGGTGATGGACGAGGCGCGGCACGTCGAGGCATTCCGGCGCCTGCTGCATGAAAAGTTCCGCTTCGTCTACCCGATCACGCGGCCGCTCGCGCAGCTGATCGAGCAGGGCCTGGCCGACCGCCGCTGGGACTTCACCTACCTCGCGATGCAGGTGCTGATCGAGGGCCTGGCGCTGGCGGCCTTCCAGAGGAACCGCGACTACGCGAAGAACGCGCTGTGCGCCGCGGTGAACGCCTACGTCATGCAGGACGAGGCGCGCCACGTCGCCTTCGGGCGCCTCGCGCTGCGCGAGTACTACCCGCAGCTCACCGAGGCGGAGCGCCGCGAGCGCGAGGAGTTCGTCATCGCCGGGCTGTACCTGATGCGCGACCGCTTCGACATGGCAGAGATGTGGGAGCGCGTCGGCATCGACCCCGGCGACGCCAGGGGCGCCATCGACGGCACCAGCGGCCAGGTGCGGTTCAGGAAGCGCCTGTTTTCGCGCATCGTTCCGACCGTGCGCGACATCGGCCTGTGGAGCGACCAGGTGCAGGCCGCGTTCACCGACCTCGGCGCCATCGAGTACGGCAAGCGCGACGCCGCGCAGATGCTGGAAGAGGATGCAAACGTCGCCGCCGAATTCGACCGCCTGATGCGCGAGGGCTGGAAGGGCGGCTTCGCAGGACGCAAGCAGGCGGGCTGAGCCGTGCGCGCAAGCCTCGTGCGGCTTGCCCTGTCGTGCGCGCTGCTTGCATCTGGTGCCGTGTCGGCGGCCGACGCGCCGCCGGAACCCTCGTGGCTGCGTGCCGAACTGGAGCAGGTGCGTGCGCGCCTCGGGTTGCCCGCGCTGGGCGTGAGCATCGTGCTGCAGGATCGCGTCGTCGCGGTCAGCGTGGTCGGCGTGCGCCGCCACGGCGCGTCCGATCCGGCGCTGCAGAACGACCGCTTCCATCTCGGGTCAGTCGCGAAACCGGTGACCGCGACGGTGATCGCTCGCATTGCGGACCAGGGCTTTGTGCGCTGGGACGCGACAGTGAACACAATGTTCCCTGGCATTGCCGCGCGGGGGCGCCCCGAGTACCTCAATGTGACGCTCGCGCAGCTCATCTCACATACGAGCGGCATGCCGTACGCGCCGGCCGCACCCGAGGCCGAGACCGACCGGCAGGGTCCGAGTGCCCGTGATCGTCGTCGCGGCTACGTCATCGCCGCGCTGCGCGATCCTCCGCAGGCACCGCCGGGCGCGAAGTCGATCTACGGCGGCGGGCACATCATCGCCGCGCACTACCTCGAAGAAACCATGGGCGAGCCTTTCGAGGAGCTGGCGCACGAGCAGGTGTTCCGGCCGCTCGGTCTCACGACGGCGCGCTTCGGCTCGCCGGCCTCGCCTGGAACCCTGGACGGGCCCTGGGAGCACGTGATGGAGGGCGGACGCCCCAAGCCGGTGGAGCCGGCGCGCGACCAGCTCGTGCAGGCGCGTTCCGCGGCCGGACGCAATCTCGTGATGTCGATGGGCGACATCGGCAGGTTCGCCGCGATGCATCTTGCCGGAGCCCGCGGGCGCAGCACCTTCCTCAAGCCCGAAACGTTCGCGTTCCTGCATTCGCCGTACCCGCCGCTCAAGGTCGGCATGGGCTGGGCCCTGGGGCAGGTCGGCTGGGCGCGCGGCCGCGTCCTCTGGCATTCGGGCAGCACCGGCAGGAACTTCGCGCTGGTGCACATCCTGCCCGACGAGGGATTCGCGATCTGCGTCGCCGCGAACATCGTCTTCGACGGCCTGCATGCGCGGCTGGACGAGCTCACCGGCTCGATCGCGCGTCACGTGCAGGCCGGGCGTTTCGGCCCGCGCTGATCTCAGGATGCCTGCAGCACCAGCGTGACGCGCTTGTTGCGTCTGCCTTCGTTGCGGATCTTCAGCACCGACAGGCGCCCGATCTCGCGCGTGCTGGCGACGTGCGTGCCGCCGCAGGGCTGCAGGTCCAGGCCCTCGATGGCGACCATGCGCACCATGCCGTCGCCGCGCGGCGGCATCACCGACAGCGTCTTCACCAGCTCCGGGCGCGCTTCCAGCTGGTCGTAGGACACCCACTCGGCACGCGTCGGCTGCCCGGCATCGATGAGCGCGTTCAGGCCGGCCTCGATCTCCTCCTTCACCAGCTTTTCCATGTCGGTGTCGAAATCCAGGTGCGACTTGTCCGCGCCGATGCGGCAACCGGTATAGGGCGCCTTCACCAGCGCCCCCAGAAGGTGCAGCGCGGTGTGGTAGCGCATGTGCAGGTAGCGCCGCTCCCAGTCGATCGCCAGTTCCACCTGCGCGCCTACCGACGGCAGCGGGGCGCCGGGCTCGAGGAAATGCAGCACCGCTTCCCCACCTTCGTCCTTGCGCGTGTCGACGACGCGCAGCCCGCCCAGCGTGCCGGTGTCGCCGGGCTGGCCGCCGCCCAGCGGGTAGAAGATGGTTCGGTCGAGCTCCACGACGTTGTCGCGCGCGGCCAGCACCGTCGCGGTGCCAGTCTTGAGATACGGGTCGTCGCGGAAGAGAAGCTGTGTCATGCGGACAGGCTGGCGGTGTGCATGTGCGTGAGTCTGCTCGGGATTGGGGTGGCGGACAAGCCTGTGTGAATCAACCACGCGCACGTCTGTGCTGACCAGCTACAACGTCCCGAAGTGTTCGACCAGTTGCGACAGGCTGGTCTATCGATGAGAGCCGACATCTTGCAGAGCGCGCGCCATGGCGCGCCGAATTGAGGGGGATGGGCTCGTCCCATCACACTCAATTCGCCGCTTCAATGAGGCCGCGGCCTTTCGGTCGCGGAAACGTGAGCATTCGGCCTGTGATGCTGCTGGAGGACATCGCTTCAATGAGGCCGCGGCCTTTCGGTCGCGGAAACCAATCATCGTCTATGTAGGCACGAACCCGCAGGCGGCGCTTCAATGAGGCCGCGGCCTTTCGGTCGCGGAAACCGCATCGCCCACCACGACACGCAGCGGCAGGCGTTGCTTCAATGAGGCCGCGGCCTTTCGGTCGCGGAAACCAGGCAGCGCGGGTATCGTAAGTAATTGATATATCGACGCTTCAATGAGGCCGCGGCCTTTCGGTCGCGGAAACCACGAAGCATCTAGCCAAACGGCGCGCACTACTCGCGCTTCAATGAGGCCGCGGCCTTTCGGTCGCGGAAACAGCGGTCGAGCCGCCCGAGTCGGCCGCGCAACGCAGGCTTCAATGAGGCCGCGGCCTTTCGGTCGCGGAAACGGCCCCGGCAAATGACCGTGCTTGGGGAGGCCCGCTGGCTTCAATGAGGCCGCGGCCTTTCGGTCGCGGAAACTCCGCATCGAGGAGCGACTCTGATGGCCGCCCTGGTGCTTCAATGAGGCCGCGGCCTTTCGGTCGCGGAAACTGGTCCCCCCGGAAGCCTACGCACCACTGGCTCGCGCTTCAATGAGGCCGCGGCCTTTCGGTCGCGGAAACTGTTTGCTGCCGTCTGGCCAGTTCCAGCCAACCCGGGCTTCAATGAGGCCGCGGCCTTTCGGTCGCGGAAACCTTGATCACCGCGCTTCCAGTGATCTGAAACCATCCGGCTTCAATGAGGCCGCGGCCTTTCGGTCGCGGAAACGAAACAACCGGAACCGGAGTAACGGCGCGCATCGAGGCTTCAATGAGGCCGCGGCCTTTCGGTCGCGGAAACTCCAGGAACGGCCGGCCCAGGGATCCGTGGTCATCGCTTCAATGAGGCCGCGGCCTTTCGGTCGCGGAAACCCGGAAGAACGGTTCTCTGAGTTTCAGAGCATCGCGCGGCTTCAATGAGGCCGCGGCCTTTCGGTCGCGGAAACGAAGAGCAATTGAAAGCCATGCAGCCGCCGCAACCGCTTCAATGAGGCCGCGGCCTTTCGGTCGCGGAAACGTCGACAGCCTGCACGCGCAGGTGCGCGCGCTGCCAGGGCTTCAATGAGGCCGCGGCCTTTCGGTCGCGGAAACTCAGTCAACATGCGCAATGGCTGCCGCTTCATACTCCGCTTCAATGAGGCCGCGGCCTTTCGGTCGCGGAAACAGCCCAAGTCCGCGCCGAGAAGCGGGCCTCAATCTTGGCTTCAATGAGGCCGCGGCCTTTCGGTCGCGGAAACCAGGCTGATCTTGCGATCAGTCAGCAGGAGGCGCAGCAGCTTCAATGAGGCCGCGGCCTTTCGGTCGCGGAAACCCGCGAGAGCGGGCTGGCACTTCCCCCTTACTTTATGCTTCAATGAGGCCGCGGCCTTTCGGTCGCGGAAACGCTGAAGCGCCGTCAGACGATGGCGGACGCCCTCATGGCTTCAATGAGGCCGCGGCCTTTCGGTCGCGGAAACGTTGCCAACCTGCAGATGAGCGGGTCTCCTGCTTTGGTGCTTCAATGAGGCCGCGGCCTTTCGGTCGCGGAAACTCGAGGGCTGGTGATGCTGACCGCGTACTACGACCTCGCGCTTCAATGAGGCCGCGGCCTTTCGGTCGCGGAAACGACTCCCGCGTGACCGACTGCGAACTGGCGTTCATCGCTTCAATGAGGCCGCGGCCTTTCGGTCGCGGAAACGCGACCGGCCGATCGTGCTGCGGCACTGGCAGCGCGGCTTCAATGAGGCCGCGGCCTTTCGGTCGCGGAAACGCCAGGGTGGTGACGTGAAAGAGGCGCTTGCCCTTGCTTCAATGAGGCCGCGGCCTTTCGGTCGCGGAAACCGCACCAGCGCCGCCGCCTGGGCGGCCGTCATGGAGCTTCAATGAGGCCGCGGCCTTTCGGTCGCGGAAACGCGGAAGGTGTGGCAGGGAGTCGCCCGGAAGTTCGCGCTTCAATGAGGCCGCGGCCTTTCGGTCGCGGAAACTAGTACTCGCGCTGGAACAAGTCGCGGGCACGTTGAGCTTCAATGAGGCCGCGGCCTTTCGGTCGCGGAAACGTGCGTCTCCTATGCCAACCCGGACTGCCGAAGCGACTGCTTCAATGAGGCCGCGGCCTTTCGGTCGCGGAAACGGTATACGCATAGACCACCGCAGCCGCAGCGGAGGCGCTTCAATGAGGCCGCGGCCTTTCGGTCGCGGAAACGGCCACCACCAGCAGTTGCCCGTTGGCGCCGAGGTTGCTTCAATGAGGCCGCGGCCTTTCGGTCGCGGAAACCCCCGCCCCGCCGCAAAAGTAGCCCAGTCAGTTCACGCTTCAATGAGGCCGCGGCCTTTCGGTCGCGGAAACGATGCAGGCGCAGGTGTCGGCAATGAAGGCGCGCTCGCTTCAATGAGGCCGCGGCCTTTCGGTCGCGGAAACGTCCGTGGTCAGGTCGGTTCCATAGGTGCCGATGTGGCTTCAATGAGGCCGCGGCCTTTCGGTCGCGGAAACTTGACCTGTCGGAGCCCACGCGCCCCACTGCTTGAAGCTTCAATGAGGCCGCGGCCTTTCGGTCGCGGAAACGGCGCCATGTCGCCGGCGAGCCAGGTGCGCACGTCGCTTCAATGAGGCCGCGGCCTTTCGGTCGCGGAAACGAGCGGACTCTTCGCGGATCTGGCGTGGCGCCTGCACGCTTCAATGAGGCCGCGGCCTTTCGGTCGCGGAAACGGTCCCCTTCAGATGCCGCATTCTATAAGGGGCTGGAGGCAGTTTTGCGAGCGCTGGCACTTCCGGGACAGGCGATCGCAATTGACAGATGAAACTTTGCTGCATGGATGGGGGCTTATGCATGTTTTTAAAGAGCTTCCGGCCTCGCGAGCACTGATGCGTCGGCACTGAAGCGTCCGAGCGCTCGCGTCGGACCGGCAGATTCCCCGGCGCTCCGGTTGTGGTCAGACGATTACCGGTTCGCGCGCGATAGCCTCGAACGTCTTGCCCAAGCTTACTACTTTCGGCGTCACGGAATCCGCGGGGCCGACCTCCATGGTGATGACGTGATCCTCCTTGTGGTGAATGATCCCGTCGAGTAGTTGAATCATCTCGGCGTGCCGCCGCCGGCTCATGCGGCACTGGAACACCGATAGCTGGAGCCATTCTCCGTAACCGTGCATCAGCTTGAAGATGCGGCGCCAGCGCTTCTGATTGGCGATGTCGTAGGCGACGATGTACAGGTGTTCGTCCATGGCTTACCTCGTGATGAGGTTTGGGTAGTCGGGTATCTCGCCGAGCAGGTGCCTGCCCAGCAGCCGCGCCTGGATCTCGATCAGGCGCCGGTAGCTGACTTTGTAGCCGAACAGCGGGTGCGTGATCTCCTGGCCCATGCGCCGCTCGAATCCGGCGATGAAGCGCTTGCGGCCGTCGGGAGCTAGCGCCACGGCCTTGCCGGAACGCACGAAGTCGGTCGGCCTGACTTCGCCGTTGTTGATCGCCATGATGACGGCCGAGTCTGCGACGAGCGGGCGGAACGGCTCCATCAGGTCGAGCGCCAGCGCCGGCCGCCCGTAGCGCGGCTGGTGGTAGTAGCCGCGATAGGGGTCGAAGCCGACTCCCGCCAGCGTCACCGTGAACGCGCGCACGAGCAGCGAGTACGAAAACGACAACAGTGCGTTGACCGGGTCGGTTGGTGGTCGGCGGTTGCGTGCCGAGAAGTCGAAACTGAAAGACTCCGAAGTCGTGTCTCCGGGCTTGATCAGGTTGGCGAACGCGCCGAAATAGCGCGCCGCCGAACTGCCCTCCACACCGAGCAGCTCCGGCAGGGATTTCGTGCGCCGCACCGACAGGGAATCCTCCTTCATCGCGTCGAGAAGCGCTTCGGGCTTTTCCTCCTGCCGCCAGTTGCGCCGAAGCAGCGTCCTTCCGTTCAGGATCTTGGCCTCGACCAGCCCTTTGGCGATCGCAAGGCAGTGCGGCTCGTCAAAGCTTGAGCGGTACTGGGCGGTACGCAGTTCCACGTTCTTGTGGCCGGTGCCGATGCTGTGCCCCATGAACCAGCCGCCGTAGCTCATCCAGGTGATCGGGATGCCGCGGCTCATCAGATCCTGCATGCATGGCGTGGTGACGTATACATTGCCGAGCAGCACGAGCTGCGACACCTCGTTGATGCGGGCGTGGTTCACCACCTTGTCTTCGATGCTCACCTCGAGCGTTTCCCCGCTACGCGCCACCTTGGCGCGGTTGGCCTGCACGTACATCGGCATCGATTCGTCGCGGCCAACGGCAAGCGGGCGGGGCGAGGAGTTTTCCTTCCTGAAGAACTGGACTTCGTCCGGTAGGCAGATGCCGACCAGCGAGCAGCGCGGACACTTGGGACTGTTCTCCAGTGGCGGTGGGATCTGGCCGCCCGCGGCGACGAGCCGCAGCCCGTCCACGGCATTACGGGTCAGCGCACGCAGTTCATCGTCCAGCGGCACGCGCACGCGTTCTTTTCCTTCGACAAAGTAAAGCACGCCCTCGTCTACCCGGTACCCGTGCTCCTCGAGGATCATGCCCTGCACGCAGAGCTGCACGCGCTCCGGATCGTAGGCCCCCTTGGCCACATGCGGACGCTTGCCGCGCTTGTAGTCCACAGGGGTTACGGTTTCGCCCGAGACCTCGACCAGATCGATCTTCGCGATCAATCCGAACCGCGTCGAGGACAGCGTTACCGACCGGGCGTGAATCTCATCCTGCGCTTCTTCAGAGCCGGGTTCGGGCAGGCTGCCCGAGGTCTTGTCCACGCGCTTGTGCTTGTGCCGGCCGTCCACCGTGTCGGCGGAGTCTGCCCATTCGCCCTGCACCCACTCCAGGTACGCGAGGCGCGGGCAGTACTGGTACTCGTTGACCATGCGCGCCGGCAGCAGCGGCATGTCCCCGGTGAACTCGGGAAAGGGCAGGGGCAGGTCGGGCTGCGGATTGTCGTTGTCCTGCATCGGGGGCCTCCGATGCGTCCAGGCTACTGCGCAACCATGCCGGTGCTATAGGCCAGGCTTACGTGCCCACCGCCATCGATCTTGCCGCAGGACGGTCTGCGTGGGTTGGCGTGCGCAGCACGCTTCCCTGCACGGTCACGACTGCTACCGTACTGCCGGTCATATCGAAGAACTCGACGCTGTAGCCCTCTTCGATCCCCGGAGCGACGTGGCGATCCACCACCGTGCCGACGTCGCCGGCTTTCAAACCCTCCTCCGGAAGATCGACCGTCAGAATGACCTCACAATAAAGCTCGAATGCCATGTCGTTACCTCGGATACAGGGTTATCAGCCGCGGGAAATCCGTTCCCGTGTCAATCTGCCAGATGCTCCGGAAGAGGATACGCCGGCCGCTCGGCGTTGCAAGCGGCGCGCTGATTTCGAAGCGCCCGCTGTAGGAACTCTCCCTCGCGCAGTCGTGCTCTGTGATCGGATTCATCTGCTTTCCAACTTGCCGCGGATCGAGGCCTCCAGCTTTTGTACTTCTCGCGCCGGATCGGTCCACCAGTCCGTCGACCAGACCCGATGCAGAGTCCACCCCAGTCCTTCCAGCACGAGTTGGCGCAGGCGGTCACGGTCGCGTGCAGTCGGCAGCGAGTGGTAGGTCGCGCCGTCGCACTCGATGCCGAGCAGGTACCTTCCGGGCTCGCTCGGATGAACTACCGCCATATCTATCCGGTAGCCGGAGCAGCCGACCTGAGGGTGAACGACCCAGCCCTTGTCGCGCAGCGCCTGGATGACCTCGATCTCGAGCGGGCTATCCGGTTCGATGCCCGTTGGAAGAGCCTGTTCCACGATGGCGCGCGGCCCTTTCACGGCGAACTCCAGATAGTTCTTCAGATCGGTAACGCCAGCTGACCGGGTTCTCGACAGGTCGATCTCCTCGGGTCGAATGGAACTGAAGATCGTGACACCGACCCGCGCCCGGGTGATGGCCACGTTCAGCCGGCGCTGGCCGCCCTCCTGGTTGATCGGGCCGAAATTCATGGCCATCTTGCCGGCGGCGTCCTTGCCGTAGGTAATGGAGAACAGGATGAGATCGCGCTCGTCGCCCTGCACGTTCTCCAGATTCTTGATGAACAGACGCTCCGGCCCGTGCTCGGCGATGCGTGGCTCCAGTTCCGGGGTCTTGCGCAGTTCTTCATCCAAGAGCGTTTCGATCAGCCGCTGCTGCGTCTGATTGAAGGTTACGACGCCCATCGTCAGCTTCCGCTTCGTTTCGTCTGAAAAGTGCTCGACGATCTGTCTCACGATGGCGTCGGCCTCAGCCCGATTGGTACGCGTGGCGCCGCGGTCGTAGATGCCGGACACCAGGTTCAGCTTTACCGCCAGATCGCTCGTCACCGGCGAAGGGAAGGTGATCAGGCGGGAATCGTAGTAGCGGCGGTTCGAGAACGTGATCAGGCTCTCGTGTCGGCTGCGGTAGTGCCATTCCAGCCGCAGGGTCGGCAGCCCGGCCCCCAGGCATTCGTCCAGGATGCTTTCGAGGTCCTGCACCGGGGCGTCCTCCTCGTTGCCGGGATTCGCGTCCTCCGCATCGTCGGCCCGATTAAAGAAACTGGTCGGAGGGAGTTGCTTCGGGTCGCCCACCACGATCAACTGCCTGCCGCGCGCGATGGCGCCCACCGCGTCCCATACCGGGATCTGGGAGGCCTCATCGAATACCACGACGTCGAAGTTCGAGTGGGCAGCGTCCAGATACTGCGCGACCGACAGCGGCGACATCAGCAGGCAGGGCTTGAGCTTCGGCAGCAGATTGGGCACACGGTGTACCAGTTGGCGTACCGGCAGGTGTGCCCGCTGCTTCGCGAGTTCGCGCAAGACCAGCGCCATTTCGGCGTCGGGTTTCTGCCCTGCCTGCTGCCGGGGCACCTTACCGGCAAGGACCGCCGTGATGTACTGCTCGGTGAGCTTCTGAAAGCGTTCGTCCGCTTGCCGGAACTCGAGGATCTTCCGGTCGTGATCGGCGCTTGCGAAACTGCGCAGCGCCGGTTCGCGGTCGATCGCGGCCTTCACCCACCAGCTCTGGTAGGAATACTCGGTGTAGGCATCGAGATCCCGGGCCGAGACTTTATCCGCCTCGAGCGCGCGAACGATGGATTCCAGTCCTGCAAGCAGGATCTGCCCGCGCAGTTGCCGCCACCGGCACCACAGCCTCAACCACCGCCGGGATGCGGCCCATTTGCCGACGACAGCTTTCACCCGGCTGGGCAGCCCGGCTGTAGCGGGATCGCCGACCAATGCTTGTCCCGCGCCCGAGATTTCGGCGACGGTCGCGATCTGGCTACGGAGCGCGTGCCATGCATCGCGAAAAACGGTCAACCGGCTGCTGAGGGTCCCGCTCGGCGATAGTTGGCTTCGCTGATCGCCCACCAGCCTGCGCAGTTGCTCGACCATCGCAGTCTGGTTGTCCGCGTCCGAGAACCGACCGATAGCTTCTTCAAACCGCGTTCCCCACTGCTCGTAGCGCCGCACTGCCGCCCAGTCCGTGTCGGCGCCCTTGTATTCCGTGCCCAGCAGTTCGACTCCGTGAACTTCCGAAGCCTTCAGGGCCTGATCTTCCGCGTTCAAGCCGCGCAGGGCGTCGAGGAGGGATGGCATTTCCTCCGTGGCCGGCCGCTTCTGATCGACGGTGTAAAGGACCAGGCGGCCCGTCAAGGCGCGCTGGGCGAACCAGCGCTTGAGCCACCACGCCGTCGATGCCAGGCCCCAGTCCTGCGTAAGCTGCCCGCCGTCGACGTCCACAATACCGGGCTTGAACCGTCCGGACAATTGCCGCCAGTGTGATTGCCGCCGCTCTCCGTGTCCGCGGACGATCTGCATGCGGGCGCGCACCGTCGCATTCGCGCCATGCAACGCGAATCCCTTCGGCACCTGCGGGGCCTGTAGCAGCACATCGATCAGGCCGTCCACGGCGTCCAGCAGCGCGGCGGACGGGGCATCGAGCTTCATCCCCAGCGAAGGGGCCACGGCAGCAGCGGCTTCCTGAAGTCGTGAGGCCGCATCGTCCAGTGCGGCGCTTTCCTTGAGCAGGCGATCCTCCCAGGCATTCGTCCATTCCGTGTACTGCACGAGCGACAGCGGGTGATCCCCGACCTTTCCCAACTCTCCCACGACCGATTGCACAGTTCGTACCGTCTCGCGGATCCGGTCGAGTGCGTCCTCGTCGTGCGTATCGGCATCCGGCCACGGCATCGGGGCAGGCGTCCACTGGCGATACCGGATCGCGGTGTCGGTGGCGCCGCGCACGCTCAGTCCATTGCGGTGCCGCTGGTGCAGGGCCTTGACGAAACCGTTCAGGTCGGAGCGCAGCCGGCCCAGGCGCTCCGCCTCGCGCTGCCAGTTCCCGGTGGTTTGTCCCCGGGCAGCATCCATCGCTGCGCGCAACTGGGCAAGTACCTCGGTCTTTCGCGCCTTGGCCGAATGCAGCTCCAGGCAGAACGGCCCCAGTCCGATCGCGTTCAGGCGGCGCTGGACGACATCGAGCGCGGCCATTTTCTCGGAAACGAACAACACGCTTTTGCCGTGCCCCAGGAAGTGCGCGATCAGGTTGGTGATGGTCTGTGACTTCCCCGTGCCGGGCGGGCCTTCAAGCGCGAAGTCGTGTCCCGCGCCGGCGCGGCTCAAGGCATTCAATTGAGAGGAGTCTGCGAGGAGCGGGGCGAGAAGGCTCTCAGGTGCATGGCGTTCGTCGAGATCTTCGCGCGGCTGCAGGTCCTCGCTGGCGCTCATGGGTTCCCGCGGCCGCTCGATCAGGTGATCGACCACCCGGTTCTGCTTGAGCTGTTCCGTGCGGTCCTGCAGGTCCTTCCACATCAGGTATTTCGTGAAGGAGAAAATGCCTAGGTAAACGTCTTCGATCACTTCCCAGCGCGGAATCTCCTTCACCGCGAGGCGGAAGATCTGCCAGATCTTCTCCACGTCCACGCCGCCCTTGTCTTCCGGCAAGGAGTCGATCGCCTTCACCGTGAGCTGGAAGTTCTCGCGCAACAGTTGCACCAGCGTCGGGTTGACGATGGTCTCGTCGTCATGCCGCTTGATGGCGTAGCCGGTGCGGACCGACTGGCGCGTGAGCGTTACCGGAACGAGCAGGATCGGCGCGAGGTGGCTCTTCTCGGCACGCTCGTCCTCGGCCCAGCGCAGGAAGCCGAGCGCGAGGTAAAGCGTATTGGCACCGCCTTCCTCCAGCCCCAACCGCGCCGCGCTGTAGATCTCATAGAGCCGCAAATCGAGCACCTTCGGCTCCACGGCGGCGAGCAGTTCCTTTTGCTCCATCGCTTGCTTCGCGGCGGCCTCGACCGGATCCTCCCCGGTGCGTCGCGCGGCGACGGCCGCGACCCGCGGGTCTTGACCCTGCATGATCTGGGGCAGCGGTCGGAACTTCCATTCCTGGCCATCGGCGAGCGCATCTTCAAGGTGGGCCGGGTCCGGCACCCGCAGCGGCAGCATGACCTTCGTCGGCTTGAAGTTGATCAGGCGGTTACGCAGGGTCAGGTCCAGCAGCTTCGCTTTCCAGCGGCCAAGGCGCCCTTCAGGCGTCTCCGGGCGCACGTTCTCGTCGAGCAGGAACGCCTCGCCGTCCAGCGGCGGCAGCGTTGGCGGCGGCTCGATTCGAGGTGCAAGGGCTTGCCCCGCGAGCCTTGCATCGGGTGCAGCGGCATCCGTCCGGCTCGGCAGCGGGCGGATCTGCTCGATGCGCGCGCGCTTGACGTCGATCGCGCACACGAACCGATCTTCCTCTTGCAGGTTTTCCAGTCCGAGCTCGCAGGCCGCGCGCAGCGAAGTCGGCGGCCGATGGGTCAGCACCGTGGTCTCGAACGCCAGAAGCTCGCCGCTCGCGATCCGCTTGCGCACCGCCTGGCCATCGTCGAACGTCGGCGTGGGGAAGGTGGTGTTGATCAGCCAGCAGCCGATCCATGCGTGGCCCTGCTTGATCAGGACCACCGGGTTGAGGCCGGCCTGCTCCAGGCACGAGGCAAGCAGCATTGCGAGGTCCATGCAGGTCGCGATCCCGCCCGAGAACACGCGGTCCGGCGTGCGGATCTTCTGCCCGTCGTTGGTGAACGACGCGGGCGGCTCGCTGTAGTGCAGGCCTGCCGCTCCCGCGGCGCTGTAGATCGCCGACACCTGCGCCCACACGTCCTCGCGGTTCTTCGACTGATAGCCGTTCATTGAACGTCCGCGGCCTTCCCCGGCAAGCAGCTCGCCGGCCTGGAAGATCAGACGATCCACCGCGGGATTGTTCGGCAGCGAGAACGCCGCCAGCAGCTCGGGCAACGCGCGGGCGCCCGCCCACTGGTCGTAGGCCAGCACGTCCACCGCATGATCGGCCCGCGCTGCTTCCGTCCCCGCCGAGTTCACCTGGACGATCACCCGCCCGCGCTCCGCCTCGTTCAACTCCGCGAGGTACTGGTGACGGAACTTCAGGTCCAGCGCGTCGATGCGCCGGGTCTCCTTCGACTCCAGCCGCTCGAACTGCAGCCGCATCGCATCGGAGAATTCGGGCTCGCAGCGGACGGTGATCTCCACATCGTGCAGCGGCTTGTCCGTGGCATTGGTGACGCTCAGGCTGCGGAGCAGGGGGACATTGTTCTGGTAGGAGGCATAGCTGACCGTGGAATCGGCGAGGATCCGGACCTGGATGCCGGCCGAGCTTTGCGGCGCTTCGGTGCTGCCTGCGGTCTCGTTACTCATCTGCCCTCCCTGCAATCATTGCTTCAAGTCGCTCTTTCCGGCAGCCAATACCGGTGCGGACCGGCAGATGCGGAAGCAACCCCTTCAACCGGCAAACGCCCGGGGCATGCCGATGCGCCGGCGTGCTGCTATATCATTCAAGATCAACAACCCCAGCCATTGCGGAGGCCCAATGAGTGCGACGCTGAAGGACCTGGAAGCGGAAGCCCTGAAGCTGCCGCCGCGGGAACGCAGCGCGCTGGCCGAGCGCCTGATCACCAGTCTGCACGGAGCGCCCGACGATAGTCCGGAGGCCATCGCGAAGGCCTGGGACGAAGAGATCGCCCGGCGCGTGGCGGACATGGAGGCCGGGCGAACGAAATGGATTCCGGCGGAGGAGGTTTTCAGGGAGGTCGAGGCGATCATCGCCGAGCACGGGCGGTGATTGTCACGTTCGCGCCCGGGGCGCGTCAGGAGTTTGCCGAGGCCGTGCGGTGGTACGCCGTGGAAGCGGGCGGGGTTCGCGCCGCGGACTTCAGGAACGCGGTGCAACGAACGATAGCGCTCCTGACGCGTCATCCGCTGATCGGCACGCCGTCCGCCAGCAATACCCGTCGCATGGTCGTTCACCGCTATCCCTACGCCGTGGTCTATCGGCTAGATGCCGATACGTTGCGCATACTTGCCCTCGCCCACCAGGGCCGCCGGCCCGGGTACTGGGGTGGCAGGCGATAGCGTGTCAGCCACCTCGACAAGGGTAGATGACGGGGACCGTAGCTCAGCTCGGGGTCGGCGAGGATCTGGACTTGGACGCCGCCTGTGGTTTGCGAGGGTTCGGTGCCGTCCGTTGTCTTGTTGTTCACGTACCGCCTCGTCTATCAGCTTCGTTTCAAGGCATCATGCTTGATATCCAGTACGGGGGCGAACAGGCCGAGGCCGAAGTGGCAGGCGAAGCCGAGGGCGAGTGGACCCTGAACCGGCTCGGAAAACGCCAATCGCCAGAATCTCCCTAGGCGGTCGGGTTGGTCGAGTCCGCGGCGATTGCGGAATCGGCTGAAGTGGATAGGGCGCCGCTTGCGATCCCGGCCGACATTCACTTCATCGAATGCCTCGGCCTTGACCAGTTCGGGCATGCCTCGCTCGCTGCATTCGCGGCGCAATTGGTCTTCGGCCATGAAGCGTTTCTTGATGTGCCACGGGTGGAGGTAGGGCGTTACTGATGTCCACTGCGTGCTTATTCCAGCCAGCACACCGGCAGCCTCGCTGCCACCAATGCTTTCGAGCACCAAGCGCCACTCAGTCCCCTCACGAGCCCAGATGCGATCGATTCGATGCAACACGCCCTGCTGCTTGGCATCCATGCCATCGGGCACATGGACCAGCACCCGGTCGATGCGGCCATCGCCATTGCTGTCCCAAGGTAGATAGAACGCATGGCGATGGCGGTTGCCTGACGGCAAACCGTGTCCTGAGAAGATCGGAGGGATGGATGCTTCACCGAAGATGTGCGTGGCCTGACTCATAACCGCCATTCGCATCAGTTCGCCGATGCGCAGGCTGTCTTCCACGCGCGGCAGGGGCTTCCCGGTCAGGACGAAACTTGCGGTCATCGCCGATGGCGCCTCGATGCGGACTACGCTGCGCTTGAGCTTGAGTGCATCCATCGGTCGCAGATAGCTGACTTTGCGGGTGGCCGGCGGCTGGTTCCAACCCTGCTTGCGCAGGTCGGCGGTGTCCACGCTCAAGGCATCGAGCAGGTTTCCCGGTAACGTTCTGCCGAGCTTTCTTTCTGCCTTTGCATCGGAAAGGAAGCTTTTCCTAAGTGCCTGGTATTCGCTCGCAGGCAAAGGCGCATACAAGTCAACGACCTCGCCTTTCAGTTCGCCCGTCACCATATCCAACGACTCCGCCCCGGGCTTGCAGTTTGTTTCCGGCTTCTCGGTGAGACGTTTTGCCTCCACCCAAGATTCGGCGCGGCCGAGATAGCCCATGACGGCGAGAAGGTCATCCAGCAACTTCGCTTGATCGTTCGGTAGATTCAGCGTGGGCCACACTATGGCCAGAGGATCGTCGCGTTTCACGGCGGTGAAGGCATCGAAGATAAGCTTCGTATCGCCAGCGGCGAACTGCGGCATGTAGTGCCGAGTGTGGCTATGGGTGGCATCCGGCAGATGGTACTCAGGACACTCCGTCGCCAGCGTTTCGATCAGGCCATGCAAAGTGGATTCGCTGTGCGTTCCGGCATGCTTGAGCTTGTGATGCCAAGTGGCGATCAGGCTGCGCAGAATGCGCCACGGTTCTGGCGGCCAGGCCACGGCGCCTTCGTTGACGTGCCTGTCCCAAGGCGTGGCGTGGTATCTACCAGCGGGGAAGGTGAGCTCAAGCGCAAGCATGCCTCACTCCTTTCTCTTCTTGCTTTCCGATGTGTATTTCACGGTTGTCACTTGAAAGTTTGCATCTTTATTGGCCGCTCGAACTAAGCTCGGCAACTCGGTCTTCAACGTCGTCCATTCTGGTAGCGCGAAACCATTGGGCCGCTGCACCTCAATAGCCGCACACTCCAGATCGCACGCCGTGCGCAGGCGTAGCTTTTCTTCAAGGAAGCCCCGAATCTTGAATAGTGCTATTGCCACTAACAGTTGGTACACGGCATCCGAAAAGCCGTAGCCGCGCAACTGGGCCAAGTCAACATTGAAGAAAGCATCAATTTCCGGCGAGACGAACTCGTCGCGTGGATAGATGACATTGCCTTCCCCGTCCTTTTTCCCTGGCTCAAGTCCTACCTTGACCCCACCGCTGGATGCGACCTTCACGCTGCGCGCCTCGATGAACCCAGAAAGCGAGCGCGGCAACCGGATTACACCTGCGATTTCTTCAAGAAACACTCCATGTAACAAGCTGTTGATGTCGTACTTCAATAGTACGGGCGCAAGTTGCTCACGAACCGAAAAACGCCGATCCTTCTGATAGTCAATTTCCTTCAGGATAGGTTCGAAATCCTTTTGCCGTGCGATGTATTCAGAGTTGACCCGGTGCGCCTCAAGCACTGAATTGGTCAGTGCTTTTCCATCCTTGTCCGTAACTTTGATAACGGATAACCCTTTAAGTGGTTCTTTCCAATCATTGGCAATCTTGTCCCAGCACACATCCTCCATGTGATTGGCCACGCTCTGCGCGGACTCCACGAGCAACATCGGCGTGCCGTCCGGCCCGTCGTACTGGGCGGCCCCGATCTCGGGGAAGCCGGTAGGCTGGAAGCGCGTGCCCTGCAAGGGCTTCAGCTTGGCGCGCAGCAGCAGGCGCGGGGCGTTATCGAGGGCGGAAAGATCGAGGCTCATGGATATCTCCTGTTGGGTCGTCGGATCAGGCGGGTTCGAATTCGAGCTCAGGCGTTTTCAACGCGCTCCGCGCAAGTGCTGCGGTGGCGCCGTAGCGCAGCGGAATCAGCAATGCAGCCGCCGTGCGCAGCGGGTCGATGCCACACAATTCGGGCAGGGCATCCAAGGCGAATTCGGGCTTCAGTCCCGAGGCACGCAGGCGTCGCCACCCCATCTCCACGGCGCGATTGCTGCGATTGCCCGATGCCAATTGCGCCACCATGCCAGTCGGGACGGGTAGATGTTCCTGTTCACCCAACCAGCCCAGACTTTGCAATACGCGATCCGGCGTGAGCGCCAGCTTCAACAGGCCGAATGCGGCAGGAACCTTTCCTGCACCCGCCGATTTCTCGACATCCTGCGGTATCTCGCAAAGGCACAAGCCAGGCAGCAAGGCGGCGATGCGTGCATCCATGAAGTCGTCGCGGAGGAAGGCGTCGATGTCGTCCAACATGACGCCTGCGGGACTGTCGAGCGGCTTGTCCTTCATTTGGAGGCGCTTCGCCAGCCACAGGCGCCGCCCCAGAAACGCCATCAGTGTCTCGGACAAACGTCCGCGTTGTTCTGTGAAGATGCGAACCTTCTCGACTGCATCCGCCGTCATCCATTGGTTCTTTTCGCGTTGCACTGGGAACCACTGCGCGCGCAGCGGCAAGGGTTCGTCACCGACGCCACGCAATCCCGCCAGTGCCTTGGCGATGCGAAAAGCAGGCGTGCTGTCGTCGGCTGTCGCAACCCATTTTTCGGACAGACGCGGAGCCGGCGGCACAGCCTCGCGCCCTTTCTGGCTATTCGACAAGGCGGACTGGATTGCGCCAAGCAGGACGAGCAGGGATTGCGCCTCGGCTGGCGTGGGCCTGCGACCAGGGAGATCGAACAGGCGATCTTCGAGTTGCTTGCGCAGCGAAAGGAAGCGATTGGCCGTGTTGTCGCTGCTGGCAAAGCGCCGGAAGCGGTCGAGCCACTGTTGCTTGTCGAGTTCGTCGATTAGGTTAGACGTCGGTTCGTCGGCTACCTCCACGCGCGAGAGAGGTGTCGCGAAGTAGGCATCTCCCTTGCGGTTCAACAAACCGAATCGTTGAAAGCTCCGAATACCCCGGTAGCCTCCCAAATGATGTATCGCTCGAACGAAGTCGAGCGCGTCTCGTGCCGGGCGTTTTCCCAAGGCTACTCGACCTTCTGCGGTCAGCGCACGCACTTCCGCATAGCCGGAGGGCTGCGCCCACAGCGGCAGCCAGAGTTCACCGCGCGGCTTGTTTCGTATATCACCCTCGGCAAGGCTTCCTGCTCCTGCCGATACGGCTTGAACGGTAAACGGGTAACTCATGATCCCGATTGGATCGTACGCATTGCGTCGAACGGCGGCGCCGGCAAAAGCAAGCGTGCCTTCAAGAGTCAGCATGTAATCCCAAGGGTTGATGGATGCCCGATCATCCTTGAACCCGGTCGACGAATTAAGCCCACCTCCATGCACTGGCGAGAAATGTCCCGGCGTCTGGTCTTCGGCAGTCGATGGGGTGACGATGCCGAACAATGCCGATGCCAAGGCCGCATCGCATTTTCTCTCCACAATGCAAGTCACCACTTGCTGGGCGAAGCCTGAAACATAGCTTCCGCTTCCCTCGTTTCCGCCAGTGCCAAGCAATGGAGGAAAACGACGATCATCGCCAGAGAGCACATAGCAAGCGTCAAGCCATTCCAACAGCTGATCTGGCAGTTCCGATCGGCAGATTCGCATCAGTTCGGTCTTCTTTTCATCCGATGCTTTCTCGGTGATGCCGTGTCGTTCCAGCAATGTGCGAACAGCATCGATCATGCTGCGGAACGGCTCAAGTTGCGCCTTGTCCGATGACGCGATCCGAGCAAGTGCCTCGCGCGCTGTCTTTTCCGATGCCCCTTCATAAAAGCCAGAACGCGCACCCCAAGGCCCAACAAGTGGGGTTGGCGCGTAGTCGTTCAGAAAAAACTGCTCTATATCTTCACGCTCCAACGACGTGCGCAGCACGAATCGATCACCGCGCCAGTATCCACGTACATCGGGATGCTTCGCCGACAAGAGCCGCAACACACCCAATGCCTTCAGATAGTTCGCCAGAGGCGTGGGTGTGCATCCGCCGAGGAGGATTTCACCGTTGTCGTGGTTCATTCTTGCTCCTCTGCGGAAGCGCGCCAGTCCGCCAGAATTACCATGGTTTCCAGCCAGGCAAGCTGGAACGGGCCGTACGTTTCAAGGAGCTTGAGCGTGCGCGCTGTCCATGACGGGCCTTGTTCTCCATCCCCCAGTTCCATGAGTGCGAGTTTCAGCGTGGTTGCATCGCTGTGCTCGCCGTCGAAATCAAAGGCGGGTAGGGCATCGCCTTCCCATACCCCTCGTGCGAAACGCCTAACGCTTGGCTTGCTCACTTCGGTCGGCATGGCCCGCAAGCCCATGCGTACCTTGCCGTGGTGAGCAGCGATCAGGTAGGCGATGAGGTCGGCATCCGATTCTCCATCATGCTGGGCCAGCCACGCCAGCATCGAAGCCAGCTCATGCCGGAAGAATCGACGGCTGTGGCGACCGGTGCAAGGGGACTTGGCCAGAAAGCCTGGCGGCGCCTGTTCGCAGGCGTGCATGGTGGCGTCGAAGACTTCGTGCGTCTTGCCCAGATCGTGCCAGCGCGCGGCGCGAACGACGCTTGCCTGATTTGTCGTCTCCCCGACAGCCGCACAAAGACTCTTCGCGTGGGTCGCGACATGCCCCAGGTGATCGGCCAGCGGTACGGGCTTTTTCTGATGCGAGCGCCAGTCTTCGCCGTAACCGTGTTCTGGTAGGGGTGTGCTGGTCGTGATGACGGGTACAGGAGGCTTTTTCAGGTCGGTGTCGAAGCCGATGACGGTGTCGTAGCCGCTATCGGAAGTCCGTAGCAGTAAAGTCATGCCCGGACGCGGTGGCCTGTCCAGTTTCACCCATTGCGCATCCAGCGCATCCCAGAACCATGCGCCACGCTTGTGCAAATCCTTGGCTTGACCGATGGACGCCGGACACAGTTCGGTGCGTTCGGGCTGAGGTTGCTCGCCAGGCGCATCGTCAAAGCTGCGCCAGAACACCTGTACGCCGGGCCGGTCGCTATCGCGGATGTAGTCGGCTACATCTACATCGAATCCGGATAGGTCGGGATCGGTGTTGAACAGATCGAGCAAGTCCTTGCGCCGCAAGACGGTCGCCAGCGGGCGTGCTTCGTCGGTCGGTGGCAAGTCCTGCGGACTGGCGCTGTGCAGTCCCTGCAATTTGCTGCGTGCTGTGGTGAGAGATTCACTGGTGTAGGGCTTGCCGTCCGCCTGGTTGTCAATGTCTACCCATAGAATGCGCGCGCCATCTTCCTTTTCGTGTTCGCCATAGCGGTTGCAGCGGCCAAAACGCTGTACCAGCGAGGCCCAAGGCGCAAGCTCAGTCACCAACACTTTCGAGGAGATATCAACACCTGCCTCGATGGCCTGAGTGGCGACAATGATGCGATCTGTGGGTGACTCTTCCTGCAAACGCCGGGTTTGCTCTGTACGCTCCGCGGCGCGGAAGCGGGCGTGTATCAGTAGGTCAGGCTTGCCGGGCCTATGTCCGCGTAGCAGGCGAAACAGCCCCTGTGCCCGATCCACGCGGTTGACGATGACCAAAGTTTGGCTGTTGTCATCGTGAGTCTCCATGACGGTCGTACACAAGGCTTGCAGGTAAGTATTCAACCCGTCCTTTGTGCTTGCGCTTTCCCCCAGGCGCAGCGGCAAAGCTTCCAACTGCTTGGCGGCGCGCAAACGGTTGCCTGCTTGTTCGCGGTCCTTATCGCCAATTTCCAGAGAGGCCAGCGAATCCAGATGCAGCTTGAAATCCACTGTTTCCAGCCACGCCCGGTTCAAGGTGGCGGATACCCACAGCGAACGGCTGCTCTTGGCGAGGGTAAAACCGCGCCGAAAGGCTTCAAGCTGCGTCGAAGTGGTTAGTCCTGAGCCCATCAACTGCACTTCGTCGAAGACCCACATCGCGTCGTTGTGCAGTAACGCAAAATGCACGGGCCACTGGTAGCGGCTCATGCCGTAACCGCGCATCAGGGCGCGCGACAGCAGCATGTCCTGCGTTCCGATCAGTATCATGTCCTCTTCCGGGTGCTCGGCCCAAGTCCTGAGGTCTCCCTCGCCGCCGATCAGCACCTGTACGGACACCTTGCCTTCGCCAGCGTTGCCCAGCAAGCCAAGGTTGGAAAGCCAAGCCTGTACATTGGCTGCTGTCTGCTCGACCAGTACTCGCATGGGCAGGCAGTACACGAGCCGCCGTGGCGTTGCTGCGTCTGGGCCGGCCTCACGTCTTCCCTCGCGCCAGCCGCGCTTCCACAGCCAGGCCAGCACGACCGCAGCGGTTTTTCCCATGCCTGTGGGAACGTCCAGCAGTTCAGGCCACGGCCGTTCCGCAAGGTGGCACTGATACGGGAACGGATTCAGCCCGTCTGTCTGATTCTCAGTGCGCGTTGTGCGCTTGAAGAAATCTGCGTAGTTCATCACTCATTACCGTCCGATGAGATCGACGAAAGCGCTGGCGCCTGCAACGCCCGCGCCGTCCGCTCCACCGGCTCGATCGCCTCGATCTCCAAGTCGTCCGGCGCGGCCTTGAGGTCGCGCAGGCGGCGGGCGGAGACGAGGACGCGGGATTCGAGCGTGGCGACCGAACTGTTGTAGGCGCCGACGGCCTGGTCGAGGCGTTTGCCGACGGTGCTCCAGTGGCCGGCGAGGATGGCGATGCGCTCGTAGAGCTGCCGGCCGAGGTCGGCGACTTCCTGCGCGTTTTGCGCCAGCGCTTCCTGGCGCCAGCCGTAGGACACGGCTTTCAGCAGCGAAATCAGCGTCGTCGGCGTGGCGGGAATGACGCGTTCGCTGGCACCGAACTCGATGAGCCCGGGATCCTGCTGCAGGGCGGCGCTGAAGAACATCTCGCCAGGCAGGAACATGACGACGAACTCCGGCGTCGGGTCGAACTGTTCCCAGTAACCCTTGCGACCGAGGGCGGCCATGTGGTCGCGCACCTGGCGCGCGTGGTCTACGAGCCGCTCGCGTTGCGTCTCCTCGTCTGGCGCCTCCGCGGCGTCGAGATAGGCGCTGACCGCCGCCTTGGCATCCACGACGATTCTCTTGCCGCCGGGCAGCTTGACGATCAGGTCGGGGCGCAGGCGGCCGTCCTCCGTGGTCCTGTTCTCCTGCTCCAGGAAATCGCAGTGGTCCAGCATGCCGGCCATCTCGACCACGCGCTTCAGCTGGATCTCGCCCCAGCGCCCGCGCACGGTCGGCTGGCGCAGGGCCTTGACCAGGTTCGCGGTCTCGTTCCTGAGCATCGGCAGGTGCGTTTCGACCAGGCCTTTCACCTGCGTGCTCAACTCGGCGTAGGCGCCGACCCGTGCCTTCTCGATCTCGCCGAGTTTGCCGTCCACCTTCTCCAGCGATTCGCGGATCGGCTTGACGAGTTCGTCCACGGCTTTCTGGCGCTTTTCGAGGTCGCCCTTTGCGCCTTCCTGGAATTTCTCCAGGGTGGCCTTCGCCAACTCGATGAAGGACTGGTTGTTGTTCTTGAGGGCGTCGGACGAAAGGGCCTTGAAGGCGTCGGAGAGTTTCTGCTGCGCATCGTTCAGCAGCGCGAGCTTTTCCTCCGCAGCCTTGCGTTCCTCCGTCGAACGCGCCTCAAGTTCGGCGACGCGCGCGCCGGTTCGTGCGAGCAGCCTGTTTTGCTCGGCGAGCGCTGCCTCCAGGTCCGGCACGCGCGCTGCCTTCTCCTCGGCGGCGGCCTTGGCGGCCGACTCGGCCCTCAACAGCTCGACGCTTGCGTCGTGCCGGACTCGCAGGGCCTGAATGTCGATCTCCAGAGCCGAGAGCTGCCGCGCGGCCGATTGCAGCCGTTCTTCGGAGATCGCCGACGCGGACCTTTCCCTCATGCCGCGAAGAACCCAGGCACCGATGGCGCCCGCGACAAGAGCTGCTACAGCGACCAGGGCGATATCGTTCATGGAAGTTTGTGACTACAATTAGCAATGTAGTCACGTCGCGGGGCTGCCATGGAAATCTCCGTCCGCGAACTGAAAAGCCGGCTCTTCGAACACCTCAGGCGGGCGGCCGAAGGCGAAGAAGTCGTCGTCACGTCCCGCGGCAAGGCCATTGCGAGGCTTGTCGCGCCGCGTGCGGCGCGGCGAGGTCGGGCCGGCGACCTGGACGCGGCCGTAGCACTGTTGCGCAGCCAGACCTGGGTTCGCCCGGGCAGGGGCAAGCCGCGGCTTCCGGCGTATGTCCTTAAGCTCAAGCCCGGGGAGAAGACCCTCGCTGAGATCGTCAGCGGGGAGAGGGGTTGATCCTCTACCTGGACACTTGTCCTGTTCGCCACGCAGGGGAGCTCAGCGCGCAGTTCCGGCTGCGTGGCTACGACAGCGTGCATCTCGCGGCGGCGGAGCGCGTTCGCGCCATGAGTCGCGGATACGCGGAGTTCAGATTTGGCGTATTCGACGTCAGGCTTGCGCGTGCAGCGCGCAGCCTGGACCTTCCCCTGCTGCTCGCATCGTAGTGCTGTGGGGGATTCATAGACAGATCCTCATGCGCGCTCCGTAATCAGGCGGATCTCGACCGCTACCCGCTTCCACGGGTTGCGGCTCCGGTTCAGTGCGGCGATGCGTGCTTCGAGGCGTTGTCCGCGGTCGAGCAGCTGCGCGATGGCGGCGTTGTCGATCGCGGGAACGTAGCCGAGCTTGTGTCCCTCCCAGTCCACGCGCACGGCCCGGGAATCGTAGCGGTTCTCCGGCTCGCGCACGAGGGCGAGAGGTGCGCCAACGCACAATCTGGGCCACAAATGCTCCCCGGCGTGGTACTGGAACCCTGCCACGGGAGATGTTTGCAGCGGGATCGCGGGCGTGCGGGACGCGGCGGCGCGATGCGGCAGCGCGGCAAGCCCTGCCAGCCCGGCGAGCTTGAGGAATGTGGCGAAGAAGTCGCGGCGCAGCATGAAGGTCTCCCTCGGCCGGAAATCCGGCTGCTGGGGGCGATTCTGTCGGCCGCCGCTCTTATTTCTCGGTAGCGGCCGTGTAGCTCAGGTGGGCGTGTAGCGCTTCAGCGCGGCCGCGAGCTCACCGGCGACCGCGTCGCGCAGCGCTGCGGGTTCCAGCACCTCGACGTCGGCGCCGTGGCGCAGGATATCCATGACCAGCTCGCGCTCGTCGCGATAGGGGATGCGCAGCTCGTAGCTGCCGTCGGTGAGGTACTGGCCGGACTGCGCGGGGTGCCAGCGTTCGTCCGCAACCCAGCGCGCGCGGCGCGCGCTGAACACCAGCACGGCGAGCCTGTTGGCCCTGCCGCCGAAAATGCCGTACGCGCTTGCGTAGTGTTCATCGAGCGTGGCTTCGGGCTCGTCGCGCGCGGCCGTGTCGAGCTCGCGGGCCTGCTGCACGCGGTCTACCGAGAAGCTGCGCAAGGCCTTGCGCGCGTGGCACCAGGCGTCGAGGTACCAGTTGTCGCGGTAGTGGACGAGGCGCTGAGGTGAAACCTCGCGGTCCGAGACCTCGTCGCGGCTGCGCGCGCGGTAGCGCAGCGCGAGGCGGCGACGCTGCAGCGTCGCGCCGGCGAGCGTATGGAAATGTTCGCCGAGCGGCCGCGCCGCCATGCCCAGCACCCGGATGCGCGCGGCCGCTTCCGACAGGCCCAGGCGGCGATGCGATACCAGCTCGCGCACGCGCGCCGCAAGCGGCTGCAGGTGGCCCGCCAGCAATCCGGGCTCCAGCGATTCCAGCAGCCGCTGGAACACCAGCAGCGACTGCAGTTCGTTCGCGTTGAACCACAGCCCGGGCAGTTCGTAGGCGCCCTGCGCCGGGTCCCGCGCGTACCGGTAGCCGCCCAGGTCCTTGTCGAACTCGATCGGCGCACCGAGAAAGTCCTTCATCTCGCCGAGCAGGCGGTAGACGGTCGATTCGGCGCACTCGAGCTGTCGCGCCAGGTCGCCGCGCGCGATGGGCGTGCGTCGGGAAGCGAGGATGCGATGGATGCCGAAGATGCGGTCGAACTTGTCCATGCGCGCAGTCTACTTCGGCGCCTTTCCCCCCTCACCCCCGACCCCTCTCCCCCAAAGGGGCGAGAGGAGAAGTCAGCCCTGCGCGGTGTGCACGTGGCACACGGCTTCGAGCCGGTTGCCTTCGGGGTCCTCGACGAACGCGGCGTAGTAGCCGGGGTGGTAGTTGGGGCGCAGGCCGGGCTCGCCGGTGGACTTGCCGCCCGCGGCGAGCGCGGCCTGGTGGAACGCGCGCACGGCGGCTTCGTCGCGCGCGCGGAAGCACCAGTGTCGCCGCGGATCCGGGGTGGCGAAGGGCGACTGGTAGACGCTCAGGTAGGTGTGCGCGTCGTCGCCCGAGCGATTGCGCTCGCCGTACCCGACCGCGTCCGCGCGGTCGTAGGCCTTGGTCACGCCGAGCGCGGCCATCACCGCTTCGTAGAACGGGCGCACGCGATCCAGCTCGCGCACCGTGATCGAGACGTGGTCGAGCAGGCGCAATCAGTACACCGCGACGAGCGCGACGATCACCACCACCAGCACGGTGGCGGCGACCCACTTCAGCGTCGAAGGCAGCACGTCGGGCAGGCTCGGGTCGCGCGGGATCGGCTCGGCGTGGTGCTCGTCGTGGCCCGTCTCGTGCGCGGCGCCGTGCGCGGCGTCGTGAGCCGCTGCATGGGCGTCCGCGGCGCCGGCTTCTTCCGGGTGCGCCGCGGCATGCTGCGCGCCGACCTTCTCGTTGAACGCGGCAAAGAAGTCGCCGGCGACCTTCTGCGCGGCTGCGTCCACCAGCCGTGAGCCGATCTGCGCCAGCTTGCCGCCGACGTTCGCCTTCGCCTGGTAGGTGAGCTTCGTTCCGGTGCCCTCGGGCGCAAGCTGCACGCCCGCCGAGCCCTTGGCGAATCCGGCCACGCCGCCCTGGCCCTCGAAGGCGATGTTGTAGGAGTCCGGCGGCTTGATGTCCGTCAGCTTCATCTTGCCCTTGAACTTCGCCGACACCGGGCCGACGCGCGCGGTCATCAGCACCGCGTACTCGTTCTCGCCGGTCATCTCGATCGATTCGCACCCTGGCACGCAGGCCTTGAGGATCTCGGTGTCGTTCAGCGCCTTCCAGGTTTCTTCCTGGGAAGCGGGAATCAGCTGCTCGCCTGTCATTTCCATCGGTTCTGCTCCTGTCTGCGGACCAGCGGCCCGGCCAATGTCTTCGCGAGGTCCACGAGACTCTTCAAATTATGCACCGGCAGGAAGAGGTCCACGTGCGGCAGCATCGCGCGCACGCCCGCCGGCCTCGCCTCGAACTTTTCGTAGCGCAAGAGCGGGTTCAGCCAGACGAGCTGCCGGCAGGACTTGTGCAGGCGCTCCATTTCCTCTTCCAGGCCTTCGCCGGCCTCGCGGTCGAGGCCGTCGGACACCAGCAGCACGCAGGCGTTCTGCGCCAGCACCCGCCGCGACCAGCGCAGGTTGAATTCGTGCAGGCAAGTGCCGATGCGCGTGCCGCCCGACCAGTCCTTGATGATGTCGGCGACCTTCGCCATCGACACGTCGACGTCGCGGTGCTTCATCTGCCGCGTCACGTTGGTGAGCCGCGTGCCGAACACGAACACCGTGACGCGGTCGCGGTCGTTGGTTATCGCATGCAGGAAGTGCAGGAACATGCGCGAGTACGGGTTCATCGACCCCGAGATGTCGCACAGGATCACCAGCGGCGGGTGGAGCTCGCGCGGCGCGGTGCGCACCAGCGGGATGATGTCGCCGCCTTCGCGCAGCGTTTCGCGCAGCGTCGCGCGCAGGCTCACCCTGGCGCCGCGCCGGTCCGGTGCGTGGCGGCGCGTACGGATCTGCGGCAGCGGCAGGCGCAGGTCCTCGATCATCTTCTTCGCCTGCGCGAGCTCGGCCGCCGACATGGTGTCGAAGTCCATGCGCTGCAGGATCTCGCGCGACGAGAACGTCAGCCGCGCGTCCATCTCGATCTTCTGCTCCTCGGGCGGCTGTGCCTCCTTCTTCTGCTGGTACAGCGCGTCGGTCAGGCGCTGGCTCTGCTCCCTTTCGTCCTTGCCGGTGCGGCCGTAGGTCTTCGGCAGCAGTTCCGCCATCATCTTCTCGACCAGCTTCGGGTCGCGCCAGAACACCTGGAAGGCCTGGTCGAAGATCGGGCGCTGCTCCTCGCGGGAAAGAAACACCGCGGACATGGCCCAGTACCAGTCCTCGCGGCGGGATGCGCCGGCGATCTCCAGCGCGCGCACGCCGTCGATGACGCGGTCGGGGCCGATGCGCAGCCCGGCGGCGCGCAGCAGCCGCGCGAAGTGCATCACGTTCTCGGCGAGCCTGCCGCCCGGAGATGCCTCTGCGATCGACGGAAACATGAACTGCGCCTGTTTTGAAGGTCCGCGGGCCGGGCTTGATCCGGCCCGCAACGTGGTTCTCAGATTGCTGCTGCGGCCTTGGCCTCGGAGACGATGCGGGTGGCTTCCTCGCCGGAAACCTTCTCGAGGTCGTCGCGGTACTTGAGCAGCACGCCCAGGGTATCGTTCACCGTCTGCGGGTCGAGCGCGAGCTTGTCCAGCGCGACCAGGCAGTTCGCCCAGTCTATGGTCTCGGCGACGCCGGGCAGCTTGAACAGGTCGACGCCGCGCAGCCGCTGAACGAACGCGACAACCTCCCTGGACAGCGCTTCCGCCGCCCCGGGCGCCTTCTTCCTCAGGATCGCGAGTTCGCGCGCCGCGTCCGGATAATCAACCCAGTGATAGAAGCAGCGGCGCTTCACCGCATCGTGGATCTCGCGCGTGCGGTTCGACGTGATGACGACGATCGGCGGTTCCTTCGCCTTCAACGTGCCGGTTTCGGGAATCGTGATCTGCCAGTCGGACAGGACTTCCAGCAGGTAGGCCTCGAATGGCTCGTCGGTACGGTCGAGCTCGTCTATCAGCAGCACCGGGGAGCCTCCCGGCGTGCCCTCGAGCGCGCGCGCGAGCGGGCGCTTGACGAGGAAGCGCTCCGAGTAGATGTCCGCCGAGAGCTTCTCGCGGGACTTCTCGCCGGCGGCCTCGGCGAGCCGGATCTCGATCATCTGGCGCGAATAGTTCCACTCATACGCCGCCTGCGCGATGTCCAGGCCCTCGTAGCATTGCAGCCGGATCAGCTCCCTGCCCAGCGCCCCCGCCAGCACCTTGGCGATCTCGGTCTTGCCGACGCCTGCCTCGCCCTCGAGGAACAGCGGCCTGCGCATGGCGAGCGCGAGGTACAGCGAGGTGGCGAGGCTGCGCTCGGCCACGTAGTCGGCGGCGGCAAGCAGTTCGTGGGTTTCGTCTATCGACTTCGGCAGCGGGCGCGGCATGGACGATTCCAGCATGAAAAGGCGGCATTGTCCGGGATTTGCCGGGTGCCTGCCAGCCCGGGCACCGTGTTTCGCAGTCCGTCCGCGGGACTAAGGTGCCTCGCCGGCACGTCGGCCGGTGCGCGGCAGCGTGAGCGTCGCAACGAGGCCGCGATCCTCGCCATTCGCGAGACGCACGTCGCCGCCATGCCAGCGGGCGATGTTGCGGGCGATGCTGAGACCGAGCCCGGTGCCGCCGCTCGCGGGATTGCGTGAAGCCTCTACCCGATAGTAGGGCTCGAACACGCGCTCGAGTTCCGCCGGTGGCAGCCCCGGACCCTGGTCGCTCACGATGATGCGGAGCTCTCCCGGCGAATCCCGGATCTCGACCTGCGCGACCCCGCCGTAGCGCAGGGCATTGCCGACCAGGTTATCGATGCATCGCCGCAGCGCCGGCAGGTAACCGAAGTAGGGCGCCGACGCCTCCCCCGACACGCTGACAGGCTGCCCGGTCTCCCTGCGGTCTTCGCAGATGCTGCCTACCGTCGCATCGACGTCGATCCAGGCGCGGTCGGGCTCCCGGCCCACATCGCTGAAGAACGCGAGCGTGTCGTGGACCATGGATTCCATCTCGTCCAGGTCGCGATGGATCCTGTCGCGCACCTCGCCATCCTGAAGCGTCTCGGCGCGCAGCCTCAGGCGGGTGAGCGGCGTTCTCAGGTCGTGCGAGAGCGCACCGAGCATGCGGGCGCGGTCCAGCAGATGCCCGCGCAGGCGCGTCTGCATGCGGTTGAAGGCGGCGAGCACGCGACGCGTCTCGCTGGGACCGGTTTCCGCGACCGGGGGATGGTCCAGGCCGTCGCTCATCGAGTCCGCCGCGGCGACCAGCCGTCGAAGCGGGCGGTTGATCATGAACATGAGCAGCGTTGCAATGCCGAAGCAGGTGACGAGCAGCACGAACAGCCGTGGGATCAGGGATTCCAGACGGCTCAGCGGTTCCTGCGGAATCGCGGCATAGAACGCCGCGACCGTGCCGTCCTCCAGTTCCACCTGGGCGACAAGCGAGAAAGTGCTTGGCAGCAGGTAGAAGAAGTTGCGCGCCACCCAGACCTCGAACGCCGTCGCCACCGTGCCCTCGCCGGGGGCCCGGCGATCGCGCGGATTGCTGCTGATCTCCACGTTCACGGGCCAGGGTGCGCCGATCTGGCGTTGCAGCGCCGCCGCGAACGCTGCCTCGTAGACGTCGTGCGCGGCGAGACCCGCCTCCATCGCGATCGGCCTGGACGCGAGCGACACGCGAAGATGGCGGCCGTCGATCTCGCGCGACACGGCTTCGCGCATGTCCGGCGGCAGCCGGTTCAGGATGCGTGCCGTCTGCGCGATGCGGGATGCGATCTGGAACGCGGCGAGCCTGTATACCGAGCTGCCGCGATCGAACAGGTTCAATGCAACGCTGGCCAGTTGCGCGACGAGCAGTCCGGCGGCAAGAACGAGCAGCGTGCGGCCGAACAGGGACTGCGGGACCAGCCTCACTTGTCGACCCGCTCTACCGCGGCTGCCAGCACGTAACCCTCGTTTCGCACCGTCTTGATGATTGCGGGCTCGCGGCCGACGTCGCGCAGGCGTGCGCGCAGGCGGCTGACCTGGACGTCGATGGCCCGATCGAAGGGGCTGCTTTCGCGCCCGAGCGAGAGGTCCATGAGCTGGTTGCGGTCGAGCACGCGGTTGGGATGCTCGACGAAGATGGAAAGCAGGCGAAACTCGCCGCCACTCAACGGCACGATGGTGCCCTCTGGGGATCTCAGTTCGCGCGTCGCCAGGTCGAGCACCCAGCCGGCGAACCTGACCTTGTGGGCAGCGGCGCGCCCGGGCGGCAGTGCGCGCGCGCGTCGCAACAGTGCCTTGATGCGCGCCAGCAGCTCGCGCGGATTGAACGGCTTGGAGAGGTAGTCGTCGGCGCCCATCTCGAGTCCGATGATGCGGTCGACATCCTCGCCGCGCGCGGTGAGCATGATGATCGGAAGATTGGAGTCGGCGCGCAGCGAGCGGCAGATCGCGAGCCCGTCCTCGCCCGGCATCATCACGTCGAGCACGACGAGATCGGGTCCGGAAGGCGCCTGTAGCGCCCGCCGCATCTCGCGCCCGTCAGCGACGACCGAGACCCGAAAGCCGTTGGCCTGCAGGTAGGTTCCCAGCAACTGACGCAGTTCGGCGTCGTCGTCGACGATCAGCACATGGTCCGGGGAGTTCATGGCGCGCCGGCATTCTAGCCGCGCGGCCGAGGGCCCCGGCATGCACGCGGCGAAGAAGAATGTAACGCCGCGTAACAGATGGCGCCGGCGCAATGCGGCGCAACACGCCGCCATGCCGGGATACAAAAATCGCGTCACCTGAAATTCCGGTGTTACTCGCCTGCGCTCCAATGCGGGCATGCGGCAACGCCGCTGGTTCCCGAGACAGCAACCTACAAGGAGATGGACGATGTTGATTCGCAATCTGGGCCTGGCCGCGAGCGCCGCAATCCTGCTCGCAGCGTGCGGCAACGACGCAACCCCCACCAGCAGCGGCGCGAAGGCGCCGGTCGTTGCGGCACCCGCGCAGCCCGCGCCGCCGGCTTCGGTACCGTCGCAGGAGGTGCAGCAGACTGCCACGCAGGCGCCGGCCGGCACCGATGCGGCGAAGGAAGCGGAAAAGCCCGACTCGGAGCCGAAGAAGGAAGAACCCGAGAAGAAGGCCGACTAGGCCTGCTGCTCGACCTGTCGTACCGCAGTTCCCATTCAAAACCTGAAGGAGATCCCATGAAAGCCCTGTTTACCAGCCTGTTCATCGCCATGCTCGCCCTCGCGGGCGTTCCTGCCCACGCCTCGACGTCCGCCGACGAGGTCGCCGCCACCGCGTCGGAAGATTCGCGCCCGGAGACGGCGACGCCGACCCGTACGCCGTCGGATACCCCGTCCGACGAGGAGAAGAAGCCGGAAGAGGAAAAGAAGGCCGACTAGCGTTTCAACCGCGGCACCAGGTGCCGCAGGGCCGGACGCGGGTTCCCCTCCCCCGTCCGGCCCTTTTTATTTCACGCGAGCCGCTTCAGCGCCACGCCCACACTGGCTGCTCGAGGTGCGCCACGCGCGTGTCGCGGCCGTGCACCGCGACCTCCATGAACTGGTACAGCATCGCTGCGGTGGGCGCGTGTATGTGCGTGCCGAGCAGCGGATAGCGGATCACCGGGCGCGCGCTGTCCAGGACGGCAAAGAACTCCGGCGAGCCGGGCCTGCCGATGTCCGCAAGCGGTACGCGGAAGATCTGCGCCACCTCCGCCGGGTTGGCGCACATTGCCGAGGTGTCCGGCGCCCACGCGACCAGCGGCGTGATGAGGTAGCCCGAGCGCGTGGGATAGTCGTCCAGGCGGCCGATCACGGCGTCCGCGCCGAGCGCGAGCCCGACCTCCTCGCGCGTCTCGCGCAGCGCAGCCTCGATCGCGGACTCGCCTTCGTCCATGCGCCCGCCGGGGAACGCGAACTGGTTCGCGTGCCGGTTCATCCCGCCGGGCCGCAGCGTGAGCACCAGCGCCGGGCTGCCTGCGTCGTCGCCCGTGACGATCAGGCACACCGCTGCGCGCTTGAGCGTGCGCTGCGACGCCTGCGGCGGAACCTCCGGCAGGGCGCGGAGATTGCGCGAGATCCGCGCACGCAGCGCGGCATCGAAACGCGGCGCGGCAGTCACGGCTGGTACTCCATTGCGGCCAATGTTACCCGTTATGATTGCGCGTTCCTGCAGCGGGGAGAGTCATGGCAATCGTCAAGCCTGTCGAAGTGGCGGTACTGGGCGCCGGCGCGGTCGGATGCTACTTCGGCGGCATGCTGGCGCGCGCGGGGCATCCGGTCACTCTGATCGGCAGGCAGGCCCACGTCGACGCGTTCAATGCGACGGGGCTGCACTTCGAGGCGCAGAAGTTCGACGAGCACGTGAGAGTGGCCGGCAGCACCGATCCCGCCGCGGTGCGCGGCGCGCGGCTGGTGCTTTTCTGCGTCAAGTCGACCGACACCGAGGCGGCGGCGGCGCAGATCGCGCCGCACCTCGACGCCGGCGCGATCGTCCTCAACCTGCAGAACGGCGTCGACAACGCCGAGCGCATCCAGGCGCGCGTGACCCAGCCGGTGATCCCGGCGGTGGTCTACGTCGCCACCGAGATGGCCGGGCCGGGCCACCTGAAGCACCATGGCCGCGGCGACCTGGTGATTGGCGCGCTCGATTCGAGGGCGTCCGCCGCGGCGCTGGCACTGGTCAAGCAGCTGTTCGAGCCGGCCGGCGTGCCGGTGGCGATTTCGGACAACATTGCCGGGGAATTGTGGCTGAAGCTGGTGGTGAACTGCGCCTACAACGCGATTTCCGCGATTGCGCAGGCCCCGTACGGTTCCATGGTCAAGGGTCCCGGAGTGCGCGAGCTGATGCGCGACGTGGTCGAGGAAAGCCTGGCGGTGGCGAAGGCGGGCGGCGTGAAGATGGCGCCGGACACGCTCGCCAGGGTGTACCGGATCGCCGACGCCATGCCCGGGCAGTACTCGTCGACGGCACAGGACCTGGCGCGGGGCAAACCCACCGAGATCGAGCACCTGAACGGGTACGTCATGCGGCGCGGCGAGGCGCTGCGCGTGGCGACGCCGGCGAACCGGGCGCTTTACGCGCTGGTGAAGCTGCTGGAGGCACGGCCGCGCGGGTAGTCCATAATGGCGGTATGAACGAAGAACAGCCAACGCCAGACCAGCCTGCGGACACCCCGGCGCCGGACGCCCCCGCAGCGGAAGCCAAGCCCGAAGAAGCGCGCGGCCCGGATCCGCGCCGCCGCCTGCGGGAGTTGCTCGCCATCCCCGAGCGCGACCGCTCGGACGCCGTGTGGGACGAAATCATCGACCTGGAGATCGAGCTCGCGCCGGGGAATCGCGCGCCGATCGGGCAGCAGGATCAGAATCGCCAGCTGCCCGGAATGCGTCAGGATCAGGGCAGGCGGCCGGACCAGGCGCGTCGGCAGGGACAGCCGCCCGGCGGTGGCAAGCAGGGCAAGCGATCCGGCCAGCGCCACGGTCGCGGCCCCAAGCAGGGCATGATGCCCCACCGCAAGCCCTGAGGCGTCGAAGCCGGAAAAAAAGCCCGCGTCTGCGGGCTTTTTCATTGATGCGGCGTGCGCCGGCTACTTCAGCGCGGCCTCCACCGCCCGCTTTGCCATCACGGTGACCAGGTGCGCGCGGTACTCGGCCGAGGCATGCAGGTCGCTGTTCAGGCCCTTGTCGCTCACCTTGATGTTCGCAACCGACTCGGGCGCGAACTTGGCGGCAAGCGCCTTTTCCATGTCGGCCTGCCGGAACGCGCAGCCGCCTGCACCGGTGACGCCGACCCGCACGTTGCCGCCGCCGAAGTCGGCGACGAAGACGCCGACAATGGCGAAGCGCGACGCCGGGTTCTTGAACTTCATGTAGGCGGCGCGCTTGGGCACCGGGAAGGACACGCTGGTGATGATCTCGCCGGGCGCGAGCGCGGTCTCGAAGAGCCCCTTGAAGAACTTGTCCGCCTCGTGCTTGCCCTTGTTGGTGGTGATGGTCGCGCCCAGGCCCATGACGGCAGCCGGGTAGTCCGCCGCCGGGTCGCTGTTCGCGAGCGAGCCGCCGATGGTGCCCATGTTGCGCACCTGCCGGTCGCCAATCATGCCGGCGAGCGCGGCAAGCGCCGGGATCGCCTTCTTCACGCTGCTGGAGCCTGCCACTTCGGCGTGGCGAACCATCGCGCCGACCACGACCGCCTTGTCGTCGGCCTTCAGGGTCCTCAGGTCGGCGATGGTGCCGAGGTCGACCAGGTCCGAGGGCTGCGCCAGGCGCAGCTTCATCGCCTGCACCAGGCTCTGGCCGCCGGCGAGGATCTTGGCGTCGGCGTTCTTGCCGACCAGGGTGGCTGCTTCATTCACGCTGGAAGCGCGGTGGTATTTGAATGCGTACATGTTCGTCTCCTGTTGCGATTCATTCATCCCGTGGGGAATGGGGGCCGCGGAAGGCCCCCATGCCCTCAGGCTGCTTTTTTCTTCTGCAGGGCCTGCCAAACGGTCTGCGGGGTCGCAGGCATGGCGAGGTCCTTCACGCCGAGCGCGTCGGTGATGGCGTTCATCAGCGCCGCGGGGGCGCCGATCGCGCCTGCCTCGCCGCATCCCTTGACGCCCAGCGGGTTGTGGGTACATGCGGTGACGCGCGTGTCCACGTTGTAGCTGGGCACGTCGTCCGCGCGCGGGATGCAGTAGTCCATGAACGAGCCGGTGACGAGCTGCCCGCTCGCGTCGTACTTCGCGCCTTCGACCAGCGCCTGCCCGATGCCCTGGGTCAGCCCGCCGTGCACCTGCCCCTCGACGATCATCGGGTTGATGATGTTGCCGAAGTCGTCCACCGCGGTGAAGCGATCGACCTTCGTCACGCCGGTCTCCGGATCGATCTCGACCTCGCAGACATACGTGCCTGCCGGGAACGTGAAGTTCGACGGATCGTAGAACGCGTTCTCGTTGAGGCCGGGTTCCAGCTTGTCGTGCGGGTAGTTGTGCGGCACGTAGGCCGCGAACGCCACCTCGCCGAACATCTTCTGCTTGTCGGTGCCGGCAACCTTGTAGACGCCGCGGTCGTACTCGACGTCGGCTTCCGCGGCCTCCATCAGGTGCGCGGCGATCTTCCTGCCCTTGGCGATGATCTTGTCCAGCGCCTTCATGATCGCCGTGCCGCCAACCGCGATCGAGCGCGAGCCGTAGGTGCCCATGCCGAACAGGATCTTGGACGTGTCGCCGTGCACGATGTCGACGCTCTCCATGGGCAGTCCGAGGCGATCGGCCACCACCTGGGCGAATGTCGTCTCGTGGCCCTGCCCGTGCGAATGCGAGCCGGTGAACACGGTGACGCTGCCGGTCGGATGCACGCGGATCTCGCCGGCCTCGAACAGGCCCGCTCGTGCGCCCAGCGATCCGGCGACCGCAGAGGGCGCGATGCCGCAGGCTTCGATGTAGGCCGCGTAGCCGATGCCGCGCAGCTTGCCCTTCGCCTCCGAGGCCTTCTTCCGCGCCGCGTAGCCGGCGACATCGCCGAGCTTGATCGCGCCGGCCATGGTCGCCTCGTAGTCGCCTGTGTCGTACATCAGCGCCACCGGGGTCTGGTACGGAAACTCCTTGATGAAGTTGCGCCGCCGGATCTCTGCCGGGTCGAGCTTCATGTCGCGCGCAGCCTGCTCCACCAGCCGCTCGACCACGTACGTGGCCTCGGGGCGGCCTGCGCCGCGGTAGGCATCCACCGGCGCGGTGTTGGTGAACACCGCGGTGACTTCGCAATGGATCACCGGCGTCTTGTACTGGCCGGCGAGAAGCGTGGCGTAGAGGATGGTCGGCACGCAGGAAGCGAACGTCGACAGGTACGCGCCGACGTTGGCGATCGTCTTCACGCGCATGCCAAGGAACTTGCCATCCTTGTCCATCGCCATCTCGGCCACCGTGACATGGTCGCGGCCGTGCGCGTCGGAAACATAGGATTCCGAGCGGTCCGCGGTCCACTTCACCGGGCGGTTCACCTGTTTCGCGGCCCACGTGACGACCACGTCCTCGGCGTAGAGGTAGATCTTCGAGCCGAAGCCGCCGCCCACGTCCGGCGCCACCACGCGCACCTTGTGCTCGGGCAGGCCGAGCACGAACGCGGTCATGAGCAGTCGTTCGACGTGCGGATTCTGGTTCGACACGTACAGCGTGTAGCTGTCATCCGAGCGCGAGTAGCTGCCGTTGGCCGCGCGCGGCTCGATTGCATTCGGGATCAGGCGGTTGTTGACGAACTCGAGCTTCGTCACGTGCGCCGCACCGGCGAAAGCCTTGTCTACCGCCGCCTTGTCGCCGAGCGCCCAGACGTAGCAGGTGTTGTCGGGCGCCGCGTCGTGCAGTGCCGGGCCTGCCTGCGCCTTGGCCGGGTCGACCACCGCCTTCAGCACCTCGTAATCCACCTCCACCAGCCAGGCCGCGTCCTGCGCCTGTTCCTGGGTCTCGGCGACGACGACGGCGACATGGTCGCCGACGTAGCGCACCTTGCCCTGCGCGAGGCAGGGGTGCGGCGGCTCCTTCATCGGCTGGCCGTTCACGTCTGTGATCAGCCAGCCGCACGGCAGGCCGCCGACCTTGGCGTTGGCGATGTCCTCACCGGTGAAGACCGCGACCACGCCGGGGGCCTTCACGGCCTTGTCCTTGCGGATCGCCTTGATCTTCGCGTGTGCGTGCGGCGAGCGCACGAAGTACGCGTAGCTTTGGTTCGCGAGCTGGACGTCGTCGGTGTACTGCCCCGCGCCGGTCAGGAACCGGTAGTCCTCGCGCCGCTTGACCGCTTGACCGATGAGATTGGTGCTCATGGCGCGCCTCCTAGGCCTTGGCCGCGGCGGCCTTGATGGCCTTGACGATGTTGTGATAGCCGGTGCAGCGGCACAGGTTGCCGTCGAGCTCGGCGCGGATCGTCTGCTCGTCAGGCTTCGGATGCACCTTGAGCATGTCGATCGCGCTCATGATCATCCCCGGCGTGCAGAAGCCGCACTGCAGGGCGTGGTGCTCGCGGAACGCCTCCTGCATCGGGTGCAGCGTGCCGTCGGCCTTCGCGACGCCCTCGATCGTGGTGAGCTGCGCGCCCTCGGCCTGCATTGCGAGGATGTTGCAGCTCTTCACCGCGCGGCCGTTCATGTGGATCGTGCACGCGCCGCACTGCGCGGTGTCGCAGCCGACGTGCGTGCCGGTGAGGCGCAGGGTGTTGCGGATGAACTCGACGAGGAGCGTGCGCTCCTCCACGTCGCCGCTCACGGCCTTGCCGTTCACGGTCATGGACACTCGGACGGTCATTGGAGCCTCCTTCGGTTCCGGTGCGAATTGATGTTGTTGTCAGTGGGGCGTGCGCGCCCCGCGCTGGCGCAAGGGTGACGGTCGTGCGTGCGGCGAAAATCCTCCTCGCGATCCTGCGCTCTCGCTGGGATCGGCGCGCCGGAGCGGCGCGCCGCAGTCAGGCCGGGAATGCTAGCCCATGGCTATGACCGAGGCAACCGAGCGCAGGCCGCGGGGGCTCGTCGTCAGGAGACCGTGGGCCGACCGTGCCCGCGGCTTCCCCGGGCGTGACGCGGTGCGGCGACGCGCCTAGAATGTAGGCAGCTACCCCCGGGGGAACGCCTTATGGACAGCGTGGATCTGGAAGTCATCAAGGCCGCGGTGAACTGGACCGAAGCCGGGCGCGGCGCGACGATCGGGACGGTCACGCGCACCTGGGGCTCGGCCCCGCGGCCGGTGGGCGCGATGCTCGTGATCCGGGACGACGGCCACGTCATCGGGTCGGTGTCCGGCGGCTGCGTCGAGGACGACCTGATCGCGAAGGTGAAGAGCCGCCAGCTCGCCTCGGGCAAGCCGGAGACCGCGACTTACGGCGTCACCGAAGAGGATGCGCGGCGCTATGGCCTGCCGTGCGGGGGCACCCTGCAGATCGTCCTCGAGCCGCTGGGCAAGCATTCGAAGCTGCGCGAGCTGCTCGAGGCGATCGAGCGCCACGAGCTCGTCGCGCGCTTTCTCGACATGAAGACCGGCACGGTGCGCCTCCAGCGCGGGAAATGGTCCGACACGCTCGAGTTCGACGACCAGGCCCTCAAGACCGTGCATGGCCCGCGCTGGCGGCTGCTGCTGATCGGCGCCGGGCAGACGAGCAAGTACCTCGCGCAGATGGCGATGGCGCTCGACTACAACGTGACCGTCTGCGACCCGCGCGAGGAGTACGCCGAGGAATGGGACGTCGCCGGCGCGACGCTCGTGCGCGGATATCCGGACGACGCGGTGGTGGCGATGAACCCCGACCCGCACCTGGCGGTCGTCGCGGTGACCCACGACCCGAAGCTGGACGATGCCGCCTTGCTGGAGGCGCTCAAGTCGCCGTGTTTCTACGTCGGCGCGCTCGGATCGAAGAAGAACAACGACGCGCGCCGCAGGCGGCTCGCCGGCTTCGACCTGGCCGAGGCCGAAATCGCCCGGCTGCACGGCCCGGTCGGGCTCAAG
>CAZTDU010000015.1:0-58138 GCA_964612335.1 uncultured Enterobacteriaceae bacterium | reverse complement strand
CGATCACGGCCAACCATCCCGACGTGGTGCTGATCGTGCTGCTGATCGACGAGCGGCCCGAGGAGGTCACCGAGATGACGCGCTCGGTGCGCGGCGAAGTGGTCGCCTCGACCTTCGACGAACCCGCGTCCCGCCACGTGCAAGTCGCCGAGATGGTGATCGAGAAGGCCAAGCGCCTTGTCGAACACAAGAAGGACGTGGTGATCCTGCTCGATTCGATCACGCGCCTCGCGCGCGCCTACAACGCAGTCGTGCCCGCCTCCGGCAAGGTGCTGACCGGCGGCGTCGACGCAAACGCACTGCAGCGGCCCAAGCGCTTCTTCGGCGCCGCCCGGAACATCGAGGAAGGCGGCAGCCTCACCATCATCGCCACCGCGCTTATCGACACCGGCAGCCGCATGGATGACGTCATTTACGAGGAGTTCAAGGGCACCGGCAACATGGAGGTGCATCTGGACCGTCGCATGCACGAGAAGCGCATCTATCCGGCGATCAACGTCAACCGCTCCGGCACGCGCCGGGAGGAACTGCTGCTGAAGCCCGAGATACTGCAGAAGGTGTGGGTGCTGCGAAAGCTGCTGTTCCCGATGGACGAACTCGAGGCCGCGGAGTTCCTGATCGACAAGCTGCGCGCAACCAAGAACAACGCCGAGTTCTTCGACTCGATGCGGCGCGGCTGAGTTGCAATAAGCCCTTGTTTTCTGTAGAATTCGCGCCCTTTCCCACAGACGCAACCAGAGCAGGCCAGCCATGAAACCCGCGATCCACCCCGTCTACAACCCGGTGATCTTCCACGACACCGCGGCGAACCACTCCATACTCACGCGCTCCTCGATCGACACCAAGGGACGGGAAACCATGAAATGGACCGACGGCAACGAGTATCCGGTCGTGAAGATCGAAGTCTCCTCGGAATCACACTCGTTCTACACCGGCAAGCAGAAGGTCATGGACACCGCCGGACGGGTGGAGAAGTTCAAGCGTCGCTACGTCAGGAAGCCGGCCGCCTGAAAGGCGGGCCCAGCACGCCGCAAAAGGGCAGCGCAAGCTGCCCTTTTTCGTTCGGGGAACTGTGATGATCGCCCGCCTGACGCTGCCGCCACCGCCCGCCGCGATCGCGGTTCTGGTCGCGGCATTCGCGTTGACCGGCCTCGCGAACCACGATCCGTGGAAGTCATTCGACGCCATCGGCATAGAAATCGTCCACCAGATGCACGTCACTGGCGACTGGCTGGTGCCGCGCATCGCCGGCTCGCCGTGGCTGGAGGACCCACCGCTCTACCACTGGGTGGCGCTGCTGTTTGCCAGGCTGCTGGGCGGCGTCCTTGAATTCCACAACGCCGCGCGCGTTGCCAGCGGCGCGTTCCTGCTCGCCGCCGCATGGCTGCTGCATCGCGCCGGCGGTGCGCTTGCGCCGCTGGTGCTGGTCGGCTGCGTCGGCCTCATGGTGCACGCGCACGAGGCGCTCCCGGACCTCGCCGCGCTCGCCTGCATCTGCGGCGCGCTTGCCGTGCTGGTGCGCTTGCCGCGACGCCCGGCGGCCGGCGGAATCCTCCTCGGCGCCGCCATCGGTGGCACCTTCCTGTCGACCGGCTTCAGCGACGCCATCGCGCTGCTCGCCGCTACGGTCCTCGCGTGCGGTTTTTCTCCCTGGTTGCGTGCGCGCGCGGCGCTGCCCCTGCTGGCGACGGCAGTGCCCGCTGCGCTCGCGCTCGCCGCAAGCTGGCCGCTGGCACTGTGGCTGCGATCCCCCGAACTGCTCGATGCATGGTGGCAGGTGAGCGTGCGCCCCTGGGGAGATCTCGGCACCAACCTGCGCTACTTCGTCGGCATCAGCGGCTGGTTCGCCTGGCCCGCATGGCTGCTCGCGGCGTGGGCGCTATGGTCGCATCGTCGCCGCCTGGATGAGCCCGTGCTGCTGGTTCCGCTTGCCGCCAGCGTCACGCTCTTCTGCGGCATCGTCGCGGCAGGCCCGGCCCAGGACGTGAACGCGATCACGCTGCTTGCGCCGCTGTCGCTGCTCGCCGCACAGGGGGTGGCACTTCTGCGCCGCGGCGCGGCGAACGCGCTCGACTGGTTCGGCGTCATGACCTTCGGCTTCTTCGCCGGCCTGGTCTGGCTGGGCTGGATTGCGATGATGACCGGCGTGCCGCCGCGCATTGCGAACAATTTCGCCAAGACGGCACCCGGGTTCACGCCCACGTTCGATGGGTTGTCGGTTGCCGTCGCGCTTGCGCTGGCCGCGGGGTGGATCTGGATCGCATTCAATACCGCGCCGGCGGCGGCGAGGGGCGTCACGCGCTGGGCCGCGGGGGTGCTGCTGCTGTGGGGCAGCGTCGCCATGCTGTGGATGCCGTGGGTGGACCACCAGAAGTCGTACCGCGCCGTGGCGGCCGAACTCGGCGCAAGACTGCCGCCTGCGCGCTCATGCATCGCGCAGCGCAATCTCGGCGTGCCGCAGGTGGCCGCCCTCAGCTACCATGGCGGTATCCGTGCGCAGCCCTTCGATCCGGCGCGTCCGCATGCCTGCAGCGTGCTGCTGATCCTGGGCAACCCGCGGGAGGAATCAGATGTGCCGGGGCCGGGCTGGGCCTTGATCGCGGAGGCCGGACGACCTGGTGACAAGAGCGAGCGCTTCCGGCTCTACGAGATGCGATGAACACCACTGCACCAGTCTCATGCCCCTCGTGGCCCCGGCTCACCGCCCACGCCGATAGCTGGGCAGGAACGCGTACCGCCGAGCTCTTCGCCAGCGACCCTGCGCGTGCCACGAACCTGGCAGCGGCCGCACCCGGCATGCGCTACGAGTACGCGCGCCAGCGCGTCAATGCGCTCACGCTGCGCCTGCTGACCCAGCTCGCCCAGGAGCGCGGTCTGGCCGAATGGCGCGAGGCGATGCTGGCGGGGCGCAGGGTCAACACCACCGAAAACCGGGCCGCCGCGCACGCGGACCTGCGCGCGGGCGACGCCGCGCCGCCAGACGTGAAGGCTTCGCTCGCTCGCATGCGGGAGCTGGCGCAGGACCTGCGGGCAAGAGGGATCCGGCGCATCGTCAATCTCGGCATCGGCGGGTCGGACCTTGGTCCTCGCATGGTTGCCGATGCGCTGGGCACGCCGGAGTCAGCTGACCGCGTCAGGTTTGTCGCCAACGTCGACCCTCTCGAGCTCTCCCGTGCACTCGACGGCGCGGAGCCCGCCTCCACCGTGTTCGTCGTCGTATCCAAGACCTTCACGACACAGGAGACGATGGCGAACGCCGCGGCCGCGAAGCGCTGGCTGGGATCGACGCCGATCGCCGGGCACATGATCGCCGCGACATCGAACACGGAGGCCGCGCACGCCGCGGGAATTCGCGACGTGCTGGCGATGCCGGAGTCCGTCGGCGGACGATTCTCGCTCTGGTCCACTGTCGGCTTCGCCATCATGTGCGCGATTGGCGCCGATGCCTTCGACGAACTGCTCGCGGGCGCACGTGAGAGCGACATTCACTTCGCCACCGCCGGGCTCGATGCCAACGTGCCGGTGCTGATGGCGTTGCTGGGCATATGGAATACCAACTTCCTCGGCGCGCGCGCACATGCAGTATTGCCCTACGCGCACGCGCTGCGCCTGCTGCCAGCGTACCTGCAGCAGCTGGAGATGGAGTCCAACGGCAAGTGCATCGACCATGCAGGACGGCCGGTCGCCTATGCCACCGCACCGGCGATCTTTGGCGCCGAGGGTACGGTCGGGCAGCACTCGTTCCATCAGTGGCTGCACCAGGGAACGCACCCGGTGCCGGCCGACTTCATCGTCTTCGAGGACACGCACGAGCTGCTGCGCGCGAATGCCGAAGCACAGGCAGAAGCCCTGATGCGGGGAACCACGGACCCGACGCTCCCCGCCTGGCGGCAGCAGCCCGGCGACCGCGCCTCCAGCACACTCCGCTTCGAACGCCTGGACGCGCGTAACGTCGGCCGCCTGCTCGCGATCTACGAGCACAAGGTGTTCGTTCAGGGCGTGATATGGAACGTCAACAGCTTCGACCAGTGGGGCGTGGAACTGGGCAAACAGATGGCCAACGAGATACTCCGGAGGGGGCTGTAAATGGACTTTGAACCGTTCAACCTGAGCATCCGCAAGTTCCTCAAGACCGTGGGCGTGGGCTCGCAGCGCGAGATCGAGAGCGCCGTGCACAAGGCGATCGAGGACGGCACGCTGAAGGGCGAGGAGACGCTGACCGCCCGCGTCACCCTCGAGATTCCCTCGCTGGGCGTCAAGGTGCCCTTCGACGGCGAGATCCGCCTAAAATAGCGCCGGAGGCGCGCCATGAACAAAGTCAGGGAATTCGACCAGACGGTGCTCGTCGAGCTGCAGACGCTGCTGGGCGAGCGGGTCACGGTTTCCGCGGGCATACGCGAGCACCACGGCAAGGACGAGTCGTACTTCCCGTACGCGCTGCCGGACGCCGTCGTGTTTCCCCATAGCACCGACGAGGTGCGGGACGTCGTCAACATCTGCCGCCGCCACCGCGTGCCGATGATTCCCTACGGCGTGGGGACATCGCTCGAGGGGCACATCCTTGCGGTCAACGGTGGCGTGACGATAGACCTGTCGCAGATGAACAAGGTGCTCGAAGTGCACGAGGAGGACCTTGACGTCGTCGTGCAGGCAGGGGTGACGCGCAAGCAGTTGAACGAGTACATCAAGCACACGGGGCTCTTCTTCCCGGTGGATCCGGGCGCGGACGCGACGATCGGCGGAATGGCGGCGACGCGCGCCTCGGGAACCAACGCCGTGCGCTATGGCACCATGCGCGAGAACGTGCTGTCGCTCAAGGTGGTGCTCGCCGACGGCCGCGTCATCCAGACGCAGCGCCGGCCGAAGAAGTCGGCGGCCGGCTATGACCTGACGCGGCTTTTCGTCGGCTCCGAAGGTACACTCGGAATCATCACCGAGGTCACCGTGCGGCTCTACCCGGTGCAGGAGGCGATGTCGGCCGCAGTGTGTGCCTTCGATTCGGTGGATGGCTGCACCAGCACCGTCATCCAGACGATTCAGGCAGGCATCCCGATCGCACGCTGCGAGATCGTCTGCGCCGAGACCATCGCGGCGATCAACAAGTACAAGAAGACCGATTACCGGGTTGCGCCGACGGTGTTCTTCGAGTTCCACGGCACGAAGACGAGCGTGGTCGAACAGGCCGAAACTGTCGAGGCGATCGCGAAGGAGAACGGCGGCCGGGGATTCCAGTGGGCGACGAAAACCGAGGACCGCACGCAGCTCTGGGACGCGCGGCACAACGCCTACTTCGCCTGCCTGCAGATCCGGCCTGGCTCCCGGGCGGTGGCAACCGATGTCTGCGTGCCGATCTCGCGGCTGGCCGAGTGCGTGCGCGAAACGATGGACGACGTGAAGGACTATTTCGCGCCGGTGCCGCTTATGGGACACATCGGCGACGGCAACTTCCACCTCATGTTCCTCGTCGACCCGGCGAAGCCGGAGGAAACCGAGATCGCGAAGAAGTTCAATGCGCGGCTGGTCGAGCGTGCGATCAAGATGGAAGGCACCTGCACCGGCGAGCACGGCATCGGCATGGGCAAGATGAAATCCCTGGAGAAGGAGCTTGGCGAGGATGTGATCGCGATCATGAAGGACATCAAGCGCCTGTTCGACCCGGACAACCTGATGAACCCGGGCAAGGTGGTACAGCTGTGAAGGCCGCAGGCATGAGTGCGGAGAAGCGCCTGAAGGCGCTGGGCCTCGAGCTGCCGAAAGTCAGCTCGCCGGTCGCGAACTACGTCAACGCGGTGCAGACGGGAAGCCTGCTTTTCCTCGCCGGCAAGGGCCCGTTGCCAGTGGACGGCAAGCGCCCCGCCGGCAAGGTCGGGCGGGATTACACGGTCGAGCAGGCCTACCAGTTCGCCCGCAGTACAGGCCTGGACCTGCTGGCCGTGATGCGCGCGGAACTTGGCAGCCTCGATCGCGTGAAGCGGGTGGTCAAGGTGCTGGGCATGGTGAACGCCGTGCCGGAGTTCCGCGATCAGCCGCAGGTGATCAACGGGGTGTCGGATCTCTTCGTCGAGGTTTTCGGCGACAAGGGCAGGCATGCGCGCTCCGCGGTCGGCATGGGTTCCCTGCCGCTGCAGATCCCGGTCGAGGTGGAGTGCATCGTCGAAGTGCAGGCCCGGGCGCCGGCGCGGAAGAAGGCGGCGAAAAGCAAGGCCAGGGCGAAGAAGCGCTGAGCAGCGGCGGGCGCCGCCGGTCGATGCCCGGATCGCCTCAGATCGTCATTACCGCGCGGCGGTAGTACTTCAGCTCCTCGATGGACTCGAGGATGTCGGCCAGCGCCTCGTGCTTGTTGTGCTTGACCATGCCCTTGGCGACTTCCGGCTTCCAGCGCTTGACGAGTTCCTTGATCGTCGACACGTCTATATTGCGATAGTGAAAGCTCGCCTCCAGCCGCGGCATCCAGCGCGCCATGAACCTGCGGTCCTGGCACACCGAGTTGCCGCACATGGGCGACACCCCGGAGGGGACATGCTCGCGCATGAACGCGATCGCCATGTCCTCTGCCCCGGCTTCGTCCAGCGTCGACGTCTTGACACGCTCGATCAGGCCGGACTTCGCGTGCGTGCTCTTGTTCCAGCCATCCATGGCGTCCAGCACCTCGTCCGGCTGGTGAACGACGATCACCGGACCTTCGGCAAGCACGTCGAGCTGCGCGTTGGTGACGACAAGGGCTACTTCGATGACACGGTCGGTCTCGGGAACCAGACCGGTCATTTCCATGTCGATCCAGACTAGATTGTTCTGGTCCGCCGCCATGGCTTATTCTCTCATAGCGTGACGAACACCTTCACCCTCATATTTCTCGCCGCGCTCGCGGCGGCGACCGCGACGCGGCTCTGGCTTGCCGCGCGCCAGGTGCGCCACGTGCGTTCTCACCGCGGCCAGGTCCCCGACACCTTTGCCGGCGCCATCCCGCTCGCCTCGCACCAGAAGGCCGCCGACTACAGCGTGTCGAAGACGCGCCTTTCGGTCGCGGACATCCTGATCGGCGCGGCCGCGCTGCTCGCGCTGACGCTGGGCGGCGTGCTCGAGGCCGTCTCGCAGGCGTGGTCTCAGGTGCTGGATCCGGCCGGGCTGTGGCACGGCGTGGCGCTGATCGTCAGCGTCGTGCTGTTGCTGTCTGCGATCGAGCTGCCGGTCTCGGTGTATCGCACCTTCGTCGTGGAAGATCGCTTCGGCTTCAACCGCATGACGCCGGCGCTGTTCCTCGCAGACCTCGCCAGGAGCACGGCGGTGGGCACGGCGCTGGGCATACCGCTGCTGGTCCTCGTGCTCTGGCTGATGGCGCGCATGGGAGAGCAGTGGTGGCTGTGGGTATGGATCGCATGGATGGGATTCAACCTGCTGGTCCTGCTCGCCTACCCGACTTTCATCGCCCCCCTGTTCAACAAGTTCACGCCGCTTGACGACCCCGCGGTCGCGCAGCGCATCGAGGCGTTGCTCGCGCGCTGCGGCTTCAGGTCTGCGGGGCTGTTCGTCATGGACGGCTCGAAGCGATCCTCGCACGGCAATGCGTACTTCACCGGATTCGGCGCCGCGAAGCGCATCGTCTTCTTCGATACCCTGTTGACGCGCCTCGCGCCCACCGAAGTCGAAGCGGTGCTGGCGCACGAGCTGGGCCACTACCGGCGCCACCATGTCTGGAAGCGGGTCGGCGTCCTGTTCGCGGCCTCGCTCGTGCTGCTCTGGGTGCTCGGGCAGCTCATCCACCAGGACTGGTTCTACGCCGGGCTCGGCGTCTCGACGCAGAGCACGGCGATGGCGCTGCTGCTGTTCTTCCTCGTCACGCCATCGTTCACGTTCTTTCTGCAACCGCTCTCCAGCCTTTACTCGCGCCGGCACGAATTCGAGGCGGATGCCTATGCGGCGTCGCATGCGAGCGCGAAGGAGCTCGTTCAGGCACTCGTCAAGCTGTACCAGGACAACGCCGCCACGCTGACCCCGGACCCGGTGCATTCGGCGTTCTACGATTCGCACCCGCCTGCCGCGATGCGCATCGCGCGCCTCCGGGCCGCTGCGTGAGCCCGCCGGGCTGGGCGCCGATTGTCCGTTGAGGGTACGGTGGTCGCCGGCCACGGCCGCGACTGCCTGGTGCGGGCGGGTGGAGTTCTCGTGCGCGCCAAGGCCCGCAACCGCCAGGTGCAGCCGGTCGCGGGCGATCGCGTCATTCTGACCGCAGGTGGCATCATCGAGGCGGTCGCACCGCGCTCCAGCGTGTTCGCGCGCGCGAGCAATCACCGCGCCAAGGTGATCGCCGCAAATGTGACGCAGATCGTTGCCGTCGCCGCCTGCGAGCCGCCGTTCTCGGACGAGCTGCTGTGCCGGTTCACGATCGCCGCGGAATGGCACGCCCTGCCGATCGCTTTCGTGCTGAACAAGGTGGACCTTCCCGATCGTCGCGCCGCGGCACTGGCCATGCTCGCGCCATTCCGTGACGTCGGCTATCCGGTGATCGAACTTTCGGCGCAGCGCGATGCCTCGCCGCTGCGCCCGCTGCTGCAGGATCAGCGCAGCGTCCTTGTAGGCCAGTCGGGCATGGGAAAGTCGACGCTGTTGAAGGCCCTTGTCCCGGACGCCGAGGTTCACATCCAGGAGATTTCCGGTTTTCTCGCGGCCGGGCGCCAGTCCACCACTGCCGCGCGGCTGTACGAGCTCGATGACGCCAGTTCGATCATCGACACTCCGGGGGTAGCCGAGTTCGGCCTCGCGGGCCTTGATGCCCGCGCCATCGCCGGCGGCTTCCGCGAGTTCGCGCAAACTGCCACGCGCTGCCGGTTCAACGATTGCCGGCACCTCGCCGAGCCAGGATGCGCAGTGCGCGCTGCGGTACATCCGAGGCGCCTGGTGCTGTATGAACGCATCCTGCAGGCGGAGCTTGCGTCGTGACGAAGGTTTACGCCTCGCTCGATCGCCTGCTCGCGCACCACGCTCGGAACCTGCTCGAGAGCTCGGGCATCCGCGTCACGCTGCTCAACGAGAACGCCGCAGGCGCCATGGGAGAAGTGCCCTTCCTGGAATGCGAGACCGAGCTCTGGGTCGACGACAGGCTCGCCGCGCGTGCACGCGAGATCCTGCGCGAGACGCTCGAGGCGCCGCTGGTCGGTGGTCCGGCATGGTTGTGCACCTGTGGCGAGTCGATAGAACCGCAGTTTGCGCAATGCTGGAACTGCGGCGCCACGGCCCCGCAGGCGGCTTCGCCGGGGGCCTAGAACGCGCGCGCGATACTGACAAGCGCGAGAAGGAACACCCACAGCACCAGCGCGCGCCAGAGCAGGCCCACGGTGCTGTCCAGGAACTGGCCATCTGCGGCCTCGCCGATGCCAAGCTCGGGCCGCGGCGCCATGCCGCCATCCGAGGACACCGGCAATCCGAGCTTCACGCCCATCGCGCCCGCGCCCGCGGCGAGCACGATGCCCTGGTCCGGGTCCGGCCACGCGGATGCCTGCGTGCGCCAGCAGTACACGGCGTCTTCGAAGTCACCCACCACGGCGAAGGCGATCGCGGTAAGGCGGGTCGCCGGCCACTCGAGGAATGCGTGTGCCCTGGCTGCAAACCGCCCGAACGCGCCCAGGCCGCCCCAGCGCCTGCGCACCAGGTGCGAGAGGCGGTAGAGGATCGCGCCGCTGGGCCCGGGCAGCAGCATGAACCAGAACAGCACGCCAAAAACGTGGCGATGCGACGCGATCAATGCCTCCTCGATCGTCAGGCGCACCACCTCCTCGCGACTGCGATTCACCGCGGGTTCCTCGCGCCATTCGCCGATCAGCGCGCGTGCGTGGTCCATGTCACCGCTGCGTATCGCCGCCTGGATCGCGGTGAAGTGATGGCTGAACTGGCGAAAGCCAAGCGTCAGGTAGAGTGCCACGACATTCAGCACGAACGCGAGCAGCGGGTGCAGCGATGCCAGGAACCAGTAGGCCACCGCCGCGCCGACCGCCGCAAGCCCGACCGCGATCGTCCACGCGATGGTGCCATGGTGGGGCTCGCCGGCATTGAAGGACTCCTCCACCCAGCGCGTCCAGCGCGCGGCGAGCCCCTGGAGAGCCTTGCGGTCGCCGAGCGGGCGCCACTGCTCCAGGACCAGCGCGATGATGACGGCAGCGACGCTCATGGAAATGCGGCCGAAGATAGCACAGTACAATTTGCGCGATCATGAAGATCACGGCGCCATTCGGTTACGACGACATCGTGCCGCTCGAGAAGCAGCATCGCGTCCTGATGTCTGCGGGCACCACGCCCGCGTTCTGCCGGACCTTGAATGCGCTGGCGGTTTCGTACTCGGAGTTCACCGCCGCGTCGCGCGACTACCCCATCGTCTTCACCACCCTCGACGGCGGCAAGACCTTTGCGCCGGTGGTCGTGCTCGGCCTCGCGAACAGCACGAACCTTTTTCTCGACGCGAGCGGTGAATGGGATCCGGCAGCCTACCAGCCTGTATTCGTGCGCCGCTACCCTTTCTGCGTCTCGAAGATCTACGTCGACGGCAAGGCCAGGGGCGAAAGCGTCGTATGCGTGGCGAAGAGCCACGTCGATGCGGGCGGGGTCGCGCTGTTCGATGCGCAGGGCCGGGCGACCGAACGCTGGTCGGGCATGGAGCGCCTCCTCGCCCAGTACGAGGCCGACCTCGAACGCACCGCGCAGATGAGCTCCGCGCTCGCGCGGCTGGAGCTTCTGGTGCCTTTCACGATGCAGGTCATGGAGGACAACCGGCCCGGCGTGCGACTTGCCGGCATGTACCGCGTCGACGAGGCACGGCTCAAGGACCTGCGGCCCGCAAGCCTCAAAGTGCTGCTCGACAAGGATTTCATGGGCAGGATCTACGCTCACCTGCACTCGCTGGAGAACTTTGCGAGACTTCAGGCCCGCCAGGCAGCCGCGCAACCCGCACCGCCTGCACCGCGCGGAACCCGCATCCGGGATCAGGCGGGGCCGGCGAGGAAGCGATAGAAGTTCACCAGCATCGCCGCAGTGGCGCCCCAGATGTAATGGCGCCCGTAGGGAATGGCGAAATATGGCACTTGCCTGCCCTCGAACTCGCGGGTGTGGCGCTGGTGGTTGGCGGGATCGAGCACGAACGAGAGCGGCACCTCGAACACCTCGGCCACCTCCTGCTCGTCCGGCCTGAGTTCGAAAGGTGGCGTGACAATGCCGACCACCGGGGTGACGCGGTAGCCGGTGCGGGTATGGTAGTGCGACAGCCGCCCGAGCAGTTCGATGCGGCGGGTGTCCAGCCCGATCTCCTCCCGGGTTTCCCGCAGCGCGGTCGCCTCCTCGGAATCGTCGACAGGCTCGGATTTCCCGCCGGGGAAACTGACCTGCCCGGCATGCGACTTCAGGCGCGCAGTGCGCTGCGTGAGCAGCACCGTAAGATGCTCTTCACGCGCAACCACCGGGACCAGCACTGAAGCCGGCGTCAGCCCCGTGGCTTCGACGCGCGCCGACTGGTCGCCGTAGATCATGTCGGGCGGCGGGGCGGCCGAGGCGAAGCGGCGGCGCAGGCCATCCAGGTCAATGGGCAGCGCGCTGGCCAGGTCGGTCGACATGGTCATCATGATAAGCTCTGCGCCCCCGCGGTACCGTCCAGTCGCACGTCGCGCCGCAGGCACCGCGCGGGGTATCTCCGTTTGCCGATGATCCGTTCCGAGCGCCTGATCGGCGTGCTCCTGATGCTGGGCTCCGCGGTGTGCTTCTCCACCGGCGGACTGCTCGTGCGCATGGCGGACTCGACACCACCAACGGCGATCGTGTTCTGGCGCTCGATCTTCGTGTTCGCGTTCCTCGCCGCCGTGATGGCCTGCTGGCAAGGCGGCGCGATGGTGCAGAAGCTGCGTCGCGGCGGCGGTGCGGGCATTGCCTCCGCCGCGTTCCTCGCCGCGACGTTCTGTTTCTTCATCCTCGCCGTGACGCGCACCACCGTCGCGAATACGGCTGCCCTGATGAGCACCAGCCCCCTGATGCTGACCGCTGCGGCATGGATCTTCCTGCGTGAGAAGGTTCCTGCCGCCACCTGGCTCGCGATTGCCGCCGCGCTAGGCGGCATTGCGCTGATGTTTGCCGAAGGCATTGCCAGCGGAAGCGGGGTCGGCGGTAACCTGCTGGCACTGGGCATTCCCCTGTGCTTCACGGTGAGCTACATCCTGCTGCGCCGCCGCCCGGCCAGCGTGGACCCGGCAGCGACCGCGATGCTTGCCTCCCTGTTCGCGGCAGTCGCGATGTTGCCTGTGGCCTGGCCGCTGGCTTGGCCGCACGCCGACCTTCCGGTACTGATGGCGATGGGCGTATTCCAGACCGGCATGGGGCTGGTGCTGATGATGCTCGCAGTCCACCGCCTGAGTGCCGGCGAGCTCGGCATGGTCGGCCTGCTCGAGATGGTGCTCGCGCCGATATGGGTATGGCTGCTGCTCGGCGAGCGGCCGACCGACGCCGCCCTAGCGGGCGGCGTGATCGTCGTGGGCGCGGTCTTCGCCAACCAGCTCTACGCGCTGAGGAAAAGTCTCAGGGGAGCATGACCACCGAGCCGGTGGTCTTGCGCGCCTCGAGATCCCTGTGCACCTGTACCGCGTCGGCGAGCTTGTAGCGCGCCGAGATGCCGACCTTGACCTTGCCCGAGGTCACCACGCCAAACAGCGCCCCGGCGGCTGCCTCGAGGCTTTCCCGGGTACCGATATAGGACGCCAGGGTCGGCCGCGTGATGAACAGCGACCCCTTGGCCGACAGCACGCCGAGGTTGAACGGCGGCACCGGCCCTGACGCGTTGCCGAAAGAAACCATCAGTCCAAGCGGGCGCAGGCAGTCCAGCGAGCCGTCGAAAGTCGACTTGCCCACCGAGTCGTACACCACCGGCAGTCCCTTGCCGCCGGTGATCTCCTTCACGCGCTCGGTGAAGTTCTCGCGCGTATAGACGACCACGTGGTCGGCACCCAGTCCCTTGACGATCTTCGCCTTGTCATCCGAACCGACGGTGGCGATGACCGTGGCACCCAGCGCCTTCAGCCATTGCACCGCGATCTGCCCCACGCCGCCGGCTGCGGCATGAAACAGCACCGTGTCACCCGGCTGCACCTTGTACGTGCGGTGGATCAGGTACCAGCTCGTCATGCCCTTCAGCATGATCGAGGCCGCGAGCTCGTCCGACATGCCTTCGGGGATCTTCACCAGCCTGTCGGCCGGGAAATTGCGCGCCTCGGCGTACGCGCCCGGCGCGCCGCCGCAATAGGCGACTCGATCGCCCTGCTTTACCAGCGTGACGCCCTGGCCGACGGCCTCCACCACGCCCGCTGCTTCATTGCCGGCGCCGATCGGCAGTTGCATCGGGTACAGGCCCGAACGCTGGTAGGTATCGAGGAAGTTCACGCCGATCGCAGTGTGGCGCACGCGCGCCTGGCCGGGACCCGGATCGCCGAGCTCGACGTCCTCCAGTTGCATCACTTCAGGACCGCCTGTCTTGTGGACTCGTATTGCCTTTGCCATCGTCATCTCCTAGTGAAAGAGCGTAAGCACGCCGGTGTACGTGTAAAGCCGGTCGTGTGAAATCTCGCCGTTGCAGAAAAAACCCGTCAGCGGGACGTCGCCAAGCGCGTCGCGGACCTGCTCGATCTCGGCACCCCTCCTGCCGAACATGTGCTCGCCGCGGCCGAGGCACGAATAGTAGAGCGCACCGCGCGGTTGCGGAACCGCGATCCGGAGTTCGTCGAGGATTCTACCGAGGTCCTTTCGCGCGCTCTCCGCGTCGCGTTTGCAGAACACCAGTTCGTCCCCGGGCTCGACCATGTCCCCGATTGCCACCAGGCCGTTCTGCGGATTGATGCCGACCACGTTGCGAACGAGGTAATCGCCACGATCGCTGCCGCTTACCGGCAGGCCGGCGTGGATGAATCGCACGGCACGCTGCAGGTCGCGCGAAAGCAGGTCGCCGATCGCCGCCTTGAACACCTCCAGCGCCGGCCTGCCATCCAGCGTCACCAGCACATTCTGGTCGCACTGCGTAATGCGGTAGCGTCCGGGAAGCGGGCTGCAGCCCTGCGTCAGGCGGGTGCTGACCCCGACATCGGCACCGAATACCGCACCCGACAGGCCGCCGCTTATCACGTCATCGGCGACCTGCACCGTCCGCGCGCGCGAGCTCGACAGCCCGCCAACCAGGAAACCGCTCGCCAGCTTGGTCGACATGTCGGCAACCAGCCCCGGCATGCCGTGCGTCTCCGGATCGCCATGGACCACCGCAAAGTGCGCATCGGGCCGCGGCCGGCTGCGGCCGGAGAATACCTGGTACGAGGATTCATCCAGGCCGGCGACCATCACCGACAGCGCCGGTTCGGCGTAGTACTCGACCCCACTCGCCATCACACCGATGCCCACCGTGCCGATCCAGTGGCCGACGCCGGTACGCTCGCGCAGTGACTGCACGATCCCTTCCGCGTGGTCTGCGAGGGCATCCGAGAAATAGGCAAAGCCCAGACCTTGCGCGCCGGCGATGCTACCGGCGCACTCCTGCACCGCGCGGCGCCAGTCCTCCGCCCCGGAATGCGCGCTACGGAAGCGCGTCACTCGGACTTTTTCTCCTCGGGCGGCACCGGGGCATTGGCGGTCATGGCCTGCTGCATCGCTGCCCACGGCCACAGCATCGGATTCGGTGCCCCCTGTGCAGCGCCCGTCTGCCCCGCTGCCGCGTCTGCCGAAACCCGCATCGCCTGCAGCGCGACCTTCTGCATCTCCAGGCCCTGAATGGAGAGCTTCACCATGTTGAGATTCAGCGTGAGCCAGCCCTCCACGGAGCGCAGTTCGGCGATGCGCTTCTCCACCTCCGCCGGCTCGAGAGTCGGCATCGCCATGCCTGGTACCGGAACGCCCAGCGGTCCCCAGAGCCTGCGAAACATCTCGAACGGATCCTGCGGCGCTGCGCTATCGGTCATGTCGCCCCCCTAGGTTCCTTCGAAGAAACTGCGCACCTCCGCCTCGCGGCGGACCGTGTCCTGGTAGCCCAGATCGATCAGCGCACGGCAGAACGGCTCCTCGAACAGCAGGTAGCTCGCGAGATTCGAGCCCGAACGGCTGACCGCGCCGGTCGGTCTCAGCACAAATCGCACCGTGCGCGGAAGCTCATGCAGGAATCGCGCGGCAACGCGTTCGATCGGCTGCGATGGGGAAATGAAGAGAACCTTGATCGGCCGCAGCGCGGACTTGGCGCCAGCCAGCGTCTCGCGCGGTATCAGTTCGACCGTGCGGTTGATGCGCTCCAGACGCTCGATGTCGACCAGAAGGCTGTCGAGGAATATCGAATTCAAAGCGTGACCGGCAACCTGCGCCAGCGAGGGATAGATGTTGGAACGCGCGCGCGCGGTGTCCGCACTCTGCCTGCCGGTACCCACCACCAGCACGCGGTCGGCCCCGAGGTGCAGCGCGGGGCTCACCGGCGCGATCTGGCGCATCGATCCGTCTCCGAAGTACTCGCGGTGCAGCTTCACGGCCGGGAAGATGAAGGGCAGCGCCGCCGAAGCAAGCAGGTAGTCCAGGTTGAGCGTAACCGCCGCGCCTATGCGCTGATTGCGCTCCCAGGCCTCCAGCCCCGACCCGCCCTGGAAGAACGACACGCTCTGCCCGCTCGTGTACCCGGACGCGGTGACGCTGACCGCGTAAAGAGCACCCGCATCGATGTTGTCCTGGATACGCGCGAACGGCAGGTTCTTGTCGAGCATCTCGCGCAGCGGCCCGTTGTCGAGCAGGGACACCGGATTGTGTCGCGAGATCAGCATCATCGAGGCGAGCCAGCGCGCGCCGGTTCGCATGATGCTGGCCACGTCGGTGCGGTAGACATGGTCGCAATGCATGTTCTCCCATACTTCCAGCAGGTTACCGACAGCGCGCGTGAAATTGTCCGCGTACACCGCGAGGGTCGCTGCGTTGATCCCGCCGGCCGAGGTGCCGCAGACGATCGGAAACGGATTCCTTGCCGGATTGCCGAGGATGTCGCGAACCGCCTTGACCACGCCGACCTGGTACGCGGCGCGCGCCCCACCGCCGGTCAGTACGAGGCCGGCGCGCGGCTTCTGCCGACTGGCCGGAAACGGCATGACATTCCCGGCGGAGGCGTCGCTCGCCATCTAGAACAGGCTTGACTCCGTGCCGCTGCGCGGGGCGCTCGCGTCCACCACCGTGAGCGCGGTCATGTTGACAATCCTGCGCACCGTGGCGGAGGGCGTGATGATGTGCACGGGACGCGCCGCGCCGAGCAGGATCGGGCCGATCGTGACGCCGACACCGGCCGCCGTCTTCAGCAGGTTGAAAGCTATGTTCGCTGCATCCAGCGTGGGCATGATCAGCAGGTTCGCGGCGCCCTTCAGCCGCGAGTTGGGAAAAACCTTGAGGCGGATCTCCTCGGAGAGCGCCGCGTCGCCGTGCATCTCCCCTTCGACTTCGAGGTCCGGCGCGCGCTCCATCAGCAGCGCCAGCGCCTTCTGCATCTTGCGCGCCGAGGGCAGGTCCACGCTGCCGAAGTTCGACGCCGAGAGCAGTGCAACCTTGGGCAGGACACCGAACCGGCGCATCTCCTCTGCCGCCAGCAGAGTCATCTCGGCAACGTGCTCGGCATCCGGATCCGGCGTCACATAGGTGTCGCAGATGAATACGGTCCGGTCCGGCAGCATCAGTGCATTCATTGCCGCGTAGTGATTCACGCCCGGGCGGAGGCCGATCACGTCATTGATGTACTTCAGGTGCAGGGCGTGCGTGCCGAAGGTGCCGCAGAGCATGCCGTCGGCCTCGCCCTTGTGGATCAGCATCGCGCCGATCAGCGTGTTGCGCCGGCGCATCTCCAGCTTGGCATACTCCGGAGAAACGCCTCGGCGCTCGGTCAGCGCGTGGTAGCTGCTCCAGTAGTCGCGGTAGCGCGGGTCGGACTCCGGGTTGACGAGATCGAAGTCCCTGCCGGCGCGCAACCTCAGTCCGAGGCGCTCGAGCCGCGTCTCGATCACTGCGGGGCGGCCGATCAGCACGGGGAACGCAAGCGCTTCGTCGACCACGGTCTGCACCGCGCGCAGTACCCGCTCGTCCTCTCCTTCCGCGTAAACAATGCGTCCTGGAGAAGCCTTGGCCGCAGCGAACAGCGGCTTCATGACGAGGCCCGAGTGGTAGACGATCTGCATCAGGGAATCGCGGTATGCCGCCATGTCGGCGAGAGGGCGGCTGGCCACCCCGGACTCCATCGCCGCCTTCGCCACCGCGGGCGCCACATGGGCGATCAGGCGAGGATCGAAGGGGCGGGGGATGAGATACTCGGGTCCGAACTTGAGTTCCTGGTCGCCGTAGGCCATGGCGACGATGTCGGACGTCTCTGCCTGCGCGAGCGATGCGAGCGCGCGCACCGCGGCGAGCTCCATTTCGGGCGTGATCGTAGTCGCGCCGACGTCCAGGGCGCCTCGAAAGATGAACGGAAAACACAGCACGTTGTTCACCTGGTTCGGGTAATCGGAGCGGCCGGTGGCGATGATGCAGTCCGGTCTGGCCGCCTTGGCAAGTTCAGGCAGGATCTCGGGCTCAGGATTTGCGAGCGCAAGGATGATCGGGTTCGCGGCCATCTTCTTCACCGCGTCCGGCGACAGCACACGGCCGGCGGATAGCCCGAGGAATACGTCCGCGCCCTCGATCACGTCGTCCAGCGTCCTTGCAGCAGTGTCCTTGGCGTAGAGTTCCTTGTCCGGGTCCATCAGTTCCCTGCGGCCCGCATAGACGACGCCCTTGATGTCGGTAACGTAGATGTTCTCTACCGGGAGCCCCATCTTCACCAGGAGGCCCAAGCAGGCCAGCGCAGCCGCGCCGGCCCCGGATGTAACGAGCTTGACGTGCGCAAGTTCCTTGCCGACCACCTTGAGCCCGTTCAGGATTGCCGCGCCTACGATGATCGCAGTGCCATGCTGGTCATCATGGAACACCGGAATGTTCATCCGCTCGCGCAGCTTTCTCTCGATGTAGAAGCACTCCGGCGCCTTGATGTCCTCGAGATTGATGCCGCCAAAGGTCGGCTCGAGCGCCGCGATCATGTCGACGAGCCGGTCCGGGTCCCTTTCGTCGATCTCGATGTCGAACACGTCTATGCCGGCAAACTTCTTGAACAGGACCGCCTTTCCCTCCATGACGGGCTTTGCGGCGAGCGGCCCGACCGCCCCCAGCCCGAGCACCGCGGTACCGTTGGTGATGACGCCGATGAGGTTGGCGCGAGACGTAAGCGTCATCGCTTCACGCGGGTCGCGTACGATCTCTTCGCAGGCGGCGGCGACTCCCGGGGAATAGGCCAGCGCGAGGTCGCGCTGATTGGTGAGCTGCTTGATGGGAAAGATGGAAATCTTCCCGGGCCGCGGCAACCGGTGATACTCGAGGGCGCTTTTCTTCAGTTGCTCGTCCAAGGTCGCTTCTCCGCCCCGGGAAACCGGGCCGGGAATTATATCAATCCCCCCTCTTGCCTATAATGGTCGCAATGCGCTTCGCCAAACGCGCCGGCGGGATCGCGCCATTCGAAGTAATGGAAGTCCTGTCTCGCGCACACGCGCTCGAGGCGCAGGGCCGCCGTGTCATACATCTGGAGATCGGCGAGCCGGATTTCACTGCGACTCCGGAAGTAGTCGCCGCCGGAGAGCGGGCGCTGCGCGATGGCTGCACTGCCTACACTGCGGCGCTCGGCCTGCCGCAGTTGCGCGAGTCTCTGGCCGAATACTATGCCGCGCAGCTCGGCGCGCGCGTACCGGCGTCACGGATCGCGATCACCGCGGGAGCATCCGGAGGCCTGCTCCTTCTGCTTGCTTCCCTCGTCGACGCCGGCGACGAAGTGCTGGTGCCCGATCCCGGCTATCCGGGGTATCGCCAGTTCGTGCGCGCGTTCGAGGGCCGGCCGCGACCACTCCCGGTGGATGCACGCAATGCGTTCCAGCCGACGCTGTCCAGCGTGCGCGATGCCTGGGGTGCACGCACCGCCGGGATGGTGCTCGGTACGCCGTCGAATCCTACCGGCACGATTATTCCGCGCGAGGAGCTTCGCCGGATCGCCGGATTCGTCGGTGAGCGCGGTGGATTCCTTATCGTGGACGAGATCTACCAGGGCCTGGTCTACGACGGAGGGAGGCCGTGGACTGCGGCGGAACTCGATCCCTGCGTGATCGTCGTAAACAGCTTCTCGAAGTACTTCTGCATGACCGGCTGGCGCCTTGGCTGGGCAGTACTGCCCGAGGCGCTGGTCCGTCCCTTCGAAAGGATCGCCCAGCACCTGTTCATCTGTCCTTCAGCCGTCGCACAGCATGCCGCGCTTGCGGCGTTCCTGCCGGAGACCCTGGCCATCCTGGAGCAGCGGCGCGTCGAGTTCGAGACCAGGCGGAATTTCCTCTTGCCCGCGCTGGAGGGACTGGGGCTGCCCGTACCGGCGCGGCCTTCGGGAGCGTTCTACCTGTACGTGGACTGCTCTCGCTACGATGCGGACGCCAGGCGCTTCTCGCTGGACCTTCTCGACCGCACCGGCGTAGCCGCCACTCCCGGACTCGATTTTGGCGAGAATGCGACCGCGTCCCGCCTCAGGTTCGCGTACACGCGGGGACTCGATGACCTGCGCGAGGCCGCCGAGCGGCTTGGAGGACTCCTCGGTCGCGGCTAGGTGGAACTGCGCCGTGCGCGCTCCAGCGTCCGCTCAAGCCGCGTCCGCTCTGCCAGCACCCTGCCCGCGTAGACGGCATTCGGCTCGTCCAGCGAGCCGGAGTACATCTGCAACGCAGTCTGGGTTTCGCCGAAACGCCGCATGTACTCGCGCAGGATTCGCGCACCGACCTGGATATTGACGTGCGGGTCAAGCAAGGCATCGGCCCCGCCATGCTCTTCGAGCTTCTCGTGGTGGTACTTCGGGATGACCTGCATCAGCCCCTTCGCCCCCATGATGCTTTCCGCGACCGGGTTGTACCGGGACTCGACCGCCACCACCGCAAGGATCAGCAACGGGTCAACCTGGTGCACCGCGCCCGCCCGATAGGCCGTGGCGACATAGTCCGCGATCACTTCCTCGGCGACCCGGTAACGCTTCGCGATGAATTCCGCGACTGCCTGCCGGTCGCGGAGTTTCTTCTGGTCCTCGGCCTGCGCGGAGCGGACATCGGCACGGATCGCCCCGGCTGCAAGCGTCGGGCCGGCGGGTTCAACAGCCAACTGGCCGAGTGCGACCAACTGCCGAGAGACCCAGTCCCTGGACGAGGGCATGGCCGCGGTTGACGCTGCGATGATGACCACCAGGCCGAGCAGCGCAAGCAAAGCGCGTGCGAGCGACCAGACCTTGATGAACGCCGTGATCCCAGACCAGAGAATCGAGTTCTGCATCGGCTGCATGACTGCCTCCTTTATCGAACGCCACCACACTTCCGGACCCGATCCGCCCGAGCAGGCGCCCGGTACTCATCGGTTCTTCGGTGTGAGGACAGGCCCACTGGAAACAAGGGCCTGCTGGTCGCATGGGCCTGAATAATGCAGGCCTGCGCCCTCCCGCCAGGAAAGTGTCCTGAGGCAGGATGTTGCGGCGCAACTGAAAATATCATACATAAAAATACGCAATGTTGTCAATATGTTCCATCGACATATCGAACATGGATTGCTGCGGCGCAATAGGACATCGCGGGAGATCAATTCGATGTATTTCCCCGGAACGACCAAGCCCCCGGGTAAAATGGGGCATCCCTCGAATCGAGATGCGGTCCACTCTGAGCCGCGTATTCGGTTTTGAAAGGAAGCTTCGCGGACCGGCGTGGGCACCCGGTTGGACGGAACGCCCACGCGGTCCGCAGAGCTTCGAGGGGCCGGCGAAGGGCTTTCGCCCCTCGCCACGTTCCCGATCGGTTCCCGGTTACGGCCGGGAGCCGGTTGGAAACGGCCACGCGGCCGCCGGATTCAGCGCGGTTCTCGCGCCGGACATCCCGGCGGTAGGCGCCGGTGCTGCACGCACCGACGTCATCGCGGAGCTGGCCTTAGGCTTTTCGGGCTTGCTTGCCTTTTTCTTCTTCTTGGCTGCCTTCTTTTTCTTGGCGGCCTTTTTTTTGCCCGATGCCTTTTTCTTAACTGCTTTTTTTGCTGCTTTCTTCTTCTTTGACGCTTTCTTCTTCTTCTTTTTCTTCGCGGTTTTCTTAGCTTTTTTCTTCGCAGCCATTGCTATCTCCTTACAGGTAGTTGCACAAAGGAGCCCGGCCGGAAAGGCCCGGACTATTCAAGCATCGGCGGATCGCTCCAATCCAATGCGTTGAATTCTTCATTTCCTTCACTTCACTTCCCGTGCTTGACAGCGAGATCATGGTACAGGATATCCGGATCAAGCCGAATACCTCCTTCCCAGGTCACCGTCGCCGATTCGGGATCAACGCTCACCTTCTCGAACTCGCGCACATCGCGCCACAGCTTGAACGCGCCTATCTCCAGCAGATTGCCGAGGAATACGCTGCCTTCCAGGCCATCCTCGAAACGCAACCATAGCTTGTAGTCGTCCTCTGCCTTGCAAGCCGTCACTCGATGCATTTTCTCTGTCTCCATACGATTCCTTGACCAGATAGAAAAAGAGCCGGGTCAGTCCCAGCTCAACGCGCCCCCGGTCTGATACTCGATCACCCTGGTCTCGAAGAAGTTTCGCTCCTTCTTGAGGTCGATCATCTCGCTCATCCACGGAAACGGGTTGGCGGCACCCGGAAACAGCACGTCGAGCCCGATCTGCTGGCACCGGCGGTTGCAGATGAAGCGCAGGTACTCCTTGAACATCGGCGCGTTGAGCCCGAGCACCCCGCGGGGCATCGTGTCCTCCGCGTAACGGTATTCCAGCTCCACGGCCCGCCGGAACAATGCCTGCAGCTCCTCGCGGAATCCGGGCGTCCACAGGTGGGGATTCTCGAGCTTGATCTGATTGACCATGTCGATGCCGAAATTGCAGTGCATGGACTCGTCGCGCAGGATGTACATGTACTGCTCGGCCGCTCCGGTCATCTTGTTTTGCCGCCCGAGCGCGAGGATCTGGGCGAAGCCGACATAGAAGAAAAGTCCTTCCATCAGGCAGGAGAAGACGATCAGGCTCTTGAGCAGCTTCTGGTCGGCGTCCGGCGTACCTGTCCTGAACGTCGGGTCCGTGAGCGTATCGATGAACGGGATCAGAAACTCGTCCTTCTCGCGGATCGACGGAATCTCGTTGTACGCGTTGAATACCTCGCCGGCATCCAGGTCCAGACTTTCGACGATGTACTGGTAGGCGTGGGTATGGATCGCCTCCTCGAAGGCCTGCCGGAGCAGGTACTGGCGGCATTCCGGCGCGGTGATGTGGCGGTATGTGCCGAGCACGATGTTGTTCGCCGCCAGTGAATCCGCAGTGACGAAGAACCCCAGGTTGCGCCGCACCACGCGCCGCTCGTCGTCGGTCAGCCCGTTAGGGTTCTTCCAGAGCTCGATATCCCGGCTCATGTTGATTTCCTGCGGCATCCAGTGGTTGGCGCAGGCCGCTATGTACTTCTCCCATGCCCACTTGTACTTGAACGGCACAAGCTGGTTGACATCGGCCTTCGAATTGATGATGCGCTTGTCGTCGACCGAGATGCGGCGGAATGCATTCCCGGCAGCGAAGCGCGCATCACGCGCCTCCGCGGCACCGGACGCCGGGACGAAGCCGCTCGCGGGCTGGATCGCCAGCCCCGCCATCGGATTCAGTTTGTTCTCCTCTTCAAAGCTGAGCATTGCTTCCCTCTTCTTACTGGCAGGCTTCGCACTCGGGATCGTCGATGGCACAGAACTTGGGCTCCACCTCGGCCGGCGCCGCGGAGATCCCGCCGGTCGCCGGAACCGCATTCAGCTGTCCGGCCTTCGATGTCGATTTCTCTGCATGGGTCGCACCCATGGCACGCAGGTAATAGGTTGTCTTGAGTCCGCGCAGCCAGGCCAGCTTGTAGGTCTCATCCAGGCGCTTGCCCGACGCACCAGCCATGTAGATGTTGAGCGACTGCGCCTGGTCGATCCACTTCTGCCGGCGCGCCGCCGCCTCCACCAGCCACTTCGGATCCACCTCGAACGCCGTGGCATACAACCGCCGCAGTTCGGCAGGCACACGGTCAATGCTCGCCAGGTTGCCGTCGAAGTACTTCAGGTCCGAGATCATCACCTCGTCCCACAGGCCCGCACGCTTCAGGTCCGCCACAAGGTGCTCGTTCACCACGGTGAACTCGCCGGAAAGGTTCGACTTCACATACAGGTTCTGGTACGTCGGCTCGATCGACGCGGAAACGCCGATGATGTTGGCGATCGTCGCGGTCGGCGCAATCGCGAGGCAGTTCGAGTTGCGCATCCCGTGGGCCTTGATGCGAGCGCGCAGCGCGTCCCAGTCCAGCGTAGCCGACCGGTCCACCTCCACGTAGCCGCCACGCTCCGCCGCAAGCAGGTCGAGCGTGTCCTGGGGCAGGATGCCGCGGTCCCAGAGCGAGCCCTTGAACGACGAATAACCGCCGCGTTCCTCGGCCAATTCGGTGGACGCCCAGTAGGCACAGTACGCCACCATCTCCATTGAGCGGTCAGCGAACTCCACCGCCTCGGCTGACGCGTACGGGATGCGAAGCAGGTGCAGGCAGTCCTGGAAGCCCATGATACCCAGGCCTACCGGACGGTGCCTCAGGTTCGAGTTGCGCGCCTTGTCGACCGCGTAGTAATTGATGTCGATGACGTTGTCGAGCATGCGCATCGCGATGCGGATCGTGCGCTTCAGCTTGTCGAAATCGAGCCCATGCTCGGTGAGGTGCGCGACCAGGTTCACCGAGCCGAGGTTGCAGACTGCAATCTCATCCCTGGAGGTATTCAGCGTGATCTCGGTGCACAGGTTAGAACTGTGCACCGTCCCCACGTGTTGCTGCGGGCTGCGCAGATTGCACGGGTCCTTGAAGGTGAACCACGGATGCCCAGTCTCGAAGAGCATCGAAAGCATCTTGCGCCACAGCTGCACTGCGGGGATGCGCCGGTGCAGCGTCAGCTCGCCGCGCGCCGCCTTGTCCTCGTACCGCTGATATGCAGCCTCGAACGCCTTGCCGTGCAGGTCGTGCAGATCCGGGCAGTCCGCAGGGGAGAACAAGGTCCACTCCCCGTTCTCCATGACCCGCTTCATGAACAGGTCCGGTATCCAGTTGGCCGTGTTCATGTCATGCGTGCGACGGCGATCGTCCCCGGTATTCTTGCGCAGCTCGAGGAACTCCTCGATGTCAAGATGCCAGGTCTCGAGATACGAGCAGACCGCACCCTTGCGCTTGCCCCCCTGGTTAACCGCCACCGCAGTGTCATTCACCACCTTCAGGAAAGGCACCACGCCCTGCGACTTGCCGTTGGTGCCTTTGATGTGGGAACCGAGCGCACGCACCGGCGTCCAGTCATTTCCCAGTCCACCTGCGTACTTCGCGAGCAGCGCGTTTTCCTTGATCGCCTCGTAGATGCCCTCAAGGTCGTCTGACACGGTCGACAGGTAGCACGACGACAGCTGCGATCGCAGCGTACCGGCGTTGAACAGCGTCGGCGTCGAGCTCATGAAGTCGAACTTCGACAGCACGTCATAGAACTCGATTGCGCGCGCCTCGCGATCCTTCTCGCGAAGGGCCAGGCCCATCGCCACGCGCATGAAAAACGCCTGCGGCAGCTCGATCCTGTGACCCCGCACATGGAGGAAGTAGCGATCATAGAGCGTCTGCAGCCCGAGGTAGTCGAACTGCAGGTCGCGCGAGGCACGCAGGGCCTTGCCGAGCCTGGCCAGATCGAACGTCGCCAACTCCGGGTCGATCAGTTCGGCGTCGATGCCGCGACGCACAAAGGAAGCGAAGTAGTCCGCATAGCGCGCCTCCATTTCCGCTTGCCCGGTTTCCGCCCCGAGGACCTCCAGGCGCATCGTGTTCAGCAGCAGCCGCGCGGTGACGTAGCTGTATGCCGGATCTTTTTCGATCAGCGCGCGGGCGGCGAGGATGGCGGATTTGCGCACCTCGTCCATCGGCACACCATCGTAGAGGTCGCGCAGCACGTTCTCGAGGATGGGCTCGGGACGGACTTCGCCAGGCAGGTCGACGCAGGCCGCTTCAATCTGGCGGCGCAGCAAGCCGACGTCAAGCGGGCGCCGCTCCCCTGCCTCCACCACGTGGACGACTGGCTGCCCGGCCGCATCGGCGCGGCCCGTCTTTTCCTGGGCACGGGCCTTGGCGCGTTCCTCCCGGTAGAGGACGTAGGCGCGCGCCACGTCGTGCTCGCCCGAGCGCATCAGCGCGAGTTCGACCTGATCCTGGATGTCTTCTATATGGAGGGTGCCGCCCTGCGGCAGGCGGCGCTGGAACGCGGCGGTCGCGGCATCGGTCAGCCTCGCGACGATGTCGCGGATGCGCGCCGAGGCTGCGGCCTGACTACCATTGACCGCGAGGAATGCCTTGGTCATCGCTACTGCGATTTTCGAAGGCTCGAATGCCACCACCGCGCCGTTGCGGCGGATGACCCGGAACTCCTGCAGCGGACTCCCGATCGCAGGACTCGATTCGGCCACATCCGCGCTTGCCACCGGATTCATTGCCGTACCGCCCTGAACGATCTGCATGCCCTCTCTCCCGTTCCGCATCGTTGCAGCTTCGTGACAAGCTCTTCCGAAACCACAATATCTAGTGCTTACTTCTTAATTTAAAACTAGTTCTAGTGCGCGGACTTTACCACGCGCATTTGAAATTGCAAGCGCGCCGATACATGCGCCGGCACTGGCCGCGCATTGCGCACCGCAACGAACTCAATACGGAAGCAGCAGCGAGTGGAAGAACGCCCAGTCGAAGGCAGGACCGGGATCAGTCTTGCGCCCTGGCGCGATGTCGCTGTGCGCGGCACAGCAGGTGATGGGCAGGGCGCGCATCAGCGCCCTCGCCAGCGCCGCGAGGGACGCGTACTGTGCAGTGGCGTAAGGCACCTCGTCGGCACCCTCCAGTTCGACGCCCACGGAAAAGTCATTGCAGCCGGCTCGGCCACGCCAGCTGGACGCGCCCGCATGCCACGCGCGAAGCGTCACCGGAACGAACTGCGCGAGCGCCCCGTCACGCCGCACGAGGAAATGTGCCGAGACGCGCAGCTTCGCGTACTCGCCCAGTTCCGGGTGCACTCCAAGGTCGAGGCTGTTGGTAAACAGGCGCTCGATGCCGTCGCCGGCGAGGATTCCCGGCGGCATGCTGATGCCATGCAGCACAAGGAGCGAGACGCCGGCGAGGGGCGGTCGTTCGTCGCAGTTCGGCGATGGCACGTAGCGCACGCCGCGCAGCCTGCCGTCGGCGCCAAGCTCCATGCCGGCCTCAGCCCGGTCCGCCGGCGGCCGGATCGCGCACGTCCTTGATGCCAAGGCGCTGCATGCGGTAGCGCAGCGTTCGAAAACTCACCCCGAGCAGCCTGGCAGCCGCGGTACGGTTGAACCCCGTCTTGCCCAAGGCTTCCATGATTGCTTCGCGCTCGACGCGCTCGAGGTATTCCGGCAGCGGGCCGCGCGGCGCCTCCTCGGCGGGCAGTGCCGTCGGCGAAGTCGCGCCCCCACCCAGTTGCAGGTCGTCCGCAAGTATCTCCTCAGCCGGGGACAGCGCGACGGCGCGCTCCAGGATGTTCTCCAGCTCCCGCACGTTGCCGGGAAAATCGTAGCGCTCCAGCGCCTGCAGCGCGCCCCCGGAAAGCCGCTTCGGCGCCACGCCATTCTGTGCCACCAGCCTCTGCAGCACGCTCGCCGCGATCGTCGGTATGTCCTCGCGGCATTCCCTCAGCGGCGGCATGCGCAATTCGATGACATTCAGCCGGTAGAACAGGTCCTGGCGGAATCGCCCCGCTTCGACGCAGGCCGCAAGATTCTGGTGCGTCGCGCTCAGGATCCTCACATCCACCGCATCCTCCTGCGTGGCTCCTATCTTGCGCACGCGCTTTTCCTGAATCGCTCGCAGCAGCTTCACCTGCATGGGCACGGGAAGCTCCGCGACTTCGTCCAGGAACAGGGTGCCGCCGCCTGCGGCCTGGAAGAAACCTTCACGATCATGCGTCGCACCGGTGAACGCGCCCTTGCGGTGGCCGAAGAACTCGCTCTCCATCAGGTTCTCCGGAATGGCGCCGCAGTTGACCGGCACGAAAGGTCCCGCATGGCGAGCGCCATTATCGTGAATCAGGCGGGCGGCGAGTTCCTTTCCGCTGCCCGACTCCCCCGAGATGTACACCGGGGCCTGCGTGCGCGCCAGGCGCACAATGAGGTCGCGCACCTGGCGCATCGCCGGCCCGACGCCGATCAGCCGGTGATTGCGGGCCGGCACCTCCGCCCTGTCAGGCAGGGACAGCGCCGACTTCACCAGCGAGCGCACCTGCTCCAGCCCCACCGGCTTCGATACGTAGTCGAAGGCGCCAGCCTTCAGCGCGGCGACCGCGTTGTCCGCGCTACCGTACGCCGTAATCACCGCAATCGGTGGGTCGCCGCCGAGGCTGCCGACGTAACGCACCAGTTCGAGCCCTTCGCCATCGGGCAAGCGCATGTCGGTGAGGCAGAGATCGAACCCCCCGGCACCGAGGTGCCGCCTCGCCTCGCCGACGGAGCCGACCGAGACCACCTCCACACCCATTTTCACGAGCGTGAGCTCGAGCAGCTCGCGGATGTCGGGCTCGTCGTCGACGACCAGTACCCTGCCTTCGCCACGCCGTTCGCTTTGCTTCATCCGGCCGGCGCCTCCCTGCAGAGAATCCTGAAATGTGCCCCGGGCATGTCGTCCACGTACTCAAGTACCGCTCGATTGGCGCTGCACAGTTCCCGGGCCAGGTACAAGCCCAGCCCCGTTCCCTTGCTGTCTGTGGTGAAGAACGGCTCGAACAGCTGCCCCTGATGCGCCTCGTCTACGCCAGGACCATCGTCGATGACGTTGAATTCTACTTGATGGCCCAATACCCGCATGCCCACCCGCACGCTGCGAGCCTGTCCCCGGCAATGGCGCACGGCGTTGCGCAGAAGGTTCCACATTACCTGGCGTAGGTGCTCGCGGTCGAACTCGACCGCGGCATCCCTGCCCACATCGACGGAGAACAGCTCGGGGCGCACCGACTCGTTGATCGCGAAGTCCTCGATGAATTCCAGCAGCCACGGCGTCACCTGGATGCGCTCGCTCGATGCACGGTCGCGCCGGTTCAACTGCAGGACATCGGCGACCAGCCGCTCCATCCGCCGCGCATTGTCGTGAATAATGCGATACAGGCGTGCGCGGCCGTCCTCCCCGGTCTCCTCCGCAAGCAGTTCGGTGGCATGGCTGATCGCCGAGAGGGGATTGCGGATTTCGTGCGCGATGCTGGCAGTGAGACGGCCCAGAGCCGCAAGCTTCAGCTGCTGGGCCTGCTCCCGCGTGCGAGTCACGTCCTCCATGAAGATGAGCGCGAAGTCCTCGTCGATGCCCGTGTCCAGCATGCGCAGGCGAACGTCGCGCCCGTGCAGGTCCAGGTCCAGCGTCGCCCCGCCCGCATGTTCGCCCTCGGCGCGCCAGGCGCGCCAGCTCTCCCCCAATGCCGGCAGAAGGGCAGCCAGGTCCGCACCGCGCAGATGCTCCTCGGCGATCATCTGCTGCGCGCGCGGATTGTGCTGCACCACCCGGCCGGAGTGGTCCAGCACGATGACACCGTCGTGCATGTCCTCGATGACAAGCTGGTTTACCCGCATCTGGTTGGCGAGCTCGCGGCCGCGCTGGCGCGCGAGTTCCTCGTTCGCCCTTACCCGCTGCGCCATCACGCCGGTAATCCCCGACGTGGCGAAGAGGCCGATCGACATCAGCCCGGGCTGGACAAAGTTCGCGGTCGGAAAGTCGTAGACGAGCACCCAGAACGACTGCTCGATCAGCAGCGCGATGCTGGCCACCGCAGCGTAAAGGATGGTAAGCCGCCAGGGCGCAACAAGCGCCGCGGCAGTAAGCGAGACGAAGAGCATCACGCCAAGGCCACTCCTCATGCCTCCGCTGGCATACATCAGCAGGGTGATCGCCAGAACGTCGATGCACACCTGCAGCGTCAACTGGAGGTTGAACAGGTCGCGAAGGTTCTTCAGCACCACATGCAGCACTACCCCGAACAGCAGGTAGACCACCGCGACCAGGCGGAACAGTCTCAGGTGGTGGGCGCCGAGATTGAGCTCGCCCTCGTAGTACAGGCTGCTGCCCAGGAACAGCGCCGCCACCGCGATGCGGTAATAGCTGAAATACCGCAGCGATATCCAGAACGACTCGAGCGTCGCCGCCTTGCGGGAGAAAAGCGGCGAGTATCTCGCCTCGGCGATCAACTGCCCTCCCCGGGACCCAGGCGAGCATGCTCGTCGCTGCAATAATCAAGCCCACCGCCAGTGCGCGACTCGGCCGCGGGCAGGTGAACACCGCAATGCGCACACCGTACCAGCGCACCCGCCTGGCCCGGCTTGGCCGGCCGCTCGCGCTCCGCCGACCTCGCGATCGCGCGCCGGATCGCCCAGACGGCGATCACGACAAGAATGACAAGTATGACGATGCGGCCCATGGGCGGATTATCCGATGCCGGACCCGCACCCTGGTTGGCGGGGAAAATTGGTCGGGGTGAGAGGATTTGAACCTCCGACACCTGCGTCCCGAACGCAGTACTCTACCAGGCTGAGCTACACCCCGAGGCGCGGACGCAGGATCGCGCTTGCTAGCGGTCCCGCGTTACCGAAAAGGACGCCAATTCTAGCAAACATTGCCGTGCCGCCGAATCCGGCAGTGCTTCCAGGGCATCCTGCGCGACGCGCGATTCACGCGCCGCCGCTTCCCTCGCATACTCGAGCGCACCGGTGGCGCGCACCGCATCGATCACCGCCGGAAAATCGTCGCGGCCGCCGTCTATGATCGCCCGGCGGACGGCGTCGGCCTGAGCAGAGGTGCCGGCATGCATGGCCCGGATGAGCGGCAGCGTCGGCTTGCCCTCGGCAAGGTCGTCGCCGAGGGACTTGCCGATCGTCGCGGCATCTCCCGAATAGTCCAGTACGTCATCGACCAGCTGGAACGCCGTTCCCAGGTGCATGCCATAGTCCGCCAGCGCCGCCTCCTGCTTGGCCGGTGCACCGCCGAGCACCGCACCCAGGCGCGCGGACGCCTCAAAGAGCTTTGCAGTCTTCCGGCGGATCACGCCCAGATACCTTTCCTCGTCGACTTCGGGATCGTGGCAATTCATCAGCTGCAGCACCTCGCCTTCGGCAATCGTGTTGGTCGCGTCCGCCAGCACCTGCATCACGCGCATGCTGCCCACCCCGACCATCATCTGGAAAGCACGTGAATAGAGGAAATCCCCCACCAGAACCGCCGCAGCGTTCCCGAACGCGGCGTTGGCGGTCTGGCGGCCGCGCCGCATTGGCGAATCGTCGACGACGTCGTCGTGCAGCAGCGTGGCCGTATGGATGAATTCCACAACTGCGGCAAGCTCCAGCCGGGCCTCGCCCCGGTAGTCGCAGGCCGCGGAGGCGAGCAGGACGAGCGCCGGGCGCAGCCGCTTACCCCCCCCGGCCACAATGTATTCCGCCACCCGGGCCACCATTGGAACCTCGGAGGCGAGTCTTGCGCGGATCAGGGCATCCACGCGCTGCATGTCGCCAGCGATCGGGCTGAGGATGGACACGGTGGCCATAAATCCCTTATAATTCCAAGTCTTTGCAGATGCAATGGGTTATCTCATGTACGCAGTGATCAAGACCGGCGGCAAGCAGTATCGCGTCAAGCCGGGGGAACAGCTGAAGGTTGAACTCATTACGGCGGAAGTCGGCGCCGCTGTTTCGTTCGACGAGGTCCTCATGCTCGGCGAAGGCGACACGTCTACCGTAGGCGCGCCGCTGGTCGCGGGCGCAAAGGTCAAGGCCACGGTCGTATCGCATGGCCGCGGCGACAAGGTGCGCATATTCAAGATGCGCAGGCGCAAGCATTTCCAGAAGACGCAGGGGCATCGGCAGGGTTATACCGAGGTTCGCATCGACGACATCGTTTCAGGCTGACGGGAGGCCGGCAAAATGGCACAGAAAAAAGGTGGCGGCAGCACACGCAACGGCCGCGACTCCAATTCCAAGCGCCTTGGCGTGAAGGTGTACGGGGGCCAGCGCGTAAACGCTGGCCAGATCCTGGTAAGGCAGCGCGGCACGGTGGTTCATCCGGGCGCGAATGTCGGCATGGGTCGCGACCACACGCTCTTCGCGCGCAAGCCCGGGCAGGTGGAATATGCCGTCAAGGGCGCGGACAGCAACAAGATCGTGAGCGTGGTGCCGGCGTAAGCCAGCCTCCCGCGCCGCGAAAGCCCTATCGCGCGCGATAGGGCTTTTTTGTTTCTGGAGCAAGGTCCATGAAGTTCATAGATGAAGCGCTGATTGAGGTACATGCCGGAAACGGCGGCGATGGCAGCGCTTCGTTTCGCAGGGAGAAGTTCGTGCCTCGTGGCGGCCCGGATGGCGGCGACGGCGGTCGTGGCGGCAGCGTATGGGCGCGCGCAGACCGCAATATCAACACGCTGATCGATTACCGCTACGCGCGCATCCATCGGGCAGGTAGCGGTGACCGCGGCCACGGCAAGGATCGTTACGGCAAGGCCGGCGAGGACATCGAGTTGCGCGTTCCGGTCGGCACCATCTTTCGCGACGTGCAGAGTGGCGAGATCCTCGCCGACCTCGCCGCCGACGGTGCGCGGGTGCTCCTAGCCAGGGGAGGCAAGGGTGGCTTGGGCAACATCCACTTCAAGTCCAGCGTGAACCGTGCACCGCGCCAGTTCACGCGCGGCGAGCCCGGCGAGAACCGGCAACTGGCGCTGGAACTGCGCGTGCTGGCCGACGTCGGCCTGCTCGGGCTGCCGAATGCCGGCAAATCCACTTTCATGCGGGCGGTGTCCAGCGCGCGGCCGAAGGTCGCGGACTACCCGTTCACGACGCTGAATCCTTCGCTGGGCGTGGTGCGCATCGCCCACAACTCGAGCTTCGTGGTCGCGGACATCCCAGGCCTGATCGAAGGTGCCGCAGAAGGCGCGGGGCTGGGGCACCAGTTCCTGCGCCACCTGTCCCGCACCCGGCTGCTGCTGCACCTCGTCGACCTCGCGCCGCTTGCCGAAGTTGAGGATCCGGTGAAATGCATCGTCCGCGAGGTGCGCACCATCGCGGCGGAGCTGAAGAAGTACGACCAGGCGCTGTTCAGCAAGCCGCGCTGGCTGGTGTTCAACAAGGCCGACATCGTCGCCGATCCGCAGGAGCGCATTGCACGGATCCTGCGTTCCCTGAGGTGGAAGAAACCCTGGTACGTGATATCGGCGCTCAACGGCGCCGGCTGCGACAAGGTCTGCAGGGACGCGGCGAAGTTCCTTGCCGGGACGGACAAATGACGCGCCGGATCAAGGACGCGCGCACGCTGGTGGTGAAGGTGGGTTCGTCGCTGGTCACCGACGAGGGGCGCGGCCTGGACGTAGCGGCGATCGCACGCTGGGCGGCACAGGTGGCAAAGCTGCGCAGCATGGGGCGGCGGGTCATCGTGGTGTCCAGCGGCGCGATTGCCGAGGGCATGAAGCGGCTGGGCTGGCGCCGCCGTCCGCATGCTGTGCACGAATTGCAGGCTGCCGCCGCGGTGGGGCAGATGGGCCTCGCGCAATCCTACGAATCATGTTTCAGGGAGCATGGGCTCGCGACGGCACAGGTGCTGCTGACGCACGCGGACATGGCAGATCGGCGCCGCTACCTCAATGCGCGCTCGACTCTGCGCACGCTGCTCGAGCTGGGCGTCATTCCGGTCATCAACGAAAACGACACCGTGGTCACCGACGAAATCAAGTTCGGCGACAACGATACGCTCGCCGCGCTGGTCACCAATCTGGTGGAAGCCGACGCTCTCGTGATCCTCACCGACCAGCAGGGACTGTTCGAGGCCGATCCGCGGGTGGATCCCGCAGCCAGACTGATCGGCGAAGCGTCCGCGCTGGACGCAGGACTCGCGCGGATTGCTGGCGGCACCACCAGCAACATCGCCCGTGGCGGCATGATCACCAAGGTGCTTGCCGCGGCGCGCGCGGCGCGCAGCGGCGCGCATACCGCGATCGCCTCCGGACGGGAGCCGGACATCCTGGTTCGCCTCGCGCAAGGGGAGGCGATCGGCACGCTGCTGGTGGCGGAAACCATGCCGCTCGCCGCGCGCAAGCAATGGCTCGCAGACCACCTTGCGGTTGCCGGACGACTGCGCCTGGACGAAGGCGCGGTGAAGGCCCTGGTGCGAGATGGCAAGAGCCTGTTGCCGATCGGCGTGGTGTCCGTGCAGGGAGCGTTCGATCGCGGCGAAGTTGTAGCCTGCGAAGATCCCGATGGGCGAGAGGTCGCGCGCGGGCTGGTGAACTACGGCGTGGACGAAGCGCGCAGGATTCTGCGCCGGCCATCGAACGAGATCGAGACAATCCTCGGCTACGTGGACGAGCCGGAACTCATCCACCGGGACAACCTGGTCCTGCTCTAGTCGTTGCTGGTGTGGCCCTTGTTCGGGTGCCCGCCGCGCCGCAGTGCATCTATGCCCTCCGCCGCGTCGAGGATGATGGCGTCCTGCGGGCAGAAGTATTCGCGCCGCAGCGCCTGATGCCATCGCTGGATGGTCTTGGGCTCGATTTCGCGCCACTTGGAATCCGCGCGTGGCGTCCACGTACTGTCATCCCTGCCGGTGGCGTACACGCGCACCAGGCCACCGACGCAGCGGATGCCTTCGAAGCTCACGTTATCGACGCCGCTGGGACTGCGCGCCACCAGGGTGTATCGGACCACGCCGTCCCGTCCCACGCTGATCGACGCGGCATCGATGAAGAAGCGAAACGACGTGGTGTTGCTGGGCGCGAACTCGATGAGGTTCTCCGGCCGCGGGAAGGCCGGCGGACGCACCTCGATCTCGCGCCAGTTGCGCCGTTCCTGCTCGGATTCCCAGTCGCTCTTGAACTGCGCCGACGTCGCTCCCGTGAAGGCGAGGCCGGCCGCGAGCGCCGCTGCCGCAAGCCTCAGGCCAGATCTCCCGCGAGCGATGCACGGACTTCCGGCGCCACCTGCGCGAGTTCCGCCTGGTACTCGGAATGGTCTATGCCCATGGACAACCCGACTCCGTACTTGAGCGCCTTGCACATCTCCTCGGACAGCTCGAAGCGCAGGAAGTGCACCGACGAAGTCTTGGTTTCGTTCTCGCGATCGAGATCCTCGTCAGCAATGGCGTAGACGCGCTCGCAACCCTCGACGCGTACCCATACCCGGTCTTCCACGCCCTTCAGCCTGGCGAGCATGCGCTGCCGCTCCTCGACGTCCGGATACTCGATCAGCATCGTTGCCTTCCAGTTGGAACCATCGGGCACCAGCGGGTTGTAGGCGTCCAGTTCGCCCTGTATGCCCTCTTCCTCGAAGATGCGTTCGATACGCAGCATCTCCTGCACCTGGTACCGCATGGTCAGCTCGTCCTCGAACTGCAGCGTCACGTTCGGCCCGAGCTGTACCATGCGGATGCGCTTGTGATCGATCACCCGTGCGCGGAAGGCGTTGCGCTCCTTTGCATACGCCTCCAGCGAAAGCAGGCTTTCGCGCCGGATACGGGCCATCGTCTCTGCGCTCACCGTTCGACGCTCAGTCGACCAGCGCGTCCAGCGCCTTCTGGAAGCGGTTGGCGTGGCTCCGCTCGGCCTTGGCCAGCGTCTCGAACCAGTCGGCGATCTCGCCGAAGCCCTCGTCACGCGCCGTCTTCGCCATACCCGGGTACATGTCGGTGTACTCGTGCGTCTCGCCGGCAACCGCGGCCTTCAGGTTCTCGCGCGTGGCGCCGATCGGCAGGTCGGTGGCAGGATCGCCGACAGACTCCATGTACTCGAGGTGGCCGTGCGCGTGGCCGGTCTCGCCTTCAGCAGTCGAGCGGAACAGCGCGGCAACGTCGTTCTGGCCTTCCACGTCCGCCTTCGCTGCGAAATAGAGATAACGCCGGTTGGCCTGCGATTCGCCCGCGAACGCAGCCTTCAGATTGCCGTGGGTCTTGCTTCCCTTCAGTGCAGCCATGTGACCTCCTAGGATGTTGTTGCGTGACTCTGTGCGGCACCAGACCGCGAGCCAAGGGTAGGCGCTTCGACTCGATAGATCAAATGAAAAAAGGCAATATCAACGATCGAGCAAGGCTATTTGATCGGCTCGACCGTGCGCCGCCCCGGCGCGCGACGATCGGCGACGAGAAACCGATGCAGTTCGGCGAGGGCCTGCTGGTATACCTCGCGCTTGAAATCGATCACGGTTTCCATCGGCACCCAGTAGTCGTGCCAGCGCCAGGCGTCGAACTCCGGCTTCTCGCCAGCGCGCAGGCAGACGTCGCAGTCGCGCCCGACCATGCGCAGGAGGTACCAGATCTGCTTCTGCCCGCGGTAGCGGCCCCGCCAGTCCCGCCGCACCCACTTCGCCGGCACCTCATAGCGCAGCCATTGGCGCGTGCGGCCGAGGATCCTCACGTGCGCGGGCTTCAGCCCCACCTCCTCCTCGAGTTCGCGGTACATCGCCTCCTCTGGAGACTCACCGTGCTTGATGCCCCCCTGCGGGAACTGCCAGGCATGCTGGTGCACGCGCTTGCCCCAGAAGACCTCGTTTCGCCGATTGGCGAGGATGATCCCGACGTTTGGACGGTAGCCATCACGGTCCAGCATGGCGAAGCGTCCTCTCCGAATATAGGCCGGTCGGCTGGTAAGTTAGAATCGTCCCGATTTTTCCATACTTCGCGGACACTTGAAAGTGATCCGCGCTCCAGCCAGCCGAACGCGGGAAACCGGACCACGCATGCGAACCAGCCGTTACTTCATCTCCACGCTCAAGGAAGCGCCCGCGGACGCGGAAGTCGTCAGCCACCGGCTGATGCTGCGCGCCGGACTGATCAGGCGCCTGGCGGCCGGGATCTATACCTGGTTGCCGCTCGGCCTGCGGGTGGTGCGCAAGGTCGAGTCGATCGTGCGCGAGGAAATGAATCGCGCGGGCGCCATCGAGCTTTCCATGCCCTTGGTGCAGCCGGCCGAGCTGTGGCAGGAATCGGACCGCTGGCAGGCATACGGCCCGGAACTGCTCCGCTTCAAGGATCGCCATGATCGCGACTTCATCATCCAGCCGACGTCCGAGGAAGTGGTAACGGATATCGCACGCAACCTGCTGAAGAGCTACCGCCAGCTGCCGCTGCACCTGTACCAGATACAGACAAAGTTCCGCGACGAGCGCAGGCCCCGCTTCGGCATCATGCGCGGCCGGGAGTTCGTCATGAAGGACGGGTACTCGTTCCACGCCGGCTACGACGATCTGGTGCGCGAGTACCGCAACATGCACGACACCTACATGCGAATCTTCACGCGCCTGGGGCTGCGGTTCCGCGCCGTCGCCGCCGACACCGGCGCCATCGGCGGCACCGGCTCGCACGAGTTCCAGGTGCTGGCGGACTCGGGCGAGGACGCAATCGCCTATTGCCCGGATTCCGACTACGCCGCCAACGTCGAGCTCGCCGAGGCGCTCGCGCCGGCCGAAGCGCGCCCGGCTCCGGCACAGTCGCTGGCGAAGGTGCCGACCCCGGGAAAGACCCGTTGCGAGGACGTGGCCGAACTGCTGAAACTGCCGCTCGCGCGCACGGTCAAAGCGATCGCGCTCATGCACGACGACCAATTCCACCTGCTGCTGGTCCGCGGTGATCACTCGCTGAACGAAGTCAAGGCGACCAAGGTGCCCGGCCTTGCGCCCTTTCGCTTCGCCACTGACGCCGAGATCGAGGCTGCGCTCGGCTGCAAGCCGGGCTACATCGGCCCGCCGCTGGCAGCCGGTGGCGCCCGGGGCGCACAGGGGGTTCGCATCGTCGCCGATCGCGCTGTCGCAGCGATGGCGGACTTCGTCTGCGGTGCCAACGAGGAGGACTTCCACGTCACCGGCGTCAACTGGGGCCGCGACCTGCCCGAGCCGGAGGTCGCCGACATCCGCAACGTCGTCGCAGGCGACCCTTCGCCAGACGGCAAGGGCCGGCTTGCCATCCAGCGCGGCATCGAGGTCGGCCACATCTTCCAGCTTCGCACCAAGTATTCGGCCGCGCTGAAGGCGACCTACCTGGACGAGAAGGGCGGCGCCAATCCGATGGAAATGGGCTGCTATGGCATCGGCATCACGCGCATCGTCGGCGCCGCGATCGAGCAGAACCACGACGAGCGCGGCATCGTTTTCCCTCTGCCAATGGCGCCATTCGCGGTGTCGCTGGTGCCGATCGGCTACCACAAGAGCGCAGCGGTGCGCGATGCGGCCGAGCGCCTGTACGCGGCATTCCTCGACGCCGGCATCGACGTGCTGCTTGATGATCGCAACGAGCGCCCGGGCGTGCTGTTTGCCGACGGCGAACTGATCGGCATTCCGCACCGAGTGGTGCTGTCGGAGAAGGGGCTCGCCGCCGGTCAGGCCGAGTACAAGGGCCGCACCGACGCCGCGCCGGGCATGGTGGCGCTTGGCGAGATTGCGGGGTTCGTGAAGGAAAAGCTCGCTGCATGCTGAGAGTCCTGGCTATCGCCGCGTTGCTGTTGCCCTGCGCGGCGCTCGCCGGCGCGCAGCAGTACGAGCCGATGGCCGAGAGCGTCCGGAATGCGCTGCGCGTCGCGGTGTCGCATCGCGGCGTGCCCGTGCTGCACTTCTCCAACGCGGACGATGCGCACCGCTGGAGCTCGGAGATGAGCAAGCGACTGCGTCGCTACATCCCCGACCGCCGCGAGCGCGACCGGTTCCTCAAGACCGTGCACTACTACGCCAGGCGCGCCAACCTCGACCCGCAGCTGGTGCTCGGGCTCATCCACGTCGAATCCCGCTACAAGCGCTACGCGGTGTCCAGCGCCGGCGCGATGGGCTACATGCAGGTGATGCCGTTCTGGGTCAAGGTCATCGGCAAGCCCGGCGACAATCTCTTCGACATGAAGACCAACATCATCTACGGCTGCGCCATCCTGCGGCACTACCTGGATATCGAGAACGGCGACTACTTCCGCGCGCTCGGCCGCTATAACGGCAGCCTCGGGAAGGCCGAGTACCCGAACGCCGTACACGTCAACTGGAAGGGCCGCTGGGCGTACGACGGCGCGACCAGCTGAGCCCATGCAGATCACGCCGGCCCTGCGCAACTGGTTCTATGGCTACGCTCCGCCCGAGCGCGGCACCATCGTGCTCGGCCAGCGGCGCGTCTACATCGTGCCGACGCGCATGGGGTGGGTGTTCGGCGTCACCATCGGCGTGCTGCTCATCGGCTCGATCAACTATGCGCTGCAACTCGGCTTCGCGCTGACGTTCCTGCTCGCCGGCACCGGCATCGCAGGCATGGTGCATACCGCGCGCAATCTCGCCCGCATCGCCATCGCCGCAGGGCGCGTCGAGCCCGTTTTCGCCGGGGAGTCCGCGCAGTTCCGCCTGCACCTCGACAACCGCTCCGCGCACGACCGCCCCGCGATCCTTGCCCGGCACCTGGCCTCGGGCAGCCAGATCGTCGTCGACATCCCGGCGGGTTCCAGCGTGCAGGTCGTGCTCGCGGTCCCCGCCGCGCGGCGCGGCTGGCTGCCGATCTCGCGCGTGATGCTCGAGACGCGCTTCCCGCTCGGATTCTTCCGCGCCTGGAGCTACATCGAGCCCGAACTGAGGGCGTTGGTATACCCACGCCCTCTGCGCACGCCGCTGCCGCCGGCGAGCGCCAACGAACACGGCGGCACGGCGCGCGCCCAGGCGTCTGGCAGTGACGATTTCTCCGGACTGCGCGAGTACCAGCCCACGGATTCTCCCCGCCATGTGGCCTGGAAGGCGGCGGCGCGTTCCCGCACCATGTTGACGAAGCAGTTCGCCGGGGAGGCGGCTGCCCAGGTCTGGCTCGACTTCGAGCGCATGAGCGCGGGACTCGATGCCGAGGCCCGCCTGTCCCAGCTTTGCGGCTGGGTGCTGGAAGCCGAGCGGGAAGGCACGGACTACGGGCTCAGGCTGCCGGGAACCGAAATCGCGCCAGGCCGGGGCGAAGAGCATCGCGCCCGCTGCCTCGCGGCGCTCGCGCTGCACGGCGCGCCGTGACGCCTGTCCCGCATCCGCTGGCACCGGAGCAGCGTGCGATCACGCTGCCCGATGTGCTCGCGCTCTACGCATCGCTCGCGCTCGTCATCGCGCCGCACGCGCTGCGCGCGCCCTGGTGGCTGACGCTCGGGACGATTGCGCTGTTCGCGTGGCGCGGCGTCGCACTGACGCGAGGCATGCCTCTGCCCTCGGGCTGGGTGCTCGCGCTGATCGCGCTCGCCGCAATGGGCGGAGTGTGGCTGGAGTACCGCATGCTCTTCGGACGCGCCCCCGGCATCGTGCTGCTGATGCTCTTTTCCGGGCTGAAGATGCTCGAGATGCGCACGCACCGCGATGCAACGGTGCTTGCCTTCCTCTGCTACTTCCTCATCGTCACCAACTTCCTCTACACGCAGTCGATTCCCACCGCGCTGCTGATGTGCGTGGCGCTGGTGCAGGTCACGCTGACGCTGGTGCGCTTTGCCGCGCCCCAGCGCGCCACGCGCGCCAACCTGCGCACGGTACTGATGCTGATCGGGCATGCCGCACCCGTCGCGCTTGTGCTCTTCATGCTTTTCCCGCGCGTCCAGGGTCCACTGTGGGGCCTGCCGCAGGACATCACCGCCGGCATCACCGGGCTGTCCGATTCGATGTCTCCCGGTAACATCGCCAAGCTGGCGCAGAACGAGTCGATTGCGTTCCGCGCGGAGTTCTCTGGCGCGCTGCCCCCCTCGCGCGAGCGCTACTGGCGCGGCCCGGTGATGTCTGAGTTCGATGGCCGCACCTGGCGCATGGCGCAGCCAGAAATCGCGCCGTTCGAGCCGCCTTCGGGCGGCAAGGCGCGCTACCGCTATACGGTTGTGCTCGAGGCACACGAGCGCAACTGGCTGTTTGCGCTGGAACAGGCCGTCACGCTCCCCGAGCGCGCCCGCGTCACCGCCGAGGGGCAGATCTTCCGCCTCGGCCGGGTGCGCGTTCGGCAGCGCTACGAACTCGAGTCGATCGCCGATCCGGACCCGAGGCCCGAGCCGTCGGCAGGCGCGCTGCGCCGCGCGCTGCGGCTGCCGGACGGCTTCAATCCGCGCGCCCGCGCACTGGCGAGCGAATGGCGCGCAGGCGGCGCAGACGATGCCCTCGTGCTGGCGCGCGCGCTGGAGTTCTTTCGCGGCGCCCGCCTAGACTACACGCTGGAACCGCCACTGCTCGGCCAGCATTCGGTGGACGAGTTCCTTTTCGACACCAAGGCCGGGTTCTGCGAGCACTTCGCGGCCGCGTTCGCCTTCATGATGCGCGCCGCCGGCGTGCCCGCACGCATCGTAACCGGCTATCAGGGCGGCGACGAGAACCCGATCGACCGCAACATCAGCGTGCGCCAGTCCGACGCACACGCCTGGGTCGAGGCGCACGTCGCGGGCATGGGCTGGGTGCGCGTGGACCCGACGGCGGCGGCGGTACCGGGACGCATCGAGGCCGGACTCGCGATGAGCGTCCCGGACAGCGCAGCCCTGCCGCTGATGATGCGGCCGCAGATGCAATGGCTGCGCTCGATGCGCTACAACTGGGAGGCCCTCGCGCACAAGTGGAACGTCTGGGTGCTCGGCTACAACCCCGAGCGGCAGCGCGAGTTCCTGTCCAGGCTCGGCATGCGCAACGTCGACTGGCGCGAGCTCACTGCGCTGCTTTTCACGCTGCTCGGAGGCATTACCGTCGTGCTCCTGTTCTGGTCGTTCCGCAGGCTGGTGCGGCCCGACCCGGTGCAAAAAGCCTGGGCCGCGTTCTGCGCCAAGCTCGGGCGCCGCGGCGTGGCGCGCGCGCCGCACGAGGGCCCACGCGACTATGCGGAGCGAGCCGCCGCGCGACTGCCAAACGCGGCGGACGCAATCCGCGCAATCGGCGCGCTCTACATCGCGCTGCGCTACGGCACGCCGGCGGACGCCGCTGGAGAGCGGATCACCGAGCTGCGCCGTCGCGTGCGCGAACTGGAACTCGCATGAGAATCCTTGTCGCACTGCTGGCCGCGATCGCCGCGCTGCCCGCGATCGCCTCGGGCTACGACCGGCGGCCGGAAGTGCGCGAGTTCATCCGAGAAATGGTCGAGCGACATGGCTTCGTCGAGCGCGAGCTGTCGTTCCTTTTCTCGCGCGCGATCCGGCGCGAACCGATCCTGCAGGCGATCAGCCCGCCCGGTCCCGGCCGCGGCCGATCGTGGAACGAGTACCGCGGCCTGTTCGTCAACGAGCGCCAGATCCGCGGCGGCGCCGCCTTCTGGACGGCGCACAGGCGCGCGCTCGCGCGCGCAGCGCGCGAGTACGGCGTGCCGGAGGAGATCATCGTCGCGATCATCGGCATCGAGACCCTGTACGGCAGGAACATGGGCCGCTGGCGCGTCGTCGATGCGCTGACGACGCTCGCATTCGACTACCCGCCGCGCGCACCGTTCTTCCGCAGCGAGCTGGAGAAGTACCTGGTGTTCGCGCGCGATGAGGGATTCGACGTGTTCTCCGTGCGCGGCTCGTACGCCGGCGCGATCGGGATCCCGCAGTTCATGCCCAGCAGCCACCTCGCGTATGCGGTCGACTTCGACGGCAACGGCACCATCGACCTGCGCGGCAGTCCGGTGGACGCGGTAGGCAGTGTGGCGAACTTCCTGAAGGAACATGGCTGGCGCCCGGGCGAAACCATCCTGCTGCCGGCGACCGTCAGTGGCGAGGGCTGGCGCGCGGTGTCGGACGGGTCGGTGCTGCCCCGGTTCCCTCTCGCCGACATCCGCAACGCAGGCGTAGCGTTCAGCGGCGGTGAGCCGGCTGCGCAGGGAATAGTCATCGAACTGTCGAACCGGGATGCGCCGGCTGAATTCCGCGTTGCGCTGCAGAACTTCTACGTGCTGACGCGGTACAACCGCTCGAGCTTCTACGCCTCGGCGGTACACGACCTCGCCACCGAACTTCGCCTGGAACAGGCGAAGTAGGACTATCGGCCAGCGGGCCTCAGAGCCTGGGCAGGTAGCGCAGCGGGTCTACCGGCTTGCCGGACTGGCGGATCTCGAAGTGCAGCTTCGGCGTGTCGGCGTCGGTATCGCCGAGTTCGGCGATCTTCTGGCCGCGCGCCACCGTCTGGCCTTCCTTTACCAGGATCTCGCGGTTGTGCGCGTAGACGCTGTTGTAGTTGTTGTCGTGCTTGATGACGATAAGCTTGCCGTAGCCGCGGATGCCGGTGCCGATGTACATCACGCGACCAGGCGCGGCGGCAACTACGGAGTCGCCCGGCTTGCCGGCAATGTCGACGCCCTTGTTGTTGGGCTCGGCGAAACCCTGGAGCACGCGGCCGCGATGCGGCCAGATGAACTCGATGGCACCGGGCTCTGGCGCCGCTGCTGGAGCAACCGGCTCGGGCTTTGGCTCCGACCTTGCGACGGCCTCGGGTCTGGGCGGCGCCGGGGCAGCGGGTTTCGCCGCATCTGCGTTCTTCAGCAGCGCGACATTCTCCTGCGAATAGGGCAAACGCACTGCCTTGGGAGAGGTCTTCAGCGCTCCGCCCGCAGGCGCCGCTTGCGATGGTGCAGCGGCTGATCCATCCAGCGGCCGCGCCTCGACCGGCGCGCTTCCGCGCGCAGTGCCGACCTGCACCGGGGGCTTCGGCGCCGCAGCGCCGATGCGCAGCACCTGGCCGACGCGCAGTTTCGACGGGTCATCGATGCCGTTCTGTGCCGCGACTTCGCGGTAATCCATGCCATGCTCGAGCGCAATGCTGTACAGCGTATCACCGCGCTTCACCACATAGGTTCCTGTCCCGGCCGGCTCGCGCGCGGCGGTGGCAGGCGGCGCTGCAGACGGCTTTGCCGGGGCCGCCGCGGCAGGACGGCGATCGCTCACGGGCGCGGGCGTGCGCGTACTCGCGCAACCGGCCAGCAGCGCGGCACCCATGGTGATTGCAAGCGCAGCCCGAATGTTCATGCCTTTCCCGCCTCCAGCGGCACGAACTTCGCCGCGTCCAGTACCGTCTCCGTGTAACCGTGTGCCCTGCGCTCCACCAGCAGCAGGTGCTGCTCGCCGCCCGCAGGCCGCACCGGCAGGATCATTCTGCCACCCGTGGCAAGCTGCCGCAAAAGCGCCGGCGGCACCGAGTCGCCTGCCGCGGCGACGACGATGGCGTCAAAAGGCGCGGCCTGCTCCAAGCCCTCCCGGCCATCACCATAGCTCAGGCGAAGGTTCGACAGCCGCAACGCCCGCAGGTTCGCCCGCGCAAGCTCGTGCAGGTCCTTGATGCGCTCCACCGAGTAAGCCTCCACGGCAAGCTGCGCCAGCACCGCAGCCTGGTAACCGCAGCCGGTGCCGATCTCGAGCACCTTGCCCAGCCGCGGCCTTGCCTGCAGCACGCGCTCGATCATCGAGGCGACCACGAACGGGTGCGAGATGGTCTGTCCGTGGCCGATCGGCAGCGCGTCGAACTCGTAGGCGCGGTGCGCCAGCGCCGCGTCGACGAACAGGTGCCGCGGCACGCTTCCCATCGCCTCGAGCACCCGCGCGTCGCGGATTCCCAGCGCACGCAGCCGCTCGACCATGCGTGCCCGCGTGCGCTGCGAGGTCATTCCCGTCCCTGCAGCATCCTCGCGCACGCGCTGCAGGCTCATCGCGTCATCCAGTCCTTCACCAGGCCGAGCTGCCCGTGCTGTGTCAGGTCCACCTGCAGCGGCGTGATCGACGCGCGGCGACACTCGACCGCGTAGAAGTCCGTGCCCGGCCCGGCCTCGGCCGCGCCGCCCGCCGGTCCCACCCAGTACGCGGTCTCGCCGCGAGGCGTCTGCACCTTCACCACCGACTCGGCCTTGTGGCGGCGCCCGAGGCGGGTCACCTCGACGCCGGCAAGCGATGCCGCGGGCACGTCCGGCACGTTCAGGTTCAGCAGCACCGGCTGGCGGATCGGATCGCGTGCCAGCCGCTCGACCAGGCCATGCGCGAGCTCCGCCGCGGTCTCGAGGTGACGCGCTGTCCTGCTTGCCAGCGACACGGCGATCGACGGAATGCCGAGCAGGAATCCCTCCATCGCCGCCGCGACGGTGCCGGAATAGATGGTGTCGTCCCCCATGTTCGCACCCAGGTTGATTCCTGAGACCACGACATCGGGCTGGAAATCGAGCATGCCGGTAACCGCGATGTGCACGCAGTCGGTGGGCGTGCCGTTGACGAACCAGAATCCGTTCGCCGCGCGCCGCACGGCGAGCGGCCGGTCGAGCGTCAGGGAGTTCGACGCCCCCGAGCGGTCGCGCTCCGGGGCGACGACGGTGACCTCGCCAAGCGCCTGCAGCCGCTCCGCGAGCAGCGCGATGCCAGGGGAGAAATAGCCGTCGTCATTGGAAACCAGGATACGCATCGCGCGACCCGGATTCTATCCGACTCCCCGTTGCGCCCGTTCGCGCCCTGCACCGCTCGCTGGCTCAGGTAGCATCGGCCCGGGGATGAAACGCGCACTGGAGGCCAGGTGAAGAAGCAGCTTGCGCTCGAGACGACGCGCGAAAAACAGTTCCTCGCAGAGATGGACCAGGCGCTGTCAGGCTGGAGCGACCCGGCGATGCACCTGCGCGAAGCGCTGCAGAGCGACGCGCTGCAGCTTTTCTGCCAGCCGATCCTCACGCTGCAGAACGGCCAGTTCGAGCGCGCCGAGGTGCTGGTGCGCCTGCGCGAGGAGGAAGAAACCTTGCTGCCCCCGGGCGAGTTCCTGCCGGTGTTCGAGCACTTCGGGATGATGCCCGAGCTTGACCGCTGGGTCACCGCGCGCACCATCCGCCACCTGAAGAAGGGTAGCCGCATCGGCCGCTTCTCGATAAACGTGTCAGGTCAGACGCTCGCGGACCAGCACTTCCCGGGATTCGTCGCCGACGCGCTGAAGGCGCACCGCATCCCGGTTTCGGCGCTCGACTTCGAGATCGACGAGGCCGACGCGCTGCTGCACGCGAGCACGGCGGAGAAATTCGCCGCGACGATGAAGGCCGTGGGCTGCGGCCTGACCATCGACAGCTTCGGGCGCCGCTCGGTGTCGTTCTCACAGCTGAAGACGCTGCAGGCGGACGGCGTCAAGGTCGACGGATCGATCGTGCGCAAGCTGCTCGCCAGCCCGAGCGCGCTGGCCAAGGTGCAGGCGATGGTGCGGGTCGGCGAGGTCATCGGCATCGACGTCATCGCCGAATGCGTCGAGGAGCAGGACATCCTCACGCGGCTGAAGGCGCTGGGCGTCGACTACGCGCAAGGCTTCGGCATCGCCCAACCCTACGCGATCGAGAAGATCGCAATGCCCGCCGCGTCCCGCTAGGCGGCACCGGTCACGTCGTTGATTGGCTGGTCGGGGCGAGAGGATTTGAACCTCCGACCACCTGCACCCCATGCAGGTACGCTACCAGGCTGCGCTACGCCCCGAGGGAGTGCATTCTACCAGTGCATCAGTGCCGCAGGTTGTCGAGCAGCTCGCGCAGCGCCTGCTTGATCGCGGGCAGGTCCATGTCTGCGGCGTTGCCAGCGCGCCCGTTTGCAGCCGCCGGCGGGCGCGCGACGCGTGCTGCCTGAACGTCGGTGGTGGACGCGGAATGATCGAGCCGGTTGCGCGCGCCGCTGATCGTGAAACCCTCCTCGTACAGCAGTTCGCGGATCCGGCGTATCAGCAGCACCTCGTGGTGCTGGTAGTAGCGGCGGTTGCCGCGGCGCTTCACCGGCTTCAACTGCGTGAATTCCTGCTCCCAGTAGCGCAGCACATGCGGCTTGACGCCGCATAGCTCGCTTACTTCGCCGATGGTGAAGTAGCGCTTCGCCGGGATCGGCGGCAGGTCAGTTCGTTTCCGACTGGGTTCCATGGCGTGCCTTCTCGACCATGGCTTTCAGCTTCTGGCTGGCGTGGAAGGTAACGACGCGGCGGGCACTGATGGGAATCTCCTCGCCAGTCTTGGGGTTTCGGCCAGGGCGCTGCGGCTTGTCGCGCAACTGGAAGTTGCCAAAGCCCGACAGTTTCACGCTCTCACCTCGCTCCAGCGCACCCCGGATCTCCTCGAAGAAGGCTTCGACCATATCCTTGGCCTCGCGCTTGTTCAGGCCGACCTTCTCAAAAAGCAGGTCGGCCAGTTCAGCCTTGGTCAAAGTCATCGCAACTCCCCGAATTCCCTTCTAAGTTCTTGGAATTGCCGAGAATTTTGTCGCGAGCAATGCAAACAAGGCATCGCGGGCGGAATCCGCCTCGGCATCCGTGAGGGTGCGTTCAGTATCTTGCATAACTACCCGGAATGCAAGGCTTTTTCTGCCCGCAGGGAGCCCGAAACCTTGATAAAGGTCAAACGGCAGGACCGCGCTCACGATAGGAGGTTTTGCGGCCTCGATGGCGTCCAGAATGGCCTGCACCGGGGTCCCGGCATCGACGAGGAACGAGAGGTCCCGCACGACAGCGGGATAACGCGAAGGCGGGCGGAACTCGGGAATCGAGGCCGCCTCCAGGCTCGCCGCGTCGAGTTCGAACACCACTGCGGCGCGCGGCAGCTCGTACTTCAGCAGCCAGCGCGGGTGCAGTTCGCCCAGCCAGCCCACCGGCGCGCCATCCAGCAGCACGCGAGCCGAGCGGCCCGGATGCAGCGCCGGGTGCGGCGCAGCCTCGAAGCGCGGCACCCGCGGCCAGTACAGCGCCTCGAGGTCGGCCTTGGCGTCGAAGAAGTCCACGTTGCGTTCCTTCTCGCCCCACTGCTCCTCGAGTGCCGGCCCATAGGCAATGGCGCCAACGCGCATCGGCTGGTCGAGCCCCGCGACCGTCAGCGGCCCGTCGGCGACCGTGGCATCGCGCAGGAACACGCGGCCGGCCTCGAACACGCGGATGCGCGACAGCTTGCGCGCGTGGTTGTAGCGCACGTTGGCCACCAGCGAGCCGATGAGCGACGTGCGCATCACCGAAAGCTGGCTGGCGATCGGGTTCAACAGGCGGATCGGTTCCGGCGAACCGGCGAAATCCGCCTCCCACGCAGGCTCGACAAAGCTGAAGTTAACCACCTCGTGGTAGTCGAGCGCGGCCAGCCGCTCGCGCACCGCATGCAGCGGCCGCCGCGACTCTGCCATCACGCGCATCGCCGCGACCGCGCGCGGTGGCTGCACCGGGATCTTCTCGAAGCCGTGCACCCGCGCCACCTCCTCGATCAGGTCTTCCTCGATGCCGATGTCGAAGCGGAACGAAGGCGGCGTCACCGTGAAGACGTCGCCATCGGTGCTGAACGGCAGGCCGAGGCGCGTGAAAATTTCCGCCATCTCAGTCGCCGGCACCGGCATGCCGATCACCTTCTGCGCGCGCGCCACGCGCATGCGCACCGGCCTGCGCTCGGGAAGCTTCGCCACCACGTCGTCCACCGGGCCGGGCTCGCCGCCGCAGATGTCGAGGATCAGCCTGGCGTAGCGCTCGAGGCCCGCAACGTTGTTGTCGAAATCCACGCCGCGCTCGAAGCGGTGCGAGGCGTCGCTGGAAAACCCGTATCGGCGCGCGCGTCCCTGCACCGCCTCCGGGAAGAAGAACGCCGATTCGAGGAATATGTTCCGTGTGTGCGTCTCGGCCTTGGTCGAATCGCCACCCATGATGCCGGCGAGGCCGATCGGGCCGGTGTCGTCGACGATGCAAAGGACCGCGCCATCCACGTCCACCGTCATGTCGTTGAGCAGCTTCACCCGCTCACCCGGCCTGCCCCAGCGCACGCCGATCGGGCCGGAAAGCTTGTCGAGGTCGTAGACGTGCAGCGGGCGTCCCATCTCGAGCATCACGTAGTTGGTGACATCTACCAGCGCCGAGATGCTGCGCTGTCCCGCGCGAGCAAGGCGCTGCTTCATCCATTCCGGCGTCGGCGCCGCGGCGTTCACGTTGCGGATCACGCGCCCGGCGAAGCGGCCACAGCCGTCCGGCGCGTCGATGCGGATCGGATGCCGCGCTGTGCTTCGCGCCGGCACCGGATTCGTGTCGGGCGGCGTGAGCTTGGTCTGCGCCAGTGCCGCGACTTCGCGCGCCACGCCAAGCACCGACAGGCAGTCGGCCTTGTTCGGCGTGAGTTTCAGCGTCAGGACCTGCTCGTCGAGCTCGAGCAGGCGACGCACGTCGGTGCCGGGCACCGCGTCTGCTGCCAGCTCGAGCAGCCCCGAGTGATCCTCGGAGAGTCCGAGTTCGCGCGCCGAACACAGCATGCCCTGGCTTTCGACGCCGCGCATCCTCGCCGCCTTGATGGCGAGTCCCGGCAAGCTCGCGCCCACGACAGCCAGCGGCGCGACCATCCCGGCGCGCACGTTCGGCGCGCCGCAGACGATGTTGAGGGGCGCGTTGCCGCCCGCGTCCACGCTGCAGACAGTGAGCTTGTCGGCATCCGGGTGCCTGGCGACGGAGACGATGCGCGCGCAGACCACGCCGCTGAAAGGCGGTGCAACCGGCGCGCAGGACTCGACTTCCAGGCCCGACATGGTGAGCAGGTGCGCGAGTTCCTCCGTCGACAGGGACGGATCGGCCATGCTGCGCAACCAGTGTTCCGGGATCTGCATCGACTCGTCCTTGCCCGCCTATGCGAACTGCCTCAGGAAGCGCAGGTCACCATCGAAGAAGAGGCGCAGGTCGTCGATGCCGTAGCGCAGCATCGTCAGCCGCTCGAGACCGCTGCCGAACGCGAAGCCGATGTAGCGCTCTGGATCGAGGCCGAAATTGCGCACCACCTGCGGATGCACCTGCCCGGCGCCGGAGATCTCGAGCCAGCGGCCCTCGTGCGGCCCGCTCTCGAACCGCATGTCGATCTCCGCCGACGGCTCGGTGAATGGGAAGAACGACGGCCTGAAACGGACCTGCAGGTCGTCGGACTCGAAGAAGCGGCGCAGGAAGTCCGTGTACACGCCCTTCAGGTCGGCGAAACTCACGTCCTCGTCTATCCACAGGCCTTCGACCTGGTGGAACATCGGCGAATGCGTGGCGTCCGAATCGACGCGGTACGTGCGGCCGGGGGCGATGACCCTGATCGGCGGCTTGTGCATGCGCGCGTAGCGCACCTGCATCGGGCTAGTATGCGTGCGCAGCAGGAGGGGCAGCCCCTGCGCGTCCTTCATGTCCACGTAGAACGTGTCCTGCATCGAGCGCGCAGGATGGTTCTCCGGATTGTTCAGCGCGGAGAAGTTGAACCAGTCGGTCTCGATTTCGGGTCCGTCTGCGACGTCGAAGCCGATCGAGCGGAAGATGGCCTCGGTACGCTGCCAGGTGCGCGTGATCGGATGCACCCCGCCGCGCCGCCTGCCACGGCCCGGAAGCGTGACATCCAGCGCCTCTTCGGCCAGGCGCGCGCTCAGCTTCTCGTCGGCGAGCGCGGCGCGGCGCGCGTCGAGCGCGGCTTCGATCGCGGCCTTTGCGGTGTTGATCGCGGCGCCACGTGTCTTCTTCTCGGCCGCCGGCAGCGCGCCCAGCGACTTGAGAAGCGCGGTGAGCTCGCCGCCCTTGCCAAGGAAGCGCGCCTTGGCGTTCTCCAGCGCGGCCGCATCCGCCGCAGCGGCGAACGCCGCCGCTGCGCGGGAAACGATGCGGTCGATGTCTTCCATCCCCGGACCCCTCGGGATGGATCTAGTGGGAGATGCTGGCCTTGACCTGGTTCGCGATGCGCGCGAACGCGGGCTTGTCGAGCACCGCGAGATCCGCGAGCACCTTGCGGTCGATCTCGATGTTCGCTTTCTTCATTCCCGCCATGAACGCGCTGTAGTTCATGCCGAGCTCGCGCACGGCGGCGTTGATGCGGGCGATCCACAGCGCGCGGATCACGCGCTTCTTGTTGCGGCGGTCGCGGTAGGCGTACTGCCCGGCCTTCATCACCGCTTCCTTGGCAACGCGGAACACGTTGCCGCGGCGGCCGCGGAACCCCTTTGCCTGCTTCAGGACCTTCTTGTGGCGGGCGCGCGCCGTTACTCCTCTTTTTACGCGTGGCATGGCGGCTCCTTAGCCGGCGTACGGCATCATCGCGCGTACGCGTGCCGTATCCGTTTCGTGGACCGAGGATGTGCCGCGCAACTGGCGCTTCGTCTTCGTGGATTTCTTCGTCAGGATGTGGCGCATGTAGGCGCGCGAGCGCTTGATGCTGCCGCCGGGCCTCACCTTGAAGCGCTTCGAGGCGCTCTTTTTCGTCTTCATCTTGGGCATGACATCACCTTTCTGTTTTGACATGACGCCGGGCGGCCAGCATTCGCTGCTGGCGCTTTTCGGGCACCGGACTATCACTTCTATGGGCTAGGCCGTGGTGGCGGGCTTTGCCGCCGCCGGTTCCTTCTTCGGCTTCACCGGTACTACCTTCTTCTTCGGCCCGATGACCATCACCATCTGACGGCCTTCGAGCTTCGGGAACTGCTCCACCACACCCACCGCTTCCAGATCTGCCTTGACGCGCTCGAGCAGCCTGAACCCGAACTCCTGGTGCGCCATCTCGCGTCCGCGAAAGCGCAGCGTCACTTTCGCCTTGTCGCCTTCTTCGAGGAACTGCACGAGCTTGCCAAGCTTGATCCTGTAGTCGCCGTCGTCAGTACCGGGCCGGAACTTGATCTCCTTGACCTGGATCTGCTTCTGCTTGAGCTTGGCTTCGTGCGCCTTCTTCTGCTCGCGGTAGCGGAACTTGCCGTAGTCCATCAGCTTGCAGACGGGAGGAGCCGCAGTCGGCGCGATCTCCACCAGGTCCACGTTCTGCTCTTCGGCCATCCTCAGCGCATCGACGACCGCGACGATGCCGAGCTGGTCTCCATTTTCCGCGACCAGCCGCACCTGCGGTGCGGTGATCTCTGCATTGATGCGCTGCGCTCTCTCGTTTGCGATGGGTGAAAATTCCTTCAGTTTCGGCACTTTCACGGTGGCCGCTGCGACCGCTCCGGGACTCCCTTCCCGGAGAAAAACTAGGCCGTGCTTCCCGCGCTTGCCGCCTCTGCCTCGAGGCGCGCGATGAACACGTCGAGCGCCATGGCGCCGAGGTCTTCACCGCCGCGCGACCGCACGGCCACTGTCCCCGCCTCTTTTTCTTTGTCTCCCACCACCAGCTGGTAGGGGAGCTTTTGAAGGCTATGTTCCCGAATCTTATAAGAAATTTTCTCATTCCGCAAATCCGCAGTGGCCCGCCAGCCGCGCTTTTGTAGCATTTGCGCAACAGATGCGGCGTACTCCGACTGCTTCTCGCTGATGCTCATCACCACCACCTGCTCGGGGGCGAGCCACAGCGGAAAGGCGCCGGCGAAATGCTCGATCAGGATGCCGAGGAAGCGCTCCATGGAGCCGACGATCGCCCGATGAAGCATCACCGGGATCCGCCGCGAGTTGTCTTCGGCAACATACTCGGCGCCGAGGCGCTCCGGCATGAAGAAGTCCACCTGCATGGTGCCGCACTGCCAGACCCTGCCGATCGCGTCCTTCAGCGAATACTCGATCTTCGGACCGTAGAACGCGCCTTCGCCGGGCGACACCTGGAACTCGACGCCTGAACGCCTCAGCGACTCCATCAGCGCCTCCTCGGCCTTGTCCCAGGCAGCTTCCTCGCCGATGCGCTTCTCGGGCCGCGTCGCCACCTTGAAGATGATCTCGGTGAAGCCGAAGTCCGCGTAGACCTTGCGCAGCAGCGCCGTGTAGGCAACGCACTCCTCGAGGATCTGATCCTCGGTGCAGAAGATGTGGCCATCGTCCTGCGTGAAGCCACGCACGCGCATCAGGCCGTGCAAGGCACCGGTGGGCTCGTTCCTGTGGCAGGCGCCGAATTCGCCCAGCCGGTAAGGCAGGTCGCGATAGCTCTTCACGCCCTGGTTGAACACCTGGATGTGCCCGGGGCAGTTCATCGGCTTCACCGCGTAGTCGCGCTTCTCCGACTCGGTGATGAACATGTTCTCGCGGTAGTTCTCCCAGTGCCCCGAGCGCTTCCACAGGCTGACATCGAGGATCTGCGGGCAGCGGATCTCGTGGTAGCCGTTGTCGCGGTACACGCGGCGCATGTACTGCTCGACCTGCTGCCACAGTATCCAGCCCTTCGGATGCCAGAACACCAGCCCCGGCGCTTCGTCCTGCATGTGAAAGAGGTCAAGCGCCCGGCCAAGCCGCCGGTGGTCGCGCTTCTCGGCCTCCTCGAGCATCTTCAGGTAGGCGTCCTGGTCTTCCTTCCTCGCCCAGGCGGTGCCGTAGATGCGCTGGAGCATCTCGTTCTTCGAGTCGCCGCGCCAGTACGCGCCGGCGACCCGCATCAGCTTGAACACCCTGAGCTTCCCGGTCGAGGGCACGTGCGGCCCGCGACACAGGTCGACGAAATCCCCCTGGCCATAGAGCGAGATCGGCTCGTCCGACGGGATCGACGCGATGATCTCGGCCTTGTAGACCTCGCCCTGGTCGCGGAAGAACTTCACCGCCTCGTCGCGCGGCATCTCCCGGCGCGACACCGGATGGTCCCGCTTCGCGATCTCGGCCATGCGCTTCTCGATCGCCGCCAGGTCCTCGGGGGTGAACGGCCGCTTGTAGGCGAAATCGTAGTAGAAGCCGTTTTCGATCACCGGCCCTATCGTCACCTGCGCATCGGGAAACAGCTCCTTCACCGCATGCGCCATCAGGTGTGAGGTCGAATGGCGCAGGATCTCCAGGCCGTCCGGATCGCGGTCGGTGACGATCGCGAGCTCGGCATCGGCGTCGATGCGGTACGAGGTATCGACCAGCCGCCCGTTCACCCGCCCCGCGATCGCGGCGCGCGCAAGCCCCGCGCCGATGGACTGCGCCACGTCGGCAACGGTCACCGGGCCCGGGAAGGTCTTCACCGAGCCGTCTGGGAGCTTGATGTTTGGCAAGATGTTGGTAGGCGCGATTGGACTCGAACCAACGACCCCTACCATGTCAAGGTAGTGCTCTAACCAGCTGAGCTACGCGCCTAAAAGTGCATGATTTTATCGCATTTCGCCCTTAGACTGCCGACATGGATCTGATCCTCTGGCGCCACGCGGACGCCGAAGACGGATTTCCCGACGCGGCGCGCAAGCTGACCGCCAAGGGACACCGCCAGGCCGCCCACGTGGCCGCATGGCTGCACCAGCGGCTGCCCTCCAGGTTCGCCATCGTCGCCAGCCCAGCCGAACGCGCGCAGCAGACCGCGCGCGCCCTCGAAGCGCCGTTCAAGACCGTCGACAGCCTCGCCCCCGGGGCGACGGTCGCCGAAATTCTCGAAGCGGCGGACTGGCCCGGACGCAAGGGTGCCGTCGTCGTCGTTGGCCACCAGCCCGACCTCGGGCGTGCCGCAGCCTGGCTCACAAGCGGCAAGGCCACCGACCTGGCCATCAAGAAGGGCGGGCTATGGTGGCTCAGCAACCGCGTGCGCGACGGCGAAGAGGGTGTCGTCGTCAGGGCGGTGCTGTCGCCCGACCTCGTACAGTAAAGTGGCGCGGGCGCCGTCGGCCGCTCGACGGCGCGCTACTTCTTCGCCTCGATCCTGCCGATCTTCTCCAGGGCGATCTTGAGCCGTGCCGCATCCGCGTCCCAGTACTTCCTGAATTCGGGCGCATCCAGGTAGGCGATCGGCGTCGATACCTTCTGCATCGCCGACTTGAAGGTTTCATCACTTACCGCCGCGCGCACCGCGGCGCGCAGCTTCGCCACCACCGGCGCAGGCGTCGCCGCCGGCACCACCACGCCCGACCAGATGTAGAACTCGGCGTTGTAGCCCAGTTCCTTGAACGTCGGCAGCTCGGGAATCAGCGCCAGGCGCTTGTCGCCCCAGCCGGCGAGCGCGCGCATCTTGCCGGCCTTGATCTGGCCGATTGCCGCCGCCGGGCCTGACGCCAGCGCCTCCACCTGCCCGCCCAGCAGCGCGGTGACCGCGGGCCCGCCCCCCTGGTAAGGCACATGGAACAGGTTGATGTCTGCCGCCTGCGCGAATATCTCCATCGCCACGTGCAGCGTGCTGTAGATGCCGGCAGAGGAATAGTTGATCTTGCCCGGATTCGCCTTTGCCGCGGCGACGAAATCCTTCACCGACTTGTACGGCCCGTCGGCGCGCACCACCAGCACCGTCGGGTCTGCGGTCACCAGCGCCACCGGCGCAAAGTCTGACATCGCGTACGACGGCGGCTTGCCGTTGATGCGATCTGCCTCGGGAAACACCGAGATCGACGACAGCGTCGTCAGGATCGTGTAGCCGTCGGGCGCCGCCTTCGCCACCGAGGCGGTGCCCACCGCGCCGCCTGCGCCGGGCCGGTTGACCACGACCACCGGCTGCTTCAGCGTCTTCTCCATCGCCGCCGCGAGCGGCCTGCCGACGATGTCGGCGACGCCGCCGGGCGGGAAGGCCACCACCATGGTTACCGGCTTGGTCGGATAGTCCTGCGCCTGCGCGATGCCAGCGGCAGCGGCGATCGCCGCTGCCAGGACGATTCTGATCATGCTCTCCCCCTCGTGAACGAAGCCGCGATCATGCGCAGCCGGCGCAACCGGGTCAAGCAGCAGCGCCGCGCGCCAGGCCCGCCAGCGCCTTCGGGTCGAGCACCGTGACGCGCTCGCGCTCCAGCCGCACCCAGCCACGCACCTCGAACGAGCGCAGCAGCCTGCTGACGATCTCGCGCACGCTGCCCAGTTCGTCGGCAAGCGACTGGTGCGTGCCTTCGATCACCGGCCCGCGGTGCACCAGCAACTGGGCTAGCCGCTCGTCCAGCTTCCTGAACGCCACCTCCTCCACCAGTTCCATCACCTCGGCCAGCCGCTCGCCATACATGCCGAAGACGAAGCGCCGGAACGGCTCGAAACCGAGCATCAGCTGGTGGAAGGGCCCGGGCGGAATCGCCACCAGCGTGACATCGGTCTCGGCGACGCCGCTCGCCGTGTAGTCGGAGTGCCCGAGCAGGCAGCCGCCCGAGAGCACGCAGCCCTGCCCGGGATCGACGCGGTAGAGCAGGATCTCGCGCCCGTTCGGCGCCGCCTTGGATACCCGCACCGTGCCTTCCAGCAGCAGCGGAAAGCCGCGGCAAGGCTGCTTCGCGTCGAACAGCACCGTGCCGGCAGGCACGTGCATCACCGGCGCCTCGGCCAGCACCGCATCCAGCTCGTCCGCGTTCAGCGCGGCGAATACCGGGAAGCGCTCGAGCAGCTGCCGCTTCAGTTCGCCTGCACTGCGGCTTCCGGCCTCTGTAACCAAGGTCACATACTCCCCATCGCGTCGCGATGCATCCTTTGACGCAGATCAGCCATTCAACCACCAAAAGGATCATCATGACCACCGAAAGACTCGTACGCATGTTCGCCGGCGCCTTCATCCTCGTCTCGCTTGCCTTGGGCGTCGAAGCCTCGCCGCTCTTCGTCAACGTCAACTTCCTCTGGTTCACCGCCTTCGTCGGCGCGAACCTGCTGCAGAGCGCTTTCACCTGCTTCTGCCCGCTGGAGATGATCCTTCAGCGCCTGGGCGTGCGCTCCGCGGAAAGGGCCCGCGCGTGAGCCCGCAGGGTCGCCCCAGGGGCGAATCCCGAGCGCGCAATGCGAGGGTAGTCCCATGAGCGACATCGTCCAGGTCGCCTGCCCGGCCTGCCTCACCGCGAACCGCGTGCCCTCGGCCCGCCTGGGCGAAGAGCCCAGGTGCGGCCACTGCGGCAAGCCGCTGCTTGCGGACAAGCCGATCGAACTGGACGAGGCGGGTTTCGACAAGTTCGTCGCCCGCACCGGCCTGCCGGTGCTCGCCGACTTCTGGGCGCCCTGGTGCGGCCCCTGCCGCGCGATGGCGCCGCACTTCGAGCGCGCCGCGGCGCAGCTGAAGGGCCGGGTGCAGCTCGTCAAGGTAAACACCGAGGAGGCACCAGGCCTGGCGATGCGCCAGCGCATCCGCGCCATCCCGACGCTGGTGCTGTTTCGCGATGGCAGCGAGGTCAAGCGCGCCTCCGGGGCGCTCGACACCGGTGAACTGGTCAGGTGGGCCGCGTGAAGCGCCTCGCCGTCGCCGTTGCCGTACTCGTGCTCGCCGCCTGCGGCGAAAGCAGGGACGGCGCGCCGTCGGCCAAGGCCCCGCCACAGCTTGCGTCGGCCCCGGTCGAGCTGCGCGAGATCGAACTGACGTGGTCTTCCGAGGCCCTCGTCGAGGCGGTGCGGCAATCGACCGTGTCGGCGCAGATCGCCGGACGCATCATCGACATCCGCTTCGACGTCGGCGACCGCGTCAAGCAGGGCGAGGTGATCGTGCGCATCGACGAGCGCGCCGCGTCGCAGGCGGTCGCCGCGAGCGCCGCGCAGGTGCAGGAGGCTCAGGCCGCACTCGCCAATGCGCGCGCGCAGTACGAGCGACAGCGGCAGCTCGTCGCGCAGAAATTCATCAGCCAGGCCGCGGTGGACCAGTCCGAGGCCGCATACAAGGCGGCGCAGGCGCGCGTCACCTCGCTGCTCGCCGGCGTCGGCCAGGCCGCGACCGAGCGCAGCTTCGCCACCATCGTCGCGCCCTATGGCGGCATCGTCTCGGCACGCCACGTCGAGCTCGGCGAGATGGCGGTGCCCGGCAAGCCGCTGATGACCGGCTTCGACCCGGCGACGCTGCGCGTCGCGGCGAACGTGCCGCAGGCGCAGGTAGCGGCGATCCAGGCCTCGGGCAAGGCGAAGATCGAGATCCCCTCGCGCGGCCAGTGGGTCGACGCGAAAAGCATCACCGTCGTGCCCTCGGCGGACCCGCGCACCCACACCACGCGCGTGCGCATCGACCTGCCCGAGGACGTAAGCGGCATCTATCCGGGCGTGTTCGCGCGGGCGCATTTCGTCGTCGGCCGCTCGCCGCGCCTGCTCGCGCCGCGCGCGGCAGTGGTCACGCGCAGCGAACTCACCGCGGTGTACGTGCTCGACGACGCCGGCTGGCCGCGGCTGCGGCAGGTGCGCCTCGGCGAGGCCGGCGACGAGCGCGCGATCGAGGTGCTTGCCGGACTCAGGCCGGGCGAGCGGGTCGCGCTCGATCCGGTAAAGGCGGGCATCGCCACCCGGGCGGACTGAGCGATGGGCGTATCCGGCCGCATCGCGCGCTTCTTCCAGGATTCGCAACTCACGCCGCTGCTCGCGCTGGTGGCGTTCCTGCTCGGCCTCTTCGCGGTTGCCATCACGCCGAGGGAGGAGGAACCGCAGATCGACGTCACCATGGCAAACGTGCTGATCCCGTTCCCGGGTGCATCGGCGGCCGACGTCGAGAAGCTCGTCGCCACGCCGGCCGAGCAGGTGCTGTCGCAGATCACCGGCATCGAGCACGTCTACTCCGTGTCGCGGCCCGGCATCGCCGTGCTGACGGTGCAGTTCAAGGTGGGCGAGGCCCGCACCGATGCGCTGGTGCGCCTGTACGACACCATCAATTCGAACCGGGACTGGGTGTCGCCGAACCTCGGCATCGGCGAACCGATCATCAAGCCCAAGGGCATAGACGACGTGCCGGTGGTCACGCTCGCCCTGTGGAGCAGGGACCCGCAGCGCGGCGCCTACGAGCTCGAGCGCGTCGCGCACGCAGCAGAAGTCGAACTCAAGCGCGTGCCCGGCACCCGCGAAGTGCAGACGCTGGGCGGCCCGGGGCGCGCCGTGCGCGTGCTGCTGGACCCGGACCGGCTGAACTCGCACGGCATCGCCGCGCTGGACATCGGCAACGCGCTGCAGCTGGCGAACGTGTCGCTCCCGAGCGGCAGCATCGTGCGCGAGAACCGCGAGGTCACCGTCGAGACCGGCAACCACCTCGCGTCGGCGGCCGACGTTCGCGGCCTGGTGGTGGGCGTCCACGACGGCAGGCCGGTGTTCCTCGGCGACGTCGCCAGCGTCATCGACGGTCCGCCGCCGCCATCGCGCTATGTGTGGACCGGCAGCGCGGATGGCGAATTCCCTGCCGTGACGCTGCAGGTGACGAAGAAGCCGGGCGAAAACGCAGTCGAGGTCGCCGACCGCGTGCTCGCGCGGGTGCAGGAACTGCGCGGCACCATCGTCCCGCACGACGTCGAGGCGACGGTGACGCGCAATTACGGCGCCACCGCGAACGACAAGGCGCAGCAGCTGATCAGG
>CAZTDU010000014.1:0-72951 GCA_964612335.1 uncultured Enterobacteriaceae bacterium | reverse complement strand
CTATCGTCCCTACGTTCACGTGCGGCTTCGTACGTTCGAATTTGCCTTTTGCCATGGTCGGGTCCCTATTTCTTTTCCTTGTCGTCTTTCTTGATGATGGCGTCCGCTACGCTCTTCGGCGCCTCGGCATAGTGCTTGAATTCCATCGTGTACGTCGCCCTGCCCTGGGTCAGCGACCGCAACGTGGTCGAGTAACCGAACATCTCGCCCAGCGGAACCTCGGCCTTGATGGCCTTTCCGCCCGGCAGGTCTTCCATGCCCTGGATGATGCCTCGCCGCGACGAAAGATCACCCATCACGTCGCCCATCTTCTCCTCGGGCGTCTCGACTTCCACGGCCATCATCGGCTCGAGCAGCACCGGATTGGCCTTGCGCATGCCGTCCTTGAACGCGAATATGGAAGCCATCTTGAACGCGTTTTCGTTCGAGTCGACGTCGTGGTACGAGCCGTAGAACAGCGTCACCTTGGCATCGACTACCGGGTAGCCTGCAAGCACGCCATCCAGCAGCGCCTCCGCAACACCCTTCTCGACTGCAGGGATGAATTCGCGCGGCACCGCGCCACCCTTGATCGCATCGACGAACTCGAAACCCTTGCCCGGATTCGGCTCCAGACGAAGCTCGACATGGCCATACTGGCCGCGACCGCCTGACTGCTTGATGAACTTGCCTTCCTGCTCGACCGACTTCTTGAACGTCTCCCGATACGCAACCTGGGGCTTCCCGACGGACGCCTCGACGCCGAATTCCCGCCGCATGCGATCGACAATGATCTCAAGGTGCAGCTCGCCCATGCCGGAAATGATGGTCTGCCCGGACTCCTCGTCGGTACGCACACGGAAGGAAGGATCCTCCTGCGCCAGGCGCCCGAGGGCAACGCCCATCTTTTCCTGGTCTACCTTGGTCTTCGGCTCCACGGCCTGCGAGATCACCGGCTCGGGGAACTCCATGCGCTCCAGCGTGATCACCTTCTGCATGTCGCAGATGGTCTCGCCAGTGGTGACATCCTTCAGGCCCACTACCGCCGCGATGTCGCCGGCACGCACTTCCTTGATCTCCGCACGCTCGTTCGCGTGCATCTGCAGCAGGCGCCCGATGCGCTCCTTGCGGCCACGGACCGAGTTGTAGATCGTGTCGCCCGAGGTCAGCACGCCCGAATACACGCGCACGAACGTGAGCTGCCCGACGTAGGGGTCGGTCGCGATCTTGAACGCGAGGGCCGCGAACGGCTCCTCGTCGGCGGGCTTGCGGGTTTCCTGCTCGCCACGATCGTTCTCGCCGTTGACCGGGGGAATGTCGACCGGGGACGGCAGGTAGTCGATCACCGCGTCGAGCATCGCCTGCACGCCCTTGTTCTTGAACGCGGTGCCGCAGAGCATCGGCACGATCTCGTTGGCGATGGTGCGGGTGCGCAGTCCGAGCTTGATCTCCTCGACCGACAGGTCGCCGGCTTCGAGGTACTTGTTCATCAGCTCCTCGTTCGCCTCGGCAGCCGCCTCCAGCATCTTCTCGCGCCACTCTTTCGCCTCTGCCGCGAGTTCGGCCGGAATGTCCTTCTTCTCGAACTTCATGCCCTGCGAGGCATCATCCCAGTAGATCGCCTTCATCAGCACCAGGTCGATCACGCCCTGGAACTTGTCCTCGGCGCCTATCGGCAGCTGGATCGGGATGGGGTTACCCTTCAACCGGGTCCTGATGTGCTCGTACGACTTGAAGAACGTCGCGCCGATCCGGTCCATCTTGTTGATGAACGCAAGCCTCGGCACCTTGTACTTGTTCGCCTGGCGCCACACGGTCTCGGACTGCGGCTGCACGCCCGCGACCGCGTCATAGACCATGCAGGCCCCGTCCAGCACGCGGAGCGAACGCTCGACCTCGATGGTGAAATCCACGTGGCCGGGGGTATCGATGATGTTGATGCGGTGTTCCGGGTAGGACAGGTCCATCCCCTTCCAGAAGCACGTCGTCGCGGCCGACGTGATCGTGATGCCGCGTTCCTGTTCCTGCTCCATCCAGTCCATCGTCGCAGCGCCGTCGTGGACTTCGCCGATCTTGTGATTGACGCCGGTGTAGAACAGGATGCGCTCGGTCGTCGTCGTCTTACCCGCGTCAATGTGCGCGGAGATGCCGATGTTCCGATAGCGTTCGATTGGAGTCTTGCGAGCCACTTTGATTTCCCTGGTGCCTTTCCCGCTAGAAGCGGTAGTGCGAGAAGGCCTTGTTGGCTTCCGCCATGCGGTGGACTTCCTCGCGCTTCTTCATCGCGCCGCCGCGGCCTTCCGCAGCTTCCTGCAGCTCGCCCGCCAGGCGGGCCATCATCGACTTCTCGCCGCGCTTCTGCGCCGCTTCGCGGATCCAGCGCATCGAAAGCGCCATGCGACGTACAGGACGCACTTCTACGGGGACCTGATAGTTCGCGCCGCCGACGCGGCGGCTCTTCACCTCGACCACCGGCTTGACGTTCTGCACCGCCTGCGAGAACACTTCGACCGGATCCTTGCCGGACTTGGTCTTGATGATGTCCAACGCGCCGTACACGATGCGCTCTGCCACGGACTTCTTGCCGCGCGTCATCAGCACGTTCATGAACTTGGCGACATCGGTGTTGTTGAACTTCGGATCCGGCAGGATCTCGCGCTTCGGTACTTCTCTGCGACGGGGCATGGCCTCTTGTTCCTTATGCCGACTTGGGCGCCTTGGCGCCGTACTTGGAGCGGCTCTGCTTGCGGTCCTTCACGCCTTGCGTATCGAGCGAACCGCGGACGATGTGATAACGCACGCCTGGCAGGTCCTTGACGCGCCCGCCGCGGATCAGCACCACCGAGTGCTCCTGCAGGTTGTGGCCCTCACCGCCGATGTAGCCGATCACCTCGAAGCCGTTCGTGAGACGCACCTTCGCGACCTTCCGGAGCGCCGAGTTCGGCTTCTTCGGGGTGGTCGTGTAGACGCGGGTGCAGACCCCGCGCCTCTGCGGCGACCCCGCGAGCGCGGGCACCTTCGACTTGGTCTTCGGCGCGACGCGCCCGTGGCGCACTAACTGGTTGACGGTTGGCATGTTTTCAGCGCTTCCAGAAATGAACCGGGCGGCCGCGCAGTTCCCTTCGGCCGCCCCGGAGAAAAAAAGAGGCCGGATTATAAAGGGGTTTTTGCGCGTGCGTCAAGGATCGCCGACGCCTGACGCAGTCCCTAAATGACGCCCGGATCAGGGGTGAAACCGAAGCGCGCAGGCACGTCCCGGCGGGCGATCACCGGCAGCGATTCCAGCGCGCCGCCGGCACGCGCCGCATAGGCGACCAGATCCCTGTCGTCCAGCAGTGCAAGGCCGCGGTCGGCGGCGATCAACACCGAGCCCTCGTCGTCCAGATACTCGAGCGCCCCGCGCTCCAGCGGGCGGCCGCAATGGTCGCTGAATCCAGCGCCATCGATGCGCGCGACCAGTGGCGTGTAGGCAAGCGACACGTATACCCTCTGCGGGCCGTTCTGGAAGTACCAGCAGCCCCGGGAATCGACCTCGTAGTTGCGCGCGATGTAGGCATTCAGTGCCTGGTTGCCGATGCGCTCGAAGCGACCGCTCGCGGCGTCCTTCAACAGCCAGTTGCCGCGCCTGTCGAGCGAAAGCCAGCCATGCACCGCGGGCACGCCCGGCCACTTCGCCAGACCACGCTCAACCGCGCCGTCCATCTCCTGGTCCGTCTCCTGCCGCGGGCCGCGGCAGCGCCACGCCGAAGCCTTGCGCATAGTGCGCGCCGGCGGCTTTCACGGCGTCCAGCGTCTGGGAATCCTCGACGCACTCCGCGATCACCCCCACGCCTATGGTCTCCCCGACTCGCGCGACCGCGCCCATCTTTCCCGCGGCGATACTGTTCCTGAGGATCTGCCGCACGATCACGCCATCGACCTTCACGTAGTCGAACCGGAGCTTCTTCAGCGGCGAGAACGAAACCGAGCGTCGACCAAAGCCGTCGAACAGAAGTCCGCAGCCCACCTGCTTGATCGCCGCAGCGAACGCCTCTGCCGCCTGCAGCCGCTCGATCATGTCGGACTCGTCGATCTCGAAGACGACCGCATCGGCAGCCAGCCGTGCCGCCTGCAGTTGCGCCTGCACGAACCCCGGGAACGCCGCGTCAAGCAGTGTCTGTCCCGACAGGTTGATCGAGAAGCGCGGGATGCCGCCGCCCGTGGAAAGCCTTGCGATCGCGTTTGTCACGATCCAGCGGTCAAGCTGCGGCATCATCCCGTAGTGCTCGTATACGGGGAGGAACTCGCCCGGCGGCAGCATCGCCTTCTCCTCTTCCCTCAGGCGCACCAGGATCTCGGCCATCGGGTAACCGCCGGCTGCGCCGAGCGACAGGATCGGCTGGCAGTAAAGCTCCAGCTCGTTGCCGACGAGCGCCTGGCCCAGGCGCGCGACCGGATCGGACCAGCCGGTGAACTCCTGTTCCATGTGCCTGAGGAACAGGCTCTGGGAATCATCTGCTGGTGGCGGTTTCGGATGTTCCGGCATTTCCGTTCGGCTTGAATGCGATGCCCGGCAACGATCCCGCTGGCACCGCTTCGACGCAAAGCGCAGAGGACTCTAGCAGAGAAACAAGCCGCACTCGCGTGGCTGCCGGCCGCCGCGGACGGCGTACCGATTCGCGAACGCAAGCCGACGCCTCCTTGACTTAGACTTCGGGATCTCCGGGCCTGGAAGAGGGGGCTGACGAAACATGCCAAGAGCGGATTTCAGGTGCGAGCACCGCCTGCGCGTGCGCTGGGCGGAGGTCGACATGCAGAAGGTGGTCTTCAACGGACACTATCTCACGTACGTCGACAACGCCGTCGCCGACTACTGGCGCGCCATCGGGCTGCCGTATCCGGACGGCTACGTCGATCGCTATGGCAACGACGTGTTCCTGCGCAAGGCGACGGTCGAGTACCTCGGCTCCGCGCGCTACGACGACGAACTCTCGGTGTACGCGCGCGTCGCGAAGCTGGGGCGCAGCAGCATGACCTTCTGGTTCGAGATTGCGCGCAGCACCCCCTCGCCAGGGCCTCAGCCGCTCGTCGCCGCCGAGCTCGTCTACGTCAATGCCGACCCCAGGACAATGACGCCCGCGCCGCTGCCGGACGACCTGCGCGAGCGCATCCGCGCGTACGAATCCACGGCGCCGCAGGAGGCTGGATGAGCACGCTCTACTGGGAAGATTTCGAGATCGGCAGCACGGTCGACATGGGTAGTCATACGTTCACCGCCGACGAGATCGTCGCGTACGCAGGCCAGTTCGACCCGCAGCCCTTTCACATCGATCCGGATGCCGCAGCGCGCTCGGTGTTCGGCGGGCTGATCGCCAGCGGCTGGCACACCTGCGCCGTCGGCATGCGCCTGATGTGCGACGACTACATCAACCGCTCGATCAGCATGGGGGCCCCGGGTGTGGACAACATCCGCTGGCCAAACCCGGTTCGCGCCGGCGACACGATCACCTACCGGCGCGCGCTGCTCGAAAAGCGCGCATCGAACAGCCGCCCCGAGATGGGGCTGTTGAAAACCCGCTGGGAGGCCGTCAACCAGCACGGCGACACCGTGCTCTCGATGGAAGGCTGGGGAATGTTCGGCCGCAGGCCCGCCGGCGTCACGCCCGCCTGATCTCCGCGCTGACCGCAAGGTGATCCGACAGCAGCGACCACGGCCTGCCGCGGTGCGCACGGGCCGACTTCACGTCAAAGCCGCGCACGTAGATGCGGTCGAGCGCAAGCAGCGGCAGCGCGCTCGGGAACGTGCGCCCCGGCCGGCCGGTTGCCGCGACATGAACCTCGCGCATGCCGAGCTTCTCCTCCAGCACGCTGTGGGCCCGCTGGCGCCAGTCGTTGAAGTCGCCGGCGACGATAACCGGGAGATTTCGCGACGCGAGCTGCTCGAGCCGCTCGCAGATCGCATCGAGCTGGCGCCGCCGGCCGCGCTCGTGCAGCGACAGGTGCACGCAGATGCAGTGCAGGTTGCGGTCCCAGCCCGGAACGGCGACCACGCAGTGCAGCAGCCCACGCTTCTCGAACCTGTGGCTGGACACGTCCGCGTTCTCCTGCGACAGGATGCGAAAGCGGGACAGCACGGCGTTGCCGTAGTGGCCGTACTGGTGGACACGATTGCGGCCGTAGGCATGCGACCAGTCCGCCCCGGCAAGGAACTCGTGCTGCGGCTCGCCGGGCCAGCCGGCGAAGCGCAAGGCGTGCCTTTCGTTCAGCCCCGCCACCTCCTGCAGGAAGACGATGTCCGCATCGATCGTGCGCAGGCCGTCGCGCAGCCCGTGGATCACGGTGCGCCGGTTGAAGTGCGACAGGCCCTTGTGGATGTTGAGCGTGGCGACGCGCAATGTCTTTCGCATTGGCGCGCAGCTTATCCCAGCTCGAACTCGAAGCGCCGCTCCATCAGGTCGGCGTCGTCGAAGTGCGCGCGGCCGGTGAACGCGGTCGCATGCCGCCCCCACTGCCGCATCGCGCCGGCGGACCGGATTCCCATCGGCCAGAAGACGAGGCGCTCGGCGCGCTCCGTCCCCGGAATCAATCCGTCCGGCCCGAACACGCTCGACCGGCGACCGTCGAGCCGAAGGATGGAGCGCAATTCGTCGTACGGGCGCATTTCGTAGCGAACCAGGCTGTCGGTGCCGCGCGCGACAAGGACGCGCTCGACGTAGTGGGTGCGCGTCGCGATTCGCAGCACCGGGCGCTCGCCGTCCGCGATGCGCGGCAGCGACTGCGGCGAAAACATCCATTCCACCTCGCCCTCCGGAGGAGGCAGCGGCCGCGCGCGCGGGGTAGGAAAGAACATGTGGTAGCAGCCGCATGGATGCATCGTGTCGTAGACCAGCGGCTCGCCGTCCGGCGCCAGCGTGACGCGCCACGTGATGCCGTCCAGCCTGCCCGCGAGGATGTCGCCTGCCGACAGCGGCGGCCGCTCCGGGAACCAGATCGTGTACACGAGCTGCAGCAGCACGCGGCCGCGGTAGCGCGTCCATGCGAGGTTGCGGTACACCACCGGCTGCGCCGCATCGACGTCCGGCGCCGGTGCGCCGCGCAGCCAGCGCAGCGCGCCGAAGCGGTCGTGGTCGCCGGTGACTTCGACCTCGAAACTCGGCGCATGTGCCGCGAACAGCGCGTCCAGCTCCCGGTCCCTCGGTTCGGGCACGCCGAGCGGGTTGACCGACGCGTACTCGACCACCTTCGCGAGCGCCGCGCGCGGCAGGCGCAGCGCCGCGGGGGGCGTCGGCGGCGCATAACGCACCACCGAGCCGCCTGGCGGCACGCGAAGTTCCGCCGCGAACGCCGCGCGGACCTCGTCGTGGTATCGCCGCACCCCTTCCGCGAACGGCACCCTGGCGAGCGCGTAGAGGCCCAGCGCGCGGGCGGCGGACGAGTAATCATCCGGAACCACCGCGCTCTCGAGCAGGCGCGCGCGCGCAGCGGCGTCGGCGAGGTCGGCGTCGCGCAGTACCGCCCCGCAGCCGCTCGCGCGCTGCACCACCACCCGCGCGCCGAAGCGCTGGTCCCCGCCAGTGCCTTCGGCGGGCAGGTTCGCGGCTTCGTAGCGGCGCGCCTGCAGGTCAAGCTCGTGCATGCGTTCGACCAGGTCATGCAGCACGCGCTCGTCGGCCGCAGCCGCTCGCCGGAACGACGCGAGCAGGCGGTTCACGCGCAGGTACGGGAACCCCGGAACGCGCGCGTCCTGCGCATCGCGCACGCCAGCCGCGTCGACGCGGGTGTCGAGGTCGCGGTACCACTCCGCGCAGTCCCGCAGCACCTGGGAACCGGACGCCAGGTGCCGGCTGCCATGCGGGTCGAAGGACGCGCAGCCCGAGACCAGCAGGCAGGCGAGTACCACGCTCCTCATGGCGCGCTCTTGCGGCGCAGCGCCTCGCGGCGCTCGATCTCTCGCACCATGCCGGTAAACTGGTCCTCGATGCTCGCGCGCATCACCGCCGTTCCCAGCAGCGGCGGCAACGCCGATTCCGGCTCGACGATGCCGGTCCAGCGCAGCAGGTATCTGCCATCCGGCGCAGGTTCGATGCGGTAGCCGCCATCCAGCCGGCGCAGGTTGCCTTTCAGCGCGCGCACGTCCAGCGACGACGGCGGCCTCGCGGTCGACAGCAATGTCACGTCGATCGGGAAAGTGAAGAACAGGAACCTCGCTTCGCCCGCCTGTTCGACCACGGCCTGGTTGCCGCGCTTCTCCAGGAGCCTGCTGCGGCTCATGCCGGGAATGAACTCCGCGAGGCGGTCGAAATCCGTCAGCGTGCTCCAGATCACCGAAAGAGGCGCATCGAGCGTCGCGTGCGCGCTTACGTGGACCGCTCCGTTCCGGCGTATCGCCTCGACGGAGATGTCATCGGCACCCCCAGCCGCAGCGCCGGCACACCACAGGGCCAACAGTGCGACGCAGGTTCTCACTCATCCTCGCGCAAGCATGCGGATCGCATCCCGATTCGACCACGAAAAGCACGCTTGCGCAGCTTCCTGCCAGGGCAGCCATCTCAACGCGTCATGCTCGTCCGGCGCCAGCCGTACCGGCACCGGTTCCGGTACCCGCAGGCTGAACACATGCTCGGTGTTGTGCGTGGTGCCGGGGGCGAAGCGGTGGCGCCAGTGCGGATAGATCTCGAACGCGTTGACGACCCCGGTGCAACGCAGCGCCTCTTCCGCGGCGGCAATGCCCGTTTCCTCGTGCACTTCGCGCAGCGCGGCGTGCGCGAGAGGTTCGTCCAGGCGATCGAGCGAGCCGGTGACCGACTGCCAGTAGCCTGGCCGCTGTGCGCGCTCGAGCAGCAGCACGTCCAGCGCGGGCGTGTGAATCACGACCAGCACCGATACCGGAAGCTTCATGCCCGGCGGCGGAACAGCTCCGGCAATGCCATCGGGTTGTTGCCGCCGACGAAGGCGGCGAAGAACGGCTTGCCGCGCGCGGCCCAGGATTGCGCGCACGATTCGAGGATGTCGCGCAGCACGCCGAGGTCGTCCGGCGCGATCCCGCCGCCCCCCTCGAGCAGCAGCACCAGCCCCTCGCCGCTACGCCAGGACAGGTCTCCCAGGCAGTCCTCGAGCGCGTCCCAGTTGCCGCCGAACCAGTCGGGAAAGCCGAGCGCGCGCGAGAACGCGTCGAGCAGCGCCGCCTTCGTCGTCACCGGGCGCAGATCGATGCGGACGACGTCCAGCGCGCTACCCCTGGTCGCATCGCGCACCTCGGCGTCGCCATGCGTCCAGAAAACGCCCGAGCGCGTGGCGTCGGACAGTCGTGCCAGCAGCTTGCTCATTCCACGATCCTCCGGAAACTGCGGTAGTGGTCGTCGGTGTAGTAGAACTCGCCCGAGCTCGCCGCGACTATCCGCCGCGCGCCGCGATCGCGCCTGCCCGGCGTCTTCACCGTGTACTCGCGGTAGTGCCCGCGCGGCCGCGCGGGCAGCAGGCGTTCGCGATTGTGGAACGTGATGCCGTCCCGCTGGTACGGAAAAGGGCCGCCCTGCCTGATCCGTTCGAGCGTTTGCCGCGCCTCCGCGGGCAGCTGCTCGGTCCTGACTTCGCCGATGCCGGCGAACGCCGCCGCGCCCTGCACGAACGCGAGGAACAGCAGCGCGACCAGGGCGCGCATGCGGTGCTACTGAGGCGGCGGGTTGCGCAGCCGCAGGTGCAGCTCGCGCAACTGCTTCTCGGTTGCCGGCGTCGGTGCGCCGGTGAGCAGATCCTGCCCGCGCTGCGTCTTCGGGAACGCGATGACATCGCGAATCGCCTCCGCGCCGGTCATCAGCGCGACCATGCGATCCAGCCCGAAGGCGATGCCGCCATGTGGCGGCGCGCCATACTGCAGCGCATCCAGCAGGAAGCCGAACTTCGCACGCTGCTCCTCGGGCGAAATATTCAGCGCGCGGAACACCCGCTGCTGCAGCTCCGGGCGATGGATGCGCACCGAGCCACCACCGATCTCCCAGCCGTTGATGACGATGTCGTACGCCTTCGCGTACGCCTGCCCGGGCGCCGATTCAAGGTACGCCTCGTGGCCGTCCTGAGGGCTGGTGAACGGGTGATGGCGCGCCTTCCATTCCCCGCTCGCCTCGTCCTGCTCGAACATCGGGAAGTCCACCACCCAGAGCGGCTTCCAGCCCGGCTCGGCATGCCCGCGCTCATGGCCAAGCTTCTGGCGCAGCGCGCCCATGGAGTCGTTCACCCGGTTGGCCCGGTCCGCGCCGAAGAAAATGAGGTCACCGTCCTGCGCGCCGGTGCGCGCGAGGATCTCGGCAAGCGCCCTGGCGTGCAGGTTCTTCACGATCGGCGACTGCAGGCCCTCGGCACCCTTCGCGGCAGCGTTCACCTTGATCCACGCGAGGCCCCTGGCGCCATGCCCCTTGACGAACTCGCCGAGCGCGTCTATCTCGCCGCGCGTCAGCGTACCGCCGCCGGGCAGGCAAAGCGCGGCCACGCGGCCGCCGGGCGAATTCGCGGGCCCTGAAAAGACCTTGAAGTCGACGTCCTTCATCACGTCCGTCAGCTCGGTGAGCTTCAGGCTGACGCGCAGGTCGGGCTTGTCGACGCCATAGTCACGGATCGCGTCGTCATAGCGCATCACCGGGAAAGGATCGGGCAGTTCGATGCCGGCCGCCTCGCGAAACATGTGGCGCACCAGCCCCTCCATGAGCGCGTGTATCTCGCGCTCGGCGAGGAACGAGGTCTCGATGTCGATCTGCGTGAACTCCGGCTGACGGTCGGCGCGCAGGTCCTCGTCGCGGAAGCACTTCACGATCTGGTAGTAACGGTCGAATCCCGCGATCATCAGCATCTGCTTGAACAGCTGCGGCGACTGCGGCAGCGCGTAGAAATGTCCGTCATGCAGCCGGGATGGCACGAGGAATTCGCGCGCGCCCTCCGGGGTCGACTTGTAGAGGAAAGGCGTCTCGATGTCGACGAAGGCGTGCGCGTCGAGGTAGCGGCGTGCCGAGGACGCGGCGCGGTGGCGCGTGCGCAGGTTCTTCTGCATCTGCTCGCGGCGCAGGTCGAGCACGCGGTGCTCGAGGCGTACCGTCTCGGACAGGTTCTCGTCGTCGAGCTGGAATGGCGGCGTGATCGACGCGTTCAGGATCTCGACGTCATGCGCGAAAACCTCGACTTCGCCCGATGCGAGGTTCTGGTTCACCGTGCCCGCCGGGCGGGCGCGCACCAGCCCGGTGACCCTGAGCACGAATTCGTTGCGTACGCGCTCGGCGGCGGCGAACGCTTCGCGCCTGTCGGGATCGCACACCACCTGCGCCAGCCCGTCGCGGTCGCGCAGGTCGATGAAGATCACGCCGCCATGGTCGCGACGGCGCTGCGCCCAGCCCGCGATGCTGACGACCTGGCCGATCAGGGCGGAGGAAAGCCCGCCGGTGTAGTGGGTGCGCATCGATTCAACTCCTGCCGTTCTTGCCGTTCCTGCCGCCGCCGCCGGGCGAGACGACGCCCATGGATATGATGTACTTGAGCGCCTCGTCCACGCTCATGTCGAGCTCGATGACCTCGCTGCGCGGCATCATGACGAAATAGCCACCGGTCGGGTTGGGCGTGGTCGGCACGTAGATGCTGACATAGTCGCCATGCAGGTGATTGACGACGTCCCCGCCCGGCACCCCGGTCAGGAAGGCAATGGTCCACATGCCGTCGCGAGGCCACTTCACCAGCACCGCCTTGCGGAACGCCTGCCCGCTCGAGGAAAACAGCGTGTCGCTCACCTGCTTCACGCTGGAATAGATCGACGACACCACCGGGATGCGGTGCAGGATCTCGTGCCACCAGTCCACCAGCTTCGCGCCGACGATGTTCGCCGTCAGCATCCCCGTGCCCAGCACGATCAGCAGCGTCAGGATCACTCCCATGCCCGGGACGTGCACGCCCAGCCACTTCTCCGTGCGCCACGCGTCGGGCAGCAGGTGCAGCGTCTGGTCCAGCGTGTCGACGACGAGCTTCAGCACCCAGATCGTGATGACCAGGGGAATCCAGATGAGCAGCCCGGTGATAAGGTATTTCTTCACGGTCCCTCGGCTTCCCAAACAAAAAGCCCGGCACTTGCCGGGCATGCAGTGCGCCGCCAGCCGCGCAGCGGCTTCAGGCCGACGCCGCCTCCGGCTTGGCCTTCTTCGCCGGCTTGGCGTCGCTCGTTGCCGCAGCCTTGCCAGCGGGCGCCGCGTCCGGTTTTCCTTCTGCCTTGGCGTCCGCCTTGGAGTCGGCCTTCGGCTCGTCGGCCGCCGGAGCCTTGCCGCCGCCCTTGAAGTCCGTCGCGTACCAGCCGCTGCCCTTCAGCTGGAAACCCGCCGCGCTCAACTGCTTCTTGTATGACTTCCTGCCGCACGATGGGCAGACCTTCAGCGGGCGCTCGCCCAGCTTCTGCAGGTGCTCGTCGCGGAATCCGCATTCCGCGCATTTGTATTCGTAGATGGGCATGGACTGTCTTCCTGAGGCATGGATTGTACCGCAGCGCACCATGCCGGAGGATGGCCTCAGCGGTTGTCCTGCGCCGCTTCCTTCGCAGCGCTCAGGCGATCGCGCGCCGCATCCACTTCCGCCTCGAGCGCCTCCTGGCGCTTGTAGTAGGCATCCGAGATGCGTGCTCCGCCCTTCGCCGTGCCGATGCGATCGCCTGGCCCCTCCGCCTTTCCCTTCTCCTGCCTGGCGAGCGCCTCATCGTAGGCGCGCTGCGCCTCAGCGAGTTCCTTCTGTGCCTTCGCGCGCCGCTGCGCATTCGCGTCCTGCGCTTTCGGCTCCGGTGTATCGGAACCGGTCGGCGCCGACTGCGGCACCGGCGCGCCGGGTGCGTAATTGCCCTGGCGCAGCCTGAGTTCCTCGACCTTGACCGCGCCAGGCATCGGCCTGTCCGAGATCACCTTCTTGCCATCCTTCATGGTCGAGCGGTACATCGGCGCCTGGGCCTGGGCGATGGCACAGGCGACCGACAGCACTGCGGCGACCAGGAGCCTGGTGCGGATCGCGCTAGAACGGGATGTCATCTTCCATGTCCTCGAACTTGCCGGCAGGCTTCTTCGCAGGAGCAGGCTTGGCGGCGCTGCGCGCGGGCGCATCGCCATCGTCACGCGGCTCGCCGCCGCCCGGGCGCGAGCCGAGCATCTTCATGCTGTCTGCGCGAATCTCGGTGGAATAGCGGTCCTTGCCTGTTTCCTTGTCCTGCCACTTGCGCGTGCGCAGGCTGCCCTCGACGTAGACCTGTGAGCCCTTGCGCAGGTACTCCCCGGCGATCTCCGCCTGCCGCCCGAAGAAGGAGATGCGGTGCCATTCGGTTGCCTCCTTCATCTCGCCCGAGGCCTTGTCCTTCCACTTCTCGGTGGTGGCCACGCGGATGTTGGTGACCGCCTCGCCGCTGGGCAGGTAGCGCGTTTCCGGGTCGGCGCCCAGGTTGCCGATGATGATGACCTTGTTGACCGATGCCATGAGCGTCCCTCCTAGAGTCGTTTACGTGCGCGGCTTCTCACCCAACGCAAAACCGGAGCCGGCGTTGACCGCCGGCGCCCGGACCTGCCGCATTCCTGCGGCGATTCCCAGCCAGGCCAGCGACAGCACGCCGCAGGCCGCGAACACCGCCGGCGCGCCCCACAGCTTGGCGATCCAGCCGCCGCCCAGCCCGCCGAAAAACAGTCCCAGGGTCTGGGTCGTGTTGTATACCCCGATCGCCGCGCCGCGTGCATGCGCCGGCGCGATGCGCGACACCAGCGATGGTATCAACGCCTCGAGCACATTGAAGGCGACGAAGAACACCAGCAGCCCGGTCGCCAGCAGCGCGATGCCGGGGGAAAACAGTCCCATCGCCAGCTGGGACGCGGCAAGCAGCGCGATCGCCGCCAGCATCACCGGCTTGGCGCTGTTGCGGCGGTCGGCATGCAGGATCGCCGGCACCATGATGGCGAACGACGCCAGCACCACCGGCAGGTACAGCTTCCATTGCGCGGCCATCGGCAGGCCGGCCTCGACGATCAGCGGCGGCACGACGACGAACATCGCCATCTGTACGAGGTGCAGTACGAAGATGCCCGCGTCCAGGCGCAAGAGCTCAGGCGCCAGCACCCGCGCGAGGCCGCCCTCGCCGCGCGCGGCGCGCGGAATCGTGGGCGCAGCCGGGACAACGACCAGCACCAGCCACAGCGCCGCGAGCGACAGCACTCCGGTGAGCGCGAACAGGCCTCCCATGCCGATCAGCCCGTAGAGCGCCGGCGCCGCCACCAGCGACAGCGCGAACATGAATCCGATCGATGCGCCAACCATCGCCATGGTCTTGGCGCGGTGCTGCTCGCGCGTCAGGTCCGCGGCCAGCGCCACCACCACGGACGAGATCGCCCCGGCCCCCTGCAGCGCCCGGCCCGCGATGGTCGTCCAGATGTCGGTCGAGAACGCGGCAAGGAAGCTTCCCGCGGCAAATATCAGAAGGCCGGCGGCGATCACCGGCTTTCTGCCCCAGCGATCCGACGCGATGCCGAAGGGCAGTTGCAGCACCGCCTGCGTCAGGCCGTAGGCGCCCAGCGCGATTCCCACCAGCAGCACGTCGTCACCGCCGGCAAGCCCGGGGGCGTGCACCGCGAACACGGGCAGGATGATGAACAGTCCCAGCATGCGCAGGCCGAACACGCCGGCGAGGCTCGCGCCGGCGCGGATTTCCGCGGGCGACATGCGTATGGGATCGTTCACAGGGGGAACAGCGAAGCTGGAGACGGGCAAGGGGAAACCGCTATAGTAGCAAGTTACCCTCTCCGGGACTTCCATTTGGACACGATCCGCATTCGCGGCGCGCGCACGCACAACCTGAAGGACCTGAACCTCGACCTGCCGCGCAACCGGCTGGTCGTGCTCACCGGGCTGTCGGGCTCGGGCAAGTCGTCCCTCGCCTTCGACACGCTCTACGCCGAGGGCCAGCGCCGCTACGTCGAGTCGTTGTCGGCCTACGCGCGGCAGTTCCTGCAGCTGATGGAGAAGCCCGACGTCGACCTCATCGAGGGCCTCTCCCCCGCGATCGCGATCGAGCAGAAGGCCACCAGCCACAACCCGCGCTCCACCGTGGGCACGGTCACCGAGATCCACGACTACCTGAGGCTGCTGTACGCGCGCGTCGGCACGCCCTATTGCCCGGATCACGCGCTGCCGCTCGCCGCGCAGTCGGTATCGCAGATGGTGGACCACGTGCTGTCGCTGCCGGAGGACACGCGCATCCTCGTGCTGTCGCCGGTGGTCGCCGGCAGGAAGGGCGAGCAGGGCGAACTCTTCGACGACCTGCGCGCGCAGGGCTTCACCCGCGTGCGCGTGGACGGCAAGGTGTTCGAGCTGGATGCCGCGCCGAAGCTGGCGCGGAACGTCAAGCACACGGTGGACGTGGTGATCGACCGCCTGAAGGCGCGCGCCGACATGCGGCAGCGGCTCGCCGAATCGCTGGAAACCGCGCTTCGCCACGCCGACGGCCGCGCCATGGTGGTCGAGGCGGACACGAAGGCGGAGCACCTATTCTCGCAGCGCTTCGCCTGCCCGGTCTGCGACTACGCGCTGGCCGAACTCGAGCCGCGCCTGTTCTCCTTCAACAACCCGATGGGTGCATGCCCGACCTGCGACGGCCTCGGCGCGGTCGAGTTCTTCGACCCGCGCCGCGTCGTCGCGCATCCGAACCTGTCGCTCGCCTCGGGCGCGATCAAGGGCTGGGACCGGCGCAACCACTTCTACTACTCGATGCTGCAGTCGCTCGCCGCGCACTACAAGTTCGACGTCGAGCAGCCCTGGGAGATGCTCGCCGACGAAGTGCAGGCGCTGATCCTCGAAGGCTCGGGCAAGGAGAAGATCGCCTTCAGGTACGCCAGCGAGCGCGGCCGCAGCGTCACCAAAGAGCACGTCTTCGAGGGCGTGCTGCCCAACATGGAGCGCCGCTACCGCGAGACCGACTCGACGGTGGTGAAGGAGGAACTCGCCAGGTATCGCAACACGCGCGCCTGCCCCGACTGCGGCGGCACGCGCCTGCGGCGCGAGGCGAGGCACGTGAAGATCGACGGCCACACCATCTACGAGGTGTCGCACTGGCCGCTGAAGGAGTCGCTCGCCTTCTTCCGGCAACTGTCGCTCGCGGGCGCGCGCCGCCAGGTGGCCGAGAAGATCGTGCGGGAAATCGCCAACCGGGTCGAATTCCTCGTCAACGTCGGCCTCGACTACCTGGCGCTGGATCGCGCGGCCGAGACGCTCTCGGGCGGCGAGGCGCAGCGCATCCGGCTCGCCTCGCAGATCGGCTCCGGCCTCACCGGGGTCATGTACGTGCTGGATGAGCCCTCGATCGGCCTGCACCAGCGCGACAACGCGCGCCTCATCGACACGCTGAAGCACCTGCGCGACCTCGGCAACAGCGTGATCGTCGTCGAGCACGACGAGGAGGCGATCCTCGCCGCGGACCACGTCGTCGACATGGGGCCGGGCGCGGGCGATGCGGGCGGCTACGTCATCGCCGAGGGCACGCCGCAGGAGATCATCGCGCACCCCGAATCGCTCACCGGAAAGTACCTCGGCGGCAAGCTTGCCATTCCGGTGCCGCGCCGGCGAAACCGCGCCGGCGCCAGGCGCCTGGTGATCCGCGGTGCCAGCGGCAACAACCTGAAGGACGTCGACCTGGAGCTGCCCGCGGGGCTCTTCGTCTGCGTCACCGGCGTTTCCGGGTCCGGCAAGTCCACGCTGGTAAACGACACGCTGCACGCCGCGGTGGCGCGCCACCTCTACGGCAGCAGCGCCGAGCCCGCGCCGCACCAGTCGATCTCGGGGCTGGAGCTCTTCGACAAGGTGGTGTCGGTGGACCAGAGCCCGATCGGCCGCACGCCGCGCTCGAACCCCGCGACCTACACCGGGCTGTTCACGCCGATCCGCGAGCTCTATGCCGGCGTGCCGGAAGCGCGCGCGCGCGGCTACGATCCGGGGCGCTTCTCCTTCAACGTCAAGGGCGGGCGCTGCGAGGCCTGCCAGGGTGACGGCGTCATCAAGGTCGAGATGCACTTCCTCGCCGACATCTACGTCGCCTGCGACGTCTGCCACGGCAGGCGCTACAACCGCGAGACGCTCGACATCCGCTACAAGGGCCGCAACGTCCAGGAGGTGCTGGAGATGACGGTCACCGAGGCCGCGGCGTTCTTCGCCCCGGTGCCGGCGCTGGCGAGAAAACTGCAGACGCTGATCGACGTCGGCCTCGGCTACGTGCGCCTCGGCCAGTCCGCGACCACGCTCTCCGGCGGGGAAGCGCAGCGCGTCAAGCTGTCGCTGGAACTGTCCAAGCGCGAGACCGGCCGCACGCTCTACATCCTGGACGAGCCGACCACCGGCCTGCACTTCCACGACATCCAGCTGCTGCTCGACGTGCTGCACCGCTTGCGCGATGCCGGCAACACCGTGGTGGTGATCGAGCACAACCTGGACGTGGTGAAGACCGCCGACTGGGTCATAGACCTCGGACCCGAGGGTGGCGCCGGCGGCGGCCGCATCGTCGCCGCAGGCCCGCCCGAGGCGGTGGCAAGAGAGGAAGGCAGCCACACCGGACGCTACCTCGCGCATGCGCTGCGCGAGAAGAACGCCACAATCGATCGCGGCAGCGCCACGAAACCGACCGCACGGGGACAGCTCGCGCGCGCGTAATATCGGCATCAGCCGTGCGCACCCTCCGCATCAGCCTGCTTGCCGCCGCCGTCGTGCTCGTCGCGATCGCGGCCGCCCTCGCCTATCGACACTTCCTCTGGAAACCTGCCACGCTGACGGCGACGCGCCTCGCGGTCGACCTCGCCGCGCCCGACGCGGCGATCATGTCGGCAAGCCTGTCGAAGCTGCCGCGCGACCTGTTGCGCGTGCCGGTGCTGCGTGACGTGCTTACCGAGGACTTCGTCTTCTACTACGAGCAGCACGAGGACAGGCTCGGCCTCAAGGGAAGCTTGCGGCGCATCGCCTGGGAGCACAGGCTCGACTGGTCGGACCGCATCCTCGGCATGGCGCTGGACGAGCCCGCCGAGCTCGCGTTCTGGCGCGACGGCAATGGCGCGCTGCGCCACTATGCGCTGGTGATGCGGCGCGGCGCGATCGCGCGCGTGCTGCAGCAGGCCGCCGCGGTGGCGCTGAAGGACAGGCAGCTCACGCGGCTGCAGGATGCGGCGGGACACGGCCTCGACTTCCCGGTGTACGCATTGAGAATCGGCCCCAGGCGCACGCTGATCATCGCGGTGCGCGGCGAACGCATCGCGGTGCTCTCCGACCCGGGCATGCTGCTGGACGCCAGGGGCCGCTTCGTCGCCGCCTCGCGCGACGCGCTGTCCTCGTGGCTGCGCGCCGATGGCGCGCTGACCAGCCGTTTCCGCCTCGGCGCCGCGCGCTCGACGCACGCGCTGGCGGTGGGCGCTTCGGCGTTCGCGCTCGGCTACGAGGATTTCGTGCCCGGCATCGAGGCGCTGCGCTTCGACCTCGCGGGCGACACCTGGAGCACGCGGCTGCTGCTGCGCCCGGGACAGACGACGCGCAAGGCATTCGACGACGCGGCGCTGTGGAGCGCCGCGCCGGCCAACGCCGGCGCCTGCCTGCTGCTGCCGCTGGACGCACGCATGCCGGCCAGGGTGGCGCAGAAGGCGGTCAACGTACCGGAGGCATCCAGCGCCATCGCCTGCTGGTACCCGCACTCGACGCTGTACGCGCCGCTGTTCGTCGCCAGGCTGACGAAATCCGCCGCCGACAACGAGGCGCTGTTCGCCGGCATGGCGAAATGGGCGCTGCGCAAACCCGGCTTCAGCAGCGGCCAGGAGAAGGACGCGACGCTGGCGCGCGAACCGGCAGCGCTGCCGCGGCGGGAAGCAGGCGGCGGCGCGCAGACCTGGCGCGCCGCGGGCGCCGCGCCGGATGCGTCCCGCCGGCACGTCACCGCGCTGCTCGCCGCGCCCACGCTGGCCGCGAGCGGCACGCTGGGCGTGTTCTCGCCCGACGCCGCGCTGGTGGACCTTGCCATCGACACCATCGCACGCAGGCATCCCGGCGTCGCCGACCAGCTGCCGCGCGAGGGCGTCACGCTCGCCGTGGTGACGCCGCGCATGCTTGCGGACATGGTGGCCCGCGAGGCCGGCGCCGCGGTGCCGCGTGCGCACGAGTCGGTGCTGTCCGCGGCGCTGAAGACGCACCTCGCGCCGCGACTCGCGGCGCTGGCGAAGTATCCCGCGCACCGCCTGGTGCTGGATGAGGACGCGGCACGTCGCGACGGCTGGCAGCCGGCGCGCTGGGAGCCGCTCGAGTGAGGCGTCGCGACTTCCTCGGCGCGCTGCTGGCGCTGGCGGCGATGCCTGCGCTCGCGGCGGGCCGCCTCACGCCGCAGCAATCGCGCGCATTCCGCGCCTGGATGGTGCTGATCGTCTCGGCGCAGGTCGAGCGCGGGCCGACGCCGCGCTGGCATCATCGCGACTGCGCCGGCCTGGTGCGCTTCGCGGTCGCCGAAGCGCTGCGCGCGCACGACCCGGCATGGAGGCGGGCGAACGGATTCCTCGGCCGCCCGGTGCCGCCTGAACCGGCGCTGGACGCAGCGCAGCTCTCCGCGCTGCGCCACCGCTGGCGGCTCGCCGACGGCTCGCACGCCGCCTACGCCGGCGCCATCGACCTGGTGCAGGAAAACACGCGCCTGGTGGCGCGCGACTGCAACCTCGCGCAGCCGGCGGACCTGCTCTTTTTCGACCAGGGCGACGACCAGCACGTGATGGTATGGATGGGCACGTCGATCGCGTACCACACCGGGACCGAAACGCCGCACGACAACGGGCTGCGCGCGGTCGGCCTGCCGCAGTTGCTGCGCTGGAGCGACACGCGCTGGCAGCCCGATCGCCGCAACCCTAACTTCGCCGGCGTGTTCCGGCTCGCCTTCCTCGGCGCATGATGCTGCGCGCGCTTGCGTTCATCGTCGCCGCGCTCCTCGCCGCGCCGCTTCACGCCGACTACGCGCCCGAGCGCGGCGACCCCTTCTTCCTGCTGTCGGATGCTTCCTGGTCGCCGCAGGCAGAAGCCATGGTGAGGCTCGAAGCCACGTCGCTGCACGCGGTGGCGGCGTACGGCGGCGTCGACCTGCGCGTGTACCGCATTCCTCAGCCGCTCGAATTCCTGCAGAAACAGAAGAACCTGCATCGCGTCGACGCTGCCGGCGCCTACGCGGGCGAAGGCCTGTCGAATGCCCTGGCGCGAGTCTGGGACACCTGGTGGCTGCAGTCGCGCATGGTGTGGCGCAGGCTCTTTACGCCGGAGGCGCGGCTTGCGGTGACCAGCCAGGCGCCGGGCACGAAGACGCATGCGCAGATCGGCAAGCGCGCACCCGAGGCGCAGCACCCGCAGTACGCGCCGATCCGGGGCATGGTGCTCGCCGACAGCTTCCGCTACCCGGTGGAGCTGGCGCGCCCGATCGAGCCGCCCAGGGGCGTGAAGCTGTCGGGCTCCTCGAGCAACTTCATCCGCGTGCAGCAGGGCAACGTGATGATCCCGCTCGGCAGGCGCGAACCCGGGCTGTACCTGGTCGAGGCGCTGCTCGGCGAGCATCGCGCGACGACGCTGGTGTTCGTGTCCAGCACGGTCGCGGTAACCAAGGTCTCCGCCGGGCAGATGCTGGCGTGGGTCGCCGAGCGCGGCGACGGCAGGCCGGTGGCGAACGCAAAAGTGGTGTGGACCGACGGCGTCGGCGTGCTGCAAAGCGGGGCCACCGACCGTTCCGGCCTGGCAGTGTTCTCGCGCAGCGCGCCGGAGAAGACCTATGTGTTCGGCGAAGACCCGGCGGGCGGCGTGTTCGTTTCCGAGAACTACTACTACGACAGCGAGATCTACAACACCCGCCTGTACGCGGTGACCGACCGGCCGCTGTACCGGCCGGGCGACGAGGTGTTCGTGAAGTTCCTCGGCCGGGAGCTCCTGTCGGCGCGCGAAACGCGCGCGGCGGCGGCCGCCGAGCTCGACATCTCGGTGTTCGATCCCGGCGGCTTTCCGGTCGCGACGCAGAAAGTGCGCTTCGATGCCGATGCCGGGGCGGCCACCAGCTTTCGCCTGCCGGAGAACGCCGGCGCGGGCGGCTACGAGCTGCGCTTCACCTACAAGGGCGACGCCTATGGCGCGGCGTTCCGCGTCGCCGACTACCAGAAGCCGCACTTCGAGATCGGGCTCGTCACCGACAAGCGGGACTACCGGACCGGCGATGCCATCTCCGGCCGGCTGCAGCTGAGCTATCCGGACGGCAAGCCGGTGCCCGGCGCAAAGGTGGAACTCGGCGTGCGCGCGCAGCGCCTCACCATGGTCGAGGGCGACCTCGGCTACGCGGGGCAGTTCGCGCTCAAGCTCGCGAGCACCTCGCTCACCACCGACGCCGACGGCATGGCGCAGTTCACGCTGCCCGCGGCGACCGAGCCCAGCCGCTACGTGCTGACCGCGCTCGCCACCGACGGCGCCGCATACCGCGTGCGCACGACGAAGGAAATCCTCATCGAGCGCGGCGCCGGCCTGTACGCGCTGTCCGCGGCGAAGTCGTTCTCGGCGCCGAAGGAAAGCGTGCGCTTTGCGATCCGCGCACTGCGGCAGCAGGGCATGCCGCCCGAGAGCTGGGAAAGCATCCGGCTCGAGGACCGCAAGCGCGCCACCGGCCGCCTCGCCGACCGCGCGCAGCTCGTGATCGCGTTCGAGCAGCCGGGCAGCTACACGGTGAACCTGCGCGACGCCGCCGGAAACATCGTCGGCGCCGCCTCGCACTGGGTAAGCGGCGAGGGCATCGCCGCGCCGCAGGGCACCATCGAGATCGTGCTGGACCGCGCCAGCTACCGGCCGGGCGACACCGCCAGCGCGCTGATCACCTTTCCGCAGCCGGTGGACCACGCCCTCATCACGCTGGAGCGCGATCGCGTCGAGAAGACCGCGCTGCTCGTCTCGGGCGAGTCCTGGGTGAACACCACGCGCGTCACGCCGACGCAGTGGCGTGCCGCGCTGCCGGTGGGCGAGGACTACGGCCCCAACATCACGCTGTCCGTGGCGTACGTGAAGGCCGGCGAGTACGCGTTCCAGAACCAGGGCCTGCGCGTCGAGCAGCCGAAGATCGACGTGCGTGTGAAGGCCGACAAGCCGGTGTATGCGCCGGGCGAGACGGTAAAGCTGGAGCTCGCCGCCAGCATCGCCGGCAAGCCCGCCGCCGGCGCGCGGCTGACGGTATCGGTGGTGGACGAAATGGTCTACGTGCTGCAACCCGAGATCGCGCCCGACATCTTCGATTTCTTCTACCATCCGCGCCGCAACAACGTGCGCACCTCGGCGAGCCTGAATTTCATCGGCTACGACCTCGCGCGCCCGCGCGGGCGCGAATCCGCGCCGTCGCGGCGCCGGTCGCCCGAGCGCGCCGTCAAGGTGCTCGAGCGCCCGCGGCGCGACGACCGCGACACCGCGCTGTGGCAGCCCGACCTGGTCGCCGGCGCCGACGGGCGCGCGACGCTCGAATTCACCATGCCCGATGCGCTGACGCGCTGGCGCATCACCGCGCGCGCGATCGATGCCGCCGGCGTGGTCGGCCAGTCCGCCAGCCACGTGCGCTCGGACAAGGCGCTGTACGTGAAATGGGCGAGCCCGACCTGGCTGCGCGCGAGCGATGCGCCGCAGGCGAGCGCGGCGCTGTTCAACCAGGGCACCGAGCCGGTGCTGGCGGAGTTCTCCGCGCGCGGCGCCGGGCTGGCGAAATCCGAGCGCCTGACGCTGAACCCGGGCGCGAACTTCGTCCGCCTGCCGCTGGACGTCTCCTCCGGCGACGCGAGCGTCACGCTGTCGCTTGCCGCCGCCGGCCAGGTCGTCGACAGCCTGAGCGTGCCGCTGAAATCGGTCCCGGTGCACTGGCCCGGCGCGCGTTCCACGAGCATCGCCGCGGATGCGCCGCTCGAGCTGCCGCCGGATGCGAGCGGCATCACGGTGCGCTTCGCCGATTCCGCCGCGGCGCAGTTCCGCCGCGTCATGGACGAGCTCATCGACTACCCGCACGGCTGCGTCGAGCAGACCGCAAGCCGCCTGATTCCCTACAGCCTCGCGGTGCAGTCGCTGGTCGCCGGCGACGAACGCCTCGCGCCGCGCCTCACGCAGCAGTTGCACACGCAGCGATTCCGGCTGGCGCAGTTCGCCGGCCCGAAGGCCGTGTTCGGCTGGTGGAGCGCGCCCGCCAGGGACGGCGACGCCTTGCTGACCGCGTACGCCTACTACGCCGACTGGCACGCGAGCCGCGCACTGGGACTTGCCATGCCCGCCGGCCACTGGGACAGGCTGCTCGAGGTATACCGCAGCGCGGGTGTGAAGCGCTCGCACTGGCATCGCGCGCTGATGCTCTACTGGATGCAGGAACTCGGCCTGCCGATACGATCGCTGGCCGCCGCGCTGGCCGACGAGCTCGCCGCGCGGCCGGCACCGGCCACGGCGCAGCCGGCGGCGCGCGCGGACAGCCTCGTGCTCGCCGATGACGAGCAGGCGGGCGTGGACGCGATGACGCGCGTGCTCGCCGTTTACGTGGCGCAGCGCGCGAAGGCCCCGCTGCCGCCGCGGCTCGCGAAGGAGCAGGCGGCCACGATCGAGTCGCTGCGCGCCAGCGGCGTGCCGCTGGCGCAGGCGCTGGCGCTGATGGCAAAGCGCGGCCCGGCGGCAGACGCCGCGCGCGTGCTGCAGGAGGTGTCGGCCGACATGGCCACCGTGGACCGCGCGCTGGCACTGGTGTGGATCCAGCGCGCGCTCGGCGGCGCAGCGCCGCGCGGCAGCGACAGCGGCGTGACGCTCGACGCCCCCTGGGAAGCGGTGAGCAGCGCCACCGGCCAGCGGCTCTGGCGCCTGCCTGCGGGCGCGCCGCTGCCATCCGCGCTGCCGCTCGCCGCCCCGGTGCCGGCAGGCACGCAGGCCATCGTCAGCTACGCCTCGCGCGAACCCGAGCGCAGCACGCTGCCGCTGACGATAGAGCGGCGCATCTGGCGCCTGACGCGCATCGACGCGAGCGCGCAGCCTGCGGCAAAGCCCGCCGCGCGCTCAGGTGACGGCCCACCCGCGCCGCTCGATCCAGCCGCCGCGCCCGCGGAATACGCCCTGGAAGCGGTGGGCGCGAATACGCCGTTGCAGACCGATGCGCTGTACCTGGACGAAATCGTGCTGAAGCCGCGCCTTGGCGCACGGCTGCGCTACGGCGTCGTCGAGGTGGCGCTGCCGCCCGGCGCCAGCGCGGACCGCTCTACCTGGGGCATCGCGGTAAGGAAACCGGGCAGCAAGGAGGCGGCCGCGCTCGAGCGCGCCAGGTTCGAGTCCAATCCCACCGGCTACGCCTTCCCGGTGGAAGAACTCACGGGCGAGTTGAGCATCGGCCATTTGCTGCGCGTCGCGCAGGCGGGTAGCTATGCGCTGCCACCGGTGCGCTACACGCGCATGTACCAGCCGGAGCAGAAGGCCTTCGAGGAGCGGCCGCGTGCGCGCATCGAGATTCGCTAGCCTTGCCGCCGCCCTCACCGTGTTCGCCTCGGCGCTGGCGGCGAGCGCCAACTTCGGCGCCGCATGGCTGCGCGACGGCGAGCTTGCAGGCCGCAACCTGCCCGCTGCGCCGGTGCCGGTCGGCAGCCTGTGGAAGCTCTTCACCTACGCGCAGCTCGTCGATGCAAACGCGCAGGAGCCGCCGTATGTCTGCACCAGCCACGCGCGCAAGGCGAGCGACCCGGAACACCATTGCTGCGCCCCCGGCGAGAGCATAGGGCGCGACGTGGCGCTCGCGCGCTCCTGCGGCGCTTACTTCGACCATCGGCGGCTCGGCCTGCCGCCGCCGCGCTGGCGCGAGGATTCGCGCGCCAGCGTGCGCGACATCCTGGAAGCGCTGGATGGCCTGTCGGTCGCCGCGCGTGGCGAAGCGCGGCGCGCACTGCTGGAAGTCAGCCTTGCCGGCTACGGCCGCGACGCCTGGCGCGCCCTCGGCAGCGGCGTGCGCTTCAAGACCTGGACCTGGGACGGCATGGGCGGCGCCGCCGGCTGGCTCGCGGATGGCACGCCGTTCTGGTTCGGCGCGCGCGGCGCAAGCCGCAGCGCGTTGCGCAGCCACGCGCAGGCGCTTGCCGCTGCGCTGCCCGAACCGCGCGACCGCGAGCCCGCGCAGGCGCCTTGCGTCGAGGTGGACTTCTTCGTCCGCTATCCGGTCAAGGCAGTGCTGCCGGCGGCGACGGGCCGCATGCATGGCGCCTATCGCATCGCGTTCGAGAACGGCAACTGGCTGCGCATCGACGCCGGCGCGCGCGGCGAGCTCGCGATCGACGCGGACAGGCGCATCAGCGGCCGCTTCACGCTGAACGACTACGTCGCGCGCGTCATCGACCGCGAAGGCGGCGGCGCGCAAACCGCGGCAGCGCGCGCGCTGGCGGTGGCGGCGCGCAGCTACCTGGTGCAAAACGCCGGCTTCGAGGCCGGCTGCTGGCGCATTGCCGATTCCACGCGCACGCAGCGCGTCAGCCCGAATCCGCCCAGCGCGCAGGCGCTTGCGGCGGCGAAGTTCACCGACGACCTGGTGTTGCGCGGAGTCCCGGTGCGCTACCACCGCGACGCGCCGGCGCCGAACCGGATGTCCTGGCGCGACGCGCTCGAGTGGTCGCGCGATGGCGCGGGCTTCGACGCCATCCTCGCGCGCGCCTACCCGGAGGCCGAGCTCGCCGGCCTCGCCGGCGGCGAGGACTGCAGGCGCATCGGCGAAGCCGAGGCCTGGCTCGCGCGCGCAGCCGACGGCTGGCGCAGGCAGCTGCACGGCGAGCCCGGCTTCGAGCCGCCCGGCGCGCCGCTGCGCGTCTGCGCGCTCGCCGGCGGCAACCCCTACGCCGACCAGCAGCGGCTGCGCATCTACGCGCGCGACTGGCGCACGCGCGAAGGCCGCCTTGCGCTGGCGCACGAGTACCTGCACCTTGCGCTGCGCTTTCATCCGAACGGCGCGGACGAGGCCTATGTCGAGCGCCTCGCGCGCCGGCTGCTGGAGCTCTGAACCTTGCGCGCGCTCGCCGCCATCGTCCTGTGCAGCCTCGCCGGCGGCGCGTTCGCGCAGGCCGCGATCGAACTGCCGGTCGGCGGCTGGCGCCACGGCGGTGGCGAATCCGGCTTCATCCAGGAAGTGAACTACCCGGCGTCCTCCGCCAATACCGGCGTGCACGGCAACGCGTCGCTGATCCGCGGCCGCATCGCGAGCGCGCCGAAAGCGCCGCGCGGCGACCGGCGCCCGGGCACGCTGGTGGTGAACGGCATCGCCATGCCGCTGCCCACCGACGAGACCGGCGCCTTCGCGCGCGCGTACTCCTTCGCCGCGCGCTCGAACGCGGTCGAGGTGCGCTCGGCCGACGGCAAGGCGCGGCGCCGTGCGCAGTTCTACGACGCGAACGCGCTGCGGCCGCAGGCGCGGCTGCGCATCGTGCTTTCGTGGGATACCGACGGCACCGACCTCGACCTGCACGTCATCGCGCCCGACGGCGAGCACGTGTACTACGCGCATCGCGTCGGCGCGAGCGGCGGCGCGCTGGACGTGGATGTCACCACCGGCTACGGCCCCGAGATCTACGCCAGCGCCGCGCCCGCGCCCGGCATCTGGCACGTGTTCGTCAACTACTTCGGCGCCGGCGGCGAGGAGCACCGCGGCATCGTCACCACCGCGCAGCTCGCGGTGGTCGCGGGCGAAGGCACCGACCGCGAAACCGTGCGCAGCTTTCGCGTGCCGATGCGCAAGCCCGGCGAACTGACCCGCGTGGCCTCGTTCGCCTACCGCTGATGCGCGCCGCGCTGCTGCTGGTCCTGGCGTCGGCCTGCGCGAGCGCCCTGGCGCAGGGGCAGGTGTCGCTGCAGCGCCCGACCGGCGGCTGGAACCACAGCGGCCTCGTCGACGCCGCGGGCGAGGTGCGCCACGCCTACCCGACGCCGCCGATAGATCGCGGCGGCCAGAAGCACCGCGCGCTGATCGCCGGCACGCTGAAGGCCGCGGGCCAGTCGCGCCGGCCGCCGACGCTGGTGGTGAACGGCAACCCGATGCCGCTGTACACCGGCAAGGACGGCGCCTTCGCGCGGCCCTGGGCGTTCGGCGCCGGCTCCAACGGGGTGGAGGTGCGCCTGCCCGATGGCAAGGCGAAGCGCGTGCAGTTCTACGAGGCCAACGCGAGCCGGCCGCAGGCGCAGCTGCGCATGGTGCTGACCTGGGACGACCCGCAGGCAGAAGTCGACCTGCATGTGCTCGCGCCCGACGGCCAGCACGCCTACTGGGCGCGGCCGGTGCTCGCCGCTGGCGGCGGCTTCGACGTCGACAGCGTGGACGGTGCGGGGCCCGAGATCTTCTCGGTCACCGCGCCGCACCGCGGCGCGTGGCGCGTGTACGTCAACTACTGGGGCAACTTCGGCGCCTCGGGCTACCACTTCGACGAATCCACGCGCGAGCGCGACCTCATCACCGCGCGCGTGAGCCTGATCGTGCACGAGAACACGCTGCGCGAGCGGCGCGAGAGCTTCGTCGTGCCGCTGCGCAAGATCGGCGACCTGAACCTGGTGCGGGCCTTCGTCTACTGAGGCGGCGCAGTGCCGCCGGGCGGCTCGGTGCGCGCATAGCGCGGCCAGTCGCGCAGCCGCACGCGCTCGTGCACCTCGAGCGCGATCGCGCCCGCCGCCGCGACGCCGAAGGCGAGCAGCATCAGCGCGTCGCTCTGCATCAGGGTGGCGAGCAGTGCCGCCGCGACGAACGCGGCGCTGGCGAGGAGCACGATGCGCAGCTCGAGCGGATGCAGGTTCAGCCTGATCCTCGCCTTGCAGTGCATGCAGTCCATGTCCATGCGCGCGACGATGGCCGCGGCGAGCTTGCGCTTGCCGAGGGCCGCGCCGCAGGCAGGACAGCGCGTATCCACCTACAACGCCCCGATCGCTCCCAGCGCGCGGCGCACCTCTTCCACGCCTTCCGGCGACAGCGGCGCCTGCGGCGCAAGCGGCGCGCCAACGGCATAGCCCTGCAGCGCGAGCCCGCCCTTGATGCAGGCGGCGAGGTTGTACTTCGCGAACGCCTGGTTCAGCGCCCACAGCGGGCGCTGGCGCTGCATCGCCGCGGCCCAGTCGCCGCGCCTGCACAGCTCGTACAGCTCGACGCTCTGGCGCGGCGCGACGCAGGCCGGCCCGGCCATCCAGCCGACGCCGCCGATCATCATCACGCACACCGGGATGTGCGCCGAGGCGGCGAACACCTGCATGCGGCCCTCGACGCGGTTGATGATGGACAGCAGCCGCCCGGTGTTGCTGGACGCATCCTTGATGTAGCCGATGTTCGCCACGCGCGACAGGCGCTCGATCACCGGCAGGCTGAGGTCCGAGCGCTGGAAGTTCGGGTTGGTGTACAGCACCACCGGCAGGCCCACCGCGTCGGCGATCGCCTTGAAGTACGCGTGCACGCCTTCATCCGCGATCGGGAAGTACGCCTCCAGGATCGCGAGGATGCCGTCGCAGCCGAGCTTCTCGTAATCGCGCGCCTGCAGCACCGCGTCGTCGGTGGTGGTGGAGGCGACACCGGCCACCACCGGCACTCGGCCCGCGGCGGCCTCGACCACGACCTCGACCACGCGCCGGCGCTGCTCGCGCGTGAGATACGCGAATTCGCCGGTCGAGCCGAGCGGCGTCAGCCCGTGCACGCCGGCCTTGATGAGGTCGTCGCTCAGCCTGCCGAGCACCTCGGCGTCGACCTCGCCCGAGGGCTTGACCGGCGACACCAGGTAGGGAAACACGCCATGGAACTGCGCTTCGCTCATCGTGCCGTCCTGCGCTGGATTGGAAGCGCCTACTTTAGCCGAAGCGCCTACTCCGGATTGTCGGGCGGCTTCGGCGGCACGAAGGGGTAGCGCGCGCGTGCCTTGGTGGCGGTGGCGCCGGCCGCGGCGCCGCCGCCGCGCACGTACTGTTTCGTCGCGTCCCTGAACGGCTGGTAGTCCCAGGCCGGCGCACCCGAATCGTTGCGCGCCTGCTGGATGAACTGCCTGCGGCGCGCGCTTTCGCGCATCTCCACCTTCAGCGCGGCGGCGTCCCAGTTCTTCGCCACCAGCGCCGCAAGCTCTTGCTCGACCGCCGCGGCGGCAGGGGTGCCGGCGAGGTTCGACACCTCGTCCGGGTCCCGCTTCAGGTTGAAGAGCATCGGCGGATCGCCTTCGCAGACGATGTACTTCCAGTCGCCCTTGCGCACCATCAGGCCGGGGTTCACGGTGCCGTCGGCGGTCATCTCCGAATACACCGGGCGCTCGGGCGACAGCGCCGCCTGCCCGAGGATCGCCGGCAGCAGGCTCGTGCCCTCGGTCTCGGCCACCTGCTCGACCGCGCGCCCGCTCATCGAGCCGACGTCCACCAGCGTGGGCAACAGGTCGATGAGCGACACCGGCGCGGCAATGCGCGTCGCCTTCGCACCCGGCACCGACACGATCAGCGGGATGCGCATCGCGCCCTCGAAGTGCATCCACTTGTACCAGAGGCCGCGCTCGCCGAGCATGTCGCCGTGGTCGGAGTTGAACACCACGACGGTGTTTTCCTCCAGGTCCATGTCGCGCAGCGCGGCGACGAGCCTGCCGACGTGGTCGTCGACGTAGCTCACCATGCCGTAGTAGGCGTGGCGCGCGCGCCGCACGTCTTCCGGCGTCACCTTGTACTGCGCGAACTTGTACACCTTCGCCAGGCGCCGGCTGTGCGCATCGAGCTCGTCGAACGGGATCGGGCCGACCCGCGGCATGTCGATCTCGGCGTGCTCGTACAGGTCCCAGTACGGCTGCGTGATCACGTACGGATTGTGCGGATGGCTGAACGACACGGTGAAGAAGAACGGCTTCGCGTCCGCCATGCGGCCATAGTCGTAGAGCCACTGCACCGCCTTCGCGCCCACCTCGTCGTCGTAGTCGAGCTGCAGGTTGCGGCGGCAGGTGCCCGCCTCGACCACGCTTCTCAGGTTGACGCCGGTGGAAGCGACCGGGATCGCCTGCCGCCAGTCCGGCGTCCAGCCGAAGTCCGCCGGGTAGATGTCGGTGGTGAGCCGCTCCTGGTAGCCGTGCAGCTGGTCGGCGCCGACGAAGTGCATCTTGCCCGACAGCGCGGTGTGGTAGCCGAGCGCCGCCATGTAGTACGGGATGGTCGGCGCCTGCGACGGGTAGTCGGCGGCGTTGTCGAACACGCCCAGCCGCGTCGCCAGGCGCCCGGTCAGCATCGACGCGCGCGAGGGCGCGCACAGCGGGAAGTTGCAGTAGTGGTTCTCGAACACCGCGCCCCGCGCCGCCAGCGCGTCGATGTGCGGCGTCTTCGCGATGCGGTTGCCCCAGGGGCGCAGCACCGACGAGATCATCTGGTCGCACATCACGTGCAGGACGTTCAGGGGCTTTTTCATCGCGCGAGTCTCAATCGACCTTCAGGCCGGCATCCTTCACCACCTTGCCCCAGACGTCCAGTTCCTGCTTCATGAAGCGCGCGAACTCCTGCGAGCTGCCCGGCCGCGCGCTCATGCCCAGCCCTTCGACGCGAGCGACGGACTCCGGCGTGCGCATGACGTCGTTGGTGGCCTTCTCCAGCCGCGCGAGCACCGGCGCCGGCAGCTTCGCCGGCCCGAGCAGCCCGAACCAGGCCGACACGTCGTAGCCCTTGTAGCCTTCCTCCTGCATGGTCGGCACCTCGGGCAGCAGCGGCGCGCGATCCTTCGTCGTCACCGCCAGCGCGCGCAGCTTGCCTGCCTTCACCTGCTTCACCGACAGCGACAGCCCGTTGAAGATCATCGGCACCTGGCCGGCCATGACGTCGGTGGTGGCGGGCGCGATGCCCTTGTACGGGATGTGCACCAGGTTCGCGCCGGAGGCGAGGCGAAAGAGCTCCGCCGCCATGTGGTTCGCCGAGCCGTTGCCGCCGGACGCGTAGCTCAAGCCCTTGGGGTCGGCCTTGGAGAGCTTGACGATGTCGGCCATGTTCTTCGCCTGCAGCGCGGGATGCACGACGACCACCAGCGGCGTCGTCGTAAGCAGGCTCACCGGCGTCAGGTCCTGCAGCGGCTTGTAGCCCAGCTTCGGGAACAGCCACGGGTTGATCGCCAGCGGACCGATGTAGCCGATCACCAGCGTATGGCCGTCCGGCGCCGACTTCGCCACCTGCTCGGTGCCGATGTTGCCGCCGGCGCCCGGCTTGTTCTCGGTGATGATGCTCGCGCCGAGGCGCGTGCTCAGGCCGTCGGCGAGCATGCGCGCGAGGATGTCGCTCGGCCCGCCGGCGGCGAACGGCACCACCAGCCGGATCGGCTTTTCCGGGTACTCGGCCTGGGCCGCGGTCGCGGCGAGCGCGGAGGCGGCGACGACAAGGTGCTTGAGCGCTTTGCTGAACATGGTTTCTCCTCGATCTGACTGCGTGTTGGTTGCGTTGACTGCCTGTGCCGTTACCGGGTGAGTCCCTCGCCCTGCGCGGCGCGGCGGCGCAGGCCGTTGCGCTGCATGCGCCACAGCAGCATGTCCATGCGGTCCTGGCCGAAGAACGGCTCGCCCGCGTAGACGAACATCGGCACGCCCCAGTGCCCGGCGGCGCGCTGCGCCGCCTGGTTGTGCTCGATGAGCGACTCGCGCGCCGCCGGGTCGGCGGCGATCGCGCGCTCCATGTCGGCGAGGTTCAGCCCCGCGCGTTGCGCGGCGAGCGCAAGGTGCTCCCCGCGGTCCCAGCCGCTTACCTCGCCGTTCCACAGCAGGCGACTCACCTCGTCGATGAATTCCAGCGCGCGGCCGCGCAGCGTCGCTTCCGCGCCCAGCAGCGTCAGCCGGCGGATGTGCGGCTGCTGCGGCGCGATCTCCAGCGTCACCGGGTCTTGCGCGATCGGGTCGGGCTCCGGCCGCCGGAACGGCAGCCCCAGGTACTCAGCGACGCGCACGCAGTCGCGGTAGAAATACGGCCGCGCCAGCGGATCGAGGCGCGCGAAGTGCTCGGGCTTACGCACCGCGAGCGGGTAGACGATCCTCACGTGCCACACCACGCCGTAGTCCGCCGCCATGCGCTTGACGCGGTCCAGCGCAAGGTAACTGTAGGGGCTGCGGAACGACCAGTACAGGTCCACGTCGAATGCTGCCGACACCGTCTCTCCTCGTGCAGCCCGTGACCTTACGCCGCTGCGTGATGCCAGCATAATCGGCATTCGGCATGGATCGATCCCGCTTTCGATATCATGAAGCGCTACCATGGCCGCCATGCCCGACGCCGCCGCGCGCATCCCGCCCGCCTGGTTCCTGCGCAACCGCATCAAGCTGCGCCAGCTGCTGCTGGTGTCGGTGCTGGGGGAATCCGGGAACCTGCGCCGCGCCGCGGCGCAACTGGCGATGACGCAGCCCACCGCGACCCGCCTGCTGCACGAGGTCGAGGCGGCGCTGGGGGTGAAGCTCTTCGAGCGCTCGCGCCGCGGCATGGAGCCGACGCTGTACGGCGCCGAGATGATCCGGCGCGCGCACGCGCTGCTCGCCGACCTGGACGCCGCGCACGAGGGCATACGCGCGCTCGCCGAGGGTGCCGCCGGCACGCTGACCATCGGCGCCATGGCCTCCACCGCCTCGGTGGTGCTGCCGCGCAGCGTGGCCGCGCTCGCCGCGCTGCAGCCGGAGCTGCGCATCTCCATCCAGGAAGGCGCGCACGACATGCTGGTCGGCGCGCTGAAGCGCGGCGAGATCGACCTGATGCTCGGGCGCGTGATGGGCGGCGCGCAGATGGACGACCTCGAGCACGAGGTGCTCTACGGCGACGACTTCCGCATCGTCTGCGGGCGCGGCAACCCGCTCGCGCGCGCCGGCCGCTTGCGCCTGGCGGCGCTGGCGGGCGAGCGCTGGATCCTCCCCGCGCCCTCGGCGCCGGTGCGCCAGCGCTTCGACATCCTGTTCATGGCGCAGGCCGGCGCGCGCCCGCGCAACGCCATCGAATCGGTGTCGCTGCTGACCAACCTGACGATGCTGCAGGAGACGCGCATGCTCGGCGTGATGCCGGCCGACATCGCGCGCCACTTCGCGCGCCTGCGGCTGATCCACGTACTGCCGGTGCCGCTGAAGGACCTCTACGGGCCGGTCGCGCTGATCACGCGCGCCAAGCGCCCGCGCAGCCCGGCGATGGAGGTGTTCATCGACATCCTGCGGCGCACCGCGGCGGCGCAGCGCGGCGACGCCTGAGGGAACCGCCGGCTCAGGATGCCGGGTGGCTGATGCTTTCGATCTGCCGCTTCACCGCCATGGGATCGTCCATGCCGCGGAACACCACGTCGCTGATGCCGCGCCCGGTGACCTTCACGGTGCCGAAGCCGAGCATGCGGCCGAACACCCCCTGGTCGATCTCGACGGTCTCGATGGACGCGATTTTCATTTCCTCGGTCCTGCGGCTGATGATGCCGCGCTTGAGGATCACGCGCTTGTTCGTGATGCCCTGCTCCATGTACCTGAGCCGCAGGTACTCGTAGATCGCCACCAGCCACGTCAGCCCGAGCGTCGGAATGCCGAGGACGATCCACATCACCATCGGCAGCTTCGACACCCAGTGCAGCCGGAACCGCGCCTCGACCTTCTCTCCGGTGGACAGCGATTCCTCGATGTAGGACATGGGATCCTCTCCGCGGCGGCGTGCGCCCGTCAGGCGGTGCGCGTGGCGCCGCCGTCGATGGCGATGGTGGTACCGCTGATGTAGCTGTTCCGCTCGGACGCGAGGAAGGCGATCAGCGGCGCGATCTCCTCGGGCCGCGCGAAGCGGCCGATCGGGATGTCGTGCAGGAATTCGTCGCGCGCCGCCTCTTCCGAGATGCCCATCATCGCGGCCTTGGCCTGCACCATGTAGTCCAGGCGCCGCGTCTCCATCGGGCAGGGGCTGACGCCGTTGACGAGGATGCCGTCGCGCACCACCTCGTCGCCGAGCGCCTTGGTGAAGTTGATCAGGCCGGCATTGGCCACGCCCGCGGGCATGGCCTGCGTCTCGGGCTGGCGGCCGCGATGGCCGATGACGTTGACGATGCGCCCCCAGCGCTGGCGCCGCATGTGCGGCACGACCTCGCGGCAGGTGTGCACGATGCCGTAGAGCTTGAGGTCGAGGCTCGAGCGCCAGTCCTCGTCGGCGAGCTCGAGGAAGTTGCCGGACTTGGCCGAGCCGACGCTGTTGACCAGCACGTCGATGCGGCCGAAGCGCGCGACGACTTCGTCCACCATGCGGCGGATGTCGGCGGGTTTGGTGCAGTCCACCTGCACCGCCAGCGTGCCGCCGCCGATTTCCGCCGCGGCGGCGTCGAGCGCCTCCCTGCCGCGCGCGCCGATGGCGATGCGGCAGCCTTCCGCCGCCAGCGCCAGCGCCGCCGCCTTGCCGATTCCCATGCTGCCCCCGGTGACGAGGGCGAACTTGCCTTTCAGGCCCAGATCCATCCATTCCTCTTTCTTGACGTCCCGTCATGCCTCCCGGCGGTGGCGGGTGCTTAGCCAATCAACTTGTCGTACTCCGCATGCGAGCCGATCCAGAACCACTTGATGCCGCCCTCGACGTCGTGCGCGAGTGCCCGATAGCCCTCACCCACGCGAGCGGACCAGACGGTTCCGACCCGCTTGAAGTGAAGCGACGGATGTCTCGGGTCGGTTTTCAGCAACTCGAAGTTCTTGTCCGCGGTAGCGCGTACCCTGGCAGGCAGGGCGTCGTAGCAGGCCCAGAAGCCTGCGGAGGCCCAGTGCTTCAAAGCGGGGTGCTCTTCCCCGCCTTGTGCTCCGCCTTGGACTTCTCGATGAGTTGATCGAGTTTTCCTGCCTTGGAGTCCGCTTCGATCTGCCGGTCCCAGGCCTTCGCGTCGAACTCCGCGAACCATGCCCGCAGCCTCGCCAGTTCCTCAGGCGACAGTTTCCTGATGCGGGCCTCGATCTGCTCGACTTCGCTCATGGCGGATCCTCAGGCGGCAAATTGTACGCCGACCCGAACTTCTCGGTTCAACGTCCGCGTTGAAGGGCGCGCAGCTTCATGCGCGCCCCTTCGAACGCGCGGTTAGGCAGTACGCACACCTCCAGCGCGACGAACCTTTTCAATGACATTCTCGAGCGGCGTCTCTGAGAATTTGACGCGTCGGTCCCGTACATACGAAAAGAACGCCATGAGGTCTAGGTCTTGCACCTGCGGTGCGAAAGCACCCCATGGATCTCTTCCGGTCCTAGCTCCCATTTCCTCTATTGCTCTACGTATTAACCCATCCGAGCCTAGCGAGGCTAGGTTAAGGCGGGACATTGCCGATATTCCTGAGTCATAGCGTCGGCGAACCATATCAACGTATTCATCGGCAACTTTTGAAGCCAGCTGTTGCTGCTGCCTTTCATGCTCCAACTGCCGCTCATGCTCTTGACGGTCACCCTCTAGCTGGCGCTCATGAGCTTGCCGGGTGTCCTGCAATCTCCGTTCATGCTCCTGCCGAAGACGCTCTTGCCGCTCGCCTCTCTTCACCCCAGCGACGTACACCAAAACGGAAACGATGACGCCGATAGCGGCGATAACAATCTCGGCGGTCACTGTTGTGCAGCCTAACGTGTATTGGTTGACAAATTAGTTGACAGATCTGTCAACTAACACCGCCCCTATTCTGCCCTCGCGACCGCGGTTCTTCCATCCCGCGCGGTGCGTTAGCTCACACCGGCCGGGGAAACACTTCGATAACAGCATCGCGCGAACCGCTTGCCAATCCCGCCATGACGCTAGTGCAAGGCGGCGAACCCGCGCCGCCGGGTTTCACTTCGCTTGCGGCGCGGGCGCGGGGATCTGGATTGGCGGGCCGGACAGTTCCTTCGGCTTGACCAGCAGGTTCGCCAGCAGCGCTGCTGCCACGATGAGCAGCGCGACGGCGATCCACAGGGCGATGCGCCGGTGCCGGCGCAGTTCGTCCTCCTCCTTGCCGATCGCGTTCAGCTTGTCGCGGATTTTTCGCAGCGCGCTGCGCTCGCGTTCGCGCTGCGCGGCGTCGACCAGGATCTCCCTGCCGCGCGATGCCTCGGCGCGCGGCTCGGGCGTCGCGGGATCAGTGGATGCCATCGGTGCCGCGCCGAAGCGCCGGATCGATCGCGATTGTCGTGGCCATGTGCGACTCCTTGCGCGCAAGCCTGCGCACGCGGCCGGGCACGGACCTTCGCTTCCGGCCTGCCGGGTGCGCCATCACTCCCTGACTCGGGGAAACCCGAGCTTGTCGAGGAAACCATGGAAATCCGGCCCCCAGACGTCCGGATGCGCGAACAGCCGGTGGCCGTCGCTGCCGACCGCGCCGTACAGCTGCAACTGCACGCTTCCTCCGGATTGCTGGACAAGCGCGGCGAAGTTCCTCGCCGAGTCCGGCGCGTAGTGGCTGTCGTTCCCCGCGTAGAGGAAGAGCATGGGAACGTGCGCGGCTGCCGAAGCGGTTCCGGCGTCCCTGAAGACCTTCTCGTTGAATCCTCCGGCCCGGTTCGAGCAGGTGTCGTTCGTCCAGACGCCGACAAAGTTGACCACACCGCGCGCCACGCCCGGCCGCTGCGACGCATACAGCACCGAGAGGATGCCGCCGCGCGAGTTTCCGGACAGCACCAGGCGCGAGATGTCGAACTCGGGCCGCGTCCTCACGTACGCCACCACGTGGTCGGTATCCCGCATCGCGTTCTGCAAGCCGCCGGCAGCCGCGGCGCCATCGCAGTCGTAGGGCTCGTCGTACGCGCCGCCCGATTGTCCGCGGCCGCTGCGCATCGGCGCGACGACCGCGAAGCCGTGCTTGAGGAACTCGCTTGCGACGAAATCCGACCGCAGCGTCTGGCTGACCGGGACGCGACCCCGCCCGGTCGAGCCATGACTGATGATGGCGACCGGGAAAGGACCCTTGCCGTCCGGCTTGACGATGTTCGCTTCGAGCTTGATGTCCCGGACCGGATCCTGGACGCCGCGCTCGTTCGCCGGGATCCAGATCGTTTCCCAGTTCAGCTTTGGCCGTTGCTGGGAGTGCGCATCCTGAACGGCAAGCCCGAAGGCCATCACCAGGAACGCGCATATGACGATCGGTCTGGTGCTCATGGACAAGCTCCGGGTCTGAAGGCGCATCGCGCAACTGCCCCCGTTTCCGTACCGGCCTGAAGCAGAGGCTTGCGGGATTCGGATTCTCCCCGCATTCAGCCGGTTCGGCGCGCCCGCGCGAATCGAGCGCGTGTAGAACATCGAATAGGGAAAGCGACGCGCCGGAATGCAGCGGATCTCTTTATGCTTGACCGGGTACCGGTCGGGGTACCTGGACGCGAGATCGATTACACGGTCGATCTCCGCCACGAACTGAATTCCCAGACCGGGTTGCCGGTCTTCGTACCAGAGAGAAGCGCCGTCGAATTCGGCCCGGGCAGCTGGCCGAAAGACGACCTTGAGCGTCATCTCTTCAGGCGCGCTTCGATGGCCGCCTTGACGGCCTCCCAGGGCACTACGTCATCCGGGTTCGCTTCGTGATCCTCCAGCCGCCGATCCAGTTCCCGGCGCTGTGCCTCGGTAAGGGGTGTCACCTCGGCGATGCTGTCCCATATTTCTTCAACGAGCGCAATTCTCTCGTCAACGCTGAGGCGCTCGATTCCAAGGCTCTTCAGGGCTGCGCTCATATTTTTATCCTACCCAACTCCGGGGGTGGCCGACAGGGCGCGCATCACGTGTGAAGGCGACCGCTCAGCAATACAGCTCCGCAGCGCGCTTTGCCTGCGCGAGGCGCGCGGCCTGCATCGGCGCGCGCTGCTGGCGCACCTTGTCGACCACGCCGGGGTCGGCGGTGGCTGGGTGGCCGCAGGCCCAGGGCGGCGCGGGGTTGTATTCGATCAGCAGTTGTATCGACTTGGCCACGTCCTCGCCCGCCACCTTGCCGGCGATGACGAGCGCGAAGTCGATGCCGGCGGTGACGCCGCCGCCGGTGATGCGGTTGCGGTCGATGACGACGCGCTCGGCGACGGGGATCGCGCCGAACACCGGCAGCAGGTCCATCGACAGCCAGTGCGTCGCCGCGCGGTAGCCCTTCAGGAGGCCCGCCGCGCCCAGCACCAGCGCGCCGGTGCACACCGCGGTGACGTACTGCGCTTTCTCCGCCTGGCGGCGCAGGAACTCCAGCACCGCGCGATCCTCCATCAGCGCGCCCACGCCCGGGCCGCCGGGCACGAACACCAGGTCGAGCTGCGGCGCATCCGCGAGCGTGGTGTCCGGGACGAACTTCAGCCCGCCCTTCGCGGCCACCGGCTGCGCGCCCGCGGCGATCACGTGCAGCGTGGCGCCGGGGACCTGCGAGAACACCTCGTACGGGCCGGTGAAATCCAGTTGCGTCATGTCGGGAAAGATCAGCATGCCGATGCGCATCGCGGGCTCCAGGCTCCTAGCGGTGTTTCTTCTTCGCGCGGCGCGGCGCGCCGAGCATGCGCTGCGCCTTCGCGGCGTCCAGCAGCGGATAGACGTCGAACTCGGCAGGCACCATCTCGGCCCACTCGGTGAGCAGCGCGTGCAGCGCCTCGTGCGAGGCGACGTCGAAGGCGGCGGCGACGCCGCGGCCGACGCGCGGGTAGGCCCACAGCGCCTCGCGGGATTTGAGCTTGGGCGCGATCCAGCGCCAGAAATCCATGCGCCGCGGCGCGACCATGGACGGGCGCTCGGGGCGCGGATGGCTGATGACGAGGAAGATCATGGTCCCGCGAAGCTAACACGAAGCCCGCGCTCAATCCTCGCGCGGCGGTTGAACCTCCCTCGCCGCGTCGGCGCGCGCATCGGCGAGCATCCAGCGCACGTAGCCGATCGCGCCGCACATCGCCGCGACCCAGCTCGCGACGAGCAACGGGTAGAGCAGCAGGCCGGCGGCGCCGGGCAGGTCCGCCATGGTGAAGAGCCAGCCCGCGGCAAGGAACGCGGCGAGGCCACCCCACAGCAACGCGAGGCTGCGCCGCTGGATCGGCGCGCTCGCCCAGCGCAGGCGTTCCCCCAGTGTCATCGCGCGTGTTCCCGGCCCCGGTCCATGGACCGCCCGATGCTACCGCCGCGCGCCGGCATGCGGCCAGCCCGCGCCTCGCCCGCGCAAGGGCTTATGCTGCGCGGCATCGCAACCCGGCGAGTACGCGAGGCGCAGACATGATCGCAGTCATCTTCGAATTCGAACCGCAGGCCGAGTCGAGGCAGGCCTACCTGGACACCGCGGCGAGCCTGCGCCCGCTGCTGGAGAAGGCCGACGGCTTCATCTCCATCGAACGCTTCGAGAGCCTGTCGCAGCCGGGCAGGATGCTGTCGCTGTCCTACTGGCGCGACGAGGATGCGGTGCGCCAGTGGCGCAACCTGGAAGAACACCGCCGCGCGCAGGAAGCCGGCCGCGGCGGGCTCTTCGCCGGCTACCGGCTGCGCGTCGCGCAGGTGCTGCGCGACTACGACATGCACGAGCGCGCGCAGGCGCCCGAGGACTCGCGCCGCGTGCACGGCGGCTAGGTCGCCGCCAGCGCTTCGCCGCGCCAGGCGAGCCGGCGGTCGTGGAACGCGGCCAGCTCCGGCCGGTGGCCGATCGACACCAGCGTGGTACCGGGCAGCCGCTCGCGCAGCAGCCGGTACAGCGCCGCCTGCACGTCGTCCGGCAGCGACGCGGTCGCTTCGTCGAGGAACAGCCAGTCCGGCCGGTTGACGAGCGCGCGCGCGAACGCCAGCCGCTGCTGCTCGCCGCCCGAGAGCACGCGACCCCATGCGTCCTCGCGCTCGAGTTCGCCGGCGAGGTGCGCGAGGCCCACCGCCTCGAGCGCCTCGCGCGCCTCGTCGTCGCCCACCGTCGCGGCTTCGCCCGGATAGCACACCGCGAGCTTCAGCGAACCGATGGGAAAGTATGGCTTCTGCGGCAGGAACAGCAGCCGCGCGCCGCGCGGCAGCACGATGCGCCCCTTCCAGTACGGCCAGATGCCGGCGAGCGAACGGAACAGCGTCGACTTGCCCGACCCCGAGGCGCCGGTGACCAGCACGTGCTCGCCCTGCCTGAATTCCAGCGACGTGGGCGCGAGCAGCGGTTTCCCCTGCGGCAGCGACACCGACAATGCGTCGAGCGACAGCACACCCGCGCGCGAGCCTTCCGTGCGCTCGCCGTCCAGGCGCGCGGCCTCGATGCGCGCGCGCTCCAGCGCCTCGGCGAATCCTGTCAGGCGGTCCACGGTGGCCTTCCATTCGGCGAGCCGCACGTAGGCCTCGATGAACCAGGAGAGCGCGTTCCTCACCTGGCCGAACGCGGTCGCGGTCTGCACCAGCGTGCCGAGCGCGATCGCGCCGGAAAAATAGCGCGGCGCGACCACCACGTACGGGAACACGATGGCGAGCTGGTCGATCGAGTAGGTGAACCAGCCCAGTTGCTTGCGCTTCTTCATGATCTCCCACCAGTTGGTGATCACGTGCGAGAAGCGCGTGCGGAACACGCCGTTCTCGTCGCGCTCGCCGCCGTACAGCGCCACGCCCTCGGCGTTCTCGCGCAGCCGCACCAGGCTGTAGCGGAAATCGGCCTCGAAGCGCTGCTGGTCGTAGTCCAGCCTGATCAGCCGGCGGCCGATCAGGTGCGTGAACGCGGTGCCGAACACGGCGTACAGCACCGCGCACCAGACGAGGTACCCCGGGATCGACATGCCGCCGACCAGCGGGATCGATTCCGGCAGCACGAGCGGCCCGGACAGCGTCCACAGGATCCACGCGAAGGACCCGAGCGTCACCAGCGCGGACAAGAGACCCAGCGACAGCATCAGCGTCAGGTCGACGAACAGCCGCAGGTCCTCGGCGATCCGCTGGTCGGGGTTGTCGGTGCCGGCGTCGAGCAGCTCGAGCCGGTAATAGGCGCGGTCCTTCAGCCAGTCGGCGAGAAAGGTCTCGGTGAGCCAGGTGCGCCATTCGATCTGCAGCATCTGCTGCAGGTAGAGCTTGTAGACGTACACGACGATGAAGCCGAAGCCGATCATCGTGAAGGTCATCAGCGAGGCGTAGAACTTGTCGGCGTTCTTCGCTTCGAGGCTGTCGTAGAAGTCCTTGTACCAGGCGTTGAACTGCACCTCCAGCCATACCAGGCCGAGCGCGAGGCAGATCACCGCGGCGAGCAGCACGAAGCCCTTGCCGCGCTGGCTGGACTGCCAGTAGGGGCGCGTCAGGGACCAGAACGCGCGGAGGAACTGTCCGCGCGTGCGCGCCGACGGGTGTGCGTGTTGCTGCATGGAATGCTCCCGGAGAGGTCGAAAACAGTTTACAGAAGGCGCGAGGCGGGGCGAGAATGGCCCCGGGGCGAGGCCAAAGGCGGCGCCCCCGGACGATGGCACTGACACACAAGACCTATCGTTTCTCGCCCGCACCCGCTCGCCGCCCGGGGCACCTGTTCGTGTTCCTGCACGGCAGCGGCGCCAGCGCGCAGTCGATGATCCCGCTCGCGTTCCGCTTCCAGGCGCGCTTTCCCAGCGCGGCGCTGGTACTGCCCAGCGGCTTTCGCGCCGCCGACTGCGACGGAGAGCGCAACGATTGGTTCTCGATGCGCGGGCTGAACGACGACAACCGCGTGCAGCGCGTCAGCGAGATCCTGCCGCGGCTGGAGGGCCTGGTAAGGAGCGAGCAGGCGCAGCACCGCGTATCGCCCGGGCGCACGGTGCTGATCGGCTATTCGCAGGGCGGCACCGTGGCGCTAGAGATGGCGAAGTCGGTGCCCGGCATCGCCGGCGCGGTGGTGGCCTACGCGTCGCGCTTCGCGCGGCTGCCGCGCGCCGGCGCGCGCATCGGCGCGCGCATCCACCTGGTGCACGGCGCCGCGGATACGATCGTGTCGCGCGTGCATGCCGAGCGCGCCGAGCGCGTGCTGTCGGCGCTGCACGTGCCGGTGACGCTGGACATCGTCGAGCAGCTCGGCCACGTCATCGACCACCAGGCGGTGAGCCTGGGCTCCCTGCGGCTATTGCAGGGGATTTACGAGGGGCGGCGAGCTACGCTGCACTGAGTTCGCGCAGGTTTTCAAACAGCCGCAGCGCCTCCGGGTTGGCGAGCGCGTCGGTGTTCGCCACCGGCATGCCGTGCACCACCGAGCGCACCGCGAGCTCCACCACCTTGCCGTTCTTGGTGCGCGGGATGTCCGGCACCTGGATGATCTTCGCCGGCACGTGGCGCGGCGTGGTGTTGTCGCGGATGCGCGTACGGATGCGCTCCTCGAGCGCGGCGTCGAGCGTGTAGCCGGGCCGCAGCCGCACGAACAGCAGCACGCGCGTGTCGGTGGGCTGCTCGGGCGGCCAGAGCTGGCCGATGGCGACGCATTCCTCCACCTCGTGCACGTGCTCGACCTGGCTGTACAGCTCGGCGGTGCCGATGCGCACGCCGCCGGGATTGAGCGTCGCGTCCGAGCGGCCGTAGACGATCATCGTGCCGCGCTCGGTGAGCTCGCACCAGTCGCCGTGCGTCCACACGTTCGGGTAGCGCGCGAAATAGGCCTCGTGGAAGCGCTTGCCGCCGGGGTCGTTCCAGAACGAAAGCGGGATCGACGGGAAGGGTTTGGTGCAGACGAGCTCGCCCTTCTGCCCGACCACCGGCTTGCCCTCCTCGTCGTAGACCTCGACCGCCATGCCGAGCGAGCGGCACTGCAGCTCGCCGCGGTACACCGGCAGGATGGCGTTCGCATCGGCAAACGCCGACATGATGTCGGTGCCGCCCGAGATCGACGACAGGCAGACGTCTGCCTTCACGTGCGCGTAAACGTAGTCGTAGCTCTCCGGCACCAGCGGCGAGCCGGTCGACAGGATCATGCGCAGCGCGGAAAGGTCGTGCGTGGTGGCCGGCTCCAGGCCTCGCTTGGCGATGGCGTCGATGTACTTGGCCGAGGTGCCGAAGTGCGTCCACTTCTCCTCTTCCGCGTAGTCGAACAGGATCGCGCCGCCGCGCTCGAACGGCGAGCCGTCGTAGCACATCACCGCGGCCTCGGCGGCGAGCGCGCCGAAGAGCAGGTTCCACACCACCCAGTTGGTGGTGCAGAAGTAGAAGAAGCGGTCCGCGGGGCGCACGTCGAACTGCAGCTTGTACATCTTCAGGTTCTGCAACAGCGACCCGCCGACGCCGTGCACGATGCACTTGGGCTTGCCCGTGGTGCCCGAGGTGAAGAGGATGAAGAGGGGATGGTCGAACGGGAGCTGCACGAACTCGACCGCCTTCGCCTGGTACTGCGACAGCCAGTCGTCGAAACGCACGCCCTTGGGTATGTCGGAGACGTCGGGCTTCGTCTCCAGGTTCGGCACCACCACCACCTTCCTCAGCTTGGGCAGCTTCGCCGCGATCTCGGCGACGCGCTCGAGCGAATCGAAGGTCTTGCCGCCGTAGCGGTAGCCGTCGGCGCAGAAAAGGAGCTTCGGCTCGACCTGGCCGAAACGGTCGATGACGCCGTCGGTGCCGAAATCGGGCGAGCACGAGCACCACACCGCGCCGAGCGAAATCGCCGCCAGCGCCAGCACCATCGCCTCGGGCATGTTGGGGATGAAGGCGGCGACGCGGTCGCCGGGACGGATGCCCAGTTGCGCCATCGCCTGCGCCGCGCGCGACACGTCCGAGTGCAGGTCCGAGTACGACAACCGCTTGCGGAATCCGGTTTCGTCCCAGAACACGAGCGCGTCGCCGCGGTCGCCGCGGCGCATCAGGTTCTCGGCGTAATTGAGGCGCGCCTCGGGAAACCATTTCGCCCCCGGCATCCTGTCGCCATCGACCAGCACGGTCGAGCCCTTCTTCGAGGCCACCAGGCCGCACCACTCCCAGACCGCGCTCCAGAACGCTTCCGGCTCGTCCACCGACCACTGGTAGAAATCGGCGTAGGTGTTGTGCTCGAGCTTCTCGCGGCGCGTCACCCAGCGCGCGAACTGCGTCAGCTGCGCGGCTTCGACCGCGGCTTCGGATGGCGTCCAGATCGGTGTGGTTTCGCGTTTCATGTGCCGACGATGCCTCCGTCTTTCCTGCGTATCACCACCGTGGCCGAACGCGGCCTGCCGTTCGGGTCGTAGTCCGGCCAGTTCGACACCTCGCGCGGATGCGCGCGCCAGCCCTCGCCCGGGTGCTGGATGTTGACGAACGCGGTGCGGTTGTCCGGCGTGGTGTGAAAGCCGGTGATCTCGCAGCCGCGCGGCCCGGTGAGGAAGCGCCGGAACACGCCGGTAGCCGGGTCGACCGCCAGCATCTGGTTGTTGCCGAAGCCGGCGTAATCGCCCTTGCCGATGCGCGAGCCGGACATGTCTGTCTGCACCCACAGCGTGCCCATCGCGTCGATCCACAGACCGTCCGGGCAGCTGAAGATGTCGCCGCGGATGTTGCCCTGCTTCTCCGGCTCGATCAGCGCCGGGTCGCCCGCCTCGACGAACACGTCCCACGCAAAGCGCGTCGCGGCGACATCGCCGCCGGCTTCGCGCCAGCGCAGGATGTGGCCCATGACGTTGCCCTCGCGCCGGTTCGCGGGGTTGGCACCCTCGAGCTGGCCATGCCCGCGCGCGGCGTTGTTGGTGCAGGTGCAGAACACTTCGCGCGTCACCGGGTGCGGCACGATCCACTCGGGCCGGTCCATCTTCGTCGCGCCGAGCGCATCGGCGGCGAAGCGCGCGCGGATGACCACTTCGCCCTGGTCGCGAAAGCCGTTCGCCGCGACGAGCGGCCCCTGGCCGTGCACCAGCGGCAGCCACGCGCCGCTGCCGTCGGCATCGAAGCGCGCGGCGTACAGCGTGCCTTCGTCCAGCAGGTCGCGATTGGCCTCGCGATCGGCCGGGTTCCACGGCTTCGCGGTGACGAATTTGTAGACGTATTCGAAGGCGCGGTCATCCCCCATGTAGAAGGCGAGCCGGCCATCGGCGCCGACCGCGCAGGCCGCGCCCTCGTGCGCCATGCGCCCGAGCGCGGTGCGCTTCACCGGCACGGACTGCGGATCGTAGGGGTCGATCTCCACCACCCAGCCGAAGCGGTTCGGCTCGTGCGGGTGTTTCGAGGCGTCGAAGCGCTCGTCGTGCTCCTGCCAGCGGTAAGGCCGGCCCTTGTCGGTGTAGCCGAAGCGGCGCTGGTCGGCAGGCACCTCGCCCGGGTAGACGAAGTTGTACTGCACGTTCTCTTCGCAGGTAAGGTAAGTGCCCCAGGGCGTCCAGCCGTGCGCGCAGCCGCCGAAGGTGCCGAGCACGGTGCGCCCCTCAGGGTCCGCCGCGGTGCGCATCGCGGCGTGGCCCGCGGCAGGCCCCGATATGCGGCAAGCGGTGCGTGCATGGATGCGCCGCGCATAGCGCGACGGACGCACCACTTCCCAGCGGCCCTGGCGCAGCGCGACCTCGATTACCGACACGCCTACCGCGTGCTGGCCTTTCGCGACCTCGTCCGCGCTCCAGGTCGCGAGTCCGGCCGGATACAGCAGCCGCACGTCGGCGTACTCGTGGTTGATCGCAAGCAGGCCGTGCGAGGAATTCGCCTTGCCGCGCGGCAGCGGAAAGAAATGCATGCCGTCGTGATGCATGCCGGACTGCAGCGCCTGGTCCGCCGCGGAGTTCGAGGCATCGGGCTTCCACGCCGGCATGCCGGCGGCAGACCCCACCGCATCGCCCCAGCGGTAAAGCACGCGAGCCTCGTACTCTGGCGGCACGCGCAGCGCGTCGTCAGACGATACGGCGACAGGCGTGAAGCCGATCGCAGGAGACGGGCCGCGCGCGGCGTAACCCGGCAGCGCACCGGCAAGCCCGAGCGCAAGCGCGCCCTTGAGCACATCACGGCGCGACAGGCGCGCGGCCAGCACCTCCTGGAACGTGTTCATGGTCTCCCCGGGGAAGGGGTGATTATCGCTCAAGCCGCGTTACACGACCGCGTCTCCGGCGAGCCTGGAGACCACCAGCACCTCCGCATGCAGCGTGCGGTGCACCGGGCAGCGGTCCGCAATCTCCATCAGGCGCGCGCGCTGGGCGTCGTCCAGCGCGCCCTCGATGCGGATCTCGCGCTGGATGCGGTCGATGCGGCCTTCCTTCGTTTCGCATTCGGCGCAGTCGGTGGCGTGGATCTTCTCGTGCCGCAGGTCCACGCTGACGCGCGCGAGCGGCCATTTCTTCTGCGCCGCGTACATGCGCATGGTCATCGCCGTGCAGGCACCGAGCGCGGCAAGCAGCAGTTCGTAGGGCGAAGGCCCGGAATCGGCACCGCCGATGGCCACCGGCTCGTCGGCGCGCAACCGGTGCCTGCCGGCGAGTATGAGTTGCGCAAAGCGCCCCTCGCCGGTCTCGGCGACGTGCACGCCATGCACCGGCGCGTCGCTCGCCGGCAGCGGATCGAGGTAACGCGAGGCCCACGCGGCGAGCACGTCGGCGACGTACGCCGCATGCGCCTGGCTGGTCAGCAGGTGGTCGGCATCGTCCAGCGACACGAAGCTCTTCGGGTGCCTGGCCGCCATGAAGATCTGGGCTGCGTTGTCTATGTCGACCATGGCGTCGCGGGGCGAATGGAACACCATCAGCGCCTTGCCGAGCGCACGGATCGCCTCGGCCGGGCGCTGCGACTGCAGGTCGTCGAGGAAGGCCTGGCGCACGCGAAACGGCCTGCCGCCGATGTTTACCTCGGCCTCGCCCCGCGCCTCGATCTCGGCGCGGCCCGGCTCGACCAGCCTTGCGACATGCGCGGGCTCGAAGGGTGCGGCGATGGTCGCCACCGCGCGCGCCTCGGGCATGCGCGCCGCGGCCGCCAGCACCGCCGCGCCGCCCAGGCTGTGGCCGACGAGGAGCTGCGGCGCGGCGTGGTTGGCGCGCAGCCAGTCGGCGGCGGCGACCAGGTCCTCGACGTTGGACGAGAAGCCGGTCTCGGCGAATTCACCCTCGCTCATGCCGAGGCCGGTGAAGTCGAAGCGCAGCGTGGCGATGCCGTGCGCGGCGAGCGCGCGCGCGATGTACGCCGCGGCCTTCGAATCCTTGGAACAGGTGAAGCAGTGCGCGAAGAGCGCATATGCGCGCGGCGCCTCGGGCGGGGAATCGAGCAATGCGGCGAGTTCATGGCCCTGCGAACCCGGGATGCGTATCGAAATGCTTTTCATGCGTGTCTCCTCTGGCGCCGCTTCGGACGGATCCGCGCCACGGGTCCGCTATGCGGACAGCGAGCGTACCAGCCCTCGCGGCGATAGCGTCCGTGCTGCGTGAAGTCGCGCACATGGACGAAATAGTCATCCGGTCCATTTTCCGGCACGATCGGGCACCGTAGCAGCGAGATGCGAGGCAGCAGTGGTTCAGCCCGGTAATGCGGAAGTCGTCGGTGCCGGATTCGGTGGCCTGGTGGCGGCTATCAGTCTGGCCGAGCACGGTTGGCGCGTGCACGTCCATGAGCGGCGCGCCTCGCTGCGCGGCGAGGGCTATGGCATCGCGATCCATCGGAACATGGCGCACATCTTCGCCACATTCGGACTGCTGAAGCAGGTGCTCGCAGGCGGCATGCATATCGACCGGCGCGACTCCGCGGATCGGCACGGCAATGTGGTCATGAGCGCCAAGACGATTCGCAGCCCCTATCGCATCGATCGCCAGCACATCGTCAATCTGCTCGCAGGCCGCGCGCTCGAAGCCGGCGCGACGATTCACTTCGAGTCCGAAGTCGTCGGCGCGACACCCGATGGCGTGATTGCGTTTCGCGATGGACGCCAGCAGCGAGCGGACCTCGTCGTGGCGGCCGACGGGGTGAATTCCGCGGTCCGCGATTCGCTCGGCTTGTTGAAGCATCGCATCTGGGGCCGGGACGGCGGGGTGCGGGTCACCATTCCGCGTCTGCCGGCTGAGATCGCGGCCGATGACGGGGGCGGCACCGTGATGATCGAAGCGTGGGCGGACAAGCGCCGCGTGCTCTTCTGCCCGGTGTCCAGAGGCGAGTTCTATGTGCTACTCACTTGCACGGTGAGCGATCAGGCTGGGCGGACGACGCCGATCGACCCCGCAGCGTGGGCGCGCTCGTTCCCGTTCCTGCACGATCTGTTCGTCCGGATCCGTGACCAGGCCGATTGGGAGCAGGCGCGCTGGGATCACTTCCAGACGATTCGCCTCAAGCGCTGGTCGAGCGGGCGCGTGGCCGTGCTGGGGGATGCGGCGCATGCGATGCCGCCGTATCTGGCCCAGGGGGCCGGGCACGCAATGATGAACGCGCTCGGGCTGGCAAGTGCATTGCGCGAGGCACCGGATCTCGACGCGGCGCTCCGGTCGTGGGAGTCGCGCGAGCGGCCCCTGACCGAACATACGCAACGGTGGACGCGCATCTACAGTACGACCATGTTCTTGCCGACGCTGCTCAAGCGGGCCACGATCCGCATCGAGAAAGAGATCCCCTGGATCGCCGCGCAGTACGCACGCACGGCGAACCACGTGCCGACCGGCTGTGTGCCGCTCGACGCGCAAACGATCTGATTCGCCCCCGGCTCCAGCACGCCCGCCCGGGACTCAGTACGCCGGGTAGTTGAACCCGCCGCCCGCGAGCACGATCCACCCCGCGACCGCGCGGCTGTCCGTCACCGCTGCGCTCACCGTGTAGTGCTCCGCGTGGTCGTTGAAGGAAGCCACCGGGCGCGCCGATGCGGCGAACGGAATGGCGAGGCTGAGGGCGGCTACTGCGAGGATGGAACGTTTCATGGTGTGTCTCCTTGGTTGTTCGCTGTTCGGTGCGATATGCACCGTCCATGCCAATTGGACGAACCAGCCAACCACGAGTTGCTACGAACAAATACCTACTACGCGTTTGCACGTAGCCGATGCTGCGGTGCCATGGCGCTCTCCTGCGAGCGCAGCGCGCCGGGATCGTCACCTCGAATGCGCGCCTCAGACCGGCCTCCAGTTCTTGCTACTCCCGCAGGGCCTGTGCGCATGACGCGCAATGCGGGCGATGTTCGCGCAACGATGCTTCCTGGACGATGTCATCCGCTCGATGGCGGTCCCGCACTCCGAGGTGCCGGACTCAGCGCGGCGTGGGCTTCTGCGCGCGGAAGATTTCCGTCCCGGGATGGAATGCCGCCCAGGCGAACCAGAACAGGGTCGTCGTCGCCAGCGTGCGGCCGCTCGCGTCCTGCGCCTCGGCGGCCGGCCCTTGCGGCAGGAAGCGGACGATCACGCGCTGGCCGCCGACGATGTCCGAAACGGGGCCCGCCGCCCGGGCGAGTTCCGAGAATGGATACGCTTTCGCCTTGCCGCCGACGAGGACGCCGAGCACGCGCTCCTTCGGATGGAATCCCTCGGCACGGAAACGCGCGGGAAACATCAGCGCCTCGGTCTTGTCGTAGCCGTCGTAGGGATCGCGGCTGTAGTCGCGCCCGAATCCGGTGCGCTCGCTCAACACCAGCGTCTGCGGATGCCGCCGGCGCCAGTCGTCCCAGGTCATATGCAGCATCGGCACCTGGACCAGGCGCGCGCCCTTCAACGGGCCGGTGACCGCCTGCGCGCGGATCTGCGACCAGAGCGAACTCGTCGCGCGGTCGTACAGGAGCACGTCGCTGTTGTACAGCAGCCCCGATACGCCGAACTGTAGCGCGCGCCCGCCGGCGGTCGCCTCGAACGCAACGCCCGACCCGCACAGCGGGCAGAAGGTCACCACGATCGGCTCCGCGCCGAACCGATCGTTCACCACTTCATGCCAATTCAGAATCAGGATCGGGTAGGCCTTGGCGATGCCGTTGCGCGCGATGCCGAGCACCATGTCCTTGCCGCGCAGGCCACGGGCCTTGCCCGCCGCGACGAACTCGGGCTTGTCGATAGCGGGGATGCCGTCCTTCGGCGGTCCACCCTGCAGGATCTCCTCGGCCGGAACCAATGCGCCGGCCAGGTCGAAGCCGTTGCGGATCGGCTCTGCGAGAACCGCGGTCGCGACGAACATCAACGCCAGGCCGATGGCGCTTGCTGCGATTCGCCCCGGAACGGGTACAGCCAGACTCATGGTGATTCCTCCTCAGCACAGGACCATGGATTCATGGAAATCCTTACAACGACGGTGTTCAACCGCGTCAATCAGACGAAGTCAGCTCTCCGCCCACACCGGGTCTCCACGCGGCGCGGCGGCCATGCGTCAAGCGCATCTTCGACGGGCCGGCCATTCGCCGTTTCAGGCGACCCCGGGCCCGGGTACGCGCCCGACGCTCAACACCGCGTCGAAAAACAGCCATGGCCGGCCACGCAGCGAATTGATGAAGATTGCCGTCACGCTGATGGCCATCGCCGCCATCGCCCAGATCGGATAGACCAGCCCCGTTGCGGCGAGCGGCACACCGATTCCATTGAACGTCACCGCGAGGCACACGTTCTGCACCATCTTGCGGTAGCTCCAGCGGCTGATCTCGCGGGCATCGAGCAACGCTTCCAGGCGGTTGTTCAAAATGATGATGTCCGCCGAATCGATGGCGATATCGGTGCCGCCGCCCATCGCGATGCCCACGTTGGCCTGCATCAGCGCCGGAGCGTCGTTGATTCCGTCACCGACCATGGCGACGTTGCCGTTGCTTTGCAAGGTACGGATCAACGCCGCCTTGTCCTGCGGCAAAAGCCCGCCGTGGACGTCGTCTATACCCGCCTCAGCGGCGATCCTCCGGGAGGCCGCGGCATTGTCGCCGCTCATCAACACTGTGCGCACACCTGCACGGCGCAACGCTGACACGGTACCCGCCGCTCCCGGGCGGAGCGCGTCCCCGAAAGCGAGCAGACCCAGTACGCGCTTCGCGCGCGCAACCATGACCACCGTGCGTCCCGCTTTCTCGAGAGTTTCGGTACGGACGCGCAATGGATCGAACGAAACGCCATTTTCCTCGAGGAAGCGAGGGTTACCGACCAGGATTTCGCTTCCTGCCGATGTGGTTCGTACGCCGCGTCCGGGGACCGCTTCAAAATTCTCAAGCTCAGGCAGTGTGACGCCCTGCTCCAGGGCAGCATTCATCACCGCCTTGGCCAAGGGGTGTTCCGACGCGGACTCCGCCGCCGCGGCCAATCCGAGCAAATCGGACTCCGTTCCGCTGACCGCTTCGAGTTCGCGCAGTCTGGGCTTGCCCTCGGTGAGCGTGCCGGTCTTGTCAAAAACCACATGGGTGGCCAGTCGGAAACCCTGGAAGGCTTCGCCCGTGCGCATCAGTATCCCGCGCTCCGCCGCTTCTCCAGCGCCGCGAACGATGGACAATGGCGCGGAGATGCCGAGGGCGCACGGATAACCCATCACCAGTACCGTCAACCCCGCGAACACCGCCCGCTCCATATCGGAATCAGTGCCGGCAAGCATTGGCAGAATCAGCCAGCCCAGCATGGCAAGCAGCGCCAGCGTGAGCACCGCGGGCGCATATACCTTCAACACCCGATCGACGAGATGCAGCATGCCGGGTTTCAGGGCGCGCGCATCCTCGACTTCGCGCACCACACGGTGCAGAAAGCTCGACTCCCCGACCGCCGTCACCCGTACCAGAAGCGTGCCCAGCCCGTTCATCGATCCCCCGATGACGTCGTCGCCCGCGACGCGTTCAACCGGCAACGGCTCACCGGTGACCAGTGATTGATCCACGGCCGAATGGCCTTCGGCGACCGAGCCGTCCACGGGAATGCGTTCGCCCGGCCGAATGCGTACCAGGTCGCCCACGGCAACGTCCTCGATGCGGCGCTCCGTTTCGCGTCCATCGCGCAGCACGCAAGCGGTCTCCGGCTGCAACGCCAGGAGCCGCCGCACCGCCTGCGAACTGCGCGTTTTGACGATCAGGGACAGCCATTCCGAAAAGATGTGATAGTTGCAGACCATCACAGCCACGCAGAAGAACGGTGCCGTGGGAAAGTCCGGTCCGCCCGCCGAAAGGCCGTAGACGCCGCCGGCCAGCCCCGCGAAGGCCGCGGCTTCGAGGAGCACATGCTGGTTGATGATGCCGCGCCGCAGGGACTGCCACGCGATCGCAAGAATGTGGCGCGCCAGGAAAAACACTACTGAGACGGCCAACACTGCGGCTATCCACGCATCCCAGCCCTCCAGCGTCCCCGCCTGTTTGAGCCAGGAAAGGCCCACTACCAGCGCCAGCGCGCCTGACGTTCCAGCCACGGCGTTCCACAACCCCTGGGCGCGCAACACCAGAAAGACGAGCGCGAGCAGGCCCAGGGCCACGAAGGCCTCCAGCACGGCGTACCAGAAATCCCCGGGGCGCGCGATGAGCGTCAGCGAACCCAGACTGAAAACGGTGGCCCAGAGAAAGCGGCGACCCTCTTGCACCAGTTGACGCTCCTCCTCTTCGAACGGCTTCAGCTTGCGCGGGTCGGAAATTGAGTAACCCATCTGGCGCAGGGTTGAGAGCAGCGCTTGCGGCTGCACTCTGCGCGGGTCGTACTCGACCAGCGCCTGTTCATGGGTCAGGTTCACGGTGACCGCGTCCACGCCTTCGTGACGGCCAAGCGCCTTCTCGATGGTCCCCGTGCACAGCGAGCAATGCATTCCGGCGATACGGGCGCGGATGCGGGCGCGATCCGGGCGACTTGCCGGTTCATGGGTCCATAGTGGAACGGCGAGGTCGAAATCGGCAGTCATGGTCGATCTCCGGTCAAAGGGACAATTCCGGACTTCAGCGTAGGCGCCGTACCTTGGCCCGGTGTCAAGCTCTGTCTAGCGCGCGCCCGACGGTTACCTGACGGAGACAAAAAGGCCGAACCAGATCGACCAGGCACCCAGCAAGACGAACAGCACGCCGGTCCACAGGGGCATTCGCCGCGTGAGACCGGCGAGCCAGTCGAGCGTGCGGCGCGCGCGTTCGAACAGCACCGCCGCCACGAGCGGCAGCGACAGGGCGAATCCAAACAGCGCGAGCGAGATGAACCCTCGCGCCACGGTCTCACCGCTTGCGCCTCCCGCCGCGGAAGCGGCAAGCAGCGCGAGCAGGATCGGGCCCGCGCAGGCCGGGATGTTGAGACCGAACGCTACCCCAAGAAAGATCGAGCCGCGGGGGCTGGAAATGGATGCGAGGCGCGGACCGATCGATACCATCAGCGATCCTATCCGCCCGGTGACGTAAAGAAAACCGATGGCGACGTACAAGGCACCCATCAGTATCCAGACCGCCTTCTGCACACCGAGAAACATCGATCCGATGAACGCCGCCGACGCGCCCAGCAAGCCGATGAAAAGAGCGCGGCTGAGCGTGAACGCGAAGACCTGTCCGATCCTGACCGCGGGTGCCTGTCCCTCGGTGGTCTTGATGAACAGCAGCGTACTGCCGATCGCGCAGGGCTCGATAAAACCCAGCAGGCCGAACGCAATTGGCCACAGGACCAACGCCGCGATATCGCCGCCAGGCACTAGCGCGGCCCGGTTACTCGATAGCCTGCGCGCTCCACCGCTTTGACAAGGCGTGGGATATCGATGCTTGCCGGGTCGAACAGGACCCTGGCGCTGCCGCTGCCGCTGCCGTAAGAAACGGTGGCGGCTTTGACGCCCAGCTCCGTCGTTAGCAGCGCCTCTATGGTCTTGGCACAACCGTCGCAGTGCATGCCCTGGATCATCAGATCGATGGTTTTCATTGGAAATTCCTTCTTTGTGCCATGTGCGCGGCCCCCGTCCGGCTGCGTAGTCGAGACGGACAGTGCCTTGACGATGGAACAATTGCTCAACTCACCGCTACCGGGGCATTGGGAAAGCAGATTCTGCAAAGTAACGCGCATGCGCTGTAACCGGATGATCCGGTCCTCGATCTGCGCAAGCTTCGCGGCGGCGCGGCCGCGCACGGCGGCGGCGTCCGCTTCAGGGCTGTCGCGCAACCTCAGCAGATCGCGGATCTCCTTCAAAGTGAAGCCAAGCTGCTTCGCTTCATGCACGAACCCCAGTCGCTCAAGGACGTCCTGCGGGTAGGCCCGAAAGCCTGCCGCGGGACGCACCGGCTGCGCGATCAGGCCCTTGCGCTCGTAGAAGCGGATCGTCTCGACACCGACGTCGGCCCGCTGGGCCAGTTCGCCAATGGTGAGGTGCTTCTGAGCGGTACCGAGAGACATATCGGGCTGGGCGACAAGTCTTTGCTCCGTACTATGGTACGGAGTCAAGTCCGGGGCTATGGCAGGACGCCGGCGCACGATCATCCGGCGCAGCAGGAAAGCTCCGCCACATCCTTCGTGAAAGTCTGCGCGCAGAGCTTGATCCCTTCCGCCATCGTCAGGTACGGGAAAAGCTGTCCGCCGAGATCCGTGACGGTCATGCCGGCCCGCATCGCAAGCGCCGCCGTCTGGATGATCTCGCCCGCCTCGGCGGCTACAATCTGCGCGCCGATCAGCCGCCCGGAAGCCTTGTCGGCCACAAGCTTGATGAAGCCGCGTGTGTCGAAATTTGCGAGTGCGCGCGGCACGTTCTCAACTGGGAGCATGCGGCTTTCGGTCTCGAGTCCCTGCTTTTGCGCCTGCGCCTCGCCCAAGCCCACGGTCGCAACCTGCGGATCCGTGAAAACCACCGCTGGCAGCACCGAAAGGTCGAGCCGGGCGTCCCCCCCGGTCATGTTGATTGCTGCGCGCGTGCCGCCCGCAGCCGCCACATAGACGTATTCGGGCAAGTTCGTGCAGTCGCCGGCCGCATACACGCCCTCTGCAGTTGTCTGCATGCGGTCGTTAACCACGATTGCGCCGCCGCCATCGGTTTGAACCCCAGCCTTCCCCAATTCGAGCGTCCGCGAGTTAGCCTGCCGGCCGGTTGCGACCATCAGGCGGTCTCCGCTGAATTGTCCTGACTCGGTGTCCACCTGGAAACGACCGCCCTGGTACCTGACCTTGTGGAGCGTCGTATGCGTGAGCACTCGCATGCCTTCGCCTTCAAGCACGCGTGAAAGCTCCGCGCCGATGGCGGGATCTTCCCTGGATAGAAGCGTGGACCGCGCCACCAGCGTCACCTCCGAACCCAGGCGCAGGAACGCTTGTGCGAGTTCGAGCGCGACCACAGAACCGCCGTAAACGATCAGATGTTCAGGCAAAACCTCGGCCACCAGCGCCTCGGTCGAGGTCCAGTAAGGCGTGCCCATCAGGCCCGGCACGTCGGGAATCGCGGGCGAAGCGCCAGTGGCAATCATGATGCGATCGGCACGCACCGCTTTCGTTCCGCCATTCGGCAGCGTAACGGCGAGCGTGCGTGCGTCATCGAAGCGCGCGACGCCACGCAGCAGCCGGATGCTTTCGGCACGGCTTTCCAGGATGGATTCGTACTTGGCGTGGCGCAACTCCTCGACCCGCGCCTGCTGTTGCGCCACGAGCGCGCGGCGGTCCACCACCGGAGCCCGCCGCGCGATTCCCGGAAACGGATGCACAGCCAGCAGGTGCGCGATGTGCGCCCCGCGGATCATGATCTTCGAAGGCACGCAGCCGACGTTGACGCAGGTTCCGCCGAGCGTACCTGCCTCGATCATTGTGACTGATGCACCTTCGTCTGCGGCGCGCAGCGCAGCCGCAAACGCCGCCCCGCCGCTACCGATGACGGCAATATGCAACCCATCGCTGCCGCCACTGCTCGCTCCGGCCACTTTGTCCGTCTGCTCGGCATGGGGCGCGCAGTTCTCGCAGGTCATGTCGCCGGCTTCAGGCGAAACATCATTCATGTCACTTGCCCGGCTTGACGCTCGACGGGTAGCCCGCCTTCTTTGTCGCCTCAGTCAGCTTGTCGATGCTGGTCTTTGCGTCGTCGAACGTCACCATCGCCTCAGGCGGTTCAAGGGATGCCTTTACGGTCTGCACGCCAGCAACCTTTTCAAGCGCCTTTCGCACGGTAATCGGGCATGCCGAGCAGTTCATGCCCGGAACCGACAGCACGATGGTTTTCTGCGCCGCAAACGAAGCCTGCGGGGCAGCCGTGATCGCAAACAATGCGAGCGCAGCAAAAAGCGAAGACTTTTTCATCAGCTATCTCCTAGTAAAAAAGCGGCGCGAGGTACGGGAATCCAACGGCAAGCAGCACCAGCGCTGACACCACCCAGAATATGAGCCGGTAGGCGCGATTGGTCTGCGGCAGCGCGCACAGTGTTCCGGGATCGCATGATGCGGCTGCGGGCGCGCGGTAGATACGGCGCCATGCCAGCCCCATGAAAACCAGCGCGACCCCGATAGACACCGGACGGTACGGCTCAAGCAGCGTAAGGTTCGAGATCCAGGCTCCACTGACCCCCACCATGACGAGTACCAACGGCCCGAGACAGCACGCCGAAGCGATGATCGCCGCGATCAGCCCGCCCGCAAGCGTTGCCTTGCTGACCCTGTCTGAACCTGCCGTGGCGGGCACGTCCAGCTTGACAGTCGAGTGCGTCCTGACCACGTCCATATCGTCTCCGCAAGCAATCCGACCGGGTGTACTCTAAGGTCCGTAGTCATGTACGGAGTCAAGCTTACTGTTCCTTTCCTTTTCAAGGATGAGTCGTGCCATGAGCGCAACCATGACCATCGGCCGTGTCGCCGAAGCGGCCGGCGTCACCGTGGAAGCCATCCGCTTCTACCAGCGCCTGGGCCTTCTGGCGGAGCCGACGAGACCAGCCGGCGGCATGCGGCGCTACGGGGTTGAGTTCGTATCCCGCCTGCGCTTCGTCAAACGGGCGCAACGGCTCGGCTTTTCGCTTGCCGAGATACAGCGCCTGTTGGCCCTTGAAGACCCGCAAAGCTGCGGCACGGCACGATCGCTTGCCGCGGAGAAACTCGCGCTGGTGGAAGCGCGTCTGGCGGACCTGGCGCGAATGCGGGACGTTCTCAGTGAACTGGTCGCGCGCTGCGACGTGCGCCGCGGCAAAGTCGCCTGCCCGATCATCGCTACGCTGACGGGGTGACGACAGCGCGAACCGATCGGCTGCCGACAGACAGAGACCACGCAGCTTTCACTGGCCGCAAATGTCTCTCGTTACCTTCAAATCAGCCTTTCCTGAGCCGCGGACCCGGTGCAGGCGAAATGCGATCAGGCCGGCGCCGAAGATCACGCCTACAATCGCAAGTACGAGCGGACCAATAACGAATGAGAGAGTCATATTCCGAGTATTGCGGGCAACGCACTCAGTGTGCCAATCTCGCCGTCAGGCCGCTCGGGAATCCGCTCCGGCACCTGGCCGAAGCGGTTGCACCAGATCACGCGAGAACCGAACGCCTTCGCGGCGTGCGCGTCCCAGGCATTCGATGACAGAAAGCAGATCCGTTCCCTTTCCAGCGCGAGCCGATCAGTCGCCAGACCGTAAACCGATGGATGGGGCTTGAACACCTGGACCTCCTCCACCGACAGCACGGCGTCCAGCAACTCCGCGATGCCCGAGTTCGCGACCGCTGCCGCCAGCATGTTCGGCGCGCCGTTGGAGAGGATCGCGAGTTTCAGGCCACCCGCCTTCAGCTGCTTGAGGGTGTCCTTCACTTCCGGATAGGCATTCAGCGTGAGATACAAGCCCATCAAGCGCTCGCGCAGCGGCGCATCGTCGAACCCCAGGCTCCCCATGGCGTAATCGAGGGCGTCGCCGGTGACTTGCCAGAAATCCGCGTGCCTGCCCATCAATCCCCGCAGCCAGGTGTATTGCAGCTGCTTCACCCGCCAAAGGTCCGCGAGCGGCTGCCATTTCTCGCCGAGCGCGTCCTTGGCTTGCGCTGCGGCGCTGTTGACGTCGAACAAAGTGCCGTACGCATCGAACACGCAGGCACGAATACCGCTCAGGCGTAGTTGTGTCACGGGTATCTCCTCATGCACGCGCGTGCGGCGGGGCGTTCAAGGTCCAGTCGTATGCGCGGTACGAAAGCTTCAGCGCATCGCCCCTGCTGTCGATGTAGTCCACGGCGTCCGCGTCCTCGAGCCGCGCCACCACGAACGCGATGACGCCCCGGCGGCCGCCGAAATCGCCCTGGTACCACTTGAAGATCATGGGAAGCTGCAGATCGCCCTCGGCGTGCCGCGCCTCCACTTCTGCCTCGACACAGGTGCATGCCGCCGTCTCGAGCTGCGCGGACAGCGTTGCCGCGCGGAACACCCGCAGCGCCGGCGCCGAGCGGCTCGCGCAGTGAAGGGCGAAATGCACCCGCTCGTCCCACAGGCGCGGCGCAAACGCGAGTCGCGGGTCGCCAGAACCCAGCGGCGGCATCAGCCGGCCGTAAGGTGCTGCGTTGCCGCGCAGCAGGCCGTGCTCGATGTCGTCGAGCGAGTATGCGTGGCCCGCGACCCGCAGGCGAGGAGCGGAGAAGTAGTCGGCGATGCGGTGCACGCTCTCGGGAGCGCCGGCTTCCAGCACGCCAAGCAGTGCGGCGGCGTTGTAGGCGTTGATCCAGAACGCGAGCGGCCCTGGAATCGCCAGGGTGCGCGGGTCCAGCGGATCGAGCGCCGCAGACGCTTCCCGCAGCGCCGCGTGCTCGGCCGAGCGCGCCAGCCCCGCGTAGTCGCAATTCCGTCCGTCCGCGGAGTACCAGCGCGCAAGCACGGCGTCGAGTGCGTCGGCCAGCCGCCCGGCAACCCGCCGCTCCATTTCCTGGTCCGCGCGCGTCAGCGCAGGCCGAGCCAGCGGTCCAGCGAAACGGGGCCGCCGCCGCGCCCCACGAGGTAGAGCAGCGCCACCGCCCACGTCAGGTGCGTCGGCCAGGCGTCCGGATAGACGAACACCTGGATGACGGCGGTCATGCCGAGCAGCCCGAGCGCCGATAGCCGGGTGAGCAGCCCGGCGAACAGCAGCACGGGCAGAAGGTGTTCCGCATAGGTGGCCATGTGCGCCGCGAACTCCGGCGGCAGCAGCGGGACCTTGTATTCCTCGCGGAACAGCGAATAGGCGCTGTCGTTGACGGTAAAGAAACCGTCGACCTTCGTCCGGCCGGAATAGAAGAAGGTCGCGCCAACGCCGAAGCGCGCAGCCAGCGCGATGAGCGCGTGCCCGGTCGCGGCGCCAAGCAGGTCGGCAAGCCGGTTGTGCATTCCCCGCAAGCCGCCAGGCTGGGGGGCGGACATGTCACTGGCATTCGTCATGCGAGATCCTCCTTGCTTGTTTGCGCGGCGAAGGCGCCGCATTCGAGCAGCCGCGCCATCAGCCCGCCGAGGTCCGCCGCGGGGTCGACGGCAAGCGCGGCTTGCGCGGCGTCGTCAAGCGATGCGCCTGCGGCACACGCATCCAGGAACGCGCAAACCGGTTCGCCGATCTCACGCGAGACCACGGCGTCCAGCGGCCGCGCAAACAGGGCTCCCTCGCCGCGCCAGGCGATCTGCGGCGCGGCGGCCGCAGGCGTAGGGTCGCCGCGGTTCAGGGACCAGATCGTGTACGCCGGCGCGTCCGCGAACCACGCCCAGCGCGTCGCCGGATGCGGCCGCAGGCGCAGCACGCCGAGCGCCTGCGGTTCCAGTTGCGCGAGCGCGGCCTGCGCGAGCGGCGGCGCGTCAGCGGCACCGTGGCATTCGGTCCACAGCAGATCCAGCCTCGCCACCGCAGGGAGATACGCGCGCTCGTCGGTCTGCAAATGGCGCTCGAGGAAGGCGGGGAACCCGCTGCCGTACGCGTTCATCATGGGCACGGCCGGGGGCTGGCTGCGCGCGTACGCCGCAGCCGCGGAGCGGAACCACTCGTCACCCACCAGTCGCGCCACCGCCGGGAAGTTGGCCTGCAGCGCGTCGATGCAAGCCTTGATTACCGTGTTCCGGTAGACCGCGAACGCCGGCTGCGCCGCAAGCGCGCCGACGGCGTCATCCACGCCTGCCTCCGGGTCCAGCAAGGCACGCACGAACCCGTCCTGGAAACTCGCCAGCGCGCGCATCATGCGGCCTTCGCGTGCCGCGTGCACAGGACGCCATGCGCAAGCTCGCGCTCCGCCATCAGATCCGCGAACGCCGGGACATTGCCGTCGCGCTCGATCAGGGTCGGACGCGGGCCGATGCGCGCCACCAGGCGCTCGTAGAGCGCCCAGACCGCGGGCGCCACCGCGGCATCGTGAGAATCCACCAGCAGGTCCTCGCCCAGTGCGGGGTCCTCGCTGTGCCCGGCCAGGTGGATTTCCGCCACCAGCTCGGCGGGAAAAGCGTCGATGTAGGCCCGCGCCGACGCCCGCAGGTTGCGGGCACTGACGTACACGTTGTTGACGTCCAGCAGCAGCGCACATCCGGTACGACGCGCAAGCTCGGACAGGAAGTCGATCTCGTCCCACTCATGCGCATCGATGCGCAGGTAATGCGACGGGTTCTCCACCGCGACGCTGCAGCCGATCGCGTCCTGGAGTTGCTCGACGTTCGCAGCCACGCGCGCCAGGGATTGCGAGGTGCGCGGAAACGGCAGCAGGTCCGGGTAACAGGCGCCGCGCCAGGCCGACCAGGCGAGGTGCTCCGACACGAGCGCCGGCTTGACGCGCTGCACGAGGGCAGCAACGCGGCGAAGGTGCGCCGCGTCCAGGTCGGCATCGGCGGCGAGCGACAGGCCGACACCGTGAACGGACACCGGATGCCGGGTCCTGATCGCGTCCAGCCAGCGCAGGCGGGGCCCGCCCTCGACCATGTAGTTCTCGGCATGCACCTCGAACCACAGGCCGCGGGCGTTCGTCGCCAGCGCAGCGGCGAAATGCTCCGGCTTCAGGCCGACACCCGCCGACAGCACCGCACCCATCGCCCGGAACCGCTCAGCCCTTGATCGGCTTGAGCGAGCCCTGTCCCTTCGGCGTCTTGATGCTGGTACAGGTTCCCTTGGGTACGTTCTTCCAGGCATTGCCCTGGTAGTCGACTTTCGAGGTGCCGGCGCAGGTGGTCCCGGGTCCGGCGCCGCAGTCGTTCTTGCCGGCGAGCGAGACGCCGTAGCACTTCTCCATCGCGGACTTGCCGTCCGCCTTTTTGTCCTGCGCCGATACCGGGCCTGCCGCGAGGATGCCGGCGGCAAGCGCGGCGAGGGCAACACTGCGGTTCATCATGTGAGCACTCCTTGAGAATGGTCGAGGGGTCGCACCAGCGCCGCGGTTTGCGTACGCACGGATCGCGACTGCAGACTTGGTCGACCAGACCACGGGAACCTTATGCGGGTCGTATGCCGCAATGCAGCGTAAGGTCCGGGCGCGGGGTCCTACTCACCGGGCGACGACTAGCGCAAGTTCGACGGCGCCCAGGTGTCAGTGATGCGCCGCCGGATTCAGTCCTCCCCGCCCGATCGCCGCCGCGCGTCCAGCGGCGACTCCGCGGCGGCGTAGGCGGCAAGGCCCGCCGCGCGATCCAGCGGAACGACGCGCTTTACAGTCGTGCCGCCGGCCGGCTGCAGCGCGGGCGGAAAGTACGCCAGCTTCTGCTGCGCCGCCAGCTTCTGCGCGCGTCCGCGGTCGAGGTCGCGCTCGTTGGCGCCGGCGGGCTTCACCGCGCGGCCGTCGACGATCTCGAGGTCGAACCACCAGCGCTTCACCGGATTGCGCTCGCCGCCGCCCGCCTGGTCGTCGTAGTCGATCAGCGCGCGGCGCGCCTCGGGCACCGCGATCGACAACTGCAGCAGCCTTGCGGATTCGACCAGGTCCTCGCGGTTGTAGGGGCAGGTCTTCATGCAGCGCCCGCAGGCCGAGCCCTTGGCGTTGCTGAGCCGGTAGCGCCCGCACTTGTCGACGTCGGGCTTCCAGATTTCGTAGCCGTTGAACATCACCTTCGGCCCGAAGGGAATCGCATTGCACGGGCATTCGCGCGCGCACTTGTTGCACATCTCGCAGGTTTCCTGCAGGCCGAAGTCGACCGGGCGATCCGCCTCCAGCGGCAGGTCGGTGGTGAAAACCACCGATTTCGAGCGCGGACCGAGGAACGGGTTCAGCACCAGTTCGCCGATGCGCGACAGCTCGCCCAGCCCGGCCATCAGCACCGCGGGAATGTGCAGCAGCTCCGAATGCGCGTTCGAATGCACGCGCGAGGAGTAGCCCAGGCGCCGCAGGTGCGCGGCCATGACGCCGGCGAGCAGCGCGCCGCGCATGTAGGCGCGCATCGACTGCGCACCCGAGATCCAGTCGTCGCCCGATGCGCCCTCCATGGTTTCGAAGCCCTGGTCGAGCAGCATCACCACCGCCCACGGATGGTAGGGCTCGATCGGCGCGCCTTGCTCTTCGTCGTGCGAGTAGTACATCCACGGTTCCGCGCGGCAGATGCCGACCAGGTCGGCGCCGAGGAAGTAGCCCAGCGCCTTCACCGCCTCGCTATTGCGCCTGGCGTCCCGCAGCTCGCCACCCGCCAGCGGTTCGCGCGTGCCCTGCAGCGGCACCATGCCGCGGATCAGCGGCGTCATCGCGAAAGCGAGCGGGTGCTTGATGGCGAAGCGGCGGCGCTCGACCGCGAACTTCTCGCCCAGGTCGCCGGCGAGCGCGCGCGTGAACAGGTCGGCGCGCTTGGGCATGCGCACGATTTCGTCGCGCAGCACCAGCGTCGTCGGCTCATCGACGCGCCGGATCGTCTCCATCGGGTAGCGACCCATGTGCAGCGGCCGCAGTTCCTCTTCCGCTTCGGTCCAGCCCGGGCGCGTGCCCATGCGGCCCATGTAGGCGGCCTCGTCCGGCCACGAAAGCGACGCCTGCGCCGCGATCGGCAGGTCGGGCGCCATGTCGTAGTCGGTGCTGACCACGCCGATGCGAAAGCCCCGCCGGATGTACGGCGCGTGCAGCACGCCGTCCACCGCCTTCGCGATGCCGGCGCGCTGCGCCAGGCGCGCGATGTCTATCACCGCGTCGCCTTCGACGTGGCCGCGCGCAGACCAGCCGAGCGCGCGCAGGTAGCCGGCGAGCACTACGGCGAGTTCGGCGCAACGCAGGTCGGTGCGCGCCGCGTTGGCGCCGCGCAGCCACGATTCGCCCGCATCGTCCGGCGCGGGTTCGCGGCCGAATTCGACCAGGAACACGAAGGCATGCGTGTGCGCCGCCGGCGCGGCACCGGTCCAGTCGCCCGGCGCGATGCGGCAGACGCCCGCAAGCGTGGCATCGAGGAAGTACGCCGAGGCCTTGAGGTTGCGCGCGCGCAGCAGCGGATCCTGCGGCACCGGTGCGCGCGCCGGCGCCGGTTCGCCATCGAGGAACGCGGCGCACAGCTCGCGGTACTCGGGCATCGCCGCGGCAACCGAGTCCGCCCCCGCGGCAGCCGCATCCGACGGCATGCGCGCCGGAAGCTCGGGCGCACCGGCATCGCGCTCGAGCAGCTCGGTGGGGAGGACGCCCATGTCGTAGGGCCGATCGCGATTCGAAAACAGGCGGCTCATGTCTGGCTCCCCGGGGGATGCGCCGATTCTATGCCGCCGGCGCGGCGCGCTGCGTGCGTGTGATACGGTCGCGCGATGATCGCCATCAGGCACATCAGCAAGTCTTACGGCACAGTCCGCGTGCTCGAGGACTGCTCGACCGGGGTCGCGCGCGGCGAGGTGGTCGTCGTCTGCGGACCCTCGGGCAGCGGCAAATCGACGCTGCTCAAGTGCGTGAACGCGCTGGAACCCTTCGACGCGGGCGAGATCGTCGTCGATGGCGTTGCGGTAGGACAAGGCGCCGACCTGCCGCGGCTGCGCGCGCGCATCGGCATGGTGTTCCAGAACTTCGAGCTGTTTCCGCACATGAGCGTCACCGCGAACCTCACGCTGGCGCAGCAGCGCGTGCTCGGGCGTACGCCGGACGCGGCGCGCGCGAAGGCGCTGGCGCTGCTGGAGCGGGTGGGCCTCGCCGCGCACGCGGACAAGTACCCGGCCGCGCTGTCCGGCGGCCAGCAGCAACGCGTGGCGATCGCGCGCGCGCTGTGCATGGACCCGGTGGCGATGCTGTTCGACGAGCCGACCTCCGCGCTCGATCCGGAGACCATCCACGAGGTGCTGGACGTGATGGTGACGCTCGCCGCCGAGGGCATGACCATGATGGTGGTGACGCACGAGATGGGCTTCGCCCGCAAGGTCGCGCACCGCGTGGTGTTCATGGACGCCGGCAGGATCGTCGAGGACACCGCGAAGGACGATTTCTTCGCGACGCCGCGCTCGCCGCGCGCGCAGCTTTTCCTCTCCAGGGTGCTCGCGCACTGACCGCCGCGAGGACGGACAGCCGGCGCCGCTAGCGTGGCGGCTGCACCTTCTCGAGCATCGCCTCGGGAATGCGGTACTGCGGATGACGCCGGCGGAACTCCGCCAGCAGCCGGTCGGCCTCCTCGTGCTTGCCCTCCAGGCGCAGCGCGGCGATACGCTCGAGCATGCGCTCGGGCGTCTCCGTGTCCGCGGCACTCTCCTCTACCTGTTCGGCGCGCTTCGCCATCGCCTCGGTGCGGTCGCGCATCTGGGCAGGCGCGGGCCGCGACGAGGCGCGTGCGGCGGGGGCTGTCGCGGCGGGGGCTGTCGCGGCCGGTGCTGGCGCGGCCGGCGCGGCCGGCGCAGGCGCGGCGAGTTCTCCGCTGCCCTGACCCGACGCAGCCGGCCCGGAGCCCGCGATGGACGCGGCGGGCGCTGCTGCGCGCGGCGGTTCCGGTACGAAACGCGGTGCGCGGCGCTCCGGCGATGGCGGCATGGCCTCCGCCGGCTTCGATGCCGGCAGGGCTTCGCGCGCCCGCGCAGGTGCAGGCGCGGGCGCAGGCTCGACGCGCGCTTCCGACCTGGCGCTGGCGGCAGGCTCGGGCGCAGGCCGGGGTGGCGCCGGCGCCGGCGCGACCGGCGAGTCGGCCGGCGCGGGCAGTTCGAGGTCAGGGTGTTCCTCGCGCACGTTCAGCGTCACCATCACCGACAGCACCACCGCCGCCGCGAGCGACACCGGCAGCGCCCAGCGGCGCACCGACGCCTTCCCGGGACCGGCGTGTACTGCCCGGCGCGACGCGGCGAGGATGGCGTCGTCGAGGCCCGCCGGAGGCTCGGCGCGCGCCAGCTCGCGATAACGGGCCGAGACGCGATCGTCCTTGTCGTCGTCAGTCGTCACGCAGGGCCTCGCGCAGTTTCTGCAACGCGTAGCGCAGGCGGCTCTTCACTGCTTCGGCCTTGTCGCCTGTCGCCTCTGCGATCTCCGGCACGCTCAGGCCGGACTCCTCGTGCAGCAGGAACACCTCGCGCTGCGCATGCGGCAACGCGGCAATGGCTGCCGCCAGGCGGCGCAGGTCTGCGCGCGTCTCGGCGAGCGCCTCGGGCTGCTCGCCGGCGCGCAGGGGTATCGCCTCGGCCGCGGCCTGCACGTCGTCGATGCCGTCCGCCGCGCGCAGGGAATGCCGGCGAAAGTGATCCATCATGCGATTGTGCGCGATGGTGTACAGCCAGGTGGTGAACTTCGCGCTCGGCGTGTACCTGGCGCGCGACTCGATGATGCGCATCCACACGTCCTGGAACAGTTCGTCCGTCTCGCCGCCGTTCTTCACCGCGCGCAGCATGAAGCGGTACAGGCGGCCCTTGTGCCGCGTGTACAGCGTCTGGAAGGCGCCGGCGTCGCCGCCCTGATAGGCGAGCATGAGTTCCTCGTCCGGGGCCTCGGCCATGCCCCGGAGTGTAGCGAGAGTCGCTTCAGCCGTCGTGCGTGGGCGCGGGCAGCGGCCATGCACTGACCGGATCGGGCACGAAGCCGGGAAACGGCCGCGGCTGCCGCGGCGCGATATGCACCGGCTCGCGGATCACGCCCATCGCCAGCAGGTTCTCGCGGCTGTCGTAGTGGATGGTGATCACCTCGGCGGGTTCGCTGCTGGCGCGCTCGAAACCCACGTGGCGCGCGTGCGACGCTTCCCTGCGGCCATGGCCGGTGCCGAGCGGGGCCGAGGGCGCGTGGCGCGCCATGGCCTCGCTGCGCGTTGCCGCGCCGGCGCTGTCCTCCGCGGCCGCGTCGCGCCGCGGCTTCTCGCCCGGCGCGATGCGGCCAATTGGTTGCGGACGCTGCGGCGGCGGCACCACTTTCTTCCTGAACACCGCGACGCCGATGACGCCGACATCACCCGGCCTGCCGGTGCGCGCGGCGTAGGAATCCCCCAGCGAGGTGAAATAGAACGCCGCGGTCTCGGCAAGGCTCTTGCGCCAGCCGCGGATGTCGAGCGTGCGCCGCGGCGCCAGCACATAGCCGCTCTGGTTCGGGTGCGCGGTCGCGCCGCTGACGACGTTCACGCCGTCCACCGACACCACGGCGAGCACATCGCCGCCCTGGCGGTTGCGGAGGCTCACCGAGTATTCGTTGCCGGGCGTGCCGGCAACCCAGGCGCGGCCGGCATGCCAGTACACCGGCAGCCTCACGTTGGCGCTGCGATCGAACACGCTCAGTTCCACGATGCTGCCCACCGCCTGCGCCTGCACCGAGATGCCGGCAAGCGCCGCGGCGAGCAGAATACGAACGTTGCTCATGGGGTCTCTCCTCGTGCGTGATGTCAGTGCCTGATTGAACGCAGCGCACCGCGAAACGGGTCACGAATCGCCGGAGGCGCGTAGAATGCGCGCCTTCGCAACCGCAAACGGCCCCATGTCCGCCTACTACTCCTGCAAGAAGTGCCCGGGATACTGCTGCAGCTACCCCCTCATCGAGATCACCAAGCGCGACGTCGCGCGCCTGGCCAGGCACTTCGACCTCGACTACGAGACCGCCGAGAAGCGCTTCACCAAGTACGACAAGGGTGAGAAGTCGCTTGCGCTGCGGCACAAGAAGGACAGGATTTTCAAGACGGTGTGCCAGTTCTTCGACACCAGGAAGCGCCAGTGCACCGTGTACGAGTCGCGCCCGGGCGTGTGCAGGGAGTTCCCCACCACGAAGCGCTGCGGCTACTACGAGTTCCTCAAGTTCGAGCGCCAGCAGCAGGACGACCCGAAGTGGATAGCTCTGACCTGATCGAACAAGGGGAAAGGGCCTTGCCCCTTCCCCTTGTGACCCCTTCCCCACCCGCCTTCTAGTGCTTGCGATTCTCCGCAGCGCTGCGGATTGCGGAGAGCGTCGTCGATGTGGTGATGGCGTCGGGGTCGAGGCGCAGTTCGATGATCGACGGCTTGCCAGAGGCTTTGGCGCGTTCGAAAGCGGGTGCAAAGTCCTCGGTGGTTTCCACCAGTTCGCCGTGCCCGCCGAAGGCGCGCGCATAGGCGGCGAAGTCCGGGTTCTTCAGTTCGGTGCCCGAAATACGCCCCGGATACTCGCGCTCCTGGTGCATGCGGATGGTGCCGTACATGCCGTTGTTCACCACCAGCGCGATCACCGGCGCGTCGTACTGCACCGCGGTGGCGAACTCCTGGCCGTTCATGAGGAAGTCGCCGTCGCCGGCGACGCAGACCACGGTGCGCGTCGGCGCCACGATCTTCGCCGCCACCGCCGCCGGCAGCCCGTAGCCCATCGAGCCGTTGGTCGGCCCCAGTTGCGTGCGGAAACCGCGGTAGCGGAAATAGCGATGCACCCAGCCGGAGAAGTTCCCGGCACCGCCGGTCATGATGACGTCTTCGGGCAGCGTGGCGTCCAGCCAGTTGACGATCTCGGCGTACTGCAGCCGGCCCGGAATCGGCTGCGGGCGGATCCACGCCAGGTAGTCCTCGTGCGCTGACTGCGTCCACTTGCGCCAGCGCGCGCCATCCACCTTGAGCTTGGCGAGCGCCTCGACGAACTTCCCCATGCCCGACACGATGGGCAGCGTGGCGTGGTAGACGCGGCCCAGTTCCTCGGCGCCGGGCTGCACGTGGACCAGCTTCTGCTTCGGCACCGGGATGTCGAACAGCGTGTATCCGCTGGTCGTCATCTCGTCCAGGCGCGAACCGATGGCGAGCACCAGGTCGGCGTCCTTCACGCGCTGTGCGAGCTTCGGATTGATGCCGATGCCGACGTCCCCGGCGTAGTTCGGGCCGCGGTTGTCGTACAGGTCCTGGCAGCGGAACGACGTGCCCACCGGCAGGCCGGCCGACTCGACCCAGGCGCGCAGCGCATCGCAGGTGGGCCGGTCCCAGCCGCCGCCGCCGAGCAGCACGAAAGGCTTCGACGCCTTCGCCAGCAGGTGCTCCACCTCGTGCATGTCGGCAGACGCCGGCGCGGCGCGCACCACCTTGTAGTGCGGCGCGTCGGCCACCGCGGCTTCGGCGAAGAGCGCGTCCTCGGGCAGTGCGAGCACGACCGGGCCGCGGCGCCCGGCCATCGCGGTGTGGAAGGCGTGGCTGACGTATTCGGGGATGCGCTCGACGCGGTCGATCTGCGCCACCCACTTCGACATCGGCCCGTACATGCGCCGGTAGTCGATCTCCTGGAACGCCTCGCGCTCGACGAAGTCGTTGCCGACCTGGCCGATGAACACCACCATCGGCGAGGAATCCTGGAACCCGGTGTGCACGCCGACCGCGCCATTGGTGGCGCCCGGACCGCGCGTGACGAAGAGGATGCCGGGCTTGCCGGTGAGCTTGGCGCTCGCCTCGGCCATGTAGGATGCGCCGCCTTCGTTCCTGCAGACGACGAACTGCATGCGCCCGCGATGGTCGTGAAAACCGTCCAGCACCGGCAGGTAGCTCTCGCCGGGGACGCCGAACGCGGTGGTGACGCCGTGCGCAGCGAGCGCATCCGCGAGAATCCTGCCGCCGTGGCGCAGCTTCGGTTCCTTCTTCATGCTGCCCCCCTCGCGAACGCGGCGCGCAGCCGCGCGCAGCATTCGTCCACCGCCTGCCGCGCGGTATCGAGCACGCCGCCCATCAGCAGGAAGCCGTGCACCATGTCGGGATAGTCGAGGTAGGCGACCTCGACGCCCTCCTTCGCCAGCCGTTCGGCGTAGGCGCGGCCCTCATCGACCAGCGGATCGAATCCGGCGGTGACGACGTAAGCCGGCGCCACGCCGGCAAGGCTCTTTGCCAGCAGGGGCGAGGCGCGCCAGTCCAGCTTGTCCTTCGCCTCGGGCAGGTAATGCGAGCCGAAGTACTGCATCGCTGCCTTGGTCAGCAGGTAGCCATCGCCGTTGCGCTCGATCGACGGGTGGCCCATGCGCTGGTCGGTCGCCGGGTAGACCAGCATCTGCAGCACGATCGCCGGAGAGCCCGAGTCGCGCGCGTCCAGCGCGACCACCGCGGCAAGGTTGCCGCCCGCGCTGTCGCCGCCCACCGCGATGCGCGCTGCGTCCACCCGCAGCGCAGCGGCGTTCGCGGCGACGTGGCGCACCGCCGCGATGCAATCCTCCACCGCGCCGGGAAAGCGGTGTTCCGGGGCCTTGCGGTAATCGACCGAGAACACCGCGCAGCGCGCGCCGTTGGCAAGCTGGCGGCACACCACGTCGTGCGTGTCGATGTCGCCGATCACCCAGCCGCCGCCATGGAAGTACACCAGCGCGGGCAGCACCTCCTGCGGCACGGCACCGGCCGGCCGGTACGCGCGCAGCGCGATCGGCGACGCCGGGCCGGGAATGATCATCAACTTCGCTTCCGCGACCGCGGGCGCGGCAGGCGAAACAGCGGCGCGCGTGTCGCGGTAGATGCGGCGCGCCACGTGGGGCGGAACCGTGTAATAGGGGGGCAGCGGCGACTGTGCCGCGCGCTCAAGCAAAGCGGCAACCTGTAGATGGAGCGTCATGTCCGCGGGATTATAATTGCCACCGACTCATGGACGACATCAATACCCTGCGCCGGATCCTCAAGCAGAACCGCGTCATCGCGGTAGTCGGCCTGTCGGGCGACTGGTACCGCCCCAGCTACTTCGCCGCGAAGTACATGATCGAGCACGGCTACCGGGTGATCCCGGTGAACCCCAAGTACCCGGAAATCCTCGGCCAGAAGTCGTATGCCTCGCTCGCCGACATCCCGGAGAAAGTCGACATCGTCGACTGCTTTCGCAGGACCGAGGACATCGGTCCGATAGCGGACGCGGCGATCGCGATCGGCGCGAAGGTGCTGTGGCAGCAGATCGGGGTGAAGAACGAGGCGGCGGATGCCAAGGCGCGCGCCGCCGGCCTGGACACGGTGATGGACCGCTGCGTGAAAATCGAGCACGCGCGCCTGTTTGGCGGCCTGAACTGGGTGGGCGTGAACACCCGCGTCATCTCCGCCCGGCGTCCCCAATGGCTGGCATACTGAGCGTGCCATGAGCATGCCGATCCGCTTCTTCGAGGGCCGCTACGGGCGCGTTTCGCTGCTCGGGGCGCGCGAACACTGCCAGGCGCAGGCCGAGGGCGGACCGCTGATCTTCGCCAAGCACCAGGGCCCGGACTGCGAGTACGCGGTCGGCGGCGAGGCGCAGACCTGCAGGGAGGACTCGCTGGTCCTGGTCAATCCGGGCCAGACGCACGGCTGCGCATGCGCGCCCGAGGACCCGCTGCCGATGCTGCTGTCGGTGCGCCTGGCCCAGCCCTGGGCGCAGGAGCGCTTCCCGGCGGTGTTTGGTGAATCCGCCACGCCCTTTGCGCGGGCGCAGGAGGAGATCACGCCGCGCATCCGCCGCCTGTTCGATGCGCTGGCGGTGGAGATGCTGAACGACCAGTTCCTCGCCACCGAGCGGCTCGAGTTCATGGTGCAGGAGCTCACCTTGTCGGTGGTCGACGCGTATGTCGCGCGGCGGCGTGCGGCGTCGCCCGCATGGGAAGGCTCGCGCTTCGCGGATTCGCGCATACGCGACGCGATCGCACTGCTGCGTGCGCGGCCGAACAAGGAACTCAACATGGACGTAGTCGCCGGCAAGGTCGGGCTATCGCGCTCGCGCTTCTACGACCTGTTCCAGTCCTGCACGGGGCTGTCGCCGCGCGACTACCTCGACAAGCTGTGCGTCGAGACGGCAATCTCCCGCCTCGCCGCCCGCGGCGCGAAGATCGCCGATGTGTCGGCGGACCTGGGCTTTTCCGCGCAGAGCAATTTCACGCGCTTCTTCCTCAACCAGGTCGGCATTCCGCCCTCCGAGTACCGCCGCGCGGCGCAGCGCGAAGTCCGCGGCGCCTGAAGTCGGCGGCGGGCCCGCCGCCGCCGGTTTCGCTGCCCTGGCTCAGCGGGCCGCGAAGCCGAACGCCGCGATGATCTGCCTGACCACCGGCTGTGCCGATTCGGGCGTGTGGTCGCACCACTCGGCAAGATAGTCGGCGAAGCTCCCGGGCGCAGGCCCGCGGCTTGCATTGACGAACACGAGGGCGGCGAAACCAGACGGGTCGCGTTCGAAGATGCGCAGCAGGTGTGCCGCCACCTCCTCGTTGCGCGCGCGCTGGTAAGGATTGGTGCGCAGCGCCGGTTCGTGCAGGCGCAGCCATGCGGACAGGTCGGCGCCGTGCAGCGACGCACGGTGCGGTGCCTTGAGCAGCTGGTCGGCGAACTCGCGCATCGCGCCGGCGTGCGCCGCCAGTTGCGGGCCGAGCGCGCCGGCCTGCGCGCGATCGGCAATGCGGCGCAAGGCATGCAGCGCAACCATGTCGCACAGCGCCTCCTCGAACCACTGGTAGCGCGCCAGCCCCGGATGGCGCGCGTGGCGTCCGTAGTTGGTGAGGATGTGGCCGAGCTCGTGCGCGAACTCGTAGACGTAGTCCGCCCATTCGTGGTCCCGGGCGCGCAGCAGCACGCGGTGCGAACCGTTGCTGCCGCGGCGGAACAGCACCATCGGCGACTCCGCGGTCGGCGCAACCTGCACGCGCAATGCCGGGTGGTCGGGGAACAGGGCGAGGAGTTCTGCCGCCACGCCGGAGAGCACGGCCTGGACCTCGGTCGCGTCGGCGGCACCCCAGTCGGCCTCGAGCACCGCAAGCTCGATGCGTGCCTCAGCGGGGGCTTCGCGCGCCTGCAACGGCAGCGCCATCAGCATGCCGGCGAGCACCCCTGCAAGGCGAAGGGTATAGACCGCATACATGGAAGGGGTTCCTGACGCCATGCCGAAGTGATTTAACCCCGCCTGGCGCAGGACCGTCAACCGCGGCCGCGCGGGAACGACTCAGGGTGCCCCCTAAGTAGTCGCCGGGCCGCGGCTACGTATTAGTCCGCAGCATCTTTTCCCACGCTGCCACGTCCAAAGGGTGTGAGCGACGGGGCTGCAGGAAGCAGCTTCCCGCCGAAACGATCAACCACAACCGATAGGAGCATGACCATGAACCGCACCATCATCGCAGCCGCAGTCCTCGCCGTGTCCGCCACCCCCGTGTTCGCCGATCCGACGCCGTCGTTCAACGACTACCCGGTCGTGTTCACCACGCTGGCCGAAGGCGCGCACCACCAGTCTTCCGGCGTCGCGGCCGCCAACCCGCTGCCGTCGTTCGTCGACTTCGCCGAGCAGGCTGGCTACGAGCAGGGTCTGGCGGGGCGCTCGGCGGCGGAAGCGCGCGCGGAAAGCACCCGCAGCGTGACCATCGACTCGATCTGGACCCCGGCGTACTAAGCCGGCGCGCCGCGCAGGCGCGGCACAGTGGGACTATCGACGTCTCACTGTGCGGAATTGCACGGAACCAATTCGCCTGCGCAAGGACAATGCATACGGGTGCCCGTTCCTCCTCCCCTTAGGGCACCTGATGTACGGCCCGGCTGCGGCTAGCCCGCTGCCGGGCCTTTTTTCGCCTGCTCCCCGGTACAATCAATTCATGGGGGCGTTCTGCCGCCCCCATTCCCCCTACAAGAAGCTGGAGATGCTTGACGATGTCTGATCGCAAGTTCGGCATTGAAACGCTGTGCCTGCACGCGGGGCAGATCCCCGACGCGGCCACCGGCGCGCGCGCGGCGCCGATCTACCAGACCACGTCCTTCGTGTTCGACTCCGCGGAACACGCGGCGAGCCTCTTCAACCTGCAGACCTTCGGCAACGTCTATTCGCGCATCTCGAACCCCACCGTGGCGGTATTCGAGGAACGCATGGCGGCGATCGAAGGCGGGCGCGCCGCGCTCGCCACCGCCACCGGACAGGCCGCCGAGATGGTCGCGATCCTGACGCTGGTGAAGGGCGGCGACCACATCGTCTCGGCGTCGACGCTGTACGGCGGCACGCATTCGCTGCTGGGCGTGAACCTCGCCAAGCTCGGCGTCGAGACCACGTTCGTCGATCCGGACGACCCGGAGAACTTCCGCCGCGCGATCCGCAAGAACACCAGGCTCGTCTACGCCGAGACTCTCGGCAACCCGCTCATCAACATCGTCGACATCGAGAAGATCGCGGCGATCGCGCACGAGGCCGGCGTGCCGCTGATGCTGGACAACAC
>CAZTDU010000013.1:61500-89951 GCA_964612335.1 uncultured Enterobacteriaceae bacterium | reverse complement strand
TGGGGCGCCAAGGACATCTTCAACGAGATGGCCGAGGAGTACGTCAAGCGCGTGAACGAAATGGCCGGCGGCCGCCTGCGCATCGACTACCTGGTCGGCGGCGCGGTGGTGAAGCCCTTCGAGGTGATGGACGCGACGAGCAAGGGCGTGCTCGATGGCTGCCACAGCGTGCCGGTGTACTGGTACGGCAAGTCGAAGGTGGCATCGCTGTTTGGTTCCGGCCCGATCAACGGCTGTGATGCGCCGCAGACCCTGGCGTGGATCTACCGCGGCGGCGGCCAGCAGCTGTACGACGAGCTGCTGCAGAAACTCGGCCTCGACGTGGTCGGCTTCTTCTGCATGCCGATGCCGACCCAGCCGCTCGGCTGGTTCAAGAACCCGATCAAGGACGCCAGCGGCCTGAAGGGCCTGAAGTACCGCACGGTGGGCCTGGCGGCGGACCTGTTCCAGGAGATGGGCTGCAAGGTGACGCAGCTGCCCGGCGGCGAGATCATCCCTGCGCTCGAGCGCGGCGTGATCGATGCCTTCGAGTTCAACAACCCGACCTCGGACATGCGCTTTGGCGCCCAGGACGTGATCAAGAACTACATGATGGGCAGCTACCACCAGGCGATGGAATTCTTCGAGATCGTCTTCAACAAGAAGAAGTGGGCATCGATCCCGAAGGACCTGCAGGCGATCCTGAAGTACGGCGTAGAGGCGACTTCGTCGTCGAACTGGTGGACCGCGATGGACAACTATTCGCGCGACCTGCAGGTCCTGATCGACAAGCACAAGGTCAACGTGATCCGCACGCCGAAGTCGGTGATGGAGGAGCAGCTCAAGGCGTGGGATGTGATCACGCCGAAGCTGAGCGCGGAGGATCCGTTCTTCGCCAAGGTGGTAGAGTCGCAGAAGGCCTGGGCCAAGCGCGTCGCCTACTACATGTTCCTCAACGAGGCGGATTACAAGCTGGGCTACGAGCACATCTTCAAGACCAAGCTCCCGAGCTGAGGTAGCCGGGCATCTGCAGTCGACGTGACATGGGGCGGCACTCGAGGGTGCCGCCCCTTTTTGCTGTAGCGGCCACGGGATAGACCATGATCCAGAAGTTCATTTACGGCGTCGACCAGTTGAGCAAGACCGTCGGCCACGCCTTCGCGTGGCTGATCGTGATCCTGATGCTCGGCACCTGCTACGAGGTGTTCGTGCGCTACGCGCTGAACAACCCCACCAGCTGGGCTTTCGACATGAGCTACATCGTCTACGGCGCGCTGTTCCTGATGGCCGGTGCGTACACGCTGTCCAGGAACGGCCATGTGCGCGGTGACGTGCTGTACCGGTTGTGGCCGCCTCGCGTGCAGGCGGGGGTGGAACTCACCCTGTACTTCTTCTTCTTCTTTCCGGGGGTGCTGGCGCTGATGATCGCGGGCTGGGCCTATGGCTATGACGCCTTCAAGCTGAAGGAAGTCAGCGTCAACAGCCCGGTTGGCGTGCCGGTGTGGCAGCTGAAGATGCTGATTCCGTTCGCCGGCTTCTTCCTGATGCTGCAAGGGATCGCGGAGTGCCTGCGCTGCGTGCTGTGCCTGCGCGAAGGCCGCTGGGCGCAGCGGCTGCATGACGTCGAGGAGCTCGAGGACGCGATCGCGGCCGAGCACGCGGCGAAGGCCGGCGAGGGCTCGCGATGAGCGACCCGGTCATCGCCCTGGTGATGCTGGGGCTGTTCATCTTCATCATCATGCTGGGCTTTCCGATCGCCTTCACGCTGATCGCGATGGGCGTGATGTTCGGCTTCTACGCCTATTTCCAGCCCGCCCAGGCGTTCTTCGACAACCGCGTGTTCTACCTGCTGACGCAGAACACCTTCAGCGTCATGAACAACGACGTGCTGATCGCGGTGCCGCTGTTCCTGTTCATGGGCTACATGATCGAGAGATCGAACATCCTCGACCGGCTGTTCTACAGCCTGCAGGTGGCATTGCGCTTCGTTCCAGGCGCGATGGCGGTGGCCGCGCTGGTGACCTGCGCGCTGTTCGCCACCGCCACCGGCATCGTCGGCGCGGTGGTGACGCTGATGGGGCTGCTCGCGTTTCCGGCCATGCTGAAGGCCGGCTATGACCAGAAGCTGTCGGCAGGCGTGATCTGCGCCGGCGGCACGCTGGGCATCCTGATTCCGCCTTCCATCATGCTGATCGTCTACGCCGCGACTTCCGCGGTGTCGGTGGTGAAGCTCTACGCTGCGGCGCTGATCCCGGGCTTCCTGCTGGCGGGCCTGTACATCGTCTACGTGATTGCGCGCGCGGTGATCAACCCGAAGCTCGCGCCGCCGCTGCCCGAGAGCGAGTCCAACGTCGCCTGGAGCCGCGTGTTCCTGCTGCTGGTGCAAGCGTTCGTGCCGCTCGCGCTGCTGATCCTGTCGGTGCTCGGCTCGATCCTGTTCGGGCTCGCCACGCCCAGCGAGGCGGCGGCGGTAGGCGCGCTGGGCGCGGTGCTGCTGGCGGCGGCGTACCGGGCGCTCACCTGGGGCAGGCTGCAGGAGGCGGTGTACCTCACCGCGCGCACCACGGCGATGGTGTGTTTCCTGTTCATCGGCTCGTGGACGTTCTCGTCGGTGTTCTCCTACCTGGGCGGCGAAGGCCTGATCAAGGAGTTCGTGCTGGGACTGGACCTCAATACGGTCACCTTCCTGATCCTCGCGCAGGTGATCATCTTCCTGCTCGGCTGGCCGCTGGAGTGGACCGAGATCATCATCATCTTCGTGCCGATCTTCCTGCCGCTGCTCGCGCACTTCCAGGTCGATCCGATGATGTTCGGCATCCTCATTGCGCTGAACCTGCAGACCTCGTTCCTCACGCCGCCGATGGCGATGTCGGCGTACTACCTGAAGGGCATCGCGCCGCCGTTCGTGCAGCTGTGGACGATTTTCAAGGGTTGCCTGCCGTTCGTGTTCATGGTGTTCATCGCGATGGCTGCCGTCTACATCTTCCCGCAGACCATCTTCTGGCTGCCCGACCTCTTCTACGGGTTGCGATAGCGCGAGCGATGGATGCTTCCCAGCTGAACTGGCTTTCCGCGACCGACGCGGCGCACTCCATCCGCGATGGCGCGATCAGCTCGGAGCAGCTGGTCGAGGCCTGCCTCGCGCGCGTGCGTGAAGTGGACCCCGAGGTGCAGGCCTGGGTCCACCTCGATCCCGAGCATGCGCTGGCGCAGGCGCGCGCCCGCGACCAGGATCGCCGCGAGGGCCGACCCACCGGCCCGCTGCACGGCGTCCCGGTCGGCGTGAAGGACATCATCGACACGCTCGACTATCCCACCGAGGATGGCACCGTGCTGCACGCCGGGCGCACGCCCGAGCACGACGCCACCGTGGTGTCGATGCTGCGCGCCGCCGGGGCGGTGGTGCTCGGCAAGACCGTGACCACCGAATGCGCCTATTTCGCGCCGGGCAAGACGCGCAATCCGCACAATGCCGCGCACACCCCCGGCGGGTCCTCCAGCGGCTCGGCGGCGGCGGTGGCCTCCGGCATGGTGCCGCTCGCGCTCGGCAGCCAGACCAACGGCTCGACCATCCGCCCGGCGTCGTTTTGCGGCACCTACGGCTTCAAGCCCACCCATGGGCTCCTGCCGCGCGGCGGCATGCTGCGACTGTCGCGCACGCTTGACCACGTGGGACTCTTTGCGCGCACGCTCGAGGACCTGGCGCTGCTGGGCGAGCAGCTCGTCTGCCACGACCCGCGCGACCCGGACACGCGGCCGCGCGCCCGCCCGCCGTTCGTGTCGGTGGCCGCCGAGGAGCCGCCGCTACCGCCGCTGCTGGCGTTCATGAAAACCCCGGCCTGGGAGCGCGCCGAGGCGGACCTGAAGGAAGGGTTCGCCGAGCTGGTGTCCGCACTGGGCGACCGCGTGGTCGAGATCGATTTGCCGGACTCGGCGCGCAGCGCCTGGGACTGGCAGGGAACGATCATGGCCGCCGAGATGGCGGCGAACCTGGCCGCCGAGTGGGAGCGCGGGCGCGACAAGCTCTCGCCGCAGTTGCGCGAGCTGCTCGATCGCGGTCGCAAGCTCGGCGCGTTCGACTACCAGTCGGCTCTCGCACGCATTCCGCTGCTCAACCAGGGATTCGCCGAGATCTTCGAGCGTTGCGACGCGATCCTCACGCCTTCGGCGCCGGGAACCGCGCCGCGCGGGCTGGACGGCACCGGGGACCCGGCGTTCTGCACGCTGTGGACGCTCACCGGCATGCCGGCGGTCAACCTGCCGCTGATGCAGGGCGCGAACGGGCTGCCGATGGGCGTGCAGCTGGTGGGCCCGCGCGACTCGGACGCGCGCCTGCTGCGCACCGCGCGCTGGTTGGCTGTGCAGGTCGCCGCAGGCTGAAATTCCAGGGAGCAGAACATGGCATTGAAGATACTCGCCGGCATCATCGCAACCGCCCTGGTGCTCGCGTTCCTCGCGCCGCCGGTGCTGAAGCTCAAGGATGTCGCGCTTACCGGGGTAATCGTGGTCGGCGTGGTGATGATGCTGGTCGACCTCTGGCAGTCGCTGCAGTCCAGGGACGACTGAGACCGGCTCCGCTATCCGCCCAGCAGGGTCAGCACCCAGTGCGTGCGCTCGCCGCGCGCATCGCGGACGGGGCCAGCGGTCGCGTCCAGGCTGAGCGTCGCGCCGTCGCTCCTGCGGCGCGTTTGCAGCACTATCCGGTGCAGCGGCCCTCCCCAGGGCAGCCATTCGAGCAGCGCCTCCGTGTCGGTGGCCAGGATTGCACGCGCCGGCTTTCCCGCCGCCTCGCCCGGGGCGGTGCCAAGCAAGGCGTCGAACGCAGGGTTGACGTAGACCAGCGGGTAGCCGGTGGCTACCGCATCGATGATGGCGACCGGGGCGGCGCAGGCGTCCAGCGCGGCGCGGTTCAGCGCGCTGTCCGAGAGCAGGCGATACAGCGCCGGCGCCGCTCCGCGCGCTGCCCTGGGTGCCGGCACCCCGCCGTTGCCGCGCCTGGCGTGTTCGAGCGGGCCGGCCGCCTTGTCGGGAACTGTCATGGCAACACTTCTGCCACAGCCTGACCTGCGAGGGCAAGTGAAAAAGGCAGGCCAACCCGCTGAATATTCGTGCAAACGTGACAAATTCCCCGCCTTCGGGCGGGATTTCCCCGTCGTGTGGGGCTCAGGCGGCCCGGCGCTGGCGCGCCGACAGCGAGTAGCAGGCCCGGCGCAGGCGCGCCAGGTCCGCTTTTTCGATGGCGGACTGCAGGTAGTCGATGTTGTGCTGGATTTCGGACGTGTACAGGTTGGGGCCGTCGAAATGCGACGCCGCGTAGCGGTCCACCGCGCCGAGCTTGCGATTGATGCGGTCGCGCGCGACGTACTCGCAGAATCCCGGCGTCTTGTAGATCAGGTCCTCGCCCGAGCTGTAGCGCACGATCTGGCGCCCGTCCGGCAGCGCTTCGCGCGCGACGCCGCCGACGACGAACTCCTGGTACAGGAAGTCGCGGCATTTCTCCAGGTACATGCGGTCCGACATCTGCCCGATCAGGTCGGCGGTGCCGACCATGCAGCCGAGGATGCGGTCGAGCGGATTGTCGACGCGGATGTCCTCGATCTCGAGTTCGTAGCCGGTGAAGTGCACCAGTTGCGCGGCGACGCCGGATTCAGCGCTGAAACCGACGCGCGGCAGGTATTGCAGCAGGAAGTCGGCGCTGCGCGATACGTGCACCTTGGTGAACTCCGCGCCGTTGGCGACGTTCGCCTCGGAGGTGCGCTTCATGTAGCCCGAGTCGTGCAGCAGCGCGACGATGGCGCCCAGCATCGCGCGCCTCGCGCCGAGACGATCGGCACCGTGGTGCGCGCGGTCGTAGCCGTCGACGAGGCGCGCCATGGCGAGCGTCATGTCCAGCGTGTGCCGCATGTCGTGGTACAGCGTGTCGCAGGGCAGGTAGCCCGGGAACCGGCCCTGGAACAGCGCGTGGACGTCGTCGAACGCGTGCGCGAGCGGCGTGAAATCCTCGCCGGGATAGCGCGCGGCATAGATGCCGACTACCGCGTCGCGTACCTGCGCCGCATCCTCGACATTGATGCGATTGGCGACGTCGTTCTGGTTGAGCCTGTTCTGCAAGGCGGATTGTCTCCTCCCGGCGAATTATCCGCCCGAGAAAAGGAGCGGACAACGAAAATTTGTCATTTTGTCTCAGGGGGAGGGGGAGCCGGCCGATAAGCCGGGTTCTGTGCGAGGGGCGAGCCCCTCCGGCAGCCATTCCTCTGGGCCGTGAGTCGCCCCACGGCTCTTGCCACCTACCCGCAAGCTTGGCCGAGCCGGCCTTCGGTCCCGCGATGCTGCCGCAGGGCAACGCTTGCCTATTTGGTGTTGCTCCGGATGGAGGTTGCCGCGTTTCACCCGCACCCCTTGCGAGGTGCGACTCGTCTCTGTGGCCCTGTTCGTCGCCTTCGCGCCGCTTGCGCGGCGGTTATACGCGCCGGGGCGTTACCCCGCATCCTGCTCTGTGGAGCCCGGACTTTCCTCCACACCCGAGGGTGCAGCGGCTGCCTGGCCAGCTCCTTGATGCGCATTGTACGCGCTCGCCCAGCCGAGCTCGCGGAATACCGGCCGCGTCTGCAGGTGCCTAGGCGTGCCGTGCGGTGCGAGCGCCGCGAGACTTGCCGCGGCCTGCGCGTCCAGGTCCGGGCCTTCGCGCGCGAGCAGCACCTTGCACGTGATTCCCGGCCAGGGCTTGAGCGCCTGCTCCATGGTGGCGTGGCCGAAGATCAGCGTGCGCGCGGGCGTGCGGATGGCGCCGCCTTCGTCAAAGATGGTGAGCAGGTCCCGCAGCGGGCCGCGCGTTCCGCCCTCCAGTGGAATCGTCGCCGCGTGCAGCGCGTTGATGCGCGCCTTGGTGCGGGGGAAGGCGAGCCAGACGAGCGCATTGAAGAGGTCGTGCCAGTTGTCCTCGCGCGTGTGCACGCATCCGGTCTCGAAGACGTGAATCTCGTAGTACGGGTCGGAGCGCGCGGGCCGCACGAACCGCACCGGCTTGCCGCTCTCGGTGGCGATGCCCGCCTGCTCGGCCAACGCGTTCAGGGCTTCGCGCGTCGGTTCAGCCAGCCGGCGGAACCACGGCCGCACGGCGTCGAACGCGGGGTGCTCTAGGGACACTCTGATCTATTCCCGCGCGGCTGCGACGAGCGATAGGGCCGCAGGGCGCGAAGCAAGGAGCGCCGCTTGGTCATTCCAAGCAAGCGACGCGCGACAAAGCCATGCGGCCCTATCGCCCGTCCCGGAGGGTTGCGACAGGGCGCCCGCCCGCTTCGTTGCGCGGCTTGCAGGTAGTCCCGCTACCTGCTGCGCCACGACGCCTCGCGGGCGGGCGCCCTGTCGCAACGCAGTTCGCGGCGAATAAATCAGAGTGTCCCTAGGCCAGCTTCCAGGGAATCGTCTCGCCGGCGCGCAGCGGGATAAGCGCGTCATCGCCGAAGGGGATGGAATCCGGAACCTGCCAGTTCTCGCGCACCAGCGTGATCCTGCCCCGGTTGCGCGGCAGGCCGTAGAACGCCGCGCCATGCTCGCTGGCGAAAGCCTCCAGCTTGTCCAGTGCGCCGGCTTCCTCGAACGCGACCGCGTAAAGCTCGATGCCGGCGTGCGCGTTGTATACGCCAGCGCAGCCGCAGGCGGCCTCCTTCGTGCGCAGCGCGTGGGGCGCGCTGTCGGTGCCAAGGAAGAACTTCGGATTCCCGGAAGTCGCCGCCTCGACCAGCGCCTCGCGGTGTTCCTCGCGCTTCAGCACCGGCAGGCAGTAGTGGTGCGGGCGGATGCCGCCGAGGAACAGCGCGTTGCGGTTCATCAGCAGGTGGTGCGGCGTGATCGTCGCGGCGACATTGGCGCCGGTGACCTCGACGTACTGCACCGCGTCGCGGGTGGTGATGTGCTCGAACACCACCTTCAACTGCGTGAAGCGCGCCAGCAGCGGGCCGAGCACGTCCTCGATGAACGCCTTCTCGCGGTCGAAGACGTCGACCGCAGGGTCGGTGACTTCGCCGTGCACGAGCAGGGGCAGGCCGAGTTCCTCCATGCGCTCGAGCGTGTGAAAGCAGCGCGAGATGCGCGTCACGCCCTCGTCGGAATTGGTCGTCGCGCCCGCGGGATACAGCTTCAGCCCCATCACGCGCCCGGACAGCTTCGCGCGCGCGATTTCCTCGGGCGGCGTCTCGTCGGTAAGGTATAGCGTCATCAGGGGCTCGAACTCGGCGCCGTCGGGCAGCGCGCCGAGAATGCGCTCGCGGTAGTGCAGCGCCTGCTGCGTGGTGCGAATCGCCGGCTTCAGGTTCGGCATGATGATGGCGCGGCCGAAGCGCCTGGCGGTATCGGGGAGTACTGCTTCCAGCGCGGCGCCGTCGCGCAGGTGCAGGTGCCAGTCGTCCGGTCGCGTGATCGTGAGCCTGTCCATCGCGCGATTCTACTTGCCGCGGGCGAGCGCGGAGCGATACAGCGCGTTCTTCGGCGCGCCGGTGATGCGCGCGGCAAGCCTCGCCGCGTCGCTTGCCGGCAGCGATTCGAGCAGGATGCCGAGCACGCGTTCGCCTTCCGCGGCGCGCGCATCCGCGATGCCGCGGCCGGGGCCGAGGACCAGCACGTACTCGCCCTGGTGGCGATGGGGCACGGCCGCCAGCCACGCGGCCGCCGCGGACAGCGGCATGCGCGCGGTCTCCTCGAATTTCTTCGTCAGTTCGCGGCCGAGGACGATCTCCCGGTCGCCGCCAAAGCATGCGAGCAGGTCGGCGACGGTGTCATCCACGCGGTGCGGCGCTTCGTAGAGGATCAGCGGAACCTCGGGGTCCAGCGCCTCCAGCGCCGCGCGACGTGCGCCGCGGGCGGCGGGCAGGAAGCCGGCGAAGAGGAACCGATCCGCCGCGAACCCGGCCGCCGACCAGGCGGCGATGGCCGCGCTCGGGCCGGGCACCGGGATGACCGCGATGCCCTCGCGATGCGCCGCCTCGACGAGGTGAGCGCCCGGATCGGATACCGCGGGCGTACCCGCATCGCTTACCAGCGCGACGCTGCCGCCCTCGCGCAGCACGCCGAGCAGCTTGTCGGCGGCGGCCCGTTCGTTGTGGGCATGCAGCGCGACGGTGCGCGTGGCGACACCGTGGCGCGCGAGCAGTACCCGGCTGGTGCGCGTGTCCTCGCAGGCGACGAGCTGCACGCCGCGCAGCGTGTCGATGGCGCGCGGGCTGGCGTCGGCAAGGTTGCCGATCGGCGTTGCGACGACGTAGAGGGTGCCGGCCATGGTCAACCGAAGGGGAACGAGCGCCGTTAAGACTGCCATGAACGCGTCCGGAGCGCGAGCGGAAGAGGCCTGCGCCGCGCTGCTGCGCCGCGCGGGCCTCAGGATCCTGGCCCGCAACTGGCGCTGCCGCCAGGGCGAGATCGACCTCGTCGCCGAAGATGGCGAGACACTGGTATTCGCCGAGGTGCGGCTGCGCACCGCCGGCAGCTTTGGCGGCGCGGCCGAGAGCATCACCGCATCCAAGCGTGGCCGGCTGATTGCGGCGGCGGGGCTGTACTCGAGCCGCGGGCGCGAGCGGCCGTGCCGCTTTGACGTGCTGCTGCTCGATTCGCTCGATCCGCCACGCATCGAGTGGGTGCGCAATGCGTTCGGTGCTTAGCGTCGTGCTGCTGTGCTTCGCCTGCGCGCTGGACGCGCAGACGGTGCGCTTGCTGGTGCAGAGCTCGCCGCTGGCGGGGTACCGTTACCATGAGGCGTCAGGCATCTGGCACCTGTTGCGGATCGGCGACAGTCTCGACCTGGTGCGTGAGCCCGACAATCCGCACGATGCGCTGGCGATACGCGTCGAATGGCAGGGCCGCAAGCTCGGCTACGTGCCGCGGCGCGAAAACGATGCGCTCGCCTGGGCGATGGACAGAGGAGAGGCGCTGCGCGCGCGCATCAGCCGCATGGATGCGCGCAGAGCGGCGTATCGTCGGCTCGAGTTCGAGGTTTACGTCGAGTGAGCGGCGGGCGCGGGTGTAGAATTCCCGCCATGAAAAGATCCACGCTGGCGCTCCTGGCCGCGCTGCCACTGTCCGCGATGACGCTGCAGGGATGCTTTCCCGTCGTCGCGGTGGGAGCAGGTACCGCGGTGGTGCGCATGGAAGACAGGCGCACCGGGGGAACGCAGATCGAGGACGAGGGCATCGAGCTGCGCGCCGGGAATCGCATTTCCGAGCGCTTCGGCGACAAGGTGCACGTCAACGTCACGTCGTACAACCGCGCGGTGCTGCTCACCGGCGAGGCGCCGGACGCGGCGACGAAGTCCGCCATCGAGGCGATCGTTCGCGCCGTGCCGAATGTGCGCCCGGGCGGCATCACCAATGACATCATGATCGCGGCGCCGTCGTCGCTCGGCGCGCGCAGCAACGACTCGTTCATCACTTCCAAGGTGAAGGCGAGGTTCCTGGATGCGCGCAAGTTCAACCCGGTGCACGTCAAGGTGGTCACCGAAGCAGGCGTCGTCTACCTGCTTGGCATGGTCACCGAGCGCGAGGCTGCGGACGCGGTAGAGATCACGCGTACCACCGGCGGCGTCAGGAAGGTGGTCAAGGTGTTCGAGATCTGCAGGCCGACCGACGAGCTGTGCCGCCCGGGTGCCGCCCCCAAGGGCGAAGAGCCGAAGGCGAAAGCAGACAAGTAGTGCCGCTTCCCGCCTTCGAGCGGAAGATCCGCGCGCCTGGCGAGTTAGCGAAGTCCCCGCCCGCGCGGCCGCTGGTGTTCACCAACGGCGTATTCGACATCCTGCATCGCGGCCATGTGACCTACCTTGCGCGCGCGCGCGCGCTCGGCGCCTCGCTGCTGGTGGCGCTGAACGGGGACGCGTCCGCGCGTGCGCTCGGCAAGGGCGCGGATCGTCCCCTGAACGCACTGGCCGACCGGATGGCGCTGGTCGCGGCGCTGGAGTGCGTCGACGCGGTGACCTGGTTCGACGAAGCGACGCCGGCGGCGCTGATCTCCCTGATCAGGCCGGACGTGCTGGTCAAGGGCGGCGACTGGCCGGTCGATCGCATCGTCGGGGCCGACGAGGTGCTTGCGCGCGGCGGCAGGGTGGTCTCGATACCGTTCGAGCACCAGCGCTCGACCACCGCGCTGCTCGAACGCATCCGGGGAGCCTAGAATGCCGGCATGCGGCTGAACCAGCTCAAGATCGACTTCGTTCCCGAGCAGGACCGGCTGCTGATGCAGCTTTCGACCAGCGAGGCGGTGGAAGTCAGGCTGTGGATGACCCGGCGCTTCGTCAAGCTGCTCTGGCCGCTGCTGGTGAAGCTGGCCGAGGAGACCAGCCCGCGTATCCGCACGCAGGCAAACCCCGAGGCGCGGCGCGCGCTGCTCGGCATCGAGCACGAGCAGGCGATCTCGAAGGCGGACTTCTCCAAGCCGTTCGAGGAGGCGCCCGCACGCGAGTTGCCGCTGGGCACCGATCCGATCCTGCTTGCGCGCATCCAGACCGGGCGCGACCCCAAGGGCCTGCCGGTGGTCGCCATGCATCCGTCCGAAGGCCAGGGCATCACGCTCACGTTCGATGCGGTGCTGCTGCATTCGATCTGCAGGCTGCTGCAGGCAGCGGTGCAAAAGAGCGACTGGGACGTGGAACTCAAGCTGCCGGGCGTCGAGGCGCCGCCGGAAGAGCGCCAGCCGCGCATCCTCAACTAGCTTCGGACGCCTCCAGTCGGGCGGCTTCCAGCCGCGCCGAGGCGTGCAGCCAGTCCTCCTCGCCGGCGGCAAGCTCGGCGGCGAGCCTTGTTGCGCTTGCCTGCAGGTCCCGCGCACGCTCGCGGCCCGCTTCATCTGCATAGAGCGCGGGCTCGGCCAGCGCGCCGCGCGCGGCATCCAGTTCCTTCGTAAGCTGCGCAAGCCGGGCCTCGATGCGCGCCACGTCCTTCTCCAGCGGGCGCAGTTGCGCGCGTGCCTGCGTGCGCGCCTCCGCGAGCGCACGCCGCTCGTCCCTGCGGCTGGGGCGCTCCGGAGCCGCGCGCGTCGCGCGATCCTCCTGCATGCGCAGTCTCCTGTAGTCCTCGAGGTCGCCGTCGAAAGGCTCGACCCGGGCATCGGCGACGACGAGTATCCGGTCGGCGCAGTTGGCGATCAGGTTGCGGTCGTGCGACACGATCACCAGCGCGCCGGGAAACCCCTGCAGCGCGAGCGACAGCGAACGCCGCATCTCCAGGTCCAGGTGGTTGGTAGGCTCGTCCAGCAGCAGCAGGTTGGGCCTGCGCTTGACCAGCACGGCGAGCGCCAGGCGCGATTTCTCGCCACCGGACAACGGCCCGATCGGCGCCTGCGCGCGCTCGCCCGCGAAGCCGAAGCGGCCGAGGAAGTCGCGCAGCGCCTGCTCGCGCTCGCCGCGATACAGCCGCTGCAGCATGCCGAGCGGGGTATCTGCCGGATCGAGCATCTCGACCTGGTGCTGCGCGAAGTAGCCGATGACGATGTCGCGCCCTTCGCTCCTGCGCCCAGCGAGCGGCGCGATCTCGCCGGCGAGCAGCCGTACCAGCGTCGTCTTGCCCTGTCCGTTGGCGCCTATCACCGCGACGCGATCGGCGCGACTGAGAGACAGCGACACGTTCTCGATCACCGGCTTGCCGCCGTAGCCCGCGGCAGCATCCTCCAGCGACACAATGCGCTCGGGCTGGCGCACGGGATCCTCGAACTCGAAATGGAAGGTCTCTGCCGCATAGACTGGCGCAACCTTTTCCATGCGTTCCAGTGCCTTGACGCGGCTCTGCGCCTGGCGCGCCTTGGACGCGCTGGCGCGAAAGCGCGACACGAAGGCCGAGATGCGCTCGATTTCCCGCGCCTGGCGCGCGGCCGCGGCCACCTGCTGCCCGATCTCGAGCGATCGCTGCTGCTCGTACCAGGAATAGTTGCCGCCGTACAGGCGCAGCGTCGACGCCGCGAGGGCAAGCGTGCGGTCGCAGACGCGGTCGAGGAAATCTCGGTCGTGCGACACCACGAGGAAGGTACCCGCATACCCGCGCAGCCAGTTCTCCAGCCACAGGATGGCGTCCAGGTCGAGGTGGTTGGTCGGCTCGTCGAGCAGAAGCAGGTCGGAAGGTGTCATCAGCGCGCGCGCGAGATTCAGCCGCATGCGATAGCCGCCGGAGAACTCCCTCACCGCCCGGTCGGCATCGGCTGCCGCGAATCCCAGCCCGGCGAGCAGCTTGTGCGCGCGAGCGCGCGCGGTGTAGCCGTCGGCGCGCTCGAAGTGCTCGTGGGCGAGCGCGAGGCGCTCGCCGTCCGCGGCGGCTTCCGCCGTGGCGATTTCGGCTTCGGCGGCGCGCAGCGACGCATCGGCGTCCAGCAGGTATTCGATCACCGTGCGCTCCAGCGCAGGCGCCTCCTGCGCAATGCGTGCCAGGCGCGTGCCGGGAACGATCTCGCACTCGCCCGAGTCCGGCTGCAGCTCGCCCACGATCACGCTGAGCAGGCTCGATTTGCCGCTGCCGTTGGCGCCGACCAGCCCGACTTTCCAGCCGCGCTCGATCGTGAGCGAACCCCCTGAGAACAGGGTGTTGGGTCCGCGCGACACCTTGAGGTTCCGGAGCAACAGCATAGAGCGGGGCGGAGTATAATGTGCGCCCTTCAGCGCCTACCGCGCATATCGTGGAGAACCACGTTATCAGTACAGAATTCGAACAACTCGGCCTCATTCCTCCCCTGCTTCAGGCGGTGCGGGAACTCGGCTACGAGAAGCCTTCCCCGGTCCAGGCTCAGGCCATCCCTCTCGTGCTCGCGGGGCGCGACCTCATGGCGGGCGCGCAAACCGGCACCGGCAAGACTGCAGCCTTCGCGCTGCCCACGCTGCAACTGCTTTCGGCACACGCGAGCACCAGTGCCTCGCCCGCGCGGCACCCGGTGCGCGCGCTGATCCTGACCCCGACGCGCGAGCTTGCGGTACAGGTCGCGGAGAGCTTCAAGGAGTACGGCAAGCACGTGCCGCTGCGCTCGACGGTGGTCTACGGCGGCGTCGACATGAACGCGCAGATCGCCGAACTGAAGCGCGGCGTCGAGATCCTCGTCGCGACGCCGGGACGCCTGCTCGACCACGTGCAGAACAAGACGGTCATGTTCAACCAGGTGTCGATGTTCATCCTCGACGAGGCCGACCGCATGCTCGACATGGGCTTCATGCCCGACATACGCAGGATCCTCGCGCTGCTGCCCGCGAAGCGGCAGAACCTGCTGTTTTCCGCGACATTCCCGGACGAGATCCGCAAGCTTGCGAACTCGCTCCTCACCGATCCCGCGCAGGTGCAGATCGCTGCGCGCAACGCGGTCGCGGACCTGGTGACGCATATCGTGCATCCCGTGCCGCGCGAGAAGAAGCGCGACGTGCTCTGCCACCTGATCCGCTCGCGCGGCCTGACGCAGGTGCTGGTGTTCTGCGGCACGCGCATCGGCACCAATCGCCTTGCGCACCAGTTGCGCGCGGCGCACATACACGCGGACGCGATCCACGGCGACAAGACGCAGGCCGAGCGGCAGATCGCGCTCGAGGAGTTCAAGGCCGGCAAGATCGCCGTGCTGGTGGCAACCGACGTGGCATCGCGCGGGCTGGACATCGAGGGCCTGCCGCAGGTGATCAACTTCGACATCCCGCACTCGCCCGAGGACTACGTGCATCGCATCGGCCGCACCGGCCGCGCCGGTGCGGCGGGCGAGGCGATCTCGCTCGTCTCGCCGGAAGACCAGGAATCGCTCGCGGCGATCGAGAAGCTGATCAACCGCAAGATCGAGCGCGTGCTGGTGTCGGGTTACGAACCCAAGGTGGGCGAGGTGGCCGGCATGATGTCGAAGGAACGCGAGCCCGGGCGGCCGCGCAGGACCCGCGAGCAGCCCAGGGTCGCGCCCCAGCGTGCGGAAAAGAAGCACGCCGACCCGATCTTCTCCAGGCCGTATGAGCCCGTGGCCGGGGATGCCCCCGCGCCCCAGTCGCAGCCGTCGTCGCGCTCGCCGCAGCGGCGTCAGCGCCAGGTTGCCGCGCTGCTCGGTGGCCTGAAGAAAGCCGCCGCCTAGCTTCCGGCTCGCCGCCTGCTAGACGCAGCGCGCGCCGTCCACCTCGACGCAGACGCCGGAGACGAACGCGGCGTCGTCCGAGGCGAGATACAGGCATGCGTTCGCCACGTCCAGCGGCGTCGAGAATCGCCCCAGCGGGATCGTCGCGAGGAACTTCTTCTTTGCCTCTTCGGTAACGGCGCCGCCGGCGAAATCCGCCGACAGCGCGGTGACATCGCTGAACACCGGGTTGACGCAGTTGACGCGAATCTTGTCCGGGCCCAGCTCGGCCGCCATCCCTTTTGACAGGTTGATCACGGCGCCCTTGGAGCTGTTGTAGACGCACAGGCCCGGTCGCGGGCGTATGCCCGCGGTCGAGGCGATGTTGACGAAGCAGCCGCCACCCTGCTTGCGGAACTGCGGGATCGCCGCGATTCCGGAGAGGTAGATGCTCTTCACGTTGATCGCGTAGACCTTGTCGAACTCGGACTCGGTGACTTCCATGTACGGCTTGTTGCGATGCGTCCAGCCGGCGTTGTTGACCACCGTGTCCAGCCTGCCGAATGTCGACACCGCTGTGGCGACAAGCCGCGTCCAGTCGGCCCCGCTGGTGACGTCCGCGTGCACGAATGCCGCACTGGCCCCGAGCGCTTTCGCGACACGCTCGCCACCCGCCGTGCTGATGTCGTTGACGACTACTTTCGCGCCTTCCTGCACGAAGCGCTCGGCGATGCCGGCGCCGAATCCGGAACCCGCGCCCGTCACGATCGCTACCTTGCCCGTCAGCCTCATGACCCCTCCCCGGTGGTTGCGGACATTATAGGATCCGGGCCGGCGCCAGGCGCCGCCTTGAAGGGTGAGTGCTCGTTCAGCTCGTTCACGTATCGGGCGATGCCGTCGGTCTCGCGCGCGAGGTAATCCTCGATCGCGCGCGCGAACCTCGGATGCGCGAGCCAGTGCGCGGAGACCGTCTCGACCGGCAGCAGGCCGCGGAACAACTTGTGCTCGCCCTGCGCGCCCCCTTCGAACGTGGAGATGCGGTTCGCGATCGCGAATTCGATCGGCTGGTAGTAGCAGGCTTCGAAGTGCAGCAGCGGCACGTGTTCGAGCGCACCCCAGTATCTGCCATAGAGCGCATCCGGCCCGGTCACGCACAGGGATGCAGCGAGCGGCGAGCCGCGGCGCTCGGCGAGAAAAAGCACGGTGTGCGCGGCAAGTGCGTCGCCGATGCGGCGAAAGAACTCCAGGTTCAGGTACGGGCGGGAATGGTGCGCGGCGTACGTGCTGGCATAGCAGCGATGGAAGAACTCCCAGTCTCGCGGCGAGATCTCCGCGCCGCGCAGGCAGCGCATGCGGACGCCGGCGTCGCGCACGCGCCGCCGCTCCTGGCGGATGTTCTTTCGCCTGCGGTGCGACATGCGGGCAAGGAACTCCTCGAAGTCCTCATATCCTTCGTTCTTCCAGTGGAACTGCACCGTGCGGCGCAACAGCATGCGTTCGCCGCGCATTGCCTCGGCTTCTTCTTCGCGCGGGAACAGCACGTGCAGCGAAGAGAACTCGGTCGCCGCCTCGAGCGCCGCGCGAATCAGCGCGGCACGGTCCTGCGCGGTGGCGGCGAGGATGCGCGGGCCGGTCACCGGCGTGAACGGTACTGCGGCGAGAAGCTTCGGGTAGTACTCCAGGCCGTGGCGATGGTAGGCGTCGGCCCACGCCCAGTCGAACACGTACTCCCCGCGCGAATGCGACTTCACGAACAGCGGCATCACGCCGGAGAAGCGGCCGTCGCGCTCGAGCACGAGGAACTGCGGCTGCCAGCCGGTGCGCGCGCTGGCGCAGCCGGTCTCGATCAGCGCGCCGAGGTATGCATGGCTGACGAATGGATTCCCCGCGGCAAGTGCGTCCCATGCGAGGGCATCCGTGCCTGCCGGCGAGTCGGCGACGCGGATACGCAGGCTCATGGTTCATTATAGAATCGCGCATCGGGAGCGCCGAGGCGCCGGGAGATGATGCGATGAAGAAGATCGAGGCGATCGTGAAGCCGTTCAAGCTGGATGAGGTTCGCGAGGCGCTGTCCGAAGTCGGCGTCACCGGGCTGACGGTGACCGAAGTCAAGGGATTCGGCCGCCAGAAGGGCCATACCGAGCTTTACCGCGGCGCCGAGTACGTGGTTGATTTCCTGCCGAAGGTGAAGATCGAGGTGGTGGTTGCCGACGACCAGGTCGAGTCTTCCATCGAGGCCATCGTGAAGTCCGCCCGCACCGGCAAGATCGGCGACGGCAAGATCTTCGTCACCGCGGTGGAGCACGTGGTGCGCATCCGCACCGGCGAGACCAACGAGTCCGCGATCTGATCGCGCTCGGCTAGCGTCGGTTCTTCAGCAGCACCAGCGTCGCGCCTGCGCCGCCGTGCGCGGCGGGCGCCTGGCAGTACGCAAGCACGTCATCGCGTTTCGGCAGCCACTTCGAGAGCAGGTTCTTGAGCACCGGCTCGCGGTTGCGCGAGCCGAGGCCGCGGCCATGCACGATGCGCACGCAGCGCAGGTTGCGCCGCACGCAGTCGTTGAGGAATTCCGGCACCCGCAGCGCCGCTTCCAGCCGATTCATGCCGTGCAGGTCCACGCCATCCTGCACCACCCAGTGTCCGCGGCGCAGTTTCCTTAGCACCTGCCGCGACAGGCCTTCGCGCAGGTAGACCAGCTCCTCGCCGGAACCGAGCGCGTCGTCCACCGTCAGCGGCCCGGCAAGGCTTTCCGCCAGCGCGGTTTGCTCGTCGCGCTCGCGCTGCGCCGCCACCGGCGGTGGCGGCGGCGGCTTCAGCTCGACGCGGCGCGGCTCCGCGATCGGCCGGACGCCCGAGACCGCCTTGCGGAACTCCTCATCCACGGCGACAGCCTACGCCTGCAGCTGGTCGAGGTACTTCTCGGCGTCCAGCGCCGCCATGCAGCCGGTGGCCGCGCTGGTGACGGCCTGGCGATAGACGTGGTCCTGAACATCGCCGGCGGCAAACACGCCGGGGATGCTGGTCGCGGTGGCGTTGCCGTCGCCGCCGGCCCTGGTCACGATGTAGCCGTTCTTCATCTCCAGCTGGCCGTCGAACAGTTGCGTGTTGGGCGAATGGCCGATGGCGATGAACAGGCCCTTCACCGCAAGCTCGCGCGTGGCGCCGGACTTGACGTTCTTCAGCCGCGCGCCGGTCACGCCGCTCGCGTCGCCCAGCACCTCGTCCAGGACGCTGTCCAGTTCGAGCGACACGTTGCCCTCGCGTGACTTCTTCATCAGCTTGTCGATCATGATCTTCTCCGCGCGGAACTTGTCGCGCCGGTGCACGAGGGTGACGCTGCGGGCGATGTTCGACAGGTACAGCGCTTCCTCTACCGCTGTATTGCCGCCACCGACGACCGCAACGTCCTGTCCCTTGTAGAAGAATCCGTCGCAGGTCGCGCACGCGGACACGCCCTTGCCCATGAACTTTTCCTCGGACGACATGCCGAGGTACTTGGCCGAGGCCCCGGTGGCGATGATCAGCGCATCGCAGGTATAGGTGCCCGAGTCGCCCACCAGCGTCAGCGGCCTGCCGCCCAGCTTCGCGGTGTGGATGTGGTCGAACACGAGCTCGGTTTCGAAGCGCTCGGCGTGCTTCATGAAGCGTTCCATGAGCTCGGGCCCCTGTACGCCCTGCGCGTCCGCCGGCCAGTTGTCGACGTCGGTGGTGGTCATCAACTGCCCGCCCTGCGCCAGGCCGGTGATCAGCACCGGCTTCAGGTTGGCGCGCGCGGCGTACACCGCGGCGGTGTAGCCAGCAGGGCCGGAGCCGAGTATCAGCAAGCGGACGTGTCTTGCGGGAGAGGGGCTGGGCATGTTCTGCGGTTCCTTGTGTCTTGGCTATACTGCTGTGAAATCCCTCACGGAATTATACTGTTGCGCGTCGGCAACAAGACTGCCGTGAGAAACAAAAAATCAAGATAAAGGATTGATTCAAGTGCGTTTTCCTATAACTTCCCAAGGCTGAAGGGGGGCATGAAGCCAGCATGGGGAGAATCGTGACTCTGCGCGAATCGGCTCGCAGCGTCGTCAAGTGTTTGCTCGCCTGGATCGCCTGTTTGATGGCGGTGACGGCGTTCGCGCAGGCGCCGGCAAAGCCTGTGCCGGACGAGCCCCGGTTCGAGATTCGCCAGTTCGTCTTCGAGGGCGCAAAGCTCGTGCCTCCTGAGCAGTTGCAGGCCGATACCGCCGCGTTCACCGGCAAGGACAAGACCTTCGCCGACGTGCAGCGCGCGCTCGAAGCGGTCGAGCGCGCTTACAGCCGCGCCGGCTACAGCGCGGTGCAGGTGGTGCTGCCGGAGCAGGAGCTGGACAAGGGCGTGGTCCGCTTCCAGATCATCGAGGCCAAGCTGGGCCGTGTCATCGTCGAAGGCAACAAGTTCTTCGACGAGGAGAACATCCGCCGGAGCCTGCCGTCACTGCAGCCGGGCGCCGCGCCGAACATCGACCAGATCGCGCGTGACCTGCGCGTCGCGAACGAAAGCCCGTCGAAACAGGCCACGGTACTGCTGCGCAGCGGCCAGGAGGAGGCCACCGTCGACGCCGTGGCGCGGGTCGTCGACGAGAACCCGTTCAAGGGCAGCATCACGGTGGATTCCAGCGGTGGACAGAAGACCGGGCGCCTGCGCGTCGGCTTCGGCTTCCAGCATGCGAACGTGGCCGACCTGGACCACGTGTTCTCGTTCCAGTACGTGACGGCGCCCTACCGGGACGAAGACCCGGCGAAGGACAAGAACACGCTCCAGCTGCTGCCGAGCAAGGACGTGATGATCATCGGCATGAGCTACAAGATACCGCTGTACTCGAGCGGAAACTCGGTCGATTTCACCTGGGCGCATTCGAACGTCGGCACCGGCAACGTCCAGGGCTTCAACATCACCGGGCGCGGTTCCATCGCCAGTCTGCGCTATACGCAGAACCTGTCGCGCATTGGCGACTACGATCACCGCATCCTGTATTCCCTCGATTACCGCGCCTACGAGAACAAGGGCATCCGCGCGGCTGGCGGCACCAACCAGCTGGTGCCCGACGTCACGGTGACGCCGATCGGCATCCAGTATTCCGGCGCGTGGCGCCGGGCCGACAGCGAGTCCTCGGTCCTGTTCGGCGTGATCAAGAACATGTCCAGCCCCGGCGACGGCGGCAACATTGCGTTCTGCTCGACGCGCTCCGTGACCATCGTCGGCAGCGGGCATTTCGAATGCGCGAAGCCCCGGTTCACGATCTGGCGCTGGGCGTTCAGCCACACGCATGCGTTTGGCGACGACTGGCAGGTGCGCTTCGGCATGAACGGGCAGCACACGCGCGACATGTTGATTCCCGGCGAGCAGTTCGGCGTCGGCGGCGCCGACTCGGTGCGCGGCTTCCTCGATCGCGAGGTGGTGAACGACCACGGCTACCGGGGAACGCTGGAACTGTATACGCCGGACTGGGGCAGCTGGACCGGAATCGCGGGTGCGCGGGCCCGCGCGGTGATGTTCGTCGACTGGGGCCGGGTCGGCCGCAACCGCCCGGCGGCCGGCGAACTGCACGGCCAGGGCATCGCGAGCAAGGGCCTGGGCCTGCGCTTTTCGCGCGGCAACAACCTCATTTTTCGCACCGACTACGGCATCGTCACCGACATCGGCGGCGGCGGCGTGGGTACGCCGATGCAGGGCAAGGGCGACAGCCGGCTGACGTTCAGCCTGTCCTACATCTACTGATCGACGCGGCTGGCCGGCGCAGGGCGGCCGGCGATCGCGCAGAACCTGTCGCCAGCCCCCGACAGAACTGCCGCCGGGCGTGACGTTTTTCTCCTTCAATCAAGAACATGCCGCGTGTGTTTGGCGTCACCAGCGGTTAAACTGACACCCTTGGCGCACCGAGGGTGTCAGGGGGGATGAGTCAACCGGTCGGCAGCGTTTTCGCACGGCGTCGTCATGGCGGGTCGACGTTCGCCTTCGAAAAGCGCCTGCTCGCCGCCGCGGTCAGTTCCGCGTTCGCGGTTTCCAGTTTCGCGAACCCCACCGGCGGCACCGTCGCCGCGGGCAATGCCACGTTCGTCGTCAACGGCAAGACGCTGACGGTCACGAACACCCCCGGCACCATCATCAACTGGCAGCAGTTCTCGATCTCGCAGGACGAGATTACGCGCTTCATTCAGCAGAACGCCGCCAGTGCGGTGCTGAACCGCGTCGTCGGGCAGGACCCGACGCAGATCCTCGGCAAGCTCCTGTCCAACGGCCGCGTGTTCCTCGTCAACCCGAACGGCATCGTCTTCGGCCAGGGCGCGATGATCGACGTCGCCGGCTTTGCCGCTTCGACGCTGCGCATGTCCGACGCGGACTTCCTCTCCGGGCGCAACCGCTTCGAGGGCACTGGCAGCGAAGGCAAGCTCACCAACCTGGGCAGGATCAACACCGTCGAGGGCGGCCACGTGTACCTCGTCGCGCCGAACGTCGAGAATGGCCCGAGCGGCGTCATCACCAGCCCGAAGGGCGAGGTGGTGATCGCCGCCGGCAAGACGGTCGAACTTGTCAACGCCCGCACGCCTGACATCCGCGTCGAGTTCACCGCGCCGCAGGGCGAGGCGGTGAACGCGGGCGAAATCGTCGCCGCCGGCGGCCACATCGGTATTTACGGCTCGCTGGTCAAGAACTCGGGCCTCGTCTCGGCCAGCCGCGCGGTCGTCGGCGACGGCGGCAGGATCGTGCTGAAGGCGGTCAAGGACGTCACGCTCGACGCCTCTTCGAAGATCGAGGCGAACGGCGCCAACGGCGGCTCGATCGAGATGAAGGCGGAAACCGGCACGCTGCTCTCCAAGGGACGCATCGAGGCCGACGGCGACACGCTCGGCGGTGCGGTGAAGCTGTCGGCGCCGATCGCGCTGAAGCTGGACGAAGGCAGTGTCACGCAGGCCATGGGTCCGGGTGGGACGGTGGTAATGCAGGCGCAACCGGTGTCGGCTGGCGAGACCCCGTATGTCCGCATCGCCGGCCAGGTGAAGGCCGGCGGCGGCGTGAAAGTGGACGCGCGGCAGGCGGTGGCCGATCTCGCGCCCGGCGCCGTCGTCCGCGCGCCGGATATCGACGTGAAGCTGCGCAGCACGCTTGGCGCGGCGACGTTCGATGCATCCGGTGCAACCGGTGGTCGCGTCCGCATCGACAGCGATTACCTGAGCTTTAGCGGACGATTCCTTGCTGAGGGGTCTGCAGGGGCGGGCGGCAGCGTCGAGATCCAGACCACGCAGCGTACGATGCTTGCGGCGGATTCCGTCATCAGCGTGAATGGCGCATCCACCGGCGGAAACGTGTCGATCATCGGCGGCAGCGGCATCGCGTTGCTCTCGGGGACGATCACCGCGCGTGGCGAGATCGGCGGCGACATCGCGGTCACCGCGGCACGCACCACCACCATGGGCGCGGTGCTGGACGCCAGTGGCGCACTCGGCGGCGGCCGCGTGCGCGTCGGCGGCGACTGGCAGGGCAACGGCGACCTGCCGCAGGCGAAGCGCACTTACGTCGATGCCTACACGCGCCTGCGCGCGGACGGCACCGACAGCGGTGACGGCGGCACCATCGTCGTCTGGTCCACCGACCTGACCCAGTTCGCCGGGGAAGCCACCGCGCGCGGCGGCGTGAACGCGGGCGACGGCGGCCAGATCGAGATCTCTTCCAAGGAAACGCTCAACATCGTCGGCGTGCCCGACGCGTCGGCACGTGCCGCAGGGTTCAGCGCCGGCACGGTTCTGCTTGACCCCAAGAACATCGTCATTGCGTCGTCGGTCGGCCCGGCGGTCGATGAGTTCCGTTCCTTGCTCGCATTCGGCGAGAACGGCGTTGCGTCGAGCAATTGGGGCGCAAATGATCGCTTCGGCGAGTCGGTCTCGGTGTCTGGAAATCTCGTGGCCATTGGTTCGTATCAGGATGCGACTCGTGGCGCGAATGCCGGCAATGCGTACCTCTACGACAACAGCACTTCGGTCTGGACCGATTTGTCGGCCACAGGTAACGCGCCGGCAAGTTGGGGGTCGGGAGATGCATTCGGCGCGTCCGTTGCAGTCTCTGGGAATCTCGTCGTCTCAGGCGCATATGGCGACACCACGCGCGGCGCCGGAGCCGGCAATGCTTACTTGTACGACCGGGGTACCGGAGCTTGGACGGATCTGGCGAGTTCGGGCAACGCGCCCGCCTCTTGGGACGCAGGCGATCAGTTCGGCATCTCGGTGTCCGCCTCCGGAAACCTGGTCGTCGTTGGCGCAAACAAGGATACGACACGCGGTGCCGACGCAGGGAACGCCTACCTGTTCGATCGCGGAAGCAGCGTTTGGACCGATCTTGCGGCATCCGGCAATGCGCCGGCAAGCTGGGGTGCGGGTGACAACTTCGGCTACGTCACGGGGGTTTCGGGAAATCTCGTCGTCTTAGGGGCCAACTCTGACGGGACGCGAGGCGCCAATGCGGGCAACGCGTACCTTTACGATGCCTCATCGTCGTCGTGGACCGATCTTTCTGCGTCCGCGAACGTGCCCGCCAGCTGGGGGGCCGGAGATCGATTCGGCGAAGGTGTGGCGGTTTCCGGCAACCTGGTGGTGATTGGCGCCTACCTGGACGCCACGAAGGGTGCCGATGCCGGCAACGCTTACCTGTATGACCGGGCGACCGACGGGTGGACAGACCTCTCTGCGTCCGGCAATGCCCCCGTCAGTTGGGATGCTGGCGACAGGTTCGGACGACGGGTGGCTGCGTCAGGAAACCTCGTCGTCATCGGTTCCTGGACGGATAGCACGCGCGGCGCGGGCGCCGGCAATGCATACCTCTACGACGTCGGGACGGCGGGTTGGACGGACCTCTCCTCTTCGGGAAATGCCCCGGCGACTTGGGGTGCCGGCGATGGATTCGGCAGGTCGGTGGGGGTGTCCGGCAACCTGGTAGCAATCGGGTCATACGTGGACGCGACACGTGGAACCCAGGCAGGAAACGCGTATCTGTATGACGCAGGAACCGCGGCATGGACCGATCTGTCCGCTTCCGCAAACATTCCGCCAACTACGTTGGGCTCGGGAGACAAGTTCGGGTCGGCGGTTGCCATCAGCGGGAACCTGGTCGTTGTCGGAGCCCAATCGGACGGGACCCGGGGATCGAACGCCGGCAATGCATACCTGTACGACCTGGCAGCCGGCCAGTGGACCGACCTCTCTGCAAGCGGAAACGCGCCGGCGAGTTGGGGGGCCGGAGACCTTTTCGGCTATTCGACCGCGGTAGCGGGGAATCTGGTTGTGGTTGGTGCGATCGGCGATGGCACCAAGGGGGCGAGCGCCGGCAACGCGTACCTCTATGATCGCGGGACAGCGGCTTGGACAGACCTGGCGGCGAGCGGAAACGCCCCGGCCAGCTGGGGCGCGAGCGACAACGTTGGCAGGTCCGTGGCGGCGTCCGGAAATCTCATCGTTATCGGCGCCACCGGCGATGCCACGAAGGGGGCGAACGCAGGCAACGTCTATCTGTACGACCGTTCCCTGGCCGCGTGGACAGACCTTTCCTCAAGCGGAAACGCACCGGCGACATGGGGCGCGAGCGATCAACTTGGGGGAGCGGTCGGGGCCTCCGGGAACCTCGTCGTACTGGGCGCCATCGGGGACGGCACCATGGGGTCCAGCGCGGGGAACGCGTACCTGTATGACGTGGGTACCGCCGCCTGGACAGACTTGTCGGCGAGCGGAAATGCGCCAGCCTCCTGGGGCGCAGGTGACAGCTTCGGCCGCTCCGTTGCGGTGTCCGGCAACCTCGTCGTCGTTGGGGCGATACAGGATGGCACCAAGGGGGCAGGCGCCGGGAATGCTTACCTCTATGATCGAGGCACGGGATCGTGGACGGATCTGTCGGCGAGCGCAGGCGCGCCGGGTAGCTGGGGGGCGAGTGACAACTTCGGCATCTCGGTTGGCATATCCGGGAACCTCGTGGTCGTGGGTGCCTACATCGATGGCACGAAGGGCTCTGGTGCCGGGAACGCCTACCTGTACGACCACGGGTCCAGCGGGTGGACCGACCTGTCGGCCAGTGCCAGTGCGCCATCGGCATGGGGAGCGAACGACCGTCTTGGCGAGGCCGTGGCGATCTCCGGGAACAAGGTCGTCCTGGGTGCGCCGGGCGACACGCTCGCAGGTGGTACCGATGCCGGTGGCGTCTACGTCGTCAGCGTCGGCACGTCGAGCTTTTCCGGCTCATCGCTTTTCGCGGATACACCCAGCGCGACGCAGACGCTGACGCCGGCGCTGATCACGGCGATCACCAACACCGGCTCGAACGTCATCCTGCAGGCGAACAACGACATCACGCAGCAGGCCGGCGCCGACATCGTGACCAGCGCGGCAGGCAGCGGCGGCAACCTGACGATGCAGGCGGGCCGCTCGATCCTGATCAACGCCAACATCACCACCGACAACGGCAGCGTCGTGCTGATAGGCAACGAGAAGCTTGCCAACGGCGTCGTGGATGCGCAGCGCGATGCGGGTGCGGCCGTCATCTCGCAGGCGAACGGCACCACCATGAATGCCGGCACCGGCACTGTCACCATCGACCTGCGCGACGGGGCGGGCAAAACCAACACCGCCAGCGGCAACGTCACGCTCGCCAACATCACCACCGCAACGCTCAATGTCACCAACAGCGGCCCGACGGCCGACAGCAACATCCTGCAGCACGCCAACTCGGCGCTGGTGGTCAGCGGCTCGGCGACCTTCAACGCGGGCACCACCAATGACATCACGCTCACCAGCACGTCGAACGACTTCGGCAATGTCACGATCTCGGCTGCGCGCAACGTATCGATCAAGGACGCCAACGCGCTGCGGCTGAACGGCGCGGCGTTCACGGGCGGCATGACGCTCGAGACGCTCGGTGCCGCGGCGGACCTCACGATCGCCGGCGACAACGTCTACTCCGGCGGCGGCGCGAACACGGCCAGCTTCCTCTCCGCGCGGAACGTGCTGATGGAGAGCGGATCGAACATCCGCTCGACTGGCGGTGCACTGGACGTCACGCTCAACGCGGACACGGACCAGGGTACGAGTGCTGGTGGCGGCGTGCAGGTGGGCGGTGGCGGTACGCGCGCCAATATTGCGACTGCCGGCGGCAACGTGCTCATCGGCGGGAATGCGAGTGCCGCGGGTTCGGCGATTGGCACCTCGGTGACCGCCAACGTCGGCGTACGCCTCAACAATGCCAACATCTCGGCTGGTGCGGGGAACGTGACGATCCGCGGCCAGGGCGCGGCCTCCGCCGCCGCGGCCGACGGGGTGCGTGTGGAAAGCGGCGGCAGCGGCATCACGACAACCTCGGGCAGCATCCTCATTGAGGGCACCGCGGGCGCCAGCGGCACGTCGCAGGCGCACGGCGTGTTCCTCAACGAGTCGGTATCGGTGACCGCCAACGGCGGCGCGATCACGCTGACCGGGACCGTTGGTGATACCGCAGGCGGCATCGGCGTGTACGTGCGCGACCAGTCGACCATCCAGAGCGACGGCGCGGGCAACATCACATTGACCGGCACCGGCTCGAGCGTATCCGGAACTGGCGTATCCCTTGGCGCGGGCACGAACCCGACGATCGCGGTGCGCACCACCTCCACCGGGCACATCGTCATCACTGGAAACAGCGGTGCGACCTCCGGCAACGACGGCTACGGCGTGTTGATCGCCAATCGCGGAACGACCGTGGAGTCTACGGGTACCGGCGGTGGTTCGATCACGATCACCGGCAACGGCGGCGCGGGTGCAGATCGCAATTACGGTGTGTTCGTGCAGGGTGCGGTGGTCCGCTCGAAGGATGGCGACATCGTCATCAATGCGACCGGGAACGGCTCGGGCACGGACAACCACGGCCTGTACCTCAACAACGAGACCGCCGGCGCGCAGATCGCCGCGGTGATCGAGTCGACTGGTACTGCGAACGTGACCATCAATGCAAGCGCTGGAACCGGCGGTGTCGGCATCAAGGGGATCGGCGCGGTTGCGACGCAGCAGAACCGGCTCGGCAATGCGGCGGCGGCGGGCACGGTGACGCTGGTGTCGGACACGATGGACCTGAATTCGACCGCGGTGCAGTCGGGCAGCACGATAACGGTGCGGCCGACGACGGTGAGCCGCGAGATCGAGCTCGGCGCGGGCGCTGAGGAAGCCACGAAGCTCGGCCTTGCGGGCACCGAGCTGACGCACTTCAATGCGCCAAACATCCTCATCGGCGGTGCGTCTCAGGCCGGCAACATCACGGTCGTCGGCGCGGCGGGTTTTGCCAATGCCGGCGCCGGCGGCACGCTGACGCTGCAGACGCTCGGCTCGGCCAATGTCGCGTCGAACCTCTCCAGTGCAGGTAACGTCACGCTGACCGCCGCCAGTGGCATCGCCTTTACCCAGTCGGGCGTCACGGGCATCACAACCGGCGCAGGGAAGAACGCGACGCTGACCGCGGCCAACGGGGCGATCACCAGCGCCTCGGCCGCTACCGACGTGTCGACCGGCGGGGCGACCGGCGCCGTGTCGCTCACCGCCAACCAGGGCATCGGCGCGCTCGGCACGAACAACGAAGTGTCGCTGAACACCGGCAATGTCACCGCGACCAACAACGGCGCGGCGACGGTCTCGGGCGACATCGTCATCGTCAACGCCACTGGGCTGAACCTCGGCGGCACCGGGGTCGTGACCAACAACGCGAGTGCCGGCAACATCCAGGTGACCGTCACGACCGGCGACCTGATCGTCGGCAACACGCTGGCCACCAACGGCGGCGGTGCAGTTACGCTCAGCGCTGCGGCCGGCAATGTCGCCTTCGCCACGGCCAATGGCGTCACCGGCATTTCCACCACCGGGAACGCGACACTCAATGCGACCGCCGGACGCGTCGTCGGCAACACCAGCGGCAACGTGTCCACCAACGATGTTTCGGCGACCCGCCTCACGGTCAACACGGCCAATGGCATCGGCGGCGCGAACGCCCTGCGCACTGCGTCCGTCGCCAACCTGACCGTCAACAACACGGTGGACGGGAACGTCAACATCGTCAACAGCGGCGCGGCGCTGAACCTGGACAGCACGACCGTCGGAAGCGGCAACCTGTCCATCTCCAACAGCACCCACATCACGCAGACTGGCAACATCGTGATGGGTGCGGGCACCACGGCCGCGTTCAATGCCAGTACCACCGGCGACATCACGCTGAACGTATCGACGAACAATTTCAACACGGTGGCGGTGCAGGCTGGGCGGGAAGTTCGGGTGACGGACAGCGACGCGCTCGTTCTAGGGAACGTGGCGGCATCGGGGAACCTCACGGTCGTCGTGGGTGGTGACCTGACCGACGGCGCCTCGGCGACGCTGGCGGTGACGAACAACGCGAACTTCCAGGCCGTGGGGAACGCGATCA
>CAZTDU010000013.1:0-61400 GCA_964612335.1 uncultured Enterobacteriaceae bacterium | reverse complement strand
CGGCGAGCGGGAACCTGACGCTGACGGCGGCGGGGACGATCGCGGACGAGACGGGCGCGACGCTGGCGGTGACGAACAACGCGAACTTCCAGGCCGTGGGGAACGCGATCACGCTGAACAACGCCGGGGCGAACAACTTCGGGACGCTGACGTTCGCGGGCGCGGAGGTGACGATCGTCGAGAACTCGGCGGCGAACCTGGCGGGGGCGAGCACGGCGAGCGGGAACCTGACGCTGACGGCGGCGGGGACGATCGCGGACGAGACGGGTGCCAATCTGACCGTTACCGGACTGGCCAACTTCGTCATCCCGGCCGGTGGAAACATCACGCTCGACAACGCCGGGGCGCACAACTTCGGCTCGCTGACGATCGGTCAGGGCGCGAACGCGATCATCTACGAAACCGACGGCTACGCCATTGCCGGAACCGGAATCTCGCTGACGAACCGCGTGACGCTGTCCTCCGGCGGACAGGTTACGCAATCGCAGGCGATCGCGGTACCGAACCTGGAGCTGCTGGGCGTGAACGGCAACTTCCAGCTGACCGGCAGCACGAACAACGTGTCGACCATCGCCAGCAATACCGGCACGGTGGCATTCACCAACAACGCGGCGCTCACCGTCGGCAACGTCGGTGCGAGCGTCGGCATGACGAACACCGGTACGACAACGCTCGCGACCCTGGGTTCGAGCACGCTGACCGTGTCGCAGGCGATTTCCGGCGTCGGGCAGGTCACGTTCAACAATGGCGGCCTGCTCACCCTCAGCGCCGACGTCACCGGGAACGGCGGCATTGCCCAGACGGGCGCTGGAACGGTCACCATCAACGGACCGCGCACGCTGACGACCAGCGGCAACGCGATCACCTTCAATCGCAACGTGCTGCTCGCGGGCGGTGCGAACGACACTTCGCTGAATACGACGAGCGGGAGCGCGGCTGGAGCGAACGTCACCTTCGGAGGCACGGTCAGTGCCTCGACGGGGAACACGGAACGGCTCGTGATCAACGCGGGCACCGGCGGCGACGTACGCTTCAACCAGGCGGTCGGCAGCAGCGGCACGCCGCTCGGCAACCTCACCATCACGAATGCGCGTCACGTCGACTTTGTCGGCACGACCGACGCGTCCCGCGTGCTGCAGTCGGCCGGCACCGGCAACACCACGATTACCGGCAACATGAAGGCGCTTGGCGCTGGCATCGAGATCAACACCGACCGGATCGTCATCACCGGTGTCCTCGATACGGGCACGAAGGACCTGAAGCTCAACGCGGTAAACGGCGTCACGCAGAGCGGCGGGTTCATCACGTCGAACCAGGTGCTGTTGCTGAGCTCCGGCACCGGCGCGTTCACGCTGCTGCAGGCCAACAACAACGTCAGCACGCAGATCGCAGCCAACGTCGGCGGCGACCTCTCGTTCCTGAACGGTGGTGCGATCACCGTCGGCAACGTCACGGTGGGGTCGTCGAGCGCCAGCGGCATCTCCACCAATGGCGGCAACCTGACGCTGCGCTCGGTCAATGGCGCGATCGTCGTGGGCAGCAACGTCAATGCCGGTGCCGGAAACATCGTGCTCAACGCCAACGGGGCCCTCAGCGGAACGGGAACGATCACCGGCAACGCGCTGACGATGGGGAACCTCGGCACGACCACGGCGATCGGGTCGCTCAACACGCGAGTCAGCGCGATCAACGCTACCGCCTCGAACGGCGCGATCCAGATCACCAACAACAGCAGCGCGCTGACGCTTCAGGCTGCCGCGACCAACGGCCTCGTGAACGTGTCGACGACAGGCTCGCTGGCCTCATCCGGCGCGATAACGAGCTCGAACGCCAGCGTGACGCTCGTCAGCGGCAACGGCGGGTCGGGCGGCATGACGCTGAGTCACAACGTGACCGGGCCGGCAGGCGTGTCGCTCACCGTCCAGGCGAACAACAATGTGCTGACGCACAACGGCGGCACCGTCAGTGCGACGAACGCGAACATCGCACTGGTTGCGGACGAGATGAACCTTGCTTCCTCGGTCAACTCCGGCAATGGCGCGATCACGGTTCGGCCGTTCAATGCGGGCGACACCATCCGCCTGGGCGCCGCAACGGCTGCGACCGATGGGACGGTGGATGCGCTCGAGTTGTCGAGTTCCGAGATCAACACGCTCAACACGACCGGGGTACTCACGATCGGCGACGCGGCACATACCGGCCAGATCCAGGTTGTCGGTTCCACCTCCGTGAGCACGCCGGCGACATTGCTGCTCCGGAACGGCGCCGGGGGCATCAATGTCGGCGATCAGCTGACCTTCGCCGGGTCGAGCGCGAACCTCTCGTTCACGACCACCGGTGCAGTAACGCGTTCGGGCTCAGGCGCGGTCAATTCGTCGACCGTGCGGATCGACTCCGGGACCGGCGCCAACGTTGCGCTCAACAACGCCAGCACCAATCTTTTCGCGACGAATACGACGGGTGGCGTCGCGGTCGTGGTCAACTCGGGCGACCTGATGGTGCAGAACCTCGTCAACAACGGCACGGGCGGCCTCGACATCAGCGCGGTGAACGGATCGATCACGACCGGCGCCAACCAGGTTACCGTGGCCGGCGGCGCGGTGTCGCTGGTCGCCAACGCCACGGACGCCACCAACCGGAACGTCACGATCGGCAGCGGCGGCTTGTCCGCGGCCGGCGCGGTCACGATCAAGGCCGCGGACAACCTGACGTTCCTCGGCCGCGTACAGACCTCGTCGGGCGACGTGCAGCTGGTCGCGGGCAAGGCGCCCGGGATGAATCTGGTGACGGCCGCGAGCGAGTCCGTGCAGGATACGGTCGGAACGATCACGTTCAATGCACCCGTGACGACGAGCTCCGGATCCATGACGATCTACTCGACCGGGCATGTCCTGCAGCCCGCCAACAACACCGACGCCGCGGGCGTGCAGAGCACCGGCCAGCTGACGGTGCGCACGTACAACGATGCCGACCAGCAGGCCGTCATCAACATGCAGAACACGCATCCGACGCTGGGCAACTCCAATCCGGATACCGTGCTCGAGACGCGTCGCGCGAGCGACACCTCGGCGCCGGCCGAGCCGACCGACTACGCCGCGAGCGACATTGACTACAAGAGCATATCGGGCCTCACGGTCAAGGGCATCGGCACCGCGGCGAACTACTCGGCGACCGCAACCACCCAGGACATCACGGTCGCGACGTTCAACATCCAGGCCAAGAACATGACGCTGATCGCCAATTCCGGCGACATCAACGTCAACGCGTCGATCGACAAGTCGAAGATCAACCGCGGCAACGACGGCGGGTCGCTCAACCTGCTGGCGGCCGGCGACATCAAGGTCAACGCCAATTCTTCGGTCCAAGGCGTATCGGTCGGCAAGCGGATCGGCACCAAGGAGAGCGGCGACCCGCTGGTCGAGTACTTCAACCACGACCTGCGCCTGGTCGCCACCAACAACATCCAGATCGAAGGGGGCATCTGGATCACCGGCAACCTCAGCCTGCGCGCGGATGCGTCCGCCGGCGAGGTGGTCAGCCTGAGCGGCGCCGTGAACAACAAGGCGCCAGGGGATGGTTCGGGCGGGGTGACCATCAGCAACACGAGCACGCAGCACCCGCTGGAAGTCCGCGCGCTGAACATCGTCGTGGGGGAACGCAGCGGCGCGACAGGATATGGGGCAGGGTTCCTGAAGCTGTCCGCGGGTGCCGGAACCGCGACCCCAGGCGCCAATCTGCGCCTGGACAGCGTGCTGCGGGCCGGCATACCCACCGTCGAGACGACGAGCACGACCTCCACGACCGTGACCGGCGGCCGCATCGACATCTTCCTCACCGGCGAGCTGAACCTGGCGGGCGGGAATATCACCACGACGTCCACCGGCGGCTCGGTCCGGAGTTCGGCGCTGGCTGCCATCACCGGAACCGACGTCTATATCTGCCCGCCGTCCCCCTCGGCTTGCAACGTGACGCCGGCGTACAACGCCGCCAACTCCATCCGGCTGACCGGAGGGAAAGCGACTGCGTCCAACGCGTCCGGCGGCGGCGCGGTCGGCGCTGCGGACGCGCTGATCCTGGCGAGCAACTTCAAGCAGATCACCGTGGCTGGCGACATCATCCTCGCCGGCGGTACGGCGACGCGCATCGGATCGGCGCAGCCCAGTGCGTCCGCGCTGATCGATCCGGTACAGGAGCTCGTGATCCGCGCCGGTGGCAGCGTGGTGCTGCAGGGCGGCATCGTCAACGGCGGCGGCAGTCCCGCGGCGGCGGCTGCGCGCATCGTGAACGAGGGCTTCATCACCATCCACATGGGTGGAGGCAGCGGTTACAACTTCAATGATCCCTCAGGCGGCGTCGTGGCCCTCTCGCCGGGGCTGATCCTGATCGGCGGGGGCGGATCCGGGGTGTTCGACGCGGCCAATCGGGCGCTCGATGGCCTCAACGTACCGATCACGCTGGTTGGTGGCGGCATCGTGAGGTACTCGCCCGGTGGCTTCACCTACGGCCCCGCCATCGTGCAGACTGGCGTGAACTCGTTCGACGAGTCGCTGCTGCGCTACATCATTTTCTCGCAGCTGGACGCGGCGAAGTCCGACCGCATCCGCAGGGGCCTCTCTGAGGACGACATCGGCGGCGCCGCCTGCCAGTAGCGCATCTGCTACCATAAAGCCTTCCTCCACCAGCACCGGATGAAGGCGTAGCCGAGATGGCGGTCGCGGTATCCACGGCGGTTCTCAAGGCGGTACCTCTCTTTGCCAGCTGCCCTGACGAGCAGCTTCGCATGCTGACCCCGGTGGTGACGCGCAAGTCCGCGCCGCGCGGCACCATGGTGATGGCCGCGGGCGACCTCACCGATTCCCTCTATATCGTCCTCAGCGGCCGGCTGAAGGTCATGATGTCCGATGCCGACGGCAAGGAGGTCATCCTGTCCATCCTGGGACCGGGGGAGTTCTTCGGCGAGATGGGCCTGATCGATGACAGCCCCAGGTCCGCCAGCGTGGTGGCGATCGAGGCCTGCGAGCTGCTGTCCATATCGAAGCGGGATTTCAAGAAGTCGCTCGCCGAGAATTTCGACATGACCATGGCGGTCATGCGCGGCCTGGTGCGCCGCTTGCGCGATGCCGACCGCAAGATCGGCAGCCTCGCGCTGCTGGACGTGTACGGCCGTGTCGCACGCCTGCTGCTGGACATGTCCGAAACGGTGAACGGGCAGAAGATGGTGACCAAGCGGCTGCCCAAGCAGGACATCGCCAAGATGATCGGGGCGTCCCGCGAGATGGTTAGCCGGGTCATGAAGGACCTGCAGATGGGCGGCTATATCGAGGTGCGCGGATCGGCCATTCTGCTGCGAGACAGCATCATGCTCCCAGAGTGATTTCCGGCGCCGGATGCGCAAAAAAGCCTTGTGCGTGAACTAGTTCCTGTCGCCTCCCGGCCTGCAGAGGTAGCATTTCAGTATAGAAGCCGCAAGTCCATTGAAGGAGAGCACATGAAAACTACGCCCAGGATCATCGGTTGCGCCCTCGCGGCGGCCTTGTGCGCGGCCGGTGGGTCCGCGCTGGCGAGCAGCGGCACGATCACACAGCTTTCCGGGACGCTCTCGGTGCAGAAGCCGGACGGCACGGTGCGCATCCTGTCGCAGCGCTCCGAGATCGGCAGCGGGGATACGGTCAACACGCAGCGGGACAGCTACGCGCAGATCCGCTTCACGGACGGCGGCCAGATCACGCTCAAGCCGAACACTTCGGTGAAGATCGAGAACTTCAAGTTCGCCGAGGACAAGCCGCAGGAGGATTCGTTCCTGTTCGGCCTGCTGAAGGGGGGCCTGCGCGCGGTCACCGGGGTGGTCGGCAAGCGCAGCCGCGACAAGTACCAGCTCGGCACGGCGACCGCCACCATCGGCATTCGCGGCACCACGTACTCGGCGGACGACTGCGTGAACAACCGCACCTCGGCCGAATGCGGCAGGCTGGAGCCTGCGGTATACGTCAGCGTTGCCGACGGCGAGGTGGTGGTGAAGAACAGTGCCGGAGAACTCGGCCTGACCGCGGGCCAGTTCGGCATGATCGCGCAGAACGCGCCGCCGCTCTTCCTGTCGACGGATCCCGGGCTGCAGTTCACGCCGCCGGCCACGTTCATCCAGTCGGTGATGGCGGGCAGCGCCGTCAATGCCGGCAAGAGCCTGGAGTGCGTGATACGCCGCTAGACGCGCGCAGCCGCCTTGCCTGCCAACCCCCGCCATGGCGGGGGTTTTTGTTTTTTTAGGCTACATTTGCGCGATGGCTGCAACACAGAAATCGCAACCCCAGGCGCCCCTGCCGGCGAAGCTCACCGGCTTGCTGCGCGAGGCACGCTGGCTGGCGCTGGTGGCCGTAGCGGCATACCTGCTGGTGATCCTGCTCACCTACCACAGAGGGGACCCCGGGTGGTCGGTTTCGACCAACGACCCTCCGCACAATGCCGGTGGCTACGTGGGTGCGGCGATCGCCGACGTGCTCCTGTCTGCGTTCGGCCTTTCCGCGTACTGGTTCGTCGCCGCCTGCCTGGTGGGCGTGGTCTGGGGCTATCGCCGCATCGAGAGCCGCCCGCAGATCGATTGGCGGTCGGCAGGGATGTCCGTGGCCGGGTTCTGCATGCTCATCGCTGCAGGTGCAGGCATCGAATCGTTGCGCCTGCATTCGCTGGACGTTCATCTTCCGCAGGTGGGGCCAGGCGGCATTGTCGGCGCCGTCGTCGGCGAGCTCGCCAAGGCCTCGCTCGGTTTTACAGGGGGAACGCTGCTGCTGTTCACGCTGGCGGCGCTCGGCCTGAGCCTTTTTACCGGCGTGTCCTGGGTCGCCGTGGCGGAGTTCACCGGTTTCCTGCTCGAATCGGCCTGGGTATTCGCGATGAAGGCGCGCGAGCTGCGTTCGGACCGCAGGATCGGCGAGATCGCGCGCGAGGAGCGTGAGTTCGTCGTCGAGGCGGAAAAGAAGCGCGAGGAGGACCATCCCCCGCTGAAGATCGAGGTCCCGGTAGTAGAGATCAGGAAGTCCGAGCGCGTACAGAAGGAGAAGCAGGCGCCGCTGTTCGAGAACCTGCCCGAGACGCCGCTGCCGCCGGTGAAGCTGCTCGACGAGTCCGGACGCGAGGGGGAGACGGTAAGCGCGGAAACGCTGGAATTCACCTCCAGGCTGATCGAGAAGAAGCTGTCGGATTTCGGCGTCCAGGTGAAGGTATTGGCTGCCTACCCGGGGCCGGTCATCACGCGCTACGAGATCGAGCCTGCGGTGGGGGTAAAGGGCAGCCAGATCCTCAGCCTGGTGAAGGACCTCGCCCGCGCGCTGTCGGTGGTTTCCATCCGTGTCGTGGAGACGATTCCCGGCAAGAGCTGCATGGGGCTGGAGATTCCCAATCCGCACCGCGAGACGGTGCGCCTGTCCGAGATCCTCGGATCGGAGGTGTACGCATCCATGGCCTCGCCGCTCGCGCTGGCGCTCGGCAAGGACATCTCCGGGCGTCCGGTGGTCGCGGATCTCGCGAAAATGCCGCACCTGCTGGTGGCGGGCACCACCGGCTCGGGGAAGTCGGTGGCAATCAACGCCATGATCCTGTCACTGCTCTACAAGGCCGAGCCGAAGACGGTACGGCTGATCCTGATCGACCCGAAGATGCTCGAGCTGTCGGTCTACCAGGACATCCCGCACCTGCTCGCGCCGGTGGTCATCGACATGAAGCAGGCCGCGAACGCGCTCAGCTGGTGCGTGGGCGAGATGGAGCGCCGCTACAAGTTGATGTCATGGGTGGGGGTGCGCAACCTCTCGGGCTTCAACCACAAGGTGGCGGACGCGGAGAAATCCGGCAAGCCGCTGCAGGACCCGGCGACGCTGGAAACCGACTCGCCACAGCCCCTGCAGGCAATGCCGCACATCGTCGTCGTCATCGACGAGCTCGCCGACCTGATGATGGTGGTGGGCAAGAAGGTCGAGGAACTGATCGCGCGGCTGGCGCAGAAAGCGCGCGCCGCCGGCATCCACTTGATCCTCGCCACGCAGCGGCCGTCGGTGGACGTCATCACCGGACTCATCAAGGCCAACATTCCCACGCGCATCGCCTTCCAGGTCGCGAGCCGCGTCGATTCGCGCACCATCCTCGACCAGCAGGGCGCGGAGGCGCTGCTCGGCTCGGGAGACATGCTCTACCTGCCGGCGGGTACCGGGCTGACGCAGCGATTGCATGGTGCCTTCGTTGCCGATCACGAGGTGCACAAGGTCGTCGAGTACCTGAAGTCGCTTGCAACGCCGGATTACATCGAGGAGGTTCTCGAGCCGGGGATCGGGGACGACGGCATGCCGGGGGGCGCGGACGCCGGCGCAGGCGGCGAGAAGGACGCCCTCTACGACCAGGCCGTTGAGATCGTCGTGCGCACGCGCAGGCCGTCGATATCGCTGGTGCAGCGCCACCTGCGCATCGGCTACAACCGCGCCGCGCGGCTCATCGAGGACATGGAACGGGCAGGACTGGTCTCGCCCATGCAGTCCAACGGCAATCGCGAAGTCCTCGTTCCCGCGAAGGTCGAATAGTGCTCCGGCTGATGGCCGCGACACTGCTGCTCGCCGCGTCGGTCGCGCAGGCGTCCAGCATCGAGCGCTTCCAGGCGTTCCTGCGCACCACGTCAGCAGCACAATCCGAATTCGAGCAGAAGGTGTTCGACCGCAACGGCAAGCTGGTGCAGTCCTCCAGCGGCACGTTCGCCTTCCAGCGCCCGGGCAGGTTCCGCTGGACCTACGCCAGGCCGCATCCGCAACTCATCGTCGGCGACGGCGAGAAGGTCTGGATCTGGGATGAAGACCTGAACCAGGTCACGGTGAAGCGCATGGCGAGAGCGATCGGCTCCACCCCGGCAGCGCTGCTCGCAGGCGCCGCGGACGTGACCCAGGCGTTCGTGATGGAGGACCTGGGCGTGCGCGACGGGCTGGAGTGGCTCGAGGCCCGGCCACGCGACCGTGACGCGGGATTCGAGCACATCCGGCTCGGGCTCGGCGTAGCGGGGGTAGAGGCGATGGAGCTCTTTGATCCATTCGGCCAGACCACCGTGCTGCGATTCGCGAACCTGAGGCGCAACCCCACGCTCGAGGCCGGCACGTTCCGCTTCACGCCGCCCAAGGGCGCCGACGTCCTTGAGTGAACTCTTCGGCACCGCAGCGCCACGGGCACCGCTCGCGGAGCGCCTGCGGCCAGGGACGCTGGACGAAGTGATCGGACAGCAGCACCTGCTCGGGCCGGGCAAGCCGCTGCGCGTGGCGTTCGAGTCCCGGCAGCCCCACTCCATGATCCTGTGGGGTCCCCCCGGCGTCGGCAAGACCACCCTCGCGCGCCTGATGGCGAAGGCCTTTGACGCGGAGTTCATCGCGCTCTCGGCAGTGCTTTCCGGCGTCAAGGACATCCGCGACGCGGTGCAGGCCGCTGAAGCCGAGCTTGCGCGTTCCGGCAGGCACACCATCCTGTTCGTGGACGAAGTGCACCGCTTCAACAAGGGGCAGCAGGATGCCTTCCTGCCGTTCGTCGAGCGGGGGCTTTTCACCTTCATCGGCGCGACCACCGAGAACCCGTCCTTCGAAGTCAACGGCGCGCTGCTTTCCCGCGCCAGCGTCTATGTCCTCGAGAGCCTGTCGCGCGGGGACCTGGAAGCGCTGCTCGAGCGCACGGGCGTGGCGATGGACGCGGCGGCACGCGAGCGCGTCATCGGCTTTGCCGATGGCGACGCGCGCCGGATGCTGAATGCGATCGAGATCCTCGGCAACGCCGCGCAGGCCGCCGGCATCGCCACGATAGACGGGGCGTTCGTCGAGCGCACCATGGCGCAGAACCTGCGGCGATTCGACAAGGGCGGCGAGCAGTTCTACGACCAGATATCCGCGTTGCACAAGTCGGTGCGCGGTTCGGACCCGGATGCGTCGCTGTACTGGCTGGTGCGCATGCTGGATGGTGGTACCGACCCGCTCTACGTCGGCCGTCGGATCGTACGCATGGCGATCGAGGACATCGGGCTCGCCGACCCGCGCGCGCTGCGTCTCGCGCTGGACGCCTGCGAGACCTACGAGCGGCTTGGGTCTCCCGAAGGCGAGCTTGCGCTGGCAGAAGCCGTGCTGTACCTCGCAGTCGCGGCGAAGTCCAATGCGACCTACAGCGCCTATAATGCGGCCCGCGATTTCGTCTCCCGCGACGGCACGCGGCCGGTACCGATGCACCTGCGCAATGCGCCCACGCGCCTGATGAAGGACCTCGGCTACGGCAGGAACTACCGCTACGCGCACGACGAGGACGAGGCGTACGCGGCGGGCGAGAACTACTTTCCCGAAGGCATGCCGGGCGTGACCTGGTACCAGCCATCGGATCGCGGCCTGGAGCAGAAGATCCGCGAGAAACTCGAATATCTGCGAAGCCGGACGGCAAAATGATCGACATACAGCTGCTGAGGACCGATGCCGACGCCGTGGCGGCGCGGCTTGCGGCGCGGGGAGGCTACGCGCTGGACGTGGCGCGCTTCAGGCAGCTCGACGCGCAGCGCAAGCAGCTGCAGCAGCGGGTCGAGGGCGCGCAGGCGGAGCGGAACAAGGCTGCCAAGGCGATAGGCCAGGCGAAGTCGCGCGGCGAGGATGCGGCGGAGCTGATGGCGGCGGCCGAGCGGTCGAAGGCGGCGCTCGAGAGCTCGGAACGGGAGCTGGCCGAACTGCAGGCCGCGCTGCGCGAATTCATGGAAATGATCCCCAACCTGCCGCACGAGTCGGTTCCCGGGGGGGATTCCGCCGACGCGAATGTCGAAGTGCGCCGCTGGGGCGAGCCACGCGAGTTCGATTTCCCGGTGAGGGACCATGTGGACGTGGGCGCGCACCTGGGCATGCTCGATTTCGAGACCGCGGCCAAGCTGTCGGGAGCGCGCTTCTCGGTGATCAAGGGCGGCCTCGCCAGGCTGCACCGCGCGCTCGCCCAGTTCATGCTGGACGTGCACACGGCGGAGCACGGCTATACCGAGGTCTACGTGCCCTACATGGTGTCCGGGGACTCGGCGAACGGGGTAACCAGCCTTGCCAAGTTCAAGTCGGACCTTTTCAAGATCGAGGACCGTGACCTCTACCTGATTCCCACCGCGGAGGTGCCGGTCACGAATTTCGTGCGCGACGAAATCGTGCCGCTGGAGAAGCTGCCGCTGCGCTTCGCCTGCCATTCGCCGTGCTTCCGTTCCGAGGCCGGCGCCGCGGGCAAGGACACGCGCGGCATGATCCGGCAGCACCAGTTCGACAAGGTCGAGATCGTGCAGGTGGTGCATCCATCGCAATCCTACGACGTGCTGGAGGCACTCACTGCGCACGCGGAATCCATCCTGCGCAAGCTCGAGCTGCCTTACCGCGTGATGCTGCTGTGCACGGGCGACATGGGGTTCTCTTCTGCCAAGACCTACGACATCGAGGTCTGGCTGCCGGCGCAGAATGCCTACCGCGAGATTTCTTCGTGTTCGAATTTCGAGGCATTCCAGGCGCGACGCATGCAGGCGCGTTTCAGGAACGAGAAGGGCCGCCCGGAGCTCGTGCATACGCTGAACGGTTCCGGCCTTGCGGTCGGCCGCACGCTGGTCGCGATCCTCGAGAACTGCCAGAACGCGGATGGCAGCGTGACGATTCCCTTTGCGCTGCGCGGATACATGGGCGGCGCGGAGCGACTGCACCCCGCGTGATAAGATCGCGTCGCGACGATCGCGATGCGGAGAGATGGCAGAGTGGTCGAATGCGGCAGACTCGAAATCTGTTGTACGGTTCTCCGTACCGGGGGTTCGAATCCCTCTCTCTCCGCCAACCCCTTGCCAGCAGACCGGAATGAACGCGCCCGCCATCCAATTTGATCCCGATTCCGTGCGCTTCGGCGCGTCCCGTTCCCAGAAGCGCGTCGAAGACGACCGCCTGCTCAAGGGGAAGGGGCTGTTCAGTGATGACCGCGTATTCCCCGGCCAGGCGTGGCTGGTGCTGCTGCGCTCGCCCCATGCGCATGCGCGCATCGCGTCGATCGACGTCTCGGCGGCACAGGGTGCGCCCGGCGTGCTCGCGGCGTGGACGATCGGGGACCTGAAGCGCGACGGCCTGCATCCGATGCCGTTTCCGCCGCTTTTCAAGCGCGCCGACGGCTCGCCGATGGCGGCGCCGCCGCGCTACCCGCTCGCCGACGGTACCGCGTACTACGCCGGACAGCCGGTAGTCGCGGTGGTCGCGCAGACGCGCGAGCAGGCGCAGGACGCGGCCGAGCTGGTCGCAATCGAATACGAGGAGCTCGCCGCGGTCACCGAGCTGGAAGCGGCCATGGCGCCCGGCGCGCCGCAGCTGTGGTCCGCCGCGACAGGCAACATTTCCGCCGAGGCGCAGATTGGCGACGCGAAGGCATGCGACGCGGCATTCGCCGCCGCTGCCCACGTGACGCGCGTGTCGCTTTCCAACCAGCGCCTGATCGCCATGGCGCTGGAGCCTCGCTGCGCCATCGGCGTGCACGAGGGCGAGCGCTGCACGCTCTATACGCAGAGCCAGACGCCATCGGGCACGCGCCAGGGGCTGGCGGACGTCTTCAAGCGCAAGGTCGAGGACTTTCGCGTCGTCGTCGGCGACATCGGCGGCGGCTTTGGCCTGAAAACCGGCATCGCGCCCGAAGACGCGCTCGTCTGCTACGCGTCCTGGAAGCTCGCGCGCCCGGTGAAGTGGCGCGGAGAGCGCAGCGAGGACTTCCTCGCCGCGCACATGGGGCGCGACCAGCACTACGACGGCGAGCTTGCGCTCGACCGGGAGGGCAGGATCCTCGCGCTGCGCATGCACATGCAGGCGAACTTCGGTGCCGTGCCGGTGGGTTCGACCGCGGTGATCCCGCTGCTGCTCGGGCCCAAAGTGCAGACCACGGTGTATCACGTGCCGGTGGTCGACTACCGCATCAAGGGAGTGCTCACCAACACCATGGCGACCGGCGCCTATCGCGGCGCCGGGCGGCCAGAGGCCAACTACCTGATGGAGCGCTTGATCGAGCAGGCAGGGCGCGACCTGAAGCTGGATCCCGCCGAAATCAGGCGGCGAAACTTCATTCGTCCGGAGCAGTTCCCCTACCCGACGCACGTCGGTGACGTCTACGACGATGGCAACTTCGCCCGCGTCCTCGACCGCGTGCTGGCCGAGGCCGACTGGAAGGGGTTCGACGCGCGTCGCGACGAGGCGAAGCGGCGCGGCAGGCTGCGCGGCCGGGGGCTTTCGGTGTACCTGGAGTGGACCGGCGCGCCGGTGCGCACCGAGACCGTGGACGTGAAGATCTCCGCCGACGGCACTGTGGACGTGTTCACGGGCACGCAGGCCATGGGGCAGGGCCTGGAAACCACCTACATCCAGCTGATGACCGAGGTGCTGCAGGTCGACGCGTCGAAGGTACGCGTGGTGCAGGGCGACACCGATGCGGTGAACGGCATGGGCAGCGTGGGCTCGCGCTCGGCGTTCGTTGGCGGCTCGGCCGCCGTGTCGGCTGGACGCAAGGTGATCGTGCGCGGCAAGGAACTGGCTGCGGATGCGCTGGAGGCCGCCAGCGCCGACATCGAGTATCGCAGTGGCCGCTTTTCCATCGCCGGCACCGACCGCGGGATGGACTGGGCGGAGCTCGCGTCGCGCCAGCCGGAACGGATGATCCGCGTCGCCGCCACCGAAACGCCGTCCACGCCCTCGTGGCCGAATGGCGCGCAGGTCTGCGAGGTCGAGATCGATCCCGAGACCGGCGAGGTACGCGTCGAATCGCTGATCAGCGTCGACGACATTGGCCGCATCATCAACCACATGATCGTCGAGGGGCAGGTGCACGGCGGTGTCGCGCAGGGCATCGGCCAGGCCCTGTACGAGCAGGCGCGCTACGACCCGCAATCGGGGCAATTGCTGACCGGCTCGCTGATGGACTACTGCGTGCCGCGTGCAGACCAGATGCCGGCGCTGAAGCACCTGTTCGACGAGGACACGCCCTGCAAGACGAACCTGCTCGGCGTGAAGGGTTGCGGCGAACTGGGCACGCTTGGCTCGGTCCCCTCGGTCGTGCACGCCGTGCTGGATGCGCTCGCCGGGCACGGCATCGCGCACCTGGAAATGCCTCTGACACCCGAAAAGATCTGGCGCTCCCTCAACAAGGTATAGTTTTCCGCCATGGCTGGCGTGGCGACGATGGGACCGGTCATCCCGGGCGGGTGGATTCCCCAGCGTCACGACAACCGGGGGGTCAGATTCGCAGTGGTGGCGTCGCTCGTGTTCCATGGCGCGCTGCTGGCGAGCTGGCAGAGCCTGCACAAGCCGGTGGCGCGGCCGAGCATCGTGCCGGGACCGCTCGTGGCTCGCCTTGCGGCGCCGCCGAAGCCAGCCCCGGCCCCGGAGCCCGTTGCGCCGTCTCCGGTGCCGCCGGCGCCGGAACCGCCCAAGCCTGCGGCTGAGGAACCGCCGCCGCCACCACCGCCGCCACCGCCCAAGCCGGTTCCGGCCCCGAAGCCGGTGCCGACGCCCAAGCCCGTGCCCAAATCCGCCCCGGCGCCAAAGCCCGCAGCCAAGAAGGCCACGCCCAAGCCTGCGCCGGCGGCGCCGTCAGCGCCTGTCGCGGAGCCGGCTGCCGCGGCGCCGGCCGTGCCAGCACCGAGCGTGTCACCGGCAAAGGCCGCCGATGCCGCGCCTGCAAGCCCGGCCGCGCCTGCTCCAGCGCCGGTGGACGAGGCCGATGCGGGCACGCTGCGCGCCTACCGGCTCGCCATCATCACCAACGCGCGGCGCTACAAGGTCTATCCGCGCGTTGCGATGGACAACAACTGGGAAGGCAAGGTCGAAGTGCGGATGGTGATCGGCGCCAACGGCATGATCGCCTCGCTCAGCATCAAGACCGGCACCGGGCACGAGATTCTCGACAAGGCGGCCTTGGGCATGATCAGGAAAGCCAAGCCGCTGACGCCGATCCCCGCCGCGCTGCGCGGCAAGGAGTTCACCGTCGACGTGCCGGTGATCTTCAGCCTGAAGGAAGACGCGGCGGGAAGCTGAAGGGCCTAGGCGGCTCTGGGCTGGAAGGCGACCACGTGGTCGACGTCCAGCCGGATGCCGATGCGCTCGCCCAGTGCGTGATTGTGGTGGCTGGGCACCATCGCCAGCACCTTGCGGCCGCTGTCCAGCTTCAGCGTGTAGAGGATCTCGGCGCCGCGGAACGCCTTGTTGACGACTTCCGCCTTCGCCGGCGCATGGTCGTCGTGCACGATGTCATCCGGACGCAGCAGGATATCGGTGAGGCAGCCTTTGCCGCACTCGTCGCATCCCATGTTGCAGGCCTCGGGGATGTCGCCCTCGAGGACGCCAAGTTCGAATTCCACCTGGCGGTCGTTCAGCACCTTGGCCGGCAGGAACACGCCCTGGCCGACGAAGTCCGCGACGAAGCGGTTGGCGGGGCGGTGGTAGAGGTTGTAGGGCGTGTCCCACTGCTGGATGCGGCCATCGTGTAGCACGCCGATCTCGTCGGCCATCGAGAACGCCTCGTGCTGGTCGTGCGTGACCAGCACTGCGGTGGTGCCGGTGGCCTTGAGGATGTCTCGCAGTTCGAGCGAAAGTCGTTCGCGCAGTTCCGTGTCCAGGTTCGAGAACGGCTCGTCGAGCAGCAGCAGCGCCGGATTCGGCGCCAGCGCGCGCGCCAGCGCCACACGCTGCTGCTGTCCGCCCGAGATCTCATGCGGAAATTTCTTCAGCGACATGGCAAGCCCGACCAGCTCGGCGAGCTCGCCCACGCGCGCGTCGCGTCCCGGCGCGCGCAATCCGAACCCGATGTTCTGCGCCACGGTGAGGTGCGGGAACAGTGCATAGTCCTGGAACACCATGCCCACGCGCCGCTTCTCCGGCGGCACGCCCGCGCCAGGCGCAGACATGACTTCACCATCGATGAGGATGCGTCCCGCCTGCACCGGCTCGAATCCGGCAATGCAACGCAGTACCGTGGTCTTGCCACAGCCGCTCTGACCGAGCAGGCAGCCGATGACGCCACGGCGCAGCGCGAACGACAGGCCGTCGACCACGGTTTGAGTACCGTACGCCTGCCTCAGGCCTTCTACCTGCAGTTGCATGGGAGACTCAGCCATTGCAACCGGACTATAGCATTTGGGAGAACAAGAATCATTATTGTTAAAATCAACGATGGTTAACTTTCAACGGCTTGGCGTTTCTGCCGGGCTGGGGTGGATTTCCGGCGTGGCGGCCACGCTGGTGCTGCTGCCGATTATCGCCGTGATTGCCACGGCGCTGGGCCCGGGCTGGGGAACCTGGCGGCACCTCGCCGATACCGTGCTGGGGCGCTACGTTGCCAACACCGCATTGCTGCTGGCCCTCGTGGCCTGGGGCGTGGTGTCGATGGGCGTGCTGAGCGCATGGCTGGTGACGGCGTTTCGTTTCCCTGCGCAACGCCTGCTCGAATGGGCGCTGGTGCTGCCGCTGGCGATGCCGGCCTACGTCATGGCCTACGCCTATACCGACTGGCTGCAGTTCACCGGACCGGTGCAGACGGCATTGCGCGCGGCCACCGGCTGGCAGGCGCGCGAGTACTGGTTTCCGGACGTGCGCTCGCTGTGGGGCGCGGCGGCGATGCTGTCGTTCGCGCTCTATCCGTACGTTTACCTGATCGCACGCACCGCCTTCCTCGACATCTCGCGCAGCGCGCTCGAAGCCGGCCGCCTCGCGGGCTGCTCGACGTGGAGCAGCTTCTGGCGCGTCGCCGTACCGCTGGCACGGCCGGCGATCGCGGCAGGCGCCGCGCTCGCGCTGATGGAGACGCTGGCGGACTTCGGTACCGTGTCCTACTTCGGCGTGGAAGTGCTGACCACGGCGATCTTCAAGGCCTGGCTGTCGATGAACGACAGCGTCGCCGCGGGCCAGCTGTCGATGTGCCTGCTCGGGTTCGTTGTCGCCGTGCTCGCGCTCGAGCGCGCGAATCGCGGCCGTGCCGCGTACCACAGCGCGATGCGCAGGCCCGTCCCGCCGCAGGCGCTGGCGGGCTGGAAGGCGTGGCTCGCTTTCGCCGCCTGCGCGGCGCCGGTCGCGTGCGGGTTCGCGCTGCCTGCGGCGATACTCGTGAACCTGATGGTCTCGGACCCGGATGCGCGCTGGACCGAGCGCCTGACGACGCTTGCCGGCAACAGCATGCTGATCGCCGGGGTCGCGGCAGCGGTGGGCGTGGCGCTCGCTACTGCCATGGTCTATGCCGCACGGATCTCGCGCTGGCCGGGCGTGCGCGTTGCCAATCGCGTTGCCGGGTTCGGATACGCGATTCCCGGCGCGGTGCTCGCGGTGGGCATCCTGGTGCCGCTGGGGCGGCTGGACAACTGGCTGGGCGCGGCGATCGAGGCGGCGACAGGGTGGCGCACCGGATTGCTGCTCACCGGCACGGTGGCGGCACTGATCTACGCCTATCTGGCGCGGTTCCTCGCCGTGGCGCTGCAGACCATGGAGGCGGGCCTCGCGAAGGTCACGCCCGGCATGGACGATGCGGCACGCAGCCTCGGCGCCACGCCTGCGGCAACGCTGGCGCGCGTGCACGCGCCGCTACTCGCCTCCAGCCTCGCGACCGCCGCGCTGCTGCTGTTCGTCGACGTGATGAAGGAACTGCCGGCGACGTTTGCACTTCGCCCGTTCAACTTCGACACGCTGGCGGTCGAGACATACAACCTCGCCAAGGACGAGCGCCTCTCGGAGGCGGCGCTGCCCTCGCTGCTGATCGTCGCCGTCGCGCTGGTGCCGCTGGTGCTCGTCTCGAAGCGCTATTTCCAGGCCACGCGATCGTAGAGCTTCTGCGACGCGGGCTGGTTGCGGCCGAGCACCGCGACGTTGAGCGCGTCCTGCCTGAACGCGCCGAATGCCGCGAGCACCGGGTTGTCGATCTTCACGGTCGGCACCGCAGGCCATTCGTTGTTGCCTTCGGCGAAGTAGCGCTGCGCATCGTCGCTCGCGAGGTACTCGAGGAAGCGCACCGCGGAATCGCGGTTCGGTGCGTGCTTCAACACGCCGGCACCGGAGACGTTGACGTGCGTCCCCCAGGAAGCCTGGTTGGGGAACACGACGCCGATCTTCTCGGCGACCGCGCGGTCAGCCGGTTTCGCCGCACGGGCGAGGCGTGCGTAGTAGTACTGGTTGCTGATCGTGACGTCGCACTCGCCGGCAGCGACCGATTTCAGCTGGTCGGTGTCGCCACCTTTGGGTTCGCGCGCCAGGTTGCCGCGCACCGCCTTCGCCCAGGCCTCGGCCTTCGCCTCGCCCATGTGCTCGATGAGCGCGCCCATCAGCGAGAGGTTGTAGATATTCGTCGAGGAGCGCATGCAGATGCGCCCCTTCCACTTCGGGTCCGCAAGATCCGCGTAGTTCTGCACTTCGGCCGGCTTCACCGCGGCCTTGTTGTAGGCGATCACGCGCGCACGCAACGACAGCCCGTACCAGAGACCGCCCGGCTCGCGCAGGTGCGCGGGAATGCGCTTTTCCAGCAGCGCCGACTTTACCGGCTGGAACAGGCCCAGCTGCTCGGCGCGCCAAAGCCGCCCGGCGTCCACGGTGACGAGGACGTCCGCGGGGCTGCGCTCGCCTTCGTTGCGGATGCGTTCGATCAGCGCGTCCTCGCCCGCCTGTATCCGGTTGATCTTGATCCCGGTGAGCCTGGTGAAGCCGGCATACAGGGCCTCATCGGTCTGGTAGTGGCGCGATGAATACAGGTTCAGGACCTTGTCCTGTGCCTGCGCGGGCGCAGCGATCGCTGCGAGAAGGATAGAAACGAGAAGTGTTTTCATACGCAAATGGTAGTTACTACTATTTACGTCGTCAAGCCTGGCCTATACCGGGATGCGCCTGGCGCCGTCGAAGCGTCTGGCCCAATAGGCCATTTCCAGTCGCTCCACCCTTACCTGGGCACCCGAGCGAGGCGCATGCACGAATCGGCCGTCGCCGAGGTAGATGCCGACATGGGAATAAGGGCGATTGAGCGTGTTGAAAAACACCAGATCCCCCGCCCGCAGTTCCTCGCTGCCTACCGCCATGCCGGCGCGACTCTGGCCGCGCGTATTGCGCGGCAGGCGCAGGCCATAAGCCTGCTGGAACACATGCGCGACCAGGCCGCTGCAATCGAATCCGGTTGTGGGAGACTGGCCGCCGTACTGGTAATCCACGCCGAGCGCGAGCAGCGCCTGCAGCAGAGCTTCCGCGTGGCGCGATGGCGCTTGCGGCGTGTTGTCGGTACTCGGGAGAGGCTTCGCCATCGGCGCCGGTGCTGGCGCATGCACCGGTGCCGGACCACTGGAGATCATCGCGCAGCCGGAAACGGCGCTGGTAATAATCATTAAATACAGTGTGTTGAGCCTCATTCTTCAAGTAATCTAGCGCTGATGCCCGCAAAAGTAAAGCGCTCACTTACGTCGCTTGCCACGTCGTCGGCACGGCACCGGGAGCCGGCGAACTGAACGCGTCGACTGCCGCTCGCTTGGCGCAGCTTTTCGCCGCCAAGGGTCCATTGGCCGCCGAGGTCGCAGGCTATCGGCCGCGGCCGCAGCAACTCGAGTTCGCCGTCGCGGTGCTGGACGCCATCGAGCGCACCGGCACGTTGATCGCGGAGGCGGGTACCGGCACCGGCAAGACCTTTGCCTACCTGGCACCTGCGTTGCTGGCCGGCGGCAAGGTGATCATCTCGACCGGCACCAAGACCCTGCAGGACCAGCTTCACGATCGCGACCTGCCGGCGGTGCGGCGTGCGCTAGGTTCCGCCGCCAGCCTCGCACTGCTGAAGGGGCGCGCCAATTACGTCTGCCTGCATCGCCTGGAACGCGCGATTGCCGACACGACGCTGGCATCGCGCCAGGAAGCCGCATGGCTACGCGCGATCGAGCGCTTCTCGCGCCTGAGCGCATCCGGCGACAAGGCCGAGCTTGCCGAAGTGCCGGAGGATTCCGCGGTGTGGGCGCATGCGACCTCGACGCGCGACAACTGCCTCGGCCAGGAATGCCCGCGCTACAAGGACTGCTTCGTCATGCGCGCGCGCAAGAACGCGCTCGACGCCGACGTGGTGGTGGTCAATCACCACCTTTTCTTCGCCGACGTGATGCTGCGTGACGAGGGCGTCGCCGAACTGCTGCCGGCCTGCAATACCGTGATCCTGGACGAGGCGCATCAGCTGCCGGACACGGCGCGCATGTTCTTCGGGCAGACGCTGTCCAGCGGGCACCTGATCGAGCTTGCACGCGACGCGCGTATGGAACTGCGCGCCGCCGGCGGCGCGTCTCCGGACCTGGATGCGGCGGCGCAGAAGCTGGACAAGGCGGCGCGCGACCTGAGGCTCGTCTTCGGCGCCGATGTGACCCGACTCGCCTATGCGCAGGCCGCGCGCATCGGTGGCTTCGAGCCCGCGCTGGACACGCTGGACCAGGCGCTGGACGCATTTGCAGGTACGCTCGAGACTCAGGCCGAGCGTTCCGAGGGTCTTGGTGCCTGCGCGCGCCGCGCTGGCGAGGCGCAGGGACTGCTGGCCGGATTTCGCGAGCGCGGCGACGCGCGCAACGTGCGCTGGGTCGAGGTCTACAGCCAGGCGCTGCAATTGCATGTAACGCCACTCGATGCCGGCGAACACTTTCGCCGCCAGATGCTGGATCATCCGCGCGCGTGGATACTCGCGTCGGCGACGCTGGCGATCGGCGATGATTTTTCGCACTTCGAGCGCGAGATCGGCATCGAGGACGCGGAAACGCGCGCCTGGCCGAGCCCGTTCGACTTCCCCCGCCAGGCGCTGCTCTACATGCCGCGCGGATTGCCGGCCGACCCGAACGACCCGGCATTCACCGAGTCCGTGATCGAAGCGGTGCTGCCAGTGCTGCGCGCAAGCGGCGGGCGCGCATTCCTGCTTTTCACGACGCTGCGCGCGCTGCGCCGCGCCAGCGAGCTGCTGCAGGGACGCATCGATTACCCGCTGCTGGTGCAGGGCAGCGGCTCGCGCACCGCGCTGCTGAAACGCTTTCGCGAGCTGGGCAACGCGGTGCTGCTTGGCGCGGCTTCGTTCTGGGAGGGCGTGGACGTGCGTGGAGAGGCCCTCTCGGTGGTTGTCATTGACAAGCTGCCATTCGCGCCTCCCGACGATCCGGTGCTGGCGGCGCGCATCGAAGCCATGCGTGCCGAAGGCGGCAACCCGTTCATGGACTACCAGCTGCCGCAGGCGATCCTGCAACTGAAGCAGGGCGCCGGCAGGCTGATCCGCGACGACACCGACCGCGGCGTGCTGGTGCTCTGCGACCCGCGACTGCATTCGAAGGCGTACGGCAGGCTGGTTCGCGCAAGCCTGCCGCCCATGCGGCAGACGCGCGAGCTCGCGGACGTGCAGGCCTTCTTCGCTAGAATCCGGGAATGAAGGTATTCATCAGCGGTGGCGGCGGTTTCCTTGGTGCCAGGCTGGCGCGGACGCTGCTGGCGCGAGGGCGCCTGAGCGGGCCGGACGGGAAGGACGCGGAGATCTCGCGCATCACGCTGCTGGACGCCGCGTTCCCGCCGAACCTGCCGGCCGATCCGCGGCTGCGCGTCGTCAACGGCGACGTATCGGACGCGCAGACCATAGAGCGCGAACTTGCGCCTGACACCGCGTCGGTATTTCACCTCGCCGCGGTGGTGAGCGCCGGCGCAGAGGCCGACTTCGACCTGGGCATGCGCGTGAACCTGGGCGGTACCCGGTTGCTGCTGGAGCGCATGCGCCGCTGCGAGCGCGCGCCGCGCGTGGTGTACGCGAGTTCGGTCGCGGCGTTCGGCGGCGAACTGCCGCCGGTGCTGGATGACACCACGACGCCGACGCCGCAGACTTCCTACGGCACGCAGAAAGTGATCGGCGAGTACCTGCTGAACGACTATTCGCGCAAGGGCTTCGTCGATGGCAGGTCGCTGCGGCTGCCGACGATCGTGGTGCGCCCCGGCAAGGCGAACCTCGCCGCGTCGTCCTTCGCCAGCGCGGTGATACGCGAGCCGCTGAACGGCGTGGACTACGCCTGCCCGGTGCGCCCGCAAACCGGCGTCTGGCTGCTGTCGCCGCGGCGTTGCGTCGAGGCTTTCATCCATGCGCACGAGCTGCCGGCATCCGCATGGCCGTCGGGGCGGGTGGTGAACCTGCCGGGGATCAGCGTGCCGCTGCCCGGGATGATCGAGGCGCTGGGGCGCGTCGCTGGCGCGAAAGTGGCGGCGCGCGTGAGCTGGAAGCTGGATCCCCGCATCGACGCCATCGTGCAGGGCTGGCCGAACTCGATCAGGACAGATCGCGCGCTCGCCATGGGATTCCAGGCGGACGCGGATTTCGAGACGGTGGTCCGCGACTACATCGCGGACGAAGGCATCAGGCTCTAGGCCTTACCAGTCCGGGTCCCACAGCTTCCACCACGGCACATTGCGTGTCACCTTGCCGGTGAGGTACTTGCTGTCGGGGAAGTTCTTGCGCATCACGCGGTCGGCATCGTTGCGCAGGTCTTCCATGCCGAGCGCGTCGTAGGCCTTGACCATGATGAACACCGCCTCCTCGATCGCGGTGGCCTGCGGGTAGTTCTTCAGCGCGTACTGCGCGCGATTCGCCGCGGCGACATACGCACCGCGCCGCATGTAGTAGCGCGCGACGTGGACTTCGTACTTGGCCAGCGCGTTCAGCAGGTAGCGCATGCGCTCGGTGCCATCGCCGGCGTACTTGGACTTCGGGAACCGGGTCACCAGCTCGCGGAAGGCATCGAACGCCTCGCGCGAGGCCTTCGGGTCTCGGTCCGACAGGTCGCTGTCGGCAAAGCGCGTGAACAGGCCCTGGTTCTCGTTGAAGTTGATCAAGCCCTTCAGGTAGTACGCGTAGTCGACGTTCGTGTGGTCCGGATACAGCTTGATAAAGCGCTCGGTCGCCGCGATTGCCGAGGCGCGTTCGCCGCTTTTCCAGTAGGCGTAGGCAACCTCGAGTTGCGCCTGCTGCGCGTAGCGCCCGTACGGATAGCGCGCCTCCAGGCGCTCGAAATACTTGATCGCCTTCTCGTAGTCGCGCCCGGACAGCGCGTCCTTGGCCTCGCCATACAGGCGCTGAGCCGACCAGCCGGCTGTCTCGTCGGCGTCCGAGCTGCCGAGCATCGAGCAGCCGCTGCCGGCGAGTGCGGCGGCGAGCGCCAGGATGGCAAGTAAACTTCTGATCATGAGGCGAAATTATACTTCCCGCGAGGTACCCGACTGGGAAAGCGCGCTTGCCGCAGCGATGTCGGAACGCGTGCCTGTAGCGCTTGCCGGGATGCGTTTGGACCAGGCGCTGGCGCGGATGTTCCCGCAGTACTCGCGCAACCGGCTGCAGGCCTGGCTCAAGGACGGCCACATCCGGCTGGACGGGGCGGTGGTCGAGTCGCGCCGCATGGTTTCGGGCGGCGAGCGCGTCGAGCTGTCGCCACCAAAGCTCCCGGATGCGGCGGCGCCGCGCGCGCAGCGCATGCCGCTCAAGGTGGTGCACGAGGATGCCGACATCATAGTCATCGACAAGCCCGCGGGGCTGGTGGTGCACCCGGGCGCGGGCGTGCCTGATTGCACGCTGCTGAATGCGCTGCTCGCGCACGCGCCTGCGCTTGCCGGCGTGCCGCGCGCGGGCATCGTGCACAGGCTGGACAAGGACACCAGCGGGCTTCTGGTCGTGGCAAAGAACGTCTCGGCGCAGGCCAGCCTCGCGGCGCAGCTCGCCTCGCGCAGCGTCAAGCGCGTATATCTCGCGGTCGTCCAGGGTGACCCTCGCGCCAGTGGCGCCATAGACGCGCCGGTGGGACGCGATGCCCGCTCGCGCACGCGCATGGCGGTGACGCGGCGGGGCAAGGAAGCGCGCACCAACTTCCGCGTGCTCGAGCGCTACGGCCACGCCGCACTGGTGGAGTGCCGACTCGAGACCGGGCGCACGCACCAGATCCGCGTGCACTTCCAGCACATCCGCCATCCGCTGGTGGGCGACCCGGTGTACCGGCGCGGCACGCGGCATACCGCGTCTTTCTCGCGCCAGGCGCTGCATGCCGCCGAGCTGTCGCTGGTGCATCCGCGCAGTGGCCGGCAGATGAGCTGGCGTGCACCGGTGCCTGCGGACATGGCGGCGCTGATCGACGCGCTGCGGCGCGGCTGATGCAGGCCGTCCATCCGGACTGGGATGCGCCCGCCTGCGTGCGGGCCTTTGTCACCACGCGTACCAGCGGCGATCCGCGCGCACACCTGCCCCAGGATCCGGTGTGGCTGACGCAGGTGCATGGCACCGCTGTCGTCGAGGCCGACCGCGCATCGGGCAGGCCCGAGGCCGACGCGTCCTGGACGCGCAGTGCGGGTGTGGTGTGCGCGGTCCGCGTCGCGGACTGCATGCCGGTGCTGCTCGCGCAGGACGACGGCAGTGTGGTGGCAGCGGCGCACGCCGGCTGGCGGGGCCTTTGCGCCGGCGTCATCGAGTCCACGCTCGCAGGGATGCGCGTTGCGCCCGCGCGCACGATCGCGTGGCTGGGCCCCGCGATCGGGCCGAAGGCCTATGAAGTCGGCGACGAGGTGCGCGAGGCGTTCCTCGCGCGCGATGCCGCTTCCGCGTCGGCCTTTACGCCGACGCGCCCGGGGCACTGGCTGCTGGATCTCTACGCAGTGGCGCGGCAGCGGCTGGCCGCAAGCGGGGTCGAGCGCGTAAGCGGCGGCGGCTACTGCACCTGGACGGACGCGCAGCGCTTCCATTCGTTCCGCCGCGACCGCACCACCGAGCGCATGGCGGCGTTCATCTGGCGCGAGCGATAAGCGCGCGATGCAGTACACTCTGCAACTTTGTTGCGGGTAGTTCCCTCCTTCCGATGACCCTGGGCTGGATCGTGGCGGCGTGTCTCGCCGGCGGCATGCTGTCCGCGGCGGCGGCGGCGTTCGCGCTCACCGTGCGCGCGGCGTGGGTGCCGACGCTGGTGTCTTTCGCGATCGGCGCGCTTCTGGGCGCCGCGTTCCTCGACGTCATCCCGCATGCGTTCGAGCACGGCGACCCGCATCGCACCGCGATGGCGATCCTGTTCGGCATCCTCGGCTTCTTCCTGCTCGAGAAGCTGCTGCTGTGGCGGCACTCGCACGACCACGCCGAGATGAATGCAGTGCACACGCACGACCACGGGCGCAGCGGCGCGCTGATCGTCATCGGCGACACGGTGCACAACTTCCTCGACGGCATCCTAATCGCCGCCGCATTCATGGAAAGCACCGAACTCGGCATTGTCGCGGCGATCGCCATCGTCGCGCACGAGATCCCGCAGGAGGTGGGCGACTTCGTCATCCTGCTGCACTCGGGCTATACGCGCGCCCGGGCCTTCCTGCTGAACGTGCTGTCGTCGCTGGCGACCGTGGTTGGCGGCGTCGTCGGCTACTTCGCGCTGCAGGTGCTGCAGGCATGGCAATCGGTGCTGCTCGGCGTGGTCGCCGCGAGCATGATCTATGTCGCCGTGGCCGACCTGATCCCCGGGCTGCACAAGCGACCGGAACTGCGCGCCACCGCGCAGCAGGCGGTGCTGATCGGCCTAGGCGTGGGCATGATCGCCCTGGTCGGCGAGCTGCTGGGGCACATGCACTAGCGCGCTCGGGCGGCGGTTGACGGGGTCTATTGTGCGGCGCAAAATGCGCCGTTACCGAGCCGCCACCGCTGCGAGTTGAACACTCCAGAATCCCTGCTTTCCGCGCTTGCACAATCCGGCGACATGCATCGCGCCTGGATGGGCATGGCCGCGGGCATGCCGGCCAGACTTCCTGGCGCCGCTGACGGCCCGCGCGCGGCAGCCTTGCAGGCCGAATACCTTGCGCGCCAGCTGCAGCTCTGGAACGCCATGCTGCTGCCGAAACCCGGGGCAGAAGTCGAGCCGGTAGCGAAGCCCGATCCGGGCGACCGCCGCTTTGCCTCGCGCGAGTGGCGCGAGAACCCGTACTACGACTACCTGAAGCAGTCCTACCTGCTCGCGTCGCGATACCTGCTCGAGCTTGCGGATGCTGCTGCGCTCGAAGGCCAGGCGAAGGAGCGGCTGCGCTTCGCCACGCGGCAGTGGGTCGATGCCATGTGTCCGGCGAACTTCGCCGCCACCAATCCGGAGGCGCTCGCCGCGGCGCTGGCGAGCCGCGGCGAGAGCATTGCAAAGGGGCTCGCCAACCTGATCGCCGACGCGAAGAAGGGCCGCGTCAGCCAGTCCGACGAGAGCATGTTCGAACTCGGCCGCAACCTCGCGGTCACGCCCGGCGCGGTGGTCTACGAGAACGACCTGATGCAGTTGATCCAGTACGCGCCCGCCACCGCGCAGGTCGGCGCCCGCCCGCTGGTGATGGTGCCGCCATGCATCAACAAGTTCTACATCCTCGACCTGCAGCCCGAGAACTCCTTCGTGCGCTACGCGCTGGAGGAAGGCAACACGGTGTTCATGGTGTCCTGGCGCAACGTGCAGGCCGACCAGGGGCATCGCAGCTGGGACGATTACCTGGAACTCGGCGTGTTCGAAGCGTTCCGCGTCGCGCGCGAGATCGCCCGCGCCGACAAGGTCAATGCGCTCGGCTTCTGCGTCGGCGGCACGCTGCTGGGCGCGGCGCTCGCGGTGCTTGCTGCCAGGGGCGAGGAAAGCGTCGCCAGCGCCACGTTCCTCGCGACGATGCTGGACTTCCGCGACACCGGGCAGATCGGCCTGTTCGTTGACGAGGCGAGCGTCGCCCAGCGCGAGGCGAGCCTCGGCGCGGGCGGCATCCTGCCGGGTGCCGAGCTCGCCACGGTGTTCTCCAGCCTGCGCGCGAACGACCTCATCTGGCCCTACGTGGTGAACAACTACCTGAAGGGCGGCTCGCCGGCGGCATTCGACCTGCTGTACTGGAACGCCGACAGCACCAACCTGCCCGGGCCGATGTACTGCTGGTACCTGCGCAACACGTACCTGGAGAACAGGCTGTGCGTCCCCGGCGCGGTGAAGAACTGCGGCGTCGACGTCGACCTTGGGCGCGTGAACTTGCCTGCGTTCATCCTCGCCACGCGCGAGGACCACATCGTGCCGTGGCGCTCGGCCTACCTGTCGCTCGCGCATCTTGGCGGCGACAAGGAGTTCGTGCTCGGCGCGAGCGGACACGTCGCAGGCGTCGTCAATCCGGCGGCGAAGGGCAAGCGCAGCTACTGGAGCGGCGGGCCGTATCCGCAGGACGCGGACGCATGGCTCGCCGCTGCGAAGCAGACGCCGGGCAGCTGGTGGCCGCGCTGGTCGCAGTGGCTGGCCGCCCACAAGGGCAGGGCGCGCAAGGCGCCCGCCGCCCCGGGCAATGCGGCGTACCGGGCGATCGAGCCAGCGCCCGGGCGTTACGTCAAACAGAAGGCAAGACTGGAGGCATGACCATGGAAGAGATCGTCATCGTCGGTGCTGCGCGCACCCCCATCGGCAAGTTCGGCGGCGCACTGGCGAGCGTGCCAGCGGCGCGGCTGGGCGCGCACGTGATCCGCCAGGTGCTGGAGCGCGCGCGCGTGTCGCCGGAGCAGGTATCGGAAGTCATCATGGGCCAGGTGCTCGCCGCGGGCGTGGGCCAGAACCCGGCACGGCAGGCGGCGATCTGGGCGGGCCTGCCCGACATGGTGCCCGCGATGACCATCAACAAGGTCTGCGGCTCGGGGCTCAAGGCGGCGATGCTGGGCGCGCAGTCGATTGCCAACGGCGATGCCGACATCGTCGTCGCCGGCGGGCAGGAATCGATGAGCCAGTCGCCGCACGTGATCCCCGGTTCGCGCGACGGCTTTCGCATGGGCGACGCGAAGATGGTCGACACCATGATCGTCGATGGCCTGTGGGACGTGTACAACCAGTACCACATGGGCGTCACCGCCGAGAACGTGGCGAAGGAGTACGCCGTCACGCGCGACGAGCAGGACGAGTTCGCGGTGCGCTCGCAGAACAAGGCCGAGGCGGCGCAGAAGGCGGGCCGCTTCAAGGACGAGATCGTTCCGTACGAAGTACCCACGCGCAAGGGCCCGGTGCTGTTCGCCGACGACGAGTATCCGCGGCACGGCGCGACGCTGGAGGCGATGAAGGCGCTGAAGCCCGCGTTCGACAAGGCGGGCACGGTCACCGCCGGCAATGCCTCCGGGATCAACGACGGCGCTGCCGCGGTGGTGCTCGCGTCGGCGAGGAAGGCAAAGGAACTGGGCCTGAAGCCGATCGCGCGCATCAAGTCCTACGCTTCGGCGGGTGTCGATCCGAAGTACATGGGCATGGGCCCGGTGCCTGCCTCCAAGCGCTGCCTCGCGCGCGCGGGCTGGCAGCCGAAGGACCTCGACCTGATGGAGATCAACGAGGCCTTCGCCGCGCAGGCGATCGCGGTGCACCGCCAGATGGGATGGGACACCTCGAAGGTGAACGTCAACGGCGGCGCGATCGCGCTCGGGCACCCGATCGGCGCCTCCGGCTGCAGGATCCTCGTCACGCTGCTGCACGAGATGCAGAAGCGCGACGCGAGGAAGGGCCTGGCGTCGCTGTGCATCGGCGGTGGCATGGGCGTTGCGCTCGCGGTCGAGCGATGAGCGCGGTACTCAAGACAGAGGCCTTGCCTGCCCGCGTTGCCTTCGTCACCGGCGGCATGGGCGGCATCGGCAGCGCGATCTGCAGGCGGCTGGCGCGCGCCGGGCACACCATCGTCGCAGGCTGCCTGCCCGGTTACGACCGGAAGGATGAATGGCTCGACGAGATGCGCGGCCAGGGCTTCCGCGTGCACGCCGCCGAGGGCGACGTCGCCGACTATGACTCGTGCGCGCAGATGCTCTACCAGGTGGGCGCGGTGGTGGGCGGCGTGGACATCCTGGTCAACAACGCCGGCATCACGCGCGACTCCATCTTCAAGCGCATGACCGAACGCGACTGGAACGAGGTGATCAACACCAACCTGAACAGCGTTTTCAACGTCACGCGCCAGGTCATCGACGGCATGATCGAGCGCGGCTGGGGACGGGTGGTGAATATCTCGTCGGTGAACGCGATCAAGGGCCAGTTCGGCCAGACCAACTATTCGGCGGCGAAGGCGGGAATGGCGGGGTTCTCCAAGGCGCTCGCGCAGGAGGTGGTGAGAAAGGGCGTGACGGTGAACACGATATCGCCCGGCTACGTCGAGACCGACATGGTGATGGCGATACGGCCGGAGGTGCGCGAGCAGATCATCGCGTCGATTCCGATGGGACGTCTGGCGAAGCCGGAGGAGATCGCTGCGGTGGTTGCGTTCCTCGTGTCGGAGGAGGCCGGTTACATCACCGGCGCGAACATTTCCGTGAACGGCGGCATGCACATGATGTAGTAGACTCTTTCGCAACCGAGGAGAGGATCGATGGCAGAGCAGAAAATCGCCGTGGTCACCGGCGGTATGGGCGGGCTGGGCGAGACGATTTCGGCGAAGATGGCGGATGCCGGCTACCGCGTGGTAGTCACCTACTCGCCGTCGAACACCAAGTACAAGGGCTGGCTCGAGGACATGAAGAAGCGCGGCCATGCCTTCGGCGCCTATCCGGTCGACGTCGCAGACTACGACGACTGCGCGGCCAAGTGCGAGCAGATCAAGAAGGACTTCGGCCACATCGACATCCTCGTCAACAACGCCGGCATCACGCGCGACATGACGTTCAAGAAGATGGGCAAGGCCGACTGGGATGCAGTGATGCGGACCAACCTCGACTCCTGCTTCAACATGACCAAGCAGGTCATGGACCCGATGGTCGAGCGCGGCTGGGGCCGCGTCATCAACGTGTCTTCCGTGAACGGCCAGAAGGGCGCGTTCGGGCAGACCAACTATTCCGCCGCCAAGGCGGGCATCCACGGCTTCACCAAGGCGCTGGCGCTGGAAGTCGCGAAGAAGGGCGTGACGGTCAATACCATCTCTCCCGGCTACATCGGAACCAAGATGGTGACCGCGATCCCTTCGGAGATCCTCGATTCGAAGATCCTGCCGCAGATTCCCATCGGCCGGCTGGGCCGGCCCGACGAGGTCGCGGGACTGATCATCTACCTGTGCTCGGAGGAGGCGGCGTTCGTGACCGGCGCCAACATTTCGATCAACGGCGGCCAGCACATGTATTGATGGAGGCTTGATGGATACCCCTGTACGCCTGATCAAGAAGTACCCCAATCGCCGCCTCTACGACACCAAGACGTCGAGCTACATCACGCTCGCGGACGTCAAGCAGATGGTGGTGAAGAACGAGGACTTCCAGGTCGTCGACGCAAAGTCGAACGAGGACCTGACGCGCCAGATCCTGCTGCAGATCATCCTCGACGAGGAATCCGCCGGCGTGCCGATGTTCACCTCCGACCTGCTGTCGCAGATGATCCGCTCGTACGGCAGCGCGATGCAGGGCTTCATGGGCACTTACCTGGAGAAGAACCTGCAGGCGTTCCAGGACATGCAGAAGGCGCTGCAGGAACAGTCGCAGCGCCTGTACGGCGACAATTCGCGCGCCGGCACCGAGGTGTGGTCCCAGTTCATGAACCTGCAGGGCCCGGCGATGCAGAGCCTGATGCAGGCGTACATGGAGCAGAGCCAGAAGGTGTTCTCGCAGTTCCAGGACCAGATGCAGAGCCAGGCGCGCAACATGCTCACCGGCTTCCAGTTCCCCGGCTACCCCGGCCAGCAGGACAAGAAGAACGAACCTCCCAAGCAGTCCTAGCATGGCGCGGCGCACTGCCACGACGGCACGCGGCGCCGTAACGACGGCACTCGGCGCCGTGCCCCGCATCGGCTTCGTTTCGCTCGGCTGTCCCAAGGCGCTGGTCGATTCCGAGCGCATCCTCACGCGGCTGTCCGCCGAGGGCTACCGCACCGCGAAGGACTATGAAGGCGCCGACCTCGTCATCGTCAACACCTGCGGGTTCATCGATTCCGCGGTCGAGGAGTCGCTCGACGCCATCGGCGAGGCGCTCGCCGCCAACGGTAGGGTGATCGTCACCGGGTGCCTCGGCGTGCAGGCAGACGTGGTACGCGCGGCGCACCCGGCGGTGCTCGCGGTCACCGGTCCGCACGACACGCCCGCGGTGATGAAGGCGGTGCACAGGCACCTGAAGAAGCCGCACGACCCGTACACCGACCTCGTGCCGCCGCAGGGCGTGAAGCTCACGCCGGCGCACTATGCATACCTGAAGATATCCGAGGGCTGCAACCATCGCTGCAGCTTCTGCATCATCCCGTCGATGCGCGGCGACCTGGTGTCCCGGCCGGTCGGCGACGTGATGAACGAGGCCGAGGCGCTCGTGAAGGCGGGCGTGAAGGAGCTGCTCGTCATCTCGCAGGACACCAGCGCCTACGGCGTGGACGTGAAGTACCGCACCGGGTTCTGGAACGGACGCCCGCTGAAGACGAAGATGAACGAGCTGTGCCGTGCGCTGGGAAACCTCGGCGTCTGGGTGCGGCTGCACTACGTCTACCCGTACCCGCACGTCGACGAGGTGATTCCGCTGATGGCCGAAGGCCGGATCCTGCCGTACCTCGACGTGCCGTTCCAGCACGCAAGCCGCAGGATCCTGAAGCTGATGAAGCGGCCGGCGAACGCGGAGAACACACTCGAGCGCATCCGTGCCTGGCGCCGCGCCTGCCCGGAGATCACCATCCGCAGCACTTTCATCACCGGGTTTCCCGGCGAAACCGAAAGCGAATTCGAGGAACTGCTCGCGTTCCTCGAGGAGGCGCAGCTCGACCGCGTCGGCTGCTTCGCCTATTCGCCGGTGGAGGGCGCCGCCGCCAACGCGCTGCCTGACCCGGTTCCCGAGCCGCTGCGCGAGGAGCGCCGCGCGCGCTTCATGCAGGTGCAGGAGCGGATCAGCGCCGCGAAGTTGAAGGCGAAGCGCGGCAGGCGCCTCAGGGTGCTGGTGGATGCGCCGGGCGTCGGCCGCTCCGCGGCGGACGCGCCCGAGATCGACGGCGTCGTGCATTTCGTGCCTGGAAGGACGGGACGAACGCCGGGAGAATTCGTCGAAGTCACGATCGAGCGTACCGATGCGCACGATCTCCATGGGAGGCTGTCATGAGCACACGCGAAGTGGTCGTAGTAGCAGGGGCGCGCACCGCCATCGGCGATTACGGCGGGTCGCTGAAGGACCTGCCGGCGACGAAGCTGGGCGCCATCGCGATCCGCGAGGCGGTCGCGCGCGCAAAGGTGGATCCGGCGCGCATCGGCCATGTCGTCATGGGCAGCGTCATCCACGGCGAGGCGCGCGACATGTACCTGTCGCGCGTGGCGGCGATCGACGCCGGCCTCGGCGTCGGCACGCCCTGCCTGACCGTCAACCGGCTGTGCGGCTCCGGGCTGCAGGCGATCGTCTCCGCCGCGCAGCACATCCTGCTCGGCGACGCAGATACGGTCGTTGCGGGCGGCGCCGAGAGCATGAGCCGCGCGGCATACTTCCTGCCCGCGGGCCGTTGGGGGCAGCGCATGGGCGACGGCGCGGTGGTCGATGCGATGACCGGCGCGCTGCACGACCCCTTCGGGCACGGCCACATGGGCATCACCGCCGAGAACATCGCGGCGAAGTACGGCTTCACGCGCGAGGAGCAGGATGCGTTCTCCCTGGAATCGCACCGCCGCGCTGCGGCTGCGCTGGACGCGGGGCATTTCAAGGACCAGATCGTCGGCATCGAGCTGAAGTCGAAGAAAGGCGCGGTGCACTTCACGCTGGACGAGCACGTGCGCAAGGGCGCGACGCCCGCCGATTTCGCCAAGCTGAAGGCGGTGTTCAGGAAGGATGGCACCGTCACCGCCGGCAACGCCTCGGGCATCAACGACGCCGGCGCGGCGATCGTCATGATGGAGGCGGGCGCTGCGGCGAAGGCGGGGGCCAGGCCGATGGCGCGGCTGGTGGCGTATGCGCATGCCGGCGTCGAGCCCGAAGTCATGGGCCTGGGGCCGATCCCGGCGGTGAAGCGCGTGTTCGAGAAATCGGGCCTCAAGCCCGCGGACATGGACGTGGTGGAGTCGAACGAGGCGTTCGCGGTGCAGGCAATGGCGGTGACGAAGGACCTCGGCCTCGATCCGGCGAAGGTAAATCCCAACGGCGGCGCGGTGGCGCTCGGCCACCCGATCGGCGCCACCGGCGCGATCCTCGCCGTGAAGGCGCTGTACGAGCTCGAGCGGCAGGGCAAGCGCCATGCGCTGGTGACCATGTGCATCGGCGGCGGGCAGGGCATCGCCGCGATCTTCGAGCGCCTGCAATGAGCCGCCTCGCCGTCGTCATCGCGCTGCTGGCGCTGCTCGCCGCGGGATGCGCCTCCCCCCCGCGCGTCGATCCGGGCATCGAGAAGCTGCTGTCCGCGCCGCACCGCATGCCGCGCAACGTCGCGCGCGACGTCCACCGCCACCCGGCCGAGACGCTCGCCTTCTTCGGCGTGCGCGCCGACAGCACGGTGGTCGAGATCCTTCCGGGCAGCGCCGGCTACTACATGGAGATCCTGGCGCCGTTCCTGCAGCAGCGTGGCCTGTACATCGCCGCCAACCGCGATGAACTCGCGCCGCCACGCTACCTCGAGGACCATCGCCGGCTGCTCGCGCGCCTGGATGCCGAGCCGTTCGAGTACGGCAAGGTGGTGGTGACCAAGTTCAACGCCGGCCTGCACGAAGTGGCGCCGGCCGGCAGCGCGGATTTCGTGCTCACCTTCCGCAACCTGCACAACTGGGTCGAGCGCGGCGAGGTCGAGGGCGCGCTCGCCGCGTTTCATCGCGCGCTGAAGCCCGGCGGCGTGCTGGGCGTGGTGGACCATCGCGGCCGCAACGACATGACGCAGGAAGCGCAGATGAAGTCCGGCTACGTGCGCGAGGACTATGCAATCGCGATCATCGAGCGCGCGGGCTTCCGCTACGCGGGCGCATCCGAAGTCAACGCCAATCCGCGCGACACCAAGGACCATCCCGCGGGCGTATGGACGCTGCCGCCGGCGTTGCGGCTGAAGGACCAGGATCGCGCGAAGTACCTCGCCATCGGCGAGAGCGACCGCTTCACGCTGAAGTTCGTGAAGCCCTGACCGCGTGGCATCGCGGGGCACTGGCACGAAGGCACGACCATGATCACGCCGGAGCAGTTCAACCAGCGCGGCGTCGGGCACCTGCCCGGGCACCTGGGAATCGTCATCACGCACATGGGCGAGGGCGAGGTCCGGGCGGAACTCGCCGTCAGGCGCGAGTTGATGGCGCCGAACGGTTACCTGCACGCCGCCAGCGTCGTCGCGCTCGCAGACACCTGCGCCGGCTACGGCTGCGTGGCGAGCCTGCCGCCGGGCGCGAGCGGGTTCACCACCGTCGAGCTGAAATCCAACCACCTGGGCACGGCGCGGGAGGGTACCGTCGATTGCGTCGCCCGGGCGCAGCACCTGGGACGGACGACGCAGGTGTGGGACGCGGTGGTCACGCACCGGGAAACCGGCAAGACCATCGTGCTGTTCCGCTGCACGCAGATGCTGCTCTACGCGAAAGGCGCCTGAACGCCGTGGCGGGTACGCCGCGAGGCGCGGGACCGCACTGACGCTGCGGGTCGCCATCGTCGGTGCGGGACTGGGCGGGCTCGCCGCGGCGCTGTTCCTGCGGCGCGCCGGGGCGGAAGCGATCGTCTATGAGCAGGCTGAGGCGTTGCGCGAGGTCGGCGCCGGCATCGTCGTGCCGCCGAACATGGTGCGTCCGCTGGCGCGGCTGGGGCTCGCCGATGGCTTGTCGGCATTCGCCGTGCGGCTCGAGGCGGCATGGGAGTTCCGCCGCTGGCAGGATGGCCGCGTGCTGTTTTCGCAGCCGATGGGGGAGGCCTGCGAGCGCCTGTATGGCGCGCATTGCTATGTCGCGCACCGCGCCGACCTGCACGCGCTGCTGCGGCAGGCGTTGCCGGAAGATGCGGTTCGCCTCGGCCATCGCTTCGTCTCCGCCGTAGAGTTTGCCGCAGGCGTCAACGCGCGCTTCGCGGTGTCGAGCGCGGGACTGCGCGAGGTCGATGCCGACGTGCTGATCGGCGCCGACGGCATCCATTCCGCCGTGCGCGAGGCGATCGTGCCGTCCGCCGACGCGCGCTTCTCCGGTCTTTGCGCGTTCCGCTGCCTGGTGCCGGCGGCGCGCGCGCCCGCGCTCGCGCTGCGCCCGGTGCAGACGCTGTGGCTGGGTCCGGGGCGGCACTTCGTGCACTATCCGATCAGCGGCGGCAGCCTGGTGAACATCGTCGCCATCGTGCCGGCGGGCTCATGGCGCACCGAATCCTGGACCGCGGAGGGCTCGATCGAGGACCTGGCGGCAGAGTTCTCCGGCTGGGACGCCCGGCTCGGGCAGCTCATCGACGCTGCCACCGACACCCGGCGCTGGGCGCTGTACGACCGATCGCCGCTCGCGCGCTGGCGCGCGGGCCGCATCGCCCTGCTGGGCGACGCGGCGCACGCCATGCTGCCGTTCTTCGCGCAGGGCGCGGCGCAGGCGATCGAGGACGCCGAGGCGCTCGCCGCCTGCCTGCGCGAGGCCGGGGCGCAGGATGTGCCGGCGGCGCTTCGCCGCTATGAGGAGGCCCGTCTGCCGCGCGCGAGCCATGTCCAGCTGATGAGCCGGGGGCGCGAGCTGCGAAACCACCTGCCGGACGGACCCGCGCAGGCGCAGCGCGATGCAGAATTCGCCAGAGGCGACCCGCTGCGCCAGAGCGCGTGGCTGTACGGCCACGAGCCCGTGGCGCCGGCATGAGGAGGCACGCAAGATGCAGATGAACTCGATACCCTTCGGCACCACCGACTGGTCGGGCGTCGAACCCGAGGCGCACAAGGGCGAGAGCGGCACGGCCTACTGGCGCACGCGCCAGTTCGGCGACATCCGCGTGCGCATGGTCGAGTACTCGCCCGGATACCTCGCGGACCACTGGTGCTCCAAGGGCCATGTGCTGCTGTGCCTGGAGGGCGAGCTTCGCACCGAGCTCGAGGACGGCCGCGTGTTCGTGCTGAAGCCCGGCATGAGCTACCAGGTGGCTGACAACGCGGAGGCCCATCGCTCCAGCACCGCGGGCGGCGCCAGGCTCTTCATCGTTGATTGATCGGCTCGCAGCCGTGATATTTTTCCGGGCATGAACGCGCCGCTGCGCATCGCCCCGTCGGTCTGCCCGCACGACTGTACCAGCACCTGCGCGCTGGACGTCGAGGTGAAGGACGCGCGCACCATCGGCCGCGTGCGCGGCTCTCTGCGCAACACTTACACGAATGGCGTGATCTGCGAGAAGGTGGCGCGCTACGCCGAGCGCGTGCACCACCCCGACCGCCTGCAGTATCCGCTGAAGCGCACCGGCCCGAAGGGCTCCAGGTCGTTCGCGCGCATCGGCTGGGACGAGGCGCTGGACACCGTGGCCGAACAGTTCCGCCGCAAGGCGGAGTTGCACGGCAGCGAGACCGTGTGGCCGTACTTCTACGCCGGCACCATGGGCCTGGTGCAGCGCGACGGCATCAACCGCCTGCGCCACGAGATGAAGTATTCGCGCTGGTTCTCCACCATCTGCGTCACTCTCGCCGACACCGGCTGGGTGGCGGGCGTCGGCGCCAAGCGCGGCGTCGACATGCGCGAGGTGGACGAACACTCGCAGGTGGTGGTGATCTGGGGCGGCAATCCGGTAAACACGCAGGTCAACGTGATGGCGCACGCGTCGGCGGCGAAGAAGCGCGGTGCGAAGCTGGTGGTGGTCGACCCCTACCGCACCGGCACCGCGGCGCAGGCCGACATGCACCTGGCGCCGCTGCCGGGCACCGACGCCGCGCTCGCCTGCGCGGTGATGCATGTGCTGTTTGCGGAAGGCCTGGCCGACTGGGACTACCTGCGCAGGCACACCGACGCGCCGGACGAGCTGGCCGCGCACGTGGCGACGCGCACGCCAGAGTGGGCGTCGCGCATCACCGGCCTTCCCGCCGCGCGCATCGTCGAGTTCGCGCGGCTGTACGGGTCGACGAAGCACAGCTACATCCGCTGCCACCACGGTTTCTCGCGCTCGCGCAACGGCGCGGTGAACATGCACGCCGTGACCTGCCTGCCGGCGGTCACCGGCGCATGGCAGGTCAAGGGCGGCGGCGCGCTGTACGGCCACTCCGGCATGTACCCGCTGAAGCGCGCGCTGATCGAGGGGCTGGACATGGTCGACGCCTCGATCCGCGACCTCGACCAGTCGCGCCTCGGGCCGATCCTCACCGGCGACGCCGAAGCGCTGAAGCACGGTCCGCCGGTGACCGCGATGCTGGTGCAGAACACCAACCCGGCGATGGTCTGCCCCGAGCTGCACCTGGTGCACCGCGGCCTTGCGCGCGAGGACCTGTTCCTGTGCGTGCACGAGCAGTTCATGACCGAGACCGCGGCATTCGCGGACATCGTGCTGCCGGCGACCACGTTCCTCGAGCACGACGACATGTACACCGCCAGCGGGCACACGTACTTCCAGGTGACGAGGAAGGTGATCGAGCCTTACGCGGAGTCGCGCGAGAACCATCGCGTCATCTGCGGCCTGGCGCAGCGCCTGGGCGCGAGGCACCGCGGCTTTTCGATGAGCGCGTGGGAGATCATGGACGAGACCCTGCGCGTCTCCGGCATGTGGGACGCGCAGAAGAACTTCGAGGCGGGCGGGCAGGACTGCGCGCTGCCATTCGAGACCGCGCACTTCCTCGACGGCTTCGAGACCGCGGACCGCAAGTTCCACTTCCGGGCCGACTGGAAGCGCTTCGGCGGCCGCTGGGCCGAGATGCCCGGGCTGCCCGACCATTTCGACGTCATCGACAAGGCCACGCCGGAGAAGCCCTACCGGCTGGTGGCGGCGCCCGCGCGCACCTTCCTCAATTCCACGTTCACCGAGACGCCGGGTTCGCTCGCGCGCGAGAAGCGCCCCACCGCGCTGCTGCACCCGGAGGACTGCGCCGCGCTGGCGGTGGGCGAGGGCGACAGGGTCAGGCTCGGCAACGAGCGCGGCGAGGTGCTCGTGCACGCGCGGCCGCAGGAAGGACAGCAGCGCGGCGTGGTGGTGGTCGAGGGCATCTGGCCCAACCGCCACTTCGAGAACGGCATCGGCATCAACGCGCTCACCAGCAGCGCGCCGGGATGGCCAAACGGTGGCGCGGTGTTCCACGACACGGCGGTATGGATCCGCAGGGCCTAGCGCGAGCTACGCTTCGACGGCGACGCCCTTCCAGAACGCCACGTAGCCCCTGATGTGGGCGGCCTCGGGCTTCGTCTCGGGGTAGTACCAGGCCGCATCCGAGTTCACCTTGCCGTCGACGACCGCATCGTAGTAGCTCGCCGTGCCCTTCCACGGGCAGAACGTATGTGTCGTCGAGTCGCGCACCAGCGCACGGTTCAGCGCCGCGGGCGGGAAATAGACGTTTCCTTCGACGTGCCGCACCTCGCCGGCGGCTGCTTCGGCGAGCACGGCGCCGTTCCAAGTGGCCTTGGGCATCGGATTCCTTTCAGGTCTTCCCGTGGACAACGTAGCGCTGGCGGTTGGCGATGTAAAGGCCCGACATGACGATGATGGCCATGCCGGCGAGCGACCAGCGGTCCGGGAAGTCGCCGAAGACGAGGTACCCCAGCAGCATCATCCAGATCAGCACCGAGTAGTGGAACGGCGCGAGCACGCCCACCGGGGCACACTCGTAGGCACGGATCAACGCCAGGTGGCCGGCGGTGGCGAACACGCCCAGCAGGCCGAACAGCATCCAGTCGAACGCGCCCGCCGGCATGACGAAGGCGAAGGGCAGCACCGGGGTGAACATCACCGCGCCGACCAGTGCGCCGTAGAAGAGGGATGTCATAGGCGGCTCGACGCCGGCGATCTTGCGCGTCAGGATCTGGTACAGCGCATTCACCACCGCCATCGCCAGCGGCAGCAGCGCGTACGGCGTGAACACCGCCGAGCCCGGCCGCACGATCAGCAGCGCGCCTGCCAGCCCGACCAGCACCGCGGCCAGGCGCGGCCTGTCCAGGCGCTCGTTCAGCATCGGCACGGCGAGCAGCACCATGAACAGCGGCATGACGAAGCCGATGCCCGCGGCCTCGGCAAGCGGCATCACCGAGATGGACAGGAAAAAGAGCATCGTCGCCGCGCCGAGCAGCACGCCGCGCAGGGTCTGGATCCCCGGGCGCGTGGTGCGCATCAGGCGAAGCTCGCCGCGCGCGGCGAGGATCGCCACCAGCAGCGCGAGGTTGCCCACGTAGCGTACCCAGACGATGCCGGGTACCGGGTAGGACTGCGACAGGTACTTCGCGGTGGTGTCGATCAGCGCGAAGAACGCGACCGCCACCGTCATCAGCACGATCCCGCGCAGCGCGGGGTTCGCAGGCGCGGCCGCGGCCAAGCTAGTCGGATTCCGGCCGCATGTGCGGGAACAGGATGACGTCGCGAATCGACGCGCTGTCGGTCAGCAGCATTACCACGCGGTCGATCCCGAGGCCCGCGCCCGACGTGGGCGGCAGCCCGTACTCCATGGCGCGGATGTAGTCCGCGTCGTAGAACATGGCTTCCTGGTCGCCGGCGTCCTTGCGCCGAACCTGCTCGCGGAAGCGCTCGGCCTGGTCCTCGGGGTCGTTCAGCTCGGAAAATCCGTTGGCGATCTCCTTGCCGTCTATGTACAGCTCGAAGCGCTCGGACGTCTGCGGGTCGCTGTCCTTGCTGCGCGCGAGGGGCGACACTTCGGCGGGAAAGTCGAGCACAAAGGTCGGCTCGATCAGGCGCTTCTCGGCGATCGCCTCGAACAGCATCGTCTGCAGCGCACCCCACCCCAGCTCGTCGCCGACCTCCACGCCAAGCTCGCCGAGCCTGGAGGCGAGAAAGCCCCGGTCGCGCAGCTGCGAGGGCGACCAGTGCTCCGGCGCGTAGCGCTGGATGGCCTGCGTCATCGTCATCTTCGAGAACGGCTTGCCGAGGTCGATGTCGCGGCCCTGGTAGGTGATCTTCGTCGCACCGATCGCTGCCTGCGCGGCGTTGCGGATCAGCGTTTCCATCAGGCCCATCATGTACGTGTGGTTGGTATACGCGCAGTACACCTCCATCATCGTGAACTCGGGGTTGTGCCGCGTCGAGATGCCCTCGTTCCTGAAGCTGCGGTTGATTTCGTAGACCTTGTCGATGCCGCCCACCACCAGGCGCTTCAGGTACAGCTCCGGCGCGATGCGCAGGTACATGTCCATGTCCAGCGCGTGGTGGTGAGTCCTGAACGGCCGCGCGGTCGCGCCGCCGGGGATCGGCTGCAGCATCGGCGTCTCGACCTCGATGTAGCTGGTGCTGCCCATGGTCTGGCGTATCGACTGGACGACCCTGGCGCGCACCGCGAACACCCAGCGCGATCGCTCGTTCACCAGCAAGTCGACGTAGCGTTGCCGGTAGCGCGTCTCCTGGTCGGCCAGGCCGTGGAACTTCTCCGGCAGTGGCCGCAGCGACTTGGTGAGCAGGCGCAGCTCGTGCGCGCGCACCGTGAGTTCGCCCTTGCGGGTGCGGAACAGGAACCCCTTCACGCCCAGCACGTCGCCGACGTCCCAGTGCTTGAACGCGGCATGGCTGGCGGCGCCCGAATGGTCGTCCGTGACATAGATCTGGATGCGGCCCGAGCCATCCTGCAGCACGCCGAAGCTCGCCTTGCCCATCACGCGCTTGAACATCAGGCGGCCGGCGATGGTGACGTACACCTGCTTCGGTTCGAGTTCCTCGTTCGGCGTCTCGCCATGCTCCTCGTCCAGCGCCAGCGCCATGTGCGTGCGGAAGAAGTCGTTCGGGTACGCAGGGCCCTGGGCGCGCAGCGCGGCGAGCTTGGCACGGCGCTCGGCGATGATCCGGTTCTCGTCCTGCGGCGCCGCGGTTTCGTCCGCGGGCCTGGCTTCTTCGCTCATGCTCAGACCCCCTGCTTCAGGCTTGCATTGATGAACGCATCGAGATCGCCGTCAAGTACGGCCTGCGTGTTGCCGATCTCGACGCCGGTCCTCAGGTCCTTGATGCGCGACTGGTCGAGTACGTAGGAGCGGATCTGGTGGCCCCAGGCGATGTCGGTCTTCGAATCCTCGAGCTTGTCCTGCTGCGCGGTGCGCTTCCTCAGTTCGAGCTCGTAGAGGCGCGATTTCAGCATCTCCATGCACGCCGCGCGGTTCCTGTGCTGCGAGCGGTCGCTCTGGCTCTGCACCACGATGTTGGTGGGCAGGTGCGTGATGCGCACCGCCGACTCGGTCTTGTTGACGTGCTGGCCGCCCGCGCCGGATGCGCGGTAGACGTCGATGCGCAGATCCGCCGGGTTGATGTCGACCTCGATGGTGTCGTCCACTTCCGGGTAGACGAACACGCTGGCGAACGAGGTGTGACGGCGCGCGTTCGAATCGAAAGGCGACTTGCGCACCAGCCTGTGTACGCCGACCTCGGTGCGCATCTGGCCGTAGGCGTAGTCGCCGACCACCTTGATCGTCGCGCTCTTGATGCCCGCGACCTCGCCCTCGGACTGCTCGAGGATCTCCGCCTTGAAGCCCTTCCTGTCGAAGTACTTGAGGTACATGCGTTCGAGCATCGCCGCCCAGTCCTGCGCCTCGGTGCCGCCGGAACCCGCCTGGATGTCGACGAAGCAGTTGTTCGCGTCCAGCGGGTTGGAGAACATGCGGCGGAACTCCAGCGCCGCCACCTCGCGCTCGATCGCCTCGGCGTCGCGGCCCAGCGACTGCAGCGTGGCCTCGTCGCCCTCGGCGCGCGCGAGTTCGAACAGTTCCTTCGCGTCGGCGATGCCGCTGCCGGTGCGGGAGATGGTCTCGACGACCACGTCCAGGCCCTTCTTTTCCCTGCCGAGTTCCTGCGCGCGCTGCGGGTTTTCCCACAGCGCCGGGTCTTCGAGTTCGCGGTTCAGGTCCGCGAGGCGACGTTCCTTGGCATCGAAGTCAAAGATACCTCCGCAGCTCGGCGAGGCGCGCTTCTAGCCCGGCGAGCGATGAGGCTATCTGGTTGATGCGTTCGGCTTCCATGGGGATGCGGATTATATCTTCCTTCCGGTGTATTCCTCGTCGATGCGGTCGTCGAAGAACGCCGTCGGATTGGGCGCCGCCATGAAGCGGCGGTAGACCTCGGGATAGACCTTCGAGTACTGGTACACCTGTCCGTTGGACATCTCGACTTCGAGCGTCTGCGTCTTCTCGTCGTAGCCGACCGAGCGCAGCTTCGAGGAATTGATGCGCTTGCGTTCCATGCGGACTACCTTGCCAGCGTGGCGGTCCACGGCGACTTCACCCCGCCTGCCTCGACCAGGCCCTTGATCGTGCCGCCCTCCACCGTGCCGGAGAACTTCACGTTCCGGCCCGGCAGCTCGAAGCTGATCTGCGTACCGCGCAGCTTCGGCTCCTGCAGCGTGAGGTCCCTGCCGCCGACAGTGGCGCTGCCGCCGAAGGTGGTCATCTGCTGCTTCAGCTGCAGCCTGACCGGTTCCCGCGACACGTTCGCCGGCACCGTCGCGCTCCACGTTCCGCCGACTTTCGCCGGCACCAGGTACAGGTAGATCAGCGTCGTCGTGACGCCGCTGATCTCGACCTTTTCCTGCAGGTCCATCTCCCGGATGGCGTCGTACATCCAGCCCGACAGCGGATAGTCGTGCGAGATGATGCGCGTACCCGGCCTGAGCTCCGTGAGCAGCTTGTCCTTCAGCATGTTCACGGTGTTCGGCAGCAGGTACATGGTGAGCACCGTGGCCTGCGAGATGTCGGTCTTGAAGAGATCCTGCTTGATGAACTTCACGCGGTCGGCGACGCCCTCGCGCCTGGCCGCCTCGTTCGACTGCTTCACCAGGTGGTCCTGGATCTCGACGCCGAAGCCGCGCGCGCCGAACACCTTGGCCGCGGTCAGCACGATCTTGCCGTTGCCGGAGCCGAGGTCGATGACGAAATCCTTCGGGCCGACGTCGGCGAGCTTCAGCATGTCGGCGACGACGCTGTCGGGCGACGGCACGTACGGGCCGGCGTTCACGGGCTCCTTGTCCTTCGCGAACGCCGCGGTCGCGCACAGCGCCGCGAATACGAGGGTGACGAGTTTCATGGTTCGGTATGCTCCAGGATGAGCTGAACGCTTTTCAGCCCGTTGTAGTCGTTCACTGCCAGGCGGTACGCGGCACGCACCTTCGGCGGCAGGGGTTCGAGCGATGCGAAGCGCATGGCATCGATGCGACGCCCGTCCTTCACGAGCTTGAGCTTCAGGTGCCGTTCGCCCACCACGCGCTGGCTTTCGACCGCGAATGTATCGCAGAAGCGCGGCTCCGGAAAGCCTTGTCCCCAGATCTGTGCGCCCAGCAGCCGCGCGGTTTCCAGCGTGAGGAACGCGGTGTCCAGCGTGCCGTCGGTTTCGACCACGCGGGCGCGTGCTTCCTCGGGCAGCAGTTCGGCCGCCGCCGCCTCGAATGCGTCCCGGAACGCGTCCAGGTCGGCCTCGCGCAGCGTCAATCCGGCGGCCTGCGCATGGCCACCGAAGCGCAGGATCAGCCCGGGGCGCCGCTTCGAGACGACGTCCAGGCAGTCGCGCAGGTGCAGGCCGGGAATCGAGCGCCCGGAGCCGCGCAGCATCGGAACCTGCGCGCCGTCCGTTGCGCGCGCGAAGCAGATCGCCGGCCGGTGCAGGCGCTCGCGCACCCGCGAGGCGAGGATCCCCACCACGCCCTGGTGCCAGCCGGGCTCGAACAGCGTCATCGTCGCGCCCGGCGCTTCCTGCAGGCCGTCGAGTGCCGCGACCGCCTCCTCGAGCATCGCGCCCTCGATGCGGCGGCGCTCGCGGTTCAATCGGTCGAGTTCCTGCGCGCAGTTCGCTGCGCGCGACGCGTCGTCGGTGACGAGGCATTCGACGCCCAGGCCCATGTCGGCGAGCCGGCCGGCGGCGTTCAGTCGCGGGCCGGCGACGAAGCCGAGGTCGAAGCAGCCGGCCTCCGCGGTCGCCCGCCCGGCGATGCGAAAGAGGGCGTTCAGGCCGGCCTTTCCGTGCCCGGCCTGCAGGCGCTTCAGCCCCTGCGCGACGAGGATGCGGTTGTTCGCGTCCAGCGGCACAACGTCGGCAACGGTGCCCAGCGCGACGAGGTCGGTCAGCACGGCAAGGTTGGGCTCGGCAGACTGCGCGAACGCGCCGCGCCGGCGCAGTTCCGCGCGCAGCGCGAGCATGACGTAGAACATCACGCCGACGCCGGCGAGGTGCTTGGAAGGAAAGCCGCAGCCCGGCTGGTTGGGGTTGACGATCACGTCGGCGCGCGGCAGCGATTCCCCGGCCAGGTGATGGTCGGTAATCAGCGTCTGCATGCCGAGCGCGCGCGCGCGCTCGACGCCCTCGACGCTGGCGATGCCGTTGTCCACGGTGATCAGGATGTCAGGCCCGAGCCGGGCTGCGATGTCCACCAGCTCCGGCGTCAGGCCGTAGCCGAGTTCGAAGCGGTTCGGCACCAGGTAGTCGACCTTCGCGCCCATGGCGCGCAGCGCGCGAATCCCCACCGCGCAGGCGGTGGCGCCGTCGGCGTCGTAGTCGGCGACGATCAGCAGCCTGCGCCCCGCCGCGATGGCATCGGCGAGGAAGGCGCCGGCCTCCTCGCAGCGCGCGAGTTGCGCGGGCGCCAGCAGGCGCGCGGCGTCGAGCTCCAGGTCCGCGCGCGCGCGGATGTTGCGCGCCGCGTAGACGCGCGCCAGCACCGGGTGCATGCCGGCGTCGATCAGCGCGCGATGCGCCTCGCGCGACCAGGGTCGCTCGACGATGTTCACAGCGGCCTCGGGCGGCGCCAGAACCGGCGCAGGTCGCCGCGCACCAGTTCGTGGCTGCGTGACTCGTCCGCGTCCGGCACGTGCAGCGTGATCATGCCGATGCGATCGGCGCGGAGCGCCGCGACGAGCGGCGAGATCCAGCGCGCCTCCAGCGCGGCAAGCGCCGCTGACCAGCCCTCGGCATCGCCCAGCGCGTCGGCGCTGCGCAGCGCGTCCAGCACGACGATGTGCCTGCCGTCCTCGGGCAGGCCGGCGAGCAGCGCGCCGGCGTCGGCGGGCAGCGCGCGCACGCGCGCGCCGCTCAGCCTGCCCAGGCCGCGCGCGATCGCGTCGTCCGCGCTGACGCTGTGCCAGTAGTCGCGCAGCTTCGCCGGCGCCGCGCCCAGCCCCCACAGCCACAGGCTGTTCACCGCGCGCTCGCCGCGCGCCTCGCGCGCCGCGTTCGCCGGGTGCGCGTGCAGCAGCATCTGCGCCTCGTTCATCAGCGCGTGCCAGCGCCTGGCGTCGCCGCCGGGAAGTACCGCGTCGAGCTTGCGGCCCGCGGCCTGCATCGGCGTAAGCGCCTGCAGCGCCGCCGGCGCCGCGACCTTCGCGCACCAGCGCTCGGGGTGAATCGCGTGCAGCTCCACGTCCGCGCCGAAATGGCGGTTCAGCGCCTGCACCATGGCGTCCGCCTCGTCGCGCGCGACGCGGATCGCGGGCGGTGGCATCACCACCAGCACCTCGCGCTGTTGCAGCAGGTGCACCGGGTCGGCGCGCAGCCACAGCGCATTTCCCGGGTCGTCCCCCTCGGCGGCTACGGTGAGCGCGCCCGCGGGCAGCGTTTCCGGCTCGGCGCCGAAGGCATCCAGCAAGCGCGCTTCCAGCGTCATCGATTCCCCGCTGCGCCGCCGCGCGCGCGCAAGCAGCAGCTCCAGCGCCGGCAGCCGCTGTCCGGCGCCGGGCCTGGCAAGCAGCGCGGGAACGAAGAGTTCTAAGTGCACCGCGCGAGTTCGCGTATGCGCGGTGCGCCGGCACCGAGCAGGTGCCGGGTGAGCAGCCGGTAGCGGTCCGGGTCGAACTCGGGGCTCGCATCCCGCAGCAGTTCCGCGAGCTCGTCCTCGCTCCTCGCCGTGCCGAGCCAGCACCACTGGTCGACGACGTGCACTTCGGTGAGCTCGCGCGCGGCGTCGGTTTCGACGACGCCGATCGGACCCCGCCACGGCCAGTCGCGCGTCTTCAGGCTGGCGAGCGCAATGCCCAGCCGCGCATGGTGCGCGTCGGCCGATTCCTTGCCGGCGCACAGCCCGGCGCAGCGGCGCAGCTGGTGCCGGAAGCAGGCGCCCTGGCGCGCGCGGCTGCGCTCGAAACCCAGGCTCTGCAGGCACAGGCCGTGCGCGTCCGCCAGTCCACGCAGCGCGGCGAGCGCGGCGCGCCGGCTGCGAAACAGCCCGTGCATGTGGGGCAGCGCCTGCGGGCCGATCTCCTCCTCGCCCGCCAGTCGCAGCGCAAGCCCCGGGCCGCGATGCGCCTCGAACACGAAGGAGCACAGGCCCGCGTCGCGCCTCAACCGGCGGTTGAAGGCAGGCTGCAGCTTCTTCACCAGCGCGGCCTCGCGCAGCAGCGCGCCGAGCTCGCCCGCGCTGCGCTCCCAGTCTATGGAGCGCGTCTCGCGCGCGAGCTGGAGTTCCTTGGCCGAGCGCACGTCGTCGGCGAAATGCGCGAGCACGCGCGTGCGCATGTTGACGCTCTTGCCGACGTACAGCGGCGCGCCCTGGTCGCCGAAGAAGATGTACACGCCGGGGCCATCCGGGATCGCGTCCACCAGCGCGCGGTCAACCTGCGCCGGCAGCGCGGGTTGCCTGGTGATTTCCTTCGCCGCGCCGGCCAGCGCTTCCGCGCCGCGCTCGGCCGCGGCGACGCGCAGGAACTGCCATACCGCCTCGGCATCTCCGAGCGCGCGGTGGCGCGCGCCGCAGGCGAGGCCGTGGCGCGCGATCAGGCTGTCCAGGTTGTGGCGCGAGTGCGCCGGGTAGAGCTTGCGCGACAGCCGCACCGTGCACAGCGTCTTCGCCTGGAACTTCAGCCCCGCGCGCTCGAACTCCTGGCGCAGGAAGCCGTAGTCGAAGCGTGCATTGTGGGCAACGAAGACGCGGCCGTGCAGCCGCTCGTAAAGCCCCTCGGCGAGCGCGCGGAATGTGGGCGCGCCGGCGACCATCTCGTTGGTGATGCCGGTGAGCGCCTGGATGCCGGGCGGGATCGCGGTTTCGGGGTCGACCAGCGTCGACCAGGATTCGAGCACCTCGCCGCCCACCACCTCGATGACCGCGATCTCGGTGACGCGGTCGTACGCCGGGTGCGCGCCGGTGGTTTCCAGGTCGACGATTGCCAGCGGTGCGTCCAGCAAGTCTTCGCCTCAGCCCAGCGGCACGTGGCGCGGTTGCGCCTGCACGCGCGCGAGCCAGTCGCGCACCGCCGGGTATGCCGACAGGTCGAAGCCGCCATCGGCGGCGCAGTGCGTGTAGGCATACAGCGCGATGTCGGCTACCGAATAGTCGGCGCCTGAGAAGAAGCGTGACCCGGCGAGGTGCTGCTCCATCACGCCGAGCGCGAAGCGGCCGCGCTCGGTCAGTTGCGGCAGTTCGGCGCGGCGCGGCGAATCCGGCGGCAGGTAGCGGAGGATGTAGCGCGCCACCGCGATGTACGGCTCGTGGCTGTACTGCTCGAAGAACATCCATTGCAGCGCGCGCGCGCGGCCAATGCGATCGGCGGGCGCGAGCGGCGTGCCTTCGGCCAGATACCACAGGATCGCATTCGATTCGGGCAGGTAGCTGCCGTCGTCCAGTTGCAGCAGCGGTACCTTGCCGTTCGGATTCATCGCCAGGTATTCGGGCGTGCGGGTGCCGCCCCGCGTCGAATCCACCTCCACCCAGCGATACGCCAGGCCGAGCTGTTCGAGGGCCAGCTTCACCTTGTAGCAGTTGCCGGAATCGGACATGCCGTATGCAGTCAGCATGCCGTCATTGTATTGGCAGCGGGAGATCAGAGCGGCTTCAGGAACTGCACCACGGTCCACTTGCGCGCGAAGCCGAGGTGCTCGTACAGGCGCTGCGCGGCGGCGTTGTCAATGCCGGTATCGGTCGCGATGTGCCTGCAGCCGCGCTCGCGGAACCAGCCCGCGGCGTAATCCACCAGCGCGCGGCCCAGGCCGCGGCCGCGATGCGCCGGATCCACGTACAGCCCTTCGAGGTAGCCCACCGCGTCCTCGCCCGGGCAGCCATCGACGATGTTGCGGATCGACACCTCGAGCAGGCCGGCCGGGCTGCCGGTGGCGTCGAGCGCGAGGAACGCGCGCATGTTGCGCGCGGCGAGCATCCATTCGATCTCGCGCGCGTGGTAGGCCTCGTCGAGGTCGTCGAACAGCGCGGCGCGCAGCCGCTTCCACGCCGTGGCGCGCGACGCGTCCGCGGCGACGATGTTCCACGGCGTCACGGTGGCGATCCATCCTTCCAGCGGGTCCAGGGCGGCGGGCAATCCATAGCCCGCGTCGCGCCGCTGCCAGCCCCAGGCGGCCTGCAGCGCGCAGATCGCCGCGTCCAGCAGGTCGCCCGCCGCTTCGGCCAGCAGCTGCACCCTCAGTCGTGCATCCACGCGCAGGCTTACACCCAGCCCGGCGGCATCCGCCTCGAGGCCCGCGACCAGCCGTGCGCGCGCCTTGCGCCGTTGCGCGTCCGGCGGGCCTGCGCGCGCCGACTTGTAGGAGGCGCGGCCGATGATCCTGCGGGCGACGAAACCCGGATAGGCTTCGAGCGCGACGCGGCGCGGGTCGCCCGCGCGCACGCCCGGAACGTGCAGGCCCGCGTCGGCGAGCCTCGATGCGCCTTCGAGGAACATCCAGCCCACCGGCGGGTTCACGCACTTCATCGGGCTGTGCGAGCCGGCCGCCCGGTCGCCGCGGCGCATCGGGTACTTGTCGCCCGCGGCGCGGCCCTCGCGCAGCCGCGCGGAGGCGGCAGCGAACGCGCCGCGCCCGATGCGCCGGCAGTGCCGCGCGAGCGCCTCCCAGTCCTGCGGCCAGTCGAGCGCGCGCACCGCCTCGCGCGGCAGCCCGAACGGAAAGTCGAAGCCGCAGACCCACGGACCCCGGCGGCGGAGGAAAGCCTCGAATGCGGCGAAGTCGCGCAGGCATTCGATCGCGCCGATGCGCAGCTGCCGGCCGCGCAGCGTGGCCGAGGCCAGGGTGATCGGCTTTACCGCGCCGGGCGCGGAGGTGAAATCCACGCCGTAGATTCTCAAGCGCGCTCCCTCGCCAGCGTGATCCAGACCTGGGCGTCGAATGGCCTGCGTTCCCGCACCAGGACCTTTTCCACCGACACTCGCTCGACGCGCCAGCCTGGAAACAGGTGCCCGAGTTCCGGCATCGCGTGCAGCGTCTTCGCCACCGCGACGTTGTCGAGCCCGCCGCCCGCGCGCTCTAGCAGCGCGGACAGCCAGGGGTAGTCGACGATGCGGCCGAGGAATACCTGCACGCGCGCATCGCCCCCGGCGTGACCCAGCAGCGCGCGCATGGCGTCGCGCGTGGAGTCGAAGCCGATCGCGCAGGCAGGCCGCGCGCGCAGGATGCGCGTTCGCTGTTCGATGCGCAGTTCGAGCCGCACCGGGCATTCCGCTGCCGGATGCACGCCGATGCTCGTCGCAAGCAGCAGCTCAGCCAGCACGCAGGTCTGCCGCGGACAGGTTGTGGATGCGGCCGTAGCCGGCGACGAAGCGCGCGTCGCGCGGCAGGATGCGCCAGAAGCGGAAGTCGGCCAGCTCGAAGCTGGTCGCGGTCGCAGGATGGCGTGCGAGCCACGCCGCCTTGAGGCTCGCGTACTCGCCGCCCTCGGCGGCGAGCTCGGTCGCGTCGCCGCGGATCGACACGCGCGCGAGCGCGTACGGATCGTCACGCGCGTCGTCGCGCTCGGCGATCGCCAGCGCGACCCGCGCATCGGCTGCCATGTCCTGCGTATGCCAGGCGAGCCGGCTGACGTGCACGTGGAACGCCGACAGGTCGGGCGCGGCGATGAAGGGAAGCGTGGAAGCCATCGGCGCGCCTGCGCGCAGCGTGGCGAGCGCGGCGACGCGCGCGTCGGCAATCAGCGCATGAAGCAGCGCGCGGTCAGCGGCGTCCATGCGGGGCATTGTAGTATCCTCGATGCAACGTGCGTTACGAGCTCCTGGTCGGCCTGCGCTACACGCGCGCAAAGCGCCGCAACTATTTCATCAGCATCAGCTCCCTCATCTCCATGGCCGGCATCGCGCTCGGCGTGTGGGCGCTGATCGTCGTGCTGTCGGTGATGAACGGCTTCCAGAAGGAGCTGCGCACGCGCATCCTCGGCGTCGCTTCGCACCTGCAGCTCTCCGGCGCCGGCAACCGGCTCGCGGACTGGCAGGCGGTTGCGCGCGAGGCGTCCGCGCATCCGCGCGTGATCGCCGCCGCGCCGTTCGTCAACGCGCAGGCGATGCTGGCGCACGGCCAGGCGGTGCGCGGCGCCATCGTGCGCGGCATCCTGCCGGACGCCGAGGACAAGGTCGCCGACATCGGTCGCCACATGCGCGCCGGCAGCCTCGCTGCGCTGAAAGCCGGCGAGTTCGGCGTCGTGCTGGGCGGGGACCTCGCGCGCGCGCTGGGCGCGCTGCCCGGCGACAGGATCGCGCTGGTCGCACCGCAGGGGCAGGTGACGCCCGCTGGGCTGATCCCGCGCCTGAAGCAGTTCACCGTCGTCGGCACCTTCGAAGTCGGCTTCAACGAGGCGGACGCCGCGCTTGCGCTGGTGCACATGGAGGACGCGCAGAAGCTCTACCAGATGGGCGAGGCGGTGTCCGGGCTGCGGTTGAAGCTCGACGACCTGTTCGCCGCGCGCGCGGTTGGCCGCGAACTCATGGCGCGGCTCGGGCAGGACGTGTTCGCCTACGACTGGACGCGCAGCCACGCGAATTTCTTCCGCGCGGTCGAGATCGAGAAGCGCGTGATGTTCATCATCCTCGCGCTGATCGTCGCGGTCGCGGCGTTCAACATCGTCTCCACGCTGGTGATGGCGGTGACCGAGAAGCGCGCCGACATCGCCATCCTGCGCACGCTCGGCGCCTCGCCCGCGTCGGTGATGCAGATCTTCGTCGTGCAGGGCGCGGTGATCGGCGTCGTCGGCACGCTGGTCGGGCTGGTCGCGGGCGTGGCCACCGCGTACAACGTCGGCACCATCGTGCCGGCGATCGAGAACCTGTTCAGCATCAAGTTCCTCGCTAAGGATGTCTACCTGATCCCGGACCTGCCCTCCGACGTGCACCTGTCCGACGTGGTCACCACCGCGATCATCGCGCTGGTGCTGTCGCTGGTGGCGGCGATCCTGCCGAGCTGGCGCGCGGCGCGCGTCAACCCCGCCGAGGCGCTGCGCTATGAGTGAAGAAGGCGGGCGGGACGGCGCGGTGATCGCCTGCCGCGGGCTCGAGAAGACCTTCGAGGGTCCTGCGCCGGTGCACGTGCTGAAGGGCGTCGATTTTGCGGTGTACGCGAAGGAGCGGGTCGCGATCATGGGGAAGTCCGGCTCGGGCAAGAGCACGCTGCTGCACCTGCTGGGCGGGCTGGACGCGCCCAGCGCGGGCGAAGTCACGGTGCAGGACAGGCCGTTCAGCGCGATGGGCGAAGCCGAGCGCGGCGCGGTGCGCAACGCCACGCTCGGTTTCGTCTACCAGTTCCACCACCTGCTGCCCGAGTTCACCGCCGCCGAGAACGTCGCCATGCCGCTGTGGATCCGTCGCATGGACCGCGCCGCCGCGCTCGCCGAAGCCGCGCGCGTGCTGCAGGAGATCGGACTCGGGCATCGCCTCGAGCACCTGCCGGGGGAACTCTCCGGCGGCGAGCGCCAGCGCTGCGCGTTCGCGCGCGCGCTGGTCACCGGACCGGCCTGCGTGCTCGCCGACGAGCCGACCGGGAACCTCGACGCGCACACCGCGGACGAGGTGTTTGACGCCATGCTGCGCTTGTCGGGTTCGCACGGCACCGCGTTCGTCATCGTCACGCACGACGCGGCGCTCGCGGCGCGCGCCGGGCGCGTGCTGGAACTTCGCGACGGCGTTCTTGTCGAATGCGCAGGCTGACTTGCAATATCCTGTTCGTATGCTATGGTCAGCCGAGCATCTGCTGACAATCCAGACACCAAGCCAATGAACATCGATCGCACATATTCCCAGGCCGGCCGTACGGCGCCAGGTGCGATCGCGCGCGCGCTGCGCAGGCCCGGAACACCCGCCTTTCCTGGCCACGCCCGGTAAGCGCTCCACCGGCCGCAGTTGACGGCCGGTCAAGCCTTACCGGGACGCTCCACACCTGATTCGCGCCACCCGCCACGCCTTGCGCGTGCTGCGTGGTTCATCCCTTTTTCAGCTTCTGCATTACGGAGGCAACCATGACCAACTACAACGAACTTATTGTTTCTGCACACGATGCCGAATCGCTCGCGCCGATCCTGGGTGGTCGGCGACGCCCCGACCGCTTCGAAGGCGACGCGGCGGACGCGCTTGCGGACTTGCTGATGGACGCGCGCATGGTGCCGCACGAGCGGCTGCCCGCCGACCGCGTCGCGATCAATTCGCGCGTGACCTATCGTGAGGAGCCGCGCGGCGAGCCGCGCACCGTGGTGCTGGCGCACCCGCGCGATGCGAACGCCAGCGCGGGGCGCATCTCGGTGCTGTCTCCCGTGGGCCGAGCACTGCTCGGCCGCGGCCCCGGTGCGCTGTCCACCACCGATATGCCGGGCGGACAGGCGATGACGATACGCGTGCTGGCGGCCGAGCGGCCGACCGATCCGGACTGCGCGTGAGCCAGCGCGGGGTCGACTTGCGGCGGCGCTAGGACGCGCCGCCGCCCGCTCGGCGCGCGCGGCGCTCGCGCCGCGTGCGCCAGGCGTGGATGATGTACGCGCGCCACGCCACCTGCACCGCGAGGTAACCGAGCAGCGCCAGCGTCAGTGCGAGCGCGGGCAGGCCTATCGCCAGCGGTTTGCCCAGGGACAGCATCCAGTCGACGAGGCCGCGCGTCGACTCGATGAAGTTCGCCCAATCCCAGTAATAGGGCTCGATCTCGATTGAGTTCTTGCCGCCGATCAGCAACCGGCCGTAGCCGTACGCCAGCACGTACAGCGGCACGATGGTAAAGGGGTTGGTGTAGAAGGTCACCAGCAACGCCACCGGCAGGTTCTTGCGCAGCGGCACCGCCAGCAGCATCGCCGACAGCATCTGCAACGGCCCCGGCACCAGGCCGGAAAAGAGGCCGATCGCGACCGCCCCGGCCACCGAGTCGCGGTTCAGCCGCCACAGCGCCGGGTGGTCGAGGAACACGCGCATCCATCCGAGCCAGGGATTCGAGCGTATCGAACCGGCGTCGGGAAGGTGGCGGCGGAAGAACTTCTGCGGGGGCAATGTAGGCGGGGCGTTCCTGTATGCGTTGGAGTCTAGATGAGCGCACAAGTTCTCGCCTTCGCCGCCGGCGCGCTGGCGTTGCAGGTGCAGGCGGGCCTGCCTGCCCCGGCATGGCTTGCGCTGCTGCCCGCCTGCGCGCTCGCGCTGCGCCGGGCGCGGTACGCGGCACGGCTCTGCCTGTGCGCCGCGATCGGCTTCCTGTGGGCGGCGGGCTTTGCGCACTGGCGCATGGCAGACCGGCTGGACGCCACGCTGGAGGGCCGCGACATCGAAGTGGTGGGTGTCGTCTCCAGCCTGCCGGCCGTGGGCGAGCGCAGCGTGCGCTTCGAGTTCGAGACCGAATCATCCGCCGTGCGCGTGCCGCGCCGGCTGCTCTTGTCCTGGTACCGCAGCCGGCAGCATGCCGAGGAGCAGCCGGCCGTGCTTGCAGACGCGTTCGGCGTGCAGCCGGGGGAGCGCTGGCGCTTCACCGTGCGCTTGCGCAGTCCGCATGGCAACCTCAACCCGCACGGCTTCGACTACGAGGCCTGGCTGCTCGAGCGCGGCATCGGCGCCACGGGCTACGTGCGACAGGTCCGCGAGCGGCCGCCGCCGCAGCGGCTGGGCGCTCGCAACAGTCCCACGGACCTGATCGAGCAGGCACGTGCCGCGGTGCGCGAGCGCTTTCGCCGTGTACTGGGCGACACGCCGACATCGGGCGTGCTGGTCGCCCTCGCGGTGGGCGACCAGCGCGCGATTCCGGCGGGGGAATGGCGGATCTTCAACCGCACCGGCGTGACGCACCTGATGAGCATCTCCGGCCTGCACGTGACGCTGGTGTCCGGGCTCGCCGCGTGGCTCGCCGCCTGGGGCTGGCGGCGCTCGGCGCGCTTGTGCCTTGCGCTGCCGGCGCGCAAGGCGGCGGCGCTGGCGGCAATCCTTGCCGCGCTCGGCTATACGCTGCTCGCCGGCTTCGGGGTGCCGGCGCGGCGCACCTTCTTCATGGTGGCGGTGGTGGCCTTGGCACTGTGGTCGGGCAGGATCGCGTCTCCCGCGCGCGTGCTCGCGCTGGCGCTCGGCGCGGTACTGCTCGCCGACCCGTGGGCCGTGCTGTCGCCGGGCTTCTGGCTGTCATTCGGCGCCGTGGCGCTGATTTTCTTCGTCTCAATCGGCTGGACGGACAGTGGCTCGCCGCTGCGGCAGTGGCTGCGCACCCAATGGGCGATCACCATCGGGCTCGCGCCGGCGACGCTGTACCTGTTCGCGCGCATGTCGCTGGTGGGCCCGCTGGCCAACGCAGTGGCGATCCCGCTGGTGTCGGCGGTGATCACGCCGCTGGCGCTGCTCGCGGTGCTGCTGCCGCTGGATTCGCTGCTGGTCATTGCCGACGCGCTCACCGGCTGGCTGCTCGCGTTCCTGGAATGGTGCGCGGCGCTGCCCGCCGCGCTGTGGCAGCAGCACGCGCCTCCGCTGTGGGCGGTGCTGCTGGCGCTCGCCGGCACGCTGTGGCTGCTGCTGCCGCGCGGTTTCCCGTCGCGCTGGGCGGGTCTCGCGCTGATGCTGCCGGTGTTCATGGTGCAGCCGCCGGCGCCGGCGCAGGGCGAGGCCTGGGTGACCACGCTGGACGTCGGCCAGGGGCTCGCGGTCGCGGTGCGCACCGCCGCGCGCACGCTGCTGTACGACGCCGGGCCGATGCTCGGCGCGGACACCGACGCCGGCGAGCGCATCGTGCTGCCCTACCTGCGCGCGACCGGCGTGTCGGCACTCGACGCCATGGTGCTCACGCACAGCGACAGCGACCACACCGGCGGCGCGCTGTCGGTGCTGGATGAAATGCCGATGGCGGAGTTGCTGTCGTCCCTGGAGCCCGGCCACCCGGTGCTGGACGTCGCGCGCGCGCCCAGGCGCTGCGCCACGGGCGAGGCCTGGGATTGGGATGGCGTGCGCTTCGAGATTCTGCACCCGCCACGCGGCGACCACGCCAACGCGCGGCGCAAGAACGACCTCAGCTGCGTGCTGAAAGTGAGCGCGGGCGCGCACACCATGCTGCTCACCGGCGACATCGAGCGCACCGCCGAGGCCGCGCTGGTGGCGCGCGGCGGCATCGCGGCCAATGCGCTGCTGGTGCCGCATCATGGCAGCCGTACTTCGTCCAGCGCGGCGTTCCTCGCCGCGGTCGCGCCGCGTCTCGCGGTGCTGCCGGTCGGCTACCGCAGCCGATTCGGCCATCCGCACCGCGACGTGCTGGCGCGCTATCGCGACGCCGGCGTCGAGCTGCGGCGCACCGATCGTGAGGGTGCGGTCACGCTAAGGCTGGGCGGCAGCGAGATCGCCGTGGCGACCGAGCGCGCGGCGCGGGCGCGCTACTGGCACGCAGCCGGACGCTGAGCGTAGTATGGGCATGCGGATCCCCCGCACCAACCCCGAGGAGGAAACCATGGCCAGGAAACAGGACAACGCCGTCTATCGCGTCACCGATGTCATCGGCACCAGCCCGGATTCGTGGGAGGAGGCGGCGCGCAACGCGGTGAAGACCGCGTCGAAGTCTCTGCGTGACCTGCGCATCGCCGAAGTCACCAAGCTGGACGTCAAGGTCGAGGGCGGCAAGGTGGTGCAGTTCCGCACCCGGCTGTCGCTGTCGTTCAAGTACGGGAACTAGCCTGGCCGCCGCGGCCGAGGCGGTGATCCGCGTCACCGGCGATGCCGGCGCGCCGCTCGAGGAGTTCCGCGAGCGCGTGCGCTGGCTGCTGGTGCGCGACCCGGACGCCCCCGACTACACGGAGCACCACTCCGCCGACGCGCTCGAGTACCGCTTCGACATCGCGCGCGGCATCCCTTTCCCGGCGTTCGTCACCGTGTCGCAGGAGTTCATCGGCGTGCGCGTGCACGCCGAATGGCCGGCGCATGGCAAGGCGCAGGCCGGGCGCGCGGTGATCGAGCTGGGCCGGCTGGTGCGCGAATGAGCGAAGCCGGTCCGCGCCAGCGCTTCGTGCAGTGCGCATCGCCCGCGGGCCTGCACCGCATGGCCTACCGCGAGTGGGGCGACCCGGCTGCGCCGGCACTGGTCTGCGTGCACGGCCTGACGCGCTGCGCGCGCGACTTCGACGCGCTCGCCGCGGCGATGGCGGACCGCTACCGCGTCGTCTGCCCCGACGTCGCCGGGCGCGGCGAGTCCGACTGGCTCGCCGACCCGCTGCTGTACCAGTTGCCGCAGTACGTCGCCGACATGGTGACACTGATCGCGCGCCTGGACGTGGACGCGGTGCACTGGGTAGGCACGTCGATGGGCGCGCTGATCGGCATGGCGCTGGCGGCACAGAAGGGTTCGCCGATCCGCCGCCTGGTGCTGAACGACGCCGGGCCGGTGGTGACGAAGGTGTCGCTGGAGCGCATCGCCGCGTATGTCGGCTACGCGCCACCGCTGCCGACCATCGAGGCAGCCGAGCTGTACATACGCACCGTGCTGGCGGGCTTCGGCGCGCACAGCGACGCCGAGTGGCGTTTCCTCACCGAGGTGGCGGTGCGCCGCAACCCGGATGGCAGCTACCGGTTGCACTACGACCCGAAGCTGGCCGAGCCTTTCAGGAAGAACCTGCCTGAGAAGGACCTCGAACTGTGGCCGCTGTGGGACGCGATTGCCTGCCCGACACTCGCGATCCGGGGCGCCGAGTCCGACCTGCTGACCGCGGCAACCGCGCGCGAGATGCGCGCGCGAGGCCCGAAGGCGAAGCTGGTCGAGATCCCCGGCGTCGGCCACGCGCCGACGCTGATGCACGCCGACCAGATCGCGGTGGTGCGGGAGTTTCTGCCGGGCTGAGCGTTGGTCCTCGAAGTCCCGAACGTGTGCATGCCTGGCGTAGTCAGAACAGTCTGTCCTCCAACTGCTTGCGCGTGATCTTCAGGTGAACCGCAACGTCGTTCAGGATTCCCGCCAGGGTGCCGATCTTCAACGGATCATGCATGGGTACGGTGACGTGATGCTGCGTGGGCGAATCGGTCGACAGTCTTGCGTGGCTTCCGGTCTGGCGGGACACGCGGTAGCCTACGCGGCCCAACGCCTTGACAAGTTCGGCCCCGGAAAGATCCCGGGGCAGTTTCATGCCGCGATGACCTCGTCGCGGACGAAGTGAAGCCGGATCATCTTCGGGGCCTTACCGTCGTCGAAGTGGCAGCGCACGGCATCACGGACGCGTTCCTGGATCTGGTCGGGGCGTTCGGCCTCGGTGAAAATGGACTGGCCGACCGCCCTGGCCACATAGCCACCCTCGGGCGCTTCCTCGACGATGAAGATGATCTCGTCCATCCATCTAGTCTAGCGCAAGCCCCTCGGGGTCGGGCGGGCTAAAAGGCGTCATCGAACAGGGAGTGGCCCCACTTGAACGTAGCCCTTGTCTCGCAACACCGGGTCGATGAGGTGATAGCGGGTATCTGCCTCGTTCATGCTCATCCCGTGCCCCCCATTCCCTGTCAACAGGGATCAGGAACCAGCCGGCTTCGGCATCGCAGAGGCGTCCATGCGCGCCGGCGCGGCGCGGCTGCCGGAGCCGCGCTGCGGCATGTGCGAGAGCGTGTAGCCCTGCATGTAAGAGGCGCGCACGACGACCTTGAACTTCCACAGCGCGCCGCCGGCGATGGTGGCCGCGCCGGCGAGCGCGACCAGTCCGCCTGCCAGCGCGGGAACCGCCCACGCGGCGAGCACCAGCGCGATCGGCGCGAGCTGGCCGAAGAGGGCGAGCGGCACGGTGATGTCGTCGATCGCCTGCCGTGCCAGCGGCGGGATGCCCTCGGCTTTGGCACTTTCGCGGTAGCGGCGCCACAGCCGCGCGTTGACGAAGGCGCCGAGCACGATGCCGCCGGCGGCGATGTTGAGGCCTGATCCGCCGGCCAGCGCGGTGGCGATCGCCAGCGCGCCGATGCCTTCGGCGAGGCCGCTCGCGCCCAGCATCCACGGCATCAGCGGCACGCGCCAGGCCGGGATGCCGCGCGCCATGTGCAGGATCTTCGCCTGGCAGGCGAGGAACGCCGCGGCGGCCAGCGCGGCGAGCGTGAACGCGATGCGGTTGGGCTCGAGCAGGCTCCACAGCACCGCGGGAAAGAACACCAGCGCGGCGTACAGCTCGCGCGACATCCAGGACGTATTCGGTCGCGAGGCCGCGCGCCAGAAGCGCATCTGCCGGCCGATCTTCAGGAAGACGAAGAAAAGACCGGTCGCGACGAGCGCGGCGGAGGCAAAGAGCAGCGCGGGCATCGCGCGCTCGGGCAGCTTGCCCAGCCACAGCGCGAGCACCGCAACGATGGCGAGGCCGCTGCCGACGCCGCCGAAGATCCAGTTCATCGCCGCGCGCCAGTCCCAGAAGCGCTGCACCGCGCCGACCAGCGGGTTCGCCGGGTCGGCGAGTCGCTCCTCCTCGTCGTCCGGATCCGACCCTGCGCCGGCGTCGCGGCCGGGCACCGCCGGCGTCGTGTACAGGTACTTGATCTGCGGGTCGGTGCCGAGTTCCGCGTTCAACTGCAGGCTGGGGCGTTCTGCGAGCAGTTGCGACACGTGGCTCGCCGCATCGTTGAAATCGCCGAACTGGATCGCCTGCGAGATGCACGCGGCGGCGCAGGCCGGCGTTGCCTCCGGGTCCACGCCCGGCAGCAGCCCTTGGGCGAGGCCGTCGTCCACGCGCTCCTTGCAGAAGGTGCACTTCTGCGCCACGCCGATGCGATCCGGGTGCGCGGTGGCGGCTTCCTGGCGGGTCAGCGTGGCGCCATCGTCGTAGTAGCCCTTCGCCTCGTGCACGATGGTGCGCGCCTGATAGGGACAGGACACTGCGCAGTAGGCGCAGCCGATGCAGACGTCGTAGTCCATGGTAACCAGACCATCGGCGCGCTGTTGCGTCGCGCCGGTGGGGCAGACCGGCACGCACGGCGGCTCCGCGCAATGCTGGCAGCCGGTGACGAGGAACAGGCGCTCGACATCGGGGAACTTCCCTTGCTCGATATCGATGACGCGGCGCCATTGCACGCCGGGCTGGGTGTCGTTGGCGTGCTTGCAGGCGATGGTGCAGGTCTGGCAGCCGACGCAACGGTTCAAGTCGATGACCATACCCCAGCGAGGCGCGGTCTTGCCCTCTTGTACTGTGCTCATGCGCTCGCCTTCATCGCCACCAGTTCGCCGGTGGCCGCGCGCTTCAGGCGCACGCGCATGACGTCGGAACTGCTGCCGGTGCTGTCGGTGAGCTTCAGCGAAAGATCCGTCAGCGAATTCAGGCTGGGCAGGTGCAGGTCCTTCGCGTAGGGCGTCTTCCAGTGGTCAAACTGGCCGATCATCAGGAGCGTATCCGGGCGGATGCCTTCGCGCAGCACCGCCGCGCCCTCGGTGGTGCCGGAAACCGATTCGATGGTCAGGCGCTCGCCCTCGGCGATGCCCAGGCGCTTCGCGGTCGAACGATTGATGATCACGCCCTTGTGCCCGCTGATGTTGTTCGCCACCTCGTTGATCAGCGGCAGGCCGACGTTGGCGCCCCAGCTGTACTGCATCGAGCGCGCGGTCAGCGCCCAGAACGGGAACTCGTCCGGGTCGCGCCGGTACTCGCGCGCGTACTCGATCCACATTTCCGGGAAGCGCTGGTACTTCGGCATGAACTCGTATTCCTTCAGCTGCTCGTCCCACCAATGGATGCCGGCTTCCTTCAGGCGGTTGGCGAGCTCGTAGCCGTGGCGCGTCAGCCGCTCCTGGTAGGGCAGCTCGAACCTGAGGTTCTGCCGTTCCATCGACGGGTACAGGTACCAGTCGAGCTGCGCGAAGGGCTTCAGCATGAAGCCGTGCTGCTTGAACCAGGCGAGGTCGCGCACTTCGCTGCCATCGGACAATTCGCTGCTTGCCGCCTTGCAGAACGCATCCCAGACTTCGTCGCGCGTCGGTGCCTTCGTTTCGTCCAGCGCGAAGTCGTAACGACCCTTGCGGTCGCGCAGGGCGGTGCCGGCGGCGCCGCGATTCACAGCGGCGATGTATTCCTTGAGGATGCCGGCGCGCTCGGCGAGCGCGGTGGCGATGTCGGTGAAGTCCTTCGTGTCGCAGGGAGAATCGACCACCGGCTGGCGGATCGCCCAGCCCTCGTGCTTCCAGAAATTCTCCTGGAACTTGGTGGTGCCGATGCGGATGAGCTGCAGGCTCTCCAGGTCCAGCGCCTCGGGCAAGAGGATATCCGCGAAGTGGTTGGTCTCGTCGTCGGTGTAGGCCATGGCGACGATGAAGGGGAACTCCGCCAGGCGTTCCGCCACCTGCGGCGCGTTCCACGACGAGATCGCCGGATTGGTGCGGTAGCAGATCCACATGTCCGGCGGCTGCGTGCGTGGCCAGTTGTCCGGCGCCTTCTTCTGAAAAAGCCACGGCAGGTGCGCCGGCCCGAGCGCGGGCGACCACGGCGAATCGGACGACAGCGGCACCAGGGTCTTGTAGGCGTTGCGGATGTGCGGATTGCGCATCCAGCCTTCTTTGGACGTGTCGTTGAACTGGAAGGTCATCAGGCCATCCGGCCCGGGCTGCACCGAGCCGGTACGCGAGGCCGCCGGCCGCACCAGCTTCACCGTGGTGCCCAGCGTTCCGCCCGGCACTTCCAGCGCGCCCACCAGCACCGCAAGCAGCGTGCGTGCCCAGCAGCAGTGGAAGCCGCCGAAGCCGTTGTTGACGGTTTTTCCCAGCGTCACCGCCACCGGGCGAAAAGGTAGCGTCTTGCCTTCGATCTCGATGGTCTGGCCGATGCAGGCGTGCGCGACGTACTCGTCGGCGACGCGGCGGATGGTGGCCGCGGGCACGTCGCACTCGGCTGCGGCCCAGTCAGGCGAATACTCCCGCATGTGCTCGAGCAGTTTCTGGAACGCGGGCTTTGCCTGTGCTGCCTCGTGCGCGATGCGTTCGCCGTCCGGGCCGTGCTCGACCGCGGCGACGGTGTATGCGCCATCCAGCGCCGGGTCCGTGAGCCCCGGGTCGTCGTGCGCCTTGGCGCGGCCGTCGGCTGCGTCCCAGACCAGCGGCTTGCCGCTCGCCGCGTCGCGCAGGTACCAGCCGTTGGGGCCGACCAGGTAGGGCGAGCTGGTGCGGTGTTTCAGGTAGGGCAGGTCGCAGGACGTGCGCCAGCCGCGCTCGTGCAGGATGTGGTGGATGAGGCCGTAGAGGAACGCGGCGTCGGTCTTCGGCCTGATCGGCACCCACTCGGCGGACACCGCGCCGGTGATCGACAGGTGCGGCT
>CAZTDU010000012.1:2804-105400 GCA_964612335.1 uncultured Enterobacteriaceae bacterium | reverse complement strand
GGTCCTCGACGCCGCCGACCCACTCGGCGCAGTCGATCACGCCGCGCTGCGCCGACGGGATGATCTCGCCGCCCGGCATGTTCACCGTGGTCATGCCCATGCGCTGCCACACCTCGGCCGCGAGGCCGGTCTGGCGGCACTTCATGCCCTTGAAGTCTGCGAGGTTCTTGACCGGCCGCTTGAACCAGCCAAAGGCCTGCGGGCCGGCCGGCAGGATCGGATACCACTGCAGGTTGAGCTTCAGCTCCTTCTGGAAGAACTCATTGGCGAGTTCGATGCCACCGCCGTGGTGCATCCAGCCCATGGCGTCGATGAAGTCCATGCCGAACGTGCCACCCGGGCCGCCGGTGAACAGGATCGCGGTCTTGCTCTTGCCGGTCCAGTAGCCCGACCAGGCGTGCGCGCCGTCGAGAACCTTCTTGTGGGTCGCGTCCAGCACCTCGAACGCAGGCACGACCTGGCCTGCGGGCATGGCCTCGATCTTCAGCGTACCGCCGGAAATCTTGCCGACCCGCTCGGCAAAGAAGGTGAAGTTCTCGTACAGCGTCAGGCTTGCAGGCCACGTCGCCTGCATCTTCAGGCTGGTCTGAGCCTGCGCGGCGGTCGATACGCTGAACGCTGCGGCGATCGCCGCAGCAACGAAAGTGCGCCCGATTCTTTTCATAAGTTCCCCCCCTCCAAGGTTGTTTCGCAGCGTGCAGCGACTTGTTTCGCTATGCGAAGGGCGAGCGTACACGCTTGAAAAAGCCGGGTCAACAAAAAGGAAAAGGGCGCCGCGAGGGCGCCCTTTCCGGACAACGTTCCTATGGCTGGCGCTATTTCTTCTTCGCCGCAGGCTTCGCCGCGGGCTTCTCGGGCCAGTAGTAGTTCGCCGCAAACGAGTACGGCGGGAACATGAATCGCTTCGCCGGCACGACTTTCGACGCGTACGCGCGCTGCGATTCCAGCACCTTCTTGAAGAACGGGCTCTTGGCCGCTTCCGCCGCCGCAATCTTGTCCCAGGCCTTGAGGAACGCGACCAGGATGTCGGGCGGGGTGCGCAGGATCTGCGTGCCGTGCTTGGTGCGCATCTCCTCGATCGCGTCGGCGTTCTGCTTCTGCCACTTGGCCCACCAGCGCAGGAAGGTCTCGCTGGTCGACGAGCGGATCGCCTCCTGCTGCTGCGCGGGCAGACCCTTCCAGACGTCGTAGTTGACGATCAGCTCGCCGACCACGCTGGGCTCGTGCATGCCCGGGGTGTAGTGGTACTTGAACACCTGCGGCAGGCCGAGCTTGAGGTCCTCGACGCCGCCGACCCACTCGGCGCAATCAATCACGCCGCGCTGCGCGGCCGGCACGATCTCGCCTCCTGGCATGTTGACCGTCGTCATGCCCATGCCCTGGAACAGCTCGGCCACGATCCCGGTCTGGCGGCATTTCATGCCCTTGAAGTCGGCCAGGTTCTTGATCGGCCGCTTGAACCAGCCGAACGCCTGCGGACCAGCCGGCAGGACCGGGAAGGCGATGACGTTCAGCTTGAGTTCCTTCTGGTAGAACTCCCACCACAGGTCGAGGCCGCCGCCTTCATAGAGCCAGCCCATGAAGTCAATGTGGTCCATGCCGAACGGCCCTGCGGGCGTGGACGAGAAAAGCGTCGCGGCCTTGTTCTTGCCTACCCAGTAGTACGACACCGCGTGCGCGCCGTCGATCACCTTCTTGTGCGAGGCATCGAGCACCTCGAATGCGGGCACCACCTGCCCGGCCGCCATCGCCTCGATCTTCAGCTGGCCCGAGGTCAGCTTGTCGACGCGCTCGGCGAAGAAGCGGAAGTTGTCCTGCAAGGTGAGGCTCGCAGGCCAGGTGGACTGCATCTTCAGGTTGGTCACGCCGGCGGCCGCAGGTGCAGCCGCGGGCTTTTGCGGCGCAGGCGCTGGCTTCTGCTGCGCAGTCGCCATGGCTGCAAAGCCGAGCGCCACTGCGGCCGCACAGGCCCGCATGAACAGGGTACGCATTGGGAAGACTCCTTCTGGTCTGGTTGGAACTGCGGAGTAAAGCATCATGTTAGGAGCATGAAAATGCGGTGTCAACGCGGCGCGACATCGAGCCGCACCGCAATGCCTTCCAGCGCCTTCGAGGGTGCGGGATAGCGCGCGGTGACCAGCGGGTCGTGTCCCGGGATGATGTGTTCCGGCGATGCCGCCAGTGCGCGCAGCTTCGCGTAGCCGTCGACCATCTGGCCAAGGTGGTAGACGATGGGAAACGGCCGTACCTGCTCGAAGTTGGCGTAGAAATGCGCGGCGTCGGACGCCAGCACGACCCAGCCGCGCGCGGTATGCACGCGCACCACCTGCAAGCCCATGGTGTGGCCGCCGAGGAAGTGCAGGCTCACGCCCGGCACGAGGTCCGCATCTCCGTCGTGGAACTTCACCCGCCCGGCGTAGACGCGACGGACCATGCCGACCACGTCCTCGACCTCGAACGCGCCGCGGAAGCAGTCGTGGCACATGTAGCGGCCGGTCGCGTACTGCATCTCGCGGTCCTGGATGTGCAGCGTCGCGGCGGGAAAGAGGTCGAAGTTCCCGGCATGGTCGTAGTGCAGGTGCGTGATCACCACGTCACGCACCGTCGCGGCATCGCAGCCGAGCAGGCGCAGCCCCGCCGTCGGGCAACGCAGGTGGTTGCGCCGGCGCTTGGCGGCCATGGTGGCCGAGAATCCGGTGTCGACGACGATCTCGCGTCCGTCGCCGCGGATCAGCCAGATGAAATAGTCGAGCGGCATCGGCACGTCGTGCGTGTCGCCGAAAAGGAAGTTTTCCCCCGAGCGACGCTCGTGGTGCGCATACTTGACCGCGAAGACCTCGTAAGCCGGGGTGCTCATGACAGGTGGATCCGCGCGAATTTGCGCTTGCCGACCTGCACGACGGCGGACTCGCCGCGCGCGAGTTTCAGTGCCTTGTCGGACACGCGCTCGCCGTTCAGCTTGACGCCACCCTGCTCGATCATGCGCTGCGCCTCGGATACGCTCGGCGTGAGTCCCGCCTGCTTCAGGATCTGCACCATCGACACGGCCCCGGCGGCGCACGGGATGCGTATCTCCGGCATGTCGGCGGGCGTCTCGCCGCGCCGGAATCGTGCCTCGAATTCAGCCTCGGCGAGTTTCGCCGCGGCGCCGCCGTGGAAGCGCGCTACGATCTCTGCCGCGAAGGCGGCCTTGATGTCGCGCGGGTTGCGGCCGCCGGCGACTTCCTCGCGCCATTTGCGCACGACAGAGATCGGCTCGAACGACAGCAGTTCGATATAGCGCCACATCAGCGTGTCGGAGATGCTCATCAGCTTGCCGAACATCTCCGCGGGCGGCTCGGAGATGCCGACGTAGTTGCCGAGGGACTTGGACATCTTCTGCACGCCATCCAGCCCCTCGAGCAGTGGCATGGTGAGTATGCACTGGGGCTCCTGTCCCCAGTCGCGCTGCAGTTCCCGCCCCACCAGCAGGTTGAACTTCTGGTCCGTGCCGCCGAGCTCCACGTCGCTTTTCATGGCGACGGAGTCGTAGCCCTGCATCAGCGGATAGAGCAGTTCGTGCACCGCGATCGGCTGCCCGCCCTTGTAGCGCTTCGAGAAGTCATCACGTTCCATCAGGCGCGCGAGCGTGTAGCGTGCGGCGAGCCGGATCATGCCTTCCGCGCCCAGCTTGTCCGACCATTCGGAGTTGAACATCACCACGGTCTTGTCCGGATCGAGGATCCTGGACATCTGTTCGCGGTAGGTGCGTGCGTTCTCCTGGATCTGCTCGCGCGACAGCGGCGGCCGCGTCTGGTTCTTTCCCGAGGGGTCGCCGATCATGCCGGTGAAATCGCCGATGAGAAACTGGACCTGGTGGCCGAGTTCCTGGAAGTGGCGCAGCTTGTTGATCACCACCGTGTGGCCGATGTGAAGGTCAGGGGCCGTGGGATCCAGGCCCAGCTTGATGCGCAGCATGCGCCCGCTCTGCAGCTTGCGCAGGAGGTCCTCTTCGACGATCAGCTCGTCGCAACCGCGGCGGATCAGTTCGAGGGCCTCGGCCGGGGAAACGCTGCGGTGGACCATGGGTTCCGGTTTTGGGCATCGGGGATTCTTTGCTACACTGCCCCGGAAATGCACCATGCGCCTGAAAAAGAAGGAATTTTAGCCGAAACATGAGCGTTGGTGACCGAATGTTCCGGTTTCGCGTCTCCCTGCTGCTGGGGGTCGCATTGTTCGGCGGCGTGGCGGCGTTTGCCACCATCAGCGAGGCTCCCGAGACCACACTGCTTCTCCCTCTCACGACGCGAGTCGAGGAACTGCCGATCGATCACGAGCGCGCGGTGCTCGCCGTGCCGGACAGGTACCTGCAGGAGGAGCGATTCGAGCGCGGCGACACGCTGGCAGCGCTGCTGGGGCGCTTGGGCGTCGCGGACGACGAGGCGGCAAGGCTGACCCGCCTGGGCGCGCTGCGCGACGTGCGCCCGGGCCTCACGGTCACCGCCGAAGTCAACGGCGCCGGCGAACTGCTCAACCTGAACTTCATCTCCAGGCGCGGCCTGCTGCTGGTGACGCTGACCCGCGATGGCGCGCGATGGCGCGCGAGCAGTGAACCGGCACCGCTGGAGACCCGCATCATCATGACGGCCGGGGAAATCCGCAGTTCGCTGTTCGCCGCGGCAGATGAAGTGGGCATCCCCGACAATATCTCGATCCAGGTTGCCGAGATCTTCGGCGGGGACATCGACTTCCATCGCGACCTGCGCAAAGGCGACCGCTTTTCGGTGGTCTACGAGATGGACTACCTGAACGGCCGCGCGGTGCGCTCCGGCCGTGTGCTGTCCACCGAATTCGTCAACAAGGGCAAGGCCCTGCGCGCGGTCTATCACGGTGCCGACGGCAGGCAGTCGGGCGGCTACTACGCGCCGGATGGCACGAGCCTGCGCAAGGCCTTCCTGCGCTCGCCGCTGGAATTCTCGCGCATCAGTTCGGGATTCGGCATGCGCAGGCATCCGTTCCTGCAGACCTGGCGCGCGCACAAGGGCGTCGACTATGCCGCACCGACGGGAACGCGCGTACGCGCGGTCGGCGATGCGGTCGTCGAGTTCGCGGGTCGCAAGGGGGGTTACGGCAATTTCGTCATCCTGCGCCACCATGGCCAGTACACCTCGGCATATGCGCACCTGTCCCGATTCGCCGATGGATTGCGCAAGGGCGCGCGCGTGGCCCAGGGGGATGTCATCGGCTACGTCGGCCAGACCGGCTGGGCCACCGGGCCCCACCTGCACTATGAGTTCCGCATCGCCGGCGAGGCGCGCAACCCGCTCACGATCGCGATGCCCGCGGCGCTGCCGATTCCTGCACACGCCATGCCCGCCTACCTGCGCCACGCCGGGCCCCTGGTCGCGCGGCTGGACCTGCTGAAGCAGACCAACCTCGCGCTCCTGCTAGAGTAGGCATTGGCAGGCGAAACGTTCGTCGGGCTGATGTCTGGCACGAGCCTGGACGGCGTGGATGCCGTCCTCGCGGATTTCTCGGGCTCGGGTCCGCGCGTTCTGGCCCGCACGCACCTGCCTTTCGACGACTCCCTGCGCGCCGCGCTGTCCGCGCTCATCATCTCCGGGCCGGACGAGATCGCGCGTGCCGCGAACGCGGCCAACACGCTTGCGCGGATCTATGCCGCTGCCGTCGCCGCGGTGCTCCAGCGCGCAGGCATGTCTGCGGCGTCGGTTGGCGCGGTGGGCTGCCATGGACAGACCATCCGCCATTGCGCCGAACGCGGCTACACGGTGCAGATTGGCAACGCCGCTCTGCTCGCCGAACTCTGCGGCATTGCCGTGGTGTCTGACTTTCGCAGCAGGGATGTTGCTGCCGGCGGACAGGGAGCACCCCTTGCGCCAGCGTTCCACGCCGCGACGTTCTCAAGCAGCGCCGAATCCCGCGCGGTACTCAACCTCGGCGGCATTGCGAACCTTACGGCGCTGCCCATTGGCGGCGTGCCAACAGGCTTCGACTGCGGTCCGGCGAACTGCCTGCTGGATGCCTGGGCATCGCGTCACCTGGGTGAGCGCTTCGACGTAGACGGCCGGTGGGCTGCGCAGGGCAGCGCGGACCCTGATCTGCTCGCCAGGCTGCTGGCGGAGCCCTACTTTGGCGCTCGCCCACCCAAGAGCACTGGCAGGGAGCTCTTCAACGAATCGTGGCTGATGCGGCATCTCGCAGGCACCGAACGGCCGGCGGACGTGCAGGCAACGCTGGCGGCGCTTACCGCAAGAACGGTACGCGAAGCGCTGGAGCGCTGGTGTCCCGGCACGCAGCGGCTGCTGGTCTGCGGCGGTGGCACGAGAAACGCGGCTCTTATGGCGGAGATTGCCGCCGAACTGCCGTCGGTGGCGGTGGAGACGACCGGCCGTCATGGCGTGGAACCGGAGGACGTGGAAGCCCTGGCCTTCGCGTGGCTGGCGCGGGAAGCGCTGGCGGGCAGGGCCGGCAACCTGCCCTCGGTCACTGGGGCACGCGGCCCCCGCGTACTCGGCGCAATCTACCCTGCTTGAGGGGATCAGGTGCTGAAGGACGACCCGCAGCCGCAGGTGCTGGTGGCGTTCGGGTTCTTGATCACGAACTGCGCGCCTTCAAGGCCTTCCTGGTAATCGATCTCGGCACCGACCAGGTACTGGTAGCTCATCGAGTCGATGAGCAACGTGACACCATTCTTCTGCATCGCGGTGTCGTCCTCGTTCTGCACCTCGTCGAAGGTGAAGCCGTACTGGAAGCCCGAACAGCCGCCGCCCTGCACGAATACGCGCAGCTTGAGGTCGGCGTTGCCTTCCTCCTCGATCAGTTCCTTCACCTTGCTCGCAGCGCTGTCGCTGAACACCAGCGGGGCGGGCATCTCGGTCACAGCATTCATGGCATTGCTCCGTCGCAATCGATATACAAATTATGCTGCTGCTCTCACCCTACCCTCAACCCGGGCATTGCCCGGCCGCAGCCTACTTGCCCGCGGCCAGCTTGAGTTCCACTCCCTTCACCTCGGCAGAACCATGATGGACCAACCTCCCCTCCACTATCGCGCCCTGCAGCATCTCGATGCTCTTGTAGTGCACATCGCCTTTGACACGCGATCCGGTCTGGAGTTCTAGCGTCTCGGCGGAGTTCACCGGGCCATTGACGGTGCCATTGACCACGATGTGGGCCGCCTCGACCTCGCCGTCGATGCGGGCGTGCTCCGAGATCACCAGCGTGCCGGGCTGATCCGGCAGCGCGGCGACATTGCCGCGCACCATGCCGTCCACGCGCAACCCTCCGCTGAAGAACACGTTGCCCTCGATCCTGGTCGTGGAGCCGATCAGGCTGTCTATGCGGTTCTGCGGCTTGCTCTGCTTGCGGAACATGACTTGTTCTCCCGATTCATCCAACGGCTACAGACTGGGTGGCACGTGCTGGCACGACGCCCGCCTCGAAGACGCGCACCTGGACACTGACCACCCTGGCCTTCGGATTCACCCTGAAAGCGCCCTCGAATCGGTGGAAGTGCCTGAATGACAAGCGGAATCCAGGATCCTTCTCGCCGCCCTCCGGAAAGCTGATGATAGCACTCCTGCCCGCATCTTCCAGGCTCACCACCAGTTCCACGCGCCCCTTGAACTCCTTGTCCTTCCGCTCGCCCGCCGCCAGTAGCATCAGTCTGTAGCGGTACTCGCCCGGGAGCAGGTCCTGCTCCACTTTGAAGCGCAGGATGGATAACCCCTGCGCCGAACGCGCGTCGCTCGACGAGAGCATGTTCTCGAATATCGCCAGTTCCTCGCGCAGGCGCGCATTGTCCGCCTCCATGGCGCGGAAGTCCTGCGTGAGCTTCTGCTGCGCCGTGCGCTCGATCGCGAGCCGGCTGTCCGCCGCGTCCGCAATCGCCTGCAAGCGCTCGAGCTCGGTCCGCATAAGCTGCGTTTCTCGCTTGAGCGCCGTCAGTTCCCGCTCCGCCTCGCTGCGATCGAAGCCGGCGAACCGCCGTCCGGCGTCGTACATCAGCGCGGCGAGCGCCGCGGAGCAGGCGAGCAGCACCATCAGCGCGAGCCAGCGCCAGTACCAGGCGGACTCGGTGCGCACGGCCACGCGCGGCGCGGCGATGCCGAAGCGCTTGCGCAGCTTCCAGAACCGGCCGGGCATGCCTATAGCGGGCCCATAGACGAGAAAGCCGCCCGGGGGCGGCTTTTCGTCTGCTGCGGGACCCCGCGGCCCCTCACGTCAGCGCTTGGAGAATTGCTTGCGGCGGCGGGCCTTGTGCAGGCCGACCTTCTTGCGCTCGACCTCGCGCGCGTCGCGCGTCACCAGGCCGGCACCGCTCAGCGTGGGCTTCAGGCTGGCGTCATACTCGATAAGGGCGCGGGTGATGCCATGCCGCACCGCCCCCGCCTGCCCGGATTCACCGCCGCCGAATACGTTGACCTTGATGTCGAAGGCTGCGTTCATCTTCACCAGTTCCAGCGGCTGGCGCACCACCATGCGGCCGGTCTCGCGGGCGAAGAATTCATCCACCGGGCGACCATTGACCATGATCTCGCCGCTTCCGGACTTGAGAAACACGCGCGCCACGGCGCCCTTGCGCCGTCCCGTGCCGTAGTAGTAATCGCCGACCATGGTGTACTAGATCTCCAGGGGTTTCGGTTGCTGCGCCGTGTGCGGATGCGAGTCCGACCCGTATACCTTGAGCTTCTTCAGCATCGCGTAGCCGAGCGGCCCCTTGGGCAGCATGCCCTTGACGGCGATCTCGAGCACGCGGCGCGGAAAGCGCGCGTGCAGCTTGGCAAACGTGGTTTCCTTCACGCCACCGGGATAGGTGGTGTGGCGGTAGTATTTCTTCTGCGCCGCCTTCTGCCCGGTGACGCGCAGCTTCGAGGCGTTGACGACGACGATGTAGTCTCCGGTGTCGACGTGCGGGGTGTACTCGGGTTTGTGCTTGCCGCGCAGGCGCAGCGCGAGCTGCGAGGCGAGTCGGCCCAGCACCTTGTCGGTGGCGTCGACGACGTACCAGTCCTGCTTCACGTCGGCGGGTTTGGCGGAGAAGGTCTTCATGGGTGGCTGGGCTGCTGGAATTGCGAAAAGCCGTGGATTTTATTGGAGAATCCAGGCCCCGTCAAACCCCTTTTTAGAGAGGAGAAAAGCATGGAGTGCACGGTACGCTGGTCCGGGACAGGCATGACCTTTGTCGCCGAAACAGGGAGCAAGCACGTCCTGGTCATGGACGGGGCCGCCGAGGGCGGCGGGCGCGATCTTGCCCCCCGGCCAATGGAAACGGTGCTCGCCGGCACCGGGGGGTGCATGAACTACGACGTCATCGCCATCCTGAAGAAGAATGGCCAGGACGTCACCGCGTGCGACTTGCGGCTCGAGGGCGACCGGGCTACTACCGAGCCCAAGGTCTTCACGCGCATCCACATGCAGTTCACCGTGCGCGGCCGCAGCCTGAAGCGCAACCTGGTCGAGCACGCGATCCGGCTGTCGTACGACAAGTACTGCTCCGCCACCGCGATGCTGAAGCAGACCGCCGAGATCACCACCGATTTCGAGATCGAGGAAGCCTAGCTGCGGGCCGCCAGGGTGGCGAGCCGCAGCTCCTCGCGCCACTCGTCCGCGTAGTCGCAGTCGCGGTAGTCGTCGAAGTATGGACCGCCCAGCGTGAAGTGCGCGATCTTCGCGGCCGGGTTGGGGTCGTACTCGCCGACCAGCCAGTTCCACTCCAGCGGCAGGCTGCCGATCGCCGCGTCGTCGATCCAGTGGAAGCGGTGCAGGTCCAGGCCCGAGGCGGTGTTCACGTAGTCGGTCGTCAGCGCTTCGCAACGCGCGTTGTTGAACAGCATCAGGCTGGACCAGTTCTTGCGCGGGTACTTTGTCTGCACCTGGCCGAGGAACTTGCGCCCGGTCTTCGGCGTGTAGTCATGCTGGCACACCAGCACCGCCTTGTCCGCCGAGCGCTCGATGACGGCCGCAAGTTCGGCGACATCCGAGCGGCACAGCATGTCGCAATCCATGAACAGCGACCAGCCGCGATACCCGGACAACGCGGGCACGAGAAAGCGCGTCAGGCTGAACTCGGTCGATTCGGTCGGTCCCCGGCCGCGGGTATAGATCCCCCGCAGTTGCGACTGCATCACCGGCGCGATCGACACCGGAATGGACGCGCGGCGCAGGATCGAATGCGCCAGCACGTGATAGGCGACGGTTTCCTTCGGATCGTAGCCGATGAATACCTGCAGCACGGCTAGACCCGGTACGAGACCGTGGTCATCAGCCGCGCCGCAGCGCGCATCGCAGCCTTGACCGGCGGCGGTAGCTCGGCCGCCCCCAGCCGCAGCGCCATCTGACAGTGCCGCGCCTCGTCGTCGCGCATCTGGCCGACCACCGCGCGCGAGCGCGCGTCCGCCTCTGGCAGGCGCTGCAGGTGGCCGTCGAGGTGTGCCTCTACCTGGCGTTCGGTTTCGGCGAGGAACGCCAGGTTCCAGCGGTCCCCGGCCGCGCCAGCCGCGGCGCCGAGCGCCAGCGACGCCACGTACCATGCGGGCCCGAGCAGGCTCGTCTCCCCACCCAGCTCACGAATTCGCTCGGCGCACCAGGCCAGGTGGTCCTCCTCCTCAGCGGCCGCCTGGCGCAGCGACTCGCGCACACCACCGCCACGCGCGGTCAGCGCCTGGCCCTGGTACAGCGCCTGTGCGCAGATCTCGCCGACGTGGTTGACGCGCATCAGCGCCGCCGCGTGCGCGCGCTCTTCCATCGGCAGTTCCGATTCTGGAAGCTCGGCGCCCGGGCGCGGCCGGTGCGCCGGCAGCACGCCGGTCACCGCGCGCAGCGCACGATCGAACTCGCCGATGCAGCGATCCGCGATGGATGTCATGCGGCAAGTATAGGCAAAAAAAACGGGCGCCTTGCGGCGCCCGTTCAGGACCTGCTTTCCGAAACGCTTGCTTAGAACGCGTGACGGATGGTGAAGGTCAGCATGCGCGGATCTTCGCCAGCGGCAACCGCGGCCGAGGCAGAGCCCAGCGCACCAGCCGTGGTAAAGAAGTTGTACTGTGCGCCTGCGTCGTTGCGGATGCGGCCGTAGCCTACGCCAGCCGAGGTGCGCTTCGACAGGTCGTACACATACGCCATCGCCCACATACGGCCGCCGTCGGAGACACCGGCCGTGGCCTTGTCGTCGCGAGCGCGGGTGTAGTGCGCGTAGATGTTGTGCTTGCCCCAGTTGTAGCGAACCGGAATGGTCCACGCGGTGCGGTTCTGCGTGTCGCCGACCACGCCCTGGGCGCCGTGACGCGCCTTGTTCCAGGCCGCGCCGATCTTGAATCCGCCCCAGGTGTAGTAGCCGTACAGCACGTCGCCGCGCTGCTCCACGCCGCCCGCGCCGTCAGCCTTCTGGCGCCAGTGGCTCCAGCCGATCTGCCAGTTCTTCGCCGTGTATGACGGGTTGAAGTTCCAGGCATGGCCCTTGCGCACGCCGGCGCCGGCGTTGATGTCCGCTTCAACCGCGGTCGGGTTGAAAGAATACGCGCCCGTGAACGCAAAGCCACCCCAGCGCGGCGAGTCGTAGCGCACCACGTTGGTGGTACGCGTCGCGCCGGCGGTCGCGGTGCCGTTCTCGGTGAAGTCCATCAGCGAAATCGCGGTCAGCTTCAGCGAGCCCGCCTTGGCGGCGATCTCGTCCGGCTGCTTGCCGTAGTGCAGGTCGTGGCGGCCAACCGTCAGCGTGCCCCAGCTCTTCGAGCGCAGGCCCACCCAGTTGTTGCCGGAAGCGGCATCGCCACCCGCATCGATCTGCGGACGCCAGTCAACCTGGCCGATGGCCTGCAGGCCGCCGCCGAGGTCTTCCGTCACGTTGAAGATGATGCGCGAGGAATCGTCAGCCGTACGCCACTCGCTGTTCGGCGTCTTCGCCGTCTGGCCGAGGCGGACGTTGTCCACCGAGATCTTGAGGATCCCGCTGATCGTCACGCTGGACTGGGCGAGCGCCACGCCCGGTACCGCCAGGGCGCCTGCGACTGCCACTGCCATGAGTTTCTTGTTCATCGAAAATTTCTCCCGTTGATTAAGTCAGGGGAACCTAGGATTCCCCGCCTCAACCTCTCAAGCTGAGAAGTTGGTCAGATTGTGCCAAATACCACACCGGCGCCGCAATGAAAGCCGGGATTTGTGCCCGCATTTCGGCGAATCTGTTGCAGGAACACAACAAAACATCAAACGACTATAAATCAATAACTTACGATGCGGCGAACAAGGACGCGAGGGCGCCGCCTGGGTCGGCTGCGCGCATGAAGGCCTCGCCAACCAGGAATGCGTTCACGCCGGCGGTGCGCATGCGGGACACGTCCGCGCGGGCGAGGATGCCGCTCTCGGTCACGGTCAGGCGATCGCCGGGAATCGCCGGCAGCAGGTCCAGCGTAGTCTCCAGGCGGGTTTCGAAGGTCCTCAGGTTGCGGTTGTTGATGCCAATGAGCGGCGTGCGCAGGCGCAGCGCGGCATCGAGCTCCGCGGCCCCGTGCACTTCCACCAGTACCGCCATGCCGAGGTCGGCCGCCAGCGCTTCGAGCGCCGCCATGGTGCCCGGATCGAGCGCGGCGACGATCAGCAGGATGCAGTCCGCGCCCATCGCGCGCGCCTCGAAGACCTGGTAGGGATCGAGCATGAAGTCCTTGCGCAGCACCGGCAGCGCGCAGGCTTCGCGCGCCGCCTGCAGGTACGCGGCCGAGCCCTGGAAATACTGCGCGTCGGTCAGCACCGACAGGCACGCGGCGCCGCCCGCCTCGTAGCTGCGCGCGATCGCCACCGGATCGAAGTCTTGGCGCAGCACGCCCTTGGACGGGCTCGCGCGCTTCACCTCCGCGATCACCGCCGGCCTGCCCCCAGCGATCATCGCGCGGATCGCGCCGATGAAGTCGCGCGGCGGTGGCGCGGCGCGCGCGCGCCGCTGCATCTCCGCCAGCGGCACGGCGGCGCTTGCCTGCACCACCTCCTCGCGCTTGGTAGCGAGGATCCTCGCGAGGATGTCCGACATCAGGCTTTGTGCTGCTGCGTCCAGGTCGCGAAAGCTTCCAGTTTCGCCTTCGCTTCGCCGCTGGCGATCACCTTGCGCGCGATGGCGATGCCTTCCTGGTGGCTCTTCGCGATGCCGGACACGTAGATTCCCGCGCCCGCGTTCAGCAGCACGATGTTCATCGCCGGACCGGGCTGGTTCTCCAGTACGGCGAGGATCATGTCCCTGGATTCCTCCACTGTGTTCACCTGTATCGCGCGCCGGTCGTAGAGCTCCAGCCCGAGCTGCGAGGGGTTCAGCTCGTACTCGCGGATCTCGCCGTCGACCAGCTCGCCGACCAGCGTCGGGCCGGAGATCGAGATCTCGTCGACGCCGTCCAGTCCGTACACCACCATCACGTGGCGCGATCCCAGGCGCTGCAGCACGCGCACCTGGATGCCGACGAGGTCCGGATGGAATACGCCCAGCACCTCGTTCTTCGCGCCCGCGGGATTGGTCAGCGGCCCGAGGATGTTGAAGATGGTGCGCACGCCGAGTTCCTTGCGCACCGGCGCCGCATGCTTCATCGCCAGGTGGTGCGAGGGCGCGAACATGAAACCGATGCCGGTCTTGGCTATGCCTTCGGCGATCTGCTGCGGCGTCAGCGTGAGGTGCACCCCCAGCGCCTCGAGCACGTCGGCGCTGCCCGAGCGCGAGGACACCGCGCGGCCGCCGTGCTTGGCGATCCGGACGCCGGCCGCGGCGGCGACGAAGGCCGACGCGGTGGACACGTTGAAGGTGTGCGCGGCGTCGCCGCCGGTGCCGACGATGTCGACCAGCGTGTCCGGATCCTTCACCGGCACCATGGTGGCGAACTCGCGCATCACCTGCGCCGCGGCGGCGATCTCGCCGATGGTCTCCTTCTTCACGCGCAGGCCGATGATGAAGCCGGCGATCTGCGCCGGCGTCACCTCGCCGCTCATGATCTGGCGGAACACGTGCAGCATCTCGTCGTGGAACACCTCGCGGTGCTCGACGGTGCGCTGGATCGCCTCCTGGATCGTGATCTGTCTCATCGGCCCTCCCCTTGCAGAAAGTTCTTCAGCATCGCATGGCCATGCTCGGTGAGCATGGCTTCCGGGTGGAACTGCACGCCCTCCACCGCCAGCTCGCGGTGGCGCAGACCCATCACCTCGCCGTCCTCGGCCTCGGCGCTGACCGCGAGACACGCGGGAAGCGAAGCCCGCTCGACCACCAGCGAGTGGTAGCGCGTCGCGGTAAAGCCCTGCGGCAAGCCGGCGAACACGCCGGCGCCATCGTGCCTGATCGCCGACACCTTGCCATGCATGACCTTGCCGGCGCGCACCACCTTGCCGCCGAACACCTGCCCGATGGCCTGGTGCCCGAGGCAGACGCCGAGTATCGGCAGCTTGCCGGCGAAGCGCCGGATCGCCTCCATCGAGATGCCTGCCTCGTTCGGCGTGCAGGGGCCGGGCGATATCACCAGGCGCGAGGGCCGCTTCGCCTCCAGCGCATCGACCGTGATCTCGTCGTTGCGGAACACGTGCACCTCCTCGCCCAGCTCGCCGAAGTACTGCACCAGGTTCCAGGTGAAGGAATCGTAGTTGTCGATCATCGCGAGCATGGCCTCAGTCCTCCTTCGCGGCGGGGTACTCGGCGCTGGCGACTTCAGCCGCGCGCAGCACCGCGCGCGACTTGTGCAGCGTCTCCTGCCATTCGGAAGCCGGGTCCGAGTCGGCGACGATGCCGGCGGCGGCCTGCACGTGCAGCGTGCCGCCCTTCACGACCGCGGTGCGGATGGCAATGGCGACGTCCATGTCGCCGTTGAAGCCGAGGTAGCCCACCGAGCCGCTATAGACGCCGCGCTTCACCGGCTCCAGCTCGTCGATGATCTCCATCGCGCGCACCTTCGGCGCGCCGGTCACGGTGCCGGCGGGGAAGCTCGCCTTGAAGACGTCGATCGCATCCACGCCCGCGGCGCGCGTGCCCTCGACGTTTGACACGATGTGCATGACGTGCGAGTAGCGCTCGATCGCCATCTGCTCGGTGACGCGCACGCTGCCGATCGCGGCTACCCGGCCGACGTCGTTCCTGCCCAGGTCGATCAGCATGACGTGCTCGGCGCGCTCCTTGGGATCCGCCAGCAGCTCGTCGGCGATGCGCGCGTCGTCCTCGGGCGTGGCGCCGCGCGGGCGCGTCCCGGCAATCGGACGCACGGTGACGACGTCGCCGGACAGCCGCACCAGGATCTCGGGCGATGCACCCACCACATGGTGATCGCCGAAATCGAAATAGAACATGTACGGCGACGGGTTCAGCCCGCGCAGCGCGCGGTACAGCGCGATCGGCGGCGGATCGAACCGCCGCGTCGTGCGCTGGGAAATCTGCACCTGCATGCAGTCGCCGGCGAAGATGTATTCCTTGGACTTCTCCACTGCGGCGATGAAGCCCGCCTCGGTGAAGGAGCGCGTGAGTTCGGCGGGCGCGGGCGGCGGCGACTCCGGCGCGGGACTCAACAGCATGTCCTCGGGCAGCGGCGCGGCGAGACGCGCGCGCAGGCGCGCGAGGCGCTCGCGCGCGACATTCCAGCCATCGGGCTGGCTCGCATCGGCGTAGACGACGAGGAAGAGCTTGCCGAAGACGTTGTCGACCACCGCGAGTTCGTCGGACAGCAGCAGCAGCATGTCCGGCGTGCCCAGCACGTCGGGCTTCTCCGCCTTCAGCGCGCGCGGCTCGACGTGGGCCACGGTCTCGTAGCCGAAATAGCCGACCAGCCCGCCGGAGAAGCGCATGCCGAATGGCGCCGGCGCAACCTTTTGCCGCTTCAGGTAGGCGCGAACGAACTCGAACGGATCGCCTTCGGCTTGCTCCAGGCACACGTCGGTGCCGCGCGCGTCGCGCAGCAGCCGCCGCACCGTGTTGCCACGCGCCTCGATTCGTTCCGAGCAAGCCAGGCCGATGAACGAGTAACGGCCGAAGCGCTCGCCGCCGACCACCGACTCCAGCAGGTAGCTGTAGGGGCCGCCGGCAAGCTTCAGGTAGACGGCCAGCGGCGTGAAAAGGTCGGCGCGGGCCTCGGCGACGACGGGTATGCGCGTGTATCCCTCTCGCGCGAGCTGCTTGAATTCAAGCTCGGTCATGGCAATGCTCCACTTCTTCTGCGGGTGCTGCGGTTCAGGGCTGGGTGGCGGCGGTTTGCTGCTGCGCGCCCGTGCCGCACGGGCGCGCCGAAAACGCGAACGCGGCTAGGGGCGCCAGCGGCGCCAGCCGTGCCTGGGGAGGGGAAGGAACGTGTGCTGAGCGTTGTTCAATGTCGTTGCGCGATCCGCATCGCTGCCTCGTGCAGCGATGCGACTATACCATCGCTGTCGATGTCGCGTGCATCCCGGCCCTCGCGGTAACCGTACGGCACCAGCAGAACGCGGCATCCGGCGGCGCGCGCGGCCGCGGCGTCGTTCGGCGAATCGCCGATGACCACCGCTTCGCCGGGCCGCACGTCGAGCAGTCGGCAGGCATGCAGGAAGGGTGCGGGATCGGGCTTGCGCCTGCCCACCATGTCGGCGGTGACGACCGCGTCGAAGTAGCGCGCGAGGCCGGTCGCGGCAAGCAAGGGTTGCGTGAAACGCGCCGGCTTGTTGGTGACGCACGCCAGCGCGAGTCCGCCCTCGCGCATCGCCGCGAGCCCTTCGTGCACGCCCGGGAAGGCCTGCGCCACGCTGCCGCCCAGGCGCTCGTAGTGGCGCGAGAACACCTCGAGCTCGGACCCCGCCACCTCGCGCCCCGCGGCCGCCAGGCAACGCGCCACCAGCACCTGCACGCCCTGCCCGATGAAGCCGGCGACGGTGTGCGGCGGGAGCGGCGACAGGCCGAGCTCGACGAGCATCGCGTTGGCCGCAGCGGCGAGCTCTGGCGCGGTATCGAGCAGCGTGCCGTCGAGGTCGATCAGCGCCGCGCGGGTCACGCGCATCGCCGTCACCGCATCGACCTCACGACAGTCGCGCGCGCATGTCGGCGATGGTGGCCGCGTAGTCCTTCGAGCCGAATATCGCCGAGCCGGCGACGAACGTGTCTGCGCCGGCGTCGGCAATGCGGCGGATGTTGTCGGCCTTGATGCCACCATCGACCTCGAGCCAGATGTCGCGGCCGCAGGCTTCGATGCGGCGCCGCACAGCGGCGATCTTCGGCAGCACCGATTCGATGAACTGCTGGCCGCCGAAGCCCGGATTCACGGACATCAGCAACACGAGGTCGAGCTTTTCCAGCACATGGTCGAGGCACGCCAGCGGTGTCGCCGGGTTCAGCACGAGGCCGGGCTTGCAGCCGTGCTCGCGGATCAGCGCGATGCTGCGGTCGAGATGTTCGGAAGCCTCCGGATGGAAGCTGATGATGTCGGCGCCGGCCTTCGCGAAGTCCGGGATGATGCGATCGACCGGCTTCACCATCAGGTGCACGTCCAGCGGCAGCTTCACGTGCGGGCGCAACGCGGCGCAGACCAGCGGGCCGACGGTGAGGTTCGGCACGTAATGGTTGTCCATGACGTCGAAGTGAATGAGGTCCGCGCCGGCGGCTGCCACGGCGCGCACCTCGTCGCCGAGGCGCGCGAAATCCGCGGAAAGTATGCTGGGCGCAATGCGGAACGACATGGGGACGCGAGTTTACAATAGCCACCATGGCAAAGGAGAAGCGCACCCAGATCGATGTCAGCGCTGTGACGCAGTACCTCGCCGATCAGTCCGACGAAGCGGCATCGCGCTATGTCTTTGCCTACACCATCACGATCCGCAATACCGGGAACGTCGCCGCGCAGCTGATCAGCCGCCACTGGATCATCCGCGATGCGACAGGCCAGGAGCAGGAAGTGCGCGGCCTCGGCGTGGTCGGCGCGCAGCCGCTGCTGCGGCCCGGCGAGCAGTTCGAGTACACCAGCGGCACGTCTGTCGCCACGCCAGTGGGCACCATGCGCGGCAGCTACCAGATGGTGGCCGAGGATGGCACGCGCTTCGAGGCGCCGATTCCGGAGTTCACGCTGTCGGTGCCGCGCGTACTGCATTGAAACGCTACGGCTTGTCGGATTCGCCGGGCTTCGGCTTCTTCTTCGGCCAGGTCCACCAGACGATGAACGCGCCTATCAGGATCACTGCGCCCATCTCAAGGAAGATTACCCACATCGTTCGGCTCCTTGCTGCATGCATTCTAGCCGCGGCCGCCGGATGCACCGCGATCCACGAACCGCCGCCGGCAAAACCGTGTCCGGTGTGCCCGGGGGTGCCGGCGAAGCCCGCGGCAGGTCCGGCGCAGTTCGAACCAGTGCCGTTCAGTGCGCTGCCCGGATGGGCACAAGGTGTCGCGCCCGCAAGCCTGGTCGCGTTCCTCGCCGGCTGCGAGCGGCCGGCGCTGCATCGCGCGCTGCGCCGCGCATGCGAGGAGGCACGCGGCATCGCCCCTGCGAACGCCGCGCGCTTCTTCGAGTCCGCGTTCACGCCGTGGCGCATTTCCACGCATGACGGCGACGCCACCGGCCTCGTCACCGGCTACTACGAACCCGTGCTCGACGGTAGCCGCACGCGCAGCGACAGGTTCCGCTACCCGGTCTATGGCGTGCCCGAGGACCTCGTCGTCGTCGATCTTGTGTCGCTGCACCCGGACCTGGCGCATCGACGCCTGCGCGGCAGGCTCGAGGGCCGGCGGCTGGTGCCCTACTGGTCGCGCGCCGACATCGAGGGCGGTGGCAGGGCGCTCGGCGCACCGGTGCTCGCCTGGGTCGCGGATCCGGTCGAGCTCTTCTTCCTGCAGATACAGGGCTCGGGACAGGTCCGCACGCCGGACGGTCAGCGCGTGCGCCTCGGCTACGCAGACCAGAACGGCCACCCTTACCGCTCGCTTGGCAGGCACCTTGTCGACCGTGGCGAACTGGCGCTGGAGCAGGCCTCGATGCAGGGCATCAAGGCGTGGGCGGCAGCCAATCCCGCAAAGATGCAGGCGGCGCTGAACGAGAACCCGAGCTACGTGTTCTTTCGCGAGATGCCGCCGGCCGATGGCCCGACCGGCGCGCTTGGCGTACCGCTTGCCGCCGGCTACAGCATCGCGGTCGACCCGCGGCACATTCCGCTGGGTGCGCCGGTGTTCCTCGACACTACCTGGCCGCTGTCGCCGAAGCCGCTGCAGCGACTGGTGCTCGCACAGGACACCGGCGGCGCGATCCGCGGCGCGGTGCGCGCGGACTTTTTCTGGGGAACGGGCGATGAAGCCGGCGCGCTTGCCGGGCGAATGCGCCAGCGCGGCGCCATGTGGCTGCTGTGGCCGCGCGGCGAGACGCCGCCCGGCGGCTGAACGCAGTTATTTCTTCGCCTGCGGCGTAGCGCTGTCGAGCACTTCCACGAGCCGCGCCGCCGGCATACCACCCTTTATGCGTTCACCGTTGGCAAGGAACACCGTCGGCGTGGAACCGACGCCGAGCGAGCGTCCCAGATCGAGCACCTTCTCGATCGGATTGCTGCAGGTCGCCGCGCCCGCCGGCGGCTTGCCGCGCTGCGCGAGTTCCAGCCATGCCTTGGCGCGGTCCTTCGCGCACCAGGCGGCTTTCGAGTGATCCGCCAGCTCGGGACGGATCACCGGATACATGAAGTAATGGATAGTGATGTCATCCAGCTTCGCCAGTTCGGCCTCGAACGAGCGGCAGGCCGGGCAATAGGGATCCGAGAATATCGCCAGCACCCTGCGGCCCGAGCCGCGCGTCACCTTGACTGCGAGATCCAGCGGCAGGTCGCTGAACCTGATCGCGGTGGTCAGATTGCGGCCGGTGTTGACCTCGATCAGGTTGCCGAAGAACACATAGGTCGCATTGGCGTTGGAGTAGATGGCTTCGCTGCCACTATCGCTGCGGTAACGGATCTCGAAGATGCCGGGGATCGGCGTTTCGGTGACCCGCTCGATCCTGACCCCGCCCAGCTTCTGCCCCATCACCTTGCGGATCACGGCCTCGTCGGCAGATGCGGCGCCCGACAGCAGCAGCGCGGCGAAAAAAGCGGGAAAGCGATTCATTGCAACTCCGGGTTATGGGCTACTGCATCGCCTGCCGGATCAGCAGGTTCTTTACGACAGCCATGCGATCGACAAGTTTCAGACCGGCGTTGCGGCTGCGCCTGGCTACCGTGCCGCCCGCATCGAACAGCCGGTACAGGCCATGCACCGTCGCACCCATGGCGAGTATAGCTTCGGCGCGCGATCGCTCGTACCGGCGCAGCAGTGCATGGTCGCCCGGGTCGCGGCCCGGTTCGCGCGCCGCCAGCACCTCGGCCAGCACCTTCGCGTCCTGGAAGCCAAGGTTCGCGCCCTGACCCGCCAGCGGGTGCACTACGTGGGCGGCATCGCCGACCAGCGCGACGCGCTGACTGACGCTTACCTGCGCATCCAGCCTTTGCAGCGCAAACGTGCGCGCTGGCGTCACCAGCGAGAAGCCACCGAGCACGCCGCCGCAGGCGCGCTTCGCCTCCGCGCACAGCGACTGCGCTTCCAGCGCCTCGAGGCGCGCCGCCGCCGCGTCGTGCGTGGACCACACCATCGATACATGATCGCCGGGCAGCGGCAGCAGGGCGAGCACCGGCCCGCCCTGGAACCATTGCCGCGCCACGCCGCCGTGCGGCTTCTCACAGGCGAAGTTCGCCACCACCGCATGCTGCGGGTAGGCCTTGCGCCGCGCCGGGATGCCGGCCTCGTCGCGCACGCGGGATGCGGCGCCATCGGCGCCCACCACCAGCTTCGCTGCAAGGCTCGTGCCATCGGCAAGCACCACCGAGGCGCGCGCGGGCTCGATGCACAGCGCCTGGCACAGCGACTGCGCATGGCGCGCGATTCCCGGTCGCCCTTGCAGTTCCTCGCGCAGCGCCGACTGCAACACACGGTCCTCGACGATCCACGCCAGCTCGGACACGCCGGAATCCCAGGCGTCGAAGCCGATCGCCGACACGCCATCGTCGCCCGATACCTGCATGCCGCGCACCGGCGTCAGCGCCACCGCGGGGATCCGCTCCCACACGCCGATGTCGCGCAGAAATGCCGCGTTGCCGGGACTAAGCGCATAGACGCGCGAATCGAAGCCAGGAGCCTCCGGCGGCTGCGTCGCGGCCGCGGCATCGACGATGGCGATGCGCAGGTCGCGCAGCGCGCAGGCAAGGCTTGCGCCGACCAGGCCGCCGCCGACGATCACTACGTCGAAGTCCACGCCGCCAGTATAAGTCCGGCGCCACGGGCGCGCCCTTAACGCCTTGAGCGGGCGGGGCTTTTCGGGTAGGATGCGCGCCTTTGCAACGCGGCGAATTAGCTCAGCTGGTTAGAGCAGCGGAATCATAATCCGTGTGTCCGGGGTTCGAGTCCCTGATTCGCCACCAACCTTTCCCGGGTGCCGATCGATGCGAGTTCGTGCTCTCCTGGCGGTAATCGTGGCGCTGCTCACCGCAGCTTCGCTGGCGCATGCGCAGTTCCGCACCATTCCCGATACCGCCAAGCGGGGGCAGATGCGGCATCTGCAGGCGCTGGTCGTCGAGATCAACGGCGATCCGATGCAGCTCGCGGCCGGCGCGCAGATCCGCGACGAATCCAACCGCATCGTCGTGCCGACCGCGCTGGCAGGCGATCGCGTGCTGGTGAAGTACCTCGTCGACGCCTCGGGCCACGTCACCCGGGTGTGGATCCTCTCGCCCGCCGAAGCCGCGCAGCCGGACCGAAACCGGTAGGCCTTCGAGCGGTGCGCAAGCTCTACCTACGCACCTTCGGCTGCCAGATGAACGTGCGCGACTCGGAGATGATCGCCGGCGCGCTTGCGCTCGCCGGGCAGGCCGAGCCGGTCGCGTCCCCCGAGGAAGCGGACCTGATCGTCTACAACACCTGCTCGGTGCGCGAGAAGGCCGAGGACAAGGTCTATTCCGACCTCGGCCGCATGAAGCAGCTGAAGCAGGTGAAGCCCGACCTGATGATTGCGGTGGGTGGCTGCGTGGCGAGCCAGGAAGGCGCCGGCATACTCGAGCGCGCACCCTACGTGGACGTGGTATTCGGCCCGCAGACGCTGCACCGCCTGCCGCAACTGCTCGCGCGCAGGCGCGAAACCGGCATACCCCAGGTGGACGTGAGCTTTCCCGAGGTCGAGAAATTCGATTGCCTGCCGCCGCCGCGGGCACAGGGTCCCACCGCATTCGTGTCGATCATGGAAGGCTGCAGCAAGTACTGCTCGTTCTGCGTCGTGCCGTACACCCGCGGCAACGAGGTGTCGCGTCCCTTCGACGACGTCGTTGCCGAGATCGCCGGCCTGGCTGAAGGCGGCGTGCGGGAAGTGACGCTGCTGGGCCAGAACGTCAACGCGTGGCGCGGCAGCATCGACGGACAGGCAGCAGACTTCGCCGAGCTGCTCGCCTGCATCGCCGAGATCGACGGCATCGGGCGCATCCGCTACACCACCTCGCACCCGCGCGAATTCACGCGGCGCCTGATCGATGCGCACGCGACGCTGCCTGCGCTCGCCGCGCACGTGCACCTGCCGGTGCAGTCGGGTTCGGACCGCATCCTCGCCGCGATGAAGCGCGGCTACACCGCGCTCGAGTACCGCGCGATCGTGCGCGCGCTGCGCCGGGCGCGACCTGACATCAGTGTGTCCTCGGACTTCATCGTCGGCTTTCCCGGCGAGACCGCAGAGGATTTCGACGCCACGCTGCGCCTCGCGCGCGAGCTCGGCTTCGACGATTCATACGCGTTTGCCTACAGCCCGAGGCCGGGGACCCCGGCGGCGGAGCTTCCCGACCCGGTGCCGCACGAGGAGAAGCTCGCGCGCCTGCAGCGGCTGCAGCGCGAGATCGAATCGAGCGCACGCGCGATCGCGGATGCGATGGTCGGCAGCGCGCAGCGCATCCTGGTCGAAGGTCCTTCCGCGAGGAACCCGCTGGAACTGTCCGGGCGCACGCCGAACGGGCGCACGGTGAACTTCCGCGGCACGCCGGAGATGGCCGGGGGCTTCGTCGACGTGCGCATCACCGAGGCGCGCGCGCACACGCTGAGGGGCGAGCCGGCTTGACGCGCGCCCGGCCGCTGCACGTCGCCCTCGATCCCGAAGACAACCAGCGCCTCGCGCGGCTGTGCGGCGCGCTGGATGCCAACCTGAGGCAGATCGAATCCGCGCTCGACGTGTCGATTGCACGGCGCGGCGCGCGCTTCACGCTGCGCGGCGAACCCGCCCAGGCCGCCCGTGCCGCGCGCGCCCTGGAGATGTTCTACGCCAGGGCTGCCGAGGACCTGTCGGTCGACGACGTGCAGCTCGGCCTCGCCGAGATCATGCGCGGGGACCCTGCCGCGGCCGTCGGTTCCGACGAGGCGCCGCGTCTGCTCACGCGCAGGCCAGACCTCAAGGGCCGCACGCCTCACCAGCAGCAGTACCTCGCCAGCATCCTTGCGCACGACGTCAGCTTCGGCATCGGCCCGGCCGGCACCGGCAAGACCTACCTCGCCGTCGCCTGCGCCGTGGACGCGCTCGAGCGCGACGCGGTCAAGCGCATCGTGCTGGTGCGCCCGGCGGTCGAGGCCGGCGAGCGCCTCGGCTTCCTGCCCGGCGACCTGGCGCAGAAAGTCGATCCGTACCTGCGGCCGCTTTACGATGCGCTGTACGACCTGATGGGCTTCGACAAGACCGGCAAGTTGCTGGAGCGCGGCACCATCGAGCTCGCGCCGCTCGCCTACATGCGCGGCCGCACGCTCAATCACGCGTTCGTGATCCTCGACGAGGCGCAGAACACGACACCCGAGCAGATGAAGATGTTCCTCACGCGCATCGGCTTCGGCGCCAAGGCCGTGGTTACCGGTGACGTGACGCAGATCGACCTCGGCCGCGGCCAGAAGAGCGGCCTGATCGAGGCACGCCACGTCCTGCGCGAGGTGCGCGGCATCGCGTTCACCGAGTTCACCGCGGCCGACGTCGTCCGGCACCCGCTGGTGGCGCGTATCGTCGAGGCCTATGAGCGCCACGCGGACACGGCAGGCGAGCAGGCCCGGAGCTAGCATCGCGGTTCAGGTGGCGGTCGCCGCCGCCAAGGTACCCGCGCGCGCGCGCCTGCGTCGCTGGGCGCACGCGGCGCTGCGCGGGCGCGCCGAGGTCACACTGCGCATCGTCGGCAGCGCGGAGGCGCGGCGGCTGAACCGCGTGTACCGCGGACGCGACTACGCCACCGACGTGCTGACGTTCGTGTATTGCGCGTCGCCGCGCACGGGCGACATCGTGCTCTGCCATCCGGTGCTAGCGCGCGCGGCGCGCGAGCGCGGTATCGCGCTCGATGCGCACTACGCGCACCTGGTGGTGCATGGCATGCTGCACCTGCGCGGCTACGACCATGAGCGCCCCGGCGAGGCGCGGCGCATGGAAGGCGCCGAGGCGAGGCTGCTCGCACGGCTCGGGTACGCCGACCCCTACGCTGTAGAATCGGCGCGAAACACACGATGAGCGAATCCCCGCGACCTACGTTACTGCAGCGCGTTTCCGCGCTGGTGGCGCGCGAGCCCGAAGACCGCGACGGCCTGCTGCACCTGCTGCGCTCGGCATACAAGCGCGGCCTGATCGACGCCGAGGCGCTGTCGATCATCGAGGGCGCGATGGCGGTCGCCGAGCTGCAGGTTCGCGACATCATGATCCCGCTGGCGCAGGTCGACGTCATCGACATCAATGATCCGCCGGACAAGTTCATTCCCCATGTCATCGCAACCGCGCATTCGCGGTTTCCGGTCGTCGACAAGAATCGCGACGACGTCATCGGCATCCTGCTCGCCAAGGACCTGCTGCGCTATTACGCCGGCGACGAGGACTTCAATGTGCGCGAGATGCTGCGCCCGGCGATCTTCGTGCCCGAATCCAAGCGGCTGAACGTGCTGCTGCGCGAGTTCCGCGCCAGCCGCAACCACATGGCGATCGTCGTCGACGAGTATGGCGGCGTCGCCGGCCTGCTGACGATCGAGGACGTGCTCGAGCAGATCGTCGGCGAGATCGAGGACGAGTACGATTTCGACGAGGCAAGCGACAACATCCTGCTCGAATCGAGCGGGCGCTACCGCGTCAAGGCAGTGACGCAGATCGAGGACTTCAACGCCGCCTTCGGCACCACGTTTCCCGACCAGGAATTCGACACCGTCGGCGGGCTCGTCATCGCGCAGCTCGGGCGCGTGCCCAGGCGCAGCGAGTCGATCACCATCGGCGGCTTCCGCTTCCAGGTGCTGCGCGCCGACAGCCGGCGCGTGTACACGCTGATCGTCGACAAGCCCAGGACGTGAGGCGCAGGAACGCCGCGGCGTTCGCAGCCGGCGCGCTCGCGGTCACGGCATTCTCCCCATTCGATGCGCTGCCGCTTGCGCTCGTCGCGCTCGCGCTGCTGGTGCACCTGTGGAGCACCGCATCCAGCCCTCGCGATGCGGCCTGGACCGGCTGGTGGTTCGGCGCCGGGCTGTTCGGCGCCGGCGTGTCCTGGGTGTACGTGAGCCTGCACCAGTTCGGCGGCATGGCGGCGCCGGTCGCGGCAATCGCCACGATCGGCTTCTGCGCCTTCCTCGCGCTGTTTCCGGCGCTTGCCGGCTGGCTGCAGGCACACGTGCCCGCCGGACCCGTGGTGCGCGCGACGCTGGTGATCCCTGCGCTATGGACCGCCACCGAGTGGGTGCGCGGCAGCATCCTCACCGGCTTTCCGTGGCTTGCTTTCGGATCCGCGGTGCCGGGATGGCCGCTGGCCGGCTACGCACCGCTGCTCGGCATGTACGGCTGCACGCTTGCCGTGCTGGCGATGGCGGGCTTCGCCTGGTGCGCGGCGCGCCGACACGCCTTCGTCGCCGCGATCGGCGCGGTGCTTGCGCTCGCCGCCTGCGGCGAGGCCTTGAGGCAGCACGAATGGACCGCACCTGCAGGCCGGCTCGCCGTGACGCTGCTGCAGGGGAACATCCCGCAACAGATGAAGTTCGCGCCGGAACGCTACGCGCGCACGCTCGCGCGTTACGCCGAACTGGCCGAGGCGGCACGCGGCCGCCTCATCGTGCTGCCCGAGACCGCGATTCCACGCTTCCTCGACCTCGTCGATCCGGCCTACGTCGCGCGCCTTGCGGCGGCAGCGCGCAGGAACGGCGGCGACCTGCTGCTCGGCGTGCCGGTGCGCCTTGCGCCGGACGCGTACGTGAACAGCGTCGTCACGCTCGGCGTGTCGCCAGCGCAGCGCTACGACAAGTCGCACCTGGTGCCCTTCGGCGAGTTCATTCCGCCCGGCTTCGGCTGGGTGCTGCGGCTGCTGTCGATCCCGCTGTCGGACTTCGCGCGCGGAACGGATCGCCCGCGGGCGCTGGAAGTGGCGGGCACGCGCGTGGCGATTTCGGTCTGTTACGAGAACGCGTTCGGCGAGGAGCTGGCGCGGCAGCTTCCCGCGGCCGAACTGCTCGTCAACGTCTCGAACGTGGCCTGGTTCGGCGATTCGCTGGCCCCGGCCCAGCACCTGCAGATCGCGCGCATGCGCGCCATCGAGACGGGGCGCATGCACCTGGCGGCGACCAACACCGGCGTCACCGCCGCGGTGGGGCGCGACGGGCGCGTGGTCGCGCGGCTGGCGCAGTTCGAGCCCGGCAGCATCGAGATCGAAGCATCGCTCTACGTCGGGTCGACGCCGTACGTACGCGTTGGCGACCTCGCTGCGCTCGCGCTCGCCGCGCTGATTCTGGCCGTGGCGGCTATAATTTCGCGCTTTTCCCGCGCCGCATGCTGACCTTCCAACAACTGATACTGCGGCTCGCCGAATACTGGGACGAGCAGGGCTGCGCGCTGCTGCAACCCTACGACATGGAGGTGGGCGCGGGCACCTTCCATACCGCGACCTTCCTGCGCGCCATCGGCCCCGAGCCCTGGAACGCCGCGTACGTGCAGCCCTCGCGCCGCCCGAAGGATGGTCGCTACGGCGACAACCCCAACCGGCTGCAGCACTACTACCAGTACCAGGTGGTGATGAAACCCTCGCCGCCGGATTTCCAGCAGCTTTACCTCGGCTCGCTCAGCCGCCTCGGCATCGACCCGAGGGCGCACGACATCCGCTTCGTCGAGGACGACTGGGAGTCGCCCACGCTCGGAGCATGGGGCCTGGGCTGGGAGGTGTGGCTGGACGGCATGGAGGTGACGCAGTTCACCTATTTCCAGGAGGCCGGCGGGCTCGCCTGCAGGCCGGTGCTGGGCGAGATCACCTACGGCCTCGAGCGCCTGGCGATGTACCTGCAGGACAAGGAAAGCGTCTACGACCTCGTCTGGACGACGGGCGCGGAGACGCGAGCGTCGACTCCTGCGGAGACGCGAGCGTCGACTCCCGTCCTGTACCGCGACGTGTTCCACCAGAACGAGGTCGAGCAGTCGCGCTACAACTTCGAGCTCGCCAACGTCGACATGCTGTTCCGACACTTCGGCGAGTTCGAAGCCGAGGCAAGGCGCCTGGTCGAGGCCGCGTGCGTGCTGCCCGCGTACGAGATGGTGATGAAGGCCTCGCACACCTTCAACCTGCTGGATGCACGCGGCGCGATTTCCGTGACCGAGCGCGCGGCCTATATCGGCCGCGTGCGCGCGCTGGCGCGGGCGGTGGCCAAGTCGTACTACGAGTCGCGCGAGCGGCTCGGCTTCCCGATGGCGGCGGCGAAATGACGCAAGCGACGCTGCTGGTCGAGCTGCTGACCGAGGAGCTGCCGCCCAAGTCGCTGCTGCGATTGTCCGAGGCCTTCGGTGGCGCCTTGCTCGCCGGACTGCGCGCCGACGGCTTCGTTGGCGAGACGGGCACGTCGCGCGCGTTCGCCACGCCGCGGCGGCTCGCCGTGCTCGTCACCGGCGTGCGCGAAGCGGCGCCAGACCGGGCAATCGAGGTGACAGGGCCATCGGTGAAGGCACCGGCTGGGGCAGTCGAGGGTTTCGCGCGCAAGCACGGCGTCGCGGTCGAGGCGCTTGTCCAGGTCGACACGCCCAAGGGGCGCGTGCATGCGCACCGCGACCTGGCCAGGGGCTTGACGCTTGACGCGGCACTCGCGCCGAAGGTCGAGTCGGCACTGAAGTCCTTGCCCATCGCCAGACTGATGCGCTGGGGCGCGGGCGAGGCGCAGTTCGTGCGCCCGGTGCATGGCCTGGTGATGCTGCACGGCGCGCGCGTGGTTCCGGGCAGCGTGCTCGGCCTCGAGGCGGGCAATCGCACGCTCGGGCACCGTTTCATGGGCAAGGGCGAAATCGTCCTCGGCTCGGCCGACGAGTACGAAGCACGGCTGCGCGACGACGGCATGGTGATCGCCGACTTCGCCGCGCGCCGCGCCAGCATCGATGCCGCGCTGCAAGCGCAGGCCCGGCGCGAGGGCGCGAGCCTGGGGAGCCACGAGGACCTGCTCGACGAGGTCACGGCGCTGGTCGAGCATCCGAGCGTCTACATGGGCGGCTTCAACCCGGGATTCCTCGAGGTGCCGCAGGAATGCCTGATCCTGACCATGCGGCAGAACCAGAAGTACTTCCCGCTCTTCGACGCGGGCGGCAGGCTGCTGCCGAAGTTCCTCATCGTATCGAACATGCGGCTCGATGACCCCCGCCACATCGTCAGCGGCAACCAGCGCGTGGTGCGGCCGCGGCTGGAGGACGCGCGTTTCTTCTATGAGCAGGACCGAAAAACCCGCCTCGAATCCCGCGTGCCGGAGCTGGCGAAGGTGGTGCACCACAACAAGCTCGGCAGCCAGCTCGAGCGCGTGATGCGCATCCAGCAGCTCGCCGGTGCGATCGCCGCGCAGCTTGGCGCCGACCGCGTGCTCGCCGAGCGCGCGGCATGGCTGGCGAAGGCGGACCTGCTTACCGGCATGGTCGGCGAGTTCCCGGAACTCCAGGGCACCATGGGGCGCTACTACGCGCTGCATGACGGCGAGCCGGCCGAGGTCGCCGACGCGATCGAGGCGCACTACCGGCCGCGCTACGCCGGCGACCGCTTGCCCCACGGTCAGGTGGCGTGCGCCGTGGCCCTCGCGGACAAGCTAGACGCGATTGCCGGAATGTTCAGCATCGGCCAGCAACCCACCGGCGACAAGGATCCTTTCGGCCTGCGCCGCGCCGCGCTCGGCGCCGTACGCATCCTGGTGGAGAATCGCCTGCACCTGTCGCTGCAGAAACTCGCCGCCGCGGCGTTCTCGCCGTTCCGCAATCAGGCGCCGCTTGCGTTGGTGCAGTTCATCTACGACCGCTTCAGCGGCTACCTCAGGGATCTGGGCTTCAGCACGCTGCAGATCGACGCGGTGCTGAGCAAGGGGCCGGTCAATCTCGGCGTGGTTCCGCTGCAGCTCGAAGCGGTGCAGGCCTTCGAGGCGCTGCCGGAAGCCGCGAGCCTCGCCGCCGCGAACAAGCGGGTCGCCAATATCCTGAAGCAGGCCGAGGCGAAGGGAGAGGCCTTCGTGAACACCGAACCAGGCGAACTGTCCGACCCGGCGGAGCGCGCGCTGCACGAAGCCATCCGCGATGCCTCCGCGAAGGCAAAGCCGCTGTACGAAAGCGGCGACTACGCCGGTTACCTGGTGAGCCTCGCGGTGCTGAAGGCGCCGGTCGACACGTTCTTCGACAAGGTCATGGTGATGGTGGACGACGACCGGCTGCGCAGGAACCGCCTTGCCCTGCTGCACGAGCTGCGCGAGGCGATGAACCGCGTCGCCGACCTCTCGAGGCTGGCGCGATGAAGCTGGTGATCCTCGATCGCGATGGCACCATCAACCACGACAGCGACAAGTACATCAAGTCGCCCGAGGAATGGAAGCCGATCAAGGGCAGCCTGGAGGCGATCGCGCGGCTGTCGCATGCCGGCTACCACGTCGTCGTGGCGACCAACCAGTCGGGGATCGGGCGCGGCCTGTTCGACATGGCGACGCTGAACGCGATCCACGGCAAGATGCACCACGAGGTGCAGCAGGCCGGCGGCCGCATCGACGCGGTGTTCTTCTGCCCGCACGCGGCCGACGCCGGCTGCGGCTGCCGCAAGCCGGCACCCGGCATGCTGCTGGAGATTGGCAGGCGCATGAACGTCGACCTGAAGGACGTGCCCATGGTGGGCGACTCGAGGAAGGACCTCGAGGCCGCGCAGGCCGCGGGCGCCAGGCCGGTGCTGGTGCTCACCGGCAATGGCCGCAAGACGCGCGACGCGGGCGGCCTGCCGCTTGGTACGCTGGTATGCGACGACCTCGGAGCATTCAGCGAGCTGCTGGCGCCGTGATCGTCCTGCGCTCAGGCCTGTACGCGCTCGCGCTCGTCCTCATCACCCCGCCCTACGCGCTGCTCGCGCTCACCACCTTCCCGCTGCCGCGCCAGATGCGCTATCGCATTATTTCCGGATGGTCGCGCGCGGCGGTGTACCTGGCGCGCTGGATACTCGGCATCCGCTGGAAGGTGCAGGGCCGCGAGCACCTGCCGCCGGAACCGGCCGTGATCCTCTCCAAGCACCAGTCGGCGTGGGAGACGCTCGCCTACCAGATCATCTTCCCGCCGCAGGTGTGGCTGCTGAAGCGCGAGTTGCTGTGGATTCCGTTCTTTGGCTGGGGCCTCGCACTGATGAGCCCGATCGCGATCGACCGCGGCCGCGGCGTCGCCGCGCTGCGCGCGCTGGCGCGCCGCGGCCGCGAGCGTCTCGCGCAGGGCTTCTGGGTGGTGGTGTTCCCGGAGGGCACGCGCGTGCCGCCTGGCAGGCGCGGCCGCTTTCGCATCGGCGGCGCCTGGCTAGCCTCCGAGAACGGCGCGCCGGTGGTGCCGGTGGCGCACAACGCCGGCCTGTACTGGCCGCGAAACGCGTTCCTGAAGCGCCCCGGAACGGTCACCGTGCGCATCGGCCCGCCGATCGACACGCGGGGCAGGAGCGCCGAGGAGGTCAACACGCTGGCGCAGGAATGGATCGAGGCGCAGCAGAAGGAGCTCTGCCCGTTGTAAGATCGACGCATGAGACTCCTGCACACCATGCTGCGCGTCGGCAATCTCGAGCGCTCGCTGAAGTTCTACACCGAGGTGCTGGGCATGAAGCTCCTGCGCAGCACCGACCGGCCCGACCAGAAGTATTCCCTCGCCTTTGTCGGCTACGACACCGAAGACAAGGCGTCCGTGATCGAACTGACCTACAACTACGGCGTCGAGCGCTACGAGCCCGGCACCGCCTTCGGCCACCTCGCGATCGAGGTGCCGGACGCAGCGGCGGCCTGCGACGACGTCAGGCAGCGCGGCGGCAAGGTGACGCGCGAGGCCGGGCCGGTGAAGGGCGGCACCACCGTCATCGCGTTCGTCGAGGACCCTGACGGCTACAAGATCGAGTTCATCGAGCGCAAGCCGCGCTGACGCGCCTGGCGATGCGCACATAGTCCGCCGGCGCCAGGTTCTCCGGCCGCAGCTTCGGCTCCAGGCCCAGCGCCGCGAGCTCCGCTTCTTCCAGCTTAAACGCATTGCGCAGGGTCTTGCGGCGCGACGAGAACGCGCGGCTGACGACTTCGGCGAACACGCGCTCGTCCACCTGCGGCCGCTCGCCCTGCGCCAGCGGCAGCATGCGCACCACCGCGGATTCGACCGCAGGTGGCGGCGTGAATGCGTCGGCCGGAACGAGGAACAGCAGCTCCATGCGAAAGCGCACCTGCAGCATCACCGACAGCCGCCCGTAGGCCGGCGTGGATGCCTGCGCCACCATGCGCTCGACCACTTCGCGCTGAAGCATGAAATGCATGTCGCCGACGCGGTCGGCCCAGCGCGCGAGGTGGAACAGCAGCGGGGTCGAGATGTTGTAGGGCAGGTTGCCGACGATGCGCGTACCCCGCGGCAGCGTGCCAAAGTCGAACTCGAGCGCGTCGGCGCAATGCACGCGGAGCGCTTCACCGTGGCGCTCGTGCATGCGCGCGGCGAGGTCGCGGTCGATTTCGATCACCTGCAGAGCAGCGCCGCGCTCGAGCAGCGGCCGGGTCAGCGCCCCCTGCCCTGGGCCGATCTCGACGATCGCCTGGCCCGGCGCAGGCGCGATCGCATCGACGATGCGCCGGATGACGTCGGCATCGTGCAGGAAGTGCTGGCCAAAGCGCTTGCGCGTCGCATGCGGGCGCTTGCGCGCCACGTCCGGGCGCTGCACGCTCACCGCACGAGTTGCAGCGCCAGCCGCACGGCTTCGGCGAGGCTGGAGCCATCGGCCCTGCCGCTGCCGGCGAGATCCAGCGCCGTGCCGTGGTCCACCGACGTGCGCACGAACGGCAGTCCCAGCGTGACGTTGACGCCGCGGCCGAAGCTCGCGTACTTCAGTACGGGCAGCCCCTGGTCGTGGTACATCGCAAGTACGCAATCCACGCCCTTCAGGCGCTCCGGCACGAACAGGGTATCGGCCGGAATCGGCCCCTCGACCGCGAGCCCCGCGGCTGCGAGCGCGGCCACCGCCGGCGCGATGACGTCGATCTCCTCGCGGCCCAGGTGTCCGCCCTCGCCGCTGTGCGGATTCAGGCCGGAGACAAGGATGCGTGGCCGCGCGATGCCGAATCGCGTGCGCAGGTCCCGCTCGACGATGCGCAGCGTGTTCTCCAGCCCGGCGCGCGTGATCGCCGCCGGCACGTCGGCGAGCGCAAGGTGCGTCGTCGCCAGCGCCACACGCAGGCCGCCGCCAGCGAGCATCATCACCACGTCCGTTCCAGCCCTCGCGGCGAGGTACTCGGTATGCCCGGTGAAGGCGATGCCGGCGTCGTTGATGACGCTTTTCTGCACTGGCGCGGTCACCATGGCGTCGTAGCTGCCGGCGAGGCAGCCGTCGATCGCGCGGTCCAGCACCGCCAGCACGTAGCGGCTGTTCGCCGCATCCAGCCTGCCGGCGACACAGCGCGCGCCGAGCGGCACGTGCTCGATCTCGGCGTCCGCGCGCGCGCCGCGTTCCGAGAGCAGGTCTCGATCGCCGATCAGCACCAGCCTGGCGTCGAACCGCGCGGCGTCCAGCGACGCGCAGATCTCCGGGCCGATGCCGGCCGGCTCGCCGCTGGTCACGGCGACGACCGGCCGCGTGCGTGCCATCTACTTGTCCTCTAGCCGCAGTTCGACGTAAGTCCGGTCGCGCAACTGGCGGATCCACTCCTGGAACGCCTCGTCGGACTTGCGTTCCCGCAGCGCGATGCGCGCCTGCAGGCGGCGGCGCTCGGCGCTCACGCTCGCCGTGCGGCGCTCGATGACCTGGATCAGGTGCCAGCCGAACGGCGTCTTCACCGGCGGGCTGACTTCGCCGGGTTTCAATTCGGACATCGCGCGCTCGAACTCGGGCACCGTGTCCCCGGGATAGACCCAGTCAAGGTCGCCGCCGCGTGCCGCACTGCCATCCTCCGAGTGCAGGCGCGCGAGCTCGGCAAAGTCCGCCTTGCCCACGGTAAGGCGCTCGCGCAAGCCGTTCAGCCGGCGTTGCGCATCGGCCTCGGACACCAGCTCGTTCGTGCGCACGAGGATGTGCCGCACGCGTGTCTGCACCACCGGACCGCTGGCCGGCAAGGGCTGGCCACCGCGCCGCCCCGTCAGCTTCAGCACGTGGAAACCCGCCGGGCTCCTCAGCACTTCGCTGACTTCGCCGGGGCGCATCGTCCTGAGCGCAGCGGTGAATATCTCCGGCAGGCGATCCGCTGCTCGCCAGCCCATCGCGCCACCGCGCAGCGCGTCCGGCGAATCCGAATAGCTTGCCGCGACCCGGCCGAAATCGCCCCCGGCGCCGGCTTCGCTGCGCGCCTTCTCGGCGCGCTGGCGCGCCGCCTCGACGCGCTCGGGACTGGCCTGCTCGGGAATGCGCACCAGGATGTGGGAGAGCTCGAACTCGGCGCCCGCCTCCGCCGCCGGCGCCTTAGCCGCCTCTTCCAGGTAGAGGTCGATCTCGCTCTCGCTGACCTGGATCTTGTCGTCGACCTCGCGCTCGCGCAGGCGGGTCAGCAGGATCTGCTGGCGCACTTCCTCGCGGAAGCGGTCGAACTGCACGCCATCTCGCTCGAGCGCCTGGCGGAACGCGGCAAGGGAAAGGTTGTTGTTCTCCGCGATGCGCTCGATCGCGCGGTCGAGTTGCACCTCGTCCACGCGTATGCCGGAATCGCGCGCGAACTGCAGCTGTGCCTTGTCTACGATCAGCCGCTCCAGCACCTGCGTCTGCAAGGTCGCGCGATCGGGCGGCGGCGTGCCCTGCCGCTGCAACTGGCGCAGCGCAAAGTCCATGCGCTCGGACAGCTCGCTCATGGTGACGACTTCGCTGTTCACCACGGCGACGATGCGGTCCACCAGCGATATGCGCTGCGCCAGCGCGGCCGGCAGCGCTGCCAGCGCAAGGCAGAGGAAGACGACAAAGCGGCGCACGGTTCCGCTCAACTAGTACACCTGCTCGTAGGGCAGGCGTCGTTGCAGGCTCGGCGGCACCAGGTTGCGGTCACTCGGGTTGGTCTGCGCGTAGCCCGGCACGGTTCGCTGCAACAGCGTCAACGCGTCGCCGGTGCCGAACTGGCCGAAGCCATTGAACTCGAGCTGGAACAGCAGCTCGGTGGAGGTAGTCTGCACCGCCGCCTGGATGCGCCGCGCGACCGCGCGGAACACCCAGCAGCCGGCGTTGTACTCGACGCCCGCCAGGCCTTCGAGCACCAGCCGGTCGGGGAACGAATAGTTCAGGCGGCCGATGCCGAACCAGCCCGGCGCGATCGGCCACTGGCCCGACACGTCGACCTGGCGCAGGATGTTGCGATTGAAGCGGTAGCTCAGGTTCAGCACCTTGGCGATCTCGGGGGAGTAGCGCACCGCCGCGCTGTAGCGCTCGGCACGTTCCTCCCGCGGATTGAACTGCATCGCGGTCTCGAAGCTCCAGTGCCTGCCGACCTGGCCGCTCACCGACGCGAGAATGTCGGAACGGCGATGGGTGCGCAACGGCGAACCCGGCGCAAGGCCCACGCGCTCGTCCTGGAAGTAGAACCTCTGACCGAGCAGCGCGCGGAAAAGTTCCTGCCCGCCGGCGCCCAGCAGCCGCGTCGTGACGGCGAGCGTGAGCTCGTTGGCGTCGCCAATGCGGTCGCCGCCGGCGAACCGGTTCTCGGTGAAGATCGACGCATAGTTGAGCTCGTACAGGCCGGTGTCGAACACCGGCATCTGGCTCTGGTCACGATACGGGATGCGCACGTAGAACGCGCGCGGCTCGAGCGTGTGCGTGAGCTTCTCGCCGAACCAGGTCACCGGGCGGTCGAAGGTCAGCCCGGAATCCACGCTCAGCCACGGCGCGGTCGAGGACTGGATGCCTGCCTGCCCAGGCGCCGCGCGCTCCAGCGTGTACTTCACATGGCGCACGCCGAGCTTGGGCGTGACGAAGTAGCCGGGCGCAAGCAACGGGAAGCTCACCGACGGGTTGAAGAGCGTGCGCTGTCCCTCGACCAGCGTCGGATGCGTGAAGCGCACGTACTCCGCCGGCAGCTGGAAATCCGCGAAGCCGCCGATGTCATTGCGCACCGCGTGCAGGTTCAGCTGCGGCACGCGGTGATACGGAATCCCCACCGGCGCGAGTGGGTCCTGCAGGGTCTGGAAGCGCTGCAGCCGCAGCGACGCGCCGTAGCTCAGGCCCAGCAGCTCGCCGCCGTAGCTGAGCGAGCCTTCGCGCTGCAGGTTGCCGGTCCAGGCCTGGTTGACGCGGCTCGAGAGGTCGACGAAGTAGCGGTCGTCGGTGACCTTGTTCAGGTCCAGCCGGCCGAAGAGCGAGGGCGTGATGTGCTGCTGGTGCAACAGGCTGAAGCCGGTGCGCGCCTTCTTCAGCTCCTTGTCGTCCGGCATGTGCTCGAACTTCACCTCGCCGGAGTACGTGTGTCCGATGTAGCGGTAATCGGTCTTCAGTTGCGCGCCGCGGTCGCTCATCATCACCGCGGTGAGCGTGGCGTCCATCTCCGGCGCGATGTTCCAGTAGTAGGGGATGCTGACTTCGTAGCCGCGCCGCGTCGAGCGCGCATAACTGGGCACGAGGAATCCGGACTTGCGCTGCCGGTCGAGGGAAAAACTCATCCACGGCAGGTTTAGCACCGTGGTATCGAAGAAACGCAGCTTGGCGCTGCGCGCGCGGCCCACGTCCTCTTCGTAGTCGAGGTCGAGCTGGCCCACTTCGAGGTACCAGTCGTCGCGCCCCGGCTCGCAGGTGGTGTAGGTTCCCTTCGTCACCCGGTAACGCTCGGGCCCGAGCAGCTCGATGCGCTCCGCGCTGCCGCGCGCCGGCGGATCGCGCTCCAGCCTGTAGCTCGGCGACTCGAATACGCCGGTGCCGTCCTGCGCGTTGTATCGCATGCGCGGTCCGAAGAAGCGGTCGGCGCCGAACTCGAAGCGCGCGCCTCCATCCGCTTCGAAGCGGTCGAACTCGCGGTTGAAGCGCAGCACTTCGCCGAAAATCGTGGTGTCGTCGCGTTTCACCTCGGCCCGGCCCTGCGCATTCACCTCGAGGTCGGACACGCCCTCGATGCGCTCGGCATCGATCGTCGTCGGGCCCTTGTCGCCGCCTGCCGGTGCGCCGCCCGCCTGCGCCAGCGCGCCCGAAGCGAGGAATGCTGCGGCAATTGCCACGAAACGAGGCTGCACGGGTTGCGCCGGAAGTTGGTTGGTGGAAACGCTAGGGTACGACTGTAAAATCGCATAATTCCGCCCGATGCGCAACGAAATGGATGAGCGTTACCGCCAGCTCGAGCGCTGGCTCGCCGCGCAGTTTCCGGGTCGGCGGTTCACGCTCGCGATCGCTTCGGCTGACGCGAGCTTCCGCCGCTACTTCAGGGCCGCATGGGATGACGGCGGCACGCAGATCGTCATGGACGCGCCGCCCGACAAGGAGGACTGCGCGCCGTTCATCAAGGTCGCGGCGCTGCTGCGCGACGCCGGGCTGAACGCGCCCGAGGTGATCTCGGCGGACCTGGCGCAGGGATTCCTGCTGCTCACCGACCTCGGCGACCGCACCTACCTCGACGTACTGCGCGAAGACAACGCCACGCAGCTGTTCACGCACGCCATCGACGCGCTGGTTCGCTGGCAGCTGGCGACGCGGCCAGGCGTACTTGCGCCCTATGACGAGTCGATCCTGCTGCGCGAGATGGCGCTGTTCCCCGAGTGGTACGTCGGCCACCACCTCGGCTTGCAGCTGTCGTCGCAGCAGCGGCAGGACCTGGACGCCGCCTGTGGCCTGCTCGCGCGCGCCGCGCTCGCCCAGCCTGCGGTCTACGTCCACCGCGACTACATGCCGCGCAACCTCATGGTCTGCGAACCCGGCCCCGGAATACTCGACTTCCAGGACGCGCTGCATGGCCCGCTCAGCTACGACGTGGCGAGCCTGTTCCGCGACGCCTTCATCAGCTGGGACGAGGAGCGCGTTCTCGACTGGACGATCCGCTACTGGGAGCGCGCGCGCAAGGCCGGCCTGCCGGTACGCGCGGACTTCGCCGAGTTCTGGCGCGAGTTCGAATGGATGGGGCTGCAGCGCCACCTCAAGGTGCTCGGCATCTTCGCGCGCCTGACGCATCGCGACGGCAAGCCGAAATACGTTGCCGACACGCCGCGCTTCATGGGCTACGCGCGCGCGGTCGCCTCGCGCTACCGCGAGCTCGCGCCGCTCGCGCGGCTGCTGCAGGCTCTGCCGTGAAGTCCATGATCCTCGCTGCCGGCCGCGGCGAGCGGCTGCGCCCGCTCACCGATCGCACGCCCAAGCCGCTGATCGAGGTCGGCGGCAAGCCGCTCGTGGCATGGCACCTGGAGCGGCTCGCCCGCGCGGGCTTTCGCGAGGTCGTCATCAACGTCTCGCACCTCGCCGAAATGATCGAAGCGCGCCTCGGTGACGGCAGCGCATGGGGCGTGTCGATCGCCTACTCGCGCGAGGCCGAGGCGCTCGAAACCGCGGGCGGCATCGCCACCGCGCGCGAGCTTCTGGGTGCCGAACCATTCCTGCTGGTCAATGCCGATGTCTACTGCGACGTCGATTTCGCCGCGCTCGCCGTCCGCGGCATCGGCGCGCGCCTGGCGCACCTGGTGCTCGTGCCGAACCCTGCTTTCAGGCCGCAAGGCGACTTCTCGCTCGCGCACGGCGAAGTCGGCATCGACGCGGCGCCGCGCTACACTTATGCAGGGATTGCACTGATTGCGCCTCGCCTGGTGGCGCACGTGACGCCGGGCCAGGCGGCGCCACTGGGGCCCATCCTGCACGATGCCGCCCGCCGTGGCGACGTCAGCGGCGAGATCCACCGCGGTGCCTGGAGCGACGTCGGCACACCGCAAAGGCTGGCCGAGCTGGCCGCGAGACTGAAGAGCGAGGGACGCAGCACATGAACGCGCCTGGAGGCACTCCGGCAAGCGCAGCACACGCAGCCCGCAGGCAGGCGCTGGCGGCCGCCATGCACGAAGGCGTCGCGGTCATCGCCACCGCGCCGGAGCGCATCCGCAATCGCGATACGCACTTCCCGTATCGCTATGACAGCTACTTCTTCTACCTCACCGGCTTCGCGGAGCCGGAAGCGGTCGTCGTCGTCGTCGCCGGCAGCGAGCCGCGCACACTGCTCTTCTGCCGCGAGAAGAACGCCGAGCGCGAAACCTGGGACGGCTTCCGGCACGGCCCGGACGCCGCGCGCGAGCTGTTCGGCTTCGACGAGGCGCACCCGATATCGTCGCTGGACGCGATGATGCCCGGGTTGCTCGCGGACCAGCCCGCGCTGCACTACATGGCCGGCGCCGACCCCGCCTGGGACGCCCGCGTCATGGGCTGGCTGAACGCGGTGCGTGCGCAGTCGCGTGCCGGCATCGCCGCGCCTGAGCGCCTGCACGACATACGCGTGGTGCTGGACGACATGCGCCTGGTGAAAGACGAAGGCGAACTTTCCCTGATGCGCCGCGCGGCCACGATCTCGGCCGACGCGCACCGGCGCGCGATGCGCGCGACGCGTGCCGGGCGCCACGAATACGAGATCGAGGCCGAACTGCTGCACGAGTTCCGCCGGCACGGCGCGCAGTTCCCCGCCTACTGGCCGATCGTCGCCGGCGGCGCCAATGCCTGCGTGCTGCACTACGTCAGCAACGATGCGCCGCTCGCGGACGGCGACCTGCTGCTCATCGACGCAGGCTGCGAGCTGCACGGCTATGCGTCGGACATCACGCGCACGTTTCCGGTCAGCGGCCGCTACAGCGCGGCGCAGAAGGACGTCTACGAGATCGTCCTCGCAGCGCAGGCCGCTGCGATCGACAGGGTGCGCACGGGAAACCGCTGGAACGAGCCGCACGACGCGGCGGTGAAGGTGCTCGCACAGGGCATGCTCGACCTCGGCCTGCTCGCGGGCACGCTGGAGGAAGCGCTGGAGAAGGAAAGCTACAGGCGCTTCTACATGCACCGCACCGGCCACTGGCTGGGCCTGGACGTGCACGACGCCGGCGAGTACAAGCGCGCCGGCGCGTGGCGCAGCCTCGTCCCGGGCATGGTGCTGACCGTCGAGCCGGGCATGTACATACGCGCCGGGGACGACGTGCCGCCCGCGCTGCGCAATATCGGCATTCGGATCGAGGACGACGTCGTGGTGCGCGATGGCGATTGCGAGGTCCTCACGCTGGCCACGCCCAAGCGCATCGCCGACGTCGAGGATCTGATGCGCGATGCGGCTTGATGTCGCCATCTCGGGCGCGGGGCCGGTGGGCGCCACGCTCGCCATCGCGCTGGCCGCCGCGGGGCGCAAGGTCGCGCTGATCGAGCCCGCATCCGCCGGCGCGCGCGCATTCCGTCCGATCGCGCTGTCGCACGCGAGTCGGCTGCTGCTCGAGCGGCTGGATGCGTGGCAGGACCTGCAGGCGACGCCGATCGATTCGATCCACGTATCGCAGGCCGGGCGCCTCGGCCGCACCGTGCTCGGCGCGGCCGAAGCGGGGCTGCCCGCGCTTGGCCATGTCGTCGACTACGGCGCGCTTGCGCAGGCGCTCGCGCAACGCGCCGCGGGCGTGCGCGTAGATGCGCGCATCGTCGCGGTGACGCCGGACGCCGATGCGCTGCAGGTCGAACTGTCCACCGGCCAGAGGCTGCAGGCCGCCTGCCTCGCGCACGCAGAGGGCGCAGCCGAGGGCATGCGCGAGAAGCGCTACGCACAGGACGCGCTGGTCGCCGACGTCGAGGTATCGCCCGCGTCGCGCGACCGCGCATGGGAGCGTTTCACCGCCGAAGGCCCGCTCGCGCTGCTGCCGCACCGGGGACGCTATGCGGTCGTATGGGGCATGCAGACGCAGCGCGCCGAGGCGCTCGCCGCGGCGGGCGACGAGGATTTCCTGGCCGCGCTGCAGCTCGCGTTCGGCCGCAGGGCGGGCCGCCTCACGCGCGTACATCAACGCTCGCGCGTTCCGCTCTCGCTGCGCAGGCGCCTGCGGCGCGTCGACGGACGCCAGGTCTACGTCGGCAACGCCGCGCAGGCGCTGCACCCGGTTGCCGGGCAGGGCCTGAACCTCGGGCTGCGCGACGCGTGGGAGCTTGCGCGCACCGTTTCGGCGCATGCCGATGCGGGCGATCCGCGTGTGCTCGCGCGCTACGCTGCGCTGCGCAAGCTCGACGCCGGCGCCACCACCGCCGTCACCGACCTGCTCGCGACGCTGTTCACCGGCGACAATGACCTGAGCGGCGCGCTTCGCGGCGCTGCGATGCTCGCGCTGGATGCGTGCGGTCCTGCGCGGCGCTTCTTCGCGCGCCGCATGGTGTTCGGCCCTTCAGCGATGCCTTGAAACCGGATAAAATCCGCTCCCCCGCACCCTCCTTCGAAACCTGCCTGCATGCAACTCGGCGCGTACGTGCTGCGCAACCCGGTCATTGTCGCCCCGATGGCGGGAATCACCGACAGGCCCTTCAGGCGCATCGCGCGGCGCTACGGCGCCGGGCTCGCGGTCTCCGAGATGGTGTCATCGCAGCCGCAGCTGCGCGAGTCCCGCAAGTCGCTCCTTCGCATCGCGCACGCAGGCGAGCCGGGGCCGGTATCGGTGCAGATCGCTGGCGCCGATCCCGCGGCGATGGCGGATGCCGCGCGCTATAACGTCGAGCGCGGCGCGCAGATCATCGACATAAACATGGGATGCCCGGCGAAGAAGGTCTGCAACGCACAGGCGGGGTCCGCTCTGCTTGGCGACGAGCCCCTGGTCGCGCGCATACTCGAAGCCGTGACCGGCGCGGTGGATGTGCCGGTGACGCTGAAGATCCGCACCGGCCCTGCGCCGGACCGCCGCAACGCCGCGCGCATCGCGCGCATTGCCGAGCAATGCGGCATCCGCATGCTGGCGATCCACGGCCGCACGCGCGCGTGCCTGTTCAACGGCGTGGCCGAGTACGACACCATCGCGCAGGTCAAGGCGGCCGTCGGCATCCCGGTGATCGCGAATGGCGACATCCGCAGCGCGGCGGATGCGCAGAGCGTGCTCGCGCGCACGGGTGCCGATGGCGTCATGATCGGGCGCGCCGCGCTCGGCCGTCCGTGGATATTCCGCGACATCACGCAGTCGCTCGCCGCCGGTACGCTGCCCGCCCCGCCTTCGCGCGCCGAGATGCGCGCGGTCGTCATCGAGCACCTCGAAGGCATATATTCGCTCTACGGCGAGCCTGCCGGCGTGCGCATCGCGCGCAAGCACATCGGCTGGTATGTCGAACGGCTGCCCGGCGGCGGCGCGTTTCGTGCCGCCGCCATGCGCATCGCCACGGCGCGCGAACAGCTGCGCGCCGTGGCGGACTTCTACGACGACGGCTTCAGGGAGAAACTCGCGGCATGAGCCGATCCAACGAACTCGCGGACGCCGTCAGGCGGTCGCTCGAGCGCTACTTCAAGGACATGGACGGCGAGCAGCCGACGCTGATCTACGACATGGTGCTGCGTAACATCGAGAAGCCGATGATCGAAACGGTGCTCGGGCGCGCCGAGGGCAACCTCACGCTGGCGGCAACGATGCTGGGCATCAACCGCAACACGCTGCGCAAGAAGATGCAGCAGTTGCGGATCAAAGGGTGACGGCGGCGGCGATGGGCGCACGGCCGCCGGGCCGGGAGCCCTCCCGGTTCGCGCTGCTGAGCGTCTCGGACAAGGCGGGAATCGTCGAGTTCGCCCGCGCACTCGTGTCGCTCGGATTCGCCATCGTCTCCACCGGCGGCACCGCGAAGCTGCTGGAGAAGGAGGGCATCGCAGCCACCGAGGTGTCGGCGCATACCGGGTTCCCCGAGATGCTCGACGGCCGCGTGAAGACGCTGCACCCGGCGATCCACGGCGGCCTGCTCGCCAGGCGCGACATGCCTGCGCACATGAAGACCATCGCCGAGGCGGGGATCGCTCCCATAGACCTGGTCGTCGTGAACCTCTATCCGTTCCAGGCCACCGTCGCGGACCCCGACTGCCGGCTCGAGGAGGCAGTCGAAAACATCGACATCGGCGGCCCCGCGATGCTGCGCTCCGCGGCGAAGAACCATGCCGCGGTCGCGGTCGTCGTCGACCCCGCGGACTACGCGACGATCATCGCCGAGCTGCGCGGCGCCGGCCAGGTTTCCGCGGCGACCCGGTTTGCGCTCGCGAAGAAGGTGTTCGCGCACACCGCGGCCTACGACGGCGCGATCGCGAACTACCTCACTTCGCTCGATGAAGCCGGCGCGAGACGCACCTACCCGGAGGTACTGACGCTGCAGTTCACCAAGGCGCAGGACATGCGCTACGGCGAGAACCCGCACCAGTCGGCGGCGTTCTACCGCGACGCCGCGCCGGTTCCCGGCGGCATCGCGCACTACCGGCAGGTTCAGGGCAAGGAGCTCTCCTACAACAACATCGCCGACTCGGACGCAGCGTGGGAGTGCGTGAAGAGCTTCACCGAACCTGCGTGCGTCATCGTCAAGCACGCCAATCCCTGCGGCGTCGCCATCGGCGACAGCCTGCACGCCGCCTACGCGAAGGCGTTCAGCACCGATCCGGTGTCCGCATTCGGCGGCATCATCGCCTTCAACCGCGCGCTGGACCGTGCCGCCGCCGAGGCAGTGGGGGCGCAGTTCGCCGAGGTGATCATCGCCCCCCGCGTCGAACCCGAGGCGAGGGAACTGCTGGCGGCGAAGCAGAACCTGCGCGTGCTCGAGGTGCCGCTGTCGCACGAGGTTCAGGCGCAGGAATTCAAGCGCGTCGGCGGCGGCATGCTGGTACAGAGCGCGGACGCGAAGCCTGTGGTCCGCAGCGGGCTCAGGGTGGTGACGAAGAAGCCGCCCGCCGAAGCGCAGTTCGCCGACCTGCTGTTCGCATGGAAGGTCGCGAAGCACGTGAAGTCGAACGCCGTCGTGTACGCGCGCGACGGCATGACGCTCGGCGTCGGCGCAGGCCAGATGAGCCGCGTCGACAGCGCGCGCATCGCCGCGGCGAAGGCGCAGGCGGCCGGCCTGTCGCTGCAGGGCGCGTGCGCGGCGTCGGACGCGTTCTTCCCGTTCCGCGACGGCCTCGACGTGGTGATCGACGCGGGCGCGGGCGCGGTGATCCAGCCCGGCGGCAGCGTGCGCGACGACGAGGTGATCGCCGCGGCCGACGAGCGCGGCGTCGCCATGGTGTTCACCGGCGTGCGCCACTTCCGGCACTGACATGAAGCTGCTCGTCATCGGCTCGGGCGGCAGGGAGCACGCCCTGGCCTGGAAGCTCGCGCAGAGCCCGCGCGTGCAGACGATCTACGTCGCGCCCGGCAATGGCGGTACCGCGTCCGAGCCGGGCGTCGAGAACGTCGACATCTCCTCGATCCCTGAACTGGTGGACTTTGCGCGCGAGAACGTACAGCTCACCGTGGTCGGCCCCGAGGCGCCGCTCGCGGCCGGCATCGTCGATGCGTTCCGCGACTCGGGCCTGAAGATCTTCGGACCGACGCGCGCGGCGGCGCAGCTGGAGAGTTCCAAGGACTTCGCCAAGCGCTTCATGGCGCGGCACGGCATACCCACCGCGCGGCACGCCACCTTTGCCGAAGCCGGTGCGGCGAAGGCCTACGCGGACGAGCACGGCGCACCGATCGTGATCAAGGCCGACGGGCTCGCCGCCGGCAAGGGCGTGGTGGTCGCCGCCACCGTCGCGGAGGCGCACGCGGCGATAGACATGATGCTGGTGGGCAACCGGCTGGGCGACGCCGGCGCGCGCGTCGTCATCGAGGACTTCCTCGACGGCGAGGAGGCAAGCTTCATCGTCATGTCGGACGGCGCAAGCGTGCTCACGCTCGCCACCAGCCAGGACCACAAGCGCCTGCTCGACGGCGACCAGGGGCCGAACACCGGCGGCATGGGCGCGTACTCGCCCGCCCCGGTGGTCACGCCCGAAGTGCATGCGCGCGTGATGCGCGAGATCATCCAGCCGGCAATCTCGGGCATGGCGAAGGACGGCGTGCCATTCACCGGCTTCCTGTACGCCGGTCTGATGATCGACGCCACGGGCGCGCCGCGCACGGTGGAATTCAACTGCCGGCTCGGCGACCCGGAAACGCAACCGATCATGCTGCGGCTGAAGTCCGACCTCGTCGACCTGCTCGAACACGCGGTCGAGGGCACGCTGGGCGAGGCGCGCGCGCAATGGGACCGCCGCGCCGCGCTCGGCGTGGTGCTCGCGGCGCCGGGCTATCCGGACGATCCGAGGAAGGGCGCGCGCATCGACGGCCTGCCGCAGGCAACAGCGGACTGCAGGGTATTCCACGCGGGCACGAAGCTCGAGGGCGGGCAGCTCGTCACCGCCGGAGGCCGGGTGCTCTGCGTCACCGCGCTCGGCGAAGCGCTGCGCATCGCGCGCAGCCGCGCCTACGAGGCGATCGCGTCGATACGCTTCGACGGCATGCAGTACCGCAAGGACATCGGCCACCGGGCGCTGAAGAAGGGCTGAGCGCCGGTGGACCTCGCCGCGGTACGCACCTACTTCACCGGCCTGCAGCAGCGCATCGTCAGCGCGCTGGAAGCGCTCGATGACGGGCGCTTCGGCGCCGATGCCTGGGAACGGCCCGAGGGTGGCGGCGGCCTGACCCGCGTGATCGAGGATGGCAGCGTGTTCGAGCGCGGCGGCGTCGCGTTCTCGCATGTGATGGGCAGGAAGCTGCCGCCCTCGGCGTCGGCATCGCGGCCGGAACTCGCCGGCCGCGGCTTCGAGGCGATGGGCGTATCGCTGGTGCTGCACCCGCGCAACCCCTACTGCCCGACGGTGCACATGAACGTGCGCTGCTTTGCCGCCACCGCGGCCGGGTCGGATCCAGTGTGGTGGTTCGGCGGCGGCATGGACCTCACGCCGTACTACCCGTTCGAGGAGGATGCGCGCCACTTCCACGCCGAGTGCCGGCGCGCACTCGAACCATTCGGCGCCGACCTGCACCCGCGTTTCAAGAAGTGGTGCGACGAGTATTTCTTCCTGCGCCACCGCAACGAAACCCGCGGCGTCGGCGGCATCTTCTTCGACGACCATTCCGCGGGCGGATTCGATGCCGCCTTCGCGCTCACGCGCGCGGTGGGCGACCGCTTCCTCACCGCCTATGCGCCGATCGTCGAGCGCCGCAGCGGCATCGCCTACGGCGAGCGCGAGCGGGCGTTCCAGGCCTACCGGCGCGGCCGCTACGTGGAGTTCAACCTGGTGTACGACCGCGGCACGCTGTTCGGACTGCAGTCCGGCGGGCGCACCGAATCGATCCTGATGTCGATGCCCCCGGCAGCCGCGTGGCGCTACGACTGGAAGCCGGAACCGGGATCGCCGGAGGAGAAGCTGTACACGGACTTCCTCAGGCCGCGCGACTGGGCCTGAGCACCCGCCGCGCCCCTATGCGGGCAGGTCATTGCCGGGCCCGCGAATGGATGCGGCGACGAGACCCAGGCCGAAGGCGCCCGCGATGGATCCCGAGACGCGGTTCAGCAGGCGCCAGCGCAGCGCGTACGCATTGCGGACGCGCTGCCGGGAGAACAGGTAGGCGAGCAGCGCGTGCCACCAGAATGCATTGAACACCACCAGCGCGACCGCGCTTAGCACCAGCACGACGGACGGCTGCGCGGGCAGGGCCGCCGAGAACACGCTGCCGAAGAACAGCGCCGCCTTCGGGTTCGTGGCATTGGTGAGCAGCCCGAGCCGGAACGCCGCCATGGACGATACCTTGCGCGACTGCGCCGCGACCCGCGGCGCCCCGGCGAACCACAGGCGCACCCCCAGGTAGAGCAGGTAGCCCGCGCCCGCCAGCTGCAGCGCGGTGCGGAACCTCGGGAACGCCGCGAAAAGCGCGTTGACGCCCAGCGCCGCCGCGGACGCCCACATCAGGGCGCCGAGCGCGATCCCCAGCGCGGCGTACAGGCCGCCGTACCCGCGCTCGCCGGCAGCGAGCTGGAAGATCAACAGCGCGTTCACGCCCGGCACGGCGAGCGTGGCGACGTGCAGGAGCCAGATTGCGGCGAGCGTCGCGAGCATGGGCTGGTCGTGCGCCGGCCGCCTACGGGAGCTCCGCCGCGCGCCGGTAGTGCTCCGCTGCTGGCCGCCCGAGCCGCTCGGCCAGGCGCGCCAGCTCCAGCCTCGCCTCGGCGGTGTCCTCGCGCGCCACGCTCGCCTCGAGGTAGTCGTGTGCCTTGCCCCAGAGCTGGGCCTGCGCGCACAGTCGTCCCAGCATCGCCAGCAACTGCGCATCGTCCGGGTGCCGCGCCAGCCAGCGCTCGCCCTGCTCGATGCGCGCGCGCAGCTCCGCATCCGCTTCGGCGGCACCGAGCTCCGGGGGCTGCGCGTACGCAGCGAGCAGCGCCCCGTTCCATTCCGATTCCAGGCTCTTCTCCAGCATGCTGCGCGCAAGCGAGGCCAGGCCCAGCGCGCCCGCCTGGCTCGCAGCGGCCGTGGCGAGCCGCGGATGCACGCGCTCGTGCTCCGGAATGCGCCGCCACAGCGCCTCGAAACCGGCGCGGTCGCCGGCCGCCTGCGCGAGCAGCGCCAGTTGCGCCTGCATCCGGTGCTCCTCGGCCGCCGCAGGCGCGATGGCGTCGCGCTTGGCGAGCGTGGTCGCGAGGCGCAGCACCTCGGGCCAGTTCTGCGCGCCGCGCTCCGCCTTCAGCAGCATGCGCAGCGTCGCGATGTGGCGCGGCCCCGACCCGTGCAGGTTGCGCAGCGCCTCGCGCGCGCCGTCGAAATCGCGCTCGGCGAGCGCGAACTCCGCCTGCGTCACCAGGCGCGCCGCCTGCACGCCTTCGCCCGCCTGCTTTGCGCGCTCCAGCCATTGCGCGCGGCGCTCGGGCTCGCGCAGCTCGTGCGCGGCGCGAGCGGCGATCAGCGCGGCAATGCCTGGCGCGACGCTGCCTTCGGCGGCGATGCCGGCCTCCTTCTCCGCGCGCGCGTAGCGCCCCTCGAGCAGCGACTGCAGCGCTCCGGCCAGCGCGCCGAGCGCCTGCTCCTGCCGGCGCCGCTCGCGGTATGCGCGCACGTGCACCGGCAGCGCGAGCGTGTGGTGCACCAGGCGCACGACCACGTACATGAGCACGAACGCGGCGGCAAGCAGCACGCCGAGCAGCACCAGCGAAACCTCGACGCGCCAGGGCGGGTAGACGAAGAGCGCGTAGCCGTCGCTTGCACGGCCGACGATCGCGATCGCGACGGCCGCGGCGAACGCGACCAGCAGCCAGACGAGCGCCTTCATCCGGGTTTGCGCTCGCGCGGCGCCTTGAAGTTCCGCACCGCTTCCAGGCTCGCCGAGATCGACGGCATCTCGAAGCTGATCGCCGCCGCCGAGAGCTGCTTCAGCTGCGTCTGCGCCGCCAGTACCGGCTTGGCGCGCGCATCGAAGTACCTGCCGATCCAGCGCTGCGCGATGCGCAGGTCCTCGCGGTACCCGGCCTCGTCGCGCGTCATCAGGTTGATCCTGGCGCTCAGCAGGCGCAGCTTCAGGTTCTCGCGCAGGAAGTAGGCCTGCGCCGGCGGCAGCAGCGGCGCCTCCGGCGTCTCCACTCGCCGGATCGTCACCAGCTGGCGCAGTTCGGACCACAGTTCGCCGCCAAAGCGGGACATGAAGGATGCCGCGGGCTTGTCCGCGGGCTTCGCCGGCTCCGGCTGCTCCGCGCGCTCGTCGTGCGCGAGCGGCAGCGCGTCCACCAGCGCCACCAGGCTGTCGAGCTTGACGCTCATGCCGGGCAGGTCCAGTGCCGGCAGCGCCTTCAGCCGCTCGATGTCGCGCGCCAGCGCGCGGCGCAGCGGCAGGAACTGCGGTCGGTCGGCGCGTGCCAGCCTCGCCTCGGCAAGCTGCAGCGCGAGCAGCGCTGCCCTGACATTGCCTGCGAGCTGCAGCTGCTGCGACGCGATCGCGAGCACCTGCTCGATTTCGGCGAGCTGCCACTCGTCCCGACCGCGCGACAGCTCCTGGTACAGCGCCTCCAGCGCAAGCTGCTGGCTCTGCGACTCGGCGAAGCGCGCCTCGAGCGCGCCGACCTTCACCGCTATGTCGCGCGTGGTCTCCTGCGCCTGGCGCGCGAGCGCGCGCGCATCGCGGCTGTCGGTCTCGATGTCGCGCAGCCGCCGCGCCAGTTCCTCCTGCGTGGCGACGATGCGGTTCCTCGAATCGAGCCACGAAAGCCCGATGAGCGCCGCGCCGAGCAGCGCGAGCAGCAGCCAGCCATAGCGCCGCCGCGCGTTTCCGGTATTGCCGTTTGCATCCATGGGTTCTTTTACTGCGCTGCGGCGAAGTATGCAACCAGCGCCGCGTGCATCTGCTCGTCGCCGGGGCCCGCCACCCGCACTTCGGTCGCGCCCAGGCGCGCCGCTTCGGCGGCGACACGCGCGTGCGAGGTGAACAGCGGCGTCGCGCGAAGCAACCGCCTGCCGCGCTCGCCAAGCATGTCGTCAAGGTTCGCCAGTGCCTCGGCGGAACTCACCGTCACTGCGTGCACGCCGCCCCGTTCCCAGGCATCGAGCAGCGGGCCGGCGTCGGCGCCCGGGCGTACGCGCCGGTAGCACTCGGCGTACGCCACCCCGGCACCACGCGCGGCGAGCGTATCGCCGAGCAACTCCCTGCCGCCCTCGCCGCGAAAGATGATGACGCGGCGTCCGGCCACGTCCCGCAGCTCAGGCAGCGCCAGCAGCGATTCGCTGTCGGCAGGCGCGGCAGGCGCGATCACGTCGCGCAATCCAGTCGCTTCGAGCGCGCGGCGGCTGCCGCGGCCGATGGCGGCGATGCGCAGGCGCGGCGGCCAGGGCGCGTCGCCGCGCCTCGCGCGCAGCAGCGCGAGCGCCTTGCGCACCGCGCTCGGGCTGATGAACACCGCGAGGTCGAAGTCATCCAGACGGTCCAGCAGCGCGGCGAGCGGCGCGGAATCGGGCACGTCGACGATCTCGAGCGCGGGAAAAAGGATCGGCTCGCCTCCCGAGTCGGTGACGAGCCTCGCGAGCGCAGCCGCGTGCTCGCGCGGACGGGTGATGAGCACGCCGCGCCCGGCAAGCGGCCCCGCGCTCACGCCTTGCCCATGCCGCGTTCACGCCACGCGCAGGGCATCGAGGATCTCGACCGCGCCGCGCTCGCGCAGCAGCGCGGCGGCGCGCGCGCCCAGCGCCTCGGGCGCATCGGCGGGCCCTTCGCAATCGGCATGCGCGAAAGCACGGCCGTCCGGCGCCGCGACGAGCGCGCGCAGCCGTAGCATGTCCCCGCGCAATTGCGCATGCGCGCCCAGCGGAATGCTGCAGTTGCCGCCAAGCGCGTGGTTCACCGCGCGCTCGGCGCGCACGCACAGCGTCGCTTCGCGTTCGGCGAGTGGCGCGACCAGCGCGGCGACGTCCGCGCGCGCGGCAAGGCATTCGATGCCCAGCGCCGCCTGGCCGGCCGCGGGCAGGCTTTCCTCCAGCGACAGGAAGCTGCGGATGCGTCCGGCGAGGCCGAGGCGCTTCAGTCCGGCGGCCGCGAGGATGATGCCGGCGTACTCGCCGCGGTCCAGCTTGGCGAGCCGCGTATTGACGTTGCCGCGCAGTGCGCGCACGACGAGGTCGGGACGCCGTGCCGCCGCCTGCGCTGCGCGCCTGAGGCTCGAGGTGCCGAGCGCCGCGCCCGCAGGCATGTCGTCGATGCCGGCGTGCCGCACCGAGACGAACGCGTCGCGCGGATCGTCCCGCGCAGTGATCGCGGCGAGCGCGAAGCCGGCGGGCAGTTCCGCCGGCATGTCCTTCATCGAATGCACCGCAAGGTCGGCGCGCCCGTCCAGCATCGCCGTCTCGAGTTCCTTGATGAACAGGCCCTTGCCGCCCGCCTTGTCCAGCGACACGTCCAGCATCTCGTCGCCGGTGGTGGTCATCGGCAGCAGCTCGACCTCGAGCCCGGGATGGCGCGCGACGAGCAGCGCCATGACGTGCTCGGCCTGCCACAGCGCGAGGCGGCTCGCACGCGTCGCGATGACGATCCTGCCGGAAGTGGCCGCGCTCATTCCGACACCATACCGCGCAGCGCGGGCCATTGCCTGCGGCTCACCGGCAGGCGCTCGTCGACACCGTCGAGCACCACCTGCCAGTGCGCCTCGTCACCGTCCGCCGCGGCGACGCGCTCGAAGCCGCGGATGGCGCTGCGCGCCACCAGGCAGTTGCGATGCACGCGCACGAACAGCGCCGCAAACTCGCGCTCCAGCGACACCAGCGACTCCTCGACCAGATGCTCGCGCGCACGCGTGCGCAGCGTGACGTACTTCTGTTCCGCCTTCAGGTAGACGATGTCGCCGACCGCAACCAGCACGATGCGGTTGCGCTCCGCCACCGACAGGTGCTCGCGCGGACGCGCGCCCGCGGCCTGCAGCCGTCCGGCCACGTCGCCCAAACGCTCGCGATCCGGCGCGCGCGCGTGCGCCGCCTTGTGGAGCGCCGCGGCCAGCCGCTCGGCGCGCACCGGCTTCATCAGGTAGTCGAGCGCGCTCAGTTCGAAAGCCTCCAGCGCATGGCGATCGTGCGCGGTGACGAACACGATCGCCGGCGGCGCCGGCAGCAGCGCGAGGTGGCGCGCCACCTCCAGCCCGCCCACGCCGGGCATCTGGATGTCGAGCAACAGCACCGACGCGCCGCTGGCCGGCAGCCGGTCGATCGCCTCGATGCCATTGGCTGCCTCGCCCACCACCTGGTTCGGCACGTCGCCCGCGACGTCGGCGAGCAGCTCGCGCAGGCGTGCACGCGCCGGCGGCTCGTCGTCGACGATGAACACGCGCAATGCGTCGCTCACCGAGGCTCCCCGGCGGCCGCTTCGATGCGATACGGCATGTCGATGGCGACCTCGTAGCGCCCTTCCGTCGCGGCAGCGTCGATGCGCGCCTCGGCGTCGAAGAAGAGCAGCAGACGCTCGCGGATGTTGGCGAGTGCCATGCGGTTGCCTGGCTGCGGCACGGCACCCGCCAGCAGCGGGTTGGCGATGCGCACGCACACCCGCTTGCGGTCCTGCCAGATCCGCACCAGCACCTCCCCCGCGCCGGTGCCGGGCTCGATGCCGTGGTGGATCGCGTTTTCGAGCAGCGGCTGCAGGATCAGTTGCGGCAGCAGCGCGTCCTGCGGCGCGCTGTCGATCTCCCAGACCACGCGCAGCCGCTCGCCCAGGCGCAGCTGTTCGAGGCTGGCATAGCGTTCCAGCAGCTCGATCTCGTCCGCCAGCCGCACCAGCCGCCTGCCGTCCCCCATCAGCGCGCGGAAGGTCTCGGCAAGGTCCTGCAGCGCCAGCTCCGCGCGTTTCGGGTCCTGGCGGATCAGCGACAGCACCGCGTTCAGGCTGTTGAAGAGGAAATGCGGCCGGATGCGCGATTGCAGCGCCTGCAGCCGTGCCTCGGACAGCGCCGGCGACCAGGCACGCGCAAACAGGCGGAAGTACGCGAGCAATGCGGCCGTCATGGCCGCGGTGAAGCCCAGCACCCTGGCCCAGGCAGGCGTGCCGCCGAGCGCCGCCTCGGCGCCGTGCAGCGCGGCCGCGAGCGCAAGCGCGATGCCCAGCACCGCGGCGCAGCCGGCCGCGTACGGCAGGCGCGCCAGCGCAGGCGAGGCTGCGTACAGCACCAGGATCGCCGCCAGCGTGAGCGGCTCCAGCAGCAGCGCGCCGCGCAGGAACAGGTCCAGCGCCGACGCGGGGCCGGGCGCGGCATACAGCACCGCCGCGAGCAGCGCGGCATTGACGCCGATGAGGATGCGCGCAATGACGCCGAGGTTGCGGAAGTCCGGGAGGGCGTCGGCCGAAACGTCTTGCCTTATACTTGACATCCTATGCGCAAAATCAACAGGTTGCGCGCTCCAGTCAGCGCGCGGCAGAGCTTGCGCGCCCCGATTGGCGCGCGGCGGATCGCGCCTGGCGAGTATGCCCGATGAGCACCGCTGCGTCCAAGCGGCCGCGCGCGCAGCGCGCAGCGCGCGTAAAGCAGAGGAAATGGTCCGACCGCTTCGGCGAGCCGGTGGACGCGCTCGTCGCGCGCTTCACCGCGTCTGTGGGCTTCGACCGGCGCCTCGCCCACGCCGACATCCGCGGCTCGCTCGCGCATGCGCGCATGCTCGCCGCGCAGGCGATCATCTCGCGCCGCGACCTTGCCGCCATCGAGCGCGGCATGACGACGATACGCCGCGAGATCGACGCCGGCCGCTTCAAGTGGTCCGTCGGCGCCGAGGACGTGCACCTGAACATCGAGCAGCGCCTGATCGCGCTGGTCGGCGAACCCGGCAAGCGGCTGCACACGGCGCGCTCGCGCAACGACCAGGTCGCCACCGACGTGCGGCTGTGGCTGCGCGACGAGATCGACGGCATCTGCGCGCGGCTTGACGCGCTGCTTGGCGCGATCGCGGTGCAGGCAGAGCGCCATGCCGCCCTGGTGATGCCCGGCTTCACGCACCTGCAGGTGGCGCAGCCGGTGACCTTCGGCCATCACCTGCTCGCCTATGCCGAGATGTTCGAGCGCGACCGCGGACGGCTCGCGGACTGCCGCCGCCGCATGAACCGCCTGCCGCTGGGCGCGGCCGCGCTCGCCGGCACCACTTTTCCGATCGACCGCGAACGCGTCGCGCGCGAGCTCGGCTTCGATGGCGTCTGCGAGAACTCGCTCGACGCGGTGTCCGACCGTGACTTCGCCGTCGAGTTCTGCGCATCCGCGGCGCTGGTCATGACGCACCTGTCGCGCCTGTCCGAAGAGCTGGTGCTGTGGATGAGCCAGCGCTACGGCTTCGTGCGCCTGCCCGACCGCTTCTGCACCGGCTCGTCGATCATGCCGCAGAAGAAGAATCCCGACGTGCCGGAACTGGTGCGCGGCAAGGCGGGCCGCGTCACCGGACACCTGGTCGCGCTGCTGACGCTGATGAAGGCGCAGCCGCTCGCCTACAACAAGGACAACCAGGAAGACAAGGAACCCCTGTTCGATGCCGTGGATACGGTGCGCGATTCGCTGCATCTGATGGCCGAGCTGGTCGCGGGCCTCACCCCGGTGCCCGAGGCGATGCACGCGGCGGCGCGGCAGGGGTTTGCCACCGCCACCGACCTCGCCGACTACCTCGTGCTGAAGGGCGTCGCGTTCCGCGACGCCCATGGCATCGTCGCGCGCGCGGTGCGCGCGGCGGAGGAAACCGGCCGTGACCTCGCCGAGCTGCCGCTTGCGACGCTGCGGCAGTTCTCGCCCAGGATCGGCGCGGACGTCCATGGCTGGCTGACGCTCGAAGGCTCGGTCGCTCGCCGCAGGCACCGCGGCGGCACGGCGCCGGCGCGGGTGCGCGCCGCGGCGCGGCGGCTGCAGGCGCGGCTGCGGGGAAGACCGTGAACGCACCGGCACCGCTGAAGTTCGACAAGATCGGCAAGTATCCGGTGAAGAAGCGCCTCGGCGAAGGCGCCACCTCCGAGGTCTACCTCTGCCACGACCCCTTCAACGACCGTGACGTAGCGGTGAAGGTGGTGTTCCCGGAGTCCTTCAAGGACCCCGAGCGCGGCAGGCTGTACGAGCGGCTCTTCGTCACCGAGGCTTCGCTCGCCGGCAAGCTGGTGCATCCGCACATCTGCCAGATCTACGACGCGGTCGCCGAGGACTCGCTGCGCTACATCGTCATGGAGTACGTCGACGGCGGGACGCTGGAAGCCTTCTGCCGCCCGGACAACCTGCTGTCTGTAGAGGACATCGTCGAGATCATCTTCAAGTGCACGCGCGCGCTCGAGATCGCCTGCAAGGCCGGCATCACGCACCGCGACATCAAGCCGGCGAACATCCTCTACACCGGTGCCACCGACGTCAAGATCACCGACTTCGGCGCCGCGCTGATCGCCACCGGCGAAATCACGCAGGTGGCGGCGATCGGGTCGCCAGCCTACATGTCGCCACAGCAGGTCAAGGAGCATCCGCTGGACCACCGCACCGACATCTACTCGGTAGGCGTGGTGATGTACCACCTGCTCACCGGGCGACTGCCCTTCCAGGCCTCCAACAACTTCAGCCTGATCTACCAGATCACCAACGTCGAGCCTGCGCCACCGTCGTCCTACCGGCCGGAGGTACCGCGCGCGGTGGACGCGATCGTCAAGCGCGCGATGGCGAAGGACCTTGAGGCGCGCTACGCGACCTGGGAGCAGTTCTCGCTCGAGCTTGCCGAGGTGTTCCGCAACGCCGACCTCGGGCCGCGCGCGCACGAGTTCGCCGACACCGACAAGTTCGAGATCCTGCGCAGCCTCGCCTTCTTCGAGAACTTCACCGACGCCGAGATCTGGGAGGTCGCGCGCATCTCGGCATGGAAGCACGCCGCCAGCGGCGAGGAGATCATGACCGAGGGCGAAGCAGGCACCTATTTCTGCCTGCTCGCGGAAGGCGAGGTCAAGGTCACGAAGAAAGGCAAGCTCCTCAACATCCTCGGCAAGGGCGAGTGCTTCGGCGAGATGGCGTACCTGTCGAAGACCGCGCACGTGCGCGGCGCCGACGTCACCGTGCTGGCGGACGCCAAGATCATCACCGTACCGACGCAGAAGCTCGCCGAGGCGTCGGACGCCTGCCGGCACAAGTTCGACCGCGCGTTCCTCGAGATCCTCACCGAACGCCTGAGCATGGCGAACATGCGGCTTTCGGGTGTCTGAGGCGGCGGCGGCGCAGACCCGGCAAGTCGCGCTGGACAGGGAAGTCGCGCGGCGCCGGACGTTTGCCATCATCTCCCACCCGGACGCGGGCAAGACCACGCTGACGGAAAAGCTGCTGCTGTTCGCCGGCGCGATCCACATCGCCGGCAGCGTGAAGGCGCGCAAGGCGACGCGCCACGCCACTTCCGACTGGATGGAGATCGAGAAGCAGCGCGGCATCTCGGTGGCATCCTCGGTGATGCAGACCGAGTACCGCGGCTGCGTTGTCAACCTGCTCGACACGCCGGGACACCAGGACTTCTCCGAGGATACCTATCGCGTACTCACCGCGGTGGACGCCGCGTTGATGGTGATAGACGCGGCCAAGGGCATCGAGTCGCAGACGCTGCGGCTGCTGGAAGTGTGCCGCACGCGCAACATGCCGATCCTCACCTTCGTCAACAAGCTCGATCGCGAGGTGCGCCCGGCGCTGGATCTCCTCGGCGAGATCGAATCGGTACTGGGCATGCCTGCCGCGCCGCTCACCTGGCCGATCGGCATGGGGCGCGAGTTCCGCGGCGTCATCGACCTGCGCACCCAGCGGATCCGGCTCTTCTCGCCCGGCCTTGATCGCCTCTCGGACGATGACATCGTCGAAATCGACGCGGCGTCGGCAAGGGGCGATGCGCGCTACGGCGCGCTGTTCGACACCGCGCTCGCCGAGGCAGAGCTGGTGCGCGACGCAGGCACCGCGTTCGAGCGCAGCGCCTTCCTCGCCGCGCACCAGACGCCGGTGCTGTTCGGCTCCGCGATCAACAATTTCGGCGTGCGCGAGGTTCTCGATGCACTGGTTGACCTGGCGCCGCCCCCGGGCAACCGCCCCGCGGTGCAGCGGCTGGTCGAGCCCACCGAACCCGCGTTCTCGGGCATGGTGTTCAAGATCCAGGCCAACATGGACCCGGCGCACCGCGACCGCGTCGCCTTCGTGCGCGTGTGCTCTGGCCGCTTCGAGCGCGGCATGCGGGTGACCAACTGCCGCACCGGACGCGAGGTGCGCACCAACAACGTGGTGTCGTTCCTGTCGCAGCGGCGCGAGATCGTCGAGGACGCATGCGCCGGCGACATCATCGGCATTCCGAACCACGGCACGATACGTCTGGGCGACACCCTCACCGAGGGCGAGTCGCTGCAATTCACCGGGCTGCCGTTCTTCGCGCCGGAACTGTTCCGCAGCGCCGAGCTGACGACGCCGATGAAGACCAAGCAGTTGCGCGCCGGTCTCGCCCAGCTGGGCGACGAAGGCGCGATCCAGATCTTCCATCCGATGTCGGGCGCCGCGCCGGTGCTGGGCGCGGTGGGCGCGCTGCAGTTCGAGGTTGCCGCGCACCGGCTCGAGCACGAATACGGCGCCGCGGTGAGGCTGAGCGGCGCGCCCTATGTGGCCGCCAGGTGGGTGTCCGCGGAAGACCCTCAGGAGCTGCAGCGATTCATCGACGCCAATCGCTTTCGCATGGCGCTCGACGGCGCCGGCGTACCGGCGTTCCTCGCTTCGATGATGGCGGAAATCCAGGTCGCGCAGGAACGCTGGCCGAAGATCCAGTTCCACGTCCTGCGCGAATACACCGGGCTCGCGGCGAGCGCCGCCACGGCCTGAGCCTGCGCGCTCAGGCCTGCTGCTTCACGCCCTCCAGCAGCTTCTGCAGCTCGCCCGACTGGTACATCTCGCGCATGATGTCCGAGCCACCGACGAATTCGCCGTTGACGTAGAGCTGCGGGATGGTCGGCCAGTTGGCGTATTCCTTGATGCCCTGGCGGATCTCCTGGTCGGCGAGCACGTTGACGGTGAACACCTCCTTCACGCCGCAGGCCTGCAGCGCCTGCACGGCCATCGCCGAAAAACCGCACTGCGGCATCTGCGGCGTGCCCTTCATGTACAGCACCACCGGGTGGGAGGTCACCTGCGACCTGATCTTGTCCTGCACGTTCATGGGGAAGCCTCGCAATAGTTGAACGATTTCGTCAGGATTGTACTCTTCCGCCCGTCACGCGGGCAATCCCGGCCAGATCAGGCCAGGTTTCCACGCCTTCAAGCCCGGCGCCGCGCATCAGTTCGCGCACCGGCTCCGCCTGACCGATGCCATGTTCGAGCAGCAGCCAGCCGCCGGGCGACAGATGCGCGGGTGCGTCGCACACGATGGCGCGGATCGCGTCCAGCCCGTCGCTGCCCGCAAGCAGGGCCTCGCGGGGCTCGAAGCGCACATCCCCCTCGGCGAGGTGCGGGTCGCCGCTGGCGACGTAGGGCGGGTTCGACACCACGGCGTCGAACCGCTCGCCTCGCACCGGCTCGAACCAGAGGCCGTGGCGGAAGTCGATCTCCACGCCAAGCTTCACCGCGTTGCGCCGCGCCAGCGCCAGCGCCGCAGCGCTCGCTTCCACCGCCACCACGCGCGCGCGCGGCAGCGCTCGCCGCAGCGCGATCGCCACCGCGCCGGACCCGGTACCGAGGTCGAGCACGCGCGCGGGCGCGAGCGCGAGCGCGCGCTCGACCAGCAGCTCGGTTTCGTGCCGCGGGATCAGCACCGCGGGCGTCACCGCCAGCTCGATGCCGTAGAACTCGCGCCAGCCGAGGATGTAGGCCACCGGCTCGCCGTGGCGGCGCCTGGCGGCGGCTTCGAGGAAGCGCGCCGCGACTTCCGCCGGCAGCTCGCGCTCGGGGTGGGCGAGCAGGCTGGCCTGGGAAAAGCCGCTCGCCGCGGCAAGCAGCAGACGCGCCTCGCGCGCGTCGATGCCGGCGCCGGCGAGCGCCTGCGCGACAGTCACGCCGTGTCTTCGGCGAGCTGCTGCAGCAGCTCGGCCTGCGCCTGCGCCGAGAGCGCGTCGATCAGCTCGTCCAGCTCGCCGTCCATGATGCGGTCGATCTTGTACAGCGTCAGGTTGATGCGGTGGTCGGTGACGCGGCCCTGCGGGAAGTTGTAGGTGCGGATGCGCTCGGAGCGGTCGCCCGAGCCGATCAGCGACTTTCGCGTCGACGCGATCTTCGCCGCCTGCTCGCGTTCCTGCCGGTCCTTGATGCGCGCCGCCAGCACGCCCAGCGCCTTCTCGCGGTTCTTGTGCTGCGAGCGCGAGTCCTGGCATTCGACGACGATGCCGGTCGGCAGGTGGGTGACGCGGATCGCCGAGTCGGTCTTGTTGACGTGCTGGCCGCCGGCGCCCGAGGCGCGGAAGGTGTCGATGCGCAGCTCCGCCGGGTTCAGCACCACGTCGTCCACCGCGTCGACTTCGGGAAGCACCGCGACCGTGCAGGCCGACGTATGGATCCGGCCCTGCGCCTCGGTCTCCGGCACGCGCTGCACGCGGTGTCCGCCGGACTCGTACTTGAGCCGCGAGTACGCGCCCTGGCCCTCGATGCGGGCGATCACCTCCTTGTAGCCGCCGAGCTCAGAGACGCTCTCGGAGATCAGCTCGACCTTCCAGCCGACGCGTTCGGCGTAGCGCACGTACATGCGAAAGAGGTCGCCGGCGAACAGCGCCGATTCGTCGCCGCCGGTGCCGGCACGCACCTCGAGGAAGATGTTGCGATCGTCGTTAGGGTCCTTCGGCAGCAGCGCCTTCTGCAGCTCGGCCTCGAGCGCCGCCATGCCATCCTGCGCGGACTTCAGTTCCTCGTCGGCGAAGGCCTTCATCGCCGCATCCTGCGCCATGTCCCTCGCCACCGCGGCGTCGGCCTCGGCCTCGCGGTAGCGCCGGTACAGGCTCACCAGGTTGTCCAGCTCCGCGTGCTCGCGCGACAGCTTGCGGAACTGGTTCATGTCGCTCGCCGCGGATTCGGACGACAGCGCGTGGTTCACCTCCTCGAGCCGCGTCGACAGCGCCTCGAGCCTGGTGCGCAATACGGGGTTCACGGCGTCGCCGTCCGGGCTGCGGCGCGAGCCGCCTACGAACGCAGGCGAAACAGGCGCGCGGCCGCCTCGGCCAGCCGCTCGCGCTCGTCGGCCGCGGCGTCGTGCAGCGCCTGCGTGGGCGCATGCAGCAGCTTGTTGGTGAGGCCCTGCGACAGCGCCTCGAGCACCGCCTTCGGGTCGTCGCCGCGCGCCAGCAGGCGCATCGCGCGCTCGAGCTCGTTGCGCCGCGCCTCCTCCGCGCCCTCGCGCAGCGAGCGGATAAGCGGCACGCTTTCGCGCGTGCGCATCCAGTGCATGAACTGGCCGACCTGCGTGTCGATGATCGCCTCGGCCTGGTCGACGGCGGAGCGGCGCGCATCGAGGTTCGCGGAAACGATCTCGGCAAGGTCATCCACCGTGTAGAGGAACACGTCGTCGAGCTCGGCGGCCTCGCGCTCGATGTCGCGCGGTACCGCCAGGTCCACCATGAAGATCGGCCGGCGCCGGCGCGCGCGCAGCGCGCGCTCGACCAGGCCCTTGCCCAGGATGGGCAGCGACGACGCCGTGCAACTGACGACGATGTCGTGCAGGTGCAGCTCGTCGGCAAGGTTCTTCAGTTCGATGCCGCGCCCGTTGTAGCGGTGCGCGAGCTGCTCGGCTCGCGCAAGCGTCCGGTTGGCCACCGTGATGCGCGCCGGACCCTGTGCGGCGAAATGCGTCGCGCACAGCTCGATCATCTCGCCGGCACCGATGAACAGCACGCGCTGCTGCGACAGGCTGGGAAAGATGCGCGCGGCGAGCTTCACCGCCGCCGCCGCCATCGACACGCTGGCGACGCCGACGCCGGTGCTGGAGCGCACTTCCTTCGCCACCGCGAACGAGCGCTGGAACAGCTTGTGCAGCACGGTGCCCAGCGTGCCGGCGGATTCGGCGGCCTTCGCCGCCTCCTTCATCTGGCCGAGGATCTGCGGCTCGCCCAGCACCATGGAATCCAGCCCCGAGGCGACGCGGAACGCGTGCCGCACGGCCTGGTCGCGCGGCAGCGTGTACAGGTAGGGCGCGATCTCGCCGGGCTTCAGGTGGTGGTACTCGGCAAGCCAGTTGGCCGCGTCCGTGGGCTGCTCGGCGGAGAAGTACAGCTCAGTGCGGTTGCAGGTCGAAAGGATCGCCGCCTCGCTCGCCTTGCGCGCGCGCGTGAACTCGCCCAGCGCGTCGCGCAGCCGCTCGACGTGGAACGCCACGCGCTCGCGGATCGGCAGCGGCGCGGTCTGGTGATTCAGTCCGAGGGCATAGAGGGGCATCGCCACCCTGAATTATAGGTCACCCCCCGGCATCGCGCCCCTGTCCTGGATCAAGCTCCCCCTACAATGCCGCCATGAAATTCCCCAAGCTGCCCGAGAATTCGCTCTTCGCCATCCTGCTGCGCTCGCGCTGGTGGATCAGCGCCGCGATCGCCGCGGTGCTGTTCGCGGGCGCGCGGCTGGTGGTGGCGGCCGAGTACGCGTTCTTCGTCGCGCTGCCCTTCGCGGTCATCGCCGGCTATGCGGCCTGGGGGCAGTTGCGCCAGCCCGGCGCGCAGCGCGTCGAGGCGGCGCTGGCGGCGCTGCGCGCGGCGTCCTGGGAATCGGTGTCCGCCGCGATCGAGGAAGCCTACCGCGCCGAGGGCTACGCGGTAGCGCGCGCGAGCGGCAACGGCGCCGACTTCGAGATCGCGCGCGCGGGCCGCAGCACGCTGGTCGCCTGCAAGCGCTGGAAGGTCGCGCGCACCGGCATCGAGCCGCTGCGCGAGCTGCACGCCGCGGCGCTCGCGCGCGAGGTCCCCGACTGCGTCTACATCGCCGCCGGGGAAGTCAGCGCCAACGCCCTCGCCTTCGCCGCCGAGAAACGCATCCGCCTGGTGCACGGGGCGGAACTGGCGAAGATGATGCTGCAGACGTCCCTCCTGCGCGGCCGCTAGCGGCCGCGCTACTCGTGCCGCAGCGCCTCGATCGGATCGAGGCGCGCGGCGCGCCGCGCCGGAAAGAATCCGAACACCACGCCGATGGTGGCCGAGAAAAGGAACGCCAGCACGTTGATCGCGGCATCGAACAGGTAAGGCACCTGCATCATGCCCGCGAGCGAGATCGACGCCACCGTGGCGAGCACGATGCCGACCAGGCCGCCAAGCGAGGCCAGCACCACCGCCTCGATGAGGAACTGCAGCAGTACGTCGCGCTCGAGCGCGCCGATGGCGAGGCGGATGCCGATCTCGCGCGTGCGCTCGGTCACCGACACCAGCATGATGTTCATGATGCCGATGCCGCCCACCAGCAGGCTCACCGCGGCGACCGCCCCCAGCAGCATGGTCAGCACGCGCGTGGTGCCGGTGAGCGTCTCGGCGATCTGGCGCGTGTCGAGCACGGTGAAGTCGTCGTCCTCGCGCTCGGCGATGTGCCGCCGCTCGCGCATCAGCGCGGTGACCTGGTTGCGCGCCGCATCTATGGCGTCGCCGTCGCGCACCGACAGCAAAATCGCGCCCACATCCGGCGTGCCGGTGAGCCTGCGCTGCACGGTGCGCAGGGGCATCAGGACGACGTCGTCCTGGTCCGAGCCCATCGCCGACTGGCCCTTCGGCCGCAGCAGTCCGATCACCTCGCAGGAGAACAGCCCCACGCGCAACTGCGCACCCAGCGGGTTCTGGTTGCCGTAGAGCTCGCGGCGCACCGTCTCGCCGAGCAGGCAAACCGCCTTGCCTGCGCTGGTCTCGGTCTCGCTGAACTCGCGCCCCGCGGCGAGCGCCCAGTTGCCCGCGGTCAGGTACGAGTTGGTGGTGCCGGTGATCGCGGACTTCCAGTTCTTCGCGCCGTACACCACCGTGACCCGGCGCGTCACGGTCGGCGCCACCGCCTGCAGCAGGCCGACCTGGCCGGCGACCGCCTGCGCATCCGCAAGCCTGAAGTTCGCCGCGCCGCTGCTCCCCGGCCCGAGCTGCCCGGGCCTGAGGATCAGCAGGTTGCTGCCCATGCCGGCGATCTGGCTGCGCACCGCCTGCGTGGCGCCGTTGCCCAGCGTCACCATGGTGATGACGGCGGACACGCCTATGACGATGCCGAGCACGGTGAGCGCCGAGCGCATCAGGTTCCGCCGGATCGCGCGCAGCGCGAGCAGGAAGGCGTTGCCGAGCACTACTGCACGCTCCGCGGAGGCTGCGCGCCGCCGCTGTCTGATTCGACCCGGCCATCGACGAAGCGCACCACGCGCCTGGCGTACTGCGCCATCTCGGCTTCGTGCGTGACCATCGCGATGGTGATGCCCTGGTCGCGGTTCAGCGCGGTAAGCAGGTCCATGATCTCGCGGCTGGTCTTCGTATCGAGGTTGCCGGTCGGCTCGTCCGCGAACAGCACCTGCGGGCTGGTCACCACCGCGCGCGCGATCGCCACGCGCTGCTGCTGCCCGCCGGAAAGCTCCGCCGGCGTGTGCTTCTCCCAGCCTGCGAGGCCGACCGACGCCAGCGCCGCGCGCGCCGCCGCGCGGCGCTCGGCCGCCGGCGACCCGCGATACAGCAGCGGCAGCTCGACGTTCTCCAGCGCCGAGGTGCGCCCGAGCAGGTTGAAGCCCTGGAACACGAAGCCGAGGAAATTCCGCCGCAGCAGCGCACGCTGGCGGCGCGACAGGCGCTCGACGTGCGCGTCGCGAAAGCGGTACTCGCCGGAACTCGGCGTATCGAGACACCCGAGGATGTTCATGAACGTCGACTTGCCCGAGCCGCTCGGTCCCATGATGGCGAGGAACTCGCCCGCGTCGACGGCCAGGTCGACGCCGCGCAGCGCCTGGAAGGCGGCCTTGCCTTCGCCGTAGGTCTTGGTGACGCCCGCCAGCTCGAGCAGCCTCACTTCGCCGCGCCCAGCATTTCGGTGATCACCGCCATGCCTTCGCGCAGCTCGCCAGCGCTGATCTCGGTCAGGCGCCCGTCGCTCGCGCCGACGGTGACGGCAACCATGGCTGGCTTGCCTTCGCGCAGCACCCAGACGCGCTGCGTCGATCCCTTCGCCGCGCGCGACGGCGTCGGCGCCGCCGGGCGTGGCCGCCGGGGCAGCAGGCTGGCGAGGAAACCGCCGCCGCCCTTCTCGGCCGCCGCGGGCGCCGGTGGCGCGAAACGCAGTGCCGCGTTCGGCACCAGGAGCACGCCCTCGCGCTGCGTCGTGATGATCTCGGCGCTGCCGGTCATGCCCGGCCGCAGGCTCAGGTCCTCGTTCTCGACCGCCAGCACGGTGAGGTAGGAAACGACGTTCTCCTTCGTCTGCGCGCCCAGGCCGACGCGCACCACGCGCGACGGATAGTGCCGGTTCGGATGCGCGTCCACCGTGAAGCTCGCGCTCTGGCCCTCGCGCACGCTGCCGACGTCGGCCTCGTCCACGTCCACCTCGAGCTTCATCTGCGCCAGGTCTTCGGCGATGGTGAACAGCGTCGGCGCCTGCAGCGTCGCCGCCACCGTCTGCCCGGGGTCGACCTTGCGGGCCAGCACCACGCCGTTGATCGGCGAGCGTATCGAGGCCTTGGTAACGTTGGTCTGGTCGGATTTCAGCGTCGCCGCCGCCTGCGCGATCGCTGCGCGCGCGCTGGCGGCACTCGCCACCGCGCGTGCTACCGCGGCCTCGGCCGACTGCATCTCGGCCTGCGAGGGCACCTTGCCGCCGGAAAGCCCGTGCACGTGCCGCTGCCGCGCGAGGTTCGCGCGCGCCTCGGCCTCGGTGGCCTGCGCCTGCTGCAGCTGCGCCTCGGCAGCCGCCAGCGCGGCGCGCGACCTGTCCACCGTGTCCTGCAGCCTGGCGAGGTCCAGGCGCGCAAGCACCTGCCCCCTGGTGACGCGATCGTTGTCGTCGACGAAGACTTCCTGCAGCGTGCCGGAGAGTTCGCTGCCCACGTCCACCTGGTTGGTGGGCTGCAGGTTGCCGGTGGCCGACACGGTTACGGTAAGGTCGCCGCGCCGCGCTTCTACCGTCGCGTACTGCGGCGCGGTGGCGTCGTTGCCCGGCGACCACAGCCGGTACGCGACGCCGCCGAGCAGCGCCACCGCGACGATGATCGCGAACCAGGTGGCGCCGCGGCCGAAGCGTCCGCCACCTTCCTGGCCAAGGACGCTGGCGACATCCTGCGCTGGCTTCTCGCTCATGAAGACTCCCATCCGCCGCCGAGGGCCTTGTAGAGCCGGATCAGCGCGGAAGCGCGCTCGGCCTGCGTCGCCGCCAGGCTGTCCTCGATCGCCAGCAGCGTGCGCTGCGTGTCGAGCAGCGAGAGGAAATCGATGATGCCGCTGTCGTAGCGCAGCCGCGCCAGTTGCGCGGCGTTGCGCGCCGCCGCGAGCGCAACGCCCAGCGACTCGGCGCGCCGCCCGCTGTTATCCAGCGACGCAAGCGCGTTCTCCACATCCTGCAGCGCGGCGAGGATCGCCGCCTCGTAGCCGACCAGCGCGCGCTCGGCGACCGCGCTCTGCGCTTCCACCTGCGCCCGCAACCTGCCGCCATCGAACACCACCGCCGCGATGCTGGCGGCGATCGACGCGGCGGTGGCACCGCTCGCACCGAGCGCGCTGACGCCCAGCGCCTCCAGGCCGATGGAACCGGACAGCGTGAAGCCGGGATAGCGCGCCGCCTCGGCAACGCCAATGCGCGCGGTTTCCGCGGCAAGGGTGCGTTCCGCCGCGCGCACGTCGGGTCGCTGGCGCAGCGTGTCTGCCGGGATGCCCACGGCCACGCGCTCGGGCGGCACTGGTATCGGCGCGCTTGCGGCCAGGCGCTCGGCCAGCGCGCCCGGCGCCTGGCCGAGCAGCACCGCGAGGCGATGCTCGGCCTGCGCGCGGCCGGTCTCGAGGCCGGGGATCTGCGATCGCGTCTGCGCGAGCTGCACGCCGGCTTGCTCGAGTTCCAGCGCGCCGACCAGGCCCGCCTGCACGCGCCAGTCGGTGAGCTGGTAGGTTTCGGCCTGCGCGGCGAGGTTCGAGCGCGCGATCGCGAGCCGCGCCTGGAACGCGCGCAGCTCGACGTAGTTGAGCGCCACCTCGGCCACCAGCGACACGCGCGCGTGCTGCAGGTTCGCTTCGCTCGCCTCCAGATCGGCCTGCGCCGCCTCGATGCCGCGGCGCGTGCCGCCGAAGACGTCGGGTTCCCAGCGTGCATCGAAGCCGGCGCTGTACAGCTCGCTCGTGGCGCCGCTGCCGACCTCTTCACTGCCGGTGGCGCGGCGGCCAGAAGCAGACGCCGACAGCGTCGGAAACTGCTGCGCGCCTGCGAGGGCTCGCTGCGCGCGCGCCTGGCGCAACCGTGCCTGCGCGCTCCTCAGGTCCAGGCTGCCGGCGAGCGCGTCGACCACCAGTGCCGACAGCACCGGGTCACGCAAGCGCTCCCACCACGCCGCCAGCGCCTCGCTGCCGGGCGCGGCGATGCCGCCGTCCGCGGCCCGGTGCCATGCCGCTGGTACACCGATCTCCGGGCGCGCATAGTCCGGCCCGACCGAAGTGCAGCCAGCCGCCAGCAACGCGGCAAAGGACGCGATCCGGATACGGCACAACTTCATCTTGTTAATGCTAGGCGCAGCAGCAGGCGCCGGATTGATGTGCCTCAAAGGCAGGATGTGGTGGCCAAGGGCGGAATCGAACCACCGACACAAGGATTTTCAGTCCTCTGCTCTACCAACTGAGCTACTTGGCCTTCCGGGGCTTGCGGATCGCACCGCTAGGAACGAACGCGGCGCGCTTTGGAAGGCGCGAATTATAGTGGAAAAACAAAGGGCGCCCGAAGGCGCCCTCTGTCATTGCGGATGGGGGTACGGGGGAAACCTCGGTTTCCCCTGTTCCTTTTCCTCGGATGGGGGTACGGGGGAAACCGAGGTTTCCCCTGTTCGTATCCTTCCGGGGTATGTAACTCGCCGGCGGCGAGTTACATATCCATCCCGTCCATGCCGCCCATGCCGCCCATGCCACCCATGCCGCCGGGCATGCCGCCGCCACCGGCTTTCTTGTCTTCCACCAGCTCGGCAACCATCGCGTCGGTGGTGAGCATCAGCGCCGCGACCGAAGCCGCGTTCTGCAGCGCGGTGCGCGACACCTTGGTCGGGTCGATCACGCCCATGTCGACGAGGTCGCCGTACTCCTCGGTCTGCGCGTTGTAGCCGTAGTTCGCGCCCTTGCCTTCCATGACCTTGTTCAGGACCACCGAGGGCTCGGCACCGGAGTTGGAAACGATCTGGCGCATCGGCTCTTCCAGCGCGCGCAGCACGATCTTGACGCCGGCCTCCTGGTCTTCATTCGAGCCGCGCATCTTCGCGATCGCGCTGCGGGCGCGCAGGTAGGCAACGCCGCCGCCGGGCACCACGCCTTCTTCCACCGCCGCACGGGTCGCGTGCAGGGCGTCTTCGACGCGGGCCTTCTTCTCCTTCATCTCGACTTCCGTCGCGGCACCGACCTTGATCAGCGCAACGCCGCCGGCGAGCTTCGCCACGCGCTCCTGCAGCTTCTCGCGATCGTAGTCGCTGGTGGCTTCGTCGATCTGCACGCGGATCTGCTTCACGCGGCCTTCGATCTGCTTCTTGTCGCCGCGGCCGTCGATGATGGTGGTGTTTTCCTTGCCGGCCTCGACCTTCTTCGCGCGGCCGAGGTCCTTCAGCGTGGCGTTCTCGAGCTTGAGGCCGAGCTCCTCGCTGATCACCGTGCCGCCGGTGAGGATCGCCATGTCTTCCAGCATCGCCTTGCGGCGGTCGCCGAAGCCCGGCGCCTTCACGGCAACCGTCTTCAGGATCCCGCGGATGTTGTTGACCACCAGCGTGGCGAGCGCCTCGCCTTCGACTTCCTCGGCGATGATGAAGAGGGGCTTGCCGGACTTGGCCACCTGCTCCAGCAGCGGCAGCAGTTCGCGGATCGAGCTGATCTTCTTGTCGTGCAGCAGGATGTACGGGTCATCCAGCACGGCGATCTGCTTGTCGGGGTTGTTGATGAAGTAGGGCGACAGGTAGCCGCGGTCGAACTGCATGCCTTCGACGACTTCGAGCTCGTTGGCGAGGCTCTTGCCGTCCTCGACCGTGATCACGCCTTCCTTGCCGACCTTGTCCATCGCATCGGCGATGATCTTGCCGATGTCGGCATCCGAGTTCGCCGAGATCGAGCCGACCTGGGCGATTTCCTTCGACGTCGTGCAGGGCTTGGAGATCTTCTTCAGTTCGTCGGTGACCGCGATCACGGCCTTGTCGATGCCGCGCTTCAGGTCCATCGGGTTCATGCCGGCGGCAACGTACTTCATGCCTTCGCGCACGATCGCCTGCGCCAGCACCGTGGCGGTCGTCGTGCCGTCACCGGCGACGTCGGAGGTCTTCGAGGCGACTTCCTTCACCATCTGCGCGCCCATGTTCTCGAACTTGTCCTTCAGCTCGATCTCCTTGGCGACCGAAACGCCGTCCTTGGTGACCGTGGGGGCGCCGAACGAGCGCTCGAGCACGACGTTGCGGCCTTTCGGGCCGAGGGTGACCTTGACTGCATCGGCGAGGATGTTCAGGCCGTGCACCATGCGCCCGCGGGCGCTGTCGTGGAAACGTACTTCTTTGGCTGCCATTGCGTGGTTCTCCTGAGTGTTCTGTGGTGTGCGGGTGCGTGTGTGTGCGGGCTTACTCGATCACGCCCATGAGGTCTTCCTCGCGCATCACGAGGAGCTCTTCGCCCTTGACCTTGACGGTCTGGCCGGAGTACTTGCCGAACAGCACCTTGTCGCCGACCTTCACGTCCAGCGGGATCAGCTTGCCGTTCTCGTCCTTCTTGCCCTTGCCGACGGCGATGATTTCGCCCTGGTCGGGCTTCTCGGCAGCCGTATCGGGGATCACGATGCCCCCCGCGGACTTGCGCTCTTCCTCGATGCGCTTGACGATCACGCGGTCGTGCAACGGACGGATCTTCATTCGTTTCTCCTTGGTTCCTGTAGTTGGTCGAATCCGGCGGCCGGGATGCCCCTGCCGCACTTGTCGAGAGAGTGTTGTTAGCACTCAATTCTTTCGAGTGCTAATAATAGCGGCTCCCTGATCCGACTTCAAGGGCGAAATGTTGTGTGAGCACTGGCTAACATCGCTGTCCACTAGAATCCGCCCCATGCTGAGGCCCCTGCTGCTGGTCGTACTGCTGTCCGCCACCGTGGCGCGGGCGCAGGTGCCCGAACCGGTAGCCCAGGCGCTGCGCGCCGCCGGCGTGCCGCAGTCCTCGGTCGGCATCGTCGTGCAGGCGGTGGACGGCACGCGCCCCAGCCTGGCCGTGAACGCCGCCGAGCCGATGAACCCGGCCTCGGTGATGAAGCTGGTGACCACCTACGCCGGACTGGAGATCCTCGGCCCTGCCTACCGCTGGAAGACCGAGGCCTGGACCAGCGGCACGCTGAAGGGCGGCGTGCTGGAAGGCGACCTGGCACTGAAGGGCGGCGGCGACCCCAAGCTGGTGCTGGAAGACTTCTGGCTGATGCTGAAGAACATCCGCGAGCGCGGCCTCAATGACTTGCGCGGCGACCTGGTGCTGGACCGCAGCCGCTTCGCGCCGCTGGAGCACGACCCGGCGCGCTTCGATTCAGAACCCTTCCGCCCCTACAACGTCGGCCCGGACGCGCTGCTGGTGAACTTCAAGTCGGTGCGCTTCCATTTCGTGCCGCAGCCCGGTGCCGGCACGGTGAGCGTGCTCGCCGAGCCGCGGCTGCATCCGCTTGGCGTGGTCAACGTGCTGAAGCTCGCCAACGGCGGCTGCGGCGACTGGCGCCGCCAGATCAAGCCGGACTTCCAGCCCGCGCCCGCGGGCCGCCAGGGCTTTCACGCCATCTTCAGCGGCAGCTACCCGGCAAGCTGCGGCGAGAAGACCTGGAACGTGTCGATCTTTTCGCACACGAACTACGTCGCCGGCCTGTTCCGCCACCTGTGGGAGGAGTCAGGCGGCAGATGGACCGGCGCCACGCGCAGCGAAGCGGTGCCGGCCGGCGCGAACCTGCTGTACACGCACATATCGCGGCCGCTGTCGGAAGTGGTGCGCGACATCAACAAGTTCTCCAACAACGTCATGGCGCGGCAGCTGTACCTGTCGCTCTCGGCGCAGGCTTCGAACGGGCCGGCGAACACCGCCACCGCATTCAGGGCGGTGCAGGGCTGGCTGGCGTTGAAGGGGCTGGACTTCCCGGAACTCGTCATCGAGAACGGCTCGGGGCTGTCGAGGATCGAGCGCATCAGCGCGCAGAGCATGGCGCGCATGCTGGTGGCGGCGTTCCGCAGCGCAACGATGCCGGAATTCATGGCCTCGATGCCGCTGGTGGCGGTGGACGGCACCATGCGCAAGCGCCTGAAGGGCGAGGAGGTCGCCGGACAGGCGCACATCAAGACCGGCGCGCTCGCCGACGTGCGCGCGATCTCGGGTTACGTGCTCGACCGCTCGGGCAGGCGGCATGCGGTGGTGATGATCATCAACCATGCCAACGCCGGCGCGGCAATGCCGGCGCTGGAAGCCCTGATCCGCTGGACCTACGACAGGGGCTAGAGGCCCAGCTCCTGCCACATCGCGTCGACGCGGCGCTTCGTGTCGGCATCCATGGCGATCGGCGTGCCCCAGCGACGCGAGGTCTCGCCCGGCCACTTGGCTGTCGCGTCGATGCCCATCTTCGAGCCCAGGCCCGACACCGGGCTGGCGAAATCCAGGTAGTCGATCGGCGTGTTCTCGGCGATCAGCGTGTCGCGCGCCGGGTCGACGCGCGTGGTGAGCGCCCACACCACTTCCTTCCAGTCTCGCGCATCGACGTCGTCGTCGGTGACGATAATGAACTTGGTGTACATGAACTGCCGCAGGAAGCTCCAGACGCCGAACATCACGCGCCTGGCGTGCCCCGGGTACTGCTTCTTCATCGTCACCACCGCCAGCCGGTACGAGCAGCCCTCGGGCGGCAGGTAGAAATCGACGATCTCCGGAAACTGCTTCACCAGCAGCGGCACGAACACCTCGTTCAGCGCCACGCCCAGCATCGCCGGCTCGTCCGGCGGCTTGCCGGTGTAGGTGCCGTGGTAGATCGGATCCTTGCGCATCGTCATGCGCTCGATGGTGAACACCGGGAAGCGTTCCTGCTCGTTGTAGTAGCCGGTGTGATCCCCAAACGGCCCTTCCAGGGCCGTTTCGTAGCCTGCCGGGCCCTCGAGGGCTTCCTCGCCCGGGTGGATCGCGCCCTCCAGCACGATCTCGGCGGCCGCCGGCACCTGCAGCTCGCTGCCGATGCACTTGACGACTTCGGTGCGCGCGCCGCGCAGCAGGCCGGCAAACTGGTACTCGCCCAGCGTGTCCGGCACCGGGGTCACGGCGGCGAGGATGGTGGCGGGGTCGGCGCCCAGCGCCACCGCCAGCGGGAACGGCTCGCCCGGCATGGCGAATGCGTGTTCGCGGAAATCGAGCGCGCCGCCCCGATGCGCGAGCCAGCGCATGATCAGCTTGTTCGGTGCGATCACCTGCTGGCGGTAGATGCCCAGGTTCTGCCGCGCCTTCGCCGGCCCGCGCGTCACGGTCAGCCCCCAGGTAATCAGCGGCCCGGCATCCCCCGGCCAGCAGGTCTGCACCGGCAGCCGCGCAAGGTCCACGTCCGCGCCTTCAAGCACCACGCTCTGGCACGGCGCCGTGCTCACCACTTTCGGCGCCATGTCGAGCACCTTGCCGGCAAGCTCCTTCAACTGCGGCAGCCGCGTCCACAGCTCGCGCAGCCCCTTGGGCGGATCGGGCTCTTTCAATGCCGCGAGCAGGCTGCCGATGCCGCGCAGCGCCGAGGGATCGTCGGCTCCCATGCCCAGCGCCACGCGCCGCACGCTGCCGAACAGGTTCGCCAGCACCGGCATCGAATGGCCCGCCGGACGCTCGAACAGCAGCGCCGGCCCGCCCGCCTTCAGCACGCGGTCGCAGACCTCGGTCATTTCCAGGCGCGGCGACACCGGCGCGCGGATGCGCCGCAGCTCGCCCAGCGCTTCCAGGCGCGCGATGAAGTCCCGCAGGTCGGCGTACCGCATCCGGCTCAGCCGGACAGTTCGGCGAGCCGCTCCGCCGCCGTGTCCGCGAACGCCATCAGCGCGCGGTTGCGCCCGGGCACCGCGTAGATGCGCTCGGTGGCGCCGGCTACCAGCGTCAGGAGCGTGAGTCCGCGCCAGAAGAAGAACAGCAGCACCAGCCCGCAGGCCCCGGCGACCAGGCCGATCGAGGGCAGCGTCCCTGCGGCGCGGCCCAGCACGCGGAACGTCACCTCGAGCGCCTTCGGCGTGCCGCCGGTCACGCCCTCGCGCTTGGCATGCGCGACCACTTCGTCGGCGGCGTTCGCCGCCATGCGCTGCAGCGGCGAGGACACCGCATTCAGCACGATCGCCAGCACCAGCAGGATCAGCGCCCACTTGAGCTTGCGCGGCTCACGCAGGTACTCGATGCGCAGCGCCGCCAGGTGCGCGAGCGGCATGTGCTCGGCGACGTTGCCGCCGTGGTGCACCAGGCGGCCGGCGTGCAGCGTCAGCCGCGAGCCGCGCTGCGGGCCGCCGGCAAAGGTGTACTCGGTGATCATGGTGTCGTCCGTCATGTTCGCCTCTACCATCGCATGTAGGCCAGCACGATACCGGCGAAGATCGCCGCCCCCAGCCACACATTGTGCCGGAATGCCCTGAAGCAGCCTTCGCGCGTGCGGCCGCGAATCAGCGTCCAGTGGTACAGCGCCATCGCCGCGGCAAGCCCCAGCCCCGCGTAGTACGGCCAGCGCAGCGACAGCATCATGCCCACCCAGGCGAGCAGCGCGAGCATCGCGGCATAGCTCGCCATCACCGCCGCGACGTCCCAGCGCGCGAGGAGCAGCGCCGAGCTGCGCACGCCGAGCTTCGCGTCGTCGTCGCGGTCCACCATCGCGTACTCGGTATCGTAGGCGAAGGACCAGCATACGTTCGCCGCGAGCAGCACCCAGCAATCCGCCGGCAACTTGTTCAGTACCGCGGCGTAGGCCATCGGGATGCCGAAGCCGAAGGCGATTCCCAGGTACGCCTGCGGCAGTGGGAAGAAGCGCTTGGTGTAAGGGTAGCTCGCCGCGACCGCCAGGCCGACGAAGGAAAGCAGGATGGCCAGGCGGTTGAGGAACAACACCAGCGCGAACGCGAGCAGCGCCAGCACCGCCGCCACCGCCAGCGCCTCGCGCGGCGCGATCTCGCCCGCGGCCAGAGGCCGGTCGCGGGTACGCTTCACGTGCCCATCGAGGTCGCGGTCGGCGTAGTCGTTCATCGCGCAGCCGGCCGAGCGCATCAGCAAGGTACCGACGCAGAAGATGATAACCAGCTCCAGCCCCGGCCAGCCGCCGTGCGCGAGCCACAGCGCCCACAGCGTCGGCCACAGCAGCAGCAGCGTGCCCACCGGCTTGTCCAGGCGGATGAGCCGCTCGTAGGCGTCGATGCGCCGCGCGATCGCCGCGTACCTATCTGTCGAGGCCATGCGGGGATTTAATCACACGCGCGAAAGTTCCTGCCTGCCGGCGAGCCAGCGCGCCATGTGCCGCGCGGCGGCCTGCGGCGCGCGCGCGAGCAGGTCCTCGGCAGCGGCGTGCGCGGCTTCCACCAGCGCGACGTCCCGCTCGAGGTCGGCGAAGCGGAACAGCGGGCTGCCGCTCTGGCGCTCGCCCAGCACCTCGCCGGGCCCACGCAGTTCGAGGTCGCGCTGCGCGATGGCGAAGCCATCGGCGTTCTCGTAGATCACCTTCAGCCGGGCGCGCGCCGCCGCCGACAAGGGCGCCGCATACAGCAGGATGCAGACGCTCTCCCGGCTGCCGCGGCCGACGCGGCCGCGCAGCTGGTGCAATTGCGCGAGCCCGAAGCGCTCGGCATGCTCGATCACCATCAGCGTCGCGTTGGGCACGTCGACGCCGACCTCGATCACCGTCGTCGACACCAGCAGCGACACCCTGCCCGCGGCGAACGCCGCCATGACCTCGGCCTTCGCCGCCGGCGGCATGCGCCCGTGCAGCAGCCCTACCTGCAGTTCCGGGAACGCGGCGCGCAGTTCCGCGTACGCATCCAGCGCCGGCTGCAGGTCGACGTCTTCCGACTCCTCGATCAGCGGGCACACCCAGTACGCCTGCCCCCCTTCGGCGCAGGCGGCGCGGATGCGCGCGAGCACCTCGCCGCGGCGCGCGTTGGACACCAGCCGCGTCGCCACCGGGCGCCGCCCCGGCGGCAGCTCGTCGATCACTGACACGTCGAGGTCGGCGTACACGCTCATCGACAGCGTGCGCGGGATCGGCGTCGCGCTCATCATCAGCTGGTGCGGCAGCGTGCCATCGGCAGCCTTCTTCCGCAGCGCGAGGCGCTGCTGCACGCCGAAACGGTGCTGCTCGTCGACGATGGCAAGTCCCAGCTTGCGGAATTCCACGCCCTTCTGGAACAACGCGTGCGTGCCGATCGCCACCGCGGCCTGGCCCTCGGCCACCGCGGCGAGCGCGGCTTTCTTCTCCTTCGCCGCCAGCGCGCCATGCAGCCACGCGATGCGCAGGCCGAGCGGCGCAAGCCACTCGCTGAACTTCCGCTGGTGCTGCTCGGCCAGCAGCTCGGTGGGCGCCATCACCACCGACTGCCAGCCGGCGTCGGCCGCGGCGACGCAGGCCACCGCGGCAAGGATCGTCTTGCCGCTGCCTACGTCGCCCTGCAGCAGGCGCTGCATCGGGTGCGGCAGCGCGAGGTCGCCGAGTATCTGGTTCATCGCGCGCGCCTGCGCGTGCGTCAGCCGGAACGGCAGGGCGGCGAGGAAATGCCGCAGCAGCGGCCCGCCCGGCTTGAACGCCGGCGCATTGCGCGCCTTCCTCTCGCGGTAGGCCTTGCGCATCGAGATCTGCTGCGCGAGCAGCTCGTCGAACTTCATGCGCCGCCAGGCTTCGTGCGTGCGGCCCTCCAGCGCCGCGACGTCGGCGCCGGGCGCCGGCCGGTGCAGCGCGCGCACGCTTGCGGCGAATCCCGGCAGCGCGTGGCGCGCGAGCAGCGCCGCCGGCAGGGTTTCGTCCAGCTCCAGTTCATCCAGCGCCGCGGCGATGAGCTTGCGCAGCAGCGCCTGCGACACGCCAGCGGTGGCCGGATACACCGGCGTCAGCGCGTCCGGCAGCGGTTCGCCGGCGCCGACGATGCGGTAGCGCGGGTGCGCCATCTCGGCGCCGAACCAGCCGGGGCGCACCTCGCCGAACGCGCGCACCGCGAGGCCGTCTTCTGCCGCGCGCTGCAGCTGCTTTTGCTGGCTGCCGTAGAAATTGAAGAAGCGCAGCACCAGCGGGCCGTCCTCGGCCTGCGCGTGCACCAGCAACTGCCGGCGCGGCCGGTAGGCGACCTCGACGCGCACCACGCGCGCCTCGACCTGCACCGGCCTGCCCGCGGGCGCCTGCGAGGGCAGCGTCAGCACGGTCTCGTCCTCGTAGCGCTGCGGCAGGTGCAGCACCAGGTCGAAGCGGCTGCGGATGCCGAGCTTTGCCAGCTTGCCGGCGAGCGCCGGCGGAATGCCTTGCGGGGCGGCGCCCTCGCTCACCCGGCGTGCAGGATGCAGTCCACTTCCACCAGCGCGCCGCGCGGCAGGCTGGCGACGCCTATCGCCGCGCGCGCCGGGTACGGCTCTGTCATGTGCTTCGCCATCGCCTCGTTGACCTTGCCGAAGTGGCCGAGGTCGGTGAGGTACACGCTCACGCGCACCGCATGGTCCAGCGACAGGCCCGCACCCTTCGCCACCGCGGCGAGGTTCAGGAACACGCGCTCGATCTGTGCGTCGATGCCCTCCACCAGTTGCATCGTCGCCGGATCGAAGCCGATCTGCCCGGACACGTAAACCGTGTCGCCGGCGCGGATAGCCTGCGAGTAAGTGCCGATGGCGGCGGGGGCATCGCTGGTCTGGATCGGGGTTTTCATGGGTTCGCGCAGTAGAATGAAAGGGCGTTCATCTTAAATGTCCTCGGATCGCATCGCCAGCCTGGAAAAGCTCGTCGGCACGCCGCGCGACGGCGCGCTGCTGCGCTACGGGCTGGGCATGGAGTACGAAAGATCGGGCGACGCCGCGCGCGCGATCGCGCACCTGGCGAAGGCGGTGGAGTTCGACCCGGCGTACTCGGCCGCGTGGAGCCTGCTCGGCAAGCTGTACGCCGACACCGGCCGCAAGGACGACGCACGGCAGGCGTGGGAAAAAGGCATCGAAGCCGCGCACAAGCGCGGCGACAAGCAGGCGGAAAAGATGATGGCGGTATTCATGAAGCGACTGGCGAAAGGCGGCTAGAACGATGGAAAGAATCGAAGGCAGGAACGTGCTGGGCGGAAAGCTCGAAACCTGCAGCATGCGGCCACTGACCGGCTTCTACCGCGACGGCTGCTGCAACACCGGCTACGACGACATCGGCATGCATACCGTGTGCGTGCAGGTGACGGCGGAATTCCTCGCGTTCTCGAAAAAGCGCGGCAACGACCTGTCCACGCCCGCGCCCGAGCACGGCTTCGCGGGCCTCAAGCCCGGCGACCGCTGGTGCCTGTGCGTGTCGCGCTGGAAGGAAGCGCTCGACGCCGGCGCCGCGCCGCGCGTGGTGCTGGCCGCGACGCACGAAGAAGCTCTGGCGGTGGTGCCGCTGGCGGAACTGAAGAAGAAGGCGCTGGACGTGCAGTAGCGGCACGCCGAGGTGCGCAGGACTACGCCAGCGCCTTCAGCCCCTTGCGTTCCACCAGATCGAGCAGCTTCAGGGCGGGACCGCTCGGGGTCTTCTCGCCGATCTCCCATTTCTGCACGGTGGATACGCTGGTGTTGAGGTAGGCGGCGAACACTGCCTGGCTGGCTTTCTCCTTGAGGCGCAGCCGCTTGATTTCGTACGCCGAGTACACGCGGGGCGACTCGACCTTCAGCGCCTCGATGTCGCGCAGCGTCTTCCCGTCCACCGCTCCGAGGTCGTACAGGCCCCGGGCGGTCTCAATGAGTTCCTTGCGAAGCCGGCGGTTGGCCATTCGGTACCTCCAGTAGTTTCCCGGACTCGATCGCCTCGTCGAGCGAGGACGTTTCCATTTGCAGTAGCGCCTCCGCAATCCGCTTCAGCGCACGCAATTCCTGCTCGTCGAGGTTCTCGCGGTCATTCTTGGCGAACCCGTACAGGAAGACCCATCGGTCGCGGAAATTCCCCGCCACCAGCGTGCGCATACCGCCACTCTTCCCGCCGCCAGCCCGCGCAACGCGCTTCTTGTACAGCCCGCCACCCAAGCGCGCGTCCACGAGTCCGCCCTCGATCTCGCCCACGGCCTCGCGCAGAGAAGCGCCCCAGACACGACGCTCGCGCCGCGCCCACCGGGCGAACGTCTTCGTGGCAAGCACGCGCGAGCGCACGGCCCATCATATCACCTGGTGCTATAGTCAGCGAGCGAAGCGCCCCGCGGCGCGCGTGTCAACACTTGCGCGCCGCCTGCTCAGTCGCCGAGGAACTGCCGGCCGAAAGCATCGATGCCGAGCACCGGGCACAGCCCCGGCGCACCTGCGAGCGCGAGCAGGTCGCGGTCGCCGGACACGAGCGCCCGGGCGCGGCCCGCGATCGCAAGGTGCAGGAACGGCAAATCGAGCGGGTCGCGGCAGCGCGGCGCCGCCGGCGGCGGATCGGGAATGCCCACCACCTCGACCCACGGCATGAAGTCCGCGAGCAGTTCGTCCTGCTCGTCGGCGGCCAGCCTGAACTTCGGGTAGCCGAGCACGCGCACCAGCTCCTGCGCGGTAGCCGTGCTGGCCAGCGGCACGAAGCGCGCGGCCTGCCAGCCTGCACGCACGCGCGCCGCAGGTCCGCCGCTGAACAGCAGCGCCGACAGCACGACATTGGTATCCAGCACGACGCGCGGCGGCGCCTTCACCGTCATGCGCGGCGCGGCGTCTTCTTCTTTGTTGCCGGCTTGCCTCCGCGTGACCCACCTGGCGCGTAGCCGGCGGCAGGTTCCGCGGCTTTTTCTGCCGCGCCCCCGGCGGCGCCCGAACGCGCCCAGCGCACCGCATCGGCCACGTCGGCCTCGGCCAGGCCCAGCGCAGCCAGCTTGGTGCGCACCGCGTCGCCGCGCTGGATGCGCACCGGCGTCAGCACGATCTGCCCCTCGCGCACGGCAACGTCGAAATACTCCACGGCCCCCACCGCCTGCACCGCGGCCTTGGGCAGGGTGAGCTGGTTCTTCGAGGTGAGCTTGGCGAGCATCGGGAATCCCGCAAGTAAGGATTTCTTACTTTAGCAAAACCCGAGGAGACCGGCCAGCGCGCTTTGACGGCGCCTCTACAAGACCGCCGACCTACTTGAGAGCACTGCACATCTCAACCCCTGAACACATCAGGTTCGCGCCGATGCTATCCGCCGAATCCTCCAGGAACTGCCTTCGTTCTAACCGATTCAGTCAGTCATAGCCCCGAGACACTCACGTAGGTGCGCACGAGTCTCGGCGTCCTCAATCCAGAGATGGCACCCGCTCATGCCTCGAGTGAGAAGGATACGGTAGGCTTGGGCGAGTGCAGCCCTTAGCCTCTCGCGTGCTGGCCCTGATGTTCGCTCGGCACGCGCGGCGCTGACGCTGCGGTCCAGGCCAGTGTCGTGCACGTGCGTGGGGTCCGCCTGCCACTGGCCGCCACGCCAGACCAAATCGCCCAACCACAGTACGCCGATCGTGTCGAAGTCAAAGCCGCGTACGACGTAAGGGCAGCCGACCTCGCAGAGCGGGTCCGCGTGCATCGGGCTGCCCGGTGGTGCCTGGATGAACCAGGTGTAGTCCGTGCCCCTCGGTATGAAATTCCACACCTTAGTCCAGTACCGCCGCGTTCCCGCCGCATCCACGTACGGCTCGTGGAAATCCTGCTGTGCCGGCGGCAAGGCGTGCGGCCGCGCGGCACCGTTGGTATTCCACTTGCGCGCGTAGCTGGCCAACAGCCGCACGGTGTGGCCATCAGTGGCGCGATCCCGCAGCCCTTGCTCCAGGGCTGCCGGTGTGTCGGTCAACTGAACATCGAACACCCCGCGCCAACGCTCCGCCAAGCCTGCCAGTTGATCGGCCGGCTCGCCACGCAACAGACCTTCGACCCACGCGACGTAGTCAGTTGCTCCCGCGCAGCGGAACTGTGCGCCTTCGAGGGAGATCGGCTAGCCCATCTCGGCGCCGAGCTCCTCGGCCCAACGGCAGATGTCAGCGAGCGTGGTGTTCTCGCGGTCGCGAAAGCCCTGCTCGGTGTCGAGCAAGAAGATCGACACCGTGGAGCACCGGATGATGTGCCAGGCCAGCGGGCCGAAGGTCGGCGCGAAGCCGAACTGGCCGCGCCCCTCGGAGTGCTCCGGGTTGATGAGGGCGTGCGCCTCGTCGACCACGGAAACGAGGTATTGCTCGTCGCAAGCACCGTCCTGGAAAGGGATGCCCCAGGCGCGCAGTAGCTGGACGTTGTCGCGCCAGGCCAACGCGTCGCGCGCGAAGTCGGCACCATGGTTGCGGCGTAGCCTGCCTAGTGCCTGCGTGGTTAGCGGCACGTAGCTCGCGGCGCGCTTGACGACGCCGCTGGCGGCGCGGGCGTCGCCTGCAACCTGAAAAAGCTTTGACCAGTTGCTCGTCTGCGCCGTGGATGTGGTGGTTAGGACGGCAGCGCCTTCCGGCAATCGGTCGTCGGTGACGAGCGCGGACCAGATGCGCGCCGCGAGAACGGACTTGCCGGAGCCCGGCGGGCCCTGAATCACGATTACCTGCTTGCGCGGCGATCCCCGCCCGAGCACCTCGGATTCGAGTCGCGCGCGAGCGAGGGCGAATGCCCGGCGCTGGTGATCAAGCAGTTCGAACGGACTGTTCGCGCGATCGCGAATCTGCGCGCCGATCTGGCGGACGAAGCCTCGGTCCTGCCGGTAGCGGCCGGCGACGAATGCGCGGGCGAACTTCTCGTCGGGCGAGTTCAGCGTCCGCGCCAGGTACGCTGGCCATGCCTCACGTACGACTTGTGGCGAGAGCGTGAAGCAGGGGTAGTCGCGCACCAGCGCATCGTTGGGGGGCTCGGCGTAGGCCTCAGCAAAGTAGTCGCGCGTGAACAGCACACACCCCCGCACGTCGGCCCCCTGATCCTGCACCGTGGAGTGAAAGCGCCGGCAGTACTCGGTGTAGCCGCGGACTTGGTCAGCCGGGTGCAGCGTTACGGAGCCGGACCGCTCCATCAGGCCCTCGGCCAGACCCGGTCGATCGCCGCGGGTGATCCAGTGCTTTAGTTCGACGATGACGACCGAGGGCGTGGCAGCGCCGCGACCAAGCAGCACGACATCGCACCAGGATGACGCCGCGGGGAGTTGATACTCCAGCGCCAAGTAGCCGTGGCCCCCGAGATACATATGCAGCCGCCCGAGCGCGGGCGCCGCCAGCACGTCGGCAAGCGCCGGCAGCGATGACTCCCAGGCTTCACGCTCGTCGTCGCCGCTGCGGCCGGTGGCGGACTGAAGTTCGGCGATCAGCGCGGGCCGATCGGAGCGGACGGCTTCGCGGAACTCGGCGATGGTCAAGAGCATGGGAATAGCGACTTCGCCAGCAGCGGGAACTCGCGCAACGCCACGCCGGGCGCGGCGTGGATGTCGGCCTGCGCATATGGCTGAACGGCCCAGCCCGCTGCGGCGAGCAGCCGGTCGATGCCTGCGCGGGCTTGTTCTTCCGGCCTGGTCACGCCCTCCCCCTGGATCAGGCGAACATACAGAGGCGGGGCGAGGGCCGCAACCCGCGGCGCGCCTCGCGGGTGCCAAAGCGCACCGCGAGCGGCATTCAAGCCCGGCGCGATCGTGTTGGCGGCGGCAGGTACTTCAGGAGAGTTGGTGGAGACGAGGAGGATCGAACTCCCGACCTTCGCATTGCGAACGCGACGCTCTCCCAGCTGAGCTACGTCCCCACAGAGGGCGCGGATTCTACTCCAAACACGGGGTGCGGCCAAGCCGCGGCAGGCGCGCTGGCGGCGCGGTTATCATTGGCCGCATGCAGATCAACCCGCCCTTCGGCTACAAGGACGTCGTCCCGCTGTACAAGAACCAGAAGGTGCGCCTGCCCGCGCCGGGGGAGATCCCGGAGTTCGTGCACCACGCGAACGCGGTGCCGGTCAGCTTTACCGAATTCCCGCTGATCGCACGCGAGTATCCGATCGTGTTCACCACCGGCGACCGCGGCGAGAGCTACGCGGCGGTGGCGGTTCTCGGCATGTCGCAGGGCGAGAACCTGTTCATGGACGGCAAGGCCTGGGCGCCCAGGGTCTACGTGCCCGCGTACGTGCGGCGCTTCCCTTTCTGCATGGCGACGGTGACGCTGAACAAGACGCAGCAGGAGGATCGCCTGATCTGCGTCGAGAAGGCATGGCTCGACGACAAGGGCGAGCCGATGTTCGACGGCGAAGGCAAGCCGATGCAAAAGTGGAAGGACATCGAGCGCCTGCTGACGGAATTCGAGGCCGACCTCGCGCGCAGCCGCGAGATGTGCGCGATTCTGTCGGACTACGCGCTGCTCGAGCCGTTCACCATGCAGGCGACGCTGAACGCGGGCGGCGCGATGCACCTGACCGGCATGTACCGCGTCGACGAAAAGAAGCTCGAACACCTGAACGCCAGCCAGATCAAGAACCTGATGAGGAAGGGCGTCATGGGCCGCATCTACACGCACCTGCTGTCGCTGGACAATTTCAACGCGCTGCTCGACCGCAAGGCCGCGCGCGCGAAAGCCGCGTAGCTTTATCGCTCGCGGCCGGCCTCGTGCGCGGCCTTCTGGATCGGCGACAGGAAGTACTCCAGCACGCTGCGCTCGTCGGTGCGGATCTCGGCGGCGAGCTGCATGCCCGGCTGCAGCGCGAAGTGCGATGACGCGGGCAGCTCGACCAGCGCGCGGTAGGCGTAGCCCGCCTCGCGGCCTGCCTCGCGGCCACGCTCGGTGGCATCGGCCGAGATCCTCAGCACGCGGCCATCGAGCATGCCGTGCTTCTGGAACGGGTAGGCGGCAAGCTTCAGGCGCGCAGGCTGCCCGGCGCGCACGAAGCCGGCGTCGCGGTTCTGCAGCCAGACTTCGGCGACGAGCCTGCCGTCGCTCGGCACCAGCGTCATCAGCACGCTGCCTGGCGCGAGCACGCTGCCCTGCGTGTGCGTGGCGAGGTCCTTGATCACGCCGTCGGCGGGCGCGCGCAGCTCGGCGGTGCGCGCGCGATGCGCGAGCTTCTCGCTTTCCTCGGCGAGGCGCGTCACCTGGTTCTGCGTTTCCACGCGCTCGCCGCGCAGTTGCGCGCGATAGTTGGCGGCAAGCTGCGCCATGCGCCGCTCGGCCTGCTCGATCGCGGCGCGCGCGCCCTCGACCTTGTGCTCCTGCGCGCGCACGTCCTGCTCGGCCTCGATGCGCTCGCGCGTGCGCTGCTGCAGCATCAGCCTGCCGGCGAAGCCCTCGCGCGCGAGGCGCTCGAAGGCCTGCTCCTGCTCGCGCAGGTGCGGCATCGCCGCGGCGAGCTTGGCGCGCGTTTCGGCTGCGGCCTGCATCTCGCGGCGCGAGCGCGCGATCACCGCGCGCTCCTCGGCGAGGCTGTTGTCGTAGGCGCGCACGCGCGCCTCGCGCTGCGCCTCGACCTGCGCGTACAGCTCGATGGGGTCGCCCTCGCGCGGCGCGAGCGGCACGCCGGCAAGCTCGGCCTCGATGCGGCGCAGTTGCAGCCGGCGCAGCGCGAGCTCCGCGCCCACCGAGCGCGCATCGGCTTCCGCCGCCTGGATGTCCATGCGCGCGAGCAACTGCCCGGCGGCTACGCGATCGCCCTCGCGCACCAGCAGCGCGCGCAGGATGCCGCCTTCGGCAGGCTGCACGATCTTCAGCTGCGCCGCCGGCACCAGGCGCCCTTCGGCGGTGGCGACCACGTCCAGACGCCCGTACACCGCCCACAGGCCGAGCGCGACAAGGAAGCAGAGCACCAGCCACAGCACCGCGCGCGGCAAGGGTGATGGCGGCTCGGCCTGCAGCGCGAGGATCGCTGGCGCGAAATCGTGTCCGGCATGCGCCAGCAGCGCGGTGCGTGCCGTGGCGGGGATCATGCGATGCGCACCGCGCCGGGCGCTTGCAGCGTCGCCACCGCGTCCACGGCAAGGTTCTCGGGCACCTGGTGCGCGATGAAGAGCATGGTGACGCGCCCGCGCAGGCTGTTGACGGTGCGCGCCAGCGCCTCGGCGGTGTCGCGGTCCAGGCTCGCGGTGGCCTCGTCGAATATCAGGATGCGCGGCCGGCGCAGCAGCGCGCGCGCGATGGCGATGCGCTGCTTCTGCCCGCCGGAGAGCCCCGCGCCATGCTCGCCGATCGCGGTCTGGTAGCCCTGCGGCAGGCCGGAGATGAAATCGTGGATCTCGGCGGCACGACAGGCTTCCACCACCTCCGCAAGCGTGGCGTGCGGCTGCGCGAGCGCGAGGTTGTCCCAGATGCTGCCGGAGAAAAGCCGCGTCTCCTGCGGCACGACGCCAAAGTGCAGCCGCAGCTCGTTGGCGCTCAGGTGGCGGATGTCGTGGCCGTCTATCCGGATCGCGCCGCGGTCGGGCAGGTAGAAACCCTGCAGCAGCCGCGCCAGCGTGCTCTTGCCGCTGCCCGAGGGACCGACCAGCGCCGCGCAGGCGCCGGGCGCCAGCGTCAGGTTCAGGTCCTCGTACACCGGCGCGCGGTCGGGCGCGTAGCGAAAGCCCAGGTGCTCGATGTCGATGCGCCCGGGGCCAGTGGCGGCGCGCGTGGTGCTCGCCGCATGCGCCTCGGTGGGCGCGTCCATCAGGTCGCCCAGGCGCTGCACCGCGATGCTCGCCTGCTGGAACTCCTGCCACAGGCCGGCGAGGCGCATCACCGGCTGCACCAGGCGCGAGGCGAACATCTGGAACGCCACCAGCATGCCGATGGTGAATTCGCCCGATTCGATCACCAGCAGCGCGCCCGCGCACAGGATGCCGAGCGCCATCGCCTGCTCGATCGCCGTCGCCGCGACGCCATAGTGGTTGGCGAGCTGGCGCGTGGCGAAGCCGGCGCGCAGGAACTCGGCGAGGTTGCGGCCGTGGCGCTCGGCGAGCTGCGGCTCCATCTGCAGCGACTTCACCGTCTCGATCGCCGACACGTACTCGGTGAGGAAGGCCTGGTTGCGCGCGCCGGCGTGGAACTCGGCGTTGATGCGGCGCCTCAGCAGCGGCGTCACCGCGGCGCCCACCAGTGCCAGCAGCAGCACCGCGCCAAGCGCGATCAGCGTCAGCGGCGCGCTGTAGAAGAACATCACGGCAAGGAACAGCAGCACGAACGGCGCATCCAGCATCACCGCGGTGGCGGCGCTGGTGATGAAGGCGCGGATCGTCTCCACGCCCTGCAGCCTCGCGATCAGCGTGCCGGTGGCGCGCGACTCGAAATACCGCGGCGGCAGCCGCAGCAGGTGCTCGAACACGCGCATGCCGAGCACGGCGTCGACGCGGATTCCCGTATGCAGCACCAGCGTCTGGCGCGCCCACGACAGCGCCGCACCGAAGACGACGAATATCGCGAGCGCGGCGGCCACCACCGCCAGCGTCGCCTGCGTGTGGTGCACCACCACCTTGTCGATCACGACCTGCGTGGCGAGCGGCGTCGCCAGCGCGATCAGCTGCAACGCGAGCGACGCGAGCAGCACGTCGCGCCAGATGCCGCGGTAGCGCAGCAGCTCGGGTACGAACCAGCCGAGGCCGAAGCGCGCCGGGCCGAGCACCTCGTCGCGCGCGGGTGCAGGCGGCACTGCCTGCGTCGCGAGCAGCTCGGGTTCGTACAGCGCAGCGAACTCGCCGCGCGCGATGCTTCGCGGCGCCGCGTCGCGACCGGCGAGCAGCACCTCGTTCGCATCAATGCCGAGCACCAGACCGAGGCGCCGCGGCAGTGTCGCATCGCCGCCGCGCGCAATCGCAAGCAGCGGGTACCCCGCGCCGCGCAAGGGCGCCGCGTGTTCCTGCGCGCACAGCTTCAAGCCGAAAGCACGGCCGGCGCGCTCCAGCGTGGCGATGGTGAACGGCGGCGGGAACTGCTGCAGGAAAAGTCGCGGCTCGAACGGAATCCTGTGCGACGCGCACAGCCCCGACAGCGCCCAGACCAGGTCGGCGGTCTCGACAGACGCGTGGTGCAGCATCGGACGCGCTCCCTTGCGGGCGCTGGCGCGGTTCGCCAGCGGCTCCGCACATTTGTCATTTTGTCCTTTTTGCGGTAGAAAATGCGCCTGACAGGGAGACAGGTCAACTACAGTTCGTTCGAATGTGTGCCGCAGCGCACACATTGGGTTCGTTATACTTTGGACCGATACCCGGAACGCTACGGAGCAGAACGTTGCGCATCGCACTGCTGGAAGACGACCCGGATCAGTCCGCGCTGCTGCAGCGCTGGCTGGGCGAGGACGGACACGACGTGCACGCCTTCCAGTCGGGCCGCGAAGCCATGAAGCATGCCGGCCGCGAGAGCTTCGACCTGTTCATGCTCGACTGGCAGGTGCCCGACGTTCCCGGCACCGACGTGCTGGTGTGGATACGCGAACACCTGTCGAAGACGGTGCCGGTGCTGTTCGTCACCGTGCGCGACACCGAGGAGGACATCGTGCACGCGCTGGAAACGGGCGCGGACGACTACATGATCAAGCCGGTGCGCCGCCAGGAAATGCTGGCGCGCCTGCACGCGCTGCTGCGCCGCGCCTACCCGCGCGAAGAGCAGATGCTGCTCAGCTTCCCGCCGTTCGAGATCGACGTGCAGCACGGCGAGATCCGCCGCGACGGCACGAAGCTCGACCTGACGCCGAAGGAATTCGAGCTCGCCACGGTGCTGTTCCGCAACGTCGGCCGGCTGATGTCGCGCGGCCACCTGCAGGAACTCGTCTGGGGCCGTAGCGGCGACCTGGTCACGCGCACCGTGGACACGCATGTCAGCCAGGTGCGCAAGAAACTGGACCTCAAGCCCGAGTCGGGCTACCGCGTGGTGCCGATCTACAACTACGGCTACCGCCTCGAGCAGCTCGCCGCGGACGCGGCGCACGCAGCCTGAGCGGCATGCCTCGCGCCCGGGGCCGCGCCGCCTCCCCCCGGCCGGGCGCCAGGTCCTTCGCCTCGCAATCAGACCTGAAGCCGAAGAAGATCAGCTTCACCCGTCTGTCTCCTTCCTGCTATGCGTTCACCGCCGAGGGCGACCCGAATACCGGCGTCATCGTCGGCGACGATGGCGTGATGGTCATAGACGCGCAGGCGACGCCGCTGATGGCGCGCGAGGTGCTGCGGCGCATCCGCAAGGTGACATCGAAGCCGGTGAAGTACGTCGTGCTGTCGCACTACCACGCGGTGCGGGTGCTGGGCGCGTCGGCATATCGCGCGCGCGAGATCATCGCCAGCGATCGCACGCTCGGCCTGATACGCGAGCGCGGCCGCCAGGACATGGCGAGCGAGATCGGCCGCTTTCCGCGGCTGTTCCGCGGTGCCAGGTCGATACCCGGCCTCACCTGGCCGACGATCACCTTCCGCGACGCGATGACGGTGATGATGGGAAAGCTCGAGGTGCGCATCCTTCACCTCGGGCCCGGGCATACCGGCGGCGACACCGTGGTGTGGGTGCCGTCGCAGCGCGTGCTGTTCGCCGGCGACCTGGTCGAGTACGAGGCCGGCATCTATACCGGCGACGCGCACCTGGAGGAATGGCCGGCGACGCTGGAACGGCTGCGCGCATTGAAGCCGCGCGCGCTGGTGCCGGGGCGCGGACCGGCGCTCGCCACGCCCGCACAGTGCGAGAAAGGCATCCGCTACACGCAGGAGTTCGTGCGCGCGCTGTACGCGTCGGCAAAGCGCAGCGTCGCCGCAGGGAAGTCGCTTAAGGAAACCTACCGCTCGACGCGCAGGCGCCTGGACCCGAAGTACGGCGCCTTCCCGATCTACGAACACTGCATGCCCTTCGACGTGTCGCGTGCCTACGACGAGGCGCGCGGCATCAGGCACCCGCGCATCTGGACCGCGCGACGCGACATCGAGATGTGGCGGAGCATCGCATGAAGAAGCCCGTCGTTTTCTTTCCCGGCCTGCTCTGCGATGCGCGCATGTGGGCGCCGCAGATCGAAGCCCTGTCGGCGACGATCGAACCCTGGGTCGCCGACTTCACGCGCGACGACTCGATCGCAGGCATGGCCTCGCGCGCGCTCGCCGAGTGCCCGTTCCCGAAGTTCTCGCTCGCCGGCCTGTCCATGGGCGGCTACGTGTCCATGGAGGCGATGCGGCAGGCACCTGATCGCGTCGAGCGCCTCGCGCTGCTCGACACCCAGGCGCGCAGCGACACCACCGAGGCGAAGGAGCGCCGGCTCGCGCTGATGGCGCTTGCGAACCGGGGCGAATTTGTCGGCGTGAGCGACCGCCTGATGCCGCTGTTCCTGCACCCTTCGCGCTTGAACGATGCGCGGCTTACCGGCCTGTGCAAGGACATGGCGCAGGCGGTGGGCAAGGACGCGTTCCTGCGCCAGCAGACGGCGATCATGGAGCGCATCGACTCGCGCCCGTCGCTGGCGGCGATCCGCTGCCCGACGCTGGTGCTGTGCGGCGAGAACGATCTGCTGACGCCGCTCGATCGCCACGAGGAGATCGCGCAGGCAATCGCGGGCTCGCACCTGGTCGTCATCCCCGGCTGCGGACACATGGCAACGATCGAGGCACCAGAAGCCGTGAACAGGGCGCTCGCGACCTGGCTCGAAAGCTAGCGTTGTGAGGGACACGAGAGGCGGCGGAACGCCTATTCCAACTTTGCCGGGGGGTGCGGGGGGGCGGCGGAACGCCCCCTGCACGTCGCGTGAGGCGCGGTCCCGCTCCGGCTTTTTGAGGGCGCGGAGCGGGACGTAACCCCGCGGTGGTTTAGGAGGAGGAGGAGGCCACCGCGGGCGCGTTCTGGAATCTGTTACAGCGCTCGCATTGCTGCGTTGCAATAACAATAACTGCAGCCGGATCCCGTAACAATGGGCTGCACGATCAAAACTCCTTTGCTATATTTGCAACAATATGCACGAAGCCATGCAACATATGTCCGTCTTCGCCCGCGTGGTGTCGGCCGGCAGTTTTTCTGCCGCGGCGCGCGACCTCGGGGTCTCCACCGCCGTGGTCAGCCGGCGCGTGGCGGCGCTGGAATCGCGCCTCGGCATCCGGCTGCTGCACCGGACGACACGGCGCATCGCGCTCACCGACGAGGGCGCCACCTTCCATGAATCGGTGCTGCGCATCCTGCGCGAAGTCGAGGAAGCCGAGGCCGCGGCCTCGGCCGGCAGCGCGCAACCGCGCGGCGTGCTGAAGGTCGCGATGCCGGCATCGTTCGGCCACCGCCACATCGCGCCGCTGATTCCGGTGTTCGCGCAGCGCTACCCGGAAGTGGAACTGGCGCTGCAGCTGTCGGATCGCCCGGTGGCGATCGTCGAGGAAGGCTTCGACCTCGGCATCCGCATCGCCGAGCTGGCCGACTCCTCGCTCGCGGCGCGCAAGCTCGCTCCCAACCGGCGCGTGGTGTGCGCCAGCCCCGAGTACCTGAAGCGGCACGGCGCGCCGCGCACGCCGGCTGAGCTCGCGCGGCACAACTGCCTGATCCCGAACTGGGAGCACGACTTCTCGATGTCCTGGGATTACCGCGAACCCTCGGGCAAGGCGGGCAGCGTGCGGGTGCGCGGGCGCTACGCCTGCGACAACTGGGAAGTCCTGCGCGACTGGGCGCTGGCCGGGCTGGGCATCGCGCTGAAGTCCACCTGGGACGTGCGCAGCCATCTCGAGGACGGCTCGCTGGTGCCGGTGCTGCCCGGCTATACCTTCGGCACCGAAGTGGCCATCTACGCGGTGTATCCGCACCGGCGCCACCTGCCGGCGAAGACGCGCGCCTTCATCGACTTCCTCGCCGATTCCTTCGGCCCCGAGCCGTACTGGGACCGTCCCGCCGCGCGCAAGGCCGCCTGATTCTGTGCTAGAAGTGCGGCACATGGAGGGACTTCGATGAATGCCCCGGTAAATCCCGCCGACCTCTCCCGCGCTTCACTGGACGACAAGTACACGCTAGACAGGGGCCGCGTGTTCCTCACCGGCACGCAGGCGCTGGTGCGCCTCGCCATGCTGCAGCGTGACCGCGACCAGCGCGCGGGAATCAACACCGCGGGATTCATCTCCGGCTACCGCGGCTCGCCGCTCGGCGGCCTGGACCAGGCGCTGTGGAAGGCAAGATCGCACCTCGAGACGCACCACATCAGGTTCCAGCCGGGCGTCAACGAAGACCTCGCGGCGACGTCGATCTGGGGCACGCAGCAGGTGGGCATGTTCCCCGGCGCGAAGTACGACGGCGTGTTCTCGATGTGGTACGGCAAGGGTCCCGGCGTGGACCGCTGCGGCGACGTCTTCAAGCACGCCAACTCCGCCGGCACCTCGAAGCACGGCGGCGTACTGGTGCTGGCGGGCGACGACCACGCGGCGAAGTCCTCGACGCTTGCGCATCAGTCGGAACACATCCTCAAGGCCTGCTGCATCCCGGTGCTCAATCCGGCGAACGTGCAGGACTACCTCGATTTCGGCCTGCACGGCTTCGCCATGAGCCGCTACTCGGGCTGCTGGATCGCGCTGAAGTGCGTCACCGACGTGGTCGAGTCCGGCGCCTCGGTGATCGTCGACCCCGATCGCGTCGAGGTGCGCCTGCCGACCGATTTCACGCTGCCGCCCGGAGGACTGAACATCCGCTGGCCGGATGGCTTCCTCGAGCAGGAATCGCGGCTGCTCGACTGGAAAGTCTACGCGGCGCTTGCCTACGTGCGCGCCAACGGCCTGGACCGCATCGTCTGGGACTCGCCGAAGGCACGCCTCGGTATCGCCACCACGGGAAAGAGCTACGGTGACACCATGCAGGCGCTCGCCGACCTCGGCATAGACGAGGCGGTCGCGCGCGACATCGGCCTGCGCGTCTACAAGGTGGCGATGAGCTGGCCGCTCGAGCCGCAGGGTGCGCGCCGGTTCGCCGATGGGCTGGAGGAGATCCTGGTCGTCGAGGAAAAGCGCCAGCTGATCGAATACCAGTTGAAGGAAGAGCTCTACACCTGGGAAGCCGGCGCCCACCCGCCGCGGGTGGTCGGCAAGTTCGACGACAACGGCGAATGGAGCCGCGCCGACGGCAGCCCGGCGGGCACGTGGCTCCTGCCGGCGAACTACGAGCATTCGCCGGCAATCGTCGCGCGCGCCATCGCGCAGCGCCTCGCGCGCCTGGGCATGGACGCGTCCCTCGGTTCTCGCATCAGGGAGCGCCTCGCCTTCCTGGATGCGAAGGAACAGGCGCTGAAGAAGCCGCGCGTGACCACGCTGCGCACGCCGTACTTCTGCTCGGGCTGCCCGCACAACACCTCGACGCGCGTGCCCGAGGGCAGCCGCGCCACCGCCGGCATCGGCTGCCATTTCATGGCGGTGTGGATGGACCGCAGCACCGCGACCTTCACGCACATGGGCGCCGAAGGCACGCCGTGGATCGGGCAGGCGCCGTTCACGGACGAAAAGCACATCTTCGCCAACCTCGGAGACGGCACCTACTACCACTCCGGGCTGCTGGCGATCCGCGCCGCGGTGGCGGCGAAGGTCAACATGACCTACAAGATCCTCTACAACGACGCGGTCGCCATGACCGGCGGCCAGCATCACGACGGGCCGCTGGACCCGGCGATGATCTCGCGCCAGGTCGCAGCCGAAGGCGTCTCGCCGATCGTCGTCGTCACCGACGAGCCGGAGAAGTACCCCGCCACCGTCAACTGGGCGCCGGGCGTCACGATCCGCCACCGCGACGAACTGGACGCGGTGCAGCGCGAGCTGCGCGAGGCGCCCGGCGTGTCGGCACTGATCTACGACCAGACCTGCGCGTCCGAGAAGCGCCGGCGCCGGAAGCGCAACGCCTACCCCGATCCGGCGAAGCGCGCGGTGATCAACGAGATGGTCTGCGAAGGCTGCGGCGACTGCAGCGTGAAATCCAACTGCCTGTCGGTGGAGCCGCTCGAAACCGAGTTCGGCCGGAAGCGCCGCATCAACCAGTCCACCTGCAACAAGGACTTTTCCTGCGTCAAGGGCTTCTGCCCCAGCTTCGTCACCGTGGAGGGCGGCGAGCTGAAGAAGGGCCGCAGCGCGCCGCGCGCGCAGGCGGGCGACGACTTCCCCGCGCTGCCCGAAGCCGTGCCGCCGGCGCTGGATGCGCCCTTCGGCGTACTCGTGACAGGCATCGGCGGCACCGGCGTCATCACCATCGGCCAGATCCTCGCCGTCGCCGCGCACCTCGAGGGCCGCGGCGTGTCGGTGCTGGACATGTCCGGCCTGGCGCAGAAGTACGGCGCGGTGATGTCGCACGTGAAGATCGCCGCGCACGCGGGCGAACTGCACGCCGCGCGCCTGGGCACCGGCGACGCGCGCCTGGTGATCGGCTGCGACCTGGTGGTGACCTCGAACCCCGACGCGACTTCGCGCATGAAGCCTGGCGGCACGCACGCGGTGGTGAACTCCAGCGCCACGCCGACCGCGGATTTCGTCCGCAACCCGGACTGGACGCTGCCCGGCAGCGACCTGCAGGGCGAGATCGCTTCCAATTGTGGCGAGCAGAACGTGGATTTCGTCGCCGCAGCCGAGATCGCTACCGGCCTGATGGGAGACTCGATCGCCACCAACATGTTCATGCTGGGCTATGCGTGGCAGAAGGGCTGGGTGCCGCTCGCGCGCGCATCGATCGAGCGCGCGATCGAGCTGAACGGCATCGCGGTGGAGTTCAACCTGAAGAGCTTCGTCTGGGGCCGCCGCGCCGCCGTCGATCCGGAGCGCGTGAAGCGGCTCGCATTCCCCGCCGAGGTGGTCGCCCTCGGCCAGCACTTCTCGCGCAATCTGGACGAGCTGCTCGCGCGCCGCGTCGAGTTCCTCACCGCCTACCAGGACGCGGCCTACGCGGCACGCTATCGCGCGCTGGTGGAGAAGGTGCGCCAGGCCGAGGCGGCGAAGCTGGGGACGTCGAAGCTCGCAGAAGCGGTGGCGCGCTACTACGCCAAGCTGCTCGCCTACAAGGACGAGTACGAAGTGGCGCGGCTCTACACGAGCGGCGACTTCGAGGCGAAGGTAAAGGGCATGTTCGAAGGCGACTACAAGCTGCGCTTCCACCTCGCGCCGCCGCTGCTCGCCAGGCCAGACCCGCAGACCGGCGTGCCGAGGAAGATGACCTTCGGCCCGTGGATGCTGCCGGCGTTCCGGCTGCTGGCGAAAATGAAGGGCCTGCGCGGCGGCGCGCTGGACATCTTCGGCCGCACCGAGGAACGGCGCACAGAGCGCGCGCTGATCGCCGAGTACGAGCGCGATGTCGAGACATTGCTTGAAGGCCTGTCGCGCGACAGGCTGGGGCTCGCGGTCGAGATCGCGACTCTGCCCGAATCGATCCGCGGCTACGGCCACGTCAAGGCGAAGAGCGTCGCCGAGGCGCGCGCGAAGCGCGAGAAGCTGCTCGCCGCCTACCGCGCCGAACCGGCCCGCGCCGCCGCCTGAGGATGCGCCGGCTGCTTGCGGCAGCGCTTGCGCTGGCGGTGCTCGGCGCCGGTGCCGTGGAGGACACGAACCGCATCCTCGAAATCGACGGTGACGCGTTCGCCTACACCGTGCGCACGTACCCGGCCGACGCGCACCTCATGGACGCCGCCACCACGCCCCGGCCAGACAGCGCGCTCGGCACCGCGAAGCTGCTGAACCGGCACCTGTCGGCGGGCAACATCGAGGACGCGGCGCTGCTGTCCAATGAGCCCAAGCGCCGCTACCAGGTGCTGCGCGAGTTCCGCGACGCCGTCGGCGAGGAGGAGTTCAGGCGCCTCTACATGCGCTACTTCGAACCCGGGAACAGGCTGGTCGCCGAGGTGCTGATGCCGCCGCACAGCCTGCTGGTGTGGCACCTGGAAGGCGAGCGCCACCTCGCCGGCCAGTACTACGTGAAGATCGACGAGCGCTGGTTCATCGACGACGTGCCGAGCACCACGCGCACGCGCCTGCGGCAGGTGCTGGAAAGCCTGCGCGCCGCGGAGCGCTGATTCAGGCCTTCAGCGAGAACGGCGTAAAGCGCGTCCTGCGGTCGTAGTAGTCCTCGTGCTCCGCACGCTTCAGGAACGCCACGATGCGGTAGGTGATCGGCGTGAACGCGACCTCGACGCCGACCTTGGCGACGAACTGCGCCAGCATCACCAGCGGCAGCTTGTCGTCGGGAATGATGCCGGTGCCGTAGAACGCGAGCGGGTAAAAGAGCGCCGAATCCACCGCCTCGCCGGCGATCGTCGAGCCGATGGTGCGCGTCCACAGCCAGCGCCCCGCGGTGAGGATCTTCATCTTCGCCAGCACGTAGGAATTGACGAACTCGCCGCAGAAGTAGGCGAACATCGACGCGGCGATGACGCGCCAGGCGTTGCCGAAGGCGACCTCGTAGGCGGCCTGGTGCTGCCAGAACGGCGCCGGCGGCAGCGCGACCACCACGGTGGCCATGAAAGACGCGAATGCGAGCGCGCCGAAGCCGGCCCAGATCACCCTGCGCGCGCGCGCAAAACCGTACACCTCGGTAAGGATATCGCCGAAGACGTAGGAAATCGGGAAAAAGAGCACGCCCGCGCCGAACGTCACCAGGCCCACCACCGGCAGGTCGAGCTGCGCGATCTTCGCCGGCCCGATCAGGTTCGAGCAGACGAGCACGGTGACGAACGCCACCATGACAAAGTCGTAGTACCGGTAGTTCTTCAAGATGCGGCGCTCAGGGGAGCCTGGGAGCGTAGTCGCGCACGTCCTCGTCCAGCTCCACGCGCAGCGCATCCAGCATGCGCACCACCAGCGCGTAGAAGCCCGCGGTGAGCGACAGCTCGATGAACTGGGCGTCGTCGAAATGCCGCTTCACCTCGGCGTGCACCTCGTCGGTGACGCGGCACGCGGCCACCGCCTCGGCGAGCGCGAGCGCCGCCTTCTCGGCGGCGTCGAACTCGCCCGAGCCGCGCCAGTCCGCCAGCGCGGCGATCTGCGCCTCGCGCACGCCGGCCTTGCGCGCCATGCGCAGGTGGTGCGCCCATTCATACTCCGAGCGCGCGAGCTGCCCGACGCGCAGGATCATCAGCTCGCGCAGGCTGCGCGGCGTGCGGCTGTCATGGCGGATCGCATTGGCGAACTCGGTCCACGCGGCGACCAGCGCCGGGTGGTTGCCGAGCGCCCGGTAAAGGTTGACCGGCTTGCCCCAGAGTTCCTGCAGGCGCGCCTGCAGGGCGGGCTCGAACTCGGCGAAGGGGACGCGTTGCGGCTTCATCGGGGTCATCGGGGTCATCGGGGCATTGTACGATGCGCACATGCGCGCGACCGGCACGGACCTGGCGGGCTTCTCCCTCGCGAATCCTCCGGCCGGCTTCGTCGACGACCCTTATCCGACCTACGCTGCGCTGCGCGCGGCGAGCCCGGTGCACCCGCTGGCGCCGGACAGCGTGTTCCTCAGCCGCTACGACGACGTGCTCGCGGTCTACCGCAATCCCCACGCGAGCTCCGACAAGAAGGCCGAGTTCCTGCCCAAGTTCGGCGACTCGCCGCTGTACGAGCACCACACGACCAGCCTGGTGTTCAGCGACCCGCCGCTTCACACCCGCGTGCGGCGCATCATCATGGGCGCGCTCAACCAGCGTGCCATCGCGCGCATGGAGGCCGACGTGGTGTCGCTGGTGGACCGGCTGCTCGACGCCATGGCCGACAGGCGCGAGGTCGACTTCATCGAGGACTTCGCCATCCGCATCCCGATCGAGGTGATCGGCAACCTGCTGCGCATCCCGCATGCCGACCGCGGGCCGCTGCGCGGCTGGTCGATCGCGATACTTTCCGGGCTCGAGCCCGCGCCAGGCAGGGAAGTGCTGGACGCAGGCAGCCGCGCGGTCACCGAGTTCGTCGATTACCTGAGGGGGCTTGCCGCGGCGCGCCGCAGGAATCCGGGCGACCCGGAAGTGGACGTGCTGACGCGGCTGATACAGGGAGAGGGCAGCGGCGAGCAGTTGAGCGAGCTCGAGCTCTTCCACAACTGCATCTTCATGCTGAACGCCGGCCACGAAACCACCACCAACCTGATGGGCAACGGCCTGTGGCTGCTGATGCGCCACCCGGCCGAGTTCGCGCGCCTGCGCGCCGATCCGGCACTGCTTGCCACGGCGATCGAGGAGATGCTGCGCTACGAGGGCCCGATACAGCTCAACAATCGCAGGCTGACCGCGCCGATGGAACTGCGCGGGCAAACGCTTCCGGCGGGCACCTTCATCACCATCGGCATCGGCGCCGCCAACCGCGACCCGGCGCAGTTCGCCGACCCGGAGCGATTCGACGTCGGCCGCAAGCCCAATCGCCACGTCGCCTTCGGCCAGGGCGAGCACGCCTGCTCGGGCATGAACGTGGCGCGCATGGAGGCGCGCATCGCGTTCGCCGGACTGCTCAAGCGCTTCGCGCGCATCGAGCCGGCGGGCGAGCCCGAGCGCGACCGCCGCATCCGCTTCCGCGGCTTTCGCCACCTGCCGGTGCGGGTGGCGTGAGCCACCGCGTCGCGTAAAATCGATCGCTCATCCTTGGAGGAGGAAACATGAGACTCGCATCGCTCGCCACCGCCGTGCTCGCCGCCGCGCTCTGCTCGGCCGCACCTGCCATCGCGCAGGACAAGACGCTGCGCATCCTGGTCGGCTTTCCGGCCGGCGCCGGCCTGGACACGATGACGCGGCTCGCCGCCGAGCACATGCGCGGCGCGCTCGGCCAGAACGTCGTGGTGGAGAACCGCCCGGGCGCCGGCGGCCGCGTCGCCATGGACCTGCTGAAGGCCGCGCCCGCCGACGGCTCGACCATCGTCATGACGCCGCTGGTCACCGTGGTCACCGCGCCGCACGTGTTCAACAACCTGCGCTACGACGCATTCAAGGATTTCGCGCCGGTCGCGCACACGGCGAACTTCCTCTTCGCCTTCGCCACCGGCCCGGGCGCGCCCTCGAAGACGCTTGCGGAATACGTCGCGCTGGTGAAGCAGGACGCGAAGTACGGCAACTACGCGTCGGCCGCGCCTGGCAGCCTGCCGCACTTCTTCTCGCTGGCGTTCGGCGACCTCGCCGGCATCAAGCTGAACCACATCGGCTACAAGGGCACCGCGCCGGCGCTCACCGACCTGATGGGCGGCCAGATCTACGCCTTCATGGGCACCGTGTCCGACATGGCCGCCCACCACCGCGGCGGCAGGATCCGCATCGTCGCCACCTCGGGCGCCGAGCGCTCCCGCGATGCGCCCGAGGTGCCGACCTTCCGCGAGCTGGGCTACAACATCGAGGGCAGGGGCTGGTACGCCGCGTATGCGCCCGCGAACACGCCCAAGGCGACCATAGACCGGCTTTCGGAGGCCATGATCAACGCCATCCGCTCGCCCGAGATCCGCTCGAAGCTGGAAGCGCTGGGCATGGAACCGACCGGCCTGCCGCCGGCCGAGCTCGCACGCATCCACAAGCGCGACTACGATCGCTGGGGTCCGGTGATTCGCGCCTCGGGCTTCAAGCCGGGCGGCTGAGGCGCGCCGGCGCGGCGCCCCGGGACGCTAAGTGGGCAGCGGGATGCCGCGGTACAGCCAGTCGGCTTCCCAGCAGTTCTCCGGGTCGCGCGCGCGGCCCAGTTCGTTCCTGAGCGCGCGCGCGCCGCCGGCGGCGTGGAACCACTCGCCGAAGAAGCGCGACGACAGCACCACCCGCGCGGTGCGGTTCATGCGCGCCGCCTGGTAGCCGAGGAACGCGCGGTTGTAGTCGCCGCCGCAGGCCGCGACCTCGGCGGCGAGCACCACCGCGTCCTCGATCGCCATCTGCGCGCCCTGCGCCAGGTACTGCAGGGTCGGGTGCGCCGCGTCGCCTAGCAGCGTGACGCGGCCGCGCGTCCAGTTCGTCACCGGGTCGCGGTCGTGCAGCACCCAGTTGCGTTCGCGCGAGACGTAGCGCAGGTTGTCGCGCACGCGCGCGTCGCAGACGGCGAAGATCTCCTCGAGCTCGTCGGGTGCGCCTGCGTCAGGCTCGCCTCGCAGGTGACGCTGGCTGACGATGGTGGCGACGTTGTTCATCACCGCGCCGCCGCGCAGCCGGTACTGCACCATGTGCAGGTCGGGGCCGCCCCAGATGGTCATCGAATCGACGCGGCTGCGGTCGAGCACCTCCTCGGTGGGCACGACGCCGCGGTAGACGTAGTGGCCCGCCATGCGCGGCGGCCCGTCGCCGAGCACCGCGGCGCGCGTGGGCGAGCGCAGCCCGTCGGCGCCTACGAGCGCCACGCCCTCGTACTCCTCGCCGCCCTCGCAGCGCACCAGCACGCGGTCGGCGCGCTGCTCGAACGATTCGAGGCCGCGCGAGGCCTCGAGCACGACGTTGCCGTGGCGCCTGCACGCCTCGAGGATCTCGCCGTGCAGGTCGCGGCGGTGGATGACGAAGTAGCGGTAACCGTAGCGCTCTCGGAAGAACCTGCCCACCGCGATGCGCGTGACCTCGGTGTTGTCCAGCGCGTCGGCGAAGATCAGCGCCTCGGGAAAGAACGCGTGCGCCTCGATCTGCGGCAGGATGCCCAGGTGGTCCAGCATGCGCGCCACGTTCGGCCCCATCTGTATGCCGTAGCCGATCTCGCCGAACTCGGCCGCCTTTTCCAGCACGCGCACGCGCCGGCCCTTCCGCGCCAGCGCCAGCGCCGCGGCCAGCCCGCCGATGCCGCCGCCGGCGATGAGGATCTCGTCAGCCATGCCCAGCCTCGTTGAAGAAATGCACAATCGAAGTGCACAATCATGCCACGCACGCAAGCGACGCAATCCGTGGAGGCATGCCGATGACCAAGCGACTGACCGAGGCCGAGCGCAAGGCCGCACTCGCCGAACTGCCCGGCTGGGCGATGCTCGAGGGCCGCGACGCCATGCGCAGGGAGTTCCGCTTCGCGGACTTCAGCGCGGCGTTCGGCTTCATGGCGCGGGTCGCGCTCGCCGCCGAGAAGCTCGACCACCATCCCGAGTGGTCCAATGTCTACAACCGCGTCGAGGTAGTCCTGTCGACGCACGATGCCGGCGGCCTCACCGCGCGCGACGTCTCGCTCGCGAAGGCGATCGACGCGGCGGCGGACTCCCTCCCGCTGCCCTCGTGAGCCCGTCGTCGCGGACAGGCATTGCCGGGACATTGCACGGGGCAACATGAGCCTTCCTCTGCAGGGCATCCGCGTGGTCGAATTCACCCACATGGTGATGGGGCCGACCTGCGGCATGATCCTCGGCGACCTCGGCGCCGAGGTAATCAAGGTCGAGCCGCCGGGCGGCGACAAGACGCGCACGCTCCACGGGCTCGGCGCGGGGTTCTTCCGCACCTTCAACCGCAACAAGCGCAGCGTCGTCGTGGACCTCGCATTGCCCGAGGGCCGCGAGATCGTCGGCAGGCTCGTCGCCAGGGCGGACATCCTCAGCGAGAACTTCCGGCCCGGCCTGATGCGGAAGATGGGGCTCGATTACGCGACGCTGTCGCGCGCGCATCCGGGGCTCATCTACGTCTCGCACAAGGGGTTCCTGCCCGGCCCCTACGAGAACCGCACCGCGCTCGACGAGGTCGTGCAGATGATGGGAGGACTCGCCTACATGACCGGGCCGTCGGGGCGGCCGCTGCGCGCAGGAAGTTCGGTAAACGACATCATGGGCGGCATGTTCGGCGCCATCGGCGCGATGGCGGCGCTGCGCGAACGCGAGCAGACCGGCCGCGGACAGGAAGTGCAGAGCGCGCTGTTCGAGAACTGCGCGTTTCTCTCGGCGCAGCACATGCAGCAGATGGCGGTGTCGGGCGTCGAACCGACGCCGCTCCCGGACCGCAAGACCGCGGCCTGGGGAATCTACGACGTCTTCGAGCTCGGCGGCGGCCAGCAGATGTTCATCGCGGTGACCGGCGACAAGTTGTGGAAGACCTTCTGCGCGGCGCTCGGATTCGACGAGTTCGCCCGGGATGAGCGCCTGGCGACCAACACCGGGCGGGCGACCGCGCGCCCGTGGCTGATCCCCAGGCTGCGCGAGCTGCTCGCGGCACGCGACATCGACGCGCTGCAGGCGGTGCTCGAGGCAAGCGGCGTCCCCTATGCGCGCATCGCGAAGCCGCAGGACCTGTTCGACGATCCGCACCTGAACGCCAGCGGCGGGCTCGGCGCGGTGCAGACGGAATCGGGGGAAACCACCAAGATTCCCCTGCTCCCGTTCACGCTCGGCGGCCGGCGCCTGGGCGCACGCATGCCGCTGCCGCAGGCGGGCGAACATACCGGCGCGGTGCTGCGGGAACTGGGATACTCCGAGGCCGACATCGCGAGACTGTCGGCCGGCAAGGTCGTGAACAGACCGACCGACTAGGGAATTCGCATCCGATCCGTCAACGCTTCCAGAGGAGAAAGCATGAAACACACCCGCTTGACCACCGTGGCTGCCGCGCTTGCGATCCTGCTCGCAGCCGGCGCCCAGGCCGCCGACTACACGATGCGGCTGTCGCACCAGTTCCCTCCCGCGCACCACTCGGCGAAGAACCTGGACCAGTTTGCCGCCGAGGTGAAGGCGAACACCGGCGGCAAGGTCGAGGTGCAGATCTTCGGCGCCGCGCAACTCTACAAGCCGAACCAGCACCACGCGGCGGTGGCGGGCGGCAAGATCGAGTCCGCCGCCGTGCTCTCGTTCCAGTGGGGCGGCACGATCCCCGAGATGAACGTCACCATCATTCCGTACTTCATGAGTTCGGTCGACAAGATGCGCAAGTTCCGCGGCTCGGAGGCGCAGAAGCTCCTCGACGCCAAAATGGCGGAAAAGGGCGTCATCAACATCGCGTGGCTGATGGATGCCAACGACGGCATCTTCACCTCGGCGAAGAAGGCGCTCGTCACGCCGGACGACTTCAAGGGCGTGAAGATCCGCGGCCTGTCCAAGCTGTGGGACGAAGGCCTGGTCGCGATGGGTGCCTCGGCCTCGGCGATGCCCGGCTCGGAGGTGTACCAGGCGCTGCAGACCGGCGTCATCGACGCGGGTTTCACCGGCGTGCAGGCGGCGTTCAGCCGGCGCTTCTACGAAGTGCAGAAGTTCGGCGTGGCCTCGAACATCATCCTCGCCTACGACAACCTGATCGTGAACCCGGCCTGGTGGAACGGCCTGCCCGCGCCGCTGCGCAAGGGCATCCTCGACGCGGTGGCGAAGGCGGAAGCGCGCGCCATTCCCGCTGCCGACGGCATCCCGGCCGCGCATATCCAGCAGTTGCGCGACAAGGGCATGAACGTCACCGTGCTCACCAAGGCGCAGGAGAAGGTCATGGCGGACGCGATGCAGCCGGCGGTGTTCAAGGCGTTCGGCGCATCGAGCCCCGACGCGGCGCGGCTCATCGAGCTGATCCGCGGGCTCTGAGCAGCCCCGCATGGCCCGCGGCGCCCTCGCGCTCGCCGCGCGCGTCCTCGGCGCCCTGACCCAGGCCGCGATCGCGGTTTCCGCGGCGGGCGTGCTCGTATCGCTCGCGCTCATCGCGTGGGCGGTGGTGATGCGCTACGTGTTCAACCGCGCGCCGGTATGGGTCGACGACGCGGTGGGCTTCATGCTGGTCGGCATCGTCATGCTCGCCGCCGCGCAAGTGCTGCGCCGGGGCGAGCACATCGGCGTCGACCTGCTGACGACCAGGCTGGGGCCGCGCGCGAAGCGCTGGGCCGAGGCGTGGTCGGCGCTCGCCGTGCTTGCCGTGTCGCTGATCCTCGTCGTCAACGGCTGGCGCACGGCGATGTTCGCGAAGAGCCTCGGCATCGTCGCCGAGGGCCAGATCGAGGTGCCGGTGTACTGGCTGCAGCTGCTGCTGCCGCTCGGCGGCGGGCTGATGGCGCTGGTGGCGCTGGAGGCGCTCGCGCGCCTCGCCGCCGGCCTGCCCTCGCTCGCGGCGCGGCGGGAACCCGGGGAAGGCCCCGGGTGACGATCGCGCTGATCCTCGTCGGCCTGGTGCTGCTGCTGTTCACCGGGCTGCCGATCTTCGCCGGGCTGACGCTGTTCGGCGGCGGGCTGCTGTTCGCCACGCAGGGCGGCCTTGGCTCGATCTCGGAAGTCGTCTTCGGCGAACTCAATCGTTACCTGCTGGTCGCGATCCCGCTGTTCGCCTTCATGGCGCACGTCATGATCCGCAGCCGGATCGTCGACGACCTCTACGGCACTGCATACACGCTCACGCGCCACCTGCCCGGCGGCGTCGGCCTTGCCACCATCGCTGCCTGCACCGTGTTCGCCGCGATCTCGGGCTCCAGCGTCGCCACCGCGCTCACCATCGGCTCGGTCGCGATCCCGCAGATGATCCGCTTTGGCTACACGCCGCGCGCCGCCTACGGCCTGGTCGCTGCCGGCGGTACGCTCGGCATCCTGATCCCGCCTTCGGGGCCGATGGTGCTCTACGGCGTCGTCACCGATTCCTCGATCGGCGGGCTTTTCATGGCAGGGCTGATCCCCGGCCTGCTGATGGCGGCGATCTTCGCCGCGTACACGATGGGCGTCGCCGCGCTCGGGCCGCGCGCCGTGCAGCGCGAGACGCGCGCCACGGCCGGCGAAGCGCTCGCCGCGCTGCGCAAGTCGGTGTGGGCGCTGTCGCTCCCGGTGCTCGTGCTGGGCGGCATGTACGCCGGCGTATTCACCGCGACCGAGGCCGCGGCCGCGGGAGCGACGCTCGCGCTCGCCATCGGCGCCGCGGTCTACCGCACCATCGGCTGGCGCGACGTCTGGGAATCCGCCTTGGACGCAAGCCGCACCTCGGGCATGCTCTTTATGATCCTCGCCGGCGCGACCGTGCTCGGCTTCGTGCTGACCAAGATGCGCGTCCCGCACGAGATCGTGCAGGTGGTGGTGGCGCAGGAGATCGGCGTGCTCGGCTTCCTGCTGTCGATGATGGCGCTGCTGTTCGTGCTCGGCATGTTCCTCGAGACCATCGCCATCATCCTCATCACCACGCCGGTGATCCTGCCGGCGATGACGCACCTCGGCATCCATCCGATCTGGTACGGCGTGCTGCTGATGATCAACCTGGAGCTCGCGCTGATCACGCCGCCGGTAGGCATGAACCTGTTCACGATCAAGGCGGTGACCAGGGCGCCGATCGCGGAGATCATCCGCGGGGCTTTCCCCTACGTGCTGCTGATCTCCCTCTGCCTCGGCCTGGTCATGGCCTGGCCCCAGCTCGCGCTCTGGCTGCCGGGAACCATGTACCGGCAGTAGCCGGGAAACGCGCGCTTATACTGGGCCATGAGCGAGCGCTGGGACAATCCGATGCAGACCGCCGGCTTCGAGTTCATCGAATACGCCGCGCCGGACCCGCAGGCGATGGGCGCGCTGTTCGAGAAACTGGGCTTTCGCGCCATCGCGCGCCACCGGCACAAGAACGTGCTGCTGTACCGGCAGGGCGGCATCAACTTCATCGTCAACGCCGAGCCCGATTCGTTCGCGCAGCGCTTCGCCCGGCTGCACGGGCCGAGCATCTGCGCGATCGCGTTCCGCGTCGGCGACGCCAAGACCGCGTACGAACGCGCCTTGTCGCTGGGCGCCTGGGGCTACGCGGGGCACGCCGGCCCGGGCGAACTCAACATCCCGGCGATCAAGGGCATCGGCGACTCGATCATCTACCTCATCGACCGCTGGCGCGGCAAGAACGGCGCAAAGCCCGGCGACATCGGCAACATCGGCTTCTACGACGTCGATTTCGAGCCGCTGCCTGGCGCCGAACTCGACCCGGCGGGGCACGGCCTCGCGTACATCGACCACCTGACGCACAACGTGCACAAGGGCCGCATGAAGGAATGGGCGGATTTCTACGCGCGCCTGTTCAACTTCCGCGAGGTGCGCTACTTCGACATCGAGGGACAGGTCACCGGCGTGAAGTCGATGGCGATGACCAGCCCCTGCGGCATGATCCGCATCCCGATCAACGAGGAAGGCACCGACAAGCCCGGCCAGATCCAGGAGTACCTGGACGCCTACCGGGGCGAGGGCATCCAGCACGTGGCGCTCGGGTCCACCGACCTGTTCAGGACCGTGGACGCGCTGCTCGCGCGCGGCGTGAAGCTGCTGGACACGGTCGATACCTACTACGAACTGGTGGATGCGCGCATCCCCGGACACGGCGAGGACGTCGCCGAGCTGAGGAAGCGCAGGATCCTCATCGACGGCAAGGCCGGCGCGCTGCTCCTGCAGATATTCTCCGAGAACCAGCTCGGCCCGATCTTCTTCGAGTTCATCCAGAGGAAGGGCGACGAGGGTTTCGGCGAGGGCAATTTCAAGGCATTGTTCGAATCCATCGAACTCGACCAGATGCGCCGCGGCGTGCTGAAGCCCGCCTGAGGCGCGCGCACACGGAGCAAGCCATGGCAAGCCGACCAGGCAGCAGGCGCAAGCCGAACCTCGCGTACCAGAGCGGCCTCGGCAACGCCTTTTCCAGCGAAGCGAGGAAGGGCGCGCTGCCCGTCGGCCAGAATTCGCCGCAGCGGCCGCCGTTCGGCCTGTATGCCGAATGCCTCTCGGGCACCGCGTTCACCGCGCCGCGCGCCGAGAACCGCTACGCCTGGCTTTACCGGCTGCGGCCGAGCGCGATGCACTCGCCCTATCGCAAGCTCGCCGCCGGGCGGCTGCGTTCCGGCCCCTTCGACGAGGCGAGGAC
>CAZTDU010000012.1:0-2704 GCA_964612335.1 uncultured Enterobacteriaceae bacterium | reverse complement strand
GCTGCATGTCGCCCCCGGCGAGATCGCGCTGGTGCCGCGCGGCGTCAAGTTCCGGGTCGACGTGAACGAGCCGGTGCGCGGCTACCTGTGCGAGAACTACGGCGCGCACTTCCGCCTGCCGGAACTCGGGCCGATAGGCTCGCAGGGCCTGGCGCAGGTGCGCGATTTCCTCGCCCCGGTCGCGGCGTTCGAGGACAAAACCGGGCCGTGCGAACTGGTGTGCAAGTTCCTCGGCAGGCTGTGGGCCACCGAACTGCAGGCCTCGCCGCTGGACGTGGTCGCCTGGCACGGCACGCACGTACCGTACAAGTACGATCTCGCCCGCTTCATGGTGATCAACACCGTGAGCTTCGACCATCCGGATCCGTCGATCTTCACCGTGCTGACCTCGCCCTCGGGCCAGCCAGGCGTCGCCAACTGCGACTTCGTCATCTTCCCGCCGCGCTGGCTCGTGGCCGAGCACAGCTTCCGCCCGCCCTGGTTCCACCGCAACGTGATGAGCGAGCTGATGGGCCTGGTGCACGGCGTCTACGACGCCAAGGCCGAGGGCTTCCTTCCCGGCGGCGTGTCGATACACAACTGCCTGCAGGGGCATGGCCCGGACCTGGCCACGTTCGACAAGGCAAGCGCGGCGGAGCTGAAGCCGCACCGCATCGAGGACACGCTCGCCTTCATGTTCGAGTCGCGCTGGGTATGGCGCCCGACGCGCGCCGCGCTGCGCGCACCCGAGTACCAGCAGGACTACGACCGCGTCTGGGACGGATTCGGCAAGCGCTATATCGCGTAGGCGCGGTTAAGATCGCGGCATGAACCACACCTCATGCTTCGACATCCTCGCCGGCCGCGCGCCGGCCGACCAGCCGGTCACCGTGAAGGGCTGGGTGCGCACGCGGCGCGACTCCAAGGCCGGCATCTCCTTCGTGCACGTCTCCGACGGCTCGTCGTTCCAGCCGGTGCAGGTGGTGGCACCGAACACGCTGGAGAACTACGCCTCCGAGGTGCAGCACCTCACCGCCGGCTGCGCGATCGAGGCCACCGGCACGATCGTGCCCTCGCCCGCCAAGGGCCAGCCCTTCGAGATGCAGGCAAGCGCGGTGCGCGTGGTCGGCTGGGTGGACGACCCGGACACCTACCCGATACAACCGAAGCCGCACACGCTGGAATTCCTGCGCGAGGTGGCGCACCTGCGCCCGCGCACCAACGTGATCGGCGCGGCGACGCGCGTGCGGCACACGGTGGCGCAGGCGATCCACCGCTTCTTCCACGAGCGCGGGTTCTTCTGGGTGAACACGCCGATCATCACCGCGGCGGACGCCGAGGGCGCCGGCGCCCTGTTTCGCGTCTCCACGCTGGACCTCGCCAACCTGCCGCGCACGCCGCAGGGCGGCGTCGACTTCGCGCAGGACTTCTTCGGCCGCGAGACCTTCCTCACCGTGTCGGGGCAGCTGAACGTGGAGAGCTACTGCCTCGCGCTCTCCAAGGTCTACACCTTCGGCCCGACTTTTCGCGCCGAGAATTCCAACACCAGCCGCCACCTGGCGGAGTTCTGGATGGTCGAGCCGGAGATCGCGTTCGCCGACCTCGCGGACAACGCCAGGCTTGCGGAAGCGCTGCTGAAGCATGTGCTCAGGACGCTGCTCGAGGAACGGCCCCAGGACCTCGCGTTCTTCGACGAGCGCATAGAAAAGGGGTTGCTTGCCAAGCTGCAGGGCATCGTAGACGCCGAGTTCGCGCGCATGGACTACACCGAGGCGATCGGGATACTCGAGCGCGCGAAGCGCAAGTTCGAGTTCCCGGTGAAATGGGGCATCGACCTGCAATCCGAGCACGAGCGCTACCTCACCGAGGAGCACGCGAAGAAGCCGGTGATCGTGATGAACTACCCCAAGGGCATCAAGGCCTTCTACATGCGCCTCAATGACGACGACCGCACGGTGGCGGCGATGGACGTGCTTGCCCCGGGCATCGGCGAGATCATCGGCGGCAGCCAGCGCGAGGAGCGGCTCGCGGTGCTGGATGCGCGCATGGCGGAAAGCGGGCTCGACCCCGCCGAGTATGGCTGGTATCGCGACCTGCGCCGCTACGGCAGCGTGCCGCACGCCGGCTTCGGCCTCGGCTTCGAGCGCACCATCGCCTACGTGACGGGTCTTGCCAACGTGCGCGACGTGATCCCGTTCCCGCGCACGCCCGGCAACGCGCGCTACTGAGCGAGCGTCAGTCCATCCCGCTGATCGTCAGGCCGCCGTCGACCAGCAACTCGACGCCGGTGATGTACTTCGCCTCGTCGGAGGCAAGGAACACCACCGCGTTCGCCACGTCCCAGGCATCGCCCATGCGCCCGGTGGGCGACTGCGCGTTGCGATGCGCGATCAGCGCGGCGACGTCGCCGCCCGACAGCGCCTTCGCCAGCCGGTGCTCGACCAGCGGCGTGTGCATCAGGCCGGGCGTCACGGTGTTGCAGCGTATGCCTTTCTTCACGTAGGCCATCGCCACCGACTGCGAGAAGGTGACGATGCCGCCCTTGGCGGTGCTGTAGGCAACGTGCACGCGGCTCGGGCTCATGCGCTTGGCGGCGGTGGAAGACAGGTTGACGATCGCGCCCGCGCCCTGCCTTTCCATCACCGGCAGCACGTACTTGCAGCCGAGGAACACGGTCTTCAGGTTGTGCGCCATCTGCGCGTCCCAGGTCTCCTCGCTCATCGTT
>CAZTDU010000011.1:0-107371 GCA_964612335.1 uncultured Enterobacteriaceae bacterium | reverse complement strand
ATCGACATCATGATCGGCGAGGGCCCGGCGGCGCGCTCGATCAAGCTCGACCTGCCGCCTTTCACGCTGGTCGGCGCCACCACGCGCGCGGGCATGCTGACCAACCCCCTGCGCGACCGCTTCGGCATCGTCGCGCGCCTGGAGTTCTACAGCGAGTCCGAGCTCTCGGCGATCGTGCGGCGCTCGGCCGGGTTGCTGGAGGTGACGCTGGCTGACGAAGGGGCGGCCGAGATCGCGCGCCGCTCGCGCGGCACGCCGCGCATCGCCAACCGGCTATTGCGCCGCGTGCGCGACTACGCGCAGGTGAAGGCGGACGGCACGGTGACGCGGCCGGTGGCGGAAGCCGCGCTGCAGATGCTGGATGTCGATGCGCTCGGCTTCGACGTCATGGACCGCAAGCTGCTGCTCGCGGTGATCGACAAGTTCTCCGGCGGACCGGTCGGCCTGGAGAACCTCGCGCACGCGATCGGCGAGGACATCGACACCATCGAGGACGTGCTCGAGCCCTACCTGATACAGCAAGGCTACCTGCAGCGCACCCCGCGCGGTCGCGTCGCCACGCTGGCGGCTTACCGGCACTTCGGACTGGTCGCGCCCGCGGGCATGCGGGACCTGCTCTCGTGAACGACGACGAGGGAGCCGAGCGGCTCCCGGCTTTCTGGCACGCGGTGTATGCGGCGACGCCGCGCACGCCGGTGACGCATGCCATCATCGCCTTGAACGTCGCCGCGTTCGTCGCGCTGCTCGTCGCCGGCTCGGGCTTCCTCAGGGGTTCACCCGACGTGCTGCTGGCGTGGGGCGCGAACGCCGGCCCGGCGACGCTCGACGGCGAGCCGTGGCGGCTCCTCGCCAGCATGTTCCTGCACTATGGCGTCGTGCACCTCGCCTTCAACATGTGGGCGTTCCGCGATGCCGGCCGCCTGGTCGAACGCCTGTACGGCAACGGCGCGTTCCTCGGCATCTACCTGTTCGCCGGCATCTGCGGCGGGCTCGCCAGCGTGTGGTGGAATGCGCCGCGCGTGGTGAGCGCGGGTGCTTCCGGCGCGATCTTCGGTGTCTACGGCGCGCTGCTCGCATACTCGCTGGGGCAGAAAGGCTCGGTTCCCAGGGCAGTGATCGGCAGCATCAGCGCGAGCGCGGCGGTGTTCGTCGCCTTTTCCCTGTTCGTCGGCGCGCTGCTCACCGGCATCGACAATGCGGCGCACCTGGGCGGACTCGCGGGCGGTTTCATGGCGGGACTCGCGCTGGCGCACCCGATCGCCGTGCCGGTTGGCGCCGCGCGCATGGCGATCGGCGCCGCCGTCGCGCTTGCAGTGCTCGCCGCGCTGTGGACGGCGCTGCCACCGCCCGCCTACACATACCGGGACCAGCTTGCCGCCGAGCGCGCGGTGCGTGCCTTCGTCACCGAGGAAGCGGCCACGGTGCGGCTGGCACGCGACATCCTCGATCCGCTGAAGCGCGGCGAACTGGCACCCGCCGCCGCCGCTGACCGCCTCGACGCGGAGGTGTTGCCACGATGGGAGGCGGCGCACCGGCAGCTCACCGCAGTGACGCTCGCCGATGCCGCGCCTGCGGCCAGGCGGCTGCAGATCATGGTGCGCTATACCGCGCTGCGGCGCGAGATGCTGTCCGAACTGGCGCAGGGCCTGCGTCACGACGACAAGCTGCGCCTGGAGCATGCCAACGCGCTTGCCGCTGAAAGCCACCGCCTGCTCGACGAACTGCAGCGCAGCCAGCGCGAATCGGGGCGATGAAAACCCTTTCCGTGCCGGTGCGCGTTTACTACCAGGACACGGATGCGGGCGGCGTGGTGTTCCACGCCCAGTACCTGGCGTTCATGGAGCGCGCGCGCACCGAGCTGCTGAACGAGGCGGGGATAGACCTGGCGCGAATGGCCGAGGAGACCGGCGCGATCTTCTTCGTGCACGAGGTGCGGATGAAATTCCTGCGCCCCGCGCTTCTGAACGAGCGCCTATCGGTAAGCGCCGAAGTGGTTAGAATTGGCCGCGCGAGCATCCAGTTCCGCCAGCGGGTGGAACGTGACGGCGAATTGCTGGTCGAAGCCGAGGTCGGCGTCGCCACGGTGCACCGGCAGACCCGCAGGCCGGTGCGCATGCCGCAGGCGGTGACGGATGCATTCGTAACGACGGGAGCAGCATGACAGTCACGCAGGACATGGATCTCTGGACGCTGATCGTCAACGCGTCCTTCGTGGTCAAGGCGGTGATGGCGCTGCTCGGCGCGGTGTCCTTCATGTCGTGGATGTTCATCTTCCGCAAGTGGTTCGCGATCCGCACGGCGCGCGAGCAGACCGAGCGCTTCGAGCGCGAGTTCTGGAGCGGCAACGACCTGTCGCTGCTGTACCAGGGCGCGGTGAACAACCGCCACTCCATCGGCAGCCTCGAGCGCATCTTCGAGGCGGGCTTTAGAGAGTTCACCAAGCTGCGCGGCCAGCGCGGCAATGACGCCAACATCATGGTCGATGGCGCGCGGCGCGCGATGCGCGCCACCTACCAGCGCGAAATGGACCACCTCGAGCGGCACCTGGCGTTCCTCGCCTCCACCGGATCGGTGAGCCCGTACGTCGGCCTGTTCGGCACCGTGTGGGGGATCATGCATGCGTTCAGGGGTCTGGCGAACGTGCAGCAGGCGACGCTCGCGCAGGTGGCGCCGGGCATCGCCGAGGCGCTGATCGCCACCGCGCTCGGCCTGTTTGCCGCGATCCCCGCGGTCGTCGCCTACAACCGCTTCTCGCACGACATCGACCGGCTCGCCATCCGCTTCGAGAGTTTCATGGAAGAGTTCTCCAACGTGCTGCAGCGGCAAGCCAGATGAACAGGGGGAGCGGGCCCCTTCCGGTTGCGGCGGCGGAGCCTTCCCGCTCCCCCCGTACCCCCCTGAGCAGCGGGAGCATGCGTTAAGCGATGCCGCGCCTGCACAGCAAGCGCAGGCCGATGCACGACATCAACGTCGTGCCCTACGTCGACGTGATGCTGGTGCTGCTGGTGATCTTCATGGTCACCGCGCCGCTGGTCACGCCCGGCGTCATCGACCTGCCATCGGTGGGCAGCGCCGGGGCGCCGAAGATCGTGCCGCTGGAGGTCATCCTCACCGAAGACCAGAAGGTATCGGTGCGCGAGCGCGACGCAGCCGGGCGCATCGTCAGCGAGCGCGCGGTGGCGCGCGGCGAGCTCGGCAAGCTGGTGAAGGACCCGAAGACGCCGGTGATGATCGCCGGCGACAAGAACGTGAAGTACGAGGCGGTGCTGCAGCTGATGGACGAGCTGCGCGCGGCCGGCGTCGAGCGCATCGGCCTGCAGGTGAAGCCGCGGCAATGAACGCCACCGCCGACCCTGACCTGTTCGAGGAGCGCTACGAACCGGGGCTGGCGCAGTCGGTGGCGCTGGCGTTCGCGGTGCACGTCGCGATCGCCGTCGTGCTGTTCTTCGGCGTGCGCTGGCAGAACCGGCCGCCGGACACGATCTCGGTGGAGCTGTGGACGCCGCCGCCCGCGCCTGTCGTCGAGCGGCCCGAGCCACCCAAGCCGGCACCGAAGGTCGAGCCGGCGCCACCGCCCAAGCCCGAGCCGGTGATCGAGAAGCCGGACATCGCGTTGAAGGAGCCGCCCAAGCCGAAGCCCAAGCCCGAGCCGGTGAAGAAGGTCGAGCCCAAGCCCGAGCCGCCCAAGCCCAAGCCGGTAGTGAAGCCGCGCGTGGACCCGATGCAGGCACGCATGCGCGAGGAACTGGCGCGGGAGCAGCGCGCGCTCGCGCTGGAGGCCGAGCGGGCGCAGTTCCAGGACCAGTTGCGCCGCGAGGCCGCGGCGCGAGATGCCCGCGCGCTCGCCGGCTGGACCGACAAGGTTCGCGCCAAGGTCCGCGGCAACATGGTGATGCCGCCCGACGTGAAGGGCAATCCCGAGGCGATCTTCGACGTGGTGCAGCTTCCCACCGGCGAGGTGCTGAGCGCGAAGCTGAGGAAATCCAGTGGCCACCGCGCGCTGGACGACGCCATCGAGCGTGCGATCCTGAAATCCTCACCGTTGCCCAGGCCCGACAGGCCGGAGCTTTTCACGCGCGCATTCCAGCTGAAATACCGCCCGCGCGATGATTGAATATAATCGGCCCATGAGACGCTTCATCGCGGCGTTGTTGCTGTGGCTTGCCGCGTTCAGCGCCAGCGCGCAGCTTTCCATCGAAGTCACCGGCGCGGGCGGCAATCGGATCCCTGTCGCGATCGTGCCGTTCGCCGGCGAAGGCGGGGTGTCGCCGAGCATCTCCGCGATCGTGCGCGCCGACCTCGAGCGCAGCGGGCTGTTCCGCACCATCGAGACGCCGCCGATCGTTCCCGCGCCCACCGACGCCACCGCCGTGAACTACCCCGAGTGGCGCGCGCGGCTTGCCGACGCGCTGGTGCTGGGCTCGGTCGCGGCGCGGCCCGACGGCCGCTTCGAAGTGCGCTTCAAGCTGCACGACGTCGCCAAGGCCGCCGACCTCTCCGGCGTCGCCTACACGCTGACGAAGGACCAGGTGCGCGCGACCGCGCACCGCATCGCCGACTACGTCTACGAGAAGCTCACCGGCGAAAAGGGCGTGTTCTCCACGCGCATCGCCTACGTGGTGAAGCGAGGCAACCGCTACGAGCTGCAGATCGCCGATGCCGACGGCGCGGGCGAGGAAACCGCGCTCGCGTCCTTCGAGCCGATCATCTCGCCGGCGTGGTCGCCGGACGGGCGGCGCATCGCCTACGTGTCCTTCGAGAACAAGAAGCCGGTGGTGTACGTGCATTCGCTGCTCGACGGCAAGCGCACGGTGGCGGCGAACTTCAAGGGCTCGAACTCCGCGCCCGCGTGGTCGCCCGACGGCAACCGGCTGGCGGTGGCGCTGTCGCGCGACGGCGGCTCGCAGATCTTCATGGTCAACGCCGATGGCAGCGGCGTGCGGCGGCTGACCAGTTCCAGCGGCATCGACACCGAGCCGCGTTTTTCGCCCGACGGCCAGCACATCTATTTCACCTCAGATCGCGGCGGCAGCCCGCAGATCTACCGCATGGGCGCGGGTGGCGGCGAGGCGCAGCGCGTCACCTTCGACGGCACCTACAACGTGTCGCCCAGGCTGTCGCCCGACGGCAAGCGCCTCGCCTACGTGACGCGCAACGCCGGCAAGTTCCAGGTGGCGGTGCACGACTTCGCCACGCGCCAGACGCAGGTGCTGACCGACAGCGACCGCGACGAATCCCCCAGTTTTGCGCCCAACGGGCGCATGATCCTCTTCGCCACCGTGACTGGCGGCCGCGGCGTGTTGTCCGCGGTGTCCGCGGACGGTAGCGTCAAGCAGCGCCTGACGACTTCGGCGGGCGATGTCAGGGAACCAGCCTGGGGCCCGTTCATCCAATGATCCGAGAGGAACCAAACATGCGCGCCATATTCGCAGCGATCGCCGTAGCCGCCCTGCTCGCGGGTTGTTCGAGCACGCCGACCGACGAGCAGGACCCGGCCGGCGTCGAGGAGCGCAAGCCCGTCGCGGGCACCGGCGCCGAGTCGCAGCCGGTATCCAAGCCCGGCGTGTCGGGCGTGGACCTCACCGCTTCCAGGAAGTCCGCAGCGAGCGCGCTCACCGACCCGGGATCGATCCTGTCCAAGCGCTCGATCTTCTACGACCTCGACAAGTACGACGTGCGCGACGAATTCAAGCCGCTGGTCGAGGCGCACGCCAGGTACCTGCGCGACAACCCCAACGCCAAGGTGCTGATCCAGGGCAATACCGACGAGCGCGGCAGCCGCGAGTACAACCTGGCGCTCGGCCAGCGCCGTTCCGAGGGCGTGAAGCGCATGATGATGCTGCTCGGCGTGCGGGAGGCGCAGGTCGAAGCGGTCAGCCTGGGCGAGGAAAAACCGCGCGCGCAGGGCTCGAACGAGGACGCGTGGTCGCAGAACCGCAGGAGCGACATCCTGCATTCGGGCGAGTTCTGATGCGCCTGCGCGCCGCACGCGTTGCGGTGCTGGGCGCCGTGCTCGGCGCGGCGCTCGCCGCACCGGCGCCCGCCTGGGCGATCTTCGGCGACGACGAGGCGCGCGCGCGCATCGACGCGCTGCGAAAGGAAGTCCAGGCCAGCCAGCGCGCGGTAGACGAGCGCCTGGCCAAGCTGGAGGACCGGCGCGCGTTGCTCGACCTCGCCTCCCAGATCGAGGCCCTCAAGGCCGACATCGCCAAGCTGCGCGGACAGGTGGAGGTGCTGGTAAACCTGTCCGAGCAGGCCGAGAAGCGCCAGAAGGACCTGTACCTCGACATCGACACGCGCCTGAGGAAGCTCGAGCAGGTGCAGGAGGGCGCCGCTTCCGGCGGCGCGCCGCAGGCGGACGCGGGCATACCCGCGGCGGAGACCAAGGCCTACGAAGCGGCGCTGAACCAGTTCAAGCTGGGCAACTATCCGATGGCCATCTCCGCGTTCCAGGGCTTCATGGTCACCTACCCGGGCAGCAAGCTCGCGCCCTCGGCGCAGTACTGGATAGGCAATGCGCACTACGCGCGGCGTGACTTCAAGCAGGCGATCGCCGCGCAGCAGCGCGTGGTCGCACAGTGGCCGGACGACCCGAAGGCTCCGGATGCGCTGCTGAACATCGCCTCGTCGCAGGAAGCAAGGGGCGACCGGCGCGGCGCGCGCAGCACGCTCGAGGCGCTGGTGACGAAGTACCCCGCGAGCCCTGCCGCGGCGAGCGCGAAGCAGCGGCTCGCGCAGTCGCCCGCCGGGCGTTGACCCTTCCGCAAGCTGCGCACGCGCCTGCGCGCGCGGTCGTGCTGCTTTCCGGCGGCCTCGATTCCGCTACCACGCTGGCCTGGGCGCGCGCAGAGGGCTACGACTGCTACGCCCTGTCGGTCGACTACGGCCAGCGCCATGCCGCCGAACTGCAGGCGGCGCGCCGCGTGGCGCAGCGCTTCGGCGCCGTCGAGCACCGCGTGCTCAAGCTCGACCTCGCGCAATTCGGCGGCTCGGCGCTGACCGACGCGGCGATTCCCGTGCCGCAGGACGGAGGCACGCACGGCATCCCGGTCACCTATGTGCCGGCGCGAAACACCATCCTCCTGTCGCTCGCACTCGGCTGGGCCGAGGTGCTGGGCGCGCAGCACATTTTCGTCGGCGCGAACGCGGTGGACTATTCCGGCTATCCGGACTGCCGTCCGGAGTACCTGCGCGCGTTCGAGGCGATGGCGAACCTGGCGACCAAGGCGGCGGTGGAAGGCCGGCGCATCGAGGTGCGCGGGCCGCTGGTCGACCTGCCCAAGGCGGAGATCGTCAAGCTCGCGCTCGAGCTCGGTGTCGACCCGGCAGAAACCTTGAGCTGCTACCAGCCCGATGCCGCAGGCCGCGCCTGCGGGCGCTGCGACGCGTGCCGGATCCGCCTTGCGGGATTCGCTGCCGCAGGGGTCGAGGACCCTGCCAACTATATTAGTATTCCTTGATGGAACAGACTCCAGAACAGACTGCCCCGTACGTTGCCGGCGGCGCGTTCCTGCTCGCATTCATCTTCGGTGCCGTGGGCAACAAGACCAACTTCTGCACCATGGGCGCGGTGTCCGACTGGGTGAACATGGGCGACAAGGGCCGGCTGCGCATGTGGCTGCTGGCGATCGCGGTGGCCATCCTCGGCTCGAACGCGCTGCACCTCGCCGGCGTGGTGGACCTGGGCAAGTCGATCTACACCGCGCCGAACTTCACGTGGCTGTCGTACGTCGTCGGCGGCTTCGTGTTCGGCATCGGCATGACGCTCGGTTCGGGCTGCGGCTCGAAGACGCTGATCCGCATCGGCGCCGGCAACCTGAAGTCGGTGGTGGTGTTCGTGTTCCTCGGCATCGCCGCGTACATGACGCTGCGCGGCCTGTTCGGCGCGTTCCGCGTCGAGGTGCTCGAAAAGGCCGCGGTGACGCTTGCCGGCAGCCAGGACCTGCCCTCGATCCTCGCGCGCGTGGCAGGCGGCGCGCGCGAAACCTGGATCTGGGTACTGTCTCTCGGCATTGCCGGCGGCCTGCTCGCCTACGTCTACGCGTCCAGGGACTTTCGCGACAACTTCGACTTCACGCTCGGCGGCGTGGTCACCGGCCTGGTGGTGGTGGGCGGCTGGTACGTGTCCGGGAAGGTCGGCTACCTCGCCGAGGACCCGCAGACCCTGCAGGAGGCCTTCGTCGCCACCAACACCGGCCGCATGGAGTCGTTTTCCTTCGTCGCGCCGATGGCCTTCAGCCTCGAGTACCTGATGCTGTGGACAGACAAGTCGAAGATCATCACCTACGGCATTGCCTCCGCCGCCGGCGTGATCGCCGGTTCGGCGGCCTGGGCGCTGGCGACGAAGAGCTTTCGCTGGGAGGGCTTTCGCGACGCCGAGGACACCGCGATGCACATGCTGGGCGGCATCCTCATGGGCTTCGGCGGCATCACGGCGCTGGGTTGCACCGTGGGGCAGGGGATCTCGGGCTTTTCGACCCTCGCCGTGGGCTCGATGCTGACCTTCGTGTCCCTGATCGCCGGCGCCGCGGCGACCATGAAGTGGCAATACTGGCGAATGATGCGCGAAGCCTGATAAAATTCACGCCTTTTCCGCACCATTCAATCCTCGGGTCGTTAGCTCAGCTGGTAGAGCAGCGGACTTTTAATCCGTTGGTCGGCGGTTCGAATCCGCCACGACCTACCAAATACATCAAAGTCTTAGGTTCGAAGGCCCGCGCAAAACGCGGGCTTTCTTCTTTCCGTGGGCCGATTATGGACCACAAGCTCAAAGAACGTGAGGAGCGAAGAGCGCAGCCCAGATCAATTGCATGTGGCCGACAGAATCGTCGTGTCGTTTCCGACTTCGATCGTCCTGCCATCGGTCAGGTAGTGGATTTGAGGCATGGCGGAGTTTTCCGACCGCGTGAGTTCGGGCGGTCGACCAGACTGGAATCGCTACTTTTTGCACTCCAGGGATTGATTCGCCTGCTTGAGGTACGCGATCAGATTGGCGCGCTCAATTCTGTCCACGACGCCCGCGTAACCCATGGCAGTTCCGGGAACGGCGGCCAGCGGGTTCGCGAGGAAGCGATCGAGCGACTTTTCGTTCCACACGATTTTCAAACACTTCATCGCGTCCGAGTAGGCGAAATCCTTGACGCTCCCCGCGCGACGGCCGAACAGACCACAGTGTCTGGGCCCGGTCCGGTCATAGGCGAGGGCATGACAAGCGAGGCAGCGGGCGTAGATTTCCTTGCCCGCAATCGGGTCGCCCTTAGGCGCCGCGCCCGCTGAGACAGCGAGCGCAACGCCAGCCAGCAGGAACGTCAGCCGCAACACGCTCAGGACACGAATGCCAACGGCACTGGGACTTCGCCCACCGCGTTGCGCAGGATTGCCCAGTGCATTGCTTCGTCACCGAGAATGCTTGCGGCGGCTTTGGCGAGATCGCGATTGTTGAACACGGGCACAGCCCCGAGATAGGCGCTGACCGCCCCCTTCTCCAGGGACGCCGCGAACCGCAGCACGTCGGCCTGCGTCTTGAGCGTCTCCGTCGGAAACGTGTACTTGCTCTTCGCCGAGACCGCTTTGCCGCCAAGCTTGACGACCGTCTTTGAAAGCAGATCGGCGTGTTCCTTGTGATGCCCTTGGAACGTCACTGCCAGGTCGAGAACCGGCTTCTGCAGCAAGCCGCTTTCCGCGCCGACCTGGTAGGCGGCGATCGCCTCCAGCTCGGCGCCGAGAGCGGTATTGAGGATGCGCACGTCGGAGGCAGTTGCCTTGTCGCCTTTCGCGGCGAGGGCGTCCTGCCCGGCGAGCAGCGCGACAGCCGCGCCCGAGAACAGCAGGCCGGATTTCCCGAGAAAGGCGCGGCGCGCTTCGCGTATCGCGGTGTTCCTGAACGCAGGATTGTCAGCAAGAATCAGCAAAGACATGGGTGTTCTCCTATCGATTGGTAGTTCGAAGAATCAGGCATCGCGTGCCTGCAAACCGTTCTGCAAAGCCTCGCAGTTGCGGATGTTGGCAACATGAGAGTCGTACATGTCCTGGAGCGGTCTTCGGGCCGTCTCCGAGACGCGCGGAATGGCCGCGGCGAGGCGCTTCGCCACCCAGGCTTGGCCGCGATTGAGGAACTGGAGCCTTTCACGCCAACCTTGGATCGCCATTCCCCGTCCGTGGAAATCTCCTGTTGCAGAGGTCGGCTTTACGTCCGCGTCCAGCAGCAGATGGATCAGCACCGCGCAATTGCGCGCTTCGTCGAGCTGCACGGCGCGAATGCTTTTCCACTTGAAGGAGTCCTGCGGCAGCTCGTCGAGGTACGCCGAGAGCAGCCTAGCGCCGGCACGCTCCGCCTCGAGGAGTTGATTCAGAAACGCGCCATACTCCTCCAGGGCCATCGATGGCGACCATGCAAGCGCGGTGGTGGAGATCACTTTGTCGCTGGTATTCATCTCAGCCTGTCTTCCGTGAAATGCGGGTCCGCGAGCGCTCCTCGAGGACTTCGCGAAGGACGACGGCATGGCTGTGCGCTTCGTCGTGTGTGCTGAAAATCAAAGTTACGGGTGCGCGCCGGCGCAGGTCGTCGATCAGTTCCAGCACTTCAGGCTGCCGTGCGAGCTCGATACGGTACTTGCGGCTGAACTGGCGCCAGCGCTTGGCATCGTGGCCATACCATCGGCGCAGCTCGCTGCTGGGCGCCGCGTCCCTCAGCCACATGTCCGCGGACACGTCGTGCTTGGTCAGGCCGCGCGGCCACAACCTGTCCACCAGCACGCGCATGCCGTCTGCCGCGCTCGGCCGTTCGTAGACTCGCTTCAGCTTGACAGGGCGCCGCCTCATGTCGCGGCCCGACGCTCGCGGACGAGGCCTTCGACGACGGCAGGATCGGCGAGGGTCGAGATGTCGCCGAGGCGCGAGCAATCGTCTTCCGCGATCTTGCGCAGGATGCGGCGCATGAGTTTGCCCGAGCGGGTCTTGGGAAGGGCAGGGGCCCACTGGACGTGGTCGAGTGACGCGATCGGCCCGATCTCCTTTCGCACCCAGCGCTCAAGCTCGTGGCGCAACGACTCGGTGGGGTGCTCGTCCGCCTTCAGCGTGACGTAGGCATAGATTCCCTGGCCCTTGAGCTCGTGTGGAAAGCCGACCACGGCGGCCTCGGCGACCTTGTTGTGCGCCACAAGCGCGCTTTCGATTTCGGCTGTTCCGAGGCGGTGCCCCGATACGTTGATCACGTCGTCCACCCGGCCGGTGATCCAGTAGTACCCATCCGCGTCGCGACGCGCCCCGTCGCCGGTGAAGTAGAGGCCAGGATACGCGCTGAAATAGGTCTTCAGGAATCGCTCATGATCGCGGAAGACCGAGCGGGCCATTCCCGGCCCGCCGTCGCGCAGGCACAGGTTCCCCGAGCACTCGCCCTCGAGCACCTTACCGCCGTCATCAACGATGACGGGATCGACGCCGAAGAAGGGCAGCGTCGCCGAACCGGGTTTGGCGGCGATGGCGCCGGGCAATGGTGCGATTAGGATGGCGCCGGTCTCAGTTTGCCACCATGTATCCACGATGGGGCAGCGGCCTTCGCCGACGACCCGGTGGAACCAGAGCCAGACTTCTGGATTGATCGGCTCACCGACTGATCCCAGAAGGCGCAGCGACTTGCGGCTTGTCCTCCGAACCGGTTCTTCGCCGTGGCGAATGAGCGCACGGATCGCGGTCGGCGCGGTGTAGAAAATACTGACACGGTGCTTGTCGATGATCTGCCAGAAGCGCGAGGCGTCCGGATAGTTGGGCACGCCTTCGAACATGACGGTCGTCGCGCCATTCGCGAGTGGCCCGTAGACGATGTAGCTGTGCCCGGTGACCCAGCCGACATCGGCCGTGCACCAGAACACATCGTCGTCGTGGTAATCGAGCACAAGGCGGTGCGTGAGTGCCACCGACACCAAATAGCCCCCAGTGGTGTGGAGCACTCCCTTCGGCCTGCCGGTCGAGCCGGAGGTGTACAGGATGAACAGCGGGTCCTCCGCACTCATTTGCTCCGGGACGCACTGTGCCGGCTGTCGCTCGAGCAAGTCGTGATACCAGCGGTCGCGTCCTTCGAGCCAGCCTGTCTTGCCGCCAGTGCGGCGCAGCACTACGCAATTGGACACGGAGGGACAGTTCTTGAGCGCCTCGTCGGCGTTAGCTTTGAGCGGGACACGCCGGCCGGCGCGCAGTCCCTCGTCTGCGGTGATCAGGAGCCGCGAGTCGCAATCCCGAATGCGGCCCGCGAGCGATTCCGGCGAGAACCCGGCGAAGACCACCGAATGGATCGCGCCGATGCGGGCGCAGGCGAGCATCGCCACGGCGGCTTCTGGAACCATCGGCAGGTAGATGGTCACCCGATCTCCCTTGCGCACGCCCAGCGACTTCAGTCCATTCGCGAGCTTGCAAACTTCGGCATGCAACTCTGCGTAGCTGATCGTGCGGCTCTCCGAGGGATCGTCGCCTTCCCACAGGATCGCAGTTCGCCGCGCGCGCTCAGGGACATGCCGGTCGAGGCAGTTCACGCTGGCGTTCAACACACCGTCCGCAAACCATCGGATGTGAACGTCCGTCGGTCCGAACGAGACCTCGCGAATTCGAGTAGGCTTCCTGATCCATTCAAAGGACGCGGCCTCGGCGGCCCAGAATGTGTTCGGATCGCACAGCGACCGCTTGTACGCACGGCGGTAGCCTGCTGCGTCGATCCAGGCCTTTCCTTTCCACCCCGTTGGAACGGGGAAGACGAGCTCCTGATCAGACATGGATGGCTTCCTGTCGCGTGAAATTGCGCTCCGCGAACTCCCAATTGAGAAGGTGCTCGACAACCCCTGCGACATACAGGTCACGACGGGATTGATGGTCGAGGTAGTACGCGTGCTCCCAGACATCGAGAACCAACAATGGCCTCTGGCCTCGAACGATCGGGGTGTCGGCATTGCTCGTCGCCACAATCCCAAGCTTTCCAGCGTCCTCGACGAGCCACACCCAGCCGCTGCCAAACAGGCTGACCGCCGCTGACTTGAAGGCGTCGGCGAATTGCGCAACGCCGCCGAAATCGGCGTTGACAAGCGCACCGAGCTTGCTCTTGGGCGCGCCGGGGGATCCCTTTGGCCGCAGCGAGTTCCAGAAGAACGCGTGGTTCCAGGCCTGTGCGGCGTTGTTGAAGATGCTTTGCGCGGCGTGGTCGGAAGCCATGGCCTGCGCGCTGCGCTCGACAATTACCTCGAGCGCAGCGCCGTCCAGCTCTGAACCCTTCAGCAACGCATTGAGCTTGTCCACATAGCCGCGGTGGTGGGCGCCGTGGTGAAGTTTCAGCGTGGCTGCGGATATGACCGGCTGCAGCGCGTCGTAGTCGTAAGGCAGGTTCGGAAGGACGATTGCCATTGGCAGGTTCTCCTTGCCGGCAATCTTCGGCTTGACGCGCAATGAAGTAAAACGAAACTTAATGGACTTTCAATCCATGTTTATTCATACTACGAATCATGGATATCACGCTCGCGCGCACTTTCCTTGAGATCGTGGACTGCGGCAACTTCGTGCGCGCCGCGGAGCGCCTGCACGTCACGCAGACTGCGGTGAGCGTGCGCGTGCAGTCTCTGGAGTCCCAGCTTGGGCGAAAGCTTTTCCTCCGCAACAAGGCGGGCGCGACTCTGACCTCGGCCGGCGAGCAGTTTCTGCGCTACGCACCTCTCTTCATCCAGGTGTGGGAGCGCGCCAAGCATCAAGTCGCGGTGCCGCCGGGCTTGCGCGCGGTGGTCGCAGTCGGGGCCGAGCTCAGCCTGTGGAACCCCTTCATGATCGACTGGCTCGTCTGGATGCGACGCTCGACTCCGCAGCTTGCGCTGCGCACGCAGGTCGGATTGCCCGAGGGGCTGATGAATCAGGTAAGTGAAGGCATCCTTGACCTCGCGGTCCTCTATGCGCCGCAGCATCGGCAAGGGCTCAAGGTCGAATTGCTGATGAAAGAGAAGTTGGTGCTCGTAACCACCGCGAGGGGCAAGGCCGAACGTGGTGTCGGCGACTACGTTTATGTCGATTGGGGCCCGGACTTCGCCGCGCAGCACAATCTGACGTTCCCGGATCGCGCGAATCCCGGAACATATGTCAGTCTTGGACCGCTCGGGCTGCAATACATCCTGAAAGCGGGTGGCTCAGGGTACTTCCGGACCCATGCGGTTGCCCCGTACCTTCGCAATCGCCGCCTGCGCCTGGTGCGGGGGGCGCCGGAGTTCCTGTATCCCGCCTACGCCGTGTACTCGGAAGACGCGGACATCAAGGTCATGGCGCCCGCGCTCGCGGGTCTGAGACACATCGCCAAGGCGCAGGACAAGGTGAAGGCGGGCAAAGCCCGCCGCTAGGGCCCTTTACGGAGCTTGTGGCAGCCACAATCTGCTGAGTAATCTCTCCGGCTGATGCAGCACTTCTTCCACCCTGAGACGCCGAGTGCCGTCCGGAAATTCCCATTCGATGGACTGCCCTTCCGACAGGCCGAGCAACGCGGTACCCACGGGAGCCAGCACCGATATCTTTCCGACGGCCGCGTTTGCGTGACGCGGGTAGACGAGCGAAACGATCCTTGTCCGACCATCCGTTTCGTCCGTGTAGCGGACGCGCGAGTTCATGGTCACTACGTCAGCCGGGACTTTTGCGGACGGGACGACGGTCGCCCGGTCCAGCTCGTGTTCTAGCGGTGAGTGTGCGCGCAGGAAGTCGAGCAGCGCCATATCGGCTGCCGTCACGATGATCGGGTTGTTCATGCTGCTCTCCCGCCCGGACCGCGCGTTACGAGCGCATAGTGGCTCAGCACGATCCAGTACCGCGCAGTGCTCGAGGTCAAACGCTTAAGCTCCGCCGGCAGACCAATCAGGCGTGCAAGGGGCGCCTCATAGCGCAAAACGGCGAACCGGGAACTTACGCGCTCCTCCTCGGCTGTTGCACCGCGCCCTGATAAGCGGTTTCGAGGCTGATCCTCAAGTGCATGATCGGCTCCTGCACCTGCACTCCCTTTATCAGCCGCACCTGGGGCTCGTCCATCACCAAGCTCGGACCGTACGCTCGGCGCAGAGCCTCAATCGGCGCGGAAAGGCTGTCCTCATTCCGGCCGAGCACATGCAAGCCCTTGCGCGAGGCAGACAGCACGAACTCGTCACGGAGAGGCACGCGTTCCTTTGCCTCGATGGCGAAGCCGAGCTGGAAGCGCGTGTCCGTACGCCTTACGAGCTGCTCTATGGGCAGATCGAAGTTCATGTCACGCCTCCACCATTGAACGGGACGAAGCCCTAGCTGACCGCTCCGATGCCAGCACGCGAATGGTCACGGCGCGGCCGCCAGGCACGCCCGTCGAGGACACCGCGCCGGGCTTTCGGCCGAGCAGCGCACGGCCCACCGGGGACAACACTGATATGCGTCCCTCGGTTGCGTTCGCATCGCTTGGGTGGACGAGCATCACGGTACGCGGCTCGCCCCTGGGCTCCTCCCGATAGGTCACGCGGGAGTTGATCGCGACGCGGTCCGCCGGAAGCCGGTCGTGCGGCACCATGCGGGCATCCATGAGCACATCCGCGAGCGCATCCGCCGCATCGGCTTCGAACCGGTCGGTGCGTCGCCGGTCACCCACTATGGGCGCGAGCGCCTCCGCGTCATGCGCGGAAACGAGCAATTCGTTATAGCTGTTCATATTCATCTCCAAAATTCAGCAACAAAAGAAGAAAGTCGCAAATCACGCGGCGCGCAAAAGCGCGGCGGGTGAAGCGATCTCTATCGAAAAGAAGGGTCCCGGTAGGTCTCGGCCAGCCGCTAGGTGCGGCCGGCGGAGCGCTTACCGGGTGTGGCCAGGAAAGGCGAGAGTTCTTGGCCTGCGCAGAACGCGCGCAATCACACCCGGCGCCTGGGCACCAGTCTGAGTGAGATTGCGATTGAAGGTCATTTGCGTTCTGCCAATGTGATCAAAGAAACCAACCCCGACCATAGCATAGAAAAAAAATAATGCAAGCCTGACTAAATTCCCATGCGTTCCGACTCGCCTTGCTTCACCGTCCGTTCGTACGCAGGATGCTGAGGCGTCTCATTGCTGTAGGCGCGATGCCCTTCGGGGTCCGGGCGGGGTTCTTTCTCGCCGCAGGATGCGAGCGCCATTGCGGCAAGGATTGAAAGAATTGCGTTGATCAGGCTGCGTGGCATAGAAACCCCTTGTGATAACTCCATGACGAACGGCGGACGAACTCGGCTGTTCTTCAGCGCTCCTCGGCGTCCCGCATCCTCTGCTCCAGCAACGCGCCGCGGCCTCGATCTGTAATGATGAAATCGCCTCGCGTATTCGGTGTCACGTAACCGAACTCGAGCAGCTTGTCCGCGACCGCTGTTGGTACTGGCGGCGGGTCTCGTTTCGCGTCCGTAGCGGCCCGCAGCTTGCGCAGCCAATCGAAATCACCCGGCGTCGGGATTTCATACACGGCCGTCATCGTTCCCGAAGGCGCATTTGAGGTGCGTTCGAGGCGAAGTTCATATCGCATAAGGAATACTTTGTATGGAGAGGCGGTGATCCTCCACATGGCGTACGCCCGGGATGCTCTCCGCCGCCACGCGAGCGGCTTGGCGCTCGACTTCGGCATCGATGATTCCCCAGTAGTGCACGACGCCATCGGTGACGATCAGGTTCGACGAACTCCGCCACCACGGCTGGCGCTCCAACTCGTCAAGCAGCCGCTCGCGGATCGTCTTGTCGTCGCTGGGGTGTGCCGGTCTTCCTGATCGCCTTTCAACCGCCAAAGCCTGAATCAAGTTCGCCCGGCTGACGATGCCGATCAAGCGCCCGTCACGTAGGACGGGCACGCGCCTGATTCCGCACGATTCAAGCAAGTCGGCAATTTCGGCGACCGGGGTATCCGGGGCCACAGACACGATCTCGCGCGTCATTACATCTCTCGCCTGCCGGGCGTGCGACTTGATGTAGTCCTCGAGCGACGGGTCGGCGCTGAATAACCTCAACCACCAGGAGCCGGAGCGCGCAATGCAATCGGTGCCGATCTCGTGCCGGTGCAGCAGGTCGGCTTCGCTGACTAGGCCGACGAGGCGGCCATTCTCTACGACGGGAACGGCACTGATGCGTCGCTCAAGCAGCAGCGCGGCGATCTCCCGCACCAGCGTTTCGGGCCTGACCGTTAAAACGGGTGAGGTCATAACGTCTTCGGCGTTCATGGCGATCTCCTGGAGTTTTGCCGAATCCTGCGCCTTTGGGACGAGCGCGTAAAACGAAAGGTATTCGACCTTCAGACCAGTTTTACTGATGGCAAATTCCGATTTGAGTCGTCGTTTCGTGGCGCTGAACGGTTGATATGAGAAAAAATCGAGCTGCACAAGATTTAATTTCGCTTTACTCAGTTGCGCATGTGGCCGAGCATCCGCGAGGAATTCAATGAGGAGCGAAGACCATGGCAAGGATCGTCAGGCGGACCGCGGTGGAACCCAGCAACGTCATGATCGACGGCCAGGAGCAGTGGCTCTGCCGATGCGGGCTTTCGGGCAACCAGCCATTTTGCGACGGCTCGCACAAGCTGACGCGCGGCGAAGAGGCCGGCAAGCTGTACTGGTACGACGGCGTCGGCACGCGCCACGAGGCAGTGGACGCATTCCCTGATATCCGCAGCGGCTGAGTAACGACCCGGCCCCTTCAGGAAGCGCTCATGGCCACCCATGAAGTAGTCCTCAAAAGCCGTGAGATGGTGGCCAAGGGGACCATGATGTTTCGCTTTTCCAAACCTCCGGGCTTCAGCTTCGTGGCGGGCCAGGCGGTCGACCTCGCATTGGTGAATCCGCCGGCGGAGCCGAACAGCTCGCACCGGCTGCTTTCCCTGGTCAGCGCACCCTTCGAAGCAGAGCTCGCCGTCGCAACCCGCATGCGGGATGCGAGCGCCTTCAAGCGCGCGCTCGGAACCTTGGCGCCCGGTGCAACGCTCAGGCTGAAAGGCCCGCAGGGGGTCATGACGCTACACGAGGATCCGGCCAGAGCGGCCGTGTTCATCGCGGGCGGCATCGGCATCACCCCCTTCATGAGCATGCTCCGGCAGGCTGCGCACGACCGGCCCCGACACCGCTTCTTCCTTCTGTACTCCAACCGTCAGGCGGAGCAGGCGGCGTTCCTGCATGAGTTGCAGAGTCTTGAAGGGCAATACGATCGCTTCCGCCTGCTGGCGAGGATGACAGACCGGGACGGTTTCATCAACGAAGAAACCATCAAGGGCTTTACTGCGAGCGCGGAGAGCCCGCTCTACTACCTTGCGGGCCCGCCCGCGATGGCGGACGCGATGACCCGCATCCTGCGCGGCTCCGGTATCAAGGACGAGGACATCAGCAGTGAGGAGTTCTACGGCTACTAGTCACGTGACTGCCTTCGTTCTGGCAGGCGGCGGCAGCTTCGGCGCGGTGCAGGCCGGCATGCTGCGCGAACTCGTCGCCGGCGGCATCGTGCCCGATCTGGTGGTCGGTTCATCGGTGGGAGCAATCAATGGCGCCTACTTTGCCGGTACGCCGAATGCGGGCGGCGTTGCACGACTCGAAGCGATCTGGCGCGGTTTGCGCCGACGAGATGTCTTTCCGTTCACCTGGCGCAGTCTGATTGGGCTGCTGACCCCCCGTAATTTCGTGATCGATCCTTGCGGCATTCGAAATGTCCTTGAGCGGCATCTGTCGTTCCAGGAACTCGAACAAGCGGCCGTGCCGCTGCATGTGGTGGCGACCGACATGCTCGGCGGCGCATCGGTACAGTTCTCGAGCGGCCCGGCGGTCGAGGCGGTGCTCGCGAGCTGCGCTATTCCCGCGGCGTTCCCGCCGGTGCGCATCGACGAGCGATTTCTGATCGACGGGGCAGTTGCCAGCAACACGCCGATCCGTGCCGCGCTCGAGCTCGGAGCGAAGCGGGTGATCGTGCTGCCGACAGGATTTGCCTGCGCGCTGGAAGCACCGCCGCAAGGCGCCCTGGCGTGCGCCGTGCACGCGATCACGCTCCTGATTGCGCATCAACTGGTGGCGGACATCGAGCACTACCGCGAACAGGCCGAGATCATCACGGTCCCGCCGCTGTGCCCGCTGTCGGTATCGGCGTACGATTTTTCACAGGCCGCGGATTTGATCGAGCGCGCCGCCGACCAGACACGCCGCTGGCTGGGTCGAGGCGGGTTGTCGCGCGAGCGCGTCCCCGGCGCGCTGCGCGGCCACACCCATGCTGATTTCCCTGGAGGACAGTCATGATCGAAGGAGCGAAGTACTTGGGATTTCTTGGAACCGCTCTAGTCATCATCGCCTATCTGCCGCAGATCCAGCATCTCATTCAAGAGCGATGCACCGGAGGTATCAGCGTCAAGGCTTATTACACGTGGTTTGCAGCAGCTTTGCTGCTACTGGTTCATGCGATAGCAATACATGATCCCATCTTCATCATGCTGCAGGGTTATCAGCTGGGCGCTTGCGGCCTGATTGTTTTCTTCTGCAGGAAGTACAAGGGATCTCTTTGCGAAGCACACCGTCACCCCCAAGTGTCATGACGGTAGATTCGCAAGTCGAAGGTTAAGAAACACGAGATGTTGCCGCCGGAATTGAACTGATGCAGACCGATGTATCGTGCGAGAAAGAAAAACGATGACCGAGCGCATAACGGCATGGCAGTGCATCGGTTGCGGGCGGATCGAGGGTGCTGAGCCTTGCGTTGGAATCTGCGAGGACCGCAGGGCGGAATTCGCCTACGCCTCCGATCACGACACAGTGGTGGCCGATCTCGCCGACTCGCGGCAGCAGGTGGAAGCGCTGGCCGTGCTGGTCCGCCAAATTGCGCAAATCACGCCGCGCGAGGGGCAATGCGCGCGGACTTGGCGTGCACTGCAGGCGCGCGCTCGCCAAGCCCTCGAAGCAGTTCAACGATGAGCAATGCGACGAATGAGGGCGTTGGCGACGCATGGGGCGCACATAGCGCACAAACTACACGAGAAGGCGATCGAGAATGCAATCGGCTCATGAGTTCGAGATTTCGAAACTGGATTTGATGCAGGCTGTCCTGGAGCAAGGTTCGGACGCCATCATTTGTGCCGACCGCGATGGAATGATCCGGCTCTGGAGCCGCGGCGCTGAGACCATCTTCGGGTATTCCGCGACTGAAGTCCTGGGCAATAGCCTTGACGTGATCATTCCCAGGAGACTTCGTGACGCCCACTGGCAAGGCTTCCGCAAAGCAGTTGACACCGGTCAAACCAGACTCGGGGGCCGAGCGCTGATCACCCGGTCAGCTCACAAAGACGGAAGCAAGCTATATGTGGAACTGAGCTTTGGCCTAGTAAAAGATCGAGCGGGCGCAGTGACCGGCGCATTCGCGATCGGCCGGGATCGTACGGCCCACTACCTTTCCGAGCGCAATCTCAGAGCGCGTGTCTCGGAGTTGGAGGGGAAGCTGGCCGGCTCGTCGAAACAGATGTGAAACATCATGGGAAGAAAATTCAGAGTCGGCGATCACGTAATTTGGAGCTCGGAGGCGGGACTTGTCAGCGGTCAAATCATCAAGGTGCATACGAGAGAATTCGATCACATGGGATATATGCACCATGCAAGCAAGGATGACCCACAGTATGAGATCAAGAGCGACAAGACCGACCACATCGCGATGCACAAAGGACCGGCGCTGAAAAGCCTGCGTGACCGGAAGTGAAGCGCGCCCAAATGGGCAGCGCTGTGAGCGCTGCGCGCGATTCCCTGTCCGAACCCCTCTGGAACCGGATAGTGGGTGAGGACGGTCGCATAGGGTTTCTGCTGGAGCGCGACGGCCTCGAGGCAACAATTGCGTGGGTCTGGCGCACGCTGCGGATATATCGCGCTGCAGTGCTCGATAGGAATCACCATGCCAGCAGGGATGGATTTCGCCGAGGCTATATCGAGTCGTACCGCGATTTCAAGCGATGGCTGACACGGATGCATGCATTCCGATCACCGGACGGAACATCATCGTGATGAAAGGATCGCCGTTCCCGAAGCCGCAGTATCCCGCCCTCGACGCACTACTTGCCGCCGTGCGGGATTGCCGTGTGTGCGAGGCCCATCTGCCGCTCGGCCCGCGTCCAGTGCTGCAGGCGGGAGCAACGGCGCGCATTCTCGTCGTCGGGCAGGCACCCGGCCTGAGAGTGCACGCGACCGGTATTCCGTGGGACGACCCGAGCGGTGAACGGCTGCGCGCGTGGATGGGCGTGGACAAAGACGTCTTCTATGACAAAACACGCGTCGCGATCATTCCCATGGGTTATTGTTATCCAGGCCGGGGCAGCAGCGGCGATATGCCGCCGCGCCGTGAATGCGCAGAGCTCTGGCTCGATCAGTTGCTGGCCCGCCTGCCGCGGATTGAGTTGACTCTGCTCATCGGTCAATATGCACAGCGCCACTTTCTGGGTAGACGCCGGAAGCTGTCGCTGGCGGAAACGGTAAAAGCCTGGCGGGAGTACGCGCCCCAATACCTGCCGCTGCCTCACCCCTCGCCGCGCAATCAGCCGTGGTTCAAGCGTTACCCTTGGTTTGAGCGGCAGCTCGTGCCCGAGCTGCGCGCGCGAATCGAAGCGCTGTCCGCACCTTGCGCCGGAATTGGCTGGACAAGGTGAAGAAGGACTCTCAACCCGTTGTACTGACCGTCGGCTATTCCACGCGGACCCTGGAGGAGTTTATTGCCCTGCTCAAGGCTCACTCGGTTGCAAGCCTCATCGACGTGCGCAGCGTGCCGCGTTCTCGCCATAATCCGCAGTTCAACCGAGACACTTTCCCGGCCGCGCTGGAGACTGCCGGGATTCACTACACGCATATTGCCGGTCTGGGAGGCTTCCGCCGCGCAGGATCGGAGTCGCCGAATCTGGGCTGGCGCAACGCGTCATTCCGGGGTTATGCCGACTACATGCAGACCGCTGAATTTGCACAGAACCTGGCGATTCTTTTGAAACTGGCACGAAGGGAGCGAATCGCGCTGATGTGCGCCGAGGCCGTGCCGTGGCGCTGCCATCGCTCGCTGATCGCGGATGCGCTGGTAGTACGCGGAATCCCGGTGGAGGAAATCGTCAGCGAGACACGCTGCCAGGTTCACGCGCTGACGCCTTTTGCCCGGGTGGAAGGCACGGTAGTCACCCATCCGCCTGCGGCTGCGGCAGGATCCGGCGATGCGGGTATCCTGAGCTAGAAAAGGGAATTGCCACACCGGGATCATCCGCTGGGAAAGGCTTGCTTTGCCACAGCCAAAACGACGAAGACCGGTGTTTTTCAATCTCCTGCGGATCCAGATGCCGGTGGGCGCGCTTGCTTCCATTACCCATCGGGTGACGGGCCTTTTTCTGGCATTCGGCATCCCCTTTAGTGTCTACGTTCTCGAATTGTCGCTGCAAAGCCCGCAAGGCTACGCACAAGTGATTGCCTGGCTCGATCAGCTCGCCTTCAGGGTGGCGACGATCGCGTTGGCATGGGCGTTGGCGCATCATCTGTTCGCCGGAATCCGCCATCTGCTGAGCGATATCGACGTCGGTTCGCAATTGCCTGCCGCGCGCCGCAGCGCCTGGATCGTGAATCTCGGCGGCGTGGCTGTCGCGCTGTTCGCGGCGGGGGTGTTGCTGTGAGGAGGACGGTCACGGGACTGCGTGCGTGGCTGGTGCAGCGGGTCAGCGCGGTGTTCATGCTCTTCTTCATCGTGTTTCTGCTCTTCCATTTCCTCCTTGATCCGCCCCGTTCCTATCAGGACTGGCATGGCTGGATGAGAGACTCTGGCGTCAGCGCCGCCACCTCGGTCTTCTTTGTCGCGTTGCTGCTGCATGCGTGGGTGGGTGTCAGGGACGTGGTCATGGACTACGTTCACCCGATTGCCCTGCGTATGTCCGCACTCGCGTTGCTAGGGTTCGGCCTGGCGGCGATGGCGGCATGGGTCATGCGCATTCTGTTGATGGGGCACGGCTGAATCGCGTGTGCTTGTACGAGACTGGCGTCAGGAGACTCCAATGAAACTGTGTATTTTTCGCTTTGATCCGGAGCGGGATGAGAAGCCCTACATGCAGGATTACGAAATCCAGTTGGAGCCCACCGAGCGCATGCTCCTGGACGTGATGGTGCGCCTCAAGGCCCAGGACGATACGCTCACTTTCAGAAAATCATGCCGGGAAGGCGTGTGCGGCTCCGATGCGATGAACATCAACGGCCGCAACGGGCTGGCCTGCATTACCCAGGTGATCGGGTTGAAGGAGCCGGTCGTGTTGCGCCCCTTGCCAAGCTTCCCGGTCATACGTGACCTGGTGGTCGACATGACCTGGTTCTTCAAGCAGTATCACTCGATTAAGCCGTATGTAATCAACAACGAGCCAGCGCCCGCAAAGGAACGTCTGCAGTCTCCGGCAGACCGTGAGCGGCTGGATGGTTTGTACGAATGCATTCTGTGCGCATGCTGCACCAGCCAGTGTCCCTCGTCGTGGTGGAACCCGGACAAATTCGTCGGTCCAGCGGGTCTGTTGCAGGCGTATCGATTCATCGCTGACAGCCGGGATCAAGCCACCCAGGAGCGCTTGGATGATCTGAACGATCCATACCGGCTGTTCCGCTGCCGCACGATTTTGAACTGCACCGAGGTGTGCCCCAAGGGGCTGGAGCCGTCTCGTGCGATTGAGAAGATCAGGCTGATGATGGTGAAAGAGTCGCTATGAGACGGGAGCCGATTCAGCGTCGCTTGATGTAAATCAAGAGCCGATTCGGAAGCTGTCTTATCGTTTCCAGCGGCGAGCGGCCCCGCTCGCGGAAACCTTCATTGTAGATGATGATGAAAACCTCAGGCTTGAATTGCGCGAGACACCTGGCCGCTACGGGGCTGGCCGTGGCGGTGATGGTATGGAGTACTGCGGCAAGCGCGCACTGCGACACCCTGGACGGCCCTGTGGTGGCGGCAGCGCGCAAGGCGCTCGACACGGGCAACGTAAATCCAGTGCTCATTTGGGTACAGAAACGCGACGAGGCGGAGATCCGGAGCCACTTCCAGAAAACCGTTGCGGTGCGTAAGGCAGGCGGGCAGGCTAAGGAGCTTGCCGACATGTACTTTTTTGAGACCCTGGTGCGCATCCATCGCGCTGGCGAAGGAGCCAGTTACACGGGACTGAAACCGGCGGGAAAGATTGAACCGCCAATAGCGGCTGCCGACAAGTCACTCGAAACCGGCAAGCTTCAGGAAGTGGCGCGCCTGATCTTGATGCGGATGGAGCAGGGGCTGCACCGCAACTTCGAGGACATGATGAAGAAAAAGAAGTACAAGCCCGATGACATCGCCGCCGGGCGTGCCTTCGCGAGCGCCTACGTCGAGTACACGCACTACGTCGAGCGCCTGTACGAGGCCGCCGAAACGTTGGCGCCGGAACACGTAGAGAAAAAGGCGCCGGGCCTGGCTCACTCGCATTGACATATTGGGCAGACACCGTTGCGCCGGGCTGACGGACCCATTGCAGTTGTCAGGCCGGGTTTGCGGGCCACCTATCTGCTGGGGTGATTGGCTCGCTAGTAGCGATCCGCGACACCGTTGCGTCTGGATCAGCCAATGGATTGGCGCAGTTTGAGTTGACGGTCGCACGAAAAAAAGGAGACTCGATCATGGAAATTGTTATCCCCCGTACGCTCAAACTGGAGCATGACGAGCTCCATGAGCAGCTGCGGAAGGCCACCCAGGAAAGTGGCGGACTCGGCGAGGCCGGGAAAGCGGTGGCGAAGCTGATGCATCCTCACTTTGTGAAGGAGGAGGAATACGCGTTGCCGCCGCTCGGTCTGTTGCCGCTGTTGGCGAAGGGAACAATCACACCGGACATGGCGGCGGCGCTGCCGATGACCGACAGATTGAAGGCGGAGCTCGGGCAGATGCTTGCGGAGCACGGGAGCATCGTGGTCGCGCTCAGGAATCTCGCGGATGCAGCGAAGCGCGCGAACAAGCCAGAGTATGCGGAGTTCGCGGACAAGCTGATCCTGCACGCGCAGACCGAAGAGGAAGTGTCGTATCCGACTGCTATTCTCATCGGCGAGTACCTGAAACTGAAGCTCGGCAAGTAGCGGTATGACCGTCGGGAATGGAGGCCCCGCTTCCGGCGTCCTTCCCCGTGCCTATCCGCAGGGTCTGCTGTGGCACTGGCACGAGACGCTGTTTGGTTACACTGAGCAGGACGGCCGTAACACTGGCTATCAGGCTGGTTTGGTTGCTATGGTGCCGCCGCGGCGCCACAGATCGCAATAGGCGAGCCACAGGCCGCACGCGAGCGGCAGCACGCCGGCGAAGATCGAGGCTCTCGTCTCTTAAATCGTCTTCGGCACGGTCGCCCTCACGCGCGACCCGACACTTAGTCCTGAGCCTGCCAACCCGAGGCTGCGGGCGGGAACGGGCCGCCCTCCGCGAGGTCAAAGAAATATGTCCCATGTTTCCGTCCTGTTTGGCGATGACCCGTATGCCATCGCGGTCAATGTGCCTCTTATTTCAGGTAAGACCCTGCTCGACAGCCTGCTCGCCGGCCGAGTTCCGCTGGAGCACGAGTGTGGCGGCAAGCTCGCCTGCGCAACCTGCCGCGTGATCGTGCGCGAGGGGCTGGAACACCTAAGCCCTCTTGGCGACGACGAGCATGACATGCTCGAGCGAGCGGGGGTCGCCGATGCAGCCGCGCGCCTCGCCTGCCAGGCGATCGCTGTTGGCGCTGACCTGACGATCGAGATTCCGCGGGTTGCAACGCTGCCGCTCGCCGCGGTGTCGCAGGTTGGTGCGCTGCCGGTCTTGCTTTCGGCGCGTGCCGCGCGACACCTTGCTGCACAATTGGCCAGGCGGCCGGCCGCCGCGGCGGTGCGCCTCGGCGTCGCTCCGGCGGGCTGCTCGGGCCTGCGCTATCGCGTCGAGTTCGCCGATGAGGTGCAGGCGGGCGATGCGGTCTTCGAATGCGCTGGCATCCGCATCGCAGTCGATGCGGCAAGCCTGCCGCACGTCCAGGGCACGTCGCTCGACCTGGTGCAGGAAGGTCTGGAACGGCGACTGCGCTTCGACAATCCGAACGCGCGCAGCACCTGCGGCTGCGGCGAGAGCTTCCACACGTGACCCTCGAGCAGAGGCTGGACGAGGCGCTAAAGGGGACCTTCCCGGCGAGCGACCCGTTCTACCTGCCGCCGGTGGCGGCGGCGCCGCAGCCGGTCAGCCCAGGTCCCCACCTAGGCGCGGGCGCGATAGGGACGGAACGTAAGCCACGGCGAAAGCGGCAAACCAGAACAACGCCGACACCAGCGTTGCGCTGACGTAGGCTGACGGCGGTGCCACGGGAACGAGCACCTGCGCCAGCGCATGTGCGCCGACAAGCCGTGAATGTCGCCGATCGAATGGACAATGTGATTCAGAAGGAGATGAGACCGTGACAATTCGTGTAGTGCGCGACCAAACCGCGCCGATGCGGCATGAAATCCACATCGGCCGCAACAGCCTGGCGACTGACGGCAGTGTCGAGGAGGGCGGAGAGGAGTCTGGTCCGAATCCACACGACTTATACGACGCCGCGCTGGGAGCATGCAAGGCGCTGACGGTGCTTTGGTACGCAAAGCGCAAGGGCATCCCGGTGGAGGGAATTGAGGTATCTGTCGAGCGAGACGCCAGCCAGGAACGCTCAGGGGTTTACCGCCTGAGCGCGCAACTGTTGTTGACAGGAAACCTGACCGGGTCCCAGCGCGAGGATCTCCTGCGCGTCGCGCAGAAATGCCCGATTCACAAGCTCATGACAGAAGTAAAAACTGAGATTTCGACCTCGCTCGTGCCATAAATGAAGACCGGTATCGCCACGGTCCGATTCGCTATGCTCCATGCTTGCCTGTGGGTTTGTATTGCGTCGATTCCAGGCTGGCGATATTCCGGACACACTCGAGCGGCGCTTGGCTTCCTCTGCACGAAGTGCCACGGCAAGAAAGACGAAGGCCTGAAGGGGGGCGCGTAGTATCCGCCCATCGTGGGTAAGCCACGGGGCTACCTGTACTAGCAGCTGATCAACTTTCGCGTTCGCGTGCTTTGCGATAGGCGGACCCGGCGGGTATCGAAACTGCGTTGTTGAAACGTAGAGAAAACGTAGGGTTCAGGCGGTCATTGACGGGTATTGGCGGGTGAGGGCGGGCCGGTTCGTCAATGACTTACAGCGTAAAGTTCCACTTTTAATCCGTTGGTCGGCGGTTCGAATCCGCCACGACCTACCAAACACTTCAAGCCCTTAGCGTGAGCTCGGGGCTTTTTCTTTGGCGCGTTTGGCGACGCTGATGATCTCCTTGCGCACGTCGGTGATGTCGCGCGCGCGCGAGGCGCTGGCGCCGTCGCAGTGTTCGTTCCTCGGGCAGTGGGTGCTGCGCGGGCAGATGATGCGCGCGGGGTTCGAGAGCGCGTCGTTTACCCAGGCAATGTTCAGCACCGTGGCGGCGGCGCGGATCGCGTCGGCGGCGGCCGGCGGAATCCGCGCCTCGCCGTGATGCGACATGCAGGCTTCACCGATGCTGGCGACGACCTCCTCGGGATCGACGCTGTGCGAGCGTAGCGCCGGCGCGAGGTCCACGCCCACCGACAGCACGTGCGGGTTGCCCGCCATGTCCCGCGTGCGGCGCGAATGGCAGCAATAGAGGAGCGAGCGTTCGCCGTCGCGCAGCACCGAGATCTGCGAGCCGCGGTCGGGGCCGTGGGTCTCGTCGAGCATGCGGAACACCGCCCAGTGCGGGCAGGGGTCGGTGACCTGCGCCATGTTGCCCCAGGGCAGCGGGATGCCGTTGCCGCGATACACCGCGCGCAGGTAGCCGGGCGGGTAGGCGTCGAAGTAGTGCCAGTACGGGTAGGGCGACACCTTGGTCATGCGCCGCATCACCACCGCGGGCGTGAGCTCGAACTTCTCGCCGGCCTCGACGCGGTACGACTCGCGCGTGAGGAACCTGCGGAACGGCACCTTGGGGCACAAGAGCGCGCCGGCGAAGAAGCTGCATTCGAAGTCGCGCCAGGCATGCAGCACGTCCTGCGCACTCATGCCGGCGGCGGGCTCCGCGCCTTCCGGGCTGCCGCCCATCTCGCCGCCGGTGGCGTGCGCGGACTTCAGGCCGTCGCCGTCGTGCAGCACCTTGTGCGCGAGGTGCGAGGCGAGGTCGAACTTGAGGCGCGCCGGGTCGTCCTGCAGCTCGCGGTTGAGGTACACGGTGCGCGGCGACTCGAAGAAGGAGCGCACCATGCTGCGCAGCTCGCGGTCCTTGTCGCGCGCCAGCACCGGCTTCCTGTCGAACCAGCGCAGGGCGAGGCCATGGTGCTTGCACAGGCGCGTCAGGTCGTCGACGTCCAGCGGGAACCTGCGCTCGCCGATGCGCTCGGCCGCGCGCTCCAGGTCCGGAAAATCGTTGCGCGACATCTCCTGGTGCGAGCGGATCAGCAGGTGCGCGAACTGCCGCCCGGTGGTGCCGGTCTGCGCGAGGAGCTCGGGAATCGCCGCCTGCAGCAGTTCCTTCGAAAAGAGGAACGCGGGCTCCAGCGGCACCCCTGCCGCGCCGCCCGGCTGCCGCGCCGGCGCCGCCGGCTCGATGTCGGGATTGCCATCGAGGAACCAGCCCGGGTCGCGCTGGAACAGCTTCGACAGGAGGCCCAGCACCTCGTCCGAGGGCACGCGTTTGCCGCTCTCGATCATGCTCAGGTACGACACCGACGGCGCGCCCTGCGCGTCGAGCTGGGTGCAGCGCGCAGACAGCTCCTCCAGCGTCAGGCCGTTGCGCTTGCGCAGCGCGCGCAGCTTGGTGCCGAGGAAGTGGCTCTTGCGGGTGTGCAGTGTCATGGTTGCAGGCGTGAAATTAACATTGTGAAATTTCTAATGTCAAATTTCTCGTTCCCATGTGCCCATAATGGCCTCACTACCTCGCCTCATGGAGAGTCCCTGATGACCCGACGCATCCTGATCCTCGGCGCCTCGTACGGCTCGCTGCTCGGCACCAAGCTGCTGATGGCCGGCCACCGTGTCACGCTGGTCTGCACCGCGGCGACCGCGGGACTGATCAACCGCGAGGGCACGCGCGTGCGCGTTCCCCTCCGCGGCCGAGACGGGCTGCTGGAAGTCGCGTCGAAGTCGCTGCCGGGCGAGCTACGCGCAGCCGCGCCGGAAGCGGTGGACCCGCAGGCCTACGACCTCGTCGTCCTTGGCATGCAGGAGGCGCAGTACACAGGCGCCGGCGTGCGCGAGCTGATGGGCCGCATCGCCCGCGCGCGCAAGCCCTGCCTCGCCATCATGAACATGCCGCCGCTGCCGTACCTCGCGCGCATCCCGGGGCTGGCGACGCAGGCGCTGGAAGGCTGCTATGCCGATCCCGCGGTATGGGCGGAGTTCGATCCCGCGATGATCACGCTGGCGAGCCCCGACCCGCAGGCGTTTCGCCCGATGGGCGAGCCAAAGAACGTGCTGCAGGTGGGCCTGCCCACCAATTTCAAGGCGGCAAGGTTCGACGGCGAGGCGCCGACGGCGCTGTTGCGCGAGCTCGAAGCCGACATCGACGCGGCGCGGCTGCGGCTGGGCGACGAGGAGGTCGAGATCCCGGTGAAGCTGAAAGTGCACGAATCGGTGTTCGTGCCGCTCGCCAAGTGGCCGATGCTGATCGCCGGTAACTACCGCTGCATCCGCGCCGACGAGATGATCCCGATCAAGGACGCCGTGCACGGCAACGTCGCCAAGTCACGCGAGGTCTACGACTGGGTGGCGAAACTGTGCGGCCGGCTCGGCGCCGAGGCGGCCGACCTGGTGCCGTTCGACAAGTACGCCAAGGCTGCCGAGGGCCTGGGCAAGCCCTCGTCCGCCGCGCGCGCGCTGTTCTCCGGCGCGCAGCACATCGAGCGCGTCGACAGCCTGGTGCGCGGCATCGCCCGCCACCTGGGGCTGCATTCCGACGTGCTGCACGAGATCGTCACGCTGGTGGACGAGCGCCTGGGGCGCAACCGCCTGGCGCGCTGAAGGGGGAGGGCGATCAGGCCTCGCCGGCATCGTCGCCGGCGGGCGCCTGGTCTAGCGGCTGGATCAGTTCCGAGCCGTCGTTGCGCGCGCTGTTGACCCGCCTGTCGACGCGGTGCGCGCGCACCGCATCCGCGGGCACCGGCTGCAGCAGTTCGCGCACCGCCTGCGCATCGGTCAGCGCAGGGTCCAGCCAGGCGTCCTGGTTGGCGGCAGGCAGCGGAAACGGCATGCGGTCGTGGAAGCGGCCCACGGTTTCGTTCGCCGGGCCGGTAATGATGGCGCAGGATTCGATCACGCTGCCTTCGCGTTCCCAGCGGTCCCACAGGCCGGCGAGCAGCGCGGTTTCGCCGCCCTGCGGATAGACGAACCACGGCAGGTTGCCGCCCGGCAGTTCCTGCCATTCGTACCAGCCGCTGGCGGGGATGAGGCAGCGGCGCCGCCTGAACGGCACGCGGAAGCTCGCCGCGTCGGCGACGCCTTCGACGCGCGCGATGAAGCTGGTGAAGCGCACGCGCGGCTCCTTCGACCAGTGCGGCAGCAGCCACCATTGCATCGGCACGATCTCCGGCCCGCCGCCGGCCGCGGCGCGCACCACCGGCACGTAGTTGGCCGGATTGCCCTGCTGCGGGGCGATGTTGTAGCGCGGCGGAAAGTTCTCCAGGTAGCGCTCGACGAAGCGCCGGATCAGCGCTTCCGCGTCGTCGTCCTGCACCGACTTCTCCTGCCGCGACACCGACTTCGGCCCGTAGAGCGCATAGCGTCCGCACATGCCGTGATGATAGCGGGGCGGCCTGCGGCCGAGTCGCGGTAGAGTCCGCCCTGTGACGAGCGTCGCCCGAAAGATCGCGCTGCTGGTGCCCGAGCTTCCCACGCGGGAGGAGCTTGCGCCCTACCTCGATCGCATAGACGAAGCACACTGGTACACCAACTTCGGCCCGCTGGTGCGCGAGCTCGAGGCCGCGATGACCGCGCAGTTCTCCGCGGGCGCGCCGTCGCCGCAGCACGTGGTGTCGGTCAGTAACGCGACGCTGGGGCTGGAACTGGCGATCCTCGCGCTGGAGCTGCCGGCGGGAAGCCGGGTGCTGGTGCCGGCGCTGACCTTCGTTGCCTCCGCCGCCGCGGTAATGCGCGCCGGATGCGTGCCGGTGTTCTGCGACGTCGAGCCCGACACCTGGCTGCTGTCGCCGCGCATCGCCGAGGATGCGCTGAAGCGCGTGCGCTTCGATGCGGTGATGCCGGTGTCGACCTATGGCTGCCCGCAGCAGATGTCGGCGTGGGACGCGTTCGCCGAGCGCACCGGCATCCCGGTGGTGGTCGATGCCGCCGGCGCCTACGGCAACCAGCAGGCGTCCGCGCGCTGCGTGATCGTCTACAGTCTGCACGCCACCAAGGCGCTCGCGGCGGCCGAAGGCGGGCTGGTGGTCTGCGCGGATGCGGCTTACGTCGAGCGGGTGAGGATACTGAGCAACTTCGGCATTGACCTGTCGACGGTGTCCGAGGCCACCGCGGGTTCCACCGGCCTCGTCGCCTCGGCGGGCACCAACGGAAAGCTTTCCGAGTACCACGCCGCGCTCGGGCTGGCGGCACTGGCGCGCTGGCAGGCGACCTCGGCGCGTCGCATCGCACTGCACGCGAAGTACCTGGACCTGCTCGCCGTGCAGTGCCCTTCGCTCACGCTGCAGGCGCGCCCGGCCGACGGCGTGTATTCCATCCTGCCGGTGCTGGTGCCGCCGGGGCGCAAGGCAGCCGATGCCTGGGGCGCGCTGCGCGGGCAGGGAATCGAGACGCGCCGCTGGTATTGCCCGCCGTTGCCTGCGCACCCGGCGTTCGCGTCCATGCCGGTCGCCGACCGGCTGGAAGTTGCGCAGGCGGTCGGCGAGCGGCTGATCGCGTTGCCGTTTCATCTACGCCTAGCGGGTGGCGATGCGGCGTTTGTCGTTTCAGCGCTCCATCGCCACTTGCAGGGGAGCCGCCAGCATGTCGCCTGAAATATGAGCGAGCACGTGCGCATCGTCGTGGTGGGAACGTCCGGCCATGCGGGCGTAGCGATCGATGCGATCGAGCGCAGCGGCGGCATGGAGATTCTCGGTCTCGTCGATTCATTTCGCACCGCCGGCGAGAGTGCCTATGGATATCCGGTTCTGGGACCGGAGTCGGCACTGACTGTTGCCTCGCATGATCACGGTGCCAACACGGTGTTCATCGCCATCGGCGACAACTTTCAGCGCATGCGCATACACGAGCGCATCCGTGCCAGCCATCCTGGCCTGCGCTTCGCCACCGTGATACATCCCGCGGCGAGCGTCAGCGTCAGGGCACTCCTTGGCCCGGGCGTGCTTGTATGCGCTGGCGCGGTCGTCGGCCCCGGCGCGGAACTGGGCGACGGCTGCATCGTTAACACGGGCGCATCGCTTGACCATGACTCCAGGATGGATCCCTGGTCGAGTCTTGCCCCTGGCGTCGCGGCCGGGGGAAATATTCGGCTTGGGACCTGCAGCGCTGTGGGAATTGGTGCCACGGTCTCGCATGGCATTGCCATTGGAGCTCACGTCGTGCTCGGCGCGGGCGCCGTCGCGGTGCGCAACATTCCCGGATATTGTGTCGCCTATGGTGTTCCGGCGCGTGCGATGCGTCCGCGCGAGGCTGGCGAGCCGTACCTCTGAGCTAGACTTGTTCCGATGAGCACGGCACCGATGATCCAGACGCAGAGGGTCGCTCCCCCGACGGTCACGGTCGAGAACGTACAACTCGAGCAGTTCGAGACGCTCGTGTACTCGCGGAACTACGAAGAAGCCGGTCGCGAGTTGTTGCGCAACATCAAGCGCCTGAAGGTAGGGGGCGAGTTCTCGGGACACATGATGTCCGACGAAACGCGCCCGGTCCTGTATACGCGGCTGGCGGCCGCGATCACGGCATTGCTGGCGGATCCGAATTTCCAGCTGTCACAGGAGGGTTTCGACTTGCTCGCCGTCGAGCACGCGACGTTCCATGCAATATTCCAAGCAAGCGTGTTCGGCAATGCAGACCACCTGCTGCGGCAGTTCGGTGCCGTGGACGCGCAGGACCCCGGAAAGCTGCACTTCACCCGGCCGCAGAACGTGGTGAAGCTGCTGCTCGCATACTCCCTGGATTCGGCGCTGGATATCGATTTCGAGGCGGTGTTTCGTGCCGCTCCTCGACTGGCGCTGCCGGCATTCCTCGGCATGCTGGCGCACATTGTGGTGCTCTCGCCACGGGCCCACGCACGCCGGGAGAAGCTCCTCACGCTTGGGCCGCTGTTCGAGCAGGTGGAGGTCAAGGAGCACATGCTGGCTGCAATGTCCGACGCATACATGTACTGCAGCTATGCCTCCAGCGAATCCAAGCACCAGATCAAGCGATCCTTCAATGCGCTGATCCGGCGATTGATGCTCGGGAGAATCGAGATCCCGGCAATGCCTGTGCGTAGAAAGTTGAAGAAGAAGCCGACGATCCTCGTCCCGATCGAGTGGTTCACCTCGCTGCATGCGATGTACCGCTGCTTCGCGCCGTCGATCGCACGACTGCGAGAGCGGTTCAGGCTGGTCATGATCGGGCGGGATAGCGAGATGGACGAAGGTGCGAAGGCGGGGTTCGACGAAGCGATCACCCTTTCCGGTTCGAACGTGGCACTTGCCGACGTGGTGGCGAAGGTTCGTGAGGTTGCGCCCGACATCATCTTCTATCCCAGCGTAGGGATGGCTACGTGGTGGGTGGCGCTGTCAACGATCCGGCTTGCACCGATCCAAGTCGCGGGAATGGGGCATCCGGCAACGACGATGTCGGATGCGATCGACTACATGGTCGTCGAAGATCGCTATCCGGGCGACCCTAGTGCCTACAGTGAGATCGTGGTGATGCGCAAGGGCGAGCTCCCGATGGTGCTGCGGCCAGACGCTGCGCCGCCCCTGCCGCAGATCCGCGAGCACCCGGACGTGATCCGCGTGGCGGTTCCCGCGATGGCCTGCAAACTCAGCGCGCCCCTGATGGAGGTGCTGCAGCGGGTCTGGCAGAAGAGCCACCGGCCGGTCGAGTTCCACTTCTTTCCGAACATGGTCGGGATGACATGGTTCCAGATCACCAAGGAGATCCGGAAGTGGCTGCCCGGCGCTTTGGTCTACCCGCGCTCCGACTACAACACGTACCTTACCAACCTGCGCAACTGCGACCTGCATTTCAGCCCGTTCCCGTTCGGCGGCTGCAACAGCAACCTCGACTCGTTCCTGCTTGCAATCCCCATTGTCGCCATGGAGGGTCTGGAGTACCACAGCCAGCAGGATCCGGGCATGATGCGCGGCGCGGGGCTCCCGGAGTGGCTCATCACCTACCATCCCGCCGAGTACGAACGCATGGCGCTCCGGATGATCCACAACGACGCCGAGCGCGTCGCTATCGCGCAGGCGCTGCGCGCTAGGGACATCGCGAAGGTGTTCTTCTGTCGCGAGAACGATGAACGAGTGAAGGACTACCTCGACCTCTTCAACTGGATCTACGCGAACCACGAAAGGATCGGTGGAACGCAGAGGCGGTACTGGACAGTAGATGAGAGGAAGAGATTCGCTTGAGGGGCGCCAGGATCCTGGTAACTGGGGGTACCGGATTCACTGCGCGCTACGTAGTGCCTCTGCTAGAAGAGGCGGGGGCCAATGTTTGGAGTCTAGCCAGGAGAGCCAGTAAGGGAGAGCGGGCGATTGCCTGCGACATCACCGACGCGCAGAGCATCCGCGAGGCGCTCAGCATGATTCGGCCAAAGTACATCATTCACCTTGCTGGCACGTCGAATCTACCGGATTCGAAGAAAGAAACTTCGTTTCGAATCAACGTGACTGGAACGACGAACCTGCTTGAAGCCTGCAGCGAGTTGCCCGAGAAGCCGAAGGTTCTCCTCGCAAGTTCATCGTACGTCTACGGCGACACGGGGTCAGAGCCTGTGCCTGAGTCGCGCTCTCCGGCGCCAGCCAACGAATACGGGCGAAGCAAGCTTGAAATGGAGCGTGCTGCAGTGAAGTGGCATGACAGGGTTCCGATCGTTATCGTTCGGCCGTTCAACTACACCGGAGTTGGGCACGGAGATCAGTTCCTGGTCCCAAAGCTTATCAAGGTGTTCAGAGAGAAGGGCCAAGACGTGTCGTTCGTAGATTCTGCAGTGGCGAGGGATTTCTCAGATGTACGGTGGCTGTCTGCCGCATACGTGTCCTTGATCGTGAAGGGAGAGGCCCGGAAGGTCTACAACGTCTGCTCGGGGATCGGGGTACGGCTTTCGGATATTGTCGCAATCCTCGAACGTCTCAGTGGGCATCGGCCCAGAACGGGCTGTGCCACTACGGAAGCGACGGCTCTGCAACACCGAATGGTTGGTGACCCTGGCTTGCTTCGCAGGTACGTTGACTCTCCGGGGATTCCACTACAAGCAACGCTCGAATGGATGCTCTCAGGCGAGAGGCAATAGTCAGCCCAGAATAGCGTTGACCAGCCGCGTCGGGCTGTTCTCCGCCTCCCAGCGGTTTGCCGCAGTAACCGCGCATTCAGCGAGTCGGTCCATGTTGCCTAGAGCATCGAACACTGCAGATACTATTTGGTCTACTTGGCTTTGTTCGAAGATGACGCCTGGAAGTCCATAGTCCTGCAACAATCGGGCCATGCAGGTGCGTCCGGGCACGGCCAGCGGGATGGCATTGGCAATTGCCTCGGCAGCGATTCCGGACGTCACCGAGCTGTACGTGTCTTGATCGTAGGGCAGGACGACAAGGTCGCTGGCGTCGAGCAGGGCATTCCAGCGCTGGGAATCAACTGTTCCAAGCTGTACGCTCAGCCGAGAATCATTGGACGCCAGACGCATCAGCACGTTGTTCTGCTCCTCCATTAGTTCCCAACTGTTCTGTACGAGAATGCGCAGGTGCGCTCCACTGGAGAGCAGCTTCTCGCAGATCTTTGGAACCATCCCATATCCCTTGTTTGGGCGTTGTTCTCCCAGGAAAGCGATGCAAGGCTCGACCGCGCCCTTGCGCGACCGGCGCCGGGTCGTTGCCCTGTGTGGGTTCGGTAACACCAACACTGGCTGCCCGAGGAGTGCGCTGTATGCGTCGGACATCGTGGCGTCCGGACACGCGAATCGAAAGACCCGCTGAAAAGAGGGCGCAATATGCGCGCATGCATATCGATATAGCACCGCCGTCCCGTCGCGGAGCTGCCAGTTTGTCGACGAACCTTCTCCCGCCGCGGCAGCAAGACCCGGCGGCCAGCCCAATGTAATTAGTACATTCGGGCTTGATGAGGGTTCGAACGTGCGATGAACCCACTGTACGAGGCCCATGATCTGCGCTGGCTTCGCACAGTCGTATAGGACAATGTCATCGCCGGAAACCCCGGTGATTCGCGATAGATCGTCGAACGTTGCTTGTGCCACTTCGTTGAAGCTGAGCAACCAGCCACAGACAGGGTCGGGCGAAGGCTGCGAGTTCGGGTGGTATCGAAAATGCGCATGTGCGCCGAGCTCACTGGCGAGCTTCGGCTCTATGGCCCGATTTCCGAAAACCACAGTTTCAATCCCTTTGCTGCGGAGTGCTTCAACGAAGAATCGGCATTCGTTGGCGAAGTGTCCGAGCTGATTCGTCAATGCTGCATCAAAGTAGAGTACTCGCATGCTGGCGCGCGCTTGACCCAGTGCCCAGGCGGGTTCAGGGCTTCTTCATGTAAAAGTGGTTGGGCGTGGTGAAAAGGAGCTGGTAGGCTGGATTGGCCGCCATCTCGGCAACGACGCGATTCATTTCAGGCCAGTTGTATCCGGTGTCGTCGAAGAGCACGTAACCGCCCGGCAAGATGAACGGGTCTATCCCGTGGAAGTCGCCAATGGCACCTTCGTAGCTATGCGCGCCATCGATGTAGGCGAAGCTCAGAGGTGAGCCGAGACGCTTCCTGCGGCCGTGGACATCCACGGCGTCCTCCTTCGCTGCCCAACGACGCAAGAAGGAGTGAGAACGGTCAGCAAAGGTGTACGGCAGCCGATTCGGGGGGCAGAAAAGGGTCACGTTTCGCTTGAAGACGTCCCGGGCATACTTCTGATAGTCGGGGCGGCTTGCGTCGAAGTACCCGCCTATCGGTTCTTCAGTTCCTTCGAACTCCCAAGGGTCAGCGGAATAGATCTCAGTCTGGCGCCGATGCATCTCTGCGAAGTAGCTCAGCATGATTGTCGACAGCCCGAGGAAGGAACCGATCTCGAGGACGTTGCCGCCCTTGGGCATCGTGCGCAGCGCGAATTCGAATCCTGCTATGTTTCCATGTCCCGGAGACAACCACCCTCCGACCACCACGCAGAGCCAAGGTATGAACGCATCCTTCTTCGTCCGCTCGATGCTTTGTGAGACTTCCTGCTGAAGATTCACCCATTCCCCCCAGATCTCGCGGTTGCAAGCGCTAACTCAAGGCCACCCCCGTGACGTGCGCGTGCACGCTATGTCGGCCCCGGCTCACCTTGCAATCATGCGATTCAGATTCAAAATATGACATATTTCGAAACTTGACGGTGATCGACCGTCAGGAGCATGTCCACTACACGGAAGTTGCAGGCGGGAATCTGAGACGGCAGTTCTAAGCAGGCAAATCAAGGTGAACAGGTCAAAGCAATGCAGTCACGGTTTCTCGTCCTGATGATGTTCATGCTCTTGGGGGCGATTGCATCGCCGACCTCGGGAGCTATTCCTGCCGTTGCAACCCGCGAGGGTCTCCCCACGCTAGCACCCGTGCTCTCGCGCGTCACCCCAGCGGTCGTCAACATCGCCGTGCTGCAGCAGTCTCCCGAGGCGCAGAACCCGCTGCTGCGCGATCCGTTCTTCCGCCGCTTCTTCGGGCTGCCCGAGCAGCAGCAGCCCCAGATCTCGGCCGGGTCAGGGGTGATCGTCGACGCGAAGAACGGCTACGTGCTGACGAACCACCATGTGGTGAAGGACGCGCGCGAGGTGCTGGTGACGCTGAAGGACAACCGGCGGCTGCCGGCGAAGCTGGTGGGCTCGGACGCGGGCACCGACATCGCGGTGCTGCGCATCGAGCCGGGAGAGCTGGTGGAGGCGAAGTTCGGCGATTCGGATGCGCTCGAAGTCGGCGACTTCGTCGTCGCCATCGGCAATCCCTTCGGCATCGGCCAGACGGTCACGTCAGGGATCGTCTCCGCGCTCGGCCGCTCGGGGCTCACGCAGGGCGCCTACGAGGACTTCATCCAGACCGACGCATCGATCAATCCGGGGAATTCCGGCGGCGCGCTGATCAACCTGCGCGGGGAGCTGGTCGGCATCAACACCGCGATCATCGGCCCGTCCGGCGGAAACGTCGGCATCGGTTTTGCCGTGCCGGCAAACATGGCGCGGGCGGTGATGCGGCAGATCATCCGCTTTGGCGAGGTGCGCCGCGGCCGGCTGGGCGTGGTCATGCAGGACCTGACGCGGGACCTCGCGCGCAGCCTCGGCATTTCCGCGCGGTCCGGCGTCGCGCTGACGCAGGTGGTGCCCGATTCGCCCGCCGCGCAGGCGGGGCTGCGGATGGGCGATGTCATCACCGCGATCAACGGCCGCCAGGTGCGCGGCTCTGCGGAACTGCGCGCGCAGCTCGGCGTCGTGCCGGTGGGCGAGACGGTGGAACTGCGCGTGCTGCGCGGCGCCGAGGCGCGGCTGGTGCGGGTGCAGATCGGCGCCATCGAGGCACGCGGGTCCGGCGGCAGCGAGCCGATACAGCTGCTCGCGGGCGCCTCAATCGCGAATGCCGAGCGGCAGGTGGCGAATGGCAAGGAGGCGGTGGTTTATGTCACCAAGGTCGCCCCGGGCAGCGCGGCGTTCAAGCACGGCCTGCGCGCCGGCGACATCATCCTCGGCGTCAACCGGCAGCGCGTCGCGAACGTCGAAGAGCTGATCGCCGCCATGCGCGTCGAAGGACGCATCGCCATCCACGTGCAGCGCGGGGATTTCCAGCTGACCATCGTGGTGCGGTAGCCGCTACTCCCGCGCCCGCACGATCTTCTTCACGTCGGTCAGCCGGCGCAGCGCGCGCATCACGCGCGCCAGGTGGTCGCGATTGGCGACTTCGAGCACGAACAGCATCGTCGTGAAGACCGCGCGGTCGTCCTGCATGCTGATCGAATCGATGTTGGCGCCAGCCTCGGCTATTCCAGAGGCGACCTTCGCCAGCACGCCGCGCTGGTTGGACACGGTGACGCCGATCGCGGCCTGGAACAGGCGCTTGGGCGCGCGGTCCCATTCCACGTCTATCCACTGATCCGGCTCGTTCCGGCGCGAGCGCTCGGCGGTGCGGCAGTCGGCGGCGTGGACGACGAGGCCCTGCCCTTTCTTCATCGAGCCGAGGATGCGATCGCCCGGGATCGGACGGCAGCAGCTCGCGAGCTGCACCGCCATGCCCTCGGTGCCGCGGATGACGACGCTTCCCGCGGGCTTCGCCGCCCCGGGCTTCGCGTCCGGCGCCTCGCCGTGCTTGAGGAACTTGCGCGCGACCACGGCCGAGAGGCGCTTGCCCAGCCCGATGTCCGCGAGCACTTCTTCCTTCGTGCGCGCGCCGCCATCGCGGATGACGCGCTCCCAGGTCGCGGGCTCGGTATCGGCGAGCGACAGGCCGAGGGCCTTCAGCGCCTGGTCGAGCAGCCGCTCGCCCAGCGCCGCCGACTCCTCGTACTGCATGGTCTTCAGGAAGTGCCGGATGTTCGCGCGCGCCTTGCCGGTGCGCACGTACTGCAGCCACGCGGGATTGGGCTTGGCGTGGCTCGCGGTGATGATCTCGACTCGATCGCCGTTTCTCAGCTCGGTGCGCAGCGGCGCAAGTTCGCCGTTCACCTTCGCGGCGACGCAGCAGTTGCCGATGTCGGTGTGCACCTGGTAGGCGAAGTCCACCGCGGTGGCGCCGCGCGGCAGCGACAGAATCCTGCCCTTGGGCGTGAATACGTAGACCTCGTCGGGAAAGAGGTCGACCTTGACGTGCTCGAGGAACTCCTGCGGATCGCCCGACTGGTTCTGGATGTCCAGCAGCGACTGCAGCCACTGGTGGGTCTTCCTCTGCAGGTCGGACAGGGAATCCGCGTCGTCCTTGTACATCCAGTGCGAGGCGACACCGGCGTCGGCGATGCGGTGCATGGCCTCGGTGCGGATCTGTGCCTCGACCGGCAGGCCGTACGGCCCGATCAGCGCCGTGTGCAGCGACTGGTAGCCGTTGGCCTTGGGAATCGCGATGTAGTCCTTGAACTTGCCCGGCACCGGCTTGTACAGCGCGTGCAGCGCGCCCAGCGCCAGATAGCAGGACGGCACGTCCCTGACGACGATGCGAAAGCCGTAGATGTCGTGCACCTCGGAGAACGACAGGTGCTTCTCGATCATCTTGCGGTAGATGGAGTAGATGTGCTTCTCGCGGCCGGTGATGGTCGCCTGGATGCCGCTTTCGGCGAGCTTCAGCCGCACCTGGTCGAGCATCTTGCCGATCACCTCGCGCCGGTTGCCGCGCGCCGCGCGCGTGGCGCGAAGCAGCACGTCGTAGCGCAGCGGGTGCATGTTCGCGAACGCGAGTTCCTGCAGCTCGTGATAGAGCGCGTTGAGGCCGAGCCGGTTCGCGATCGGCGCGTAGATCTCTATCGTTTCCCTCGCGACGCGACGGCGCTTGGCAGGCGACACGGCCGACAGCGTGCGCATGTTGTGCAGGCGGTCGGCGAGCTTGATCAGGATGACGCGCACGTCGCGCGCCATCGCCAGCAGCATCTTGCGGAAGTTCTCGGCCTGCGCGTCCTCGACCGACTGGAACTCGATCCGGGTGAGCTTCGACAGGCCGTCGACGAGGTCCGCCACCGGTTTGCCGAAAGTGTCGGATATCTCGGCCTTGGTGACCGAGGTGTCCTCCATGACGTCGTGCAGCAGCGCCGCCTGCAGCGCCTGGCTGTCCAGATGCCAGTCGGCGAGGATCTCGGCCACCGCGATCGGGTGCGAGATATAGGGCTCGCCCGACTGCCGCGTCTGCCCCGCGTGGGCGGCCTCGGAGAAGCGATACGCCTCCGCGATCCGCGCGACATCCGCGGGCTTCAGGTACGCGAAGCGTTCCTCATCGAGTGCATGCACGGCCGCCATGCACTCAATTTAGCCCAGAAAGGGCCCGGATGGTGCTACAGCGGGGCTACCGTCCCGGGCGAATTCGGGTTCTTCTTCAGCACTTCGGTGCCGACCTTGCCGGTGGCGATCTCGCGCAGCGCGATCACCGTCATCTTGTCCTTGTTCGGCTCGACCAGCGGTGAGCTGCCGGCGCTGAGCTGGCGCGCACGGTAGGTCGCCGCCAGCGTCAGCTGGAAACGGTTGGGGATGCGCTTGAGGCAATCGTCTACGGTGATGCGGGCCATGGTGGGGATCCTATGCGGTTCTGAAGATTTCCGGGTGTCGGGCAAACTGCGTGGAGGTTTCGACGCGCGCGGCGCGGATGATCGCGGTGAGATCCCGTTTCGCTTCCTCGAAGTCCTTGTTAATTATAGCATATTTGAATTCCAGCACGTGCGCGATCTCCTCTTTCGCGGCGGCCATGCGGCGGCCGATCACGGCATCGGAATCCAGCGCGCGTGAGCGCATGCGGCGCTCAAGTTCGGCGAGCGAGGGCGGCATGATGAATATGCCGACGCAATCCGGGTAGAGCTTGCGCACCTGCTGCGCGCCCTGCCAGTCGATCTCCAGCAGCAGGTCCTGCCCGCGGTCGAGCGTGTCGACGATCACCTTCTGCGAGGTGCCGTAGCGGAATCCGTGCACCTCCGCAGCTTCGAGGAACTCGCCGCGCTCGAGCATGGCGAGGAACTTCGCGTCGTCGACGAAGTGGTACTCGCGCCCGTTTGTTTCGCCCGGCCGCGGCGCGCGCGTGGTGTACGACACGGAAAGCCGCAATTGCGGCATGTCATGCAGCACCGCGTTGATGAGCGTGCTCTTGCCGGCGCCGGATGGCGCCGTGATGACGAACAGAATGCCTTTCATCGCACCCCTATTCTATGTTCTGGACCTGCTCGCGCACCTGCTCGACCAGGAGTTTCAGTTCCAGCGCGCAGTCCGCGAGCTTCGCCGACGCCGCCTTGGACGCGAGCGTGTTGGCTTCGCGGTTCAGTTCCTGCGCGAGGAAATCCAGGCGCTTGCCGGCCGTGCCGCCCCTGGCGAGGACACGCTCGACTTCATCGAGGTGGGTGTTGAAGCGCGTGAGTTCCTCGTCCACGTCCGCCTTGAGCGCCAGCATGGCGATCTCCTGCCGCAGACGTTCCTCGTCCATCGCGCCGATTGCTTCGCGCAGCCGCTCTGCCATCCGCGCCCGCTGTGCGGCGAGCGCCTCGGGAACCAGCGGCGCCGCGTCCGCCGTCCGTGCGCGCATGTCGCCGACCCGCGCCAGCAGGGCCGCCTTGAGTTTCGCCCCCTCACGATTGCGCGAAGCGCACAGCTCGTCCAGCGCGCGGCTGGCGCACTGCGCCGCGGCGGCGTGCAGCCGTTCCTCGTCCGGTGCCTCTTCGACGAGCACGCCGGGCCAGCGCAGCACGTCGGCGATGCCCAGGCTGCGCGCGTCCGGCATCGCTTCGCGCACCTCGTGGGCGAGCCGGCGCAGTCCCGCGACGGCTTCGACGTTCATCGCCGCGGCGCGCGGCCCCGCCGCGCGCAGGTTGAGCTGCACCCGGCAATCGACCTTGCCGCGCGAGACGCGCGCGGCGATCATCTCGCGCAGCACGGGTTCCATGGCGCGCATTTCGTCGGGCACGCGGAACTGCAGGTCGAGGAAGCGCGAATTGACCGAACGCAGTTCGACCTGCAGGCTGCCCTGGGGCAGTTCCGCGTTCGCGCTCGCGTAGCCGGTCATGCTCTGGATCACGGTGTGACGAAGTGCGCAGTTGCCGGCAAAAACGCCGCGCAGCGCAGGTGTGGCTCCCGATTGCCAGAAGGCGGACGCGTATCATACGGGCAGATGGTGACCCAGGCCAACCAGCCCCTGCCGGAAGGCTGCCAGCTCCAGAACTACCGCATCCTGCGGGTGCTTGCCGCCGGCGGATTCTCCTTCGTCTACCTGGCCCACGACGAGAACGACGCGCCCGTCGCGATCAAGGAGTACCTCCCCTCCACGCTCGCGTTGCGCGGCAGCGGCAATGTGCCGAAGGTTCCCGAGGAGAATCTCGGCGTCTACCGCTATGGCATGAAGTGCTTCTTCGAGGAGGGCCGCGCGCTTGCCGGTCTGCAGCACCCGAACGTCATCCGCGTGACGAACTTCTTTCGCGCCAACGAAACCGTTTACATGGTCATGCGCTACGAGCGTGGCCGCACCCTGCACGAGCACATCCACGCCAGGCGCGGCGCGCTGAAGGAATCGTGGATCGCGCATACCTTCGTCACGCTGCTGGATGGGCTGCGCGAAGTGCATTCGAACAAGCTGCTGCACCTGGACATCAAGCCGGGAAACATCTACGTCAGGAACGACGGTACGCCGCTGCTGATCGACTTCGGCGCGGCGAGGCAGACGCTCACCAGCGAAGGCACGAAGCTGCCGCCGATGTACACCCCGGGCTACGCCTCGCCCGAGCACCACGGCGTGCGCGAGAACCTCGGCCCGTGGAGCGACATCTACTCGGTGGGCGCGAGCATGTACGCCTGCCTGTCCGGCGCCGCGCCGCAGCCCGCGGACCAGCGGTTGCGCAAGGACCGGCTCGAGCCCGCGCGCAGGCTGTGGAGCGGACGGTACTCGAGCGACCTGCTTGACACCATCGACTGGTGCCTGCGGCTCGACCACCTCGAGCGGCCGCAAAGCGTGTTCGCGCTGCAGAAGGCGCTGACCGGCGAGAAGCCGCCCGGCCACCGCGGTGACGCGCCGGTACTCGACCAGCTCAGGGGTGCGCTCCTGAGGCTGGCGGGGCGCCGCGCGTGAAGTTCCGCATCTTCCAGGACAGCCGCGTCGGGGCGCGGGCCTACAACCAGGACCGCATCGGCCACTGGCGCAGCGGCACGTCGCTGCTGATGGTGCTGGCCGACGGCATGGGCGGGCACCTGAACGGCGAGGTCGCTGCGCAGCTTGCCCTGGAGTCGATGGCTGCGGACTTTCACGCGCGGGCCCGGCCGCTGCTGGGCAACCCGGAGCTGTTCATCTTCGATTCGATCCGCCGTGCCCACGCCAGCATCATCGACAAGTCGGCGCTGCTCGGGCTGCCCGAGACGCCGCGCACCACCATCGTCGCCTGCGCGGTGCAGGAGGGCTTCGCCTACTGGGGGCACGTGGGCGACTCGCGCCTGTACCTGATCCGCAACGGCCGCATCGTCACGCGCACCAGGGACCATTCGCGGGTGCAGCAGCTGATCGACGCAGGACGCATCCGCGAGGAGGCGGCCGCCGCGCACCCGGACCGCAACAAGCTGATGCAATGCCTGGGAAGCGACTCCATGCCGCGATTGGAGCCCACGGCGGTGGCGCGCCTCGCGCGCGATGACATCCTGATGCTCTGCTCCGACGGCCTGTGGGGCCCGATCACGCAGCGCCAACTGCTGCACGCTTACATGACTGCAGAACTGGAAGACGCGTCGCGCGAACTGATGGCGCTGGCGGAGAAGCGCGCAGGCCCCCAGTGCGATAATGTGTCGATGATCGCGATGGCCTGGGGCGAGGACGAAGTCGCCGCCGCCGAGGCCCCGCGCACGCTGCCCACCCACGAGTTGCCCACCGACGTGCAGGATTTCACGGCGACCGATCCCGATTTCCTGCGCATGAGCGACGCGGAGATCGACCGGGCGATCGACGAGATACGCACTGCACTGGAAAGGAACCGGAAGCCACGATGAGACCCTCGGGAAGGAAGCCCGCGCAGCTGCGGCCGGTAAAAATCACGCGCGGGTTCACGCGCCATGCCGAGGGCTCGGTGCTGATCGAGTTCGGCCAGACGCAGGTGCTGTGCACAGCGAGCGTCGAGGATCGCGTGCCCGGATTCCTCAAGGGCAAGGGACAGGGTTGGCTCACCGCCGAGTACGGCATGCTGCCACGCGCGACCCACACCCGATCGGACCGCGAGGCCGCACGCGGCAAGCAGTCCGGGCGCACGCAGGAGATCCAGCGGCTGATCGGGCGGGCGCTGCGCGCGGTGGTCGACATGCGCGCGCTCGGCGAGCGTACGGTGCAGATCGACTGCGACGTGCTGCAGGCCGATGGCGGCACGCGCACCGCGGCGATCACCGGCGCATTCGTTGCGGCGCACGATGCCTTCGCGTGGATGATCGGCCGCGGCATGATCGCCGCGGCGCCGGTGCGCGATTTCGTCGCCGCGGTGTCGGTGGGGGTGTACCAGGGCGTACCGGTGCTGGACCTCGACTATCCGGAAGACTCCGCCTGCGAGACCGACATGAACGTGGTGATGACCGGCTCGGGCCGCTACGTCGAGATCCAGGGCACCGCCGAGGGCGAGCCCTTCACGCGCGAGCAGATGGACGCGCTGCTGGTGCTCGCCGCGCGGGGGATTGGCGAGCTGGTCGCAATGCAGAAGGCCGCGCTCGGCGCCTAGGGTCCTGCCAATGAAGCGCCTGGTGCTCGCCTCGGGCAATCCCGGCAAGCTGCGGGAGATCCGCGCGATACTTGCTCCGCTTTCGCTCGACATCGTCGCGCAAAGCGAACTCGGCATAGGTGAGGCGGAAGAACCCCACCACACGTTCCTGGAGAACGCGCTCGCCAAGGCGCGCCACGCCAGCGCGGCGAGCAGCCTGCCTGCAGTCGCGGACGATTCGGGCCTGTGCGTACCCGCGCTGGGCGGCGAGCCTGGCGTGCAGTCCGCCTACTACGCCGGGCGGCATGGCGGCAGGGAAGAGCGCGACGCGCGCAACAACGCGAAGCTGCTGGCGGAACTCGCGTCGCGCGGGGACCGCCGCGCCTGCTACGCCTGCGTCGTCGTGCTGGTGCGCCATGCGGACGATCCGCTGCCGGTGGTTGCCGAGGGCATCTGGCGCGGCGAGATTGCGCCGGCAGCCAGGGGCAGCGGCGGCTTCGGCTATGACCCGCTTTTCCTGGTGCCCGGGAGCGGTTGCACCGCGGCCGAGCTCGATGCGCAGGAGAAGAACCGCATCAGCCACCGCGCGATCGCGCTCGCGCGACTGATGGAGCGCCTGCGTGACGATCCGGATTGACCCGCCGGGAAAGGTGCGGCTTGCCGTGCTGCCGCCGCTGTCGATCTACGTGCACCTGCCGTGGTGCGTCAGGAAGTGCCCGTATTGCGACTTCAATTCGCATGAGCACAAGGGGGAGCTGCCCGAACAGGCCTACGTCGACCGGTTGATCGACGATCTGGAAGGCTTGCTGCCGTCGATCTGGGGGCGGCGGGTGCGCAGCGTTTTCATCGGCGGCGGCACGCCGAGCCTCTTTTCTCCCTTCGCCATCGACCGCCTGCTCGCAGAGATCCGGGCGCGTGTCGTGCTCGAACCCGACGCCGAGGTCACGCTGGAGGCGAACCCGGGAACCGTGGAGGCGGCGCGTTTTCGCGGCTACCGGGCTGCCGGCGTGAACCGGATCTCGCTTGGCGTCCAGAGCTTCGACGACGCGATGCTGAAGGCGCTGGGCCGCATCCATGGCGGCGACGAGGCGCGCCGCGCCATCGATGCCGCGCTGTCCTGCTTCGACAATGTGAACCTCGACCTGATGTACGGCCTGCCCGGGCAGTCGCTGGACATGGCGCGCGCGGACATCGTCGAGGGCGCGCGCTTCGGCACGCCCCACCTGTCGGCGTACCAGCTGACGATAGAGCCGAACACGGCCTTCTACCGGCGCCCGCCAACCCTGCCGGGTCACGACCTCGCCGCCGACATGCAGCGCATGGTCGAGGACCTGCTCGGACAGACGGGCTACCGGCACTACGAGATCTCCGCGTTCGCGAGGGCCGGATTTCGCTGCCGGCACAACCTCAATTACTGGGAGTTCGGCGACTACCTGGGCCTGGGTGCAGGTGCGCACGGCAAGCTCAGCTTCCCGGACCGCATCACGCGCCACGAGCGGGCGAAATCGCCGCGCGACTATCTCGCGAGTGCCGCTGCCGTGCGCGAGCGCGTCGTGCCGGCGAAGGAGTTGCCGTTCGAGTTCATGCTGAACGCGTTGCGGCTGGTTGAGGGCTTCGCGCCCGAGACATATGCAGCGCGTACCGGGCAGACGCTGGCAATGATCGAGCCCCGGCTGTGCGCAGCTGAAGCCAAGGGACTGCTGCGGCGGGACTGGCAGCGAATCGCGCCAACCGATCGCGGACGACATTTCCTCAACGAACTGCTGGAAACCTTCCTCGCGGAGCCCTGATGGCCGGCCACCCGCGGTGGCCCGACGTCTTGCGCTACTGCGGTCCAGCCAGGGTGCGGATCTGGAATTTGCCGTCGTCGCGAAACAGCCAGGTCTCGGTGAAGGACACGTAGCCGTGTCCGCCAGTGACGGCGCCGCCAGGCTTTGGCAGGGTGCCTGCGCGCACCGACTGGATCGCACGCGCTTCCAGCTCCTTGTAGCCGTTCGAGCGGAACAGCCTCACCGCGTAGGGAAAGCCGAGGCGGTCGATTTCGACCTGCAGCACCACCACCGACTTCAGCACCCGGGGCAGCTGGCCGATGAACGTGTGCTCGGCATTGGCGTGCAGGATGGCGTGCGCCACCTGCTGCTTGTACTCCTCGAGCGAGCGTGCCTCGGAGGCCTCCTCCGGCAAGCGCGGCAGCGGCTCGACGCGGGAATCCGGTCCGCCCGGCGCGTCAGGCGGCGGCACGACGGCACACCCGGCGACAAGGACGACGACGGGAACGAGCCGCTTCAATGGTTGTCCCTCGGCACCAGCGGGCCGCTGCCGCCGACCAGGAAATCCAGGTCCGCGCCCTGGTCTGCCTGCAGCACGTGGTCGAAATAGAGCTTCCAGTAGCCTCGCGGCAGCGGCGCCCTGGGCGCGCGCCATTTCGCGCGGCGGCGCGCGAGCTCGTCCTCTGGCACCAGTAGTTGCAGCCTGCGCCTGGACACGTCGAGCTCGATCATGTCGCCATTCTTCACCAGCGCAAGCGCGCCGCCGGCCGCCGCCTCGGGCACCATGTGCAGCACCACCGTGCCGTAGGCCGTGCCGCTCATGCGCGCGTCCGAGATCCTCACCATGTCGGTGACGCCCTTCTTCAGGAGCTTGGGCGGCAGCGGCATGTTGCCCACTTCCGCCATCCCGGGGTAGCCCCTGGGGCCGCAGTTCTTCAGCACCATCACGCAGCTCGCGTCGATGTCGAGCTTCGGGTCGTCGATGCGCTTGTGGAAATCCTCGATATTCTCGAACACCACGGCGCGGCCACGGTGCTTCATGAGCTTCGGCGTCGCCGCGGACGGCTTGATGATCGCGCCGCCCGGGCACAGGTTGCCGCGCAGCACGGCGATGCCGGTGTTCTTCTTGAAAGGCTTCTTCATCGTGTGGATGACGTCGCGGTTGTGGCAGGGCGCATCCTTCACGTTGTCCCAGATGGTGCTGCCGTTCACGGTCATCGCGTCCTTGTGCAACTTGCGGGTAGCACCCAGTTCGCGCAGCACCGCGGGAAGGCCGCCGGCGTAGCAGAAGTCCTCCATCAGGTACTTGCCGTTCGGCATCAGATTGACGAGCGTGTGCACGCCGCGGCCCAGCCGATCCCAGTCTTCCAGCGTCAGGTCCACGCCCAGCCGTCGAGCGATGGCGATGAGGTGGATTACGGCATTGGTCGAGCCGCCGATCGCCGCGTTCGTTCGGATGGCATTCTCGAAAGCGCGCTTGCCGAGGATCTGCGAGATGGAGATCCTCTCCCGCACCAGCGCCACCGCGCGGCGCCCCGCCATGCGTGCGAGCACGTTCCGGCGCGCATCGACCGCCGGGTACGCGGCATTCCCCGGCATGCCGATGCCCAGCGCCTCGACCATGGAAGCCATCGTGGAGGCGGTGCCCATGGTCATGCAGTGCCCGTGCGAGCGGTGCATGCACGATTCCGCCTCGTGGAACTCGGCGAGCGTGATCTTGCCGGCGCGCAGGTCCTCCGACATGGACCATACGTTGGTGCCCGAGCCGATGTCGGTACCGCGGTACTTGCCCGACAGCATCGGCCCGCCAGACACCGCGATCGTCGGCAGGTCCACCGATGCCGCGCCCATCAGCAGCGCCGGCGTGGTCTTGTCGCAGCCGACCAGCAGCACCACGCCGTCCAGCGGATTGGCGCGGATCGACTCCTCGACGTCCATCGATGCAAGGTTGCGGTAAAGCATGGCGGTGGGCCGCAGCAGCGTCTCGCCCAGCGACATGACCGGGAACTCGAGCGGGAATCCGCCCGCTTCGAGCACGCCCGCCTTGACGTGCTCGGCGATGGTGCGGAAATGCGAATTGCAGGGCACGAGCTCCGAGTAGGTATTGCAGATGCCGATCACCGGCCTGCCTTCGAACTGGTCCTGCGGGATGCCGCGGTTCTTCGTCCAGCTGCGGTAGATGAAGCCGTAGATGTCCTGGCGGCCGAACCACTGCGCACTGCGCAGTCCACGCGGCGCACTGCGCAGTCCACGCGGCGCGGCGCGCTGACCTGTCTTCTTCCTCGCCATGTCAGTAAGTCGCCCTTCCGCCCGAAATGTCGAACACCGCGCCGGTGGAGAACGAGCAGTCCGCCGACGCCAGCCAGCAGGCCAGCGACGCAATCTCGTCCACGGTCACGAAGCGATTCATCGGGATCTTCGACAGCATGTAGTTGATGTGCTGCTCGCTCATCTGCTCGAAAATCGCCGTCTTCGCCGCCGCCGGCGTCACGCAGTTCACCAGCACGCCGGTCTGCGCGAGTTCCTTGCCGAGCGACTTGGTGAGCGAGATCACGCCGGCTTTCGATGCGCTGTAGGCCACCGCGTTGGGATTGCCTTCCTTGCCTGCCACCGAGGCGATATTGACGATGCGCCCGTAGCCGGCCTTGACCATGTGCGGCGCGACCGCGCGGCAACAGAGGAACTGGCTGGTCAGGTTGATGCGAAGCACCCGTTCCCACTCCTCCACGGGGTAGTCGACGGTCGGCGCGTTGATGCCCGCGATGCCGGCATTGTTCACGAGCACGTCTATCCGGCCGAGGGACTCGAGCGCGCGCCGCGTGGCCTCGGCTACCGAGGCCGGATCGGACACATCAACCTTGTCGGGCGCGCCCACGTCCCAGATCGCAAGCCTCGCGCCCGATGCTTCGAGGCGGCGCACGATCGCTGCACCTATGCCGTGCATGCCGCCGGTGACCACCGCGGTGCGACCCTTGAAGTCGAGCTGGTTCATGCGCCTCCCATGCCACGGCAAGTATAATCGGCGCCCTTCCCGGGGAGGGGACGTGGCGCACAGGCTCGAAGGCAAGACTGCGTTCATCACGGCGGCTGGTCAGGGCATCGGCCGCGCCGCGGCGCTTGCGTTCGCGCGCGAGGGCGCAAGCGTCTGGGCGACCGATCTGGACCCGCAGGCGATTGCCGCGCTCGAGGCCACGCCCGGCATCCGCGCGCGCGTGCTCGATGCCACCGACGAGCAGGCCATCGGCCGGCTCGCTGCCGAAGCGGGCCCTGTGGACGTGCTCTTCAACTGCGCGGGCTACGTGCATCACGGCACCATCCTCGAGTGCACGCCGAAGGACTGGGACTTCAGCTTCAACCTGAACGTGAAGTCGATGTATCTCGTGACGCGCGCCTTCCTTCCGGGAATGCTGGCGAAGGGCGGTGGCTCGATCATCAACATGTCCTCGGTTGCCTCAAGCGTGAAGGGCCTGCCGAACCGCTTCGTCTATGGCGCGACCAAGGCGGCGGTGGTCGGCCTTACCAAGTCGATCGCGGCCGACTACGTCAGGCAGGGCATCCGCTGCAACTGCATCGGCCCGGGCACCGTGGACACGCCTTCGCTGCAGCAGCGCATCAACGCCTTCCCCGATCCGGTGCAGGCGCGCAAGGACTTCATTGCCCGCCAGCCCATGGGCCGGCTGGGCACGGTGGAGGACATCACCGGGATCCTGGTTTTCCTCGCCTCGGACGAATCGCTGTTCGCGACCGGGAACATGTATTCAATTGACGGGGGCATGACGATATGAGGCTGTGCCGCTACGGCAAGAGCGGGTTCGAGAAGCCGGCGATGGTCGATGCCGAGGGCCGCCTGCGCGACCTGTCCAAGCTGTTCGAGAACATCGGTCCGCACGAGCTGTCGCCGCGCGGCCTGAAGATGCTGGCCAAGGTGAAGCCCGAGAGCCTGCCGGTGATTGCCAACAACCCGCGCCTGGGCGTGCCCTATGTCGGCATCGGCAAGTTCGTTGCCATCGGCCTGAACTATTCAGACCACGCCAAGGAAGCCGGCATGCCGATCCCGTCGGAGCCGATTGTCTTCCTCAAGGCCACCACCTGCATCTGCGGGCCGAACGACAACATCGTGCAGCCGAAGCGATCGACGAAGCTGGACTGGGAAGTGGAACTCGGCATCGTCATCGGCACGCAGGCGCGTTACGTCGACGAAGCCGATGCGCTGGCGCACGTCGCCGGCTATTGCGTGGTCAATGACGTCTCCGAGCGCGCATTCCAGATGGCCACGGGCCAGTGGGACAAGGGCAAGGGCTTCGACACCGCGGGCCCGATCGGGCCGTGGCTGGTGACCACCGACGAGATCACCGATCCGCAGCGCCTCGACATGTGGCTGGACCTGAACGGCAAGCGCATGCAGACCGGCAATACGCGCACCATGATCTTCTCGTGCGCGCAGATCGTCTCGCACGTGTCGCAGTACATGACGCTGCTGCCCGGGGACATCATCACCACCGGCACGCCGCCGGGCGTGGGCATGGGCATCAAGCCCGAGCCGGTGTTCCTGAAGCCGGGCGACGTGCTGCGTCTGGGCATCCAGGGCCTGGGCGAGCAGGCGCAGAAGGTCGTCGCCTATCCGGGCTAGGCGGCAGCCATCGCGAATTGGCGCCGTTTCAGGCGGGCGGCTTGCGCAGGTGGAAGTCGGTCGCGCCCTGGAAGGCGTGGCCGAGCGTGAACAGCGTCGCCTCGTCGAAGGGCCGGCCGAGCAACTGCATGCCCACGGGCAGCCCCGTTGCCGAGAAGCCGGCCGGGACCGACAGCGACGGCACGCCGAGGAAATTCACCGGGCGCGTCAGGCGCGTGATGCGCGCGAAGAGCGGGGCCATGTCCGGGTTGCCGCCCACGTCCGCCGCGGCGATGCTTGGCGTCTGCAGCCCCACTGCGGGCGCGTGCAGCACGTCCACTTTGGAGAACACCTGGTCGCAAAACGCCTGCAGCGCCACGCCGCGCAAGCGCAGGCTGTCGACATACGCGGTAGCGGGGAGGACGAACCCGGCCTCGACGCGCGCGCGCACCTGCGGCGAATAGTCCTGTGCACGCTGCCGCAGTTCCCTCGCGTGCACTGCCGCGGCTTCCGCCGAGATGATGATCGCTGCCGCCGCGTTCCAGGGTTCGATGTCGGGCAGGTCGACGTCGACCACTTTCGCGCCCAGCCGGCGGAAAGTTTCCAGAGAGGCTTCCATCAGCGCGGCGATGCCGGCATCGCAGCCATCGTAGAAATACTGCCTAGGCTTGCCGATGACCAGGCCCGCGACCGGGCGACCGAGGCGCGCGATGTAGTCCGGCACGCTGCGCGCATCCGCCGCCGGATCGCGCGGATCCGGCCCGGCGAGCACCGACAGCAGCACCGCGCAGTCCTCGACGGTGCGCGCCAGCGGCCCGACGGTGTCCAGCGAATATGACAGCGGCAAGGCCCCGGCACGCGAGACGCGGCCGTAGGTGGGCTTGGCGCCGGAGACACCGCAAAAGGTGGCCGGCAACCGGATCGAGCCCGCAGTGTCCGAGCCCAGCGCGGCGAAGTTGGCGCGCGCCGCGACCGAACTGCCCGAGCCAGACGAGGAACCGCCGGTGACGTAGTCCGGGTTCCAGGGATTGCGGCAGTGCCCGTGGTGGTAGTTGTGGCCGGTGGGGCCGAACGCGCACTCGGCAAGATTGAGTACGCCGAACTGGATCGCGCCGGCGGCATCGAGCCGTTCCAGCGCGGTCGCCGTGCTCGTTGCCGGCCGCTCAGACCAGATCCTGCCCCCGAAGCTGGAGGCGACGCCCTTGCGGCCGTACATGTCCTTGTGCGCCATCGGCACGCCGTGCAGCAGGCCGCGCAGGTGCCCACGCACGAGGTCCCTGTCGGCGAGCTGCGCCGCGGCCAGCGCAGCTTCATCGTCGATGCGCAGGAACGCGTTCAGCTTCGGCTGCACCGCACGGGCGCGCGCGAGCACCGCCTCCATGGCTTTCACCGCCGTCGTGCGCCGCTCGCGGATCGCCGCGGCGAGGCCGGCGCAGGATAGTTCCAGCAGCTCGCATTCATTCATGGGGCGTTCCTGCGCTGCGCTGCGACGAAACCGGAGGGCTCGTCGGCGAACTCCAGGCCTGCAAACGCTGCCGCGGACTGCTCGAGCAGGCGGGAGGCGGACTCCGCGGTCACGGCGGTTGCGCCGGGAGCGGGCTGCACGCCCTGCGCGGCAAGCAGCAGTCCGGCGAGATCCTGCGAGACAATCTGCTTCATCGGCGAAGCCTCCGCTACGAAACGAACGATTCTACGCCGCGGGCGCTTGGAGTAAGCTCGCCTGGAAAGGAGATCTCATGAGCGTGAACATAGATGGCGCGCGGCTGTGGCAGTCGCTGATGGACCTGGCGAAGATAGGCGCCACCGACAAGGGCGGCGTCAGGCGCATCACGCTCACCGAGGTCGACCGCCAGGGACGTGACCAGTTCGTGCGCTGGTGCGAGGGCGCTGGCATGTCGATCGCCATAGACGGCATCGGCAACATCTTCGCGCGTCGCGCCGGCACCGACCCGGACGCCGCGCCGGTGGCGGTGGGCAGCCACCTCGATTCCCAGCCTTCCGGCGGCCGCTTCGACGGCGCCTACGGCGTCATGGCAGGACTCGAGGTCGTGCGCGCGCTGAACGATGCCGGCGTTCGCACCAGGGCGCCGATCGAAGTGATCGCATGGACGAACGAGGAAGGTTCGCGCTTCGTGCCGACCATGATGGGTTCGGGCGTCTATGCCGGTGTCTACGCGCTCGACTACGCGCTGCAGCAGAAGGACGTGGACGGGATCAGCGTGCGCGAGGCGCTGGAGAAGATCGGCTATGCAGGCCCGGCGCAGCCGCACCGGCTGGGTGCCTACTTCGAGGCGCACATCGAGCAGGGCCCGGTGCTGGAGGAGACCGGCAATACCATCGGCGTGGTGCTGGGTGCGCTTGGGCAGCGCTGGTTCGACGTACGCATCAGCGGCCAGGACTCGCATGCCGGGCCGACGCCGATGGAAACCCGCAAGGACGCGCTGCTCGCGGCGAGCCGGCTGGTGCTCGAGGTGAATCGCATTGCCACCACGTTCCCGGACTACGCGCGCGGAACGGTGGGCTTCATGCAGGTGAAGCCGAACTCCCGCAATGTCGTCCCGGGCGAAGTGCGCATGACGGTGGACCTGCGCAACGCGAAGGATGCCACGCTCGCTGCAATGGTCGACGAGCTGAAGAAAAGCGCCGCCGCGATCGCCGCCCAGGGCCGTGTCGCGGTCGAGCTCGACGAGGTCGTCTACTTTGCGCCCAGCGAGTTCGCGCCCGACCTGGTGAAGCGCGTGCGCGAGGGCGCGCAGTTGCTCGGCTATTCGCATCGCGACATCGTCAGCGGTGCCGCGCACGACGCGGTCTACATGGCGCGCATCGCGCCGACCGCGATGGTATTCGTGCCCTGCGAGGGCGGAATCAGCCACAACGAGATCGAGAATGCCCGGCCGCAGGACATCGAGGCCGGTTGCAGGGTGCTGCTGCACGCGGTGCTGGGCCGCGCGGGCATCGTAGAATCCGGACAAATGGCGGCCTGAGGGCCAGGGAGAACGTTGATGAACGATCGCGCACAATCCGAAGTGATGGACGGCACGCTGGAGAACTCCGCGTTCTTCATGCCGTTCTCGATGAACCGGCAGTTCAAGAAGTCACCGCGCCTGCTGTCGCGCGCGGAAGGGATCTACTACTTCACGCCGGAGGGCCGCAGGATCATAGATGGCACCTCCGGACTGTGGTGCGTAAACGCCGGTCACTGCCGCAAGAAGATCGTCGACGCGGTGGCGAAGGGCGTGTCTACGCTGGACTTCTCGCCGCCGTTCCAGTCGGGCCACCCGATGGCGTTCGAGTTCGCCGACCGGATCCGCGAGCTGCTGCCGGAGGGCATGACGCGGGTGTTCTTCACCAATTCGGGCTCCGAATCGGTGGATACGGCGCTCAAGTTCGCGATCGCCTACCACCGCATGCGCGGCGAAGGGCACCGCATCAGGCTGATCGGTCGCGAGAAGGGCTATCACGGCGTCAACTTCGGCGGTACCGCGGTGGGCGGAATCGTCTCCAACCGCAAGATCTTCGGCGCGCTGGTGACCGGCGTGGACCATATGCGTCACACGCACGATCCGGAGCGCAACGCATTCTCGCGCGGCATGCCGCAGCACGGCGTCGAGTTTGCCGACGACCTCGAGCGCCTGTGCCAGTTGCACGACCCGTCGACGATCGCCGCGGTGATCGTCGAGCCGGTGTCCTGCTCCGCGGGCGTGTACATCCCGCCGGTGGGGTACCTGAAGCGCCTGCGCGAGATCTGCGACAGGCACGGCATCCTGCTCATATTCGACGAGGTCATCGTCGCATGGGGGCGCCTGGGCAAGCCGTTCGGTGCGCAGTTCTTCGACGTCACGCCCGACCTGATGACGACCGCCAAGGGCATCACCAACGCGACCATACCGATGGGCGCGGTGATGATGAAGGAAAAGATCTACGAGGCCTTCATGAGCGGGCCGGAGAACGCCATAGACATGCCGCACGGGTACACCTACTCTGCGCATCCGGTGGCGTGTGCGGCAGGGCTGGCGACGCTGGAGGTCTACAAGGAGGAGGGCCTGCTGACGCGCGTCGGCGAGATCGCCCAGTACTGGGAAGACAAGGCGCACGCGCTGAAGGGCCTGCCGAACGTGATCGACATCCGCAACATCGGGCTGATCGCGGCGATCGACCTGGCGCCGCGGCCGGGCGCGCCGGGCGCGCGTGCGTTCGAGGCGCACCTGAAGGCGTTCGAGAAGGGGGCCTACGTGCGCATCAGCGGCGACATCATCGCGCTCGCGCCACCGCTGATCATCCAGAAATCAGAGATCGACACGCTGTTTTCGATCGTCGCCGACGTCCTGAAGACCGTCGGCTGAGGAACCGGCGGCGCCTTCCCCGGGAAGGCGCCGCGCCGGGAAAACTACTTGGCTGCTGCGCGCACCACGCCCAGGCGGCGGCTGCGCGGCTGCTGCTTCAGTCGCGGCGGATTGACGAGGTCACGCACGTAGTTCGGTAGCGCGAACACGCCCTCGTGCGTTTCACCGTTGTAGAACTGCAGCGCCTGCAGGCGCCGCGCCTCGATCCTGCGGTCGATCTCGTCGGCGGTGAAGGACTTGGGATCGAGCTTGTCGGAGCACACCGCCATCGCCCACTGCGCGCCATAAAGCGGGATGTACATGGTGTACGGGCGAACGATGCGGAAGATCGCGTTCAGCCGCTGCGCGAGCTCGCCCACGCGCTCCGGACGGGCCACCGGCGCGCCGATGTGCAGCACGAGCGCGCCTCCGGGTGCGAGCGCGTGCCGGCAGGTCTGGAAGAACTCGGTCGAGTACAGCGCTTCGGCCGGGCCCATGGGGTCGTTCAGGTCCAGCGCGATGAGGTCGAACTTCTCGTTCGTCTCGCGGATGAACTTCATGCCATCGCCGATCAGCACGCGCAGCTTCGGGTTGTCGAAGACGCCGTTGTGCACCGCGTGGAAGTGTTCCTTGGCGACCTGGATCACGTCTTCGTCGATCTCGCACAGCGTCACCCGCTCCACCGACGGGTGCTTCAGCGCTTCTTCCGCCGAGCCGCCGTCGCCGCCACCGATGATCAGCACGTTCCTCGGCGCGGAATGCGCCGTCAGTGCCGGGTGGATCAGGTTCTCGTGATAGACGAACTCCTCCTTCTCGGAGGTCATGTTGTACCCGTCGAGCCGGAACAGCTTGCCGTAGTGCGGCGTGTCGTAGATCTGCATCTTCTGGTAGCGCGTCTGCCACTCTCCCACCAGGCGGTCTGCCATGATGTAGAAGCCCGTGGAGTCGTTCAGCGGCTCCATCAGCAGGTGGCCGCCCCGCGACACCTCGTGGCGCGCTATCTCAACCGGCTGGAAGTGCGCGATGATGGAATCGAACAGCTGGCGCGCCTTGGCCGAGTTGTCGCCGCTGTAATTGCAGACGTAGACATCCAGCGTCAGCCCCTGCTTCTCCGGCCAGGTATGGATGGCCAGGTGCGATTCGGCCAGTACCACTGTGCCGGTATAGCCCGAGCCCTCGAACTGGTGAAAGCTCACGTCCATGATCGTCAGGCCGGAGGCATTGACCAGTTCGACGCACTTTGCCTCGAACGCCTTGCCGTCCAGCAGCACCTGCGGGTCGCAACGGCACCCGCCCAGATCGCCAATCAGATGCAGACCGTTCATGTCCGTGTCCCTCCACAAACGAGAAAGCGCAGCCGGCCATGTGTTCCGGGCTGCGCCTCTCCGTTACCGCCTTGCGGCGAAAAACCGAGTTGCTCGAGTTGGATCAATTCGTGCAATACCCCGCTTGGGCGATGTAGTCTGCCCGGTTAATCAGATTGGGCGATGCAGATCCGCCGCTGTTTCCGAGACAACGGCATCGATCAAGCGTCGCGCGATCGAGATTTTGCTTGGAATTTTAGGCAATTGCAAGACATTGAACCATCTTGCATCCTCGATTTCCCCATCCTGCGGGTGGATATCCCCGGACTCCCAGTCGCAGACGAACGCGATCATCACCGAATGCGGAAACGGCCAGGGCTGGCTGGCGAAGTAGCGCAGCGCGCCCAGCCGGACGCCGACTTCCTCGAACACCTCCCTCTTCACGCATTGCTCCAGCGTTTCACCCGGTTCGACGAATCCGGCAAGCGCGCTGTACATTCCGGGCGGAAAGTGCGGGCTGCGCCCGAGCAGGATCTCGGGTCCGCGACGCACCAGCGCCATCACCGCCGGCGCCAGCCGCGGATAGGCGGAAAGCCTGCACGACGGGCAGACTCGCACGCGTTCCTCGGCCTTCGCCACCGTGGGTGTACCGCAGCGGCCGCAGTAGCGGTGCGAGCGATCCCAGTCGATCAACTGCAGGGCACGGCCTGCGAGCGCGAAATGCGCGTCCTCCAGCACTGAAAACAGCGTTCGCAGTCCCTCCCAGTTCATCCCGGCAGGCGCAGGCGTCTCGGCGGGAACCTCCGCTGCCCAGCACGGCGTGCCGCCCAGCAGACCGAGATACAGCGTTCGCAGCGCGTCGGGCCAGCGACCGTCGTGCTGCGCGAGCAGCGGCAGCTTCGCCCAGCTGGGCCGCGCCAGCACCCTGGGGTCGTCTCCGGGCTTCTGGCTCGGCGGTCCGATCTCGACAAGGATGCGATCGCCACGGAACACGAACCAGAGTCCTTCGCCGTTGCCGTCGGCGTCGCCGGCGACGCGGTGCTGGTAGTCCTGCGGTGACGAAAAGGGCATCGGTTTTGTCATGGCATGCGCAGTTTAAGCGACACCGTCCGCTATAATCCGCGCGTCTCCTTCACGAGTTCTCCTCAGCACTTTTCGATGACCGCGCACGCAGCGGACCGCGAGCTTGCCAACGCCATCCGCGCGCTGGCCATGGACGCCGTGCAGGCGGCGAACTCAGGTCATCCGGGCATGCCGATGGGCATGGCGGAGGCAGCGCTGGCGCTATGGGGGCGGCACCTCCGGCACAATCCGGCCAACCCGGCGTGGCCGAACCGCGACCGCTTCGTGCTGTCGAACGGCCACGGCTCGATGCTGCTGTACGCGCTGCTGCACCTGACCGGCTACGACCTGCCGATGGAAGAGCTCAGGCGTTTCCGGCAGCTGCACTCGAAGACGCCGGGCCACCCGGAGATCGGCTGCGCGCCGGGGGTGGAGACGACTACCGGGCCGCTAGGCCAGGGCATCTCCAACGCCGTGGGCATGGCGATCGCCGAGCGGCTGCTCGCGGCGGAGTTCAACCGTCCGGGTTTTGACGTGGTGGACCACCACACCTACGTGTTCCTCGGCGATGGCTGCCTGATGGAAGGCGTGTCGCACGAATCCTGCGCGCTCGCCGGCACGCTGGCGCTCGGCAAGCTGATCGCGGTGTACGACGACAACGGCATCTCGATCGATTCCGAAAAAGGCGGCATCCGCCAGTGGTACACCGACGACGTGAAGAAGCGCTTCGAGGCCTACGGCTGGCAGGTGATCGCCAACGTCGACGGCCACGATGTCGAGGCGATGTCGAAGGCGATCCGCAAGGCCAGGCGCGAATCCGCCAGGCCGACGCTGATCTGCGCGAAGACGGTAATCGGCAAGGGCGCGCCGAACCGGCAGAACACCGGCGCGGCGCACGGCGCGCCGCTCGGCGAAGCCGAGGTCGCCGCGACGCGCGCGGCGATCGGCTGGCCGCATCCGCCATTCGTCGTGCCGCAGCCGGTCTACGACGGCTGGAACGCGAGGCGCAAGGGCGCGGCGGCCGAGCGCAAGTGGAAGAAGCTCTTTGCCGCCTATGCCGCCGCGCATCCGGACCTCGCCGCGGAGTTCATGCGCCGCGCCGCGGGCGAGTTGCCGGCCGATTTCAGCGCCCGTGCCGACGCGCTCGCGGCCGAACTGGCGGCGAAGGCAGAGACGCTGGCCACGCGCAAGGCTTCGCAGAACGTGCTCGAGGTGCTGAAGCCCGCGCTGCCGGAACTGGTGGGCGGCTCGGCCGACCTCACCGGGTCCAACCTCACCATGGTGAAGTCCTCGAAGGTGGTCGGGGCGTCCGGACCGGGGAACTACATCTTCTATGGTGTGCGCGAGTTCGGCATGTGCGCGATCATGAACGGCCTGGCGCTGCACGGCGGCATGATCCCCTACGGCGGTACCTTCCTGGTTTTCTCCGACTACGCGCGCAACGCGATCAGGCTCGCCGCGCTGATGAAGCGGCGCGTGATCTACGTCTTCACGCACGACTCCATCGGACTGGGCGAGGACGGGCCGACGCACCAGCCGGTCGAGCATCTCGCCAGCCTGAGGCTGATCCCGAACCTCGATGTCTGGCGCCCCTGCGACACGGTGGAAACCGCGGTTGCCTGGTCGGCAGCCCTGCAGCGCAAGGACGGGCCGGGCATGCTGGTGCTGTCGCGCCAGAACCTGCCATGCGTGCCGCACGCGTCGATCACCGACATCGCCCGCGGCGGCTACGTGCTTGCCGATGCGCCCGGCGCGCGTGCGGTGATCATCGCCACCGGCTCGGAAGTGTCGCTGGCGCTTGCGGCGCAGAAGCAGCTCGACATCCCGGTGCGCGTCGTTTCCATGCCTTCGACCAGCGTGTTCGACCGCCAGGACGCCGCGTACCGCGAAGCGGTGCTGCCGCGCGGCCTGCCGCGCATCGCGGTCGAGGCGGGCGTCAGCGCATACTGGCGCAAGTACGTGGGGCTGGAGGGCGCCGTCGTCGGCATCGATACCTTTGGCGAGTCGGCTCCCGCGGCCGACCTCTTCAGGCATTTCGGCTTCACTTCCGACAATGTTGCAAACGCGGTAAGGAGCGTACTGTCATGACCATCAACGTAGCGATCAACGGATTCGGCAGGATCGGGCGCAACATCGTGCGCGCCCACTACGAGTACGGCAAGAAGCACGACCTGCGCATCGTCGCCGTGAACGACCTCGCCGAGGCAAAGACCAACGCGCACCTGCTGCAGCACGACACCGCGCACGGCCGCTTCGGCTCGAAGGTCGAAGTCGACGGCAGCCACCTCGTCGTCGACGGCGACCGCATCCGCGTCTGCGCGGAACGGGACCCGGCAAAGCTGCCGTGGAAGGAACTCGGCGTGGACGTGGTCTTCGAGTGCACCGGCATCTTTTCCAGCAAGGCAAAGGCGAGCGCCCACCTTACTGCCGGCGCGAAGAAGGTGATCATCTCGGCGCCGGGTGGCAAGGACGTCGACGGCACGGTGGTGTTCGGCGTCAACCACCAGAGCCTCAAGGCGTCGCACACCGTGATCTCGAACGCCTCGTGCACGACCAACTGCCTTGCGCCGCTGGTCAAGGTGCTGGACGAATCGGTCGGCGTCGTGTCGGGCCTGATGACGACGGTGCACGCGTACACCAACGACCAGGTGCTCACCGACGTGTTCCACGAGGACCTGCGCCGTGCGCGGGCGGCCGCGATGAACATGATCCCCACCAAGACCGGCGCCGCTGCCGCCGTCGGCCTGGTGCTTCCGCACCTGAACGGCAAGCTCGACGGCTTTGCCATTCGCGTGCCCACCATCAACGTATCGATCGTCGACCTCACCTTCGTTGCCCGCAAGGCCACCACTGTCGACGAGGTGAACGCGGCGGTGAAGAAAGCGGCTGAAGGCGCGCTGAAGGGGATCCTCGAATACAACAAGGATCCGCTGGTGTCGTCGGACTTCAACCACAACCCCGCGAGCTCGGTGTTCGACTCCACGCTCACCAAGGTGTCCGAGGGCACGCTGGTCAAGGTCACTTCCTGGTACGACAACGAGTGGGGTTTCTCGAATCGCATGCTCGACACCACCGTTGCGCTGATGAACGCGAAGTAGCGCCATGAAGTTCCGCCGCATGTCGGAGGTCGACCTGGCCGGCAAGCGGGTATTCATCCGCGCCGACCTGAACGTGCCGCTGGACGAGGCCGGCGCAATCAGCGACGACACCCGCATACGCGCCTCCGTCCCCGGCATCCGCGAGGCGCTGGCGAAAGGCGCCGCGGTGATGGTCACGTCGCACCTGGGGCGGCCAAAGGAGGGCGAGTTCAAGCCCCGCGATTCGCTCGCCCCGGTGGCGAAGCGGCTCGCGGAGCTTCTCGGTTGCCCGGTGCCGCTGCTGGCGGGCTGGACCGAAGGCGTGGAGGTGAAGCCCGGCTCGGTGGTGCTGCTGGAGAACTGCCGCGTCAACAAGGGCGAGAAGAAGAACGACGAGGCGCTCGCGCGCAGGATGGCCGCGCTCTGCGATGTCTACGTAAACGATGCCTTCGGCACCGCGCACCGTGCCGAGGCCACCACCCACGGCATTGCCCGCTTCGCGCCGGTGGCCTGCGCAGGGCCCCTGATGGCCGCCGAGCTCGATGCGCTGGGCAAGTCGCTCGCCCACCCGGCGCGCCCGCTGGTTGCGATCGTCGCCGGATCGAAGGTATCGACCAAGCTGACGGTGCTTGCCGAACTGGCGAAGAAGGTGGACCAACTGGTCGTCGGCGGCGGCATCGCCAATACTTTCCTCCTCGCCGCGGGGATGCCGATCGGCAGGTCGCTGGCCGAGCCCGATCTGGTCGACGAGGCGCGGCGCATCATGCAGGCGACGAAGGTGCCGCTGCCGGTGGACGTCGTCGTGGCGAAGGAACTGTCGGCCGATGCGGCAGCGAGCGTCAAGGCGGCGAAGGACGTGGCGGCAGACGAGCTGATCCTGGACATTGGCCCGCAGACGGCCGATGCGCTTGCGGCGTCGCTCGCCGCCGCGGGCACCATCGTCTGGAACGGGCCCGTTGGCGTATTCGAGATCGATGCCTTCGCCAGGGGCACGGAGACGATCGCGCGCGCGATTGCAGGCTCGAAAGCCTTCTCCATCGCCGGAGGCGGCGACACGGTGGCGGCGATCAACAAGTACGGCATTGCGGACCAGATCGGATACATATCCACCGCCGGCGGCGCGTTCCTCGAGTTCCTCGAAGGCAAGACGCTGCCCGCGGTGGCGATCCTCGACGAGCGGGCCTGAGGTGCTGCGCAGCACCAAGATCGTCGCCACGCTGGGGCCGTCGTCGAACGACCCTGCGGTGCTGGAAAAGATGATCGCCGCCGGCGTCGACGTGGTGCGGCTGAACTTCTCGCACGGCAGCGCCGAGGACCACCTGCGCCTGTCGGAACTGGTCAAGGGCCTGGCGCGCAAGCTCGGGCGCACGGTGGGGATCATGTGCGACCTGCAGGGCCCGAAGATCCGCGTCGGCAAGTTCAAGGACGGCAGGATCACGCTGCAGAAGGGCGCGAAGTTCGTGCTCGACGCGCAATGCCCGCTCGGCGACGAAACGCGCGCCGGGCTGGACTACAAGGACCTGCCGCGCGACGTGGACGCGGGCGCGGTACTGCTGCTGGACGACGGCAAGATCGTGCTCGACGTGTCGTTCGTGCGCGGCGAGGAGGTGCATACCGTGGTGCGACACGGCGGCGTGCTGTCCAACAACAAGGGCATCAACCGGCAGGGGGGCGGCCTGACCGCGCCGGCGCTGACCGCGAAGGACATGGAGGACATCAGGACCGCGGCGAAGCTGCAGGCGGACTACCTTGCGGTGTCGTTTCCGAAGTCGGGCGCGGACATGTACATGGCGCGTGAGCTGCTGCGCGCCAGCGGCGGCAAGGCATTCCTGATCGCCAAGATCGAGCGCGCCGAAGCGGTGCGCGAGGGCATGCTGGTCGACATCATGAAGGCCTGCGACGGCATCATGGTGGCGCGCGGGGACCTCGCGGTGGAAGTCGGCGCGGCGACCGTGCCGGCGCTGCAGAAGAAGATGATCCGGCTCGCGCGCGAGCACAACAAGATCACCATCACGGCGACGCAGATGATGGAGTCGATGATCGAGAGCCCGGTGCCGACCCGGGCCGAGGTGTCGGACGTCGCGAATGCGGTGCTCGACGGCACCGACGCGGTCATGCTGTCGGCGGAATCGGCCAGCGGCAAGTACCCCGTGGAGGTGATCGAGGCGATGGACCGCATCTGCCTCGAGGTCGAGCAGAGCCAGCCGGTGAACCTTGACCAGGACTTCCTCAACCGCGTCTTCACGCGCGTCGACCAGTCGATCGCCATGGCGGGCCTGTTCACCGCGTACCACCTGAAGGTGAAGGCGATCGCCACGCTCACCGAGTCGGGTGCCACCGCGCTGTGGATGAGCCGGCTGAATTGCGGCGTGCCGATCTACGCGCTTACGTCTCAGACCTCGACCCGGTACCGCTGTGCGCTGCTGCGCGACGTCTACCCGCTGATGGTGAAGTACGTCGGGACCGACCGGGAGGAACTGCTCGGCGAGGCCGAGAGAGTGCTTGTCGAGAATGGCGTCGTGCGCGAGGGCGACCTGATCGTGCTGACGATAGGCGAGCCGATCGGCAAGTCGGGAGGCACGAACACCATGAAGATCGTCCGCGTCGGCGAACACCGCAGGTCGTGATCGCTGCATGGCGTTGCGCGCCGCCGCGCTGCTGCTGAGCCTCGCCGCGACCCAGGCGCAGGCGCAGCTGGCGGGCGACTCCTGCCGCGACGCGCGCGCGGCGCCGCAGCCGCAGGCGCTGGAACGCATCGCCGAACGGCACGCGCAGGCGATCCGTCTAGAGCCGCGAAACGTGCACGCGCTGCTGGAGCGTGGCGTGTGCTTCGAACGCATGGCGCGCTACGAGGCGGCGCTGGCGGACTTCAACGCCGCGGTGGTGGCGAACCCCGGGCTGTCGCAGGCGCGCATGGACCGCGCACGGCTTTCCGCGCGCCTGGGCCGGATGGACAACGCACTGGGTGACTACGACGAAGCGGTGCGCCTCGACCCGGCCAGCATCGATGCGCGCGTCGGCCGGGGCCAGGCGCTGGCCGCGCTGCGGCGGCACCGCGACGCGCTCGCCGATTTCAGCGAGGCGCTGCGCGGCAATCCCGGCGGCCTTGCCGCGCTGCAGGGCCGTGGCGCGAGCCACTCGGCGCTGGGCGACGCCGATGCGGCAGTGCGCGATTTCGACGCCGCGCTGGCGCTGGATGGCGCATACGCGCCGGCATTCCTCGGTCGCGGCGAGGCGCATGCGCGCGCGGGCAGGCATGACGCGGCGGTGCGCGACTACGATGCCTACCTCGCGCTCAGGGCTGGCGACCCCTACGCGCTGTACCGACGCGCCCTGTCGCATGCGACGTTGGGAAACGAAGCCAGGGGTATCGAGGATTTCGCCGAGGCGATCCGGCTCGAGCCGCGGATGATCTCCGCCTACATAGAGCGCGGCAGGCTTTATGCCCGCGGTGGCGACACCGAGCGCGCGCTGGCCGACTTCAGCGAGGCGATCGCGCTGGCGCCGAAGTACGGCCCCGCGTACCGGGCGCGTGGCATGGCGCTGTACCGGCAGGGCCGGCATGACGCCGCCGCGGCGGACCTCGGGATGGCGCTGCGCCAGGATGCCGGCGACCTGGTCGCCAGGAACGAGCTCGCGTGGCTGCTCGCCACGTCGCCGCAGGCTTCGGTGCGGGACGGCAGGCGAGCCCTGGAACTCGCGCTCGAGGCTGTCGAGCGCACCGCATGGAAGAACGCCGGCATCCTGGACACCTACGCGGCGGCGCTGGCCGAAGCGGGCGACTTCGCCGGCGCGGCGAAGTGGCAGGAACAGGCGCTCAGCCTGCCCGACTTTCCCGTTGCTGGCCGCGATGCCGCGCACAAGCGACTGGAACTCTACAAGGCGGGACAGCCGTTCAGGACGCAGTAGCGGTTCCGCGTGCGTGGGCGGGGCGAGGCCCCCCGACATGGGTACAATCCGCGCTCCTCGGTGCCGGGAGTGCGTCATGACCGCTGCAATGTACTGGAAGGAGATCACCGTTCACTGGGGCGAGTCCGATCCATTCGGCCTGGTGTACTACCCCCGCATCGTCGCCTGGTTCAATGAAACCGAGCACGAGTTCTTCCGTACCATCGGCTTTCCGATCGACCAGATGATCCGCGAGGATCGCACCACCTTCGTCATGGGCGAGATCCATTTCCGCTTCATCGGCCCGGCGGCGTACGGCGATCGCATCGCCACCTCGGTTGCGCTGACCAGCATGGGCGAGCGCACGCTGCACTGGGCATGCAAGGCGCGCAACGCCGTGACCGGCGCACCGGTCACCGAAGGCCGTGCGACGCGCGTCTACGCACGCATCAACGAAGATGGCACGCTGAACTCGGAGAAAATCCCGGAGCGCATGAGGAAGGCGCTGAACGACTCCGGGCGCCTGTCACACCTTGGCGGCGAGATCGAGACCGACCCGGAGTACCGTCACCCGCCCGCCGCGCAGCGCGAAAAGTAGCGCCGGCCCGCGCGGTGCGCATCAGGCTGCGGCCTGCGCCCGCAACCACTCGACGAACGCCCGTACCTGCGGCTGCGACAGCGCCGCTTCGGTGGCGACCAGGTAGTAGGCGTAGGGCAGCGCGACGCGAAGCTCGAAGGGCGCAACCAGCCTTCCCGCATCCAGTTGCGGCCGGGCGAACTCCACCAGGGATGCCACGATCCCCGCGCCCTCGGCTGCTGCCTCCAGCGCAAGCACCGAATGCGACAGGTGCGCGCCGTGCTTCAGCTTCAGGCCCCGGGCGCCTGCCGCGGCGAGCCACAGGTCCCAGTAGTCGTTGGCGTCGTAGTGCACCCCGGTGTCGTCATGCAGCAGCGTGTGGCGCTGCAGGTCCTTCAATGACAGCGTCGCGCCGCCGATCGCCGCCGGGCTGGCGAGCGGCGTGACCGAGAGCGGGACGAGCTTCTCGACCTGGTAGCCGGGAAAGCGGCCCTGCGACAGCAGCACCGCCACGTCTGCGTCGGCCAGCCACGCGGCGGCTTCGCGCACCGCCTCCTCGCCGAAGGTCGTCGACTGCCGCGTGCGCGCGGTGACGCGCACGTCCACGTCCGGCATCGCGGTGAGGAAGCGATGCAGACGCGGCATCAGCCAGCACGAGGCGAAGGAGGGCGCGACGCTGACGGTCAGCGTGGACGCGGGACGCGTCTCGCGCAGGATGCGCGACCCCTCGTCCAGCTGGGCCAGACCGGCCGTCAGGCGCGGCAGCGCGGCGCGTGCGTACTCGGTCAGCTCCAGCGCGCGCGGCTTGCGCACCAGCAGCTGCCTGCCGCACAGGTGCTCGACGAGCTTCAGCTGGTGGCTGATCGCGGCGGAGGTGACGTGCAGCTCGGCGGCGGCGTCCTTGACGCTGAGGTGGCGCGCCACCGCCTCGAAGGCACGCAGGGCATTGAGCGGAAGCAGGCTGGAAGACATGTTAGAAAAACTAACTTATTTATCGAGGAAAGGTCAATTGCTGCAATGCAACTTAGATTGGAAAATCCTGTCCTACAGGCAATACGATTGACCATAACTGAATTGAGGCCAAGCATGAAAACGACCCCCGACCTGCTGCAGCGAATCCAGACCATGCCGCTGCGGCGATTCGAGCGCGATCAGATCGTCCAGGCATACGTTGCCGCCGATGCGATCGTGGAGATGAGTTTCCGCGTCGCTGGCTGGATCGGCCGCGCTTTCGCACGCAAGACGCCGCCGACCCTGACGCCGGCACACTGACTTCCTCCCACCCGGCGCTCGCCGGGTATCCTCCAAGGGCCAGCACCGCCAGGTGCCGGCCCTTTTTTTGATCGGCGGGCTGCCGCATTGGTTGACCACGGGGAGCGTGCATTGAACAGGCGAATCGGCATCATCATGAATGGCGTCACCGGACGCATGGGTACCAACCAGCACCTGGTGCGTTCGATCCTGGAGATCCGCAAACAGGGCGGCGTCGCGCTGAAGGATGGCACTCGCCTGGTGCCCGATCCGATCCTCATCGGGCGCAATGCGGAGAAAGTGGCAAAGCTCGCGCGCGCGCATGGCATCGAGCGCTGGGGCACCGACCTGAAGCAGGCGCTGGCGGCGAAGGAGGACACGGTGTTCTTCGACGCCGCGTCCACGCAGCTCAGGCCGAAGCTGCTGAAGCAGGCGATCGCGGCTGGCAAGCACGTCTACTGCGAGAAGCCGGTGGCGACCAGTCTTGCCGAGGCCATGGACCTCTACAAGGCGGCGAAGAAGGCGAAGGTGAAGCACGGCGTGGTGCAGGACAAGCTCTGGCTGCCGGGGCTGCTGAAGCTGGCGAGACTGCGCGACGAGGGCTTCTTCGGCAGGATCCTCTCGGTGCGCGGCGAGTTCGGCTACTGGGTGTTCGAGGGCGACCCGCAGCTTTCATCCCCCCCGGCGCAGCGGCCGTCGTGGAACTACCGCGTGAAGGACGGCGGCGGCATCATCCTCGACATGCTGTGCCACTGGCGCTACGTGCTCGACAACCTCTTTGGCGAGGTGAAGGCGCTGAGTTGCCTGGGTGCCACGCACATTCCGTTCCGCTGGGACGAGAACGGCAGGAAATACAAGGCCACGGCAGACGACGCTGCGTACGCGACGTTCCGGCTCGCAGGCGGCGTGATCGCGCATTTCAACTCTTCGTGGGCGGTGCGCGTGCGGCGCGACGACCTGCTCACGCTGCAGGTGGACGGCACGCTCGGTTCGGCGGTCGCCGGCCTGCGCGGCTGTCGCGTGCAGTCCTACGCCGAGACGCCCAAGCCGGTGTGGAACCCGGACATCCCGCAGCCGATCGATTTCTACGCGGGTTGGCGCGAAGTGCCGGACGCGGGCTACGACAATGCCTTCAAGGTGCAGTGGGAGATGTTCCTGCGCCACGTCGCGGGCGAGGGTGGTTTCCGCTGGGGCCTGCTCGAAGGCGCCAAGGGCGTTCAGCTCGCCGAACTGGGCCTGAAGAGCTGGCGGCAGCGCAAGTGGCTGGACGTGCCGAGGCTGAAGCCGTGAAGCGCGACCCCATCCAGACCATCCGACTGCCGGTGGACGGCGGCGGCCTCGAGCCCTGCCAGGTGCGCGAGCCGCGGCAGTTCGCGAGACCCTCGAAGCCGTTCACGCGCCGCGCACTGGCGGCGGCGCACGTGGTCGCCGACCCGCGTTCGCCGCGCGATCCCTGGATGGATGCGGCAATCGACTGGGAGGCGACCATCGCCTACCGCCGGCACCTGTGGTCCTGGGGCTTCGGCGTCGCCGAAGCGATGGACACGGCGCAGCGCGGCATGGGACTCGACTGGGCGAACTCGCTGGAGCTCGTCCGCCGTTCGCTCGATGCGGCGAAGGGCATCCCCGGCGCGGCGGTGGCCTCGGGCGCCGGCACCGATCACATTGCCGGCGGAGACCTCGCCGCCGTGATCGCCGCCTACGAGATGCAGTGCGCGGCAATCGAGCGCCTTGGCGGCCGAATCATCCTGATGGCGAGCCGCGCACTGGCGGCCTGCGCGAAATCCCCCGACGACTATGGCCGCGTCTATGACCGCATCCTTTCGCAGGTACGGCAACCGGTGATCATCCACTGGCTGGGCGAGATGTTCGATCCGGCGCTGAAGGGCTACTGGGGCCGCGACGAGCACATCGCGGCGATGGACGTCTGCGTGGACGTGATCCGCAGGAATGCGGCGAAGGTCGACGGCATCAAGGTGTCGCTGCTCGACAAGGACAAGGAAATCCTCATGCGACGCAAGCTTCCCGAGGGCGTGCGCATGTACACCGGCGACGACTTCAACTTCGCCGAGCTCATCGAGGGCGATGCGCAGGGCCATTCGGATGCGCTCCTCGGCATCTTTGATTCCATCGCGCCGGCAGCCTCCGCCGCGCTGTCCGCGCTCGCCGCGAACGACAAGGCGAGCTACCACGACATCCTCGCCCCCACCGTGCCGCTGTCGCGCCACATCTTTCGCGCGCCGACGCGTTTCTACAAGACCGGCGTGGTATTCATGGCCTGGCTGAACGGCCACCAGGACCACTTCGTCATGGTCGGCGGGCAGCAGAGCGCGCGCAGCATCCTGCATTTCGCCGAGCTCTTCCGGCTGGCCGACCAGGCGGGGCTGCTCGCCGATCCGCCGCTTGCGTGCGCGCGCATGAGGCACCTGCTGGCCGTCCATGGCATTGCCTGATCCGACCGCGCCGCCGTCGCTGGAGCAGCTGTCGCTGAACCAGATCACGGCGAAGTCCTGGGGGCTCGCGCAGGCGATCGAGGGCTGCTTGCGCCACGACATCCGCGGCATCTCGATCTGGCGCGACAAGCTCGCCGGGATGGGCCTGGCGAAGGCGGCAAAGGCGGTACGGGACGCGGGCCTCACGGTATCGGGGCTCTGCCGCGGCGGCATGTTCACGTTCGCGGACGCGGCCGAGCGCAAGGCGAGGATAGAGGACAACCTGCGCGCCATCGACGAGGCTGAGGCGCTTGGCGCGCAATGCCTGATCATGGTGGTCGGCGGCCTGCCCGCAGGCTCGAAGGACATCGTTGGCGCGCGCGAGCAGGTCGCCGAGGGCCTCGCCGCGATCCTGCCGCATGCGCGCGCGGCGAAGGTGCCGCTCGCGATCGAGCCGCTGCACCCGATGCAGTGCGCCGACCGTGCCTGCGTCAACACGCTGGACCAGGCGCTGGACCTGTGCGACCGCCTCGGTGCAGGCGCCGGCGTGGCGGTGGACGTCTACCACGTGTGGTGGGATCCGAACCTTGCGCGCGCGATCCGCCGCGCGGGGAAGGAGCGCCTGCTCGCGTACCACGTCTGCGACTGGCTGGTGCCCACCACCGACCTGGCGTTCGATCGCGGCATGATGGGCGACGGCGTGATCGACCTGCCGGCGATCCGCGCGCTGATGCAGGCCGCCGGCTACGCCGGCATGCACGAGTGCGAGATATTCTCCTCGCGCGACTGGTGGCAGCGGGACCCGGACGAGGTGCTCGCCATCGTCAAGGAGCGGTTCAGGCGCTGCTGTTGATCTGATCGCCGGGGTCAGTCGTCCGCGTGGGTGGCGGGCTGGTGCGCGGCAACCAGTTTTTGCTGCAGCGGCGGCGGGGCGGGGTCGTAGTGGCTGAATTCCAGCGTGTAGGAACCCTGGCCCGCGGTAAGCGATTTCAGGCGCGCCGGAAAGTTCTCCAGCTCCGATAGCGGCGCCTGGGCCGACAGCTGCACCACGCCCGGGCGTGGCGCATCCGACCCCTTGACGTGGCCGCGGCGCGCGGCGATCTCGCCGGCGACGTCGCCCATGCTGGCCTCGGGCGCGAGCACGTGAACGCTCACCACCGGTTCGAGCACCATGGCGCGCGCCTTCCCCAGCGCGTCGAGGAACGCCTTGCGTCCCGCGGCGACGAACGCCACTTCCTTGGAGTCGACCGGATGGTGCTTGCCGTCATGCACGATGACGCGCACATCCTGCAGCGGGTAGCCGGCGAGGAAGCCGCTCGACATCACGCCGCGCACGCCCTTCTCCACCGCGGGGATGAACTGGTGAGGGATCACGCCGCCCTTCACCTGGTCGACGAACTCGAACCCCCGGCCGCGGGGCAGCGGCTCGATACGCAGGAACACCTCGCCGAACTGGCCGGCGCCGCCGGTCTGCTTCTTGTGCCGGCTGTGGCCTTCCGCCTTCGCGCCGATCGTTTCACGGTAAGGCACCGACGGCGGGCGCGTATCGAGCTCCAGCTTGTACTGCGTCTGCAGCTTCTCCAGCGCGGTCCGCAGGTGAAGTTCGCCGATGCCCCACAGCACGGTCTCGTTTGCCTGCGTGTGCTCGACGCGCAGGCACGGATCCTCGGCCACCAGCTTGTGCAGCACGTCGGACACCTTCTGTTCGTCGCCGCGCTTGCGCGAAGCGAGCGCAAGGCCGAAAACCGGGTGCGGCAGCTCCAGCGGCCGCGCATGGATGTGCGCGTCCTGCGGCGAGTCGTGCAGGATCTGGTCGAACTGGATCTCGTCCACCTTGGCGATGCAGCAGATGTCGCCCGGCAGCGCCTCGCTCACCTCGGTCTGCGCCTTCCCGCGCAGCAGGTAGAGGTGTCCGGCGCGGATCGGCTTGCGGCCCTCGCCTACGTACAGCGGTGCGCCGGGCGTGACGCGGCCCTGGTGCACGCGGAACGCCGCGAGCCGCCCCAGGTAAGGATCGATCTCGACCTTGAACACGTGCGCGAGCGCATGGCGGGTCGGATCCGGGATCGCCTGGACCTCGGCGGGCGCGCCGCCGTCCGCGGGCGTATTGAAGTACACGGGAGGATTGCCCTCGGTCGGATTGGGCAGCAGCCTGACGATCACGTCGAGCAGCTCGGCGATGCCGGTGCCGGTCTTCGCCGACGTGAACACCACCGGCACCAGGTGCCCCTCGCGCATCGCGCGCTCGAGCGGATCGTGCAGCGCCTCGGGGGCAATCTCGCCCTTTTCCAGGTACTCCGCCATCAGCGCCTCGTCGACCTCGACCACCTGGTCCACCAGGCGGCGGTGCGCTGCCTCGACCGAGGAGAAGTCCGCGTCACCCGCGGGCGCCCAGAAGCAGTCCGAGACCCTCGTGCGATTCGCCGACGGCAGGTTCAGCGGCAGGCACTCGCGGCCGAATGCGTCCTGGATCGCCGCGAGCAGCGCCTCGAGATCGACGTTCGCGGCGTCCATCCGGTTGACGATCACCAGGCGGTCCAGCCGGCGGCTGGCGGACCATTGCATGAAGCGCTGCGTCATCATCTCTATGCCGTTCTGCGCATTGATGACGATCGCGGCGGTTTCCACCGCGGCAAGCGCCGGCAGCGAATGGCCGGCGAGGTCAGGGTAGCCGGGCGTGTCCAGCAGGTGGATACGGGTGCCCTGGTGCTCGAAGCTTGCCACCGCCAGCTTCATCGAGTGCTGCAGCGTCTTCTCCAGCGGCGCGTAGTCGCACACCGTGGTGCCGCGCTCGATGCTGCCGGGCGCGGGGATTGCTCCCGCACGCGCCATCAGTGCATCGGCCAGCAGCGTCTTGCCCGCACCGGCCTGGCCGACGAGCGCGAGCGTACGGATGTCCTTGAGGCGTATACCCACGACGGACCTCCCGCGTTGTGCTGCTACTGCGGCAAGACTACTTCTGGACGTGCCTCGGTGTCGAGACCGCCAGGTAGATCTCGCGCAGGAAGGACAGCAGGCTGACGATCAGCGCCAGCACCGCGACGATGAAGAACGCGGCGATGGTGCGGGTCATCTCCTTGGCCACCAGGCCGCCGACGAAGGCGGTGAGGATCAGCAGGCAGACGAACAGGGCGCACAGCACCGCGAACAGGATCGCGACGTACACCTGCCTGACGCGGCGCTCGATCTGCTCCAGTTCCCCCTTTGCCGCCTCGGCCTCCCGGCCTTCGAGCGCGTGCAGCACCGCCTCCAGCGCCCGCCGCCGATCCACGGCGCGGCCGAGGCGGGTGTTCAGCGCAACGATCAGGGTCGATACCGCGGTGAGCAGGAATACCGGCGCCACCACCAGCTGGATGGTGCGCACCATGTCCGAGACGTGGGGTTCCACGCCGGGGAGTCTACTGCTACGGCTTCTTCTTCGCCTCTTCGGGCTTCTCGAGCAGGTCCGGGCGCTTCTTCAGGACGTCCTCGATCTTCGACTTCGGTACCAGCAGCACGTGGCCCTCGAGGGCCTTTTCCCGCGGCAACCTCTCGGCGAGCTTCTTCGCGCGCTCGGCGGCATCCTTGCCTTCGGGTCTGGGCTCGCCCGCTATGGCGACCGTCATGTGGTAGTTGTCCCCCGCAAGCTTGCCGATCTGTAGCGTGTAGGTGAGGCCGTCGAAGGTATGCGCCACGGCGGTGGTCGGCTTGTCCAGGCCGGTGGTCTCGGCGCTGGCGTCCTTCGGCAGCACGTCGACGATTTCGATGATGGAAAGCGAGTAGGACGCCGAATTGGCGCGCGTGATCTCGAGCTTCTCGCCCGGCTGCAGGCCGTCGAGTTTCCAGTCCGCGTTGTCGCCGGAGCGCTCGATCCGCCAGGCGCCGCCGTCGGCGAACTTCACCTCGAGGGACTTCACCAGCTCGGCCTGGATGCCGGACTTCGCCACCCACTCCGCGGTCGCCGTGGTGGCCTGCGCCAGCGGATCGGACACGATGACGACCTGCTTGTCGTCGCCAGGGACCATGACGAAGCGGCCGTCGCCCAGCGCTTTCTCCGGGTTGGCGGGCTCGCTCTTGAAGTACTTCTTCCCGAGCGTCAGCGCGGCAAGGCGCTTGCCGTCCGGGGACTTGAATTCGACCAGCGTGCCCGATTCATCGAGATTGAGCCGCGCGCGATCCTTCTCGCCTATCGGTTCGGCCTGCCCCACTTTCAGCTCTATGGCCTTCAGCACGAACGCCCGGACCTTCTCCAGGTCGGCGGTAAAGCCGCCGCGCTCGGCAATCGTCCAGCGGTCGTCCTTGCGCTGCAGCGTGAGCGTGGAGCCCGGTGCGCGGATCGATATCGCCGCGACGTCCGCGGCCTTCAGGTCCTTCAGCAGGGGCTGGCCCAGCGTGCCGCTGACCGAGGGCTGCTGCGCGCCCTGCTGACCGCGGATCAGCAGCGCGCCGCCGCCCAGCACGACCAGCAGCACGATGAGTACGCCGACGATGCGCGCGTTCATGCCGCGGCTCCCGTGGGGCGGCGCCGGCGCAGGATTGCCACGCCGATGCCCACGAAGGTCACCAGCAGCGGCACCAGCGCGATGTTCACCACCTTGGTCCAGAACACCAGGCTCTCGGCATCCTGGCGCAGCTCCTTCCTGACTTCCTTCAGTTCCTTGCGCGCGGAGGCGACCCGCTTGCGGAAGCTGTCCAGTTCCGCCTGCTGCTCGGCGGAGAGCACCTGCGCGCCCTTGGCCGCGCCCGCGCCGCGAGCCTTCTGCAGCTCCTGCATGCGCTCGGTGGTCTTCTGGATGTCGTCCTCGAGCGCCTTGAGCTTGCCGAAGTACTGCTGCTGGGCCTGCGCCTCCATCTCGCGCACCACGGTGAGCGGCCGGAACGCCACGGCGCGGCTCGCCAGCCCGATCAGCGTGTCACCCGAGGTGAACTGGTCGACCATGCTCTGGGCGAACGCGAGGTTGCCGTTCGAGGGCACGACGATCTTGCGCCCGAACACCTCCTGGATGTCCACCGCGGCGCCGTCGTGCAGCATGTCCACGTCTGCCACCACGATCAGCGAGTTCTCGCTCGCCGACGCCGCGAGGTGTGGCGCCGCCGGCGCGGGCTTGGCTTTGTCCTTGTCCTTGTCTTTGTCTTTGTCTCCGGATGCTTGCGAAGCGTCCTTGGGCGGACCGTCCGGGAACGCGCTCTTGAACTTGCCCGAGATGCGCAGCGCAAGCGGGTACTCCTTGCCCGCGGGCTCGAAGCCCTTCATCGCCGCCTCGCCGGACGTGCTGGCGACGATGTTGTCGACCAGCATCGCGGTCTTGGAGGACTTGATGAGTTCCGTCTTCTTCAGTCCCTCGACCGGCTTGGACTCGAACGCGCCGCCAAACGGGTAGAGCAGGGTCTCGATCTGGCTGGTCACCACGTCGTTGCGGTCGAACGCGCTGCGGTTCAGCGTCAGCACGGTAGGCGTGAAGCGCTGGCCGGCGCCCGAGGCGTACTGCACGTCGGCGATCACCTTCGCCGGCTGCATCTCCAGGCCCCAGGCCTTGAACAGCCGCGGCAGCGTCGAGCTGGTGCCCGGCTCCTGCGGCATGCCCGGCATCTGCGCGGGCTGCTGGTCGAAGTACGCCATCGGGTCGACGAAGGCGATCAGCTTGCCGCCGCGCATGACGAACTGGTCGAGCGCGTATTCGGTCTGCTCGGAGATGTCGCGCGGATGGATCACCAGCAGGACGTTGATGTCCTTGTCGATCGAGGTTGCCGTCGCGTTGACCTGCTTTACCTCGAAGTCGCGCTTCAGCTCGTTGGCGAGCACCCAGGGCTCCGAACCCTGTCGCGTGAACGGGTTGAACGCCGTACCCATCACCGGCATGCCGGACATCAGCCCGATGACCGGCTTCTCGGCGATGCCGACGCGGGCGATGGCGCGGGCGAGGTCGTACTCCATCAGCTGCTCACGCTGCGGCGCGATCGCCGGCAGCACCTGCTTGCGGTCGAGCTGGCTCACCGAGATGCCGAGGTAGAAGGACTCGCCCGAGAAAAGCTGCTGTGCGTCGATGCCGTCGAGCTGCGCGGCATCCTCTTCGTCGCTGTCCGGCCTGGGGTTGTAGCGCTCGACGACGAGGTTCGGGCCGGCCACCGCCTTGAACTCCTTCACCATGTCGTCGACGCGCTGCGCGAAGCTGCGCATCTGCACCGGGATGGCCTGGTCGCCGCGCGAGATGTACACGCGCAGCTTCACCGGCGACTGCAGCCCGGCCAGCATCTTCTTCGTGCCTTCCGACAGCGTGTACAGCTTGCCCTCGGTCAGGTCGGCGCGCATCGGCAACGTGGAGACGAGGAAGTTGAACGCGATCAGGATGAAGAACAGTGCCGCGAGCCCGACCGCCGAGTAGATGAGAGCTTCGTTCTTCTTCATGTGACTACCCCGCCCGGTGACCACGGATGATCACGCCCGTCGCGAAGAGCGCGAAGCCGATGACCGACAGGAAGTAAGCAAGGTCCCGTGTGTCGATGACGCCCTTCTGGAATCCGTCGTAGTGCGTCATGACCGAGAACGCCGCCACCGTCTCCACGAAGGCCGGGCTGGCCCAACGCACGAGCAGGTCGGTTACCGGGTTGAACCCGGCGAGGATCAGGAACAGGCAGATCACCACCGAGAGGATGAACGACACCACCTGGTTGCGAGTCATCGCCGAGGTCATGCAGGTGATGGCGAGGTAGGCCCCGGACATGAACAGGCTGCCGAGGTAGCCCGCGAAGATGACGCCGTTGTCGGGGCTGCCGAGGACGTTCACGGTGATCACCACCGGAAAGGTGAGCGCGAGCGCGATGGCGAGGAACGCCCACGAGGCGAGGAACTTGCCGAGGATCGCCTGCCACGGCGTGATCGGCATGGTGAGCAGAAGCTCGATCGTCCCGGCGCGCCGCTCCTCGGACCACAGGCGCATCCCGACCGCGGGCACCAGCACCAGGTAGACCCAGGGATGCCAGCCGAAGAACGCACCCAGGCCGGCCTCGCCGCGCTCGAAGAACGCGCCCGCGGTGAAGGTGAAGAACCCGGTCATCAGCAGGAAGATGACGAGGAACACGTACGCCACCGGCGACGTGAAGTAGCTCACGAGCTCGCGCTTGGCGATGGTCTTGACGTGCCGTGCCGCGTTCATTTCTTCACCGTGTCGGGAAGCGTGATGCGGCGGAAGACCTCATCGAGCTGGCCTTCCTCGGTGCGCAGCTGCTCCAGCTTCCAGCCCTCGCGCGCGGCAAGCTCGATCACCGCGCGGGCGAGCTCGACCGAGGCTGCCTTGTCAGCTGGGTAGACGCGCAGCGCGCCCTCGAGCTGCTCGACCCTGCCCAGCGCCGAGAGCTTGTCGGCGCTGGCGCCTGCGGCCGAGATCGTCACCGCGCCCGCGAGCTCGGACATCGCGCGCAGCTCCGCCGGTGTGCCATTGGCGACGATGCGGCCGCGGTCGATGATGATGGCGCGCGTGCAGGCCGCGTCGACCTCTTCCAGGATGTGGGTGGAGAACACCACGGCCTTGGTCCTGCCCAGTTCGCGGATCAGGTTCCTCACCTCGTGCTTCTGGTTCGGGTCCAGGCCGTCGGTGGGCTCGTCCATGATCAGCACCTCGGGGTCATGGATCAGCGCCTGCGCGAGGCAGGTGCGGTGACGGTAGCCCTTGGACAGCGTGTCGATCGACTGGTGCAGCACGGAAGAGAGGAAGCAGCGCTCGACGACGCGGTGGATGGCCTTCTTCCTCGCGTCGCCGTCCAGGCCGCGCATCTCGGCGGCGAAGGCGAGAAAGCCGTACACCGTCATGTCGGGGTACGAAGCTGCGTTCTCCGGCAGGTAGCCGATCAGGCGCTTGGCTTCGAGCGGCGATTCGGCGACGTCGTGCCCGCCTACGGAAACCCTGCCGCTGCTCGGCGGGTAGAAGCCCGTGATCATGCGCATCGTGGTGGATTTGCCGGCGCCGTTCGGCCCGAGGAAGCCGAGCACCTCGCCGCGTTCCACATTGAAGGACACGTCGTCCACGGCGCGGTGGGCGCCGAATGTCTTGGTCAGGTGCTCGATGCGGATCATGCTGGTCTTATTCGTCTGGGGCGCAAGCTATGGGCCGCGCCCCGCGATTTCAAGGGGGCGCATTATGACCCAATTCCTCCGTCAGGCCGCTGTTTGTCCGGCGCCGAGCCGCAAAAGTTCCCGCATCCCGGGCCTCGGGCGAGGCGCGCGGGAACCGGCTCGCGGTAAAATGCGCGCATCGGTTCCTTCCCGTTCCCAACTCCCTCGAGGACCAGCATGGACACGACACTGCTTGCGAAAACCGCGGCCGCGATGGTTGCCAGGGGCAAGGGCGTGCTCGCCGCCGACGAATCCGCCGGTACCTGCGAGAAGCGCTTTGCATCCATCAACACGCCGTGCACCGAGGAGAACCGCCGGGTCTATCGCGGACTGCTCTTCACCACGCCCGGGATAGAGAAATTCGTCTCGGGCGTCATCCTGTTCGACGAGACCATCCGCCAGAAGACCGACGCCGGCGTGCCCTATGGCGACTACCTGGCGAAGAAGGGCATCCTTCCCGGCATCAAGGTGGACAAGGGCGCGATGGACCTGGCGCTGTGCCCGGGCGAGAAGGTGACCGAGGGGCTCGACGGCTTGAGGGGACGCCTCGCCGAGTACTTCAAGCTCGGCGCAAGGTTCGCCAAGTGGCGTGCCGTGATCACCATCGGCGAGGCGATCCCGTCGCACGCCTGCATCTACGCCAACGCGCACGCGCTGGCGCGCTACGCGGCGCTGTGCCAGGAAGCGTCGATCGTGCCGATGATCGAGCCGGAGGTGCTGCTCGACGGCAACCACACCATCGAGCGCTGCGAGGAGGTCACCGAGGCGACCCTGCGCGCTACCTACGCGGCGATGGCGGCGCACCAGGTGTCGGTCGAGCACCTCATCCTGAAGACCAGCATGGTGGTATCCGGCAAGGACTGCGCGCGGCAGGCCGGCGTGGAGGAAGTGGCCGAGCGTACGCTGCGCGTGCTCAGGCGCACCGTGCCGGCCAGCCAGCCGGGCGTGGTGTTCCTGTCCGGCGGCCAGTCGGACATCTCGGCGACCGCCCACCTGAACGCGATGAACGCGATCGGTGGCAACCCCTGGCCGTTGACATTTTCGTACTCGCGCGCGCTGCAGAACCCGGCCCTGAAGACATGGCGCGGGCAGGCCGCGAACTACGAGCCGGCGCAGCAGGCGTTCCATCATCGCGCGCACATGAACAGCATGGCTGCGCTCGGCAAATGGAAGCCCGAGCTCGAGAAAGCAGCGGCGTGACGAGGTGGAGGCGATCCTCCAGACAAGCCTGAAGAGCCTGCCGCTCATCGGCCGGGGCAAGGTGCGCGACATCTACGCGGTGGGCGAGGACAAGATGATGATCGTCGTCACCGACAGGCTGTCCGCCTTCGATGTCGTGCTGTCGGACCCGATTCCGGACAAGGGCCGGGTGCTGACGCAACTGGCGGACTTCTGGTTCAGAAAGCTTGCCCACATCGTGCCCAACCACCTTACCGGCATCGACCCTGAATCGGTGGTCTCCGGCGACGAGGAGAGAGCGCAGGTGCGCGGCCGCGCCGTGGTGGTGAAGAAGCTGAAACCCCTGCCGATAGAGGCCGTGGTGCGTGGCTATGTCATCGGTTCGGGCTGGAAGGACTACCAGAAGACCGGCGCGATCTGCGGCATCACGCTGCCCAGGGGCCTGGCGCAGGCGCAGAAGCTGCCCGAGCCGATATTCACGCCGGCGACCAAGGCCGAGTCCGGCCACGACGAGAATATTCCGTTCGAGCGCATGGTGCAGATCGTCGGCAAGGATGTCGCCGAGCGGGTGCGCGACATCAGCATCCGGCTGTACAAGGAGGCGGCGGCCTACGCTGCGACCAGGGGCATCATCATCGCGGACACCAAGTTCGAGTTCGGCCTCGACGAGAAGGGAAACCTGATCCTCATCGACGAGGTGCTCACCGCGGACAGCTCGCGCTTCTGGCCGGCGGACGAGTACAAGGTGGGCGTCAGCCCTCCGTCGTTCGACAAGCAGTTCGTGCGCGACTACCTGGAAACGCTGGACTGGGACAAGACGCCGCCCGCGCCGGCCTTGCCCGCGGAGGTGATCGCGCGCACCTCGGCGAAATACCGCGAAGCGATGCGGCGCCTGACCGGGGTCGCGGCATGAGCCCGCCGGGCCGTCCCAAGGGCGAATCCCGAGCGCGGAGCGCGAGGGTGGTCCGATGAGCGCGCGAGCGGTGCGAAAGTCCCGCGCTGCGGCGAAGCCGCTGATCGGCGTGGTCATGGGTTCGAGCTCCGACTGGGACGTGATGCGCGAAGCCTGCGCCGTGCTGGCCGACTTCGACGTGCCCTACGAGGCGAAAGTCGTGTCGGCGCATCGAACCCCGGACGCGATGTTCGCCTATGCCGCGAAGGCACGCGCGCGCGGCCTGCGCGCAATCATTGCCGGCGCCGGTGGCGCGGCGCACCTGCCTGGCATGATCGCGGCGAAGACCACGCTGCCGGTGCTCGGCGTGCCGGTTCCCAGCAAGCACCTTGCCGGACAGGATTCGCTGCTGTCCATCGTGCAGATGCCCAAGGGCATCCCGGTGGCCACCTTCGCCATCGGCCAGAGCGGCGCGGCGAACGCCGGCCTGTTCGCGGTGGCGCTGCTCGCCGGCGCGGATTCCTCCCTCGCCGCGCGCCTTGAGCGCTACCGCGGCAAGCTGCGGCGGCAGGTGGCGAAGATGCACCTTTCCGATCCGCCGTGAGCGCTGCGCTGCCGGGCCCGCTGCTGCCGCCAGCGATGCTCGGCGTACTGGGTGGGGGGCAACTGGGCCGTTTCTTCGTCATTGCGGCGCGTCAGATGGGCTACCGGGTGGCGGTGGTCGACCCGGACCGCGACAGCCCCGCAGGCGCGCTGGCCGACCGGCACATCGTCGCCGACTATGACGATCGCGCCGCGCTGGACGAGCTGGCCGCGGCGTGCGCGGCGATCACCACCGAGTTCGAAAACGTGCCGGCGGAGAGCATGTCCTACCTCGCACGCACGCGGCGCGTGGCGCCGTCGGCGCAGTGCGTCGCGATATCGCAGGATCGCATCCGCGAGAAGTCGGCGATGGTGGAGAACGGCCTCCCGGTGGGCCCGTACGCGCCAGTGCTGGAAGCGAGGGACCTCGAGCGCCCCGAGCTGTATCCCGCGGTGCTGAAGCGGGCCCGCTTCGGCTACGACGGCAAGGGGCAGGCGCGCGTCGCCGACGCGGACGCGGCGCGCGCGGCATGGCAGGGGCTTGGCGCCGTGCCCTGCGTGCTCGAGCGTGCGATCGCGCTGGATTGCGAGGTGTCGGTGGTGGTGGCACGCGGCGATGATGGCGCCACGGCGCCGTTCGTGGTCGCGGAGAACGAGCACCGCGCCGGGATCCTCGACGTGTCGATCGCGCCGGCGCGCGTACCGGCAGCCCTCGCGCGCGAGGCGCAGGAAATGGCCTCGCGGCTCGCGGCCGCGCTCGGCTACGTTGGCGTGCTCGGCGTGGAGTTCTTCGTCACGGCCGGCAGCCTGCTCGTCAACGAGATCGCGCCGCGGCCGCACAACAGCGGCCACTACACCATAGACGCCTGCGTGACGAGCCAGTACGAGCAGCAGGTGCGCGCCCTTTGCGGCCTGCCACTGGGCGACGCGCGGCTGCTGTCCCCGGCAGTCATGGTGAACGTGCTGGGAGATGCGTGGCGCGGCGGCGAGCCGGACTGGGCCGCGGTGCTTGCCGAGCCCCGGGCGCGCCTGCACCTCTACGGCAAGGCGAGCGCGCGGGCGGGGCGGAAGATGGGGCACTTCACCGTTCTCGACGCCGATCGCGGCCGGGCGGTCGATGCCGCGCTCGCGCTGCGCGCGCGGCTTGGCATCGGCGATGGCTGACGACGCACAGATCGCGCGCGCCGCGCACCTGCTGCGCGCCGGCAGGCTGGTCGCGTTTCCCACCGAGACCGTGTACGGGCTTGGCGCCGATGCGGCCAGCGCCGACGCAGTGGCGCGCCTGTACGCGGTGAAGGGCCGCCCCGTGAACCACCCGGTGATCGTGCATTTCGCCGATGCGGAACACGCGTTCGAATGGGCGCGCGAGGTGCCGCGTGCCGCGCGCGCGCTGGCGGCGAGGTTCTGGCCCGGGCCGCTGACGCTGATACTCAAGCGTTCGGCGCGCGCCCGGGACTTCGTCACCGGCGGCCAGGACGCGGTCGGCCTGCGCGTGCCTTCTCACCCGGTGGCACTCGCGCTGCTGCGGGCGTTCGGCGGTGGCATCGCGGCGCCATCGGCGAATCGCTTCGGGCGCGTGTCGCCGACCACCGCCGCGCACGTGCGCGAGGACCTGGGCGCCGACGTCGACCTGGTGCTCGAAGGCGGCGATGCCGAGGTCGGCATCGAGTCGACGATCATCGACCTGTCGCGGGACGAGCCGGTGATGCTGCGGCCGGGCCATGTTACGCGTGAGGAGATCGAGCGCGTGCTCGGGCGAGCTCTGGCGGACAAGGACGCGCAAGCGCCGGCACACTCGGGCGGACTGGAGCGTCACTACGCGCCGGTCACGCCGGCGCGGCTCGTGGCGACGCATCGGCTGGACGCGGAGATCGCGGCGTGCGGTGGCCGCTGCGCGGTGCTGGCATTCTCGCGACCCGACGCGCGCGTCGACTGCTGGCTGCGCATGCCGCGAGAGCCCGTGGCGTGCGCGGCGCGCCTGTACGGGGCGCTGCGCGAGCTGGATGCGGCCCGCTGCGCAGAGATCCTCATCGAGGCACCGCCCGCCAACGCGGCGTGGGCAGCGGTGCGCGACCGGCTGGTGCGCGCAGCGGCACGCTGAGCGCGCGGGCGCTGCGGCGGTAGAATCCACGCGTGCGAACCCTGACCCTGCTTTGCGCCATCTGCCTCGCGGGCTGCGCGTCCGACCTGCACCTGCGCACGGCCGGTGCGACACGCGCGGTACCGAACCCGGGCGGGGTGAACGCCGGCGGCGCGATCGAGATCCGCAGCCCGTCGAGTTCGATCGCAGGCGTGCTGGTGGGGCTCGGCATCTTTGCGCTGGTGGTGCAGGGCGAGCGTCCTTTCACGCTGCAGGACGCCGGGCGCGAAACCTACGCGCTCGACCCGGAGCGCAGTATTTCCGAACAGGACTGCACGCGCCCGCTGCCGCCTGCGGGCGGCAACCTTCGCTGCCGCTAGCCTTTCAGGCGCGCTGCGGCCCCGGCCTGCCGTCCTCGACCACCCACGACGCGAGCGTGCTGCAGGGCGCATCGCGCTCGCGCACGCTAGCCATGGCGCGCATGTCCGCACGCAGCAGTCCGGGCGTGAGCTCGAGCCGAAGATAGCCGCGATGCCGTCCTTCGGCGAACTTGATGTGTGGATTGTCGGCGCGCCATGAATCGATGAGGTCCTGCGACAGGCTCTCCGACGTGATCGACGTGCCGGTGAACTCGCTCGCCAGCACCGGCGACGAAGGGTCGTCGAAGTCGGCCTTCAGGTCGCAGGCGTAGAAGGAATGCACGTCGCCTCCCAGCACCACGGGATTCGACAGGCTGCGCTCGCGCATCGCGCCGAGCAGGCGGGCGCGCGCGGCAGGGTAGCCGTCCCAGGCATCGGTCCATGCCCGGCGCTCCGGGCCGCGCAGCTGGTCGACCTGCGCCATCAGCGTCTGCTGCGCGACGATGTTCCACGTCGCGCGCGAGGACGCGAAACCGGCGGCAAGCCACGCCTCCTGGCGCCCGCCGAGCATGCTGCGTGCCGGATTGGCGAGCGCGGCGCAGGCCGCGGCGTCGACCACGGTGGAGCCGCCGCGGCCGGGCGGCGGGCATGCCTGCGGCGACCGGTACTGGCGGTCGTCGAGCAGGTGTATCTGTGCGAGCTTGCCGAATGTCGCGCGGGTGTGGATCGTCATGTGCGGGCCGAAAGGCAGCATCGCGCGCCGCAGCGGCATGTGCTCGTACCAGGCCTGGTAGGCGGCCGCGCGGCGGGCGAGGAACCATTCGGCAGGGTCGGCGTTCTCCGAGCGCGCGCCGGCATAGTCGTTCTCCACGTCGTGATCGTCCCAGGTCAGCATCCAGGGGCAGGCGGCATGCGCGGCCTGCAGCTCGGGCTCCAGCCGGTACAGCGCGTGACGCGCGCGGTAATCGTCCAGCGTGTGTGGCTCGGGCGTGCCGTGGCGGCGCAGCGTGCCGCGCGCGCGCGAGGATTCGTAGATGTAGTCGCCCAGGTGCAGCACGAGGTCGGGATCGTCGGCGACGATGTGGCGGTACGCGCCGAACCAGCCCTGCTCATAGTGCTGACAGGAAGCGACCGCGAGGCGCAGGCGCTCGATGTCGCTTCCCGCCGGCGCGGTGCGCGTGCGTCCGATCGGGCTGCGCGCGTCCCCGGCCGTGAAGCGGTACCAGTACCAGCGCGCCGGTTCCAGGCCGGACACCTCCACGTGCACCGCATGTGCCCATGCGGCGCTGGCGTAGGCGGTGCCTGAAGCCACGGGCTTGCGCATGACGTCGTCCGCGGCGAGCTCCCATTGCACCGGAACAGGCTGCGGGCCGAGCCCGCCGCCCGGGGCGAGCGGATGCGGCGCCAGCCGCGTCCACAGCACCACGCCGCCCGGGAGGGGATAGCCGGATGCCACGCCAAGGCTGAACGGGTATGCGTCGAAGCGCGGGTTTGCCGCCACCTGCGCGACTGCAGGCACGCAGGCGGATGCGCCCAGCGCCGACATTGCCCTGATGAACTCGCGCCGCTTCGGCATGCAAAGGTTCTAACGCGCGAGGGCTAGGCTGCGCTGACCGCGGCTTCGTGCTTGCCCAGGTCGCTGTGGTAGTCGTAGCGCGCGGTGTTCACCAGGCTGCGGCGCAACTCCACCGGCGCGTCGTGGAAGGTGCGCGCGACGCGGTCGATTTCGAGCAGGGGCGCGCCTCGCTTCACCGCCAGCAGCTTCGCGGTGGCGGCGTCGGCAAGCGTCGCCCGCAGCCTTTCACTGATGCGCAGCACATTCAGCCCGTAGCGCGACTGGTAGAGGTTGTAGATGGTGTTGTCACGCTGCGTGAAGATGCGCTCGGTGAGGTCGGGAAAGCGCGCGCGCGGCAGCACGATGTCGTCGACGATCGCGGGCGCGCCATCCAGCGAAAGGAGATTGCGGATGCGCCACACCGGATCGCCCGGGGAGATGCCCAGCCGCGCCGCCTCGGCTGCAAGCGCGCGATCGCGGCGGAACGCCAGCGTCCGGGTCTCCGGGTAAGTGCGCTCGCCCGAGCGCGGCACGATGTGGAAATAGTGAAACAGCAGCCGCTTCGCGTCGTGGGTGGAAACGAAGGTGCCGCGCCCCTGCTGGCGCACCACGGCGCGCTCGGCGACCAGCTCGTCGACCGCCTTCCTGACGGTGCCGATCGACACCTTGAAGCGCAGCGCGAGCGCGCTTTCGGAGGGCAGCGCCTCGCCCGGGCGCCATTCGCCGCCGGCGAGCCCGCGGGTCAGGGACTGTTTCACTTCCTTGTACAGCGGGGCATCCAGCATGCGCGAAGTGTAATGGCGAATTCATACAACTCATATAGTTGACTTGGGCGGATGCCGCGCTTAGGATTCACGTTCCCCGCATGAGGAGACGCGCATGATTCATTTCGTGGTGCACGAGGATGGCGACGGCGTCGGCGTCGTGGTCGTCGAGGGCGTGAAGACCGGGCAGACGCTGGTCGGCTGGGTCATGGAGCAGGACAAGGAAATCAAGGTCACGGCGAAGGACGACATCCCGATCGGCCACAAGGTGGCGCTGAAGGCCTACAAGCCCGGTGACACCGTCATCAAGTACGGCATCGACATCGGCAAGGTGGTGGCGCCGATCGAGCAGGGCGGACACGCCCACGTGCAGAACATCAAGACCAAGCGCTGGTAGAAGCGGGGACGACAATCATGGCCATCGATCTTTCGAAATCCACGTTCTGGGGCTACAAGCGCGAGAACGGGCGCGTCGGCGTGCGCAACCACGTCATCATCCTGCCGGTGGACGATCTGTCGAACGCCGCGTGCGAGGCGGTCGCCCACAACATCAAGGGCGTGCTGGCGATTCCGCACCCTTACGGCCGCCTGCAGTTCGGCGCCGATCTCGAGCTTCACTTCCGCACGCTCATCGGCACCGGGGCAAACCCCAATGTCGCCGCGGTCGTCGTCATCGGCATCGAGGACGGCTGGGCGAAGAAGGTCGCCGACGGCATCGCCGCCACCGGCAAGCCGGTGGCGTTCTTCGGCATCGAGATGCATGGCGACCACGACACCATCATGCGTGCCTCCAGGAAGGCGAAGGAGTTCGTGCAGTGGGCCTCGGAACTGCGTCGCGAGGAGCGGCCGCTGAAGGACCTCTGGGTGTCGACCAAGTGCGGGGAATCCGACACCACCTCCGGCTGCGGCGCCAACCCCACCGTGGGCAACGCCTTCGACAAGCTCTACCCGCATGGCGTGACCATGGCGTTCGGCGAGACCACCGAGCTCACCGGCGGCGAGCACCTGGTGGCGGCGCGCTGCCGTAACGACGAGGTGAGGAAGAAGTTCCAGTTCATGTTCGACCGCTACCAGGCGATCATCGACAAGCACAAGACCAGCGACCTGTCCGACTCGCAGCCGACCAAGGGCAACATCGCGGGGGGGCTCACCACGATCGAGGAGAAGGCGCTCGGCAACATCCAGAAGATCGGCAGGAAGTGCATGATCGACGGCGTGCTCGACAAGCACGAGGAGCCAACCGGCCCCGGGCTGTGGTTCATCGATTCGTCGTCCGCGGCGGCAGAGATGGTGACGCTGTGCGCGGCGGCCGGCTACACGGTGCACTTCTTCCCCACCGGCCAGGGCAATGTCGTCGGCAACCCGATCCTGCCGGTGATCAAGCTGTGCGCCAACCCGCGCACGGTGCGGACGATGTCCGAGCACATCGACGTCGACGTGTCCGGGCTGCTGCGCAAGGAAATGACGCCGGACCAGGCGGGAGACGCGCTGCTCGATTGCATGTTCCGTACCGCGAACGGCAGGCTCACCGCGGCCGAGGCGCTGGGCCAGCGCCAGTTCGTGCTGACGCGCCTGTACGAGTCGGCCTGAGTCGGGGGCGCTCGCGCTACCCCCGGGTACATCGATGACCCAGGAAAGCAGGCTGAAAGTCAGGGTCTGGCGAAGCGCCGGCGGCGCTTTCGAGCAGTTCGAAGTGCCGCGCCACGCCAGCCAGACCGTGCTCGACGTCGTCACGCAGATCCAGCGCGAGCAGGATGCGACCCTCGCCTACCGCTTCGCGTGCCGCGTAGGCATGTGCGGCTCGTGCGCGATGACCGTGAACGGCGCGCCGCGCTGGACCTGCCGCACGCACGTCGACAACGTGGCGAAAGACGGCGAGCTCGAGATCGCGCCGCTGCGCAACCTGCCGGTGGTGCGCGACCTGGTCACGGACATGCGCTCGTTCTTCGACAAGTGGGCGCGCGCGAAGGGACGGTTCGACGGCACCCGCACGCGATACGAGGATTTCGCGCGCGTATCGCCGGCGTCTGCAGCGCGCCGGGACGTCGACGCCGCCATTGAATGCATCGGCTGCGGCGTCTGCTACAGCGCCTGCGACGTCGTGGCATGGAATCCGGACTATCTCGGGCCGGCGGCGCTGAATCGTGCATGGACGCTCGCACGCGACGAGCGCGAGGGAGGGAGCGCCGAGCGGCTGCGCGCGGTCGCGGGCGATTCCGGCGCGCACGCCTGCCACACGCACATGAGCTGCGCCGAGCGCTGCCCCAAGCACATATCCCCCACTGCGGGAATCGCGGGCCTGAAGCGGGCGGCGGCAAAGGCGCTGCTGAAGGGCGAGCTTTGAGCTACCGCACCGAGACCCGGCTCTGGGTCGCGCAGCGCGCAAGCGCGGCGGTGCTGGCGGTCTGCGTCGTCGTTCACCTGGCGACGATGATCTTTGCGGTGCAGGGTGGGCTGTCAGCGGCCGAGATCCTTGCGCGCACCCGGGGCAACCACGCGTGGCTGGCGTTTTACTCGGTGTTCGTGCTGGCGGTCGCCGTGCACGCGCCGATAGGCCTGCGCGCGGTGCTGTCGGAATGGCTGGGGTGGCGCGGGCGCTCGCGCGACGGCTTTCTCGTCGCGCTGGCGGTGTTGCTGGTGCTCTTGGGCATGCGGGCGGTGGCCGCGGTGTTCTGATGAGGAACCACCCATCCTACTGGGCCTTCGTCGTGCACCGTGCCTCGGGCGTGGCGCTGGCACTGTTCCTGCCGCTGCACTTCCTAGCGCTGGGTAGCGCGTTGAACGGCGCCGCGGAGCTCGATGCGTTCCTGTCGTGGACGCAGCAGCCGCTGGTCAAATTTGCCGAGTGGGGCATCGTGCTGCTGCTTGCCGCGCACCTTGGCGGCGGGCTGCGGCTGCTTGCGCTCGAGTTCCTGCCCTGGCGCGACTGGCAGAAGTCGCTTGCTGCGGTGGCTGCCGCGGCGTCGCTCGCGGTCGGCCTTGCTTTCGCACTCGCCTTGTAGAACTTCAGATGGAGCGCAGATGAAGCTGGACTACAGCCAGATCGAGGAAGCCGCAAAGCAGCTGTACATCCGCGCGGTGAAGCTGCTGCCACCGGACATCAAGGCCGGCTTCGACGTGCTCGCCAGGGGCGAGACCAACGCGCGCGCCGGCCGCGTGCTCGGCACGATGATCCGCAACATCGCCGTAGCCGAGGACACCGACAACCTGCTGTGCCAGGACACCGGGATCCCGATCTACAACGTCTGGATCGGCCGCGGCGTCGAGGTGGACGGCATGGCGCTGAAGGCCGCGATCAGGGTGGGATGCGAGCGCGCCACGCGCGAGCATCCGCTGCGCTCCTCGGTGGTCCACCCGGTGACGCGCAAGAACGAGCACACCTCGTGCGGCCGTGGCGTTCCGGTGATCAACATCGATTTCTCCGACCTCGAGAACACGCTCGAGATCGAGATGATCCCCAAGGGGTCGGGTTCCGAGAACAATTCGTTCCTGCGCATGGCGATCCCGGCCGAAGGAGTCGACGCGATAAAGACCTTCGTCGTCGACTGCGTGCTCGACGCGGGCGGCAAGACCTGCCCGCCTACCATTGTCGGCGTTGGCGTGGGCGGCACCGCGGACCTGTGCCTGCACCTCGCCAAGGTCGCGGCGACTCGGCCGCTCGGTTCGTCCTGCGGCGATCCCGAGGGCGCGAAGCTCGAGCAGGCGCTCAGCGCCGCGGTCAACCAGCTCGGCGTCGGGCCGCAGGGGCTGGGCGGGGATTCCACCGCATTCGCGGTGCACGTGGAGACGGCCGCGACGCACATCACGATGAATCCTGTGGCGGTCAACATGCAGTGTCACTCGGCGCGGCGTGCGCGCGCGACGTTCAACGGTGCGGGGCTCAGCTATGGCTACTGAAACGCAGGCTACGGACCACCGGTTCACGACGCCGATCACCGAGGCCCAGGCGCGCAGCCTGCGCGTCGGTGACACCGTGACGCTTGACGGTACGCTCTACGGCATCCGTGACGCGACGCAGATCCACATGTTCGACCGCGGCCGCAAGACCCGCTTCGACCTGTCCGGGCATGCGGTGATCCATACGGCGCCCAACGTGCGCAAGGTGGAGGCGAATCCGGAGTTTCCCGCGGGCTACCAGCCGGTGTGCATCGGCACCACCACCAGCGAGCGCATGGAGCGCTTCACGCGGCCGCTGATGCAGCAATGCGGCGTGCGGCTGGTGATCGGCAAGGGCGGTTTGCGCGAAGGTTCGGCGGAGGCGTTTCGCGAGTTCGGCGGCGCCTACCTGGCGATCGTCGGCGGCGCTGCAGCGCTCGAGACGACCTGGGTCGAGGCGATCGAGGACGTGGACCTGGACGACCTGAATCCCGAGTCGCTGTGGAAGTTCCGCATCAAGGGCTTCGGCCCGCTGCTGGTCGCCATGGACAGCCACGGCGGCAGCCTGTACACGCAGGTGAAGCACGATGCCAGGGACCGGCGCGCCGCTGCGCTTGCCTTGTTGGGCGTGAAGGCCTAGTGGAAACCACCGACACCGATATCCTGATCCTCGGCTCGGGTGGCGCCGGCTTGTTTGCCGCGCTGCACGCGCACCAGGCCGACCCCACGCTGTCTATTACCGTCGCGGTGAAGGGCCTGCTCGGCAAGTGCGGCTGCACGCGCATGGTGCAGGGCGGCTACAACGTCGCGATCGCCGCGGGCGATTCGGTCGAGCGCCATTTCATGGACACGATCGAGGGTGGCAAGTGGCTGCCGAACCAGGAGCTGGCGTGGAAGCTGGTGACGCTTGCCGTCGAGCGCATCCGTGAACTCGAGAACGAGCTGGGATGCTTCTTCGACCGCAATCCGGACGGCAGCATCCACCAGAAGGCGTTTGCCGGACAGACTTTCGATCGCACGGTGCACAAGGGTGACCTCACCGGCATCGAGATCATCAACCGCCTCGCCGAGCAGGTCTGGGCACGCAAGATCGGCCGGCTGGAGGAGCATCGCGCGGTCGAGCTCGTGAAGAACGCGTCGGGCGATGCAATCGCCGGCGTGCTGATGATCGACATGCGCAGCGGCGAGTACCGCTTCGTGCGCGCCAAGGCGGTGCTGCTCGCCACAGGGGGCGGCCCGACCATGTACAAGTACCACACGCCCTCGGGCGACAAGACCAGCGACGGACTCGCGATGGCCTTGCGTGCCGGGCTGCCGCTGCGCGACATGGAGATGGTGCAGTTCCATCCCACGGGGCTGCTCGCCGGGACGCACACGCGCATGACCGGGACCGTGCTGGAGGAAGGCTTGCGCGGTGCCGGCGGCTTCCTGCTGAACGGCGCACGCGAGCGCTTCATGCCGAATTACGATCCCAAGGCCGAGCGCGCCACGCGCGACGTCGTGTCGCGTTCCATGTACAGCGAGATCCGCGCCGGTCGCGTGACGCCCAACGGCGGCCTCTACATCTCGATGGCGCACCTCGGTCCGGACAGGGTCGCGCGCGACTTCAAGGGCATGGTCGAGCGCTGCGCCGATTGCGGGTTCGACCTCGCCGGCGGGCTGGTCGAAGTGGTGCCGACCGCGCACTACATGATGGGCGGCGTCGAGTTCGGCGCTGACTGCCGGACGCAGCTGCCGGGCCTGTACACCGCCGGCGAGGATTCCGGCGGCGTGCACGGGGCCAACCGGCTGGGCGGGAACGGCGTCGCCAACTCGACCGTCTATGGCGGTGTCGCGGGCGAATCGATGGCGAGCTGGGTGCGGGCCGAAGGCGCATACCGCGATCCGGACCGCGGCGGCATCGACGCCGCCATCGCGCGCTGCGAGCGCGCGTTCGCCCGCAGGTCGGGCGCGCATGGTGCGCTGGAGGGGGTGCGCGAGCGCCTGTACGAACTGATGTGGGACAAGGTGGGCATCATCCGCGACCGCGCCGGGCTGCAGTCCGCGGTCTCCGGCCTGCAGGAACTGCGCGGCGCGCTGCACGGCGTCGGCATCGCGGATGGCAACCGGGCGTTCAACCTGACGTGGCACGACTGGATGAACCTCGACAGCCTGATCGACGTGAGCGAGGTCATCGCCCGCGCGGCGCTTTCGCGCGAGGACTCGCGTGGCGCACACTTTCGCTCGGATTTCCCCGAGGCAGGGTCGCTCGAGAAGTCGGCGTACACCAGCGCAAGCCTGCGCGGCGACACGCTCGACATCGCCATGAAGCCGGTGGCCTTCACGCACGTCAGGCCCGGCGAGACGCTGCTCAGGGACGCGGCTTGAAGCTCAGGGGTGCCGACGTGCTCGCGCGCAGCCTCGCGGCCGCGGGGCTGCAGCGCGTGTTCGCGCTGTCGGGCAATCACATCATGCCGGTCTACGATGCGGCGCTGGACGCGGCACTGGTGATCGTCCACGTACGGCACGAAGGCGCCGCAGTGCACATGGCCGATGCCTGGGCGCGCACCACCGGCCAGACCGGCATCGCGCTGGTGACCGGCGGGCCAGGGCACGCGAATGCCGTCGGCGCCCTCTACACCGCGCTCGCTGCCGATTCACCGGTCGTGCTTTTGTCGGGTCACGCGCCGCTCGCCGAACTGGGCAGGGGCGCCTTCCAGGAGATGCGGCAGGCGGATGTCGCCGCACCGCTCGTCAAGGCGGCGTGGACCGCGCAGTCCGCGCAGACGCTGGGCGAGGATGTGGCGCGTGCCGTGCGCACGGCGAATGCCGGACGCCCGGGTCCGGTACACCTGAGCCTGCCAAGCGACGTACTCGATGCGCTCGCGGAGGGCGGCGTCCCGGACCACGGCGCGTTCGTTCCTCCGCCCGCACTGATGGACGAGCGCACCAGGAACGAGGTTCTGCAGGCAATCGGCGCCGCGGCCAGGCCGCTGCTCATCGCAGGGCCGCAGTTTGCCCGTCGGGGCGGCAGGGCGGCGCTGGCGGATTTCGAGGCGGCGAGCGGCGTTCCCGCGTTCGTCATGGAAAGCCCGCGCGGCGTGAACGACCCCGCGCTCGGGCTGCTCGCAGAGGTACTGGCAAGGGCGGATTGCGTCTTCCTGCTCGGCAAGCAGGCGGATTTCACGCTGCGCTTCGGCGCCGCATTCGCGCCGGGGTGCCGCGTTCTGGCGCTGGGCGAGGGCGTGGAGGCGATGCCTGCGCTGCGGCAACTGGGCGCGCTGCCGAAGCGCGGCGGCGACTGGCTGCGCGAAGTCCGCGCAGCGCTCGCGTACCGCACACCCTCGTGGGCAACGCAGAGGTCCGCCGCACAGGGGCCGGTGCATCCGGTGGAGCTTTGTCGCGAGGTGCAGAAGCTGCTGGATGCGACGCAGGATGGCGTGCTCGTTTCCGATGGCGGCGAGATCGGGCAGTGGGCACAGGCATGCCTGTCGGCGCCGCACCGCCTGATCAACGGCGTCGCCGGCGCCATCGGCCCGGGCCTGCCCTTCGCGATCGCGGCCAAGCTCGCGCTGCCGGATTCGACCGTGGTGGCGATGATGGGCGATGGCACCTGCGGCTTCCACATCGCCGAGTTCGATACCGCCGCCAGGTACGGCCTGCCGTTCGTGGCCGTTGTCGGCAACGACGCAACCTGGAACGCCGAGTACCAGATCCAGCTGCGCAGCTACGGCGAAGCGCGCGCGCACGGCATGGCGCTTGCGCCGCGGACGCGATACGACCTGGTCGCGCAGGCCCTGGGCGGACACGGCGAGTTCGTTGCGCGCCCGGACGAGCTTCCCGCTGCACTCGAGCGTGCCGTGCGTTCCGGCAAGCCGGCGTGCGTGAACGTGATGATCGAGCGCCACCCGGCGCCGGTTTGCCGGCGCGATTGAGGTGCCGGCGTCTGGCATACTTCGAAGTCCAATCGCATAACGAGGGAATCATATGTACAGGTTTGTTGCAAGCATTGCCGCAGCCGTCGCGCTGGCGTCGGCAGGCACCCCGGCCGCTGCGCAGAACATCTCGATCGCCACGGGCGGGACCGGAGGGGTCTACTATCCGATGGGTGGTGGAATCGCGGCGGCGCTGTCGAAGTACGTGCCCGGGATGCAGGCCACGGCCGAGGTCACTGGTGGTTCGGTCGCCAATCTCCAGCTCATCAATACCGGCAAGCCCTACATCGCGCTCAGCATGGCGGATGCCACGCTCGATGCCCACAAGGGGCAGGGGAAGTTCAGCGGCGGTCCGGTTCCGGTGCGCACCCTGATGGTGCTGTACCCCAACCGCATGCACGTGGTGACGTCCACCGCCACCGGAATCAAGAAGATCGCCGACCTGAAGGGCAAACGCGTGTCGACAGGATCGGGCGGCAGCGCGACCGAGGTGATGGCGTTCCGCGTGATCGAAGCGGCGGGCCTGGACAAGGACAAGGACATGACCCGTGAGCGGCTGGGCGTGGCCGAGTCGGTAAGCGCGCTCAAGGACCGCAAGATCGACGCCTTTTTCTGGGTCGGCGGCCTGCCGACCGCGGCGGTGTCGGATCTTGCGAACTCGCCCGGCGTGACCATCCAGATGATCGACCATGCGGACCTGGTGCCGGCGATGAACAAGAAGTACGGCAACCTCTACGTCAGGGACACCATCGCCAAGGATGTCTACAAGGGGATGACCGCGGACAACGCCCAGGCCACGGTCATGAACATCCTCGTGGCGCACGAGAAGATGGACGACAAGACCGCATACAACATCGTCAAGACCATCTTCGAGAAGCGCGACGAGCTGATCAAGGTGCACAAGGAGGCGGCGAATTTCAAGCTCGAGAACCAGAAAACCGAGGCTTCGCCGGTGCCCTGGCACCCGGGCGCGGTCAAGTACTTCGCGGAGAAGGGCCTGAAGATCGGGAACTGATCCGTCGCTGCACCCAAGCCCCGTCCAGCCCGCTGGCGGGGCTTTCTTTTTCGGGAGGACACGATGAGCGAAGACGTCGCGCGGCTGCACCAGCCTGCCAAGGAGGTCAGCGACGATGCGCTGGCGCGCGCCGAGGAGATGATCGAGCGCGAAGAGGGCGTGCAGAACCGGCTGACCGGCTGGCTCGCTGCGTTCGTCACTGTCGTTGCGGTCGGGATGTCCGTGTTCCACCTTTACACGGCCTACGCCATCGTCCGGCCCGAGCACCTGCGTTCGATCCACGTCGCGCTGGTGCTGTTCCTCACCTTCCTGATTTTCCCCGTGGCGCGGCGTTACCGTCACCGCGTCATGTGGTGGGACTGGCTGCTCGCCGCAGCAGGCGTTGCCACCGCCGTCTACCTGATCTCCGGGGGCGACGACTTCTTCGACCGCTCGATCGTGCCGAACCGGTGGGACATCGTGTTCGGCGTCGGCCTCGCGGTGCTGGTGCTGGAGGCCATGCGCCGCACCACCGGCTGGATCATGCCCTTCGTTACCGTCTGCTTCCTGCTCTACGCCTTCTTTGGCGAATACCTGCCTGCGCCCTGGACTCACAAGGGGTACGAAGTGCCGCGCCTGGTCGGCCACATGTACATGACGCTGGAAGGGATCTACGGCACCGCGATCAGTGTTTCGTCGACCCTGATCATCCTGTTCACCATCTACGGCGCATTTCTTCAGTTCTCGGGCGCAGGGAAGTTCTTCATCGATTTCTCCTTTGCCGCGATGGGTGGCAAGCCCACAGGCGCCGGCCGCACCGTGACGCTGGCGTCGTTCCTCCTCGGCGGCCCGTCGGGCTCCGGCGTGGCGACCACGGTCACGCTGGGCGCGGTGGCCGCGCCAATGCTGGCCAAGGTGGGTTATGGAAAGAACGAGGCCGGCGGGCTGCTGGCGGCAGGAGGCCTCGGCGCGATCATCTCACCGCCAGTGCTTGGAGCCGCCGCATTCCTGATCGCCGAGTTCCTCAAGATCTCGTACCTGGACGTGCTGTTGATGGCGGTGATCCCCACCTGCCTTTTCTACCTGACGCTGTTCATCATGGTCGAGATCGACACGCGCAAGTTCGGCATGAAGGATGCCCTGTTCGAGAAGGCGGAGTCGGCGTGGAGCCTGACGAAGAAATACTGGTTCCACTTCTTCTCGCTGGTGTCCATCGTCGGCTTCATGCTGATGGGGTTTTCGCCGGAACTGTCGGTTTTCTGGGCCACGGTGGTGGTGGCGGGCACCAGCTTCCTGCACCGCGACTGCGCCCTGTTCTCCTACGATTTCCTCCGCGGCCGCGTGCCGTTCCTGAAGGGGTTCTTTGGCTCGCCGTTCTTCCAGGCGCTGGACAACGGCTCGCGCGCGGTGCTGAACGTTGCCGCTACCTGCGCTGGAGCCGGCCTGATCGTCGGCGTCGTGACGCTCACCGGGCTGGGGCTGAAGTTCAGTTCGATCGTCCTTGCCTACGCCGGGAACTCGCTACTGCTTACGGCGATCTTCACTGCGCTGATCGTCTGGATCGTAGGTCTCGCGGTTCCGGTTACGGCGAGCTACATCATCTGCGCCGTGATCGCTGCTCCTGCGCTAATCTCCCTCAAGGTTCCGGAGTTCGCGGCACACATGTTCATCTTCTACTACGCGGTGCTGTCCGAGGTGTCGCCGCCGACCGCGCTGTCGCCCTTCGCCGCGGCCGCGATCACGGGCGGAGATCCGTACAAGACGACGCTGCAGACCTGGAAGTACACGCTGCCCGCGTTCCTGGTGCCGTTCATCTTCGTCCTGGATCCCGCTGGCACGGGGCTCCTGCTCACGGGCTCGTTCAAGACGCTTGGCAATGCGGACTGGGGATCTATCGCGCTGGTGACGATTACGGCGACGGCGGGGGTACTGTCGCTCGCTGGCGCGTTCCAGGGCTGGATGTTCCGGCGCACGCCGCACTACGAGCGTGCCATGCTGCTGGTGGCCGGCTTCGCGCTCGTCTATCCCGGCGTCACGTCTTCCGCCATCGGCTTCTCACTGTTGGCGCTGGTCCTGCTGTCGCAGTGGCTGCGGGGGCGAACTCCCGCAGCCGCCGGAACGTGAGCCTGTACTAGCCGATGTGCTGGCGGAAGAACGCGAGCGTGCGCTCGCGCGCCAGTTTCGCGCTCGCAGCGTCGTAGGAGGCGCGCTGGTCGCAGTTGAAGCCATGCCCGGCGGGGTAGAAATGCGCGGTGATCGAGGGGTGCGCGGCGATGATCTGCCTCGCCTGCTCGGGCGTGGGTGACTGGTCTTTCTCGCCGAAGTGGCACAACGTCGGCACGCGCGGCTTGTCGCCGATGAAGTTCGGCATGCCGCCGCCGTAGTACGGTGCGGCGCAGGCGACGCCGTCGGTGCGCGCCGCAGCGAGCCACGCCACCGTGCCGCCCCAGCAGTAGCCGACGATGCCGACCTTGCCTGCCTTGCCGGCCTGCGCCACTGCGGCGTCGACGTCGAGCATGGTCTGCTTCCAGTCGAGCTTCTGCATCACCGCGATGCCGGCCTGGATCTCTTCCTGGGAGTAGCCGGTGTCGTAGCCGCGCTGGGCGCGATCGAACATCGACGGTGCGACGGCCAGGTAGCCGTCCGCTGCATAGCCGTCGGCGACCCCCTTGATGTGGCTGTTCACGCCGAAGATCTCCTGGATCACGACCACTGCGCCGCGTGCCTTGCCAGCCGGCTCGGCGATGTAGGCGGAGAACGTGTGGCCGTCCGCGGCCTTCAACTCGATCTGCTTGCCCATGGAATCCTCCGTTGAACGAGGCGGGGATTGTATCCCTGCCGGGTAGAATCGCGCACATGCTGAAGACGTCGCAGGAGCTGGTTTCGCTCGCCGTGGCGGCGCTCGAGCGCGCAGGTGCGCATGCGGGAATGGCGCGGGCGGCGGCCGAGCACATCGTGCGCGCCGAGGAACAGGGCCTGCCTACCCACGGCCTGTCACGCGTGCCTTTCTATTGCAGCATGCTGAAGAGCGGCCGTGCCGACGGTGCTGCGCACGCGTCGCTGAAGTCGGAGCGGGGCGCAGCCTGCCTTATCGACAATGCGAATGCGCTGCCCTATGAGTCCTGCGCCTGGGCGGTAGGTGAGGTCATCGTCCGCGCGCGACGAAACGGCATCGGCTTCGCCGGGATCACCAACAGCGCGCATTGCGGCGTCCTCGGTATCCATCTAGCACCGATTGCCGAGGCCGGCATGGCGGGCATCGCGTTCACCAATTCGCCGGCGGCGATTCCGGCGTGGGGCGGCCGCAAGGCCCTGTTCGGCACCAATCCCGTGGCGTTCGTGTTTCCGCGGCGCGGTGCCGAGCCGTTGGTGATCGACCTCGCGCTGACCACCGTGGTGCGAGGCAGGATCATGCTCGCGATGCAGAAGGGCGAACGCATCCCGGAGGGCTGGGCGATGGACCGCAATGGCATGCCCACCACCGATCCGAAGGAGGCGATCGAGCGCGGCAGCCTGTATCCGATCGGAGGGGCAAAGGGCGCGATGCTTGCGCTGGCGTTCGAGCTGATGTGCGCAGCGCTTACCGGGTCCGCGATCGGCCGGGAGGCAGATTCGTTCTTCTCGGAGCAGGGCAACAGGCCGCGTATCGGGCAGGCGTTCATTGCCATCGATCCCGCGGCGCTTGCCGGGAGCGAGGTCTACCTCGAGCGCGTCGAGGCGGTGGTTACCGCGATGCTGGAAGACGAAGGCGTTCGCCTGCCGGGTGCGAAGCGCTTCGCATCGGAGAGGAAACTGCGGGCTGAGGGGATCGAGGTGGCGAATGAACTCCTCGCCAGTCTCAACAGGCTCGCGCATGGATAGCATCGGCGTCTTCGACGCTGTCGTCGCGTTCCCGGCAATGAAGGTCGCGGTGCGGACGGACGATGCACACGTCACCGAGATCCGGTACCTGCCGCCCGGCACGCAGGCGCTTGCACCGCGCAATGCGCTCTCCGAGCGTGCCGCGCGGCAGCTGGAGCGCTATCGCGAGGATCCCGACGCGGCATTCGAGCTTCCAATCGCGCCGCGCGGCACGCAGTTCCAGCTGCAGGTGTGGCGGGCACTCATGCAGATCGCGCGCGGAAGCACGCGGACCTACGGCAGCCTGGCGCGAGAGCTGCAGGTCGAGGCTCGCGCGGTGGGCCAGGCATGCGGCGACAACCGCCTGCCGCTGGTGATTCCCTGCCACCGCGTCGTGGCCGCAGACGGGCTGGGCGGATTCGCGCATTCGCGGGGTGGCTACCTCATGGAGGCGAAGTCGTGGCTACTGGCGCACGAGAAGGCGCTGCTGATCTGAGCGCGCCCGGCGGGCTGCTCGACGCTTTTTGCGACGCGCTATGGCTCGAGGACGGCCTTTCACGCAACACACTGGAGTCATACCGACGTGATCTGGCGAGGCTTGCGCGGTACCTGGCGCCGCGCGCGCTCGAATCCGCGAACGAGTCGGACCTGTCTGCATTCCTGGCTGCACAGGACTCCAAGGCATCGACCGCGGCACGCATGCTCTCCAGCCTGCGGCGGTTCTACGGTTACTGCGTGCGTGAGCGGCATGTCGGCGTCGACCCGACGCTTCGGCTCGAGCGGCCGAAGCGCGCGCCGCGGTTCCCGAGGACGCTGTCCGAGGCCGATGTCGAAGCGTTGCTCGGTGCTCCGGACGTCGACACTGCGCTTGGCCTCCGGGATCGCGCGATGCTCGAGGTGCTGTATGCATCGGGCCTGCGCGTATCGGAGCTCGTCGGCCTGAAGATGTTCGAGGTGAAGCTGGACGCGGGCGTGGTGCGCATCTTCGGCAAGGGCGCCAAGGAGCGCCTGGTGCCGCTTGGCGAGCAGGCGGTCGACTGGGTCAGCCGCTATCTGTCCCAGGCGCGCGGCATCCTGCTTGGCGCTGCGCGTTCGGACTTGTTGTTCGTCACCCGCCGCGGCGGCGGCATGACGCGCCAGGCATTCTGGCACCTGATCAAGCGGTACGGTTCGTCGGCAATCCCGGGGAAATCGCTGTCGCCGCACGTGCTGCGGCATGCATTCGCGACCCACCTGATCAACCATGGCGCGGATCTTCGCGTGGTGCAGATGCTGCTGGGCCACGCCGACATTTCCACGACGCAGATCTACACGCACGTGGCGAGGGAGCGCATGAAGCAGTTGCACGCCAGGCACCATCCGCGGGGCTAGCGGCGCGCATGAAACGGCCATCGCATTCAGAAACCCCGGCGACGCAGTTTCTGCGCAGGGCGGGTGTCGCATTCAGCGAGCACTTCTACGAATACGTGGAGCGTGGCGGAGCTGAGCGAGGCGCACAGGAGCTCGGCGTGCCGGGCGGTGCGGTCGTGAAGACGCTGGTCATGGAAGATGAGGATGCCAGGCCGCTGGTGGTCCTGATGCACGGGGATCGCAGCGTGTCGACCAAGAATCTGGCACGCCAGGCCGGTCGCAAGCGCATCGAGCCTTGCAGGCCTGAAGTGGCACAGCGGCACTCGGGATACCAGGTCGGGGGCACGTCGCCGTTCGGCACGCGCAAGCGGATGCCAGTGTACATGGAGCGTTCGATACTTGCGCTCGAGCGCATCTACATCAACGGCGGACGTCGAGGATTCCTGCTGGGCGTCGCACCTGCGGAGATCGTGCGTAGCCTGCAGCCGACGCTGGTGGACGTCGCGCTCGAGACCTAGCGCATGCGCTCGATGGTCACGCCGACGAGGCCGGCATCGCGCAGGATGCCGAGCTTGGCGATCGACACCTTCACGCGCGCTGCACCGAACTCATCCAGCACCAGCCGCGCAACGCGGTCGGCCAGCGCTTCGACCAGGTTGAAGCGGCCTTCGGCGAGCAGTTCGCGGATGCGCGTCGCGACGCGATCGTAGTCGATGCAATCGGCGACCTTGTCGCTTTCGAATACCTTCCTGTTCGCGATGCCGATCTCGAGGTCGAGCCGGATGGTCTGCGGCACCACGAGTTCGCGTTTGTGGAAACCGATCAAGGCTTCCAGCCTGAACTCACGGATGAAGATGAAATCCATTCGAATGGCATTGTATTATGGCCCTCGATGGAATTCGCAGTCATCGTTGCCGCTTATCTCATCGGCTCGGTATCGTTCGCCATCCTCGTGAGCAGGATGTACGCGCTGCCGGATCCGCGCAGCTACGGTTCGAAGAATCCCGGCGCCACCAACGTGCTGCGTTCAGGCAAGCGGACCGCCGCGGCGCTCACGCTGGTTGGTGATGGCGGCAAAGGGTGGGTTGCGGTGACTCTGGCACAACTGGCAGGCCCGTTCGAACCCTGGGTGATTCCGCTCGCGGGCGTCGCCGTGGTGGCCGGGCACATGTTCCCGCTGTTCCATCGTTTCCAGGGCGGCAAGGGCGTGGCCACTGCCGCCGGCGTGCTGCTAGGGTTTGATCCCTGGCTTGGATTGGGGACGCTTGCCACCTGGATCGCGATCTTCGTGTTCTTCCGTGTGTCTTCGCTCGCAGCCCTGGTGGCTGCGTTGTTCGCGCCGCTTTACGCGGGTTTCCTCTTCGGGCTGAGGCCGATCGTTCCGGCCACGCTGGCGATTGCGCTGCTGCTGGTATGGCGCCACAAGGAGAACCTGGCGCGACTCGTTCGCGGCGAGGAACCGGGCGTCGGCGGGAAACGCTAGGCGGCGGCAAGCGCCCAACGGGGGCGTGCGCTGAACCTGTCGGAAAACCCGGTTGCGCCGGCCGCGAAGCGCAGCGCACCGGCGAACGCGATCATGGCGCCGTTATCGGTACACAGTTCAAGTTCCGGGTAGTAAACATCGAAACCCTCGCGCCGCCCGGTCTCGTTCAGCTGCTCACGCAACTGGCGGTTGGCGCCTACGCCACCAGCCACCACCAGTCGAGTCAGCCCGGTGGCATGCATCGCGGCCGAGCACTTGGTTGCCAGCACGTCCACAATCGCATCCTGGAATGCGCGCGCTACGTCGGCGTGAAATGAAGCATCGGGTTCGGCCCGCCTGACCAGCGTCAGTACCGCGGTTTTCAGCCCGGAGAAGCTGAATTCGAGATCTCCGCTTGCGATCATCGGGCGCGGCAGCCGGAATCTGCCCGACCTGCCCTTGTCAGCGAGTCTGGACAGCGCTGCGCCTCCGGGGTACCCGATGCCGAGGAGCTTCGCCGTCTTGTCGAAGGCCTCCCCCGCCGCGTCGTCGAGTGTCTCCCCGAGCAACTCGTAGTTGCCGACACCTTGAACGCGCATCAGTTGAGTATGGCCGCCGGAAACCAGCAGCGCGACGAAGGGAAACTGCGGCGGATGTGGCGACAACAGCGGCGACAGCAGGTGCCCTTCAAGGTGGTGGATGCCCATCGCCGGTACTCCGAGCATGAACGACAGTCCGTGGGCGAACGACGCGCCGACGAGGAGCGCACCGGCTAGCCCCGGGCCTTCCGTATAGGCGATCAGTCCGAGGTCCTCGCGTCCACGTCCGCCTCTAGCCAGCACCTCGTTGCACAGCGGTACTAGACGCCTGACATGGTCCCTGGAGGCGAGCTCGGGAACCACGCCGCCATAGGCCTCGTGCATTGCGACCTGGCTGTGCACCGCATGGGCCAGCAGCGCGCCTTGCGCGGCGTCATACAAGGCGACGCCCGTTTCGTCGCAGGAGGTTTCGATTCCCAGCACCAGCATGCCGGGATTCTAAGCGGTGGGGCTAGCCCTGGGCCGCGGATTCCGTATACAATTCAGCCCCTTTGGATATTCCGGGGTTTGAATGCCGACCGTAAGAGTGAAGGAAAACGAGCCGTTCGAAGTGGCAATGCGACGCTTCAAGCGCACTGTCGAGAAAACAGGGCTTCTGACCGAGCTTCGCGCGCGCGAGTCGTACGAGAAGCCCACCACGGAACGCAAGCGCAAGCTCGCGGCGGCCGTGAAGCGCCACCACAAGCGCCTGCGCAGCCAGATGCTGCCGAAAAAGCTGTACTAGATCCTTCACCTAGACGTTCCGGATTCCAGCGCCCCGGTGCGTGCATCGGGGCGTTTCCATTTCCGCAGGTGCCAGCCATGATACTCAAAGACCGGATCACCGAAGACATGAAGGGTGCGATGCGGGCGAAGGACGCGCCCCGTCTCTCGACGCTGAGGATGCTGCTCGCGGCCATCAAGCAGAAGGAGGTCGATGAACGCATCGAGCTCGATGACCCGGCGGTGCTTGCCATCGTCGAGAAGGCAATCAAGCAGCGCCGCGAGTCGATCGCCCAGTTCGAGAAGGCTGGTCGCGATGACCTAGCCAACACCGAGAAGTTCGAGCTTGGTGTGCTCGCCGCCTACCTGCCGCAGCAGCTTTCGGAGGCCGAGCTTGAGCAGGAAGTGGCAGCAGCTGTCGCGGAATCCGGTGCGTCGGGAGTCAAGGACATCGGGAAGGTGATGGGTCTGCTCAAGCCCCGGATTGCCGGCAGGGCGGACATGGGCCGGGTGTCGGTACTCGTCAAGGCGAAGCTCGGTTAGTCGTAGAATTCCCGGGATCCCTCCCGTGATCCCGGAAAGCTTCAAACAGGACCTGCTCAATCGCGTCGACATCGTCGAGGTGGTGTCGCGCTACGTCCAGTTGAGGAGGGCGGGTGCCAATCACAGTGGCCTGTGCCCGTTCCACAATGAGAAGACCCCCTCCTTCAGCGTCAGCGCTGCAAAGCAGTTCTACCACTGCTTCGGTTGCGGGGCGCACGGCAATGCCATCGGATTCCTGATGGCATACGCCGGCATGGGCTATGTCGATGCCGTGAAGGATCTCGCCTCGTCGGTGGGCATGCAGGTGCCGGAATGGAAGCCGCGCACCCCCGAGGAAGCAGCGCGCAAGGAGCGCGAGACGGATCTTTACGGCGTCATGGAACGAGCGATGGACTTCTATCGCGCGGAACTCAAGTCTTCGACTGAGGCGATCGAGTACCTCAAGCAGCGCGGCCTGACCGGGGAGATTGCCGCACGATTCCGCATCGGCTACGCCCCGGACGGCTGGACCGGGCTCAAAGCCGCGTTTCCCGATTACCTGGACAAGGCCCTGGTCGAGTGCGGGTTGGTGATAGAGAGCGAGGGCAAGCGCTACGATCGCTTCAGGGGCAGGATCATGTTCCCCATCTTCAGCACGCGAGGTGGGGTGATCGGCTTTGGCGGTCGCGTGATGGGGGATGGCGAGCCGAAGTACCTTAACTCTCCGGAGACGTCGCTGTTCGAGAAGGGCCGCGAGGTCTACGGGCTGGTGCAGGCGCGCGATGCGATTCGCACCGCGGGAAGGGTGCTGGTGGTCGAGGGCTACATGGACGTGGTCGCGCTCGCCCAGTTTGGCGTCGGCTACGCGGTCGCCACGCTTGGCACGGCGACGACGCCGGTTCACGTGTCACGCCTGCTGCGCCTGGCCGACGAGATCGTGTTCTGTTTCGACGGCGACGCCGCGGGCCGAAAGGCGGCATGGCGCGCGCTCGAGGTTGGCCTGCCGCTGGCTCTCGATCACAAGCCGCTGCGCTTTCTCTTCCTCCCGGAGGGTGAGGACCCGGATTCTTATGTACGCCGCTACGGCAAGGAAGCATTCGAGAGGCTGGCCCGCGAGGCTCAGACGCTGAGCAACTTCCTGGTCGCGGAGTTGCGTGCACGCTTCGATCTGGCGACGGCGGAGGGGCGCTCCGCGTTCCTCGCCGCCGCGCGACCGCACCTGCAGAAGGTCTCGGCGCCTGCGCTGAAGCTCCAGCTGGTAAAGGAAATTGCGGAGCTTGCGCGCGTCACGCAGGACGAGGCGGAGCGCCTGCTCGATCTCAGGCCCGTTGTGCCGATCCACTCGCGCGCCGCGCCAGTGCGGCGGACGTCCACCGACGAGAGATCCCAGGAGCGGAACCTGCTCCAGTGCGTCATTGCAAGGCCTGCGCTTGCCACTGCGATCGATCCTGACCTGCTTGATGAGCGTCAACCCGAGACTGCGGCGTTGCGCTGCCTTGCCGATTGGGTAGAGACCGACGGCATTACCTCCGAGGCGCTGCTTATCGAGCGATTTCAAGGTACCGAGCACGCTGCGCTGGTGTTCCAGGCGCAGGCCTCGATGCTGGAGCAGGCGATGCCAGCCGAGTCGGCTGAGCCGCATTTCGTGCAGATCCAGCTCGCGCTCCGTATCCGGCGCATGAATGAAGAGTTCGAAGAGCTGAAGCGTTCCGTCGGTAGTGCGCCAACCCGCGAGACGCTTGCCCTGCTCGATAGCAAGACCAAGGAGCTGGCAAAGCTCAAAAGCATGCGTATCTAGGGGTGTAAGTGGTATAATTTTTGGTTCCCCGTTTTGGCCCCTATCCCGCGAGGCGTTGATGGCTAAGGACAAGCGCAAGAGCAAGCCCAGACTGGCCCCGAAGGCCAAGAAAAAAGCCAATTCGATCAAGGCATTGAAGAAGAAAGTGGTGGCGCGGGTCGCCGCCCGCAAGGCGACCCATGCGCAGGCACGCAAAGCCGTGCACAAGAAGGCCGCGGCGGCGAAGAAGCCGCAGAAGCCTGCCGGCAAGGCGAAGCTCGCTGCCAGCAGGAAGGCGCAGCCATCCCAGCCCAGGCCCTCCAAGCAGGCAGTCGGAAAGGCCGTTGCGGTCAAGGCCGCTGCCGTCAAGCCGGAAGAAAAAGCGGGCAAGAAGATCAAGAGCGCGAAGGCGGTACTCGAGCAGCTCGAGGCGAAGCTTGCAGAGGGGCTCAAAGGCAAGGCGAAGGCGAAGGGCAAAGGCGGCCGGCCCGGCCGCAAGGGGAAGAAGGACGAGTGGATCATCGGGCCGGCGCCCACGCCGGAGGACGCCGAGACGCGACGCACGCGACTGAAGAACCTCATCAAGCTTGGCAAGGATCGAGGGTTCCTGACCTATTCCGAGATCAATGACCATCTGCCGGATGACCTCGTTGACGCCGAACAGATCGAGGCGATCATCTCGACATTCGGCGACATGGGAATCCAGGTCTACGATCAGGCGCCCGATCAGGAAGCTCTGCTCATCAACGAGCAGGCGCCTGTTGCTTCGACCGACGAAGACGTCGAGGAGCAGGCAGAGGCTGCACTGTCCACGGTGGACTCGGAATTCGGGCGCACCACTGACCCCGTGCGAATGTACATGCGGGAAATGGGTTCGGTGGAACTGCTCACCAGAGAGGGAGAGATCGAGATCGCGAAGCGGATCGAGGAGGGCCTGCGCCACATGATCCAGGCGATCTCTGCCTGCCCGACAACGGTGCGGGAGATTCTCGACCTTGCCGACAAGGTGGATAAGGAGGAGATGCGCATCGACGAAGTGGTCGATGGGTTGATCGACCCGAACGCAAAGGATGATTTCGACCCGAAGAAGGCAGAAACCGTTGCCGAAGCCGGGGACGAAGAAGAGGCCCTAGATGAGGAGGAGGCCGAGGAGGCCGAGAACGCCGCCCACACAGCGAGCCTGCTCAAGCTCCGCGGTGAGGCGCTGGAGAAGTTTGCCCGCATCCGCAGGCTCTACGACAAGATGACGCGCGTGCTCGAAAGCAAGGGATCGAAGGACAAGGACTACCTGCGCGTCCGCGACCAGATCGGTGCGGAGCTCATGACCTTCCGGTTCACCGCGCGCACCGTCGAGCGTCTATGCGACAGCGTCAGAAGCCTTGTCGACAGGGTCCGTCAGTACGAACGAGGCATACACGATGTCTGCGTCCACAAGGCCCAGATGCCGCGCCAGCACTTCATCAAGATCTTTGCGGGTACGGAAGGATCAAAGCGCTGGCTCACGAACGAGCTGAACTCGGGGCACGCCTGGAGCGAATTGATGATCCGGCTTGAGCCGTCGGTGCTGGAACTGCTCGGAAAGATCCAGGTTGTCCAGCAGACGATCGGCATCTCCATACGGGACCTGAAGGAGATCAACAAGCAGATGTCGACAGGGGAAGCCAAGGCCCGTCGCGCAAAGCGCGAGATGACCGAGGCGAACCTGCGACTGGTGATCTCGATCGCCAAGAAGTACACGAACCGCGGCCTGCAGTTCCTTGACCTCATTCAGGAGGGAAACATCGGGCTGATGAAAGCAGTGGACAAGTTCGAGTACCGTCGAGGCTACAAGTTCTCGACCTACGCGACATGGTGGATTCGCCAGGCGATCACGCGCTCGATCGCGGATCAGGCGCGCACGATCCGGATCCCGGTGCACATGATCGAGACGATCAACAAGATGAACCGGATCAGCCGGCAGATCCTCCAGGAAACCGGATCGGAGCCGGATCCCGCGACCCTGGCAGCGAAGATGGAGATGCCAGAGGAGAAGATTCGGAAGATACTGAAGATCTCCAAGGAGCCGATCTCGATGGAAACGCCGATCGGCGACGACGACGATTCCCACCTTGGCGACTTTATCGAGGACCAATCAACGATGGCGCCCTCCGACGCAGCCGTCTACGGAAGCCTAAGGGACGCAACCAAAGAGGTGCTGGATACGCTTACCCCCCGAGAGGCGAAGGTGCTGCGCATGCGCTTCGGCATCGAAATGTCCACAGACCATACGCTGGAAGAGGTCGGGAAGCAGTTCGATGTCACCCGCGAGCGGATCCGGCAGATCGAAGCAAAGGCGCTGAGAAAGCTGCGCCACCCGTCCCGGTCCGAGCGCCTGAAGAGTTTCCTCGATCAGGAAGGCTGAACGGCCGCTGACCCGGGAGCCGGCGCAATCATGGCGGGTTGCCTGACAGATCAACGGGCCGGTAGCTCAGCCGGTCAGAGCAGGGGACTCATAATCCCTTGGTCCTTGGTTCGAATCCAAGCCGGCCCATGCGTTTTGCGTCCCAAAGTATTGACTAAGCGGTGGAAAAAAAAGATAATTTACGGTTCCGTCGGAGGGGTGCCCGAGTGGTTAAAGGGGGCAGACTGTAAATCTGTTGGCCTTGCGCCTACGTTGGTTCGAATCCAACCTCCTCCACCAGATTCCACGGCGCGGCAGCGGCACGGCGCGCCGGGCGGTACGAAGGGTCGGTCGGCTCGCGCGGGTGTAGCTCAATGGCAGAGCAGAAGCCTTCCAAGCTTACGACGAGGGTTCGATTCCCTTCACCCGCTCCAGCATCGCCCGGGCCGGCAGGCGCCCGGGAGCAGCACCGAGCCCATGTAGCTCAGTGGTAGAGCACTCCCTTGGTAAGGGAGAGGTCACGCGTTCAATCCGCGTCATGGGCACCAGGCATTGACGAAAACGCAACAACGAGAACCGAGGGACAGTCAGCAATGGCAAAAGGCAAATTCGAACGTACGAAGCCGCACGTGAACGTAGGGACGATAG
>CAZTDU010000010.1:0-115227 GCA_964612335.1 uncultured Enterobacteriaceae bacterium | reverse complement strand
AGCGCGCCGCCGGGCCCTCGCCGATCATGATGTCGATCTGGTAGTCCTCGAGCGCCGGATAGAGGATCTCCTCGACCACCGGCGAGAGCCTGTGTATCTCGTCGATGAACAGCACGTCGCGCGGCTCGAGGTTGGTGAGGATCGCGGCAAGGTCGCCGGGGCGCTCGAGCACCGGGCCGGAGGTCTGGCGCAGGTTCACGCCCATTTCCCGCGCGACGATGTGCGCGAGCGTGGTCTTGCCCAGTCCGGGCGGGCCGAACAGCAGCACGTGGTCCAGCGCCTCGCTGCGCCCGCGCGCGGCCTGGATGAAGATCTCGAGCTGGCCGCGCGCCTTCTCCTGGCCGACGTACTCGGCAAGCATCGCCGGGCGCAGCGAGTTCTCGATCCGCTCCTCCTGCGCGGAGGCCGGTTTCGCCGAGATCAGCCTGTCGGTCTCGACCGCCATGTCAGGATTTTGCCAAGGACTTCAGCGCCGCGCGTATGCCTTCGGCCACCGCGATCCCGGGCGCCAGCGACTTCACCGCCGCCTGCGCTTCCTTGTCGCTGTAGCCGAGCGCCAGCAGCGCGTTGAGGATGTCCGCGGCGCTGCCGGCGGCGCGCGCCTCGCCCGCACCCGGCAGCGTGTCCGCGAGCCTGCCCTTCAGCTCCAGCAGCAGCCGCTCGGCGGTTTTCTTGCCGATGCCGGGCACCTTTGTCAGCCGCGCGGTGTCCTGCATCGTCACCGACTGCGCGAGCTCGGCCACCGACAGCCCCGACAGCACCGACAGCGCGGTGCGCGCGCCGACGCCGGAGATGCGGATCAGCTGCCGGAACGCGCTGCGCTCCTCCTGCGAGCCGAAGCCGTACAGCGTGTGCGCGTCCTCGCGCACCGCGAGGTGCGTGAAAAGGGACACCGCTTCGCCGGTGGCGGGCAGGTTGTAGAAAGTGCTCATCGGCACGTCGATCTCGTAGCCGATGCCGCCGACGTCGACGATAACCTGCGGCGGATTCTTCGCCACGAGCTTGCCGGTCACCTTGCCGATCACACCAGCCTCCCGCCCTTGATGCGGTAGCCGCGCGTGGACAGCGCGCCGATGCTGCCGGCATGCGCGTGGCAGATGGCGCAGGCGAGCGCGTCGGCAGCGTCGGCGCCCGGCTCGCCGGGCAGCGCGAGCAGCCGCCTCACCATCGCCTGCACCTGCTCCTTCTTCGCATGCCCGGCGCCGACCACCGACTGCTTGACCTGCAGCGCGGTGTACTCGGACACCGGCAGCCCGGCCACCACCGCGGCGAGGATACCGGCGCCGCGCGCGTGACCGAGCGCCAGCGTCGATTGCGGGTTGACGTTGACGAACACCTTCTCGACCGCTGCCTCGCGCGGGCGATGCTCGGCGATGACTTCGGCAAGCCCTTCGAAAATGGCTTTCAGCCGCCCGGCCAGTTCATGCCTGCCGGTCCTGACGCAACCGCTGGCGACGTAGGCGAGGCTGCTGCCGCGCCTGTCGATGACGCCGAATCCGGTGACCTGCAGACCTGGGTCGATGCCGAGTATCCGCAGTGCGACGCTCAAGATTCGTCCAGCGCCGCGTTGGTGTAGACCGCCTGCACGTCGTCCAGGTTCTCGAGCGCATCGAGCAGCCTGCGCATGCGCGCGGCGTCCTCGCCAGCCAGGGCGATCTCGCTGGCGGGCTTCATGGTGATCTCGGCCGCGTCTGCCTTGAGGCCGGACTTCTCCAGTCCCGCCTGCACGGCGTGGAAATCGCCCGGCGCGCACACCACCTCGATCGAGCCGTCGTCGTTGGCGATGACGTCCTCGGCGCCCGCTTCCAGCGCCGCCTCCATGACCTTTTCCTCGCTCGCGCCGGGCGCGAAGACGAAATGGCCGCAGTGCCTGAACATGAACGCCACCGAGCCGTCCGAACCGAGGTTGCCGCCGTTCTTCGCGAATGCGTGCCGCACCTCGGCAACCGTGCGCACGCGGTTGTCGGTCAGGCAATCGGCGATGATCGCCGCGCCGCCGATGCCATAGCCCTCGTAGCGGATTTCCTCGTAGTTCACGCCTTCGAGCGTGCCGGTACCGCGCGCGATGGCGTTCTGCGTGGTGTCCTTGGGCATGTTCGCCTCGCGCGCCTTGTCCAGCGCGAGGCGCAGGCGCGGGTTGGCCGCCGGGTCGCCGCCTCCCAGGCGCGCCGAGACGGTGATTTCCTTGATCAGGCGCGTGAAGATCTTGCCCCGCTTGGCGTCCTGCCGGTTCTTGCGGTGCTGGATGTTCGCCCATTTGCTATGGCCTGCCATGCGATAATTTTAGCCGCATGGTCGCCCCTCTGCTCGTCGCGAAAACGGAAAAGATCGAAGCCCACCTGCTGCCGGCGCTCGCGAACCGCCATGGCCTGATCACCGGCGCCACCGGCACCGGCAAGACCGTCACGCTGCAGGCGCTCGCGCAGGCGCTGTCGGGCATCGGCGTGCCCGTCTTCATGGCCGACGTGAAGGGCGACCTTTCGGGGCTCGCGAAGCCCGGCGGATCGAATGCCAAGGTGACCGAGCGCGCGAAGCAACTGAAGCTCGACCTCGCCTACGAAGCGTGCCCGGTGGTGTTCTGGGACGTGTTCGGCAAGAGCGGGCACCCGGTGCGCGCGACGGTGTCCGACATGGGCCCGCTGCTGCTCGCTCGCCTGCTCGGACTGAACGACACCCAGGAAGGCGTGCTGAACCTGGTATTCAAGATCGCCGACGACCAGGGCCTGCTGCTGCTGGACCTGAAGGACCTGCGCGCGATGCTGCAGCATGTGGGCGAGAACGCGGCGCAGTTCACCACCGGGTACGGCAATGTCTCCGCCGCCTCGATCGGTGCCATCCAGCGCGGCATCCTCGCGCTCGAAACCCAGGGCGGCGAGCAGTTCTTCGGCGAGCCGATGCTGAACATCGCCGACCTGATACAGACCGGCGACAAGGGCCGCGGCGTGGTGAACATCCTCGCCGCGGACCAGTTGATGAACTCGCCGAAGCTGTACGCCACGTTCCTGCTGTGGCTGCTCGCCGAGCTGTTCGAGCAGCTGCCCGAAGTGGGCGACGCCGACAAGCCGAAGCTGGTGTTCTTCTTCGACGAGGCGCACCTGCTGTTCGACGATGCGCCCAAGGCGCTGCTGGAGAAGATCGAACAGGTGGTGCGCCTGATCCGCTCCAAGGGCGTGGGCGTGTTCTTCGTCACGCAGAACCCGATGGACATTCCCGAGTCGGTGCTCGGCCAGCTCGGCAACCGCGTGCAGCATGCGCTGCGCGCCTTCACGCCCAAGGACCAGAAGGCGGTCAAGGCGGCCGCCGAGACAATGCGGCCGAACCCGAAGCTGAAGATCGCCGACGCCATCACCGAACTGGGCGTGGGCGAGGCACTGGTGTCCTTCCTCGACGCGAAGGGCCGGCCGAACGTCACCGAGCGCGCGCTGGTGGTGCCGCCGGGCAGCCAGCTCGGCCCGCTAAGCGAAGCCGAGCGCCGGCGGGTGATCGAATCCTCGGCGATCTTCGGCCACTACGAGAAGGCCGTGGATCGCGAGTCGGCATACGAGAAGCTGAAGTCGCGCACCGCGGCGACGATGCCGGCCGGTGCGCCGGATGCGCAACCTGCGGCGACGGGCAGCGGTGGCGGCATAGGCGGCGCGGTATCGGACATCCTCTTCGGCCGCACCGGCCCACGCGGCGGCAGGCAATCCACCGGCGTGCTCGCTGCCGCGGCGCAGAGCGCGGCGCGCTCCATAGGCTCGCAGGTCGGCCGCGAGATCTTCCGCGGCATCCTCGGCTCGATCCTCGGCGGCGGCAAGCGCCGCTAGGCCGCCGCCCAGCACCGCCTTGAGCAGCAGTTCCATGCGCGCCTGGGGCATCGCCTTCGGCCTTGCCGGCGTGCTCGGCTTTTCGATGCGGCCGATCCTGATCAAGCTGTCCTACGAGGCCGCGGCGGTCAGTCCGACGACGCTCATCTTCCTGCGCATGATGCTGTCGCTGCCGTTCTTTGCCGTGATCGCGTGGTGGCTGCGCCGCGACGAGCCGAGGCTGACCAGGCGCGACTGGGCCGCGGTGTTCGGGCTCGGCATGGTCGGTTACTACGCCGCCAGCTACCTCGATTTCATCGGCCTGCAGTGGATCGGCGCCGGCGTGGGCCGCCTTATCCAGTTCCTCTACCCGACGCTGGTGCTTGTCCTGTCGGCGCTGTTCCTCGCGAAGCGCCCCACGCAGCGCGAACTCGTCGCGCTGGTGGTCAGCTACGCCGGCGTCGCGCTGGTGCTGTCCAACCACGGCGCGGAGGAGGAGTCGCGCCTGTTCCTGCTCGGCGCCGCACTGGTGCTCGCTTCGGGCCTTTGCTACGCCGTGTACCTGGTGATGGGAAGCAGCATGGTGAAGCGCATCGGCTCGATGCGGTTCACCGCCTACACCATGTGCGTGTCTACCGCGCCGGTGCTCGTGCAGTTCCTGCTGCTGGAGCCGCTGTCGGCACTGGACCTGCCGGCGGAAGTCTGGTGGTACACCGCGGTCATGGCGGTGGCCGGCACCGTGGTGCCGGTGTTCCTGGTCGCCGAGGCGCTGAAGCGCATCGGCGCCAACCAGTTCGCGCTGCTGGGGGCGGTGGGGCCGGTAAGCGTCGCCATCACCAGCTCGCTCGGGCTGGACGAGCCGCTTACCATCCTGCAGGCAATCGGCGGCGTGCTGGTAATCTGCGGCGTGCTGCTGGTCAGCTTGAAACCATCGGGAGGCAGGTAATGGACATGGGAATACGCGGGAAGCACGCGCTGGTCTGCGCGGGCTCGAAGGGTCTGGGCAAGGGCTGCGCGGTGTCGCTGGCGCGCGAAGGCGTCAACCTCGTCATCACGGCGCGCGGCAAGGATGCGCTGGAAGCGACGGCGGAGGAGATCCGCAGGGAAACCGGCGCCAAGGTGACGACGGTGGTCGGCGACATCACCACGCCGGATGGCCGCGCGCAGGCGCTCGCCGCCTGCCCGCAGGTGGACATCCTCGTCAACAATGCGGGCGGCCCGCCGCCCGGGGATTTCCGCCAGTGGGGCCGCGACGAGTGGATCAAGGCGCTGGAGGCGAACATGCTTACGCCGATCGAGCTGATCCGCGCCAGCGTGGACGGCATGATCGCGCGCAAGTTCGGCCGCATCGTCAACATCACCTCGAGCGCGGTGAAAATGCCGATCGCGGAGCTGGGCCTCTCGAACGGCGCGCGCACCGGCCTCACCGGCTTCGTCGCCGGCATCGCGCGCAAGGTCGCGATGCACAACGTCACCATCAACGGCCTGCTGCCGGGGCGCATGTGGACCGACCGCCTGAAGAGCAACATCGAGTTCCAGGCGAAGAGCGGCAACAAGAGCTTCGAGGACGCGCGTGCCGCCAACATCGCCGCGATCCCCGCGGGACGGCATGGCACCATCGAGGAGTTCGGCGACTACTGCGCGTTCCTGTGCAGCGCGCGCGCCGGCTATGTCACCGGGCAGAACCTGCTTGTGGATGGCGGGCTTTACCCGGGGACCTTCTGAGCGCTCTCCCGCGCCAGCAACCGCGTCGCCGGAAAGCGCGCGGCAAAGCGGCTGCCCTTTCCGGGTGTGCTTTCGATCTCGAGCACACCGTTATGGCGCGCCAGCGCGTGCTTGACGATCGACAAGCCCAGCCCGGTACCGCCGGTCTCGCGCGAGCGGCTGCGGTCGACGCGGTAGAAGCGTTCGGTCAGCCGCGACACGTGCTCCGGCGGCACGCCGATGCCGGTGTCGGTCACGGAGAACTCCGCGCCCTCGGCGGAGGACTTCCACGCCAGCCGGATCTCTCCGCCTGCGGGCGTGTAGCGGATGGCGTTGGTGACCAGGTTGGTGAACGCGCTGGCGATCTCGCCGTCAGCGCCGGCGAGGTCGTGCTCGCCCTGCACAGACAACGACAGCTGGTGCCGCCCCGCGCTCAGCATGCGCGCCTCGGCCATCACGCGGTCCAGCAGCAGCCGCACGCGCACGCGCTCGGGCGCCGACGCCGGTGCGTGCTCGAGCGACGACAGGGTCAGTAGGTCGTCGATGATGCGCTTCATGCGATCGGCTTGCGGCGCCATCAGGCTGACGTAGTCGTGCACGCGCTGGGCGTCCAGGTCCAGGTCGCGGATGGTTTCGAGAAAGCCCGCGAGCACGGTCAGCGGCGTACGCAACTCGTGGGAAACGTTGGCGACGAAGTCGCGCCGCATCGATTCGAGCCGCTCCGCGCCGGTGATGTCGGTCGAGAGGAGCAGGCGGGCCGCGTCATCGACCGCGACGATCTGCACTGACAGGCTGCGCCCGCCGGGCGGGCCGGTGCGCAGCACCACGCCTGCGGCAAGGTCGTCGGACGCGAGGTATTCGAAGAACTCCGGCTGGCGCACGAAATTCTGCACCGGCTGGCCGCGGTCGCGCTCGGCGTCGATGCCGAGGTGCTCCTGCGCGACCTCGTTGCACCACTCCAGCCGGTTGTCGCCGTCCAGCAGCGCCACGCCGTAGGGCAGCGCCTCGACCGCGCGCCGGGTGCGCACCATCAGCGTGGCGAGTTCGCGGCGGCGGCGAAGCGTGGCGCGGCGATGCCGGTGCAGGTGATCGAACGCCTCGGCCCACACGCCCTCGCCGTGCGGCGGGTCGCCGAGCCGCGGCTGCGCGGCCCAGTCGAGCAGCGCGAGCAGGTTGGCGTAGTTGCGCCACAGCAGCACGCCCAGGCCGAGCGCCATGCTTGCCCAGCCGATCGTGCCGCCGAAGACCAGGCCGGCGGGTACCGCGACCAGGGCGCACAGCAGCAGTCCCGGAAGGAACCTGCCGGCGCGCAGACGCATGGTGACTATCCGCGCGGACGCAGCGCGTAGCCGCTGCCGCGCACGGTCTCGATCATCGCATCGTGCCCACTGGGCGCGAGCGACTGGCGCAGCCGCCGGATGTGCACGTCCACCGTGCGCTCCTCGAGGAACACGTGGTCGCCCCAGACCTCGTCGAGCAGCCTGGAGCGGGAGTAGACGCGGTCCGCGTGCGTCATGAGGAAATGCAGCAGCCGGAATTCGGTCGGCCCGAGCGCAAGCGCCCTGCCCGCGCCAGTGACGCGGTGCGCGCCAGGGTCGAGGCGCAGGCCGCCGATCTCCACCGGCGCGTCGCCAAGCTCCGGCGCGCGCCGGCGCAGCACCGCGCGGATGCGCGCGACCAGTTCGCGCGGCGAGAAGGGCTTGGTGATGTAGTCGTCGGCGCCCGCCTCGAGCCCGGCGACCTTGTCGGCCTCGTCCACGCGCGCGGTGATGAAGATGATCGGCAGCTCGCGCGTGCGCGCATCGGCACGCAGCTTCTTCGCCAGCGAGAGGCCGGACTGCCCGGGCAGCATCCAGTCGAGGAGCACGACGTCGGGCAGGACTTCGGCGAGTCCGCGACCCGCTTCCTCGGCATTCATCGCCCGCAGCACCGCGTACCCCGCATGCTCCAGGTTCACGGCGATCAGCTCGAGGATCGCCGGCTCGTCCTCGACGACGAGCACGGTCGCGGCAGTTCTGCTAGACAGCGTCGACGTCGCGCTTGATGTCTTTGGCTGAAGTATGGCGGACATCGGTTCCCTTGACGATGTAGATCACCTGCTCTGCCATGTTTTTCGCGTGGTCGCCGATGCGCTCGATCGCCTTGGCGATCCAGACGATCTCGAGCGCAGTGGAGATGATGCGCGGATCCTCCATGACGAAGGTGATGAGCTGGCGCAGGATCGAGCGGAACTCGGCGTCGATGGCGTCGTCCTGCGCAAGCACCTCGGCGGCGGTCTGCGCATCGCGCCTGGCAAACGCGTCCAGCGCCATGCGCAGCATGCCGACCGCGCTGGTCGCCGCGTGCCGGATCCCGGGAAAGCGGTTCGAGGGCTGCATGCCGCGGTCGTGGATCAGCTTGGACATGCGCGCGATCTTCTCGGCCTCGTCGCCGATGCGCTCGAGGTCGGTGACGATCTTGCTGATCGCCATGATCAGGCGCAGGTCGCCGGCGGCGGGCTGGCGGCGCGCGATGAGCTGCGCGCATGCCTCGTCGATCGACACCTCGTAGGCGTTCACGCGGTGGTCGTCGGCGATCACGCGCGCGAGCAGCTGGTCCTCGCCGGAGGCGAAGCCGTCGATCGCGGCGCGGATCTGCGCCTCCACCAGCCCGCCCATCTGCAGCACGCGCGTGCAGGTGGCGTCGAGGTCCGACTCGAACTGCTTGGAGATGTGCTCGGTGATCGCCATGCCGCCCCCTAGCCGAACCTGCCGGTGATGTAGTCCTCGGTTTCCTGCCGCTTCGGCTTGATGAAGATCGTGTCGGTGACGTCGAACTCGATCAACTCGCCAAGGTACATGTAGGCAGTGTAATCCGACACGCGCGCAGCCTGCTGCATGTTGTGCGTGACCATCACCACCGTGTAGTCGCTCTTCAGCTCGTGGATCAGTTCCTCGACCTTGGCGGTCGAGATCGGATCCAGCGCCGAGCACGGCTCGTCCAGCAGCAGCACCTCGGGCTTGATGGCGATGCCGCGCGCGATGCACAGGCGCTGCTGCTGCCCGCCGGAGAGGCTTTGGCCGCTCTGCGCGAGCTTGTCCTTGACCTCGTCCCACAGCGCGGCGCGCGTCAGCGCCCACTCCACGCGCTCGTCCATCTCGCGCCGGTTCATGCTCTCGAACAGCCGCACGCCGAACGCGATGTTGTCGTAGATCGACATCGGGAACGGCGTGGGCTTCTGGAACACCATGCCGATCTTCGCCCGGATCAGGGAAACGTCCTGCCTGGTGGTCAGCAGGTTCTCGCCATCCATCAGGATCTCGCCCTCCGCGCGCTGGTCCGGATACAGCGAGTACATCCGGTTCATGGTCCGCAGCAGCGTGGACTTGCCGCAGCCCGAGGGGCCGATGAAGGCCGTGACCTTGCGATCGGGCACGTCCATCGTGATGTCCTTCAGTGCCTGGAACGCCCCGTAGTAGAAGTTCAGCTGCCGGATGCTCAGCCGGGGCTTGAACTCGCCGGCGCGCGTGCGCGCGTCCTCGGCGTCTGCGCGTACCGCGGTGTGGATGCGCGGCCGCGCGTCCGCCGTCAGGGTATCGGTCTGCATCGATGTGGTTTCCCGTGTTTGTTCCATGCGTCAGTGGGCCTTGCGGAACAGCGTGCGCGCAAGGATGTTCAGCAACAGCACGGCAATCGTGATCAGCGCCGCGCCGCCCCACGCGAGCCGGTGCCAGTCCTCGTACGGGCTCATGGCGAACTGGAAGATGACCACCGGCAGGTTGGCCATGGGCGCGTTCATGTCGGTGGACCAGAACTGGTTGTTCAGCGACGTGAACAGCAGCGGCGCGGTCTCGCCGCTGATGCGCGCCACCGCCAGCAGGATGCCGGTCATGATGCCGGTGCGCGCCGCGCGGTAGGTGATCATGGTCACCATCTTCCACATCGGGCAGCCGAGCGCGACGGCGGCCTCGCGCAGCGTGCCCGGCACCAGCTTGAGCATGTCGTCGGTGGTGCGCACGACCACCGGGATGACGAGCAGCGCGAGCGCCATCGCGCCCGCCCAGGCCGAGAAATGCTTTACCTTCGCCACGTACACCGAATAGACGAACAGGCCGATCACGATCGATGGCGCGGACAGCAGCACGTCGTTGAGGAAGCGGGTGGCGCCCGCGAGCCAGCTGCGCCCGCCGAACTCGGCCAGGTAGGTGCCGGCGAGCACGCCGATCGGCGTGCCGAGCATCGTACCGGCGAGCACCATGACGAAGCTGCCCGCGATCGCGTTGGCGAGGCCGCCGTCCGCGCCCGGCGGCGGCGTCATCTTGTAGTAGAGCGTGGCGCGGGCGAGCGCGGTGCCGCCCTCGAACAGCAGCACGCCAAGGATCCATATCAGCCAGAACAGCCCGAATGCCAGCGCCACCGCCGAGAGCACGAGCAGCAAGGCGTTCATGCGCTTGCGCGCCCGGTAGCGCGGATTGTCCGCGCTGATCGTGCCGCTCGCCGCCGTCATGATTGCCTGCCTTCCGAGCGCGCGAGCCGCATCAGCAGCAGCTTCGACAGCGCCAGCACGATGGTGGTGATGAGGAAGAGGATCAGGCCGAGCTCGATCAGCGCCGAGAAGTACAGGTCGCCCACCGCCTCGGTGAACTCGTTGGCGAGCGCCGACGCGATGCTGTTGCCCGGTGCCATCAGCGACGCCGACAGCCTGTGCGCGTTGCCGATGACGAAGGTGACGGCCATCGTCTCTCCGAGCGCGCGGCCGAGTCCCAGCATGATGCCGCCGATGACGCCGACCTTGGTGTAGGGCAGCACGACGCGCCAGACCACTTCCCAGGTGGTCGCCCCCAGGCCGTACGCGGACTCCTTCAGCATCGGCGGAACGATCTCGAACACGTCGCGCATCACCGCGCTGATGAACGGAATGACCATGATCGACAGGATCACGCCGGCGGTAAGCATGCCGATGCCGATCGGCGGGCCGCTGAACAGCACACCCAGCAGCGGAATGTCGCCGAAGGCGTCGATGAGCGCGGGCTGCACGTGCGTCTGCATCAGCGGCGCGAACACGAACAGGCCCCACATGCCGTAGATGATGGACGGGATCGCCGCCAGCAGTTCGATCGCGGTGCCGAGCGGGCGCCGCAGCCAGCCCGGGGAAAGCTCGGTGAGGAACAGGGCGATGCCGAAGCTGACCGGGATCGCGATCGCCATCGCGATCAGCGAAGTCACCAGCGTGCCGTAGATCGGCACCAGCGCGCCGAACTTCTCCTGCACGGGATCCCAGTCGGCGGACCAGATGAAGGAAAAGCCGTACTCCTTGATCGACAGCTGGCTGCCGACGAACAGCGACGCGAGGATCGCCAGCAGCAGGCTGAACACCACGAAGGCGAAGAAGCGCGTGACCCACGCGAACGCCGTGTCCAGCCACGGCGCGGAGCGCACCTTGCGCTGGTTCTGCGGATCCCTCATCGAGATGGCGCCTTCTGCGGCCCTGGACAGGTCAAGCGTGGCTGCGCTCGTGGACATGCGGAAGCTCGGGATTGTAAGGGGGCTAAGGGGGATGCGTTGCGGCGGAAACGAAACGGGGGGTGCGGTCCACCCCCCGTTGCGGATCAGGCGATTGCCGTCTCGCTATCAGTAGACCGGCTTGCCAGAGGCGTCCTTGATCTGCGATTTCCACGCCGACTGGACCAGGCCCACCACCGTCTCGGGCATCGGGACGTAGTCCAGCTCCGCCGCCATCTTGCCGCCGTTCTTGAACGACCAGTCGAAGAACTTGAGCACTTCCTTCGCGTTCTCGGGCTTGGCCTGCGTAAGGTGCATGAGGATGAACGTCGCACCGGTCATCGGCCAGCTCTGCGCACCGGGCTGGTCGGTGAGCAGCAGCGCCATCCCGGGCGCCTTTGCCCAGTCCGCGCCCGCTGCCGCCGCCTTGAACGAATCCTCGTCGGGAATCACCGCCTTGCCGTCGCGATTCACCATCTTCGCCGCGGCCAGCTTGTTCTGCTTCGCGTAGGCATACTCGACGTAGCCGATCGCGCCATTGATGCGGCCGACGTAGTTGGCGACACCTTCATTGCCCTTGCCGCCCACGCCGGTGGGCCACTTCAGGGACGTGCCCTCGCCTACCGTCGACTTCCACTCGGGGCTGACCTTGGAGAGGTAATTGGCGAAGATGAACGTGGTACCGGACCCGTCCGAGCGATGCACCACCGAGATCGCCTGGTCGGGCAGCTTGACGCCCTTGTTGTTCGCCACCAGCGACGGGTCATTCCACTTCTTGATCTTGCCCAGGTAGATCTGCGCGAGCTGCTCGCCGGTAAGCGTGATGTCGCCCTTGCCCAGGCCCTTGATGTTGTAGACCGGGACCACGCCACCCATCACCGCCGGGAACTGCATCAGGCCGTGCTTCTGCAGGTCCTCGGGCTTCAACGGCATGTCCGAGGCGCCGAAGTCGACCGTCTTCGCGGTGATCTGCTTGATGCCGCCGCCCGAGCCGATCGACTGGTAGTTGAGTCCTACGCCGGTCGCCTTCTTGTAGGCATCGGCCCACTTGGCGTAGATCGGATAGGGAAACGTCGCGCCCGCGCCGGTGATGTCGGCGGCGAAGGCCTGGGCGGACAACGCCGCCGCGGCGGCAACGACGAGCACCCGACCCGGCAACTGCATGCGTGAATTCATGGATCCAGACTCCTGGCTGATTGGGAATGGCGGCGAGTCTAGGCACCGGATATTGCAGGATTGTTACAGGCGGATTGCTACAATGGGCCTCCCAAGCAGACCCCGGAGAACCGCCATGAACGCCCCCTCCAAGGCAGGCCTTCCTGCCATCCCGCTGAAGGACCCGAAGCTCTTCCGCGAGCAGTGCTACGTCGACGGCGCCTGGGCTTCCGCCGACGGTGGCAAGACCTTCAAGGTGGACAACCCCGCCACCGGCGAGGTGATCGGCACGGTGCCGGACATGGGCGCGGCGGAGACCCGGCGCGCGATCGAGGCCGCCGAGCGCGCGCTCGCCGGCTGGCGCGCGAAGACCGCCAAGGAGCGCTCGACGATCCTGCGCCGCTGGCACGACCTGATCCTCGCCAACGTCGACGACCTGGCGCTGATCCTCACCACCGAGCAGGGCAAGCCGCTCGCGGAGGCGAAGGGCGAGATCACGATCGGCGCCGCGTACGTCGAGTGGTGCGCCGAGGACGCCAAGCGCGTCTACGGCGACACCATCCCCACGCCCTGGGCGGACAAGCGCGTCGTCGTCGTCAAGCAGCCGGTGGGCGTGTGCGCCGCGATCACGCCGTGGAACTTTCCCAACTCCATGATCACGCGCAAGGTCGCGCCTGGCCTCGCCGCCGGCTGCACCATCGTGCTGAAGCCCGCCGAGCAGACGCCGTACTCGGCGCTCGCGCTGGCGGAACTCGCCGAGCGCGCGGGCTTCCCGAAAGGCGTGCTGAACATCGTCACCGGGGACGCGCCGGCGATCGGCGGCGAGCTGTGCGCCAGCCCGACCGTGCGCAAGATCTCGTTCACCGGGTCCACCGAGGTCGGCCAGCTGCTGATGCGCCAGAGCGCGGACACCGTGAAGCGGATCTCGCTGGAGCTGGGCGGCAACGCCCCGTTCATCGTCTTCGACGACGCCGACATCGACGCGGCGGTGGAAGGTGCGATGATCTCCAAGTACAGGAACAGCGGCCAGACCTGCGTCTGCGCCAACCGGCTATTCGTGCACGACAAGGTCTACGACGCCTTCGCGGCGAAGTTTGCCGAGAAGGTGAAGGCGCTGAAGGTCGGGCAGGGGGCGGAGGCCGGCGTCACGCAGGGACCGCTGATCGACGCCGCCGCGCTGGCGAAGGTCGAGGAGCACGTCGCCGACGCGACCAAGGGCGGCGGCAAGCTCCTTACCGGCGGCAAGCGCCACGCGCGCGGCGGCACGTTCTTCGAGCCGACCGTGATCACGGAGGCGAAGCCGGGGATGAAGATCTTCCGCGAGGAGACTTTCGGCCCGGTGGCGCCGATCTTCCGCTTCAAGACCGACGAGGAAGTGGTGAAGCTCGCCAACGACACCGAGTACGGGCTCGCCGCGTACTTCTACAGCCGCGACATCGGCCGCGTGTGGAAGGTGGCCGAGGCGCTGGACTACGGCATGGTCGGCGTCAACAGCGGCCTGATCACCTCGGAAGTCGCGCCCTTCGGCGGCATGAAGCAGTCGGGCGTGGGCCGCGAGGGCTCGAAGTACGGCATCGACGAGTACGTCGAGGTCAAGTACGTATGCATGGGGCTGTAACCCGGGGCGAGGAGTTCAAGGACGATTTCCGCAAGGCGCTGCCCGCGGAGATCGTCCAGCGCCTGTCGCGCATCTCGCCGTGGCGCTCGGCGTGGTCGGTGGCGCAGGAGGTCCTCGCCATCGGCGCGCTGGTCGCCGCCGCGCTCGCCTGGTGGACGCCGTGGGTGGTGGTTCCCTGCGTGATCCTGATCGGCACGCGGCAGCATGCGCTGTTCGTGCTCGCGCACGACGCGGCGCACTACCGGCTGTTCGAATCGCGCTGGTTGAACGACCTGGTGGGCCGCGCCTGCGCGATGGTGCAGGGGCTGTCGATGCGCACCTACCGCGTCATCCACCGGCTGCACCACAACAACCTGTACGGCCCGGCGGACCCGGATACCGCGCTGCATGGCGGCTATCCGCGCGGCCGGCTCTACCTGGCGAGGAAGCTGGCGAAGGACCTCGCCGGGTTCACGGCGTGGAAGACCTATGCCTACTTCCTCGGCGGCGCGCCGGCGCTGAACACCGAGACCAACGTCGCCATGCGCCCGCTGAACGACAGCTCGGCGCGCCTGCGCGCCGAGGCGCTCTCCGACCGCAACGCGGTGATCGGATTTCACGTCGTCGCGTTCGCGCTCGCCGCGGCAAGCGGCTACCTCGCGCAGTACCTGGTGCTGTGGATCCTGCCGCTGGCGACCGTGGTGCAGGCGATCCTGCGGCTGCGCGCGATCGCCGAGCACGGCGCGACCACCGATTTCTCCTCGCCGCTCACCGCCGCGCGCACCAACCTCGCCTCGCCCCTGGTCGAGTGGCTGCTTTTCCCGCATCGCGTCAACTACCACATCGAGCACCACCTCTATGCGTCGGTGCCGCACTACCACCTGCCGGAACTTCACCGCGAGATGGTGAAGCACGGCCTGCTCGAGGGCGCGGAGGTGGTGCGGTTCGAAAACACGCTGGCGAAGATCTTCGCCGACCGCGCACCGCGCGCCGTCGCGGCCTGAGCCGCGTGCCGGCTGAGCCCAGCGCCTGGCAGCCTGACGCCGGCACGCTCGCGCAGGCGAACCTGACGCGCTTCATTGCCGCGCTCGGCATCGCCGGCTACGACGAGCTGCTGCGGCGAGCCGATGCCGAGCCGGCATGGTTCTACGACGCGCTGCTGAAGCACCTGGACTGGCGTTTCTACCGGCCCTACGAGCGCGTGCTGGACGAATCGCGCGGCGCGCCGTGGACCCGCTGGTGCGTGGGCGGCACCACCAACGTCGTGCTGAACGCGCTCGACCGCTGGCGCGGCACGCCGACCTGGGACAAGCAGGCGCTCGCCTGGGAGGGCGAGGATGGCGCGCGCGCGAGCTACAGCTACCGCGAGCTCGATCGCGAAGTCTGCCGCTTCGCGGGTGCCCTGCGCGCGCTAGGCATCGGCCGCGGCGACGTGGTCGCGATCTACCTGCCGAACGTGCCGGAAGCGATGATCTCGATGCTCGCCGCGGCGAAGATCGGCGCCATCGTGATGCCGCTCTTCTCCGGCTTCGGCGCCGACGCGATGCTGTCGCGGCTGGAACTCGGCCGCGCGAAGGCGCTGGTGTGCGTCGACGGCACCTCGCGCCGCGGCAAGCCGGTGGACGCGAAGGCGATCGTCGACGAGGCGGCTGCGCAGGCGCCGGGGCTGGAACACGTCATCGTGCTGAAGCGCGCCGGCAACCCGGTATCGATGCGCGCCGGCCGCGACCACTGGTGGCACGATCTGGTCGCCGCGCAACCCGAGGATGCGCCGACCGAGGAGATGGGCGCCGACGATCCGTACCTGCTGGTATTCACCTCGGGCACCACCGGCAAGCCCAAGGGCGTGGTGCACGCCCACGCCGGCTTCCCGGCGAAGATCGTGCTCGACCTCGCGATCTGCATGGACCTGAAGCCCGAGGACCGGATGCTCTGGATGTCGGACATGGGCTGGGTGGTGGGGCCGCTGATCGTGTTCACCACGCCCATCGTTGGTGCGACGCTGGTGCTGGTCGAAGGCGCACCGAACTTTCCCGACGCGGATCGCATGTGGCGCCTCGCGTCGGAGCACCGCGTGAGCTACCTCGGCGTCGCGCCGACGACCATCAGGACCTTCATGGCGCAGGGCAGCGAGCCATGGAAGTCGCATGACCTTGCCGCACTGCGCGTGATGGTCTCGAGCGGCGAGCCGTGGACGCCCGAGGCCTGGGCGTGGCTGTTCGAGCGCGTCGGGCGCCGCCGCGTGCCGCTGCTGAACTTCTCCGGCGGCACCGAGATGATGGGCATCCTCGCCTGTTGCCTGTTGCGTCCGCTGAAGCCCTGCGCGTTCAACACCCCGGTGCCGGGAACCGGCGCGGACGTGGTCGACGAGGCCGGCCGGCCGGTGCCTGCGGGCACCGTCGGCGAGCTGGTGATGCGCCGCCCGACCATGGGACTGACGCGCAGCCTGTGGCACGACGACGAACGCTACATCGGCAACTACTGGAGCACCTGGCCGGGCATCTGGCATCACGGTGACTTCGCCAGCCGCGATGCCGATGGCCATTGGTACATCTGGGGCCGCTCGGACGACACCTTGAAGATCGCCGGCAAGCGCACCGGCCCGGCGGAGATCGAGGCGCTGCTGATGGGCACCGGCAAGCTCGGCGAGGCGGCAGCGATCGGCGTGCCCGATCCGATCAAGGGTCAGGCGCTGGTGCTGGTGTGCAGCCTGAAGATGGGCGTCGAGGCCACCGCCGCGCTGAAGGACGAGCTTTCGCGCGTGGTGGTGCACGGCCTGGGCGTGCCGTTCCGGCCGAAGGCGGTGCTGCTGGTGTCGGATCTCCCGAAGACGCGCAACCTGAAGATCATGCGCCGCGTCATCCGCGCAGCCTACCTGGGCGAGGACCCGGGCGACCTCAGCTCGCTGGTCAATCCCGAGGCGGTGACGGAGATCCGCACGCACGGCTGAGCGCCCTGGCCGGTGGCGCTCCTTCGTGCTCAGTGAGCGACTTGAGGAACGCGGCGAGGTCGCGCATTTCGCCCGCGTCCAGCTGCAGCGGCCGCAGGATCGCCACGCCGTCGGAATGGATGCGGTCCGGGTCCATGTCGGAGTAATGCCGGATTACGTCGTCCAGCGTGGCGAGCCGCCCGTGGTGGGTGTAGGGTGCGGTCCGCGCGACATTGCGCAGCCCGGGCACCTTGAACTCGCCGAAGTTCCGGTGCTCGAGCGCAACGTGGCGCGTGCGCGTCGCGCTCGCGCGCGTGGCATCGTCGCTGTGGCGCCCGAGCAGGTTGAACGGGTTCTGCCGCAGGCGCACGATGCCGCCGTGGCGCCCGGGATCGACCTTTCCCGGCGCGATGAAGAACGGCACGCCGATGTCGTCGAACTCGCCGTTGCTGAAGGTCGGCCCGACATGGCACAGGTTGCACGCTCCCTTGCCGATGAAGATGCGCAGCCCGCGCTGCGCCGCCGCCGGATAGCGCGCGGCCTTGGCGCGGTCGCCGCGCTCGAGCGCGTCGCGGAAGTCGTCGAAGGGCGTGCGCCCGGACACCAGCGTCTCCTGGAACGCGGCGAGCGCCTTGCCGACGCCGGCGAGCACCGCCTCGTCGTCGTCCGGGGGTGGCGCACCGAATGACGCCCGGTAGCCGCAGGCATGCAGCGGGTCGCCGCGCACCAATGCGGCGACCTCGCCGGGCGTGCGGCCCATTTCGCGCACATCGATGATCGGACGGATGCTCTGCGCCCACAGCGAGTCGCCGGCGCCATCCCAGCCGAACCAGCGCTGGTGGCGCACATTCAGCAACCCCAGCGTGTTGCGGTCGAGCGGCGCGAGGCCCCGCCCGCGTGGCAGGCCGTCCTGCCAGCCCAGCTGGGGTACGTGGCATCGCGCGCAAGCTGCGGCACCGCCGCTGGACAGCCGCGGCTCGAAGAACAGGCGCTGGCCCCACGCGATCGCTTCCGCCTTGCCGGACGCGCGATTCGACGGGTCCGGCGACCACGGCGCCGGCCAGGGACCGTGGCGCAGGATGCCGCGCACCTCGTCGGCACTGAAATCGAGCAGCTGCGCGGCGGCGGAACCCGCCAGGCACGCGAGCAGGATGCCGAGCGCGCGCTTCACTCCAGCCGCAGGCTGTCGGTGAGGCGCTCGCCACCCGCGTCGAAGACGAACTCCCAGCGCCCGGGCATGTGGAACAGCCAGCCTTCGGAGCGATAGCGTCCCTCGCCCGCAGGCGTAAGCGTCGGACGGTAGTTCATGCCGTGCCGGTGCTCGGGCATGTGCGCGTTCGCCTGCAGGCCGGGCGCCGGCGGGCACACCGCGATCTCGAGCGCGAAATGCTCGCCGACACTGATGCGCGCAGGCACGGTGCGATACGCAATGCTGTGCTTCGCGCCCTGGATGCGCTTCGCTTCCGGCAGCTCGCAGGCGAACGCGCCGGTCGCCGCGCCAGCAGCGAGGAGCGCGGCTAGCGCAGCATGCCGCCGAACAGGCGCTCGCCGTTCTTCCAGGCGATCTGCTCGGCAACGTCCCGCGGAAGATCCGACAGCCATTGGCGTGACCACCTCGCGTGCTCGGGAATGTAGTGCCAGCGCTCCGGCGTAAAGGTGTCGGAGCCGACCGTGAAGCGGTCCGGGAACTCCAGGAACAGCGCGCGCCATTCCGGCGGCGGCTTGCCGCCCGAGCCGTGATCGGTGCGGAAGGCGAGGTCGCACCACAAGTTGCGATGCTTGCGGAGCATCTCGCGCACGTTCGATGGCTGGTCGAATCCGGAGTGCGCCCACAGGATGCGCGCTTCGGGCCACTGCCTGAACAGGCGCTCCACCGCGTCGGCATCCGAATGCGCGTGCAGGTAAAGCTTGTACTGGCGCGCAAGCTCGACCATGCGTCGCGGACCCGGCAGGTCGGCGTCCGCGCCGTAGAGGTGAAATTCGCCGATGGCGACGTAGCGGTACTTCCTCAGCCGCTCTTCCAGGTACCCGGGCATGCTCGGGTCGCGCACCCAGCTCGAGATCTCGCCGCGCGAGCGGTAGGGGCGCAGCGACGGCAGGATGATGTCCGGCGCCTCGATGAACAGGCGCTGCTGGCCGTCGTCGCCGGAACTCGATACCAGCGCGCGCTTCACGCCGGACTTGCGCAGGATCGCGATCGCATCCTTCGGCGGCAGGTTGTCCCAGGCGTCGTGCGAGTAGTGCACGTGGGCATCGAAGATCGGCAGTTCGGCCGCCGCCGACACCTGCGGAAGTATCAGTGCCAGTAGCGCGAACAGGGTGGTACGCATGGCCGCCATGGTACGTCGATCAGACGTTGAAGCGGAAGTGCATGACGTCGCCGTCGCGCACCACGTACTCCTTGCCTTCGACCCGCAGCTTGCCCGCCTCCTTGGCACCCTGCTCGCCCTTGCAGGCGACGTAGTCATCGTACGCGGTCACCTCGGCGCGGATGAAGCCCTTCTCGAAGTCGGTGTGGATCACGCCTGCGGCCTGCGGCGCGGTGGCGCCCACCGGCACCGTCCACGCGCGCACTTCCTTGGGACCGGCGGTGAAGTAGGTCTGCAGGCCCATCAGCGCGTAGCCCGCGCGGATGACGCGGTTCAGGCCCGGCTCCTCCATGCCCATGTCGGCGAGGAAGATCGCCTTGTCCTCGTCGCCCAGCTCGGCGATCTGCGATTCCATCGCCGCGCAGATCGCCACCACCGGCGCGCCTTCCTTCTTCGCATGCGCCTCCACGGCGGCGAGCAGCGGGTTGTCCTTGAAACCATGCTCGTCGACGTTGGCCACGTACATGGTCGGCTTCATGGTGAGCAGGAACAGCGGCTTCAGCACCGCGAGTTCCTCCTTCGACCAGTCCAGTGTCCGCACGGGCTGCGCCTTGTCCAGCGCCGTCATCGCCTTTTCCAGCACCGCGACCAGGCGCTGCGCTTCCTTGTCGCCGCCGGACTTCGCGACTTTCACGTTCTTCGACAACTGCTTCTCCACCGCCGCGAGGTCCGCGAGGGCCAGCTCGGTGTTGATCACCTCGATGTCGGCGACAGGATCGACCTTGTTGGCGACATGGATGACGTTCGGGTCCTCGAAGCAGCGCACCACGTGCGCGATCGCGTCGGTCTCGCGGATGTTGGCGAGAAACTGGTTGCCGAGGCCCTCGCCCCTGGATGCGCCGGCCACCAGCCCGGCGATGTCGACGAACTCCACCACGGCGGGAATGAGCTTCTGCGGCTTCTCGATGTCCGCAAGCTTCGCCAGGCGCGGATCCGGCACCTCGACGATGCCGACATTCGGCTCGATGGTGCAGAAGGGATAGTTCTCCGCCGCGATGCCGGCCTTCGTAAGCGCGTTGAAGAGCGTGGACTTGCCGACATTCGGCAGGCCGACGATGCCACACTTCAGGCTCAAGAGGCCTTCTCTTTGGTGTGCAGCTTCAGCATCGCGCCCTGCATGTCGCCGGCGAGGCAAAGCGGCAGGATTTCGACCGCCTTGGCGACCGTCTGCTCGATCGCGGCGCGGTCCTCGGGAGAGGGCTTCTGCAGCACGTAGTGTTCCACCTGCCGCTTGTCTCCCGGGTGGCCGATGCCGATGCGTACCCGCCAGTAGTCATGGCTGCCGATGCGCTGCGAAATGTCGCGCAGGCCGTTATGACCGGCGATGCCGCCTCCCTGCTTCATCTTCGCGGTGCCGGGGGGAAAGTCCAGCTCGTCGTGCAGCACCAGGATCTCTTCGGGCGCGATCTTGAAAAAGCCCGCGAGCATGTGCACCGGCCTGCCGCTTCCGTTCATGAAGGTCTGCGGCATGACGAGCCACGCGCCGCCGGCGTGCCGGCCCACCAGTGCCTGGTACTTGGTGTCCTTGCGCATGTCGATGCCGTTGGCGGCAGCGAAGCGCTCGATGCACCAGAACCCGGCGTTGTGCCGCGTGCGCTCGTAGTCCTTGCCGGGGTTGCCCAGCCCGACGATGAGGCGGATCCCCGGCAAGGCTTACTTCTTCTTCTCGGCGGCCTTGGCGGCGTCGCCCTCCGCAGCCTTTTCGGGAGCGGCCTGCGCGGTGGCGGGCACGTCCGCGGCAGCAGGCGTCGCCTCGGCGGCAGCCGTCTCCTCCTCGGTGACCAACTTGGGCACCAGCACCGAGGCAACCACCGGGTTCTCCGCCCGGTGCAGCACCACTTCGACGCCCTTGGGCAGGCTAAGGTCCTTCACGTGCACCGAGTTTCCGATCGACATCTGGCCCAGGTCCACCTCGATGTACTCCGGCAGGTCGTCCGGGAAGCAGGTGATGTTGATCTCGTTCATCACGTGGCTGACCAGGCCGCCCTGCAGCTTCACGCCGGGCGAAATCTCGGCGTTGACGAAGTGCAGCGGCACCTTCATGTGGATCTTGCGGTCCTTGGACACGCGCTGGAAATCCACGTGCTGCACCTGCGCCTTCCACGGATGCATGTTGAACGCGCGCAGCAGCACCGATTCAGGCGCGCCGTCCACCTTGAGCGTCAGGATGGATGCATGGAACTTCTCGTTCGAGAGGTTGCGCAGCATGTCCTTCTGGCTCAGTTCCAGGTTGACCGGTTCCTTGTCCCCGCCATACACGATGCCGGGCACCTTTCCGGCATTGCGCAGACGGCGGCTCGCACCCGTTCCCTGCGCTTCGCGCTTGCGCGCTTCGATATCGAATTTCATCGCACTTCCTTTCGTGTATCCGCCAGGCCCGCGACCGGGCACAGGCGGATGGTTGATGGCTCGTCCCTTGTCCGCCTACTCGATGAACAACGAACTCACCGAATCCTCGTTGAAGATCCTGAGTATGGTCTCGGCGAGCAGCCCCGCCACCGTCAACTGCCGGACCTTCCTGCATGCGCGCGCATCCTCGCCAAGCGGAATCGTGTCGGTGACGACCAGTTCGTCGAGGTCCGAATCCGCGATCCGCGCCACCGCCCCGCCCGACAGCACCGGGTGCGTGCAGTACGCGACGACGCGCTTTGCGCCCTGCTCCTTCAGGACCTGCGCCGCCTTGCACAGCGTGCCGGCGGTGTCGACCATGTCGTCCATGATCACGCAGGTGCGCCCTTCCACTTCGCCGATGACGTTCATGACCTCCGACACGTTCGCCTTCGGCCGGCGCTTGTCGATGATCGCAAGGTCCGATTCGAGGCGCTTGGCGAGCGCTCGCGCCCTGACCACGCCGCCCACATCCGGCGACACCACGACCACGTCGTCGTAGCGCTGCTTCCAGACGTCTCCGAGCAGCACCGGCGCGGCGTAGATGTTGTCCACCGGGATGTCGAAGAAGCCCTGGATCTGGTCCGCGTGCAGATCCATCGTCAGCACGCGCGCCACGCCCACCGAGGTGAGCATGTTCGCCACCACCTTGGCGCTGATCGCGACGCGCGCCGAGCGCGGCCGGCGATCCTGCCGCGAATAGCCGAAGTACGGAATCGCCGCGGTAACCCGGGCCGCAGACGAGCGCTTCAGCGCGTCGACCATCACCAGCAGCTCCATCAGGCTGTCGTTGGTGGGCGCGCAGGTGGACTGCAGCACGAAAACGTCCTTGCCGCGCACGTTCTCGAGCACCTCCACCATCACCTCCCCATCCGAGAACCGGCCGACGATGGCCCGCCCCAATGCGAGGTTGAGGTGCTTGGTGACGTCCTGGGCGAGCCGGGGATTCGCGTTCCCCGTAAACACCATCAGGCGGTCCATTCCCGAATGCGGCGACATAGTATTCATCCCTGCACGCCCGCCGCTGGCGCGGCGCACATGTGTGCTGTGGCTGGGGCGCGAGGATTCGAACCTCGGAATGCCGGAATCAAAATCCGGTGCCTTAGACCAGCTTGGCGACGCCCCAGCTGAAACTCAACAATCCATGCAAAGCGGGTGACGCTCCAGGCCCTGCGCGACAAAGCCATGCATCGTCTCCGGCAACTGCGAATGGAAGGCGCGCGCCTCGCCTTCCGTCGTGTACTCCGCAAAAACACATGCGCCGGAGCCCGTCATCCGCGCCTGCGGGCTGCGCTTGCGCAGCCATTCCAGGTGCCTGGCAACCTCGGGGTAGCGGCGCGTCACGACAGGCTCCAGGTCGTTGCGGCCTTGCCCCGGCAAAAAGGCCGACATTTTGAGCGGTTCCGTATCCCGTGTCAACGCGGAATCCGAGAAGATTTCCCTTGTTGAAACCGCGACTTGGGGCACCAGCACGAGGTACCAGGCTGGCGGCAGCGCAAGCGCGCTCAGGCGCTCGCCCACGCCCTCGCCCAGCGCGTTGCGACCGAACAGGAAAACCGGCACGTCGGCGCCGAGCTGCAGCCCCAGCCGGGCGAGCTCGGCATCGGCAAGCGCGGTTCCCCACAGGCGGTTCAGGACGATCAGGACGGTCGCGGCGTCGGATGAGCCGCCGCCCAGGCCTCCGCCCATGGGGATGCGCTTGTCCAGCGCGAGCGTCGCACCCAGCGCGCTGCCGGTTGCGGACTTCAGCAGCCGCGCCGCCCTGACGCAGAGGTCCGACTCGGCTGCAACCCCCGGCAGCGACGTCTCGCGCTCGATCGCGCCGTCGCTCCGCACCGCCACGCCGACGCGGTCCTCGTAGCCGATCAACCGGAACACCGTCTGCAGCAGGTGCATGCCGTCGGCGCGCCGGCCGAGCACGTGCAGGAACAGGTTCAGCTTGGCCGGCGCAGGAAACCACTGCATCTGCGGCGGAATCACCGCTTCCACTCGCCGATTGCCAGGCGGATCTCGATGCCTGGATAGGAGAGCTTCATGCGCGAGGGCAGGTCTCCGGCGTACGCGAGGAAGTCGATCGACCAGCCGGATTGCTCCAGGCTCGCCAGCCGTCCTTCGGCGTCGCGCCGCTCCAGCGCCGGGCCCGGCGACGGCCGTCCGCGCACCCAGTCCGCCAGGCCCGCGAGCGGCAGGCGGAATCCGAGCACGGATTCGGTAAGCGCCTCCGCATCCGCCGCGGTGTGCTCCCTCGAATCGGCGGTGGTAAGCGTGACGACGCCGCCCTCGCGCACGATGCGCGCGACCCCCTGGCCAAGCGGCGTGGTGAGCAGCACCTCGTCGCCGTCGACGCGATGCCGCCACGACACGTTGCCGCTGGATGCGTCGTCGCGGTAGCGCACCGCGATGCGGCCGTCGAACTCGAACTCGACCTGTTCGTCCGGCGCCAGCACCGCGAGTTCCGCGCACCCCGCCACCATGATCGCGGCGACAAGCGCACACGCGCGGGCGAATGCTCTGAAGGTGGAAGCGAACGCCACCGCTCGCGCGCTACTTCCGGTAGCGCTCGATGGTCTTGCGCAGGACCTCGTCGGCGGGATGGGTCTTCAGCGTTTCGTTCCAGATCCGCTCGGCTTCCTCACGCTGCCCGCTCTCCCACAGCACCTCCCCGAGATGCGCTGCAATCTCGCCGTCCGGCCTGCCGCGAAAGGCCCGTCGCAGGTACTCGAGCGCACCCGCGTTGTCGCCCAGCCGGTACAGCACCCAGCCCATCGAGTCGATGATGGCGTAGTCGGTCGGCATCAGCTCGAGCGCCTTCTCGATCAGCTTTTTCGCCTCATCCAGGCGCAGCTTGCGTTCGGCCATCGAGTAGCCGAGGGCGTTGTAGGCATGCGCATGGTTCGGCTGCAGCTCGATCAGCTTGCGCAGATTGGCCTCCATGACGTCGAAACGATCGAGCTTCTCCGCCGTCAACGCGTGATCGTAGAGCAGTTCCGGCTGCTCGGGAGCCTTGGCAAGCTCGTCGCCCAGCAGCTCGTAGGCGAGCGCGTGCTTTCCCGCATCGCGCAGCAGCTGCGCCTCGGCGATGACGAACTGCACCCTCTGCTCGCCTGCAGCAGCACGCTGCTCGCGCAGGTAGCCCCGTGCTTCATCCAGCATTCCCTCCCTCGACAGGGTCTGCGCATAGCGCAGGCGGGAGGCGACGAAATACTCGCCGCCCGGGATCGCGCGATACCACTGGCGGGCGCCTGAATAGTCCTTGCGCTCCTCGGCAACCTGGCCGAGCGTGTAGCGCACGGCATTCGGATCACGGAACCCGGTATCGAGAAGCCGCCTGAAGTTGGCTTCGGCGAGGTCGTAGTCGCGGCTTTGCACTGCCAGCAGCGCCACCGCGTAGATGACATCGGAGTTGTCCGGGTGGTCCGCGAGCAGCCGGTCGAACTCGCGGCGAGCATCCACGAAGCGCTTTTCCCCGACCAGTGCCCGCGCATAGTTCAGCCGTACCTCACGCGACGCAGGGTTCGCCGCCAGGAAAGCCGACAGCCGCTCGAGCGCCGCCGCCGGCTCGCGGCGTTGCAGGATCTGCGCTTCAAACAGTGCGGCCGCCTCCCAATCGGGACGCAGCTCGGCCGCGCGACGGATTCTTTCGAGCGCGAGCGACTCCTTCTCTGCCGCCATCGCGGCCTGCGCCACCGCGAAGTGCGCCTGCGGCAGTTGCGCGTGCCGCCCGGCAAGCCGCTCGATGACGCCGAGGTTCTCGAGCTTGTCCGGATTGGAGGCCAGCAGGCGGTTGAGCTGCAGGAACCCGTTGGCCGCCGCAGGGCCATCGCGCGCGAGCACCTTCTCGATGTAGGGCTCGGCCTCGATGACCTTGCGCGAGCCGACCAGCAGCACCATCAGCGACTGCAGCGCCTGTGCCGACTCCGGGCTCTGCTCGTGCCAGATTCGCGCCGCCTCCAGCGCAAGCGCCGGCATGCGCGCGTGATTGGCCACCTCCACTGCACGGCGCGCGATGCGCGGATCGCGCGTGCTCTTGGCCAGGTCGACCAGCGTCTGCGCCGCGAGGCCGGCGCCGCCACGCTGCAGCGCGATTTCCGCCATCAGGAAGCCGTAGAGGACTTCCGGCGAAAGGTCGTTCAGCGGCAGCACTTCTTCGCCGCGGGCGACCGCGGCGGCATTGGCGTCCGGTACCTGCGAGCCTGCAACGAGCACCTGGCAGGCCAGCAACAGCGCAAACAACCCTCTGCGATACGGCGAAATCATCGCAACGAGTTTAGGTATATTCGGTGCGCTGCACAAGCAAAGTCACGGAGCCAGCCTGATGCCCGAGTTGCCTGAAGTGGAGGTCACGCGACTCGGCATCGCCGGACAACTCCTCGGTCACCGCATCTCGGCAGTCGTCGTGCGCGAACCACGCCTGCGCTGGCCCGTGTCCGCAGAGGTCTCGAAGCTCGCCGGCAGGGCCGTCAGGGCGATCGAAAGGCGCGGAAAGTATCTGCTGCTGGACTGCGTAGACGGTCACCTGATCGTGCATCTGGGCATGTCGGGAAGCTTGCGCGTGGTCGGCACCGATGTGCCTCCCGGCCCGCACGACCGCATCGACATCGCCTTCGGCGGACGCGTGCTGCGACTGCGCGACCCGCGCCGCTTCGGCGCGGTGCTATGGACCGCGGGCGACCCGCTGCTGCACCCGCTGCTTGCGCACCTGGGCGTCGAACCACTGTCGGACGCGTTCGACGGCAATCGCCTGCATGCGATCACGCGCAAGCATCGCAGCGCCATCAAGTTGATGCTGATGGACTCGAAGGAGATCGTCGGCATCGGCAACATCTACGCGAGCGAAAGCCTGTTTCGCGCACGCATCCGGCCGACAACGAGTGCCCGCAAGCTGTCGCTGTTGCGCTGCGATCGGCTCGCGCGAGAGATCAGGCGGACCCTGCGCGCCGCGATCCGCGCGGGCGGCTCCAGCCTGCGGGACTTCGTCGGCACGCAGGGCAAGCCGGGGTACTTCCAGCAGCGCTACGGCGTCTATGGCCGCGATGGCGAGCCCTGCCGCGAGTGCGGCACGCCGATCCGGCGCATCCTGCAGGGGCAGCGCTCGACGTTCTACTGCCCGCGCTGTCAGCGCTGAGACCGTCCCATCTCGCGCACCTTGCGCGAGAGCTGCACGCGCACCTTCGGGTGCACGAACTTGGAGACGTCGCCACCGAGGGTCGCGATCTCGCGCACCAAGGTCGCCGAGATGAAGGTGTGCTTCTCGGACGGCGTGAGGAAGATTGTCTCCACGTCCGGATAGAGGTTGCGGTTCATGCCGGCAAGCTGGAACTCGTACTCGAAGTCCGACACCGCGCGCAGGCCGCGCAATATGACGCGCGCATTGTGCTTGCGGATGAAATCGATCAGCAGGCCGGAGAAACCGACGATCTTCACGTTCTTCACGTCGGCGAGCACTTCGCGCGCCAGAGACACGCGCTCCGCCGTGGTGAAGAAGGGCTTCTTCGCCCGGCTGTCTGCAACGCCGAGGATCAGCGAGTCGAACAGCCTGGATGCGCGCCGCACGAGATCCTCGTGGCCGCGGGTGAGCGGGTCGAATGTTCCGGGATACACGGCTCTGATCATGCTGCGCTCCATGTGATGAGCTGGAAGCTCACTTGGCCGGCGCGTGCGCGCCTCAGTTCCCGCCAGCCGGGCACTTCGATTGCCGCTGGCGCCTCGACGTAAACCCGCGCACCCTCGGCAAGCCGTTCCGGCAGCCTCGCGAGGACGTCGGGCAGCAGATTCTGCCTGAACGGCGGATCGAGGAAAACCACGTCGAACCGTTCCGTGGCGCGGGCGAGATACGGCAGCGCGCCGGACTGCACCACCTGGACCTGCGTGGCACCGAGGCGCTCGCGGTTCTCCAGCAGCGCCTTCACCGCGGCGTGATCGCTGTCGACCATGACCACGCGCGCCGCGCCCCTGGACGCGGCCTCGAAGCCTAGCGCGCCGCTTCCGGCGTACAGGTCCAGGCACGCGAGTCCCGGGAGCTCCTGTCCCAGCCAGTTGAAGAGGGTCTCGCGCACGCGATCGGGCGTCGGGCGCAGTCCTGGCCGATCGGGCACATCGATCAGCCGGCTGCGCAGCTTTCCACCGACGATGCGCACGCGGCCCGCACCCGTGCGTTTGCTAGAATTCATTCATCCATGTTAGCAGCCACTTCCTGGGCGGCACGGCTCAAGGCCGGTCTTGCACGCACGCGAGAAGTGCTCGATACCCCGGTCTCCGAGCTCTTCACGCGCACGCGTGTCGACGAATCGCTCTACGAGGCGCTCGAGGATGCGCTGCTCAGCGCCGACTGCGGCGTGGATGCCACTGCGTCCCTGCTCGCGTCCCTGCGCGAGCGCGTGCGCAGGGAGCGCATCCAGGACGCTGCGTCTCTCAAGCAGGCGCTGAAGGCGTGCATCGCCACGCTGGTCGCGCCGCTGGAGAAGCCGGTCGATTCCACCCTTGCCAAGCCGTTCGTGGTCATGGTCGCGGGAGTGAACGGCGCGGGCAAGACGACCTCGATCGGCAAGCTCGCGAAGTGGTTCCAGGTGCAGGGCAAGTCCGTGCTGCTCGCCGCGGGCGACACGTTCAGGGCGGCGGCACGCGAACAGCTGGTGAGCTGGGGCGAGCGCAACGACGTCGCCGTGATCGCGCAGGAGGGCGGCGACCCGGGTGCCGTGGTGTTCGACGCCGTGAACGCCGCGCGCGCGCGCGGCATCGACGTGGTGATCGCCGATACCGCAGGCAGGCTGCCGACCCAGCTCCACCTGATGGAGGAGATCCGCAAGGTGAAGCGCGTGATCGCCAAGGCGCTGCCGGGGGCGCCGCATGAAGTGCTGCTGGTGCTGGATGCGAACACCGGCCAGAACGCGCTTTCCCAGGTGCAGGCGTTCGATGCCGCGATCGGGCTGACCGGCCTCGTCCTCACCAAGCTGGACGGCACCGCGAAAGGCGGCGTGATCTGCGCGATCGCCGCGGCGAGGCGGGTGCCGGTGCCGCTGCGCTTCATCGGCGTGGGCGAAGGAATTGACGACCTGCGCCCATTCTCCGCCGCCGAGTACGCCGAGGCGGTCGTTGATTAGCTTTTCCGAGGTCTCGAAGCGCTACCCCGGCGGGCAGGAGGGCCTGCGCGGCGTGTCCTTCAAGCTCGATACCGGCGAACTCGCGTTCCTGTCGGGGCATTCGGGCGCGGGAAAGTCGACGCTGCTCAAGCTCATTGCGGCGATCGAGCGGCCGACCTCGGGCGCTGTGATCGTCAATGGCCAGAACGTCGGCGCGATGAAGCCGTCGGCGATTCCGTACCTGCGGCGCAGCCTGGGCCTGGTTTTCCAGGACCAGAAGCTGCTCTACGACCGCAGCGTGTTCGACAACGTGATGTTGCCGCTGTCGTTCTCGGGCCAGGCGGCACGGGACGCCGCGCGCCGCGTGCGCGCCGCGCTGGACAAGGTGGGGCTGCTGGATCGCGAGCGCGCGAACCCGATACAGCTATCGGGCGGCGAGCAGCAGCGCCTCGCCATCGCGCGCGCCGTGGTGAACCGGCCCTCCATCCTCATCGCGGACGAGCCCACGGCCAACCTGGACGCAGACGCCGCCGCGCGGATCATCGAGATCTTCCTGTCCTTCCACGAAGTCGGCGTGACGCTGCTCGTTGCGACGCATGACCAGGCGCTGATCACCCGCTACGGGCGCCGCGTGCTGGTGCTCCAGGAAGGCAGGCTGGCGCAGGCATGAAGTCCTGGTTGCGCCAGCACCTGCAGGCCCTCCATCGCGCCGTGCGCAAGCTCGCCGCGCAACGCACTGCAAGCCTGCTGAATGCACTGGTAATCGGAATCGCGCTGGCGCTGCCCGCGGGCGGCTATACGATACTGCTGAACCTGCAGGCGCTGGCGTCACGCGGGACGCTGGAGCCGGAGATATCGGTGTTCCTCGCGATGGAAACCGGTGCCGGTGAGGCAGCGGCGCTGGCCGGCCGGTTGCGCCAGGATCCGAGGATCGCATCGGTGCGCTTCGTGCCGCGGGACGAGGCGCTCGAAGCCCTGCGGCGCACCGAGGGCCTGGCGGAGATCCTCGCCGCGTTCGAGCACAATCCGCTGCCCGACGCATTCGTGCTTCGCCTGCGCGACGTCGCGCCGGCAAGCCTGCAGGCGTTCGCGGACGAGTGGCGCGCGGTCCCCGGCGTCGCACATGTACAGACCGACTCCGCCTGGGCGCAGAGACTCGCCGCGCTGCTCGACATCGCAAGGCTGGGCATGCTGGTGCTGACCGCACTGCTCGCTGCGGGTCTGCTCGCGGTCACGTTCAATTCCATCCGCCTGCAGATCCTCACCCAGCGCGACGAGATCGAGGTGTCGCGCCTGCTTGGCGCCACCGACGGGTTCATCCAGCGCCCGTTCTATTACCTCGGCGCGCTGCAGGGCCTGGCCGGCGGCGCGGCGGCGCTCGGGGCCGTTGCGGCGAGCATCGCGCTGCTGAACCGCGGCGTGCGCCAACTGGCGGCGACCTATGGCTCCGACTTTGAACTCAGCTTCCTCGGTGCTGCAGACGCTGCCAGCGTGGCGTTGTTCGCCATGTTGCTGGGGTGGCTCGGGGCGAATATGTCAGTAAGCATGTACTTACGAGAAATACAGCCAAGATAAAAGGTCATTCAGGGGGCCCGGGAACTTCCGGCAGGGATTAGCACTCGAATGACTGGAGTGCTAGAATTATCCTGACTGGAGGCATCACGATGACAAGCACGACGAACACCATGGCAATGAGCCTGCCGGTGCCGTTGGCAACCGGGAGTATCGAGGCCTATATCCAGACGGTCAGCCGCTTCCCGCTGCTGAGTGTGGAAGAAGAGCGCGCCCTCGGCCAGCGCCTGCGCGACGACAATGACCTCGACGCAGCGCGTACGCTGGTGCTTTCCCACCTCCGGCTGGTCGTCTCGGTCGCGCGCAAATACCTCGGCTACGGGCTGCCGCACGCCGACCTGATCCAGGAAGGCAATATCGGCCTGATGAAGGCGGTGCGGCGATTCGACCCGGATCGGGGCGTGCGGCTGGTGTCGTTCGCGATCCACTGGATCAAGGCGGAAATACACGAGTACATCCTGCGCAACTGGCGGCTGGTCAAGGTCGCCACGACGAAGGCGCAGCGCAAGCTGTTCTTCAACCTGCGCTCGCTGAAGACCGACCTCGCGCCGATGACCGGCGAGGACGTCGGCCGTATCGCCGCCGAGCTCAGGGTCAAGCCCGAGGAAGTCGTCGAGATGGAAACCCGGCTCAGTGGCCAGGAAATCGCCTTCGAGGCGGACGAAGACGAGGATTCCTACGCCCCGGTGCAGTACCTCGCCGACCCGGCAGCCGAACCGTCGCGCGTGCTGGAGGCCGCGGAGTCTGCCCGCCTCGAGGCTGGCGGACTCGAAGAGGCACTTGCGGCGCTCGATTCGCGCAGCCGCCGCATCGTCGAGGCGCGCTGGCTTCGCGAGCAGGGCGGCGCCACGCTGCACGACCTGGCGGCGGAATTCAAGGTGTCAGCGGAACGCATCCGCCAGATCGAGGCCAAGGCGATGCAGAAGATGCGCGCTCAGCTGACGGCACGGGGACTTGCACCCGCGCTCGCCGCGCCCGGCGACTAGCTCGCCTCGTCCAGCAGCTGCCGCAGGTCCGCGGCCAGGTCCTCGGCGATGCGGTCATGCCGCACAAACAGCCGCAGGCGCCCGCTGGCGTCCAGGACATAGCTCTGCGAGCTGTGGTCCATCGAGTAGGCGTCGGGGCTCGATCCCTCCCGCTTCTCGTAGAAGATCTTGAATTCCTTCGCCGTGCGCCGCGTCGCCTCCTCGTCGCCGTAGAGGCCGAGGAAACGCGGATCGAACGCCGGCACGTACTGCGACAGCACCTTCTGCGTGTCGCGCGCAGGGTCCACGGTCACGAAGAGCACCTGCACGCGGTCGGCCTGCGGACCGAGCGACTTCATTACCTGCGCCATGTCGGCGAGCGTCGTTGGGCAGACGTCGGGGCAACGGGTAAAGCCGAAGAACATCACCACCAGCTTGCCGCGGAAATCCTCCAGGGTCCTCGGCTTGCCGTCGTGCCCGGTAAGCGCGAGGGAGCGGCCGAAGTCCGACCCGGTGATGTCGGTACTCCTGAACTTCGCACCCCCGCCCTCGCAGCCAGCCAGCAGCAGGCAGGCGAGCGCCGGCAGCAGGAACGCCCTAATACGGAAAGTAATGGTCAACCAGGAGCGCGGCAAACAGCGCGGCGAGATACATGATGGAGAAGCGGAACGTCTTCTGCGCCAGGCGATCGCTGTACGCGACGTAGATCCGCACCGCATAGACGATGAACGCCCCACCCAGCACCACCGCACACGCCAGGTAGATCAACCCGCTCATTCGCGCCACGAAAGGCAGCAGCGACGCGGCGAACAGGATCAGCGTATACAGCAGCACCTGCAGGCGCGTGTAGGGCTTGCCGTGCGTCACCGGCAGCATCGGCAGGCCGGCCTTGGCGTACTCCTCGGTGCGGTACAGCGCGAGCGCCCAGAAGTGCGGCGGCGTCCACGTGAAGATGATCAGGAAGAGCAGCATCGCCTCTATCGTGACGTCGCCGGTTACCGCGGCCCAGCCGAGCACCGGGGGCATGGCGCCCGATGCGCCACCAATGACGATGTTCTGGGGCGTAGCCGGCTTGAGCAGCACGGTATAGATCACTGCATAGCCGACGAACGTGGCGAGCGTCAGCCACATGGTGAGCGGATTGACGAGGTCGTGCAGCACCCACAGGCCCGTGCCGCCCACGAGCACGGCGAACGCGAGCGTCTGCGCGCCGGTCAGCTCGCCTCTCGGCAGCGGCCGGGCGCGCGTGCGCTGCATCAGCGCATCGATGCGCTGCTCGACCAGGCAGTTCACGGCCGCCGCGGCTCCCGCCACGAGGGCGATGCCGAATGTTCCGGCCAGCAGCGCCTGCAACGGCACCATGCCCGGCGTCGACAGGAACATGCCGATCACGGCCGTGAACACGATCAGCGACACCACGCGCGGCTTGGTGAGCGCGTAGAACGCCCTCGCACGGGCTGCGAAGGTCCGTGCAGGGCCGACAGCGAGGGTCTGGGTGCTCACGGGGAGCGCGGATTTTATCACTAGCTGCGGGCGTACTTGAGGATGCGCTGCAGGTCGCGGATCATGCGCGAGGGGTCCGGATCCTTCGGGTATCGCATCATCAGGTTTCCCCGCGGATCGACCAGGTACACATGGTCTGCAGGCGAGACAAGGAACGGAAACTGCGCGACGAAGCGGCCGCCCAGCGGCGGCAGGATGCGTGTTCCTTCGATGGCGGCTAGCAGTTCGGCGCGCGGCGCGCCGCCGCCGGTCAGCACCCAGACGCGCTCGACGCGGAGCTGGTCCCTTCCCTGTGCGCGGCGTACCTGGCGCATGAAATAGAGCTTGCGTTCGCAATATGCATCGCACTCGGGCGCATCGAAGCTGACCATGACCCATTTGCCCCGCAAGGCCTCGAACTCGGCGCCCTCGATCGAGCGGGGAGAAATCAGCTCGCCGTAGTTCCCGGTGGTGCCGGGCACCCAGTCGAACAGGAACGCAATCCATCCCAGCAAGACGGGCAGGGAGAACACGCCGGCAAGCGCGAGCAGCTTCAGGCGCCCGAGCTTGACCGGGTCAGTCGGCAGCAGGGGCATCGCGGCGGAAGCTCAGCACGACAAAGACGACGACCGACAGCGCCGCGAGCGCATACCACTGCAACGCGTAGCTTTCGTGCTTCTCCACGCCCAGGTCGGGGCGCGGCCATTCGCGCACCAGGCCGTCGTCCGCGGCGGAGTGCTGCTCTATCACCCACGGCGCGAGGCTGAGCTTCGACCATGCGGCGAAAGCCTCCACGCTGGCGTTCTGCCACACGATCCCCTCGGGCGCACCGGCGTCCATCGCCCGCGCGAAGCGCGACAGGCGCACGCCCTCGACGCTAACCTCGCCCGCAGGCGTGCGCACGACGGGCAATACGTCCCGGCGCGGGCCGGCTTCGATCCAGCCGCGGTTTACCAGCACGTGCGGCGCCTCGCCCGCCGCCGGCGACGAAATGCGCAGCGGCTGCACCACGTGATAGCCAGGCCGGCCACGGTGCAGCTTGTTGTCCAGCAGCACGGTATGCCTGGCGAGGAAGGTGCCGCGCCGCTCGATTCGTTCCTGCGCCGCCGCGGCACTGCGCTTTTCCTGCGCGCGCCCGCTCTGCCAGTCTCCCAGCGCGATGCCTGCCGCGCTGGCCGCCAGCGCCAGCGCGAACGCCCAGAGCCTGGGACGGAAGGAGTATGCTCGCCGCATGCGCTACCTGGTCATCGCGATGTTCGTCCTGATCGTGCTGAGCCTCGCTTCCGCGCTGGTATTCGTATACCGCGACGAGAGCGGATCCAAGCGTGCGGTCAAGGCTCTCACCATCCGCGTCGCACTGTCGATGGGCCTGTTCCTGCTGCTGATGGCCGCCTACCTGCTGGGCTGGATACCCGGGCGGCTGTAGAAAAAATGCCGCCTCGAGGGCGGCATTTGCCGATCGTCGCCTGGCGAAGCGTCAGATCCAGTAGACGAAGATGAAAAGCCCCAGCCACACCACGTCGACGAAGTGCCAGTACCAGGCGACGCCTTCGAATGCAAAGTGGTGATTCGGCTTGAAGTGCCCCTTCAGGCAGCGGAACCAGATCACCGTGAGCATGATCGCGCCCAACGTGACATGGAAGCCGTGGAAGCCGGTCAGCATGAAGAAGGTCGAACCGTAAACACCGGTGGTGAGCTTCAGGTTCAGGTCGGCATACGCGTGGCCATACTCGTAGATCTGGAAGCCGAGGAAGATGAACCCAAGCGCCACGGTCGCACCGAGCCAGAACAGCAGCTTCTGGCGCTGGTTTGCGATCAGGGCCCAGTGCGCCAACGTCACGGTCACGCCGGACGAGAGCAGCAGGAAGGTGTTCAGCGCCGGGATCCACCATGCGCCCATCGGCGAGAACTTCTCCTCGAACGCCGGGCCCGCGGACGGCCAGTGGCTGGTGAAGCCCGGCCAGACCAGCTCGTTGTGCTCGAGGCTGGACAGGTCCGGAACCGATAGCACGCGTATGTAGAAGAGCGCGCCGAAGAACGCGGCGAAGAACATCACCTCGGAGAAGATGAACCAGCTCATTCCCCAGCGGAAGGACACATCCTCCCACTTGCCGTACTTGCCGCCTTCGGATTCGCGGATGACGTCGCCGAACCAGCGGAACATCATGTACAGGATCACCATCGTCCCCAGCGCGAGCGACACCCAGCCGCCGCCGCTGCCGTTGAAGACGAACACCGAGCCGACCGCCATCAGGAACAGCCCGACCGAGCCCATGATCGGCCATGCCATCGGCTGCGGAACGTAGTAGTGCTGGTGGCGTCCGGTGGTGCTTGCTGTATCCGACATCTTCTTCTCCCTGGTTCCTGTCCTGGTCAGCTGATCACGACGCGCACGATCACAATCAGCGTGAAAACGAACACTGCCGCCAGCACCACGCCCGTGACGATCACCTGGGCTGGCGTGATCGCCGCGGACTCGCGGTCGTGCGCGACGCGCCTGCGGATGCCGAGAAAGCCTGCCAGCACCGTCTTCACCGCGTCGATCACGACTTCCCCTTCAAGCCGGGGACCTCGAAAAACGTGTAAGACAACGTGATCGTGTTCACGTCCGCGGGAAGCGACGGATCGACGAGAAACACCACCGGCATGCGCCGCGTCTCTCCCGCCGCGAGCGTCTGCTGCTTGAAGCAGAAGCATTCCATCTTCTTGAAGTACCCGCCGGCCAGCATGGGGCCGTAGCTGGGTACCGCCTGCCCGGTGACGTCGCTTTCGCGCACGTTCACGATCTCGAATTCGACGGTCGCCAGTTCGCCGGGATGCACCGCGACATGGTTCACCAGCGGGCGAAAGCGCCAGGGCATGTTGTGCGCGTTGCCGTCGAGCTCGATCGTCACGGTACGCGAACGGTCGACCTGGGTGTTCACCGGCGCGGAGGCCTCGGCTACCGCCAGGTTGTTGATGCCGAGCGCCTGGCATATGGCGTCGTAGAACGGCACCAGCGCGTAGCCGAAACCGAACATGAAGACGGCGACGACGGACAGCTTCACCAGCATCTGCCGGTTGGCCGTCGCTCGTTCGGCGTTCTCGCTCATGTTCCCGTCAGCCCCCGAATAGCCAGTACTTCACCACCACGCCGGCGAAGAACGCCAGCGCGATCGAGGCGAGGATCCAGCCAGTCCTGGCGTTTGCGTCCACCGCTCGACCTCACTTGACGACCGGGGGGGTCTCGAACGAGTGGTACGGCGCCGGCGTCGGCAGGTGGGTCCACTCCAGCGAATCGGCGCCATCCCAGGGATGCTCGGGCGCCTTCTCACCGCTCTTCAGCGCCTTCCAGATGATGTAGGGCAGCAGCAGCTGCGAGATGCCGAAGCCGAACGCACCGATCGAGCTGATGGTGTTCCAGGTCTCGAACACCAGCGGGTAGTCCGGAATGCGCCGCGGCATCCCCGCCAGGCCGGAGAAATGCTGCACGAAGAACGTGACGTTGAAGAAGATCATCGACAGCCAGAAGTGCAGCTTGCCAAGGGCCTCGTCGTACATCTTCCCGGTCCACTTCGGGAACCAGTAGTACACGCCCGCGAACGCCGAGAACAGCGCACCCGCCACCATTACGTAGTGGAAGTGCGCCACTACGTAGTAGGTGTCGTGAAGCTGGATGTCTACGGGCGCCAGCGACAGCACAAGGCCGGTGAAGCCGCCCAGCGTGAACAGGAACAGGAACCCAAGGGCGAACAGCATCGGCGTCTCGAAGCTGAGCGACCCCTTCCACATGGTCGCCACCCAGTTGAACACCTTGACCCCGGTGGGCACGGCAATCAGCGTCGTCGCGTACATGAAGAACAGCTGCCCGGCCACCGGCATGCCGACCGTGTACATGTGATGCGCCCAGACGATGAACGACAGGATCGCAATCGACGAGGTCGCATACACCATCGAGGCATAGCCGAACAGGGGCTTCCTGGAGAACGCGGGAATGACCTGCGAGATCACACCGAACGCCGGGATCGCGATGATGTAGACCTCGGGGTGACCGAAGAACCAGAAGATGTGCTGGTAGAGGACCGGGTCGCCACCGCCTGCCGCGTTGAAGAACGACGTGCCGAAGTGGCGGTCGGTGAGCGTCATGGTCACCGCACCGGCAAGCACCGGCATCGCCGCGAGGAGCAGGTACGCGGTGATAAGCCACGTCCACACGAACATCGGCATCTTCATCATCGTCATCCCGGGCGCGCGCATGTTGAGGATGGTGGTGATGATGTTGATCGAACCCATGATGGAACTCATGCCCAGCAGGTGCACCGCGAAGATCGTCAGGTCCATCCCCGGGCCCATCTGTACCGTAAGCGGGGCGTAGAGCGTCCAACCCACGCCGGGCGCACCGCCCTCGACGAAGAACGACATGATGAGCAACGTGCCGGCGAAGGGCAGGATCCAGAACGACCAGTTGTTCATGCGCGCGAACGCCATGTCGGGCGCGCCGATCATCATCGGGATCTGCCAGTTCGCGAAACCGACGAAGGCCGGCATGATCGCGCCGAACACCATGATCAGGCCGTGCATGGTCGTCATGGCGTTGAAGAACTCGGGGTTGACCACCTGGAGCCCGGGCTGGAACAGCTCCGCGCGTATCACCAGCGCCATGCCGCCGCCGACCAGGAACATCGCGAAGCTGAACCACAGGTACATCGTGCCGATGTCCTTGTGGTTCGTCGTGGTGACCCAGCGCATGAAGCCGCTGGCCGGGCCGTGGTGCCCGTGATCGTCGTGGTGATCGTGTCCGTGGGCGTGGTTGTCGACGACTGCGCTCATTGGCTTCTCCGAGATTTCGTGTGCGTACCGCTACTTGCGCAGGGCTTTCACTTCGGCCGGCTGTACAGCGTCGCCGACCTTGTTGCCCCAGCTGTTGCGCGTATAAGTGATCACCGCTGCGAGCTCAACGTCGCTCAACTGCTTGCCGAAGGCCGCCATCGCGGTGTTCGGCTTGCCGTTCAGCACCAGCGCGATCTGATCCGCCGACGGGCCGCCCACCAGCTTGGAGCCGTCCAGCGCCGGGAATGCCGGCGGCATGCCCTTGCCGGTCGCCTGGTGGCAGGCGACGCAGTTTGCCGCGTATACCTTCTCGCCGCGGGCTTTCAGTTCATCCAGCGTGTACTGCTTGTTCGGGTCGTCCAGCTGCGCGCTGAGCGACTTCTTCTTGTCGCCCACCCATTTCGTGTACTCGTCCTGCGTCACCACGCGCACGACGATGGGCATGAAGCCATGGTCCTTGCCGCACAGCTCCACGCACTGGCCGCGGTAGGTTCCCGTCTTGTCGGCGCGGAACCAGGTGTCGCGGATGAAGCCCGGAATCGCGTCCTGCTTCGCGGCAAGCGCCGGAATCCACCAGGAATGGATGACGTCGCCGGCGGTCGTCAGCACGCGGACCTTCTTGCCGACCGGCACCACGACCTCGTTGTCGACTTCGAGGAGGTAGTTGTCGCCCTTGGCCGCCCGCCCCTCGATCTGATCGCGCGGCGTCGCCAGCATGGAGAAGAAGCGGATCCCCTCGCCCTCGCCCTTCAGGTAGTCGTAACCCCACTTCCACTGGTATCCGGTGGCCTTGATGGTGATGTCCGCGTTGGAGGTGTCCTTCTGCGACACCACGACCTTCGTCACCGGGATCGCGATGACGATGAGGATGATGAACGGAATCACCGTCCATACGATCTCGACGGTGGTGTTCTCGTGGAACTGTGCGGCCTTGTGCCCGACCGATTTGCGATGCGCGTAGACCGACCAGAACATGAATCCGAACACGCCCACGAAGATCACCACACAGACGACGGTGATCATCTCGTGAAGCCAGTGGATGTCCGCGGCCATCTTCGAAGCCGCGGGCTGGAGGTTCCACTCGACCGCCATGGCCAGACCGCACCACCCGGCGACCAGCGCTGCGAGCGCCCAGCGCCCGGTCAGAGATGCCCACTTTCTAGCCATCGTCGTACTCTCCTGAATCAGCTCTTCAATCGCTTCGCGAGCTCGGCGCCGAATGCGGCGCGCGTGTGCGCAGCAAGGTGCCTGCCGATCTCGATCGTCCGTTCCCGGTCGCTAAGCACGAGCGCCGCGCCCCCGGTCATGCGTATGCGCGCCCCCCGCGCGGCAAACTCGTGTCGCGCGGTACGCTCGGCCTCGGTGACCTCCACCGTCAGCCGCCCCTTCCCGAGCTCGATGCGCTCGCAATCCGCCGCATGGCGGCCGTTCAACAGGAACGCCAGCCCCAGCGCGGCAAGTTCGATCCCCGCGAACGGCAGGATCATCCACGCGCCAAGCATCGCAAATCCCGTCGCTATGCCCAGCAACACCAGCGCGGTCGCCATGAAGATCCTGAGCAGCGCCGCAGGCGATATCGAGCAGTTGCGTTTGAGGATGACGCGGAAACCGGATTCGCTGCCCTGAAACGCCAGTTCGCGTTGCGAGAGGTCCATGTTGCCTGTGGAAAAGACCGCATAAATTACCATACTCCGCGGTGGGGAACAATCGAGAAACCCGAGGAAAATCCTCGGTTTCGCGCCGCGGTTCGCGTCAACGCGGCATGCGCCTGAGCGCCCCCGCACTGATCACTGCATGCCCCTCGGCATTGCGCCGTTGCGCCGGTTTCCACGCATGCCCGTAGATGATCTCGAGCGAGATTGCGAGCCTGCCGTCGCGGCGACGCGCGTCGAGCGCGCTTGCCAGCGCAGCAACGCGATCGCGCCTTGCCAGCCCGCGCGAAGCCGCTGGCACCAGCGCCGACTGCGCGCTCGCGCGCATGTCGGCAAAGAAGGCGCGCGAATCGGCGTAGGTCAGCGTGATGCGCTCCATGTCCATGACAGGATCGGCAAGGCCGCCGGCGACCAGAAGGTCGCCAAGGTCGTGCATGTCGAGGAACCCCGGCGGACGCGGCGCACCGAGCTCGATGAACGTGTCGGGCCCGTAGGCGCTGAACATCAGCAGCCCGCCTGCGTTCAGCACGCGCGCAAGCTCGCGCAGCGCATGCGCAGGATCCGCGGTCCAGTGCAGCGCAAGGTTGGACCAGACCAGATCGACCGCTTCGGCACGCACGGGCAGCCTGCAGATGTCGGCGCACACCGCCAGCGGGAAGCGCGCGCGAAGCCGCTCGACAAAGCCCGCGGCGCGGCGCACCTGCTTCAGCATCCCGGCGGAGTGATCGACGGCAATGATCGATGCATGCGGATAGCGCCGCGCCAGCGCGCGCGCATCCCTGCCGGTACCGGCGCCCGCGTCCAGCACGCGCGCCGGGGAAACCCGGACGTAGTCCAGCCGCTGGAGCATGCGATCCGCCACCTCGGCGTCCAGGCCCGCCGTCGCCTCGTAGCCGGGCGCGGCGCGGTCGAAGCGCCGGCGTAGTGCCGCGGACTTCACGCCGGTGCGAGCGCCCCTTCGATCGCCGCCGCAACCGCGAGCGTGCGGCGATCGCTCATCGCCGTGCCGCAGACCGCGAGCCCGACCGGTGCGGACCCCGGCGCCTGGCACGGCAGCGTGGCGGCGCAACCATCGAGAAAGTTTATGAGGCCGACATTGCGAAAGATGCGCGCATTCCAGCGGAAATAATCCTCGTCGCTGCGCGTCGCCTCCGCGATGCCGGGCGCGACACAGGGCACGGTCGGCATGAGGATCGCATCGAATGGCGCCGCAGCAGCCTCCACCTCGCGGATATACGCGGCCCTGAGCCCGATCAGCTCTACGTAGTCCGCCGCAGTGAGGTCGCGCCCCAGCGCGACGCGCCTGCCGACGCGAGGATCGTACTCGTCCAGCCGCGCCAGCCAGTGCTTGTGGATGGCGTAGGCTTCGGCGCCGGCGAAGCCGCCGGCCTTGAAGTAGTCCGCCTGCCGGTCGAACGCCGGCATCGGCAGCTCGGTCAGCAGTGCGCCAGCCCTGCCGAGTGCGGCGAGCGAGGATTCGAACGCGCGGGACACGTCCGCATCGAGATCCTCTAGCACGCTCGATTGCGGCAGCATCAGGCGCAGGCCTCGCACCGGCATCGCCGGCAGTTCGCCCGCGGGCTCCGCGGCGAGCACCGCGTCCGCAGCCGCGCAGCACGCCACCGAGTTCGCGAGCGGCCCCACCGAATCCAGTGTGGTGGACAGCGGGAACGCGCCCTCGCGCGGCGTACGGCGCGCGGTCGGCTTGAAGCCCGTGACGCCGCACAGCGCCGAAGGCACGCGGATCGAGCCGCGCGTATCGGTGCCGAGCGCGATCGCGCACATGCCGTCGGCCTGCGCCACCGCCGCACCCGAAGAGGATCCGCCGGGTACCCTGCCGGTCGCCCGGTCATGCGGATTCTTCGGCGTGCCGTAGTGCGGATTCGCGCCAACCACGCCGAAGGCGAACTCCACCATGTTCGTGCGCCCGACGATCACCGCGCCGGCTGCGCGCAGGCGCGCAACCGCAGGTGCGTCGGCCCTGGCCGGGGCGGCGTCGGCAAGGATCCTCGACCCCGCCCGCGTGACATCGCCGCCGACGTCGAAGAGGTCCTTCACCGATACCGGCAGCCCTTCCAGCGCGGAGCGCACGATGCCGGCGCGACGCAGCCTGTCGGAATGATCCGCCTCGGCACGCGCAGTGTCCGCATAGACCTTGATGAACGCCCGTGCGCCCTCGCCCGCGGGATCCGCGATGCGCGCAAGCGCGCGATCCACGAGCTCGCGGCTCGTGGTGTTGCCGGCAGCCAGGTCTGCCGCAAGCCGATGCACAGTCTCCATCATTGAAGTCTAGCGCGACTATCATCGTGCATGTTCCGCCGGACATGGCACGCGATCACGGAAGCGCTCTTCGGCGGCAGCTGCTTCCTGTGTCGCGGCCGTGCGGCCGGTCGCGCGCTTTGTCCCGGTTGCGATGCGGACCTGCCGCGCGCCGCCACCGGGCGCTGCCCGCGCTGCGCGCTCGCCTCCCCCGGGTCGCGCGTCTGCGGCCGCTGCCTTGCGGAACCGCCGAACTTCGATGCGACCTCGGCGGCGCTGGCGTTCAGGTTTCCCACCGACGTTCTCGTGCATGCGCTGAAGTATCGCGGCGAGATCGCGCTCGCCGCGTTCGCTGCAGAGTTGCTTGCCGCGTGCGTCGACCCGGGCGATCCGGTCGCCGCGCTGGTCCCGGTGCCGCTGTCTGCCGCCCGCCTGCGGGAGCGCGGCTACAACCAGTCGATGGAGATCGCGCGCCACCTGGCACGCATGCGCGGCATCCGGCTCGCCGCGGAACTGTGCGAGCGCGTGCGCGACACGGCGCCGCAGATGGAGCTCCCGCACGCCGATCGCAGGCGCAACGTGCGTGGCGCGTTCCGCTGCCCGGCCGCGCTGCCCGCAGGCACCATCGTGCTGCTCGACGACGTCATGACGACCGGCGCGACGCTGGACGAGATCGCCGGCACGATGAAGCGCGCCGGCGCCAGCCGGGTCGTCAACTGGGTGCTTGCACGCACCCCGCCGCCGGGCGATGTTTGAGATCGTGCTGCACGCGCCGGAGATTCCCCCGAACGCGGGGAACGTGATCCGGCTCGCCGCGAACACCGGCGCGCGCCTGCACCTGGTGGAGCCGCTGGGGTTCTCGATGGACGACCGCCAGCTGCGACGCGCCGGCCTCGACTACCACGAGCTTGCCTGCGTCGTCGTGCACGCGGACTGGGATACGTGCCTGGCCGCGCTTGGCGCGCGCAGGATGTTCGCGCTGTCGACGCGCGCGGCGCGCAACTACGCCGATGTCCGCTATCGCGCCGGCGACGCGTTCGTGTTCGGTGCGGAAACCCGCGGCCTGCCCGATGCCGTGCTGTCGGGCTTTCCCGCGGACGCGCGCCTGCGGCTGCCGATGCGGCCCGGCAACCGCAGCCTGAACTTGTCGAACGCGGTAGCCGCGGTGGTGTTCGAGGCCTGGCGCCAGTGCGGCTTCGCCGGCGCGGGATGACGCGCCCCGCGGAGGCCTCACTCCGATTTCGGCTCGCGCGCGAGCAGGCTGTCGACGGCGCCCGGGGCGCTCAGGCTGCCATCGAGCACCCCGGCAACCGCCTCGCTGATCGGCATGTCGACGCCGCGCGAGCGCGCGAGCGTCACCACTTCGCGGGCGGTACGCACGCCCTCGGCGACGTGGCCAAGCTGCGCGAGGATCTGCTGCAGCGGCTCGCCGCGCGCAAGAGACAGGCCCACCCGCCGGTTGCGCGACAGGTCTCCCGTCGAGGTGAGGATGAGATCGCCCACGCCGGCAAGTCCGAGGAAGGTCTCGGGCGCGCCTCCCAACGCGGTGCCGAGGCGCGCGATCTCCGCCAGCCCGCGGGTGATCAGCGCGGCACGCGCGTTCTGGCCCAGCCCCAGCCCGTCCGAGATGCCGACCGCGATCGCCATCACGTTCTTCACCGCGCCGCCGACTTCGACGCCGACAAGGTCTTCGCTGTAGTACACGCGCATGCGCCCGCCGTGCAGCAGGTGCGCCGCGCGCTGCGCGAAGCCTGCATCGCGTGACGCCAGCGTCAGCGCGCAGGGCAAACCCTGCGCCACCTCGATGGCAAAGGAAGGGCCCGACAGCACGCCGCGCGGCACGTGCTGCGCCAGCGTGGAGTCGGCGATCTGGTGCGCGAGCAGCCCGGAGCCCTGCTCTAGGCCCTTGCACAACCACACCATCGGCGCCCGCGAGCCCGACTGTGTCGCGGCCTCAAGCGTCTGGCGCAGTCCGGCTACCGGCGTCGCCACCAGAGCGAGCGCCGTGCCTTCGAGCGCCTGGCGCAGGCCGCCGCAGACTTCGACTCCCGACGGGATCGCGACACCTGGCAGATAGCGTGCGTTGCGCCGCTCGCGGTCGATCTCGGCCGCCTGCGCGGGATCGCGGCACCACAGTCGGACTTCATGCCGCGGCGACAGCGCGCAAGCGATTGCGGTGCCCCAGGCTCCCGCGCCGAGAACCGCGATCCTGGCCGGCCCGCTCAGATGCCCCAGACCTGGCTGGCGCGCACGAATCCCGCGGCGCCATCTGCATGCCGCACGCGCACCCAGCCGTCGGCCGCCGGCTCTGCCACCTCCAGCGCGACGTTCTCCTGCGCCGAGAAGACCACCGGCGCCGTGTCGTCGCTGCGCGCGCGCACCGCGGCAACCGGCGTGGTGACGATCACCATGCGCTTCTCGGAGAGCGCCTTGCGCTCGATCCAGGACAGCGCACCGGCGTGGTCGCGCACCTTGACCCAGGCATCGAGGTTGACGATGACTTCCAGCGGGTAGTTACTCGACACCACGTAGACCGGCTTGGCGGCGCGCGACGGCGCGTCAAACAGCACCGCGCCGTTCTCGCTCACGGAGCGGAAATCGGCCGCGTGCGCGAAGCCCGCGGCAAGCGCGGCAGCGGCGAGCGCGGCGGCGCGGATCACTGCGCGACCTCTATGCGCGACTCCGCGCTCTGCTGCGCGCGCTGCTGGTACAGCGCCTCGAAGGACACCGGCGCCAGCAGCACCGGCGGGAAGCCGCCGCGCGTGATCAGGTCGGAGATTGCCTCGCGCACGTACGGATAGAGGATCGTCGGGCACGCGATGCCGAGAAGCGGATCGAGGTCCTCAGCCGGCACGTTGCGGATGGCGAAGATGCCGGCCTGCGCTGCTTCGGCGAGGAACATCGTCTTGTCGCCCGCCTTTGCCGTCACCGTCACCGTGACGACGCACTCGTAGTAGCCGTCGGCGAACTGCGACGCCTGATTGTTGACCTGGACTTCGAGCTGCGGGCCCTCGGCCTGCATGAAGATCTGCGGCGCATTCGGGATCTCAAGCGAGATGTCCTTGATGTAGATCTTCTCGATCTGGAATGCGGGTTCCTGCGATTGGGCTTCAGCCATGGGTGCTCCGGTGGGTTGATGGGGACGCGGGCTCAGCCGCGCAGCAGTTCGTCCAGGCGCCCTTCGCCGTCGAGGTCGTGCAGGTCGTCGCAACCGCCGACGTGCAGGTCACCGATCCAGATCTGCGGCACCGTGTGCCGGCCGGACCTGCGCTTCATCTCGTCGCGCCTCGCAGGATCGAGATCGACGCGGATCTTCTCGAGGTCGCTTACGCCCTTGGAGGCGAGCAGGCGCTCCGCCGACCGGCAATAGGGGCATGCGTCCGTGCAGTACATCACGACATGTGCCATGTCACTTCTCCACCGGCAGGCCGGCCTGCTTCCAGGCCACGAATCCGCCGGCGAGGTTGACGGCGCGCTCGAAGCCCTTTGCCTTCAGCACCGACACCGCGGCGCCCGACCGGTTGCCGGTCTCGCAACTGAGGATGATCGGCCGGGCCTTGTGCTTCTGCAGGTCGGCGGCGCGCGCCTCGAGCTGCGACAGCGGGATGTTCCTCGCGCCGAGGATGTGGCCGTTCGCGAATTCGGCGGGCTCGCGCACGTCGACCACCACGGCGTCCTCCCGATTGATGAGTCGCGTGGCTTCCGTGGGGTCCACGCGCGGCCCGCCCGCGCCGCTGCGCAGCATCGGATACAGCAGCATCGTCCCGGAGATCACCGCGATGGCGACGAGGAAGATGTTGTTGATGATGAAATCCATGGCGTTCCCCGGGGGATCCTAGGCGCGCACCGCGCCGCAGAACACTTCACGCATCATGCCGATCAGCTGCAGCGTGCGCTCGTCGCCCACGCGGTAATAGACGCGATTGGCATGCTTGCGTGAACGAAGCACGCCCTTGTCGCGCAGGATCGCAAGGTGCTGGGAAACGTTCGACTGGGAGGTGCCGACCGCATCGACGATCTCGTGCACGCTCACCTCGCAGTCACCCAGCACGCAGAGGATCTTCAGGCGCAGCGGGTGCGACATCGCCTTCAGCGCGCGCGCGGCCTGCTCGATGTTTTCCTGGCGCCCGATGAGCGCGAAAATGTCCCGTTTCACCTGCTCATTATAGAATACGCATCGACATCGCCCCTGCCATGCACCGCCTCGTACTCCTGAGACACGGCGAATCCGACTGGAATCGCGAAAACCGGTTTACCGGCTGGACCGACGTCGACCTGTCGGCGCGCGGCGTCGAGGAAGCAGGCACCGCCGGGCGCCTGCTGAAGGCGGAAGGGTTCGATTTCGACATCGCGTACACGTCGCTGCTGAAGCGGGCGATCCGCACGCTGTGGATCACGCTGGATGAGCTCGACAGGCTGTGGCTTCCGGTCGAGAAGAGCTGGCGCCTGAACGAGCGCCACTACGGCAATCTGCAGGGGCTGAACAAGGCCGAGATGGCGGCGAAGTTCGGCGAGGCCCAGGTCCTCGCCTGGCGCCGCAGCTACGACACGCCCCCGCCCGCGCTCGCCGCTGACGATCCGCGCTCTCCGGCGAGGGATCCGCGCTATGCATCGCTCGCGGCAGGCGAGATCCCGCTCACTGAATGCCTCAAGGACACGGTGGCACGCGTCATTCCCTACTGGGAGGGCACCATCGCCCCTGCGATCCGCGCCGGCAGGCGCGTCATCGTTGCCGCTCACGGCAATTCGCTGCGTGCGCTGGTAAAGCACCTGGACGGGATCGGCGATGCCGAGATCGTCGGCCTGAACATTCCGACCGGCATACCGCTGGTGTACGAACTCGACGCCGGGCTGCGGCCGCGCTCGCACCGTTACCTGGGCGATGCAGCCGAGATTGCCAGCCGTATCGCCGCGGTCGCCGGCCAGGGGAAAGCCGCAGCCTGATCCGCGCCAGCGTCCTCGCGCTGATCCTCGCGCCCGTGGCCGCGTGGGGCGCGTCCCGGGACGAGGATCTCGCCGCGCTGCGCGCGCGGATCGAGTCGCTGAAGGTCGAGTTGCAGGCAAAGGAGTCCTCGCGCAAGGAAGCGCGCGACGCCCTGCGTGAGTCCGAACTCGCGATCTCGGTGCTGAACCGCACGCTGCGGGAACTGGACGCGCGCGGCCATGAGGTGTCTGCGCGACTGAAGGAGCTCGACAGGCAAAGGCGCGGCGCCGGGGAAGTGCTGGCGCGCCGCCAGGCGACGCTCGGCAGGGTACTGGCGGCAAGACACCTCGCGCGCGCGCCGGATGCCTTGCGGCTGGCACTCTCGGGAGACGACCCGAACGAGGCGGCGCGGCAGCTTCACTACCTCAGCGTGGTCTCCTCGGCGACGGCGAAGGTGATCGCCGCCTATCGCGCCAGCCTCGCCGAGCTCGAATCCCTGCAGCGCGCCACCGCCGAGCAGTCTGCCGGACTGGCGCAGATCGAGCAGACGCGCAGGACGGACCGCGAGCGCCTTCTCAAGGAGCGGCGCGAGCGACAGCGGGTGCTGGAGACAATCGCCGGCGACCTGCGCCGGGGCCGGCAGCAGATGCGCCAGATGCAGGCCGATGAGGCGCGACTCGCCCGGGTGGTACAGGAAATATCGCGCGTGCTGAGCGCCCGCCCGGGCGCGGGCCACCGCCCGCCGGTCGCGGACGACGGCGGGGAGCGCGCCGCTTCGCCGGGGAGAACCGCTGCGCCGTTCTCGCGCCAGCGCGGCAGGCTCAGGCTGCCGGTACGGGGGGAACTAATCGGCCGTTTTGGCACCCAATACGGTGGAGCTTCCGCCGCGCGCAAGGGGATCTTCATCCGCTCGGCGGAAGGCGAACCGGTGCGGGCAGTGGCGGCTGGAAGGGTTGTCTACGCCGACTGGATGCGCGGCTTCGGCAACCTGCTGATCGTTGACCACGGCGAGTCCTATTTATCGGTGTACGGCAACAACGAATCGCTGCTGCGCGCGCCGGGAGATGCGGTAGCGGCCGGCGACCCCGTCGCTACCGTGGGCGCAACTGGCGGCAACGAGCAAACGGGCTTATATTTTGAATTGCGGCATCTGGGCGAAGCCTTCGATCCGCTACGATGGATGCGCAGGTAGGCGGCAGCGATGGCAGGCGGCACAACACGAGGCGGAAACATGAACAGCAGGATCAGAAGCATCGGCTTGGTCTTCGTCGGCGTCGTCGCCGGCGTGCTGGTCAGCCTCAATTTCCAGGCCATCGCCGATCGATCGGCGCGAACCCCGCTGCCGATCGAGGAGTTGCGCTCGTTCACCGAGGTCTTCGGCGCCATCAAGGCCCACTACGTCGAGCCCGTAGAGGACAAGAAGCTGATCTCCGAGGCAATCAACGGCATGCTCGCGGGGCTGGATCCGCATTCGGCCTACCTGGATGCCGACGCATTCAAGGAGCTGCGCGTCGGCACGCAGGGGCAGTTCGGCGGCCTCGGCATCGAGGTCGGCATGGAGGACGGCTTCGTCAAGGTGGTGTCGCCGATCGAGGACACGCCGGCGTTCCGCGCCGGCATCCGGCCGGGAGACCTGATCATCAGGATCGACGAGACACCGGTCAAGGGCATGACGCTCAATGACGCGGTGAAGCGCATGCGCGGCAAGCCCGGCACCGATATCACGCTGACGATCTCGCGCAAGGAAGGCGGCGCGCCGCCGTTCCCGGTCACGATCACGCGCGCGATCATCACGGTACAGAGCGTGAAATCCAAGCTCATCGAGCCCGGCTACGTCTGGGTACGCATCGCGCAGTTCCAGGAAGCGACGCCCGAAAGCCTCGTGAAGCACATCGACTCCCTGTTCAGGCAGGGGCCGGTAAAGGGCATGGTGCTGGACCTGCGCAACGACCCCGGTGGCCTGCTGTACGGCGCGGTGGCGATCTCGTCGGCGTTCCTGCCGCCGGATACGCTGGTCGTCTCCACCGACGGGCGCACCGAGGACGCGAGGAAGAAGTTCCACGCCGTGCCCGAGGACTATCTGCGCGGCGGTTCGCAGCAGGACTTCCTCAAGGCGCTCCCGCCCGAAGTGAAGACGGTGCCGATGGTGGTTCTCGTCAACGGCGGCTCGGCGTCCGCGTCCGAAATCGTCGCCGGCGCGCTGCAGGACCACAAGCGCGCGGTGATCATGGGCACGCAGACCTTCGGCAAGGGGTCGGTGCAGACCATCATGCCGCTCGGAAACAACACCGCGATCAAGCTGACCACGGCGCGCTACTTCACGCCCAGCGGTCGCTCGATCCAGGCCAAGGGCATCACGCCCGACCTGATCGTCGAGGAACCCGGACAGGCCGCAGCACGCGTGCGCGAGGCGGACCTGCTGCGCCACCTGAGCGACGGCAAGGCAACGGAGCAGGAGCCGGCCGACGCAGCCAAGCCCGCGACCCGGCAGCCCGCGACGTCGCCGGGCGAGCAGTCCAAGCCGATCGAGCTTGGATCGGCGGACGACTTCCAGCTGCGCCAGGCGCTGGCCCACCTCAAGGGCGAGCCGGTGCAGTCCACGCCGCCGGCGATTGCGCAGACCAAGCCGCCGGCCGCCAAGACCAACTAGCCGCTGGACGACGAGCAGCTCCTCCGCTACAGCAGGCACATCCTCCTTCCCGAGTTCGGGATCGAGGGCCAGGAAAGGCTGCGCGCCGCGCACGCGCTGGTGATCGGCGCAGGCGGCCTGGGCTGCCCTGCCGCGCTCTACCTCGCCGCATCCGGCATCGGCAGGATCACGATTGCCGACGCCGACCGCGTCGACCTGACCAACCTGCAGCGCCAGATCCTGTACCGCACCGGCTCGGTAGGCGAGCGCAAGGTAGACGCGGCGCAAGGCGCGCTCGCGGCGGCTAACCCGGAAGTCACGGTCACCACGCTCCCGCAGCGCGTCGACGCCGCGCTCGCGGCGGAACTTGTGTCGGCCGCCGACGTGGTGCTCGACTGCTCGGACAACTTTGCCACGCGGCACATGCTCAACCGGGCGTGCGCGCGCCATCGCAAGCCGCTGGTATCGGGCGCGGCGATTCGTTTCGACGGACAGGTAAGCGTGTTCGACCTGCGCCACGCCGGCTCGCCGTGCTACGCGTGCCTCTTCCCCGAGGACGGCGAAGCCGAGGACGTGCAATGCGCAGTGATGGGCGTCTTCGCGCCGCTCACCGGAATTGTCGGCACGCTGCAGGCGGCCGAGGCGATCAAGCTTGTCGCCTCGCTCGGCGAATCGCTCGCGGGACGGCTGCTTATGATCGACGCGCTTGCGGCCGAGTTCCGCGACATCCGCATTGCCAGGGACCCGGGCTGCGCGGCCTGCGCCGCCGAGCGCGCCGGCTAGGACTGGAGCAGGTGGCCGCGCTGCGCGGCGAAGGCTTCCGCAGGCTTTTTAGTGAAGCCGCTCTTGGCAAACAGGTGAAGGCTGCCGAGCGCATAGCGCATCAGCGCACCCGCGCGGCCCGCCGCATCCGCGTCGGCCGCACCGCGCAGCGACTGCTTCAGCGTCGCCTCGAAGCGGTCGTTGAACTGGTTGATGCGCAGCTGCAGGCGTTCGTGCTCGCCGACCAGGGCGTCACCGCACATCACTCGCACCATACCGGGATTCTTCTCCGCAAACGCGAGCAGCATCTCGACCAGCTTCTCGGCCTGGCGGACGCCGTCAGCCTCGTCCTGGGTGATCCTGTTGGCGAGCGTGAACACCGACTGCTCGATGAACTCGATCAACCCCTCGTACATCTGCGCCTTCGAGGCGAAATGCCGGTACAGCGCCGCCTCGGAGACCCCGAGCCTGGCTGCCAGCGTGGCGGTGGTGATGCGTTCCCATCTGGGTGCTTCCAGCATCTGGGCGAGCGCCCGCAGGATCTCCAGCTTGCGCTCCCCCTTTTGCCTCGCCATGCCGGGGATTCTACCCTCGGCTAGGCGAGGTACCTGAACGCGAGCCGCGGCAACTGCACCACCGAAGCCACGCGCAGGTCCACGTAAGGCACGTTACGCGCCCTCTGGGGGCTGACCCACACCGTGGACATGCCCAGGCGCTTCGCGGTACGCAGGTTCTCGAGCATGTCGTCCACCATCGCGCAGCGCTCCGGCGCGAGGTTGTGCGCGCGCAGCACCATGCGAAAGCCCTGCAGCGCGGGTTTGGGCTGGAAGCGCGTGCTTTCGATCGTGTACACGGCGTCGAAGAAGCGGCCGTAGCCGAGTGCATCCAGCACTCCCTCGACATAGTGGCGCGGCGCGTTCGAGAACACCAGCTTCCGGCCGTCCAGCCGCGCGAGCGCGTGCTTGAGCGCATTGTCGCGCACCACCATCGACGCCAGTTCGGGAAAACGGTGCGTCTCGCGCAGGTAGCGATGCGGATCCTCGCGGTAGTGCCGCATCAGCCCCTTCAGCGTGGTGCCGTACTGCTGCCAGAACCCCTCGCGTATGCTGTCGGCGCCCGCCTGGTCGACGTTGAAGCGCCGGCGCACGTAGTCATTGATCTGCCGGTGCATCTCCGGGAAGATCTCCGGACGCGCGTCGTGAAGGGTGTTGTCGAGGTCGAAGATCCACACCCGCCGCGAGGGCGCGATGCGCGTGATGCGCATTACTTGCTGCGGATCAGGGTGCCTACGCCCTGGTCGGTAAGCACTTCCAGCAGCAGCGCGTGCGGGACCCGCCCGTCGATGATGTGCACGCTACTGACGCCGCTGCGCGCCGCGTCGAGCGCGGAGGAAATCTTCGGCAGCATGCCGCCGGACAGCGTGCCGTCGGCGACCATGTCGTCGATGTCACGGGGCGTGATTCCGGTGAGGAGCTTGCCCTTCGCGTCCAAGACCCCGGGGGTGTTGGTGAGCATGACCAGCTTCTCTGCCTTCAGCACCTCGGCGAGCTTTCCCGCCACCAGGTCCGCGTTGATGTTGTAACTCGCGCCGTCCTCGCCGACGCCGATCGGTGCCACCACCGGGATGAATCCGCCCACCTCGAGCGCGCTGATGACGCCCGGGGCTATGGACTCGATCTCCCCGACCTGGCCGAGATCCACGTAACCCGAGGGCTGGTCCTTCGCAGGCATCAGCAGCTTCCGCGCGCGGATGAACGCGCCATCCTGCCCGGTAAGCCCTACCGCCTTGCCGCCTGCCTGGTTGATGAGCGTGACGATGTCCTTGTTGACGGCGCCGCCGAGCACCATCTCGACGACGTCCATGGTGGCGGCGTCGGTGACGCGCATCCCCTGGACGAAGGAACTCTTGATGTCCAGGCGCTTCAGCAGCTGCTCGATCTGCGGCCCGCCACCGTGCACGACGACGGGATTCATCCCCACCAGCTTCAGCAGCACGACGTCGCGCGCGAAGCCCGCCTGGAGCTGGACGTCGACCATGGCGTTGCCGCCGAACTTGACCACGATTGTCTTGCCGTGGAAGCGGCGGATGTAGGGCAGCGCCTCGGCGAGGATGCGCGCCTTGTCGGCGGCGTGACTTTCTTGTGCCATGGTCACGCCATTCTAAGAGAAAAGGCGTCCGGGACTCGCGCCCCGGACCCTGAAGCGATCGAACGCGATCAGTTGATCGAGATCTGCTTGCGCGCCGCCGCCGCCTTCTTCGGCAGCGTCAGTTCCAGCACGCCGTCGCGGAACTTCGCGTCGGCCTTCGCCTCGTCTATCTCCTGCGGCAAGGTGAAGCTGCGGGTCGACTTGCCGAAGCTGCGCTCGACATGCACCCAGCGCTCGCCGTCTCCGGCTTCCTTCTCGCGCTTCACTTCCGCGGCGAGGGTGACCTGCGCGCCGTCGATGGTGACCTGGATGTCCTCCTTCTTCGCGCCGGGCAGCTCTGCGTGCACGACGTAGGCATCAGCCCTCTCGGCAACGTCGACCTTGATGCGTGCCACGGCCTCCCGGCCCTCGCTCCACATCGGGCGCACGAAATAGCCCTTGAACAGGTCGTCGACCAGGTCGTTGAACGGGTCGAAACGGGTAATGTTGGCCATGCTCATCTCTCCTTGAATGTCCGGGCTTTGCCCATGCCCGGGATATGGGGGGCGCGGACAGGCTTTCAAGGGGGGGTGGTAGAGTCCCTGCGCCATGGACGAGCAGAGCGAATTCCGTCGGGAGCTCGAACGCCAGCGGCCGTACCTGCTGCGCTACGCCTCGCTGCAACTGCGCAATGCCGCGGCCGCCGAGGATGCCGTCCAGGAGACGCTGCTGGCGGCCCTGGCCGGCGAAGCCGGGTACGCGGGCCGCGCCAAGCTGCGCACCTGGCTGACCGGGATACTCAAGCACAAGCTCGTCGACGCGATGCGCAAGGCGAGCCGCGAGGCGGCGCTGGATGACGGCGCGGACGGCCCTGACGACGACGCGCTGGATGCCCTTTTCAAGGCCAACGGCCACTGGCAGACAGCGCCCGCAGCCTGGGGGGCGCCCGACCGGGCGCTCGAATCGGCGCAGTTCCGGCGCGCGCTCGAGGCGTGCCTGCAGAATCTCCCGGCGCGGACGCGCCAGGTGTTCATGATGCGCGAGCACCTGGGCATGGAGACGGCGGACATCTGTAAGGAAGCCGGCATATCGCCGACCCACTGCTGGGTGCTGTTGTACCGCGCACGCATGGCGTTGCGGGAGTGCCTCCAGCTCAGCTGGTTCGGCGAGGCGAAGAAGACGAAATGACGTTCGGCATCAAGTCCTGCTCGGAGGTGACGCGGCTGGTTTCGCAGGGCCTGGACCGCGAGCTCGACGGCGGGGAACGCCTGGCGTTGCGCGTGCATTTCATGATCTGCCGCGGCTGCCGCAACGTGAACGCGCAGTTCGGCTTCCTCCGGCAGGCGGTACGCGCGCTGCGGGAGCAGGAAGGCTAGAGCACGTAGCGCGCCAGGTCCTCGTTGCGCGCGAGTTCCGCGAGCCGGCTGTCGACGTAGGCGGCATCGACGCTTACCCCGGTCGCACCGCTGCTGCCGGCGCTGAACGACGCTTCCTCGAGCAGCTTCTCCAGCACCGTGTAGAGCCTGCGCGCGCCGATGTTCTCGGTCTTCTCGTTGACCTGCCAGGCGATCTCGGCGAGCCGGCGTATCGCTTCGGGACGAAATTCCAGCCTCACGGATTCGGTGCCGAGCAGCGCCTCGTACTGCTTGACCAGGCTGGCGTCGGTCGAGGTCAGGATGCGCTCGAAGTCGTCGACCGTGAGCGGATCCAGCTCGACGCGGATCGGGAACCGGCCCTGCAGTTCCGGGATCAGGTCCGAGGGCTTGGCGAGGTGGAACGCGCCAGATGCAATGAAGAGGATGTGGTCGGTCTTCACCATGCCGTACTTGGTCGACACCGTGGTGCCTTCGACCAGCGGCAAGAGGTCTCGCTGCACGCCCTGCCGCGACACGTCCGCGCCGGCGACGTCGGAGCGGCTGGCAACCTTGTCGATCTCGTCCAGGAACACGATGCCATTGGCTTCCGCATTGGCGACCGCCCGGCTCTTCACGTCCTCGTCGCCGATCAGCTTGCCTGCCTCCTCGTCGGTAAGCGCCTGCATCGCGTCGCGGATCTTCATCTTGCGCACGCGGCGCCTGCCGGCCGACAGGTTCTGGAACATCGACTGGATCTGCGAGGTCAGCTCCTCCATGCCCTGCGGGGAGAGGATCTCCATGCCCGGCGGAGCGGCGGCAACCTCGAGCTCGATCTCGCGCTCGTCCAGCGTGCCTTCGCGCAGCATCTTGCGGAATTTCTGCCGCGTCGGGTTGTCGGCCGTGGCCGTTTCCCCCCGCACGCCGGGCACCAGCGCGTCCAGCACGCGTTCCTCGGCGGCGTCCTCGGCGCGCCCGCGCACGCGGCGCATCGCCGACTCGCGTGTCTGCTTCACGCTGATCTCGACCAGGTCGCGCACGATGGTGTCGACGTCGCGGCCGACGTAGCCCACCTCGGTGAACTTGGTTGCCTCGACCTTGATGAACGGCGCATCGGCGAGGCGCGCCAGCCTGCGCGCGATCTCCGTCTTGCCGACCCCGGTCGGCCCGATCATCAGGATGTTCTTCGGCGTGATTTCCTGCCTGAGCGGTTCGGCCACCTGCTGGCGGCGCCAGCGGTTCCTGAGCGCGATCGCCACCGCTCGCTTGGCCTTCGCCTGGCCGACGATGTGCTTGTCGAGCTCGTGGACGATCTCCGCGGGCGTCATGCCGTGCGGTGCGGCGCTCACTCCAGCACCTCGATCGTGCGCTGGTGGTTGGTGTAGATGCAGATGTCCGCGGCGATCGACAAGGCGCGCTCGACCACCTCGCGCGGCGCAAGCGCCGTGTTCTCGAGCAGCGCGCGCGCCGCCGCCTGCGCGTAGGGGCCGCCGGAGCCGATCGCGAGGATGCCGTACTCGGGCTCGAGCACGTCGCCCTGCCCGGTGATGATGAGGGACTTCTCGCTGTCGGCGACCGCGAGCATCGCCTCGAGCCTGCGCAGCACGCGATCGGTGCGCCAGTCCTTGGCGAGCTCGACCGCGGAGCGCACCAGGTTGCCCTGGTGCTTTTCGAGCTTGGCCTCGAAGCGCTCGAACAGCGTGAACGCATCCGCCGTGCCACCGGCGAAGCCGGCGAGGATGCGATCGGCGTACAGCCGGCGCACTTTGCGCGCACCGCCCTTCACGACCACATGGCCGAGCGTGACCTGGCCGTCGCCGCCGAGCGCGACCGCGCCGCCGCGGCGGGCAGAGAGAATCGTCGTACCGTGAAAGGATTCCAAGCGTGCGTGCCCCGCCGGATGAGGGGCCGACTTTTAGCATGCCCCTCCGGCAGGCGCAACAGCGTGCCGGCTCAGAACGAGCCGCGCAGGCCGAGCATGACGGCGCGTCCTCCCAGCGGCGCGATGTCCTTCACGAATGAGCTGTGCAGACGCACCTCGCGGTCGAGCAGGTTGTCGATGCGCGCGAAGGCCTCGAGCGCCGCTTGCTCGAGCCTGAAGCGATAGCCGACGTGCAGGTTCACCAGCGTATAGCCGTCGGTCGGCAGCTCGTTGGCGGCGACGCGGTTCTGCGCCCGCGCCCGCGTGACGTCCAGGCGCGCGCCGACGCGGTTCCACGCGTAGTCGAGCGCCGCCGACAGACGCGTCGGTGCGATCCGGGGCAAGGGCCGGCCGCTGCTCTCGTCGATGGCGCGCAGGTGTTCCCCACGAAGCTCGACGTCCAGCGTCCCCACGCCGTCGTAGACGCGCGTGCGGCCGGCGAGTTCGATGCCGCGCAGCGTCGCGCGCACAGCGCGGAAGGTCGACTCGGGCAGGATCTCCTCGCCGCTCCCGTCGGCGTTGCCGTCGTCATCGGCATCCACCGGGTTCAGCTCGCCGTCGGCGCCGCGCTGGTTGCCGCTGCGCAGCAGCGCGATGAAGTTGTGGAACCTCTGCCGGTACATGGAAACGCTGGCGGAGCTGTGGCCCTGCTGCCAGCGCAGGCCGACGTCGAAGCCGCGCGAGCGCTCCTTGTCGAGCGCGCGATCGCCGACCTCGTACACGCCGGTCGCCGCATGCGGCCCGTTGGCGTACAGCTCGCCGAAGCTCGGCGCGCGCTCGGTCGAGGACAGGTTCGCGGTGAGCGCCAGCGCTGGCGTGAGCGCGTAGCGCGCCCCGACGGCGCCGGATCGCGCGGCGAAGCTTCGGCTCGTCGCCGGATCGAAGCGCGGCTGGCTGCTCGCCGGGTCGTTCGGTCCCCCGCCCTCCGAACTGACCCGCGTGCGCTCGCTGCGCGCGCCCAGCGAGAAGCGCCAGGCGCCGAGCGGAAGCTCCTCGTACAGGAACAGCCCCGTGGCCTCGGTGCGGGTACGCGGCACGAACGCCTCGTCCCCCAGCGCCGAGAAGTCGCTGCGCGCGTGGCTGATGCCGAGCACACCCTGCATCGGCCCGATCTTCCCGTGCGTGATCTCGATCCGGCCGTCCTGCCCCTTGTTCGTGAAGGTCGTGTTGACCTGGCCTGCCTCGAGCTCGCGATGCCCGTAGTCGGTGCTGCCGGCCTTGACGCGCACCGCCGTGACCACGTTGCCGAGGTCGCGCGCCTCGGCGGAGAAGTCCCAGCGCTCGCTCCTCGTGTCGATGCGCACGTCGGGTTCGGCGACCGAGCCGTAGTTGGTGTCGTCCGAACGAAACGCGAGTCCCGCGTGGCCGTTGCCCCAGGTCACCGACGCGCCGAGGGCGCCGCCGTCGGCCCGCGCATCGCTGTTGGGCAGGCGCCCGACTGGCTGCGCGGTTCCCGCGCCATCGCTGGCGCGCTGGCGCGCCGAGCGCGCGAAGCCGGGAATCTCCAAGTTCCGCTTGCGCCGGCTGTAGCCGTCGGCGTGCAGCGCGAACATGCCGTTGCCGGCCTCGAGCAGGCCGCCGGCATTGCGCTCGCCGCCAGCGCCGCCCAGCGCGAACTCGCCGCGTCCGGTGAAACCGTCGACCGGCCGGCCGGGAATGCGATTGTCGATCAGGTTCACCACGCCGCCGACCGCGCTGCCGCCGTGCAGCACCGCCGCGGGGCCGCGCACGACCTCGATGCGCTCCGCCGACAGCGCATCGTAGGGCACGGCATGGTCGAAGGACAGCGCGGACGCATCGAACGTGCCGACGCCGTTCTGCAGGATGCGGATGCGGTCGGCGTCGAGGCCGCGAATGATCGGTCGGCTGGCGCCGGGGCCGAACGAAGTGGAACTCATGCCGGGCAGGCTCTCCAGCGTCTCGCCCAGCGATCCCCTCCGCCGCTGCGCCAGCCGTCGGCCGTCCAGCACGTCGGCGGGGACTGCCAGATCGAACAGCACGCTTCCCAGGGGCGACGCGGTCACGACGACGGCATCGCTCTCATCGGCGAACGCCGGCAATGTGCCCGCCACGAGGCAGGCAACGAAGACTTTTCTCATGTTGCATCTCCTGAAGTAGACAGAAATCACGGCGCGCAGCGCGCGCCGATCCGTTACAGCAGCGGATCAGGAGACGTGCGGAGGAGCTTGACTGCGAAACGCGAGCGAGGCGCGCGGCAGGAAGTCGCTTGTCGCACTGGAAGGCACCACGAACAGGAGCGGGCTGAACGCAAGCTCGCGCGCGGAACCGGCGGCCGCGCCGAAGCCGGCGTAAGCCAGGCAGGCATCGCATTCCTGCGGCACGTCCTCCGGATGCTCGCCGTCTGCGGCCGCATCCTGCGCGTGCAGCGCCGCGGTGATGTGAACGAGTGGGTGTTCGAGCGCGGCCTGCCATCCGGCCAGCAGCGCAATGGCGAGAACGAGGTGCGCAAGTCTGCGCAGCATCCTGCTATGACGCATCAGCTACTTCGCGACGCACTCTTCCAGGCCGGCGACGAACAGGTCCTTGGGCAGGTTCCTGCCGATGAACACCATGATCGAGGACTTCTTCTCGCCCTTCGCCCAGGGCTTGCCGACGTCGCCGCCCATCATCATGTGCACCCCCTGGAACACCACGCGGTTGGGGTTGCCCTTCATCCACAGCACGCCCTTGTAACGCAAGAGGTCGGGCCCGTAGACCTGGATCATGCCGGACAGGAACTGCTCCAGCTTCTCGCCGTCGAACGCCTTGTCGGACTTGAAGACGAAGGAATCGACCTCGTCGTGGTGCTCGTGCGCGATGTCGGTGAGGAAGGCGGGATCGATCTCCAGGATCGCGTTCAGGTTGAAGCCGCGGATGTCGAGGATCTCCGCGATCGGCGCCTCGCCGAAGTGCACCTTGCGGATCGGCGCGCGCGGGTTCATGCGCTTGATGCGCTCGGCCAGCGCCTCCACGTCTTCGTCGCCGACGAGGTCGGTCTTCGACATCAGGATCCGGTCGGCGAAGCCGACCTGCTCCTGCGCCTCGGTGAACTCGTCCAGCTGCTTTGGCGCGTGCTTGGCGTCCACCAGCGTGAGGATCGAGTCGAGCAGGTAGTAGCCGCCGATCTCCTCGTCGGTGAAGAAGGTCTGCGCCACCGGGCCCGGGTCGGCCATGCCGGTGGTCTCGATCACCACGCGGTCGAAGCTGAGCTCGCCCTTGCTTCGCTTGTCCTTCAGGTCGCCGAGGATCCGAATGAGGTCGCCGCGCACCGTGCAGCAGATGCAGCCGTTGTTCATCTCGACGATCTGCTCGTCGGTCTGGCGGATGATCTCGTTGTCGACGCCGATCTCGCCGAATTCGTTCTCGATCACGGCGATGCGGTGGCCGTGGTCCTCCTTCAGGATGCGGTTCAGCAGGGTCGTCTTGCCGCTGCCGAGAAATCCCGTGAGGATGGTGACCGGAACCATGTTTTCCTGCTGCATGAAGCGTCTCCTGTACTTGCTAGTGGCAGTCCGCGCAGAGACCCTTGACGGTCAGCTCCACGGCCTGTGATCGGTAACCCCTGGGGACCGGCACGCTGCGCGTCGGCGCTTCCGCCAGGCACAGCACCTTGCCGCAGCCGTTGCACTGGAAGTGCGCATGCCCGTCGTGCGCGTCGCCTGCGATGCCGAAGCGCCATACGCGGTCGGTCCCCGACACGCGGTGCGCGATTCCCTGTTCGACCAGCCACTCGAGTACCCGGTACAGCGTCACGCGGTCTATTGGCGCGAGGCGCGCCTCGAGGTCATGGTGTGACAGCGTCGCGCCGGCGTGCAGCAGCGCCGCGAGCACCCGTACGCGCGAGGGCGTCACGCGCGCCCCCGTCGCTCGCAGCTTGTCGCGGGCAAGGTCGGCAGGGCGCATCAGCGTTCCGGCGCCAGCGGCCGGGCACCCGGCGTCACCAGCACAAACTTGGCGATCATCGCGGAAATATGCAACTAGGTTGCGAGAGCGCGGGATTGTACACGACGGCGGGCGCGGATCGCACGTAGAATCCCGCGATGCTGGACGCGAAGGATCTCGCCTGCGAACGCGGCGCGCTCGCGCTGTTCGCGGGCGTGAGCATCGCGCTTGGCGCCGGCGGCCTCGCGCACGTGCTCGGCCCAAACGGCAGCGGCAAGACCAGCCTCCTGCGCATGCTTGCCGGGCTGACACGGCCCGCCGCTGGCTCGATACGCTGGCGCGGCGAGCCGATCGCCGATCTGGGCGAGGCCTACGGGCGCGAGATGCTCTTCATCGGCCACGCCAGCGGCGTCAAGGACGAGCTCACGGTAGCGGAGAACCTCGCGTTCTCCGCGCGCCTGTCGGGGCTGGCGTGCGACGCGGCGGCGCTTGCGGGGGCGCTGGAGCGGCTCGGCATGGCGGCACGCGCCACGCTGCCGGCGCGATTCCTGTCGCAGGGCCAACGGCGCCGCGTCGCGCTTGCCAGGCTCGCGCTCGCGGCAAGCATGCCCCTGTGGATCCTCGACGAGCCGTTTGCCGCGCTCGACGCCGCTGCGATCGTGCAGGTGCGCGAGCTCGCCGACGCGCACCTCGCGGCCGGCGGCATGATCGTGCTGACCTCGCACCAGGACGTGGAACTGAACGCGCGCGCGCGTCACCCGGTCCGGCTGGGAGGCTGAAGCCGCGATGTTCCGGGACTTCGCCCTCGTCGTGCGCCGCGACCTGCGCATCGCCATGCGCCGGAAGGGCGACAGCGCGAACGTGCTGGTGTTCTTCGTCATCGTCGCCAGCCTGTTCCCGCTGGGCGTCGGCCCGGAGCCGAACCAGTTGCGCGCCATGGCGGCCGGCGTGATCTGGGTCGGCGCGCTGCTTGCCGCGATGCTGTCGCTGCCGCGCCTGTTCGAAGCCGACCTCGCCGACGGCACGCTGGAACAGATGCTCGTCTCCTCGCTGCCGCTCCCGGTGGTGGTATTCGGCAAGATCGCCGCCCACTGGCTTGCCACCGGGCTGCCGCTGGCGCTGATCGCGCCGCTGATCGGCGTGCAGTACGACTTGCCCGCCCCCGCGCTTGCGGTACTGGTCGCGTCCGTGCTGCTCGGCTCGCCGGTGCTGAGCCTGCTGGGCGCGGCGGGCGCGGCGCTGACGCTGGGCGTGCGCGGTGCCAGCGTGCTGCTGGGGCTGCTGGTACTGCCGCTGTTCGTGCCGGTGCTTGTGTTCGGCTCCGGCGCGGTGGTCGCCGCGCTGGGCGGCATGGACGCGTCCCCGCACCTGTCGCTGCTCGGCGCATCTCTTGCGGTATCCTTGCTGGCCGGCCCGTGGGCCGCCTGCGCGGCGCTGCGCGTTGCGCTCGACTGAATGCGCGCGCCGGACGTCCGGCGCGCCGCGCATGCAACCTTCCTGCTTCCGATGAGTCTCAGCCATATCGAATCCCCGACCGCTTCCGGCAAAGGCACGTGGTGGCTGCGCTATTCGTCCCCGCAGGCGTTCTTCCCGCTCGCCGGAAAGATGGTGCCGTGGTTCGGCTGGCTGGCGGCGCTGTCCGCGATCGCCGGCCTGTACATCGCGTTCTTCGTCGCGCCCACCGACCACCAGCAGGGCGAGTCCTACCGCATCATCTTCATCCATGTGCCGGCCGCCTGGATGTCGATGTTCCTGTACCTGGTGATGGCCGCGTGGGCCGGCATCGGGCTTGCGCTGAACACCCGCCTTTCGGGGATGATGGCCTCGGCGATCGCGCCCACCGGGGCGATGTTCACGTTCGTCGCGCTGTGGACGGGCGCGCTGTGGGGCAAGCCCACCTGGGGCACGTACTGGGTGTGGGATGCGCGCCTCACCTCGGAACTCATCCTGCTTTTCCTCTACCTCGGCTTCATCGCGCTGAAGGAGGCGATCGCCGATCCGGTGCGGGCGGACCGCGCCGGCGCGATCCTCGCGCTGCTGGGCGTGGTCAACGTGCCGATCATCTACTTCTCCGTGGTCTGGTGGAACACGCTTCACCAGGGTGCATCGGTAAGCCTGACCAAGGCGCCGAGCATGGCCGCGACGATGCTCGCCGGCATGCTGGTGATGGCGTTCGCGGCATGGATGTACTCGATCGCGGTGACGCTGGCGCGCGTGCGCGCCATCATCGTCGAACGCGAGCGCGACGCGGCCTGGCTGCGCGAGCGCGCCGGCGCCTTGCAGGAGGCGGCATGAACTGGGGCAGCGCGGCGGAGTTCCTCGCCATGGGCGGCTATGCCGGGTATGTCTGGGGCTCCTACGCGGTGACCGCCTTGTGCCTCGTGGTCGAGGTAGCCGGGCTCGCGCGCAGGCGCCGCGCGGCAGCGAGTTCCGTGGAGAAGCCATGAAACCGCGCCACCGCCGCATCGCCGCGATCGCCGCCGGGCTTGCGCTGCTCGGCATCGCCACCGCGCTGGTGCTGAACGCGTTCCAGTCCAACCTGGTGTTCTTCTTCAGCCCCAGTCAGGTGGTGGCGAACGAGGCGCCTGTGGAGCGCGCGTTCCGCATTGGCGGCATGGTCGAGGACGGCAGCCTGAAGCGCCGCGCCGACGGCCTCACCGTCGACTTCATCGTCACCGACACTGCGCAACGCATACCGGTGGTCTACACCGGCATCCTTCCCGACCTCTTCAAGGAAGGCAAGGGCGTGGTGGCACAGGGCCGGCTCGGCCCCGACGGCGTGTTCCAGGCAAGCGAGGTGCTTGCCAAGCACGACGAGAACTACATGCCCCCCGAAGCCGCCGACGCAATCGCGCGCGCGCAGAAAGGCGTGCTGCCCGATGCGCGCCACCCGGAGACGGCAGGGCCAAAGGGCGCCTACAAGTGATCCCGGAGATCGGTACCTTCAGCCTCGTCGTCGCACTGGCGATCGCGCTGGTGCAGGGCAGCCTGCCTCTGATCGGCGCCGCGCGCGGCATACCCGGCTTCATCGCGCTTGCACGCCCTGCCGCCCAGGGCCAGTTCGTGTTCGTCGCCATCGCCTTCGGCTGCCTCGCCTGGTCGTTCGTCAACAACGACTTCTCGGTCGCCAACGTGGCGACGAACTCCAATTCGAGCCTGCCGGTGCACTACAAGTTCGCCGCTACCTGGGGCAGCCACGAAGGCTCGCTGCTGCTGTGGGTGCTGATCCTCACCGCCTGGATGCTCGCGGTGTCGGTGTTCAGCCGCAGCCTGCCGGACGACATGGTCGCCCGCATCCTCGGCGTGATGGGGCTGATCAGCATCGGCTTCCTGGTCTTCATGCTGGCGACGTCCAATCCCTTCGAGCGGCTGATTCCGGCTGCCGCGGACGGGCGCGACCTCAATCCGCTCCTGCAGGACCCGGGCATGGTGTTCCATCCGCCGATGCTGTACATGGGCTATGTCGGATTCTCCGTGGCGTTCGCATTCGCGATCGCCGCGTTGCTGGACGGGCGGCTGGATGCGACCTGGGCGCGCTGGTCGCGGCCGTGGACCACCACCGCCTGGGTGTTCCTTACGCTTGGCATCGCGCTCGGCAGTTTCTGGGCCTACTACGAGCTGGGCTGGGGAGGCTGGTGGTTCTGGGACCCGGTGGAGAACGCCTCGTTCATGCCCTGGCTGGTGGGCACCGCGCTGATCCATTCGCTCGCGGTCACCGAGAAGCGCGGCGCGTTCAAGAACTGGACCGTGCTGCTCGCGATCCTCGCGTTTTCTCTGTCGCTCCTCGGCACCTTCCTCGTGCGCTCCGGCGTGCTCACTTCGGTGCATGCGTTCGCCACCGACCCCAGGCGCGGCATCTTCATCCTCGCCTTTCTCGTCGTGGTCGTGGGCGGCTCGCTCGCGCTGTACGCGTGGCGCGCGCCCCGCATCGCGCCCGGCGGCAGGTTCGAGCTGCTGTCGCGCGAGTCGATGCTGCTCGCCAACAGCGTGTTGATGCTGGTGGCGACGGCCGCAGTGCTGCTCGGCACCCTGTACCCGCTCCTGCTGGACGCGCTGTCGCTCGGCAAGATCTCGGTCGGCCCGCCCTACTTCGAAGCGGTGTTCGCGCCGCTGATGGCGCCGGCGCTGCTGCTCGCGGCAGTGGGCCCGCTGGTGGCGTGGCGCGACGGCGATGCCACGGCGCTCGCGCGCAGGCTGCGCTGGATGGGCGCCGTCGTGCTGCCGCTGGGACTCGCGCTGCCGTTCCTGTTCGGGCGCTGGAGCGCACTCACCGCGTTCGGTCTCGCGCTGGCCTTGTGGCTGTTTGCCGGCGCGATCGCTGCGTTCGTCGCCCGCTGGCGCGCGCTACCCGCGGCGCTGGGACTGGCGCGCAGGTTGCGCGCGCTGCCGAGCGCGTTCATCGGCATGCTGGTCGCGCATGCCGGCGTCGGCATCTTCGTCGTCGGCGTGACGCTGGTGAAGAGCTACGAGGCCGAGCGCGACGTGCGCATGGCACCCGGCGAGTCCGTCACGCTCGGCGGCTACGCGTTCCGCTTCGAGTCGCTACGCGACGCCGACGGACCTAACTACAGCGCAAAGCGCGCGCGCGTCAGCGTGCTGCGCGACGGCGCCCCGGTAGCCGTTCTGTTTCCCGAGAAGCGCGTCTACCTGGTGCAGCAGTCGCCGATGACCGAAGCCGGCATCGACGCCGGACTCACGCGCGACGTCTACGTGTCGCTGGGCGAGCCGGTGGGCGGCGAGGCATGGACCTTCCGCGTGCACGTGAAGCCGTTCGTGCGCTGGATCTGGCTCGGTTGCATCGCCATGGCGATCGGCGGACTGCTCGCCGCAGGCGACCGTCGCTACCGGGTCGGCGCGCGCCGGCGCGACAGCGTGCCGGCAGGGGCTGCCGCGCGTGCAGGAGCGGCGCCGTGAAGCGTTACCTGTGGCCGCTCGGCATATTCATCGCCATCGTCGCCTTCCTCGCCGTAGGACTGCGGCTCAATCCGCGCGAAGTGCCTTCGCCGCTGATCGGCAAGCGGGCGCCGGATTTCACCCTGCCGGCGCTGCAGGAGCCCGCGCGCAGCTTCGCTCCGGGCGAGATGCGCGGCAAGGTCTGGGTGCTGAACGTGTGGGCGTCGTGGTGCGCGCCCTGCCTCGAGGAGCATCCGCTCATCGTGTCGCTGGCAGAACGCAAGATCGTCCCCGTGGTCGGCCTGAACTACAAGGACAAGCGCGAGGACGCCATCAAGTGGCTGAAGCGCCACGGCGATCCGTTCTTCGTTACCGTGGCGGACGCCGATGGCCGCATCGGCATCGACTACGGCGTCTACGGCGTGCCCGAGACCTATGTCATCGATCGCGAGGGCGTGATCCGCTACAAGCGCATCGGGCCGCTGAATGCAGAAATCGTGGACGCCAAGATCGTCCCGCTCGTGAAGTCGCTCGGCCAGTGACCCGCTACGTGATTGCCTTCGCGCTGGCGATCGCCTGCGCCATGGTACCGGCGCACGCGGACACGACCGCGTCCGGCGAGCAGGCGCGGATCCAGTCGCTGTCCGAGAAGCTCCGTTGCCTGGTCTGCCAGAACCAGTCGATTGCCGACTCCAATGCCGATCTCGCCACGGACCTGCGGCGCGAACTCGAGGCGCAGGTGAAAGCCGGCCGCAGCGATGAGCAGATCCTCGATTTCATGGTGCAGCGCTACGGCGATTTCGTGCTCTACCGGCCGCCGCTGAAGGCGAGCACGGTTCTGCTCTGGGTCGGGCCTTTCGTGCTGCTCGCCGTCGCCGCCGCGGCGCTGGTGACCGTGCTGCGCCGCCGCCGTGCCGCGCGCGACGAGGCCGAACTGGACGCCGGCGAACGCGCGCTCGTCGAACGCGTGCTGGGTGGCGAGCCCCGGGACAGCGGCAAGTCATGAGCCTGTTCCTCGTCATCGCCGGCCTGCTCGCGGCGGCCGCGCTGGCGTTCCTGCTGCCGCCGCTGCTGCGCGCGCAGGCACGCGCCGGGGCAGCCGTGCGCGACGACGCAAACACGCTGATCTATCGCGAGCAGCTCGCCGAGCTTGACGCCGAGCGCGCGCGCGGCGCGATTGGCGAGGGCGCGTACGCGCAGGCGCGCCGGGAGCTCGAGCGTCGCATCGCCGCCGAGGCAGCGGCGCCGTCTCGAGGCACGCTGGCGGGCCCGCAGCACCATCGCGCCGCGGCGCTGGCGCTCGCGCTCTTCCTGCCGCTGGCGACAGCCCTGGGATACTGGCAGTTCGGCAATCCGGGCGCGCTGCGGCAGGCAGAAGCGCTGAAAGCGGCGGCCAAGGTCACCCCCGAGCAGATGCGCGCCATGACCGAGCAACTCTGGGAGCGCATGCACGCGCAGCCCGACGATCCGCAGGGCTGGATGCTGCTCGGGCGCTCGCTCGCGGTGTTCGGCGATCACGCGCGCTCGGCCATTGCGTACTCGCGCGCGACCGAGCTGGCGCCCGGGAACGCGGACCTGCTCGCCGACTACGCGGACGCGCTGTCGATGTCGCGCGGCGGGACGCTGGATGGAGAGCCGTACGCGCTGGTGAAGCGCGCACTGGACCTGGAACCCGAGAACCTGAAGGCGCTGACGCTGGCGGGAAGCGCAGCTTTCCAGCGCGGCGAGCACGCGGACGCGATCGGCTACTGGACGCGCCTGCAGGCACTGGTGCCGCCGGATTCCGAGCTCGCGCGCTCGGTTGCCGACGGCCTTGCCGAGTTGCGCAAGCGCGCCGCCGCGCCGAATACTGCCCCGGCAGCGCAAGCGCCGCTGTCGATCAGCGGCGAAGTCAGGCTCGATCCCGCACTCGCCTCCAGGGTTCGGCCGGAGGACACGGTTTTCGTCCTCGCCAGGCCTGCAGGCGGCGCCGGCATGCCGCTTGCCGTGGTGCGTACCACGGTGCGGGAACTGCCCTACCGCTTCACGCTCGACGACAGCATGGCGATGGCACCCGGGGCGAAGCTGTCGGCTCACGCGAAAGTCGTCGTGTCGGCCCGCGTATCGAGGAGCGGCAACGCCGCGCCACAGAAGGGGGATATAGAAGGCGCCGTCGAGGCGGTGGCGCCCGGCGCCAGCGGACTCGCGGTGGTGATGTCGCGCGTACGCGAATGATCAGAGGAGCGCGGCGCATGCGCCCGCGCGCGCTCAGACGCGGTAGACCAGCAGGCCCTTGAGGTACGCGCCCTCGGGGAAGTTCAGCGCCACCGGGTGATCCGCGTCGGCGCCGAAGTGCTCGATGATGCGCGCGTCGACGCCGGCGTCCAGTGCCGCACCGGCGACGATGGACTGGAACAGCTCCGCCGACACGCCGCCCGAGCAGGAGAACGTCGCCAGCAGCCCGCCCGGCGCGAGCAGCTTGAATGCCAGCAGGTTGATGTCCTTGTAGGCGCGCGCGGCGTTGCGCGCCTGCGCCGCGGTGGGCGCGAACTTCGGTGGATCCAGCACCACGAGGTCGAACTGCTCGGCGCGATCGCGCAGCAGGCGCTGGTGCGCGAACACGTCTGCCTGCAGGAATTCGACCTGCGCGGCGATGAGCGGATTGGCGGCAAGGTTCTCCTTCGCCACGTCGAGCGCCGCAGCGGAACTGTCGACCGCAAGCACGTGCTTCGCGCCGCCGGCAAGCGCCGCGATGGCAAAACCACCCGTGTAGCAGAAGCCGTCGAACACCCTGCGCCCGGCGGCGAGCGCGCGTACGCGCTGGCGGCTGGTGCGCTGGTCGAGGAAGAACCCGGTCTTCTGGCCCTGCTCGACGTCGACGCGGAAGTTCAGTCCATACTCGACGATCGGGCAGCGCGACGCGCTGCGGTTGCCCCGGGCGAAACCGGTACGGGGTTCCAGCCCCTCGAGCCTTCGCACCTCCGAGTCGGAGCGCTCGTAGATCGCCTCGCAACCGGTGATCTGCATCAGCGCGTCCAGGATTTCCTCGCGCCAGCGGTCGACGCCGGCCGACAGGAACTGCGCCACCAGCACGTCGTCGTAGCGGTCGACGACGAGTCCGGGCATGCCGTCCGATTCCGCGTGCACCAGCCGCTGCGCATTGGTATGCCGCGCGAGACCGGTCCTGTCGCGCAACGCGCACGCCTCGGCGAGGCGCGCGCGGAAGAAAGCGGCATCGATGCGCTGCCCCGGCACGAAGCTCCAGACGCGCGCGCGGATCTGCGACTGCGGACTGTACGCGGCCATCGCCAGCACTTCGCCCCTGGCGCCGCGCACTTCCAGCGTGCCCCCGCTCGCGGGCGACCCGTCGACGCGCTCGATCGCGCCCGAGAACACCCAGGGATGATGCCGCTTCAGCGACTTGTCGCGGCCGGGCTTCAGCAGCAGCGCGTTCATTTCTTCCTCGCGCGGGGATGAGCCGCATCATAGACCTTCGCCAGCGCCTGGAAATCCAGGTGCGTGTACACCTGCGTCGTCGAGATGCTGGCGTGGCCCAGCATCTCCTGCACCGCGCGCAGGTCCTGCGAGGACTGCAGCACGTGGGTGGCGAACGAATGCCGCAGCATGTGCGGGTGCACCGATACATCGACGCCGCACCTGCGTGCCCAGGACTTCAGACGCGTCTGCACCACCCCCGGGGCGATGCGGCGCCCGCGCGCGCCGACGAACAGCGCGCCTTCCCCGGTCGCGGCGAGCTGCGCACGCACCTGCAGCCACGCGGCGAGCGCATCGCGCGCCTTCGCGCCCACCGGAACCGTCCGCGTCTTCGATCCCTTGCCGGTCACGGTCACTTCTCCGCTGGCAACCAGCTCGCGCGCCTGCCGGGCGTCCAGCGACACCAGTTCAGCCAGCCGCAGCCCCGAGGAATAGAGCAGCTCGAACATCGCGCGGTCGCGCGTATCGGCTGGCGAGGCGGGCTTTCCTTCTGCGGTGGCGGAGAACAGCCGCTGCGCCTCGTCCACCGACAGCGCCTTGGGCAGGCTGCGCGGCGACTTCGGTGCGCGCACGCCGGCGACCGGATTTGCAGGCAGGCCGTGGTGCAACACCAGCCAGCGGAAAAAGCCCCGCCATGCCGACAGCGCGAGCGCGATCGAGCGTCCGGACAGGCCGCGCGCGTGAAGCTGCGCCACGAAGCGGCGCACCTGCGCGCTTGCGAGCGACGCAAGCGGCGCCCCTGCCAGCAGGTCCAGCAACGCGTCAAGCGCGCGCGCGTAGTTCTGCAGCGTCGCCGGCGACAGCCGCCGCTGGTGCCTGAGCGTGTCGAGGTACGCGCGCGCCGCTGCGGCGTCGGGATGCGTGGCGCGCGCGGGTGTCGCCACGCCCTCGCCTAGAGCCGCGCCGAGACGCCGGAGGCGACGAGCTCGCCTATCCGTCGCAGGTACAGCGTGCCCATTTCCGGGTAGAAGCGCTGCGCGTCCTCGCTGCCCAGCGCCAGCAGTCCGACCACCGTGGTCTGCCCCAGCGGCACCAGCGCGAGCGAGCGCACGTGCGCCGAAGCCTCGCCGAACCACGCCGCGAAGCCATTGCCGTCGGCGGCGCCGCATTGCGGCGCGCCCATGGCCTCCGCCGCGCCGCGCTGCTCTTCGGACACCGCCCCGGCCTCGTCGAAATCCACCGGCACCGACTTGCCCCAGACGCGCAGCGCGACGTGCGGCACGGCGAAATCCTCGCGCAGGTGGAAGTAAAGGCTGGAGGTCATCGCCGGGAAATCGCGCGCCGCCGAGAGCGCGACCGCGAGACGGTGCACCTTCTCGCTGATGGCGTCGTTCTCCTCGGCGAAGCGGATCAGCTCGGACAGCCGGCCCTCCAGCAGCTTCAGCTTCTCGCGCAGGGAGACCATCTGGCGCTCCGCCAGCGGGATCGCGCGGCCGCCGTGCGGATGCGGCACGACGATCGAATCGAGCAGTTCCGCGTGCTCGTCGAAGAAGCCGGGGTGGGCCTTCAGGAACTGCGCGACGTCTTCAGGCGACATTATCGTTGTCCTCGAGCCCGATCGTGCCTTCGAACACCATGCGCGCAGGGCCCTTCATGCGCACGGCATTGTCGCCGCCTGGCCAAGCGACGGTCAATGCGCCGCCACGCACCCGCACGTGCACCGGGGAATCGAGCAGCCTGCGCAGGATGCCCGACACCACCGCGGCGCAGGCGCCGGTGCCGCAGGCGAGCGTCTCCCCTGCGCCGCGCTCGTACACACGCAGCGCGATGCTGTGGCGATCCAGCACCTGCATGTAGCCGGCGTTGACGCGGCGGGGAAAGCGCGCGTGCGCCTCGATCAGCGGCCCTTCGGTCGCCACCGGGGCGGACCCGATGTCGGCCACCACCTGCACGGCGTGCGGGTTGCCCATCGAGAGCACCGCCAGCTCGACCTTCCGGCCAGCCACCTCCAGCGCGTGAACGAGCGCATCTCCCTCTGCCACGAACGGCACCCGCGCCGGATCGAACACCGGAACGCCCATGTCCACGCTTACTTCGCCATCGGCCTCCAGCCTGGGCACGATCAGCCCGGCGAGCGTCTCGACGACGATCTCGGACTTGTCGCTCAGGCCGCGTGCATGCACGAAACGCACGAAACAGCGCGCGCCATTGCCGCACTGCTCGACTTCGCCGCCGTCGGCATTGAAGATGCGATAGCGGAAATCGGCATCGGCACGCGTGGGGCGCTCGACCACCAGCACCTGGTCGCAGCCTACGCCGAAGCGGCGGTCCGCGAGCCGGCGCAGGTGCCCCGCATCGAGCGCGAACGGCGTGCGCGTGCAGTCGAGCACGACGAAATCGTTGCCCGCGCCTTCCATCTTCCAGAACTCGATGTGTGTCATCCCGCGCCTAGTAGATCGGCGGCTCGCCCGGCGGCCGCGTCTTGAACCGCTTGTGCATCCAATGGTACTGCTCAGGCATCTCGAGCACGTGCTGTTCGATGAATGCGTTCATGCGCCGCGCATCTGCGAGCGGGTCGGCGCCCGGAAAATCCTCCCACGCAGGCTCCAGGCGCAGCACGTAACCCGCGCCCGCCGGCAGCATGCGGGTTACCGCAGGGACGATGCGCGCGCCGGCGATGCGGGCGATGCGTGACAGGCCCTGCACCGTGGCTGCGGCGACGCCGAAGAAGGGCACGAACACCGCGTCGCGCGGACCGTAGTCCATGTCGGGCAGGTAATAGAACGGCCGGCCGGCGCGCATCGCCGAAAGCGTCGCGCGTATGCCCTGCTGGCGCGACACCAGCCGCTGGTCGCCGAAGCGCATGCGCCCGCGCAGCAGCAGCGCAGAAAAGCGCGCGTCCTTCTGGTTCGCGTACATGCTGACGAGATCCAGCTCGCAGGCCAGCCGCGCGAACCCCGCATCCAGGCCGACAAAGTGCGGCGCGAGCAGCACCACCGGCGTGCCGTCGAGCGCCCGCAGGTGTTCCAGGCCCTCGATGCGCACCAGGGACTCGACGCGTGCCCGCGGCGCCCACCACAGCAGCGCGCGATCGACAAAGCTGCGCGCAAACGCGCGGAAGTAGCGCCGCGCCAGCGCCTCGCGCTCGTGCGCCAGCATCGACGGGAAGCACAAGGCAAGGTTGACGCGGGTAACCATGCGGCGCTCGGCGATCAGCCAGTACGCCGCCATGCCGACTGCGTCGCCGATCCGCGCCAGCAGCCCGGACGGAAGGAAGTGCGCCAGCCACATCAGCGCGAAGACGATGCGGCTCACTGGATCACCCTCGCGCGACGCGTGGGCGCTTGTACCTGTTGTAGCCCCACAGGTACTGCTCGGGGCACTCGCGAACGAGCGCTTCGATCGCGCGGTTCAGCCTGCGCTCGGGTGCTTCGCCCGCGGCGGCCGCCGGCAGCGCGCGCACCGAAACCTCGAAGCCGCCGCCGCGCGCCAGGCGCCTGCCGAACGCGAGCAGAGGGACGACTCCCGCGCGCGCGGCGAGCTTCATCGCCAGGGTCATCGTGTACGCGGGCCTGCCGAAGAAGTCCGCCCATGCGCCCTCGCCCTCGCCCGGCACCTGGTCGGGCAGGATGCCGACGGCTTCGCCGCGGCGCAGCGCGCCGATCAGTTCGCGCACGCCGCCGATGTCCGCCGCGGCCAGTCGCACGTTGTGCTGTCCGCGTCCCGATTCGACCATCGGCCGCAGGAACGCGAGCTTGGGCGGCCGGTAGAGCACCGTGATCGGGAACCTGTCGCCCGCCACCTGCGCCATGACCTCGAAGCAGCCATGGTGCGGCGTGAGGAACACGATCGCCTTGCCGTCGGCGCGCGCGGCATCGATCAGCTCCAGGCCGCGGATGTCGCGCACCCAGCCGAGCACCTCTGCGCGCGGCCGCAGCCAGATCGCGGGCAGCTCCACCACCATGCGCCCCGATTCGGCGATCGCGCGCCGCCGCAGCGCCGCGTCGTGCGCATAGCCCGCCGCGGCGAGGTTGTCGATGAAGTGGCGCCGGTAGCGCGCCGAGCCCAGGTACATGATCCAGCCGAGCAGCGCGCCGAAGGCGTGCAGCGCGCGCAGCGGCAGGCGCGCGACGAGGCGCGTCAGCAGGCCCATCGGGGGCTTCTGGTATCCTTGCAGCCTTTTTTTGAGGACGAACCCATGAGCGCGTTTCTCTTCACATCCGAATCGGTTTCCGAGGGACATCCGGACAAGGTAGCGGACCAGATCTCGGACGCGGTCCTCGACGCGATTCTAAAGCAGGACACGTCCTCGCGCGTCGCCGCGGAGACGCTGGTGAAGGACAACCTCGTCGTGCTCGCCGGCGAGATCACCACGCGCGCGCACGTGAACTACGACGAGGTGGCGCGCGCCACCATCAAGCGCATCGGCTACACCGACCCGAAGATCGGCTTCGACACCAACACCTGCACGGTGCTGGTTGCCTACGGACAGCAATCACCGGATATCGCGCAGGGCGTGGACCGCAAGGTGGACATGGACCAGGGCGCCGGCGACCAGGGCCTGATGTTCGGCTACGCCTGCGACGAGACGCCGAGCCTGATGCCGGTGGCGATCTACCTGTCGCACCGCCTGGTCGAGCGCCAGTCGGAAGTCCGCCGCGACGGCCGCCTCGCCTGGCTGCGCCCGGATGCGAAATCTCAGGTGACGGTGCGCTACGAGAACGGCAAGCCGACCGCGATCGACACCGTGGTGCTGTCGACCCAGCATGCGCCGGGCATGACGCACAAGCAGATCGAGGAGGCGGTGATCGAGTCGATCATCAAGCCGGTGCTGCCCAAGGAGCTGGTCAAGGGCAGCATCAAGTACCTGGTCAACCCGACCGGCCGCTTCGAGATCGGCGGGCCGAAGGGCGACTGCGGCCTCACCGGCCGCAAGATCATCGTCGACACCTATGGCGGTTCGTCGCCGCACGGCGGCGGCGCGTTCTCGGGCAAGGACCCCTCCAAGGTAGACCGTTCGGCCGCGTACGCCGCGCGCTACGTGGCGAAGAACATCGTCGCCGCCGGCCTCGCCTCGAAGTGCCTGCTGCAGGTGTCGTACGCGATCGGCGTGGCGCAGCCCACCAGCGTCATGGTGACCACCGAAGGCACCGGCAAGGTGTCGGACGAGAAGCTCGCGCAACTGGTCAAGGACCACTTCGACCTGCGCCCGCGCGGCATCATCCAGATGCTGGACCTGCTGCGCCCGATCTACGAGAAGACCGCCGCCTACGGCCACTTCGGCCGCGAGGAGCCGGAATTCACGTGGGAGAAGACCGACAAGGCGCAGGCGCTCAAAGCGGCCGCCTGAGCCTGTCTCCCCCTCGGCCGCCTGCGGGAGGGCCGGGGAGACACCCACCGCTTCAGGCGGTGATTTTGCGCACCATTCCCGCAGACCGGGCACACCGCGACGACAGTCGCGGTGCTAGGTTTCAGGCATGGCCCAGACTGCGGCCCTCGTCGAGGCGATCAAGCGCGAACTGCGCGCGCGGCAGTTGACGTACGCGCAGGTCGCGAAGCACCTCGGCTACAGCGAGGCGGGCGTGAAGCGCATGTTCTCGCGCGGCGAGTTCACGCTGGAGCGCATCGACCGCATCTGCGAGTTCCTCGGGCTGGAGTTCAGTGACATCGCGCGGCACGTGGGCGGTCCCGAGGCAGTGGTGTCGCGGCTGACCGAAGAGCAGGAGAAGCAGCTCGTCGCCGACCCCAAGCTGATGCTGGTGGCGCTGTGCACGCTGTCGCAGATGCCGTTCGACAAGATTGTCGGCACCTATGAGATCAGCGAGGCCGAGTGCGTGAAGCTGCTCGCGCGCCTGGACCGGCTGAAGTTCATCGAGCTGCTGCCGAACAACCGCATCCGCCTGCTCGCCAGCCGCGCCTTCGCGTGGATACCGGACGGGCCGATCCAGCGGTTGTTCAAGTCGCAGCTGTCGCAGGACTTCCTGCGCTCCGGCTTCGGCGGCGAGCACGACATGCTGGTGCTGGTGAACGGCACGCTGTCGCGGCCCTCGGTCGCCTCGGTGATGACGCGGCTGAAGCGCATCGCCAGCGAGTTCGCCGAGATGCGCATCGACGACGCCCGGCTGCCGCATGCCGAGCGCATCCCGATCACGCTGCTGGTCGCGGCGCGGCCCTGGGAGCCGGAGTACCTGGGCCGCTACCGGCGCAGGCGGGCGACGGCCTCGGCGAAGAGCTGAACCGGCATCGCGCACAGGCCGCGCCCGAGCAGGCCGCGGCCGTCCGCCGACACCATGCCGGTGGACAATAGCGGCGAGCGCCCCGCCTTGGCCACCGCCGCGGCATCGAGCACTACCGGCGTCTCGAGTATCGGATGCTCGCCGGCGAGCATCGCGCGGGCGCGCGCGTCGTCGTCGGCCTCCAGCCACTGCGCGAAGGCGCCGCGCAGGCTGGGCGCGTGCCGCAGCCCCTGCCCGCCGAGACCGAAGGCGTCGATGATGCCGCTGTCGCCGGTCGCCGGCGGCAGCTGCGGGTTCTCCGGCGCGCCCTTCATGAACGGCCCGCGCACCAGCGCGGCTGGCGCGGTGAACCACTCGCCGGGCAGGCCGGCGAGCTGGATCCCGCTCTCCTCGCCGTTGGCGCACAGCCGCGTGACCAGCGTCGCGCCCGATGCGCCCTCGGCTGCGAGCAGCATCAGCTGGCAGGCGGGCATCCAGACATTGAGGAAGTACAGCGGCGCCTCCGCGATGGTCCGCAGCGCAGCATTCGCGGCGGGCGAATCGGCCTTGCGCGTCGACAGCACCGCGTGCAGCATGGTCGTCGCGCTGGAAAGCCGGTTGTGCAGGTCGTCGCCCTCGCGGATCGCCGCGCGCGCGATCGCCAGCAGGTCCACGGGCGCGTCGAGCAACTCCGTGAGCCCGGGCGCGAGTTCGCGCTCGCGGAACGCGAGCCGCTCGAGGATGGCCATGTCGCGCGCGCCGAACCTCTGCTGTGCGCCCCCGCCCGTGCCGAGGAAGGCGTAGTAGCGCCGCTCGCCATCGGCAACCTCGGCGAGCGTGGTGCGCGGCGACACCATCGACACCAGCGGCGTGGCCACGCCGCGCGTGCACGAGGGCTCCAGGCGCACCGCGCCCGAGGCGACGAGCGCTTCGGCTTCGCGTGCATCGGCCGCCCAGCCCTCGTACAGGCACGACAACACGGCGGAGTTCAGCATCGGCGGCGGCGGCCGGGTGGGTTCGCGCAGCGGCGGGCCGGCATGCAGCAGCACGCGATCCGCGAGCCCCAGCGCGCTGCGAGCATCCTTCACGCCCGTCCACTGCGGGCGTACGGCGGCGATACGTTCAAACGCCTTGCGATTGGCTTCGTTCATGCGTCTATTGTAGAATCACGCCCTCGTTTCGAGGAGCGTTGCGACAGGGGAAAGCCCTGCCAGGCTCGAAACAACCAAGACCCTTTGGTAACGACGCTCGTTGAACCGTGACCCGCTCACGGGAGACGAGCGATAAGTCCTCTCTCCCGGCCGCGTGTCACCCGACAAGGAGTGACGCATGAATGCCATCCTGAAACCGACGAAATCCGGCCAGCCCGACTACAAGGTTGCCGACCTCGCCCTGGCCGACTGGGGCCGCAGGGAAATCGCCATCGCCGAGTCCGAGATGCCCGCGCTGATGATGATCCGCGAGGAGTACGCCAGGGCGCAGCCGCTGAAAGGCGCGCGCATTACCGGATCGCTGCACATGACGATCCAGACCGCGGTGCTGATCGAGACGCTGAAGGCGCTGGGGGCAGAGGTGCGCTGGGCCTCGTGCAACATCTTCTCGACGCAGGACCACGCGGCCGCCGCGATTGCCGCCGGCGGCACGCCCGTGTTCGCGGTGAAGGGCGAAACGCTGGACGACTACTGGGATTACACCCACCGCATCTTCGAGTTTGGCGAGCAGGGGCCGAACATGATTCTCGACGACGGCGGCGACGCCACGCTGCTCATGCACCTGGGCAAGCGCGCGGAGAAGGACGCCTCCGTCATCGCCAAACCGGGTTCGGAGGAGGAAGAGAGCCTGTTCAAGGCGATCAAGGCGAAGCTCGCGCAGGACCCGACCTGGTACACGCGCATGGCGAAGGACATCAAGGGCGTGACGGAGGAGACCACCACCGGCGTGCATCGCCTGTACGAAATGGCGAAGAGAAAGGAACTGCTCTTCCCCGCCATCAACGTCAACGACTCGGTCACCAAGTCGAAGTTCGACAACCTGTACGGCTGCCGCGAATCGCTGGTGGACGGCATCAAGCGCGCCACCGACGTCATGGTGGCGGGCAAGGTGGCGGTGGTGGCCGGCTACGGCGACGTCGGCAAGGGCTCGGCGCAGGCGCTGCGCGCGCTGTCGGCGCAGGTGTGGGTTACCGAAATCGACCCGATCTGCGCCCTGCAGGCGGCGATGGAAGGCTACCGCGTGGTGACCATGGACTACGCCGCCGACAAGGCGGACATCTTCGTCACCGCGACCGGCAACTACCACGTGATCACACACGAGCACATGGCGAAGATGAAGGACCAGGCCATCGTCTGCAACATCGGCCACTTCGACAACGAGATCGAAGTCGCGGCGTTGAGCAAGTACAAATGGGAAGAGATCAAGCCGCAGGTGGATCACGTCATCTTTCCCGACGGCAAGAGGATCATCCTCCTCGCCAAGGGGCGCCTGGTGAACCTGGGATGCGGCACCGGCCACCCGAGCTACGTCATGAGCTCCTCGTTCGCCAACCAGACGATCGCGCAGATCGAGCTCTTTACGAACACGGCGAAGTACCCGGTGGGCGTCTACACGCTGCCCAAGCACCTGGACGAGAAAGTGGCGCGGCTGCAGCTGAAGAAGCTGAACGCAACGCTGAGCGAACTCTCGGATGAGCAGGCGAAGTACATCGGCGTGGCGAAGGCGGGGCCCTACAAGTCCGACCACTACCGCTACTAGAGTGGGCGCAACGCAGCAGGTGGTGACCAGCTTCGAGTTCTTCCCGCCGAAGACGGCGGAGGGGAGGGAGAAGCTGCGCGCCACCTGGCAGCAGCTCGCGGCGCTGAAGCCGAAGTTCTTCTCGGTAACCTATGGCGCCGGCGGCACCACGCGCGAGGGCACGCTCGATACGGTGCTGGAGATCCGCAAGGCGGGGCACGCTGCGGCACCGCACCTGTCGTGCATCGCGTCCACCCGCGCCGAGATCGCCACGCAGCTCGAGACGTACCGGGAGAGCGGCATCCGCCATATCGTCGCGCTGCGCGGCGACCTTCCCTCGGGCCTCGGGCATTCGGGCGAGCTGCCGCACGCGAGCGACCTGGTGAAGTTCATCCGCGAAACCACCGGCGACTGGTTCCACGTCGAGGTTGCCTGCTACCCGGAGTACCACCCGCAGACGCGCTACGCGAAGGACGAGGTGGCGAATTTCAAGCGCAAGGTGGACGCAGGCGCCAATTCCGCGATCACGCAGTACTTCTACAATGCCGACGCCTATTTCCGCTTCGTCGACGAGTCGCGGACCGCGGGCATCGCGGTCCCCATCGTGCCGGGCATCATGCCGATCGGAAACTACTCGCAACTCGCGCGGTTTTCGGATGCCTGCGGCGCCGAGATTCCGCGCTGGATGCGGCTGAAGCTCGAGGGCTATCACGACGATGCCGCGTCGATCCGCGCCTTCGGCCTGGACGTGGTGACGGCGATGTGCCGGCGCCTGCTGGACGCAGGCGCACCGGGCCTGCACTTCTACACCCTGAACCAGGCGGGTCTCACCGCCGCGATCTGGCAGCGGCTGGGTTTGTGAAGCGCACATGAGCCCTGCGCGCCGGCTGGCGACGTTCGCAGCCGTCGCGCTTGCGCTCGCCGGTTTCGAGCTGTTCGGGCCGCGCCTGCTCGCGCCGCTGGAGAACCGCCTGCTCGATGCGTTCGTGCGCAGCCACGCGCGCGATCTCGCGCCCGATGCGGACATCGTGCTGGTGGACATCGACGACGCCAGCCTAGCAAGAATGCAGTCCGAGGCCGGCAAGTGGCCGTGGCCGCGCGTCGTGCACGCGCAACTGGTGGAAGGAATCGCGGCGCAGCGGCCGCGCGCGATCGTGTTCGACATCGTGTTCTCGGAGCCGGACGTGTTCCGCAGGGAGCTCGACCAGGCGTTCGCCGATGCGATCGCCCCGCACCGGAACATCTACTTCCCGCTGGTGCGGCTGCCGGCGCGCAACGACGCCGGATTCCCGCCGCTGGCGACGGTCGCCGGCGCGCTGGGCCTGAGGGCGCTGCCCGGCGCGGACCCCTCGGCGCGCGCGGCGCTGGTGCCGCCGCTTGCGCTTCCCGAGTCGGCGTGGCGCGTCGGCACCATAGGCTTCGAGAACGACGAGGACGGCGTCGGCCGCCGCTACCGGCTGCGCGAGATCGTCGGCGGCTGGGAGATCCCGTCGCTGCCCGCGCGCATCGCGCGGGACCTGGGCTGGCGCCTGCCCGACGCGGACGAGATCGTGCTGGCGTGGCGCGGGCCGGTCGGCGCGATGCGTCACGTGCCATACGCCGACCTGTACGAGGACTTCAACCGCTCGGCGAAGCAGCGACCGGCGGATGAGTTCCGCGGCAAGATCGTCATCGTCGGCACCGCCGCCACCGCACTGCAGGACCTGCGCGTGACGCCGATGTCGAGCCTGCACCCGGGGGCCGAGATCCTCGCCAGCGCGATCGAGAACCTGAAGAACAGCCGCACCATGCACTACGCCCCGCCCTGGTGGGCGTGGCTGCTCGCCGTCGCGATGGTCGCGGCGCTGCTTGCCGCATTTGCACGCAAGGTCGACGCGAGCCGCACCGCGCTCGCGCTCGGCATCGCAAGCGCCGCGCTGCTCGCGGCCGTGTGGGTCGCGGTGGGGCGCCTGCTGCTGGTGCCGGTACTGGCCCCGCTCGCCGCGGCCTGGGGCTTCTACTTCGCCGCCGCCACCGCCGCCTACCTGCGCGAGAAGCGCGAGCGCCAGGAGGCGATCTCGATGTTCTCGCGCTTCGTCAACCCGCACGTCGTGAAGCAGCTCATCGAGCGCGGCGGCCTCGAGGGGGCGGGCCAGACTCGGCAGGTGACGCTGCTGTTCTCGGACATCCGCGGATTCACCACGCTGTCCGAGACGCGCAGCCCGGAGGAAGTCGTGGCGCTGCTCAACCGCTACTTCTCCCTGCAGGTGGACGTGGTGTTCAAGCACGGCGGCGCGCTCGACAAGTTCATCGGCGACGCCATCATGGCGCTGTGGGGCGCGCCGCTGGACGACCCGGAGCATGCGAAGAACGCGGTGCTGTGCGCGCTCGAAATGGCTGACACGCTGCAGCAGTTCAAGCGCGAGATCGGGGCCAAAGTGGAGAACTTCGACGTCGGCATCGGCATTCACTCGGGCCCCGCGCTGGTCGGCCTGATCGGCTCGGACAAGCGGCGCGAGTACACGGCGATCGGCGACACGGTGAACCTCGCGTCGCGCATCGAGGGGCTGACCAAGGAAGCGCACCGGCGCATCCTCGTGTCGCGCGACACCGTGCAGTTGTGCGGCGACGCCATTGACTTCGAGTCCTGCGGTTCGTATAAGGTCAAGGGTCGCGCACAGGCAGTCGAACTGTTCGAACCCCGACCCAAGCCGTGAGAATCCTTTCCGTCCTGCTGCTCCTTCCCGCACTCTGCCTTGCCGAGCCGGCGAGCGTCGTGCGCGCCACCGATCTGAAGAAGGACCCGGCGACCGATGCGCCGACCCTGGCCCAGCTTGCCGAGAACGCGCAGGTCGACGCGCTCGAGCGCAAGGGTGGCTGGACGCGCGTCAAGGCCGCGGAGGGCGAGGGCTGGGTGAAGATGCTGTCGCTGCGCTTTGGCGGCGCAGGCGGCGCAAAGCAGGGCGACAGCGGCATATCGCAGCTTCTGAATGTCGCGCGCACCGGCTCGAGCGGCACGCAGGTCACGACCGGGGTACGCGGGCTGGATGCCGAACTGCTGGCCAACGCGCGGCCCGATCCGGAGCAGCTGCGCCTGATCCAGGGTTTCGAAGCGACGAAGGAAGCCGCGGCCGAGTTTGCCGCCAGCGGCAGGCTGCAGGCGCAGCAAGTGGAGGCACCCCGATGATCCGCGCGTTGCTGGCCTTCGCGTTGCTCGCGCTCGCCGTGCCGGCCCAGGCCCAGTTCAACCTCAACCGCCTGCTGGATGCCGCCAAGACGCTGGCACAGCCGGGGGCGACCGGCGAGCTGGACGAAAAGCAGGAGATAGCCATCGGCGGCGACATCGCCGCGCGGCTGCTCGGCGCCGCGCCGCTGGTGCCGAACCCCGGCCTGCAGCGCTACGTCAACCACGTCGGTCGCTGGCTCGCATCGCAGACCGAGCGACCGGACCTGCCGTGGCGCTTTGGCGTGCTCGACGCGCCGCAGGTGAATGCCTTCGCGACGCCGGGCGGCTACGTGTTCGTCACGCTCGGCCTGCTGCAGCGCATGAAGAGCGAAGCGGAGCTCGCCGGCGTGCTGGCGCACGAGATCTCGCACGTGGTGAAGAAACACCATTTGAATGCGATACAGAAGAACGCGCAGGCGCAGCTCGCCGGCAGCCTGCTGTCACTCGCGTTGCAGGACAGGAGTTCGGCAGCGCACGAGAAGCTGATCTCCTTCGGCACCGAGATGTATTCACGCGGACTGGACAAGTCCGACGAACTCGAAGCCGATCGCCTCGGCGTGGTGATCGCCGCGCGCGGCGGCTACGACGCCTACGGACTGCCCTCGGTGCTGCAGACGCTGCAGGCGATGAACCCGGAGGATTCCGGGCTCGCGCTGATGTTCAAGACCCATCCGCCGCCCGCCGAGCGGCTGGGCGAGCTGGAAGCGAAGATGCTGGCAATGCTGGACGCCTACGCCGGCCAGCCGCAGCTCGCGGACCGCTTCCTCCGCAGCGTCCGGTAACCCAGGCAGGTGCGCGAAGGCGTCGGAACCACCGATGAGCACTTTCGATCTCGGACGTTTCCGCGACCTCGCCTTCGGCCGGCAGGCGCTTCCCGACCACCCGATGGGGACGCTGGACGAGGCACGCCGGCTGATCGCGCTGTTGCCCGACGACGATCCGGCCCACAGCCTGGCCGAACTCACGCACTGGACGTCGTCGATGAACGCCACCGATTCGTTCACGCCGGGCCGGCGCGCGCGCGTGCTGATGCTCCTGCATGAGGCCGCCCGGCCGCTGTGGCGCGAGCTCGGTCAGCGCTACCTCGCTCCCGATGGCCGCCCGGATGAGCGCGGCAGGGGCGATCCGGCGATCCTGCGCGCCATGGCCGACAGTGCCTTCGAGTTCGCCAGCGGGTTCGCGATCTCGCTCGACACGTCCGGGCAGGGTTCGAAATGGGTCGAGGAGAACTACCACGCTATCCTGATCCGCAACCTGCGGTGGCTGAGCAGGCGGCTCGCGCTCGCGTACATGCTGCAGCAGAACCTGGTCGCCGCCATCTGGGAGCGGCTGCACCGGCTGTACCGGCTGGCCGCGGAGCACAAGCTGCTTCAGAGCGCGGCACCGGTATTCGAAGGCAGCCGCCACCACAGCTCGACGCAGGCGGAGTACGCGCGCGCGGTGCTCGTCGACCTCGCCGGCCCGGACGGGATCCGTGCGCGCGAGGTCGAGCTCGTCTATCGCATTGCCGCGCGGGTCGCCCCCGCAGTCCGTTTCGAGGCCGAGCCCTCGACGGAAGCGAACTTCTCGGTGCTGCCCTCCGGCGGGAGCCGGCCCGGCCTGGCCCGTGCAAAGGCGGCGCCGGGGCGGGTGTTCGTCAATACGGTGAACTGTCTGCCCCGGCTGCGCGGGATGATCGAGCGCGACCTTGGCCGCGACCCGGCGGACGAGGACACGCTGTTCGGCGGCGGCTTTACCTTGCGCGAGCGCAAGGCCGTGCTGGAGCGCGTGATCGCGCACTGGGGAATGGACCCGCCGCGCCGCCGCGCCAGGCGTATCTCGATGGCATCCGCGGCCCGCATCGTCGCGGGGTTCGACAACGTCCTGCGCGTGGTGCCCCCTGCCGACCGGCGGCAAACCGGCGACTCGCGTGCCGCGAGGCGCGCCCTGGAGCTCCAGCTCGACGAGTCGAGCCAGACGCTGAAGCGCGACCAGGTGCGCGCCGCGCAGACCAGCGAGGCGCGGGTGGTCGATGCAAGCGCCGGCGGCATCGGCATCGCCATCCGGCGGGCGCAGGCGCCCTGGGCGACCCAGGGAGCACTCGTCGCCGTGACCATCGAGCCGGGCACGGACTGGTTCCTGGGCGTATTGCGGCGCATCTTCTCGATCGACGACGAGCTCCGGCTGGGCGTGCAGTTGCTCGCGGCGCGGCCGACTTCGGTGGCATTCCTCACCGAGACCGTGAAGCACGAGCAGGTCTGGGAAGAGGCGATCCGGCACGAGCACGCGTTCGGCGACTACTACCAGCGCGGAATCCTGCTCGAACCGCAGTCTCTTCCCCTGCGTGGCGCCGAGCTTCTGCTCGCGCCGGGGCTTGCCTCACGCGGCTCGCAGTTCACCGTACCCCTGGGTACGGGCCAGCAGCGCATCCGCGTTGCCCGCCTCAGCGAGGACGGCGGGCACTACCAGCGCGCGATCTTCGAGCCGATCGCGGGATAGTCGTCCATGTGTCCCGGCACCGGACCGCATGGTGCGCCCTAGGGCGTGCCGCGGTCCACTTCTTCGGCGAGGCGCCGCAGCGCGGGCGCGACGCCGACCTGCGGCGCGGGCAGGCGCGCGAGCCCGGCCCCGCAGCGCTCGCGCGCCTCTACGAGCGAGGGCTGCGCCAGGCGCCGGCCGGCGCGCATCGCCTGTTCGAGCAGCGGCCTGCCCGACTGCCTGTCGCCCTCCACGGTAATCACGTCGCGCGCGAAGCGCCCTTCACCGTCGTACTCGCGCCACACCTGCTTGCGCCCCGGCCAGGTGGCCTTGCCGGTGGAACGCTTGCGCCGCGGCCGGCCAGCGTATTCCTGCAGCTTGTACACCGCGTCGAGGTAGGGCGCGTCCGCCGAGGTGGTGAGGCTGGTGCCCACGCCGTAGCTGTCGATCGGCGCACCGGCCGCGATCAGCGCGGCGACGCGCACCTCGTCCAGGTTGCCGCTCGCGAAGATGATCGCATCGCGCTGTCCCGCGTCGTCCAGGACCCTGCGTACCTCGCGCGACAACACATCCAGGTCGCCGCTGTCCAGACGCACGCCCTTCAGCCGGCCGGGCGTCGCGGCGGCGCGGCGCGCGCCTTGCACCGTGTCGTAGGTGTCGATCAGCAGCACGGCATTGTCCGGGAACGCCGCGGCGAAGTGCGCGAAAGCCGCCGCTTCGCTGTCGTGGGCCTGCACGAACGAGTGCGCCATGGTGCCGAAGACCGGGATGCCGAAACGCGGTGCGGCGAGCGCGGTGGCGCTGCCGTCGAACCCGGCGAGGTAGGCGGCACGCGCGGCGTACAGGCCGGCTTCCGCGCCGTGCGCACGGCGCAGCCCGAAGTCGATCAGCCCCTTGCCGGGTGCCGCCAGTCGCACGTGCGCCGCCTTCGAGGCGATCACGGTCTGGAAGTGCAGCAGGTTGAGCAGCCGCGTCTCCACGAGCTAGGCCTCGGGCATCGGCGCGGTCACCCGCAGGATCGGCTCGTCGGGGAAGAAGAGCGTGCCTTCCGGCATCGCGTGCACGTCGCCCGTGAAGCGCAGTTGCTCGAGGCGCGCCGCGAAGTCCGGCTTGAAATGCCCCGAGCGCTCGATCCACTCCAGCTCCTCGGGCGCGAAGCGCAGGCTCTCGAGGTAGTCCAGCGCCTGTTCCAGCCCCGCCGCGACCAGGAACTCGCGCCCGCACGGCAGCTTTCTCACGAACAGCTCGAACACCGCCGTGTCGGTCATGTCCTGCTCGTAGTACGCCTGCAGCATGGTGAGCTGGTACAGGTCGGTGAGCAGCGGGCTGGCGTACGGATCCATCCCGGTACCCTAGGCCGCGGGCCCGCCGCGCGATTGACTCAGGTCAAACGGGCGCTCGCGGACCGCGCGCCCGCCACCGCCGCAGCTCGGCGAGCGGGCGCGCATTGAGCACGTCCTTCTTCTCCAGCCACCCCCGCCTCGCCTGCCCCACCCCGTCGCGCAGCAACTCGAATCCATCCACGCCGTGCGCATCCGAGTTCACCGCGACGAGCACCCCTTCGTCCTTCGCCATGCGGCATTGCGCGCCCGCGAGATCGAGCCGCGCGGGCTGGGAGTTCACTTCGAGCGCCACCCCTGACCGCTTCGCCTTGCGCATCAGCGCGAGCATGTCCACATCGCAGGGCTCGCGCTCGCCGATCAGCCGCCCGGTCGGATGCGCGAGGACGGAGAAGTGCGGGTTCTCCATCGCCTTGAGGATCCGCTCGGTCTGCTTCGCGCGCGGCAAGTCGAACCTGGAATGCACGGCGCCGACGACGAGGTCGAGCTTCTGCAGGATCGAGTCCGGCAGGTCGAGCGTCCCGTCCTCGAGGATGTCCACCTCGATTCCCTTGAGCAGCGTGATTCCCTTCAGCGAGCGATTCAGCTCGTCGATCTCCGCAATCTGCTTCGCCAGCCGCTGCGGGTCGAGGCCGTGCGCCATGGTGAGCCGGCGCGAATGCTCGGTGATCGCGAGGTACTCGAGCCCGAACGCCTTCGCCGCGAGCGCCATCTCGCGCAGGGTGTTGCGCCCGTCGGTCGCGCTCGTGTGCGAATGCAGGTCGCCCTTCAGGTCCGTGAGCTCGATGAGCCTGGGCAGCTCGCCGCGCCGCGCGGCCTCGAGCTCGCCCGCATCCTCGCGCAGCTCCGGCTCGATGTACGGCAGCCCGACGGACTTGTACACGGACTCCTCGGTCTCGCCCGCAACGCGCTGTCTGCCCTTCCACACGCCATACTCGTTCACCTTCAGCCCGCGCTCGATGCCGAGCTTCCTCACGGCGATGTTGTGCGCTTTCGAGCCGGTGAAGTAGTGCAGCGCCGCGCCGAAGGATTCCTTCGCCACCACGCGCAGGTCGCACTGCAGGCCGCACCGCAGCAGCGCGCTCGCGCGCGTCGTGCCTTGCGCGAGCAGCTGCTTCACCTCGCCGTAGCCCGCGAAGCGCGTCGTCACCGCCTCGGGCGTGTCGGATACGACGAGGAAATCCACATCGCCGACCGTGTCCTGCTTGCGCCGGTAGCTGCCCGCGATCGTTGCCCCCAGATGTTTCGCGAAGGGCTCGGCGTACTGCGCGGCGACGGCGCGCGCGAAGCGGACCTTCTTCTTCGCGTGCACCGCGGCGGCTTCCGCGCAGCGCTTGGCGGTCTTTTCGCCAAAGCCCGGGATCTGCGCGAGCTTGCCCGAGCGCGCGGCGCGCTCGAGCGCCTCCAGCGAGGTGATGCGCCCTTCCAGGAGCGCGCGCACCCGCTTCGGCCCCAGGCCAGGAAGCCGCAGGAGCTCGACGACGCCCGCGGGGTACTTCCTTCTCAGCCCATCAAGGAGCTTGCAGCTCCCGGTGGCGGCGAGCTCGCGGATCTTGCCGGAGAGGTCCGCGCCGATGCCGGGAAGCTTGGGCAGGGGTTGCCCTGCCGCCACGTGCCCCGCGAGATCGAGCGACAGGCCGCCGACCACGCGCGCCGCGTTGCGGTAGGCGCGTACGCGGAACGGATTTGCGTCGGCGAGCGCGAGCAACTCCGCGATCTCCTCGAAGGCGGCGGCGATGTCCGCATTGTGTGCCGCCATGCGTGGCTTCGGCGCGACGCCGGCAACGGGGGTGCTCAGTGATCCTCGAGACGCGGCCGCTGCTCCTCGGCCGGCTCGCCGGTGTCGGGGTCGACGTAGTCCGCGATGCCGATCTCGTCCTCGGCCTGCGCCAGCGTCTCCCCCGGCTCGGGTGCCTGTTCACCGCCGCCCTGCATGTCCTGCACCGCCTCGAGCAGCGTCGCGAACGGCCCGTACTCGCGGCCGCCGTCCTTCTCCTGCCAGTAGAAGCCGTCCGGACGCTCGAACGTGCGCGTGCGCTCGAACTCGGCGGGAGTTTCCGGGATCGTCTGTGTCATGAAAAAAATTCTGCGCCCCTTCACCGGGTAGCGTTTGACCTTCGTCAATCCTCGTGCATGGAGCGGGCGCACGCTGATGCATGCCCTGGAACCAAGGCTTTGCGCTTGCCGTGCTGCAGCGCGAGAAACCGGTGAAGACCGACCCGGCGGCGCTGCAATGAGCTTGCGCACCCTGCCGCTCGCGCAGGTCTACCGCCTGCTCGAGCCCGGTCCGGTGGTACTGGTGGCGACCGCGCACGCGGGACGCGCGAACGCGATGCCGATGACCTGGCACACGATGATGGAATTCGAGCCGCCGCTGGTTGGCTGCGTGCTGAGCGCGGAGCACGCGAGCTGGGATGCGCTCATGGCGACGCGCGAATGCGTGATCGCGATCCCGACGGTGGAGATCGCGAGAAAAGTGGTGGCTTGCGGCAATACCTCGGGCCGCAAGGTGGACAAGTTCGAGCGCTTCGGCCTCACCGCCCTTCCCGCCTCGCGCGTGCGCGCGCCACTCGTCGCCGAATGCTACGCCAACCTCGAGTGCCGGCTCGCGGACGCGTCGCTCGCGCGCAAGTACAACTTCCTCGTGCTGCGTGTGGTAAAGGCCTGGATCGACCCGGCGCGCAAGCGCCCGCGGACGCTTCACCACATGGGGCGCGGCCTGTTCATGGTCGCAGGGCGCAGTCTCAGGATACCTTCGCGGATGAAGTAGCAAGCAGCTCGCGCACGGACGCGTACTCCACGCGCGTGCCGAACGCCCGGCTCTCGCGGTCCAGGACTTGCTGCAGCCAGCGCGACTCCTCCTCGGTGGCGCGCTGCAGGCGAAAGCGCAGCTCGCGCATCGGCACCAGCGCCAGCTCGAGCAACCTTCCGCTCGCGACCTCCAGCGTCGGGAACGCCATGAGGCGAAGCCAGGGCCGGAACGCCTCGTAGCCTCCGATACCCTCGTAGTCGTTGAGCAAGTCGCCGCAGCCGTAGAGGATCGGCCGCTCGCAGTGAATCTCGAGGCCGCGCGGATGGTGCGACGAATGCCCGTGCACCACGTCGGCCGCGCCTTTTTCTACCAGGCGGTGCGCGAAGGCGCGCTCCTCCCGGGACACCGCATAGCCCCAGTTGCCGCCCCAGTGCAGAGAGACCACCACGAGGTCGCCGGCACGCCTTGCCTCGCGCACCCGGGAGCAAACCGCGTCGGCACTGCGCACCGACAGGTCCGGGAGAAAGTTCACGCCCGCCAGTCCCCGCGCGGCTGCCCACTGCGGCGGCACGCCTGCGCTTTCCATGGCGTAGGCGAAGACCAGTACGCGGCCGCCACCCGCCAGCGCGAGCACCGCGGGCGCTGCGGCCTCCTGCGCGTCGCGCCCCGCGCCCGCCGTGCGCAGCGAGGCGCCCCGCAGCGCGTCCAGCGTCTCCTCGAGCCCGCGATAGCCCCAGTCGAGCACGTGATTGTTGGCGAGCACGCAGCAGTCGATCCCTGCCGCCGCCAGGCATGGGATGTTGCGCGGATGCATGCGATAGTGGATGCCCTTGCCCGGCCAGGCATCCTCGGCGGCGGTGACAGCCGTCTCCAGGTTCACGATGCGCGCATGCGGTGCGCGACGTCGCAGTTCCTGCAGCGCGTCTCCCCACACGTAGGAGGGCGCCACCGGCCTGGGTAGCGTCCCCGAGGCCGACTCGGCCAGTTCGACGTAGCCGATCGCCGAGCGCACATAGGCCTCGTGGAGGTGAGGCAGGCCCGGATGCGGCAGGACCTGGTCGATGCCGCGGCCGGTCATCACGTCGCCGCACAGGAACAGCGTCGCGTTCACCAGCGCGGATCCCCCGGAATCGCCGGACTCGGGCCCGGTGGTCGATGCTAGGTTGCGCGCAGGCGCGTCTCGCGCTCGCGCTCCCGCCCGACCGTGCGCACGAAGTCGCCCAACTCCTCGGCCGCCAGCTCCAGCAGGTCGTCGATGGTAAGCAGGCCCGCGAGCGAGCCGTCCGGCGCCACCACCGGCATGCGCCGCACGCCGTGCTCGCGCATGGCGCGCAGCACCTCGGCGAGCCCGTCCTGCTCGCGTACCGCGAACACGCCCGCGCTCATCACGTCGGCGACCTTGAGCTTCGCCGGATCGAGTTCCCTGGCCACCACCGCCACCACGATATCGCGGTCGGTCAGGATGCCGGCCGGCACGCGCTGCGCGCCACGGTCCACGACCACGACCAGGCTGCCGACATGGTGCTCGCGCATCAACCGCGCAGCCTCGGTCAGGCTCATGTCGCGATAGGCGATCACCACGTCACGATTGCAGATCTCCCCGGCGGTCATGGTGTCAGTCCTCCGGCCAGTCGCGCAGCGCGTCTTCCACCGAGGCATCCTCCTCGGGCTTCGGCCTCACGCGGCGCGACGCATCGTCGCCCCGGAGCAGCGCGCGGTTTTCGGCATTCAGTTCGTCGGCGCGATCGCCGTCGCGGACAGGCTTTGCCGCCGGTGCCGGGCGCCTGGGCTTACCGGAGATCACGCTTCGCGCCCGGGTGATGGCACCCCGCACCATCGACGATGGACAGGTCCCCCCTTTGAGGGTCTGGGGCACCGAAATCCAGCGGGGTTTTCCTCACCGGCGTCTCCTTGTCACTCGCTTCCATGTTCCCCCACGCGCGGTGCCGGCACTTGATCTCGGTCAAACTCCGACCGCGGCGGTACCGCATGCTTCGAATGGGCTTCCAGGAAAAGGTACAGCCATGCAGATTCCGCTGCAGATCACCTTCCACGGCATGCAGACCTCCCCGGCGGTCGACGCCGCGGTGCGCGAGCATGCCTCCAAGCTGGAACAGTTCCACCCGCACATCATGAGTTGCCGCGTGGTGATCGACCAGTCCGGGCGCCACAAGCGCAAGGGCAGGCAGTTCGAGGTGCATGTCGACCTCAGGGTGGCCGGCGGGGAGGTCGCGGTCAGGCGCGACCACCACGAGGACGTCATGGTCGCGCTGCGCGACGCGTTCGACGCCGCGCGGCGCAGGCTCGAGGACCTCGCGCGCAAGCAGCGCGGGGACGTCAAGCACCACGGCGGCATCACGCACCACGACCAGCCCTAGCCCTTGATGCAGACCAGCGGCTCCACGCGCGCTACCTTGCGCGCCAGGCCCGCCGCGTCGGCCGCGTCCACCACCGCAGACACGTCCTTGTAGGCGCCCGGCGCTTCCTCCGCCACGCCGCGCAGCGACGGACTCCTGACGAGGATTCCTCGCGCGGCGAGCTCGTCCACCACCCGCCGCCCCTGCCAGGTCTTCAAGGCCTGGTGCCGGCTCATGGCGCGACCCGCGCCGTGGCAGGCGGAGCTGAACGCGAGCGCCTCGGAGTACCTTGTGCCCGCGAGCACGTAGGACCCGGTGCCCATCGATCCGCCGATCAGCACCGGCTGCCCCGCATCGCGTAGCGCGGCAGGCAGGTCGGGATGCCCCGGGCCGAAGGCGCGCGTCGCGCCCTTGCGGTGCACATAGAGCTTGCGCGTACCGCCGTCCACCCGGTGCTCCTCCACCTTGCAGGTGTTGTGCGAAACGTCATAGAGCAGGGACAGGCGGGCCTGCGGCAGCATGCGGCGGAACACCTCGCGCACCAGGTGCGTGAGGATCTGCCGGTTGGCGAGCGCGCAGTTGATCGCGGCACGCATTGCACCGAGGTATTCCTGCCCCACGTCCGATCGGACCGGCGCGCAGGCGAGTTCGCGGTCGGGAAGGACGATGCCGTGTTGCGCGGCGCTCACCGCCATGCGCTTAAGGAACTCGGTGCCGATCTGGTGCCCGAGGCCGCGCGAGCCGCAGTGGATCATGACCACGATGTCGCCCTGCGCCAGGCCGTAGGCGGCGGCGATCCTCGCATCGTAGACCGCGGTCACCTCCTGGATCTCGAGGTAGTGGTTGCCGCTGCCGAGCGTCCCCATCTCGTCGCGCTGGCGCATCTTCGCCCGCGCAGAGACGCTGCCCGGCCTGGCGTGCCTCATCTGCCCGCGCTCCTCTATCCTGTCGAGGTCGGCTTCCTCTCCCCAGCCGCGCTGCACCGCCCAGGCCGCGCCGCCTGCGAGCATGGCGTCCATCTCCTTGTCGCCCAGGCGAATCCTGCCGGTGCTGCCCAGGCCCGCGGGGACGGCGCTCGCGAGCGCGTGCGCGAGCGCCAGCTGTGCTTCGACGATGTCCTCGCGGCGCAATCCGGTGCGCAGGCAGCGCACCCCGCAGGAAATGTCGAAGCCGACCCCGCCCGCCGATACCACGCCACCCTCCTCGGGGTCGAAGGCGGCCACGCCACCGATGGGAAATCCGTAGCCCCAGTGCGCGTCGGGCATGGCGTAGGACGCCTTGACGATACCCGGCAGCGCAGCGACGTTGACCGCCTGCTCGTAGACTTTCCGGTCCATGTCGCGGATCAGGGCCTCGCTGGCGTAGATGATCGCCGACACGCGCATCGCGCCCCGGCGCGGAATCTCCCATTCCACGTCGGAGCGCTTCTCGAAGAGGTTCAGTTCCATGTCACACGTCCACCACGGTTTGCGCCACCCACCCCTCGCCCTCGTGCGCGACGCGCAGCGTCGTATAGGTCGCGCCCTTGACCTCCACCGCGGGCTGGTGGCGCGTGGCGTCCACCGGCTCGCCCCAGGCCTCGGCGGCAAGCCGTCCGGGTTCGAGCCGCACGGCGAAACGCGAGAACAGCATGTGCCGTGTCGCCATTTCGTAGACAAGCGCGTCCAGCCACGCCGCGAACAGCAGCTCGTCGTCCGGCGCCTCGCAGGCCAGCGCCACGCGCTCGCGCGGCCGCACCGTCCCGAGCTCGGCAATCACCGCGGTGAGCGCGAGCGCCGCCTGCTCGAAAGCTTCGGCCTTGCTCGCGCCTCGGCCGCGAACACCCACGTCGGCGCCGTGCTCGTAGTGCTCCCAGCGGGTCATCTGCGTCAGGCCATCCTCCGCCAGCGGTTCGCGCCGGCATTGACGTTCGTCAACCCGGGTGATTCGCAGCGCCCGAGAATACGCCATGGCGAGTTGCGGCGTTCCCTCGGGCAGCACGTCTGGGCCACGAACGCTGAAGGACGTGTTCGAGGACAGCTTCGCGCGCTTTCGCGACCGGCCTGCATTCGTCAGCATGGGCGCCACGCTCGACTACGGCCAGGTCGACGCGCTATCGCGGGATTTCGCGGGCTACCTGCGCATCGACCTTGGACTCGCGCCGGGCCAGCGCGTGGCAATCATGCTCCCCAACCTCCTGCAGTACCCGGTGGCGCTCATCGGCGCGCTGCGGGCCGGGCTGGTGGTGGTGAACGTGAACCCCCTCTATACCGCGGACGAACTCGCATTCCAGCTCGACAATGCGGGCGCCGTCGCCGTGGTGGTGCTGGAGAACTTTGCGCATACGCTCGAGCGCTCGCTTGCGCGCACGCGCGTGCGCCACGTGGTCACCACGCAGGCGGGCGACCTGTTGCCTGCGCCGCGACGCTGGCTGGTGAACGCAGCCCTCAAGCACCTGCGACGCATGGTGCCGCCGTGGCGCATCCGGGGCGCAGTCACGTTCCGCGATGCGCTGGCGCGCGGGCACGTTCTCGGCGCACCCGCCTCGCTGGTGAAGCCCGAAGACCTTGCCTTCCTGCAATACACCGGCGGCACCACCGGACGGCCCAAGGGCGCGATGCTCACGCACGCGAACCTGGTCGCGAACCTGGAGCAGACACGTGCCTGGGCAGGGCCGGTGCTGACGGAGGGCCGGGAAACCGTGATCACCGCGCTACCGCTCTACCACGTATTCGCGCTCACCGCGAACCTGCTGCTGTTCCTGCGCCTGGGTGGCACCAACGTGCTGATCGCCAATCCGCGCGACCTGCCCGCGTTCGTGAAGACGCTGCGAAAGACACGCTTCACGGCGATCACGGGGGTGAACACCCTGTACCGCGCGCTGCTCGATGCGCAGGGCTTCGAGGAGGCATGCGCGGCCAGCCGCGGCGCGCTCAAGCTGTGTGTGGGAGGCGGCATGGCGCTGCAGCGGGACGTGGCCGAGCGCTGGCAACGCACCACCGGCGCGCCCCTGGTGGAAGGCTACGGCCTCACCGAGGCGTCGCCCAACGTCTGCGGCAATCCGGCCGACGCGCGCGCGTTCAGCGGCAAGCTCGGTCGGCCGCTGCCAGGCACCGAGGTCAGGATCTGCGACGAGCGGGGCGCGGCGCTGCCGAGCGGCGAAGTGGGCGAGATCTGCGTGCGCGGCCCCCAGGTGATGCGCGGCTACTGGAATGCGCCGGAGGACTCCGCGCAGGCGTTCTTCCCCGGGGGCTGGCTGCGCACCGGCGACCTGGGCCGGATCGACGAGCGCGGCGACATCGAGTTCGTCGAGCGGCGCAAGGAAGTGATCGTCGTATCCGGCTTCAAGGCCTATCCGGGCGAGATCGAGGCGGTGGCCATGGCGCACCCCGGAGTGAAGGAAGCCGGTGCTGCGGGCGTCCCGGACGCGCGCAGCGGGGAAGCCGTGGCGCTCTACGTGGTGAAGGAGGACTCGTCGCTCGGCGAGTCGGCGCTGCTCGCGCACTGCGCGCAGCATCTCGCGCCCTACAAGCGGCCGCAGAAGGTGTTCTTCCGCGACGCGCTGCCCAAGTCGCCGATCGGCAAGGTACTTCGGCGCAGACTGCAGCCGGGCTGATGGCCGGCCGGCGCATTCGACGCCGCGCCTAGGCGGCGCGCTTCTTCCTCTGCGCGTCCTTCGCGTGCATCTGCGCGTACGCGCCGTGCGCCGCGCTCTCGGCGTCGCCCACATGCACCGGATATCCCATGTCTTCCAGCACCGAGCCGAGCGCCGACAGGCACAGCATGACGTTGTCGGGGCGGCATGAGTAGCCCATCAGGCCGAAGCGCCAGATCTTGCCGGCGAGCGGACCGAGGCCGGCGCCGATCTCGAGGCCGAACTCGGACAGCAGCGTCTTGCGCACTGCCGCCTCATTGACGCCCTCGGGACACATTACCGCGTTCATCTGCGGCAACTGGTACCTTTCCTCGACGAGGAACTTCATCCCCATCGCTTCCAGCCCTGCCTTCAGCGCGACGTGGTGGCGCTGGTGTCGCGCCCAGGAGTTCTCCAGGCCTTCCTCGCGGATCAGCAGCAGCGCTTCGTGCAGCGCGAAGAGGGAATTCGTCGGCGCGGTGTGGTGGTAGGTACGCGTGGTCGCGCCCCAGTAGCCGAGCAGCAGGTTCATGTCCATGAACCAGCTGTGGATCTTGTCCTTCCTCTTCTGCACGCGCTCGACCACGCGCTCGGAGAAGGACACCGGCGAAAGTCCGGGCGTGCAAGACAGGCATTTCTGGCTCGCCGAGTAGATTGCGTCGATTTCCCACTCGTCGACTTTCACCGGGGTGCCGGCAAGCGAGGTCACCGCGTCGACGATCACCAGCGCGCCGTGCTTGTGCGCGATCTGGGCCAGCAGCTTCGCGTCCGACTGTGCGCCGGTGGAGGTCTCGGCATGCACGAACGCGACGATTTTCGCGTCCTTGTTCTTCTTCAGCGTGTCTTCCAGCTTCTGCGGGTCGACCGGCGTTCCCCACTTGTCCTCGATCACCACCGGCACGCCGCCGCAGCGGATGACGTTCTCCAGCATGCGTCCGCCGAACACGCCGTTGACGCAGACGATGACCTTGTCGCCCGGCGCGACCATGTTGACGAAACAGTACTCCATGCCCACCGAGCCCGGGCCCGAGATCGGGAAGGTGAGCGGGTTCTTCGTCTGGTAGACGTACCTGAGGAGCGACTTCAGCTCCTCCATCATGTCGACGAACACCGGGTCGAGGTAGCCGATCGCCGGCTGGCTCATGGTCGTCAGCACGCGCGGGTGGATTTCGGTGGGGCCGGGCCCCATCAGCGTCCGCTGCGGCGGGTGGAAGGAAGAGATGCGCTTCGAGGGGGCGTACTGGGTCATGGGGTCGTTTCCTGGGTTGAATCCGAAGGGTGCGTCCTCCGGCCTGGACTTCACGCGCACCGGCTTCTTGCTGCTCGCCTCGTCGATGATCTCGAGCGCGCTGATGCGACCGGCGCTGACGCGCTCGACCTCGGCCGCCCAGCGCGCCGGCACGTAGCCGATCTTCATCCAGTGGTTGACCACCGCGCGGTCGATCTGCAGCGCGCGCGCGACTTCGGCCTGGGTGCCGAACTGCTCGACGAGGCGCTCGGTGCATGTCACGGCGCGAAACTTAGCATGTCAAAACTACTTTGACAAGCTTGGCTTCGATCGAATGCGGAACAGGGAACGGCGGCGCACCCGGCTTCGCTACCATCGCCGCATGATCACTCTCATCGAGCACGGCTGGGTCATCCCGGTCGACGGCAGGACGGCAAGCATCGAGGACGGCAGCGTGGCGATCGAGGCGGATCGGATCGTCGCGGTAGGCCCGGCGGCCGAGCTCTCGCGCCGCTTCAAGGCCGCGAAGTCGGTGGACGCGCGCGGCAAGGCGATCCTGCCGGGCTTCATCAATACCCACACGCACCTTATCGGCGGCGTGAACAAGGGCCTCACCGAGGACGAGTCCGGCGTCTCCGGCGGCCTGTTCAGGATCGCCATGCCGCTGCACTACGTCTATGCGCGGCCCGAGGACATGTACTGGCTCGCGTCCATGCATGCGCTGGAACTGCTGTGCACCGGCACGACGACGACCAACGAGGTGGGCAAGTACGAGCGCGAAATCGCGAAGGTGGTGCGCGATACCGGGCTGCGCGCGGTGATGGCCGAGAACATCCGCGACAGCGAGGTCACCGCGGTACGCCCCGGCGTGGTCGAGCGAACCTTTAACCCCGCGGAAGCCGAGCGCTGCATCGACGCGGCAGGCGCGTTCATCGACGAATGGCACGGCAAGGCCGACGGGCGCATCACCTGCCGCTTCGGCCCGAACGCGCCGGACACCTGCTCGGAAGCAACGCTGGTGCGCGTGAAGGAGCTCGCTGCGAAGCGCGGCCTCGGCCTGCACACGCACCTCGCGCAGGTGCCGGGCGAGCGCGAGTACATCGAGAAGGCGCACGGCAAGAGCCCGGTGAAGTACCTGGACGATCTAGGCTACCTGTCGCCCGGCCTGGTGGCGGCGCATTGCGTGTTCATGTCCGAGGAGGACGTGGAGATCTTCGCCGCGCGCGGCGTGCACATGAGCCACACCGCCTACCTAGTCGGCAAGCGCGGCTACTTCCCGCCGATGAAGTCGCTGTATGCGAAGAAGGCGTCGATCGCGCTGGGCTCGGACTGGCTGTCCAACGACATGTTCAAGATCATGCGCGCGGCGATCCTGCTCGCGCGCCAGCAGGCGGGCTCGGTCGGCGTGGTCGACGGTCCGAAGGTGCTGGAACTCGCCACCATGGGCGGCGCGCGCGCGCTCGGCATGGCGCACGAGATCGGCTCGCTGGAAGCCGGCAAGAAGGCCGACCTGATCCTGGTCGACCTGGAGACGCCGTGGCTGAACCCGATCAGGCCGCAGCAACTGTTGTCGAACATCGTCTACAACGCCAACGGCAGCGACGTCACCGACGTGTTCGTGGACGGCCGCCAGGTGGTGGCGAACCGCAGGCCGACGACGCTCGACCTTGCCGAGGCGCGCCGGCAGTGCCAGGCCACCTCGGAAGCGCTGTGGCAGCGCGCCAGCGCGCTATTTGGCGGCCACTGAACCGCCCGAGCCGTAGGTAGACGGCCGCACCTCCGGCACCGTCGCCGCGCGACGCGACAGCCAGTACTGGTATGGCGGTGGCACCAGCGAGAACTGCGGATCCACGCCCAGCTTCTGCGCCGCATCCATGGTCCAGTTCGGGTTGTAGAGCATCTCGCGTGCCAGCGCGACGAGGTCCGCGCGGCCTTTCTGCAGGATGCGCTCTGCCTGTTCGGCATGGACGATGAGGCCGACCGCCATCGTCATGATGCCGGCCTCGCGCCTGATGCGGTCCGCGTAGGGCACCTGATAGCCATATCCGGGCTTCACGCCGCCTTGTACCGGCTTGCCGAGGATGCCGCCGGAACTGCAGTCGATGACGTCAACGCCCAGCGGCTTCACGCGTCGCGCCAGCGCGACGCTCTGCGCCGGGCCCCAGCCCGCATCGTCCTCGGCCGACAGGCGCAGAAACAACGGCTTTTGCACCGGCCAGTTCGCGCGCACGCATTCGGTGACCTCGCAGGCGAAGCGCATGCGGTTCTCCTCCGAGCCGCCATACTCGTCGCCGCGCCGGTTCGCCAGCGGCGACAGGAACTCGTGCACCAGATAGCCGTGCGCGCCATGGATCTCCAGCATGTCGAATCCCGCGGCGTCGGCACGCGCTGCCGCCCGACCCCAGGCCTCGACCAGGTCGCGGATTTCGGCGCGCGACAATTCGCGCGGCACGGGCGCGCGTTCATCGGCGGCAATCGCGCTCGGCGCGACGAGTTCCCAAGCGTCCCAGTCTTCCACCGCCGCGCCGGCCTCGCTGTCGCGCGCGAGCGGCCCGCCTCCTTCCCAGGGCCGCTGGCAGCGCGCCTTCCTGCCCGAATGACCCAGCTGGATGCCCGCTGCCGCCCCGCATGAGCGGATCAGGTCTACGATGCGCGCGAGCGGTGCAACCATGGCGTCGTCCCACAGGCCGAGGTCGCCGATCGTGCCGCAGCCGCGCCGCTCGACCTTCGTCGATTCGACCATCACCAGTCCGGCACCGCCGGCTGCATAGCGGCCTGCGTTCATCACGTGCCAATCGGTAGCAAAACCCCTGATCGCGGAATACTGGTGCATGGGGGCGACCACGACGCGGTTCTTCAGCGTCAGTTCGCGTATGCGCAGCGGCGTGAATAGCAATGGCATGTTCATCCCGGAGTTCCTTGACGTGATGCTGGGTGTGACTGGCGCGCTACTCGCCGGCCGAAGCTGCGCCCGCGGCCGGAAAGCCGATGCGCCCCAGCATCGGCAGCTTGAGCGCGGGAGGCCAGGGATCGACGCCGAACGAAAGGCCGAGCAGGTTCAGTTCCAGGCCTTCGACGCCGCTTGCCGTCAGTGCCATGACCCCGCCCAGCGAGAGCTGCCCACCGCTGCCGCTGGGCGCGGCGCCAACCAGGCTGTCGCCGAGGTAGTCCTTGCCGATCGCGGTGGGCGGCAGGTCCACGCGCAGCTCGGGCACCGCGCGCGCGATCCACGCGGTAAAGGTATTCGAGTTCGGTCCCGGCCACGCGGCATATTCCTTCGCCCACGGGTACGCGCGTGCGGCCCGATCGATGCGGGCGATCAACGCTGCCGCAGCCGGCCCGCGCACCTCGGCGAGCACCTGCGGCTCGGCGCCGAACCAGCGCGCGTCAGGCTGGCGTTCGCGCACCACCACCGCCGAATCGCTCCAGCGCAGGCGCCAGCCGATCACCTCGTAGACCGTGTAGGTGGTCGCCTTCTCCGGCTTCACCGCCACCCAGGTATGCACGCCGAACGCGCCGCGCCAGCCGACGACGCGTGCGCTGTAGACCTGCACCAGTGCTTCCGGGAGCTTCGCCGGGTCGGGAGCGAGTCCCACCGGTTCCCGGCTCGCGGTGCGCCAGTCATCGGCCGTGGCGGCGCGGATGGCCACCAGCGCGGCCACGGCGATCAGGCAGGTGAAGAGCACGGCCGCGAAACGGCCACGTGGAATCGCGCTCATGTCAGGCTTCGGCAAATACCGGCTCGCCTAGTTCCCCCGGATCGAATGCCCGATCGCCATCGGGATCGGGCCTGCCGGTGGGCGCGAGGCCGGTGAAGTCGAAGAGCTTCCGGTCGAGCAGGTGCGAAGGCCGCACGTCGGTCATCGCGCGCAGGATCGACTGGATGCGTCCCGGGTAGCGCCTGTCCCAGTCGCGCAGCATCTCGCCCACTACCTGCCGTTGCAGGTTGGCCTGCGAGCCGCACAGCGTGCATGGAATGAGCGGAAACGCCCTTTCGGCTGCGTAGGCCGCGAGGTCCGCTTCGCGCGCGTACACCATCGGCCGGATGACGACATGCCTGCCGTCGTCGGACACCAGCTTCGCCGGCATCGCCTTCAGCTTGCCGGCGTAAAAGAGGTTAAGGAAAAACGTCGCCAGCACGTCATCGCGATGATGCCCGAGCGCGATCTTCGTCGCGCCGAGTTCGCTGGCGACGCGATACAGCACGCCACGGCGCAATCGCGAGCACAGCGCGCACATGGTGCGGCCTTCCGGCACCACGCGCTTGACCACCGAGTAGGTGTCCTGCTCGACGATGTGGAAAGGGACGCCGCGCGCCGCAAGGTAGTCCGGCAGCACGCGCTCGGGAAAACCGGGCTGCTTCTGGTCCAGGTTCACCGCGATCAACTCGAAATGGATTGGCGCCTTCTGCTGCAACGACAGCAGCACGTCGAGCATGCCGTAGCTGTCCTTGCCGCCCGACAGGCACACCATGACGCGGTCGCCTGCCTCGATCATGCCGAAATCCTCGATCGCCTGGCCGGCCTGGCGGCGCAGCCGCTTGGCGAGCTTCGCGCCCTCGTAGGCCGCCTTGCGCGGGTCGTTGGTCGGCGCGCTCATTGCGGCGACAGCAACTTCAGCCCGACAATGCCGGCGACGATGAGCAGGATGCAGCCGATGCGCAGCAGCGTGCGCGGCTCGTTGAACAGCACCATGCCGAGGATGGCGACGCCCACCGCGCCGATCCCGGTCCAGACCGCGTAGCCGGTGCCGATCGGGATCGTGCGCACGGCGAGCGCAAGGAAGTAGACGCTGCCCACCATCGCTGCAAGCGTGATCGCCGAAGGCATCAGCCGCGTGAAGCCGTCGGTGTACTTGAGGCCGATTGCCCACATGACTTCGAACACGGCGGCAATCAGGAGCCAGGCCCAGGCCATCACAGGTCCCTTCAGAGAAAGATCGAACGCCCGCCGTCCACCGCGAAGCTCTGCCCGGTGACGTACGGCATGGTACAGGCGAGCAGCACCGCTGCGGCGATGTCGGCGGGCGCGCCGATGCGCGCCAGCGGCGTGGTGGCAAGGATGCGCTCGCGTTCGGCGGGTTCGAACTGTCCGTCCTCGGGCCACGCGATCGCCCCCGGGGCCACGGCGTTCACACGCACCTCGGGCGCGAGTTCGAGCGCCAGCGCGCGCGTCAGGGCGGCAAGCCCCGCCTTCGCGACGCTGTACACCGGGTAGCCCTTCAGCGGCCGCTCGGCGTGGATGTCGGTGACATTGACGATCACGCCCCTGGCCTCGGCCAGATGCGGCGCCGCAGCCTGCGCGAGGAACAAGGGCGCGCGCAGGTTCGAGCCGACCAGTTCGTCCCAATGCACCGCCTCGATGCCGCCGACCGCGGTGGGATAGAACGTCGACGCGTTGTTGACCAGCACGTCCAGGCGCCCGAACCGGTCGATCGCGGCGCCGACCAGCACCTGCGGCGCCACCGGCGCCAGCAGTTCCGCCTTGATGCGCGCCGCGCTCGCAGCGCGAACGCCATTGAGCTCGGCCTCCAGCGCCGCGGCGTCAGTCTCCGCGCCGCGATAGTGGATCAGGAGGCTGGCGCCGGCGGCATGCAGCCGGCGCACGATAGCGGCGCCGATGCGCCGCGATCCGCCGGTGACCAGCGCGACTTTTCCCTGCAAGGCCATGTCCATGGTAGACCGCGGATTCTAGGGTAAATTCCCTCGCATGCGCCCTGCGGACCTGCCTGCGCCGGACAGCGATGCGCTCGCAGCCAGCGAGCTGCTGCGTGAGCGCATCCGCGAAGAGTTGCGTGCGCACGGCGGCTGGATCAGCTTCGCGCGCTACATGGAAATCGTGCTGCATGAGCCCCGGCTCGGCTACTACGCCGGTGGCGCCGCCAAGCTCGGCGCGGGCGGGGATTTCGTCACTGCGCCGGAACTGGGCCCGCTGTTCGGCCGCACGCTGGCACGGCAGCTTGCACAGGTGTACGACCAGTCGCGACCCACGATCCTCGAGCTCGGCGCCGGCAGCGGCGCGCTCGCCGCGGTGCTGCTCGACGAGTTCCCCGGCGCCGACTACCTGATACTCGAGACCAGCGCGGACCTGCGCGATCGACAGCGACATCGCCTGGGTGGTCGCGCACGCTGGCTGGACGCGCTGCCGGACCGTTTTGAAGGCATCGTCATCGCGAACGAAGTCGCCGACGCGCTTCCGGTGCATGCGCTGGCATGGACGCACGACGGCGTGATGGAGCGCGGCGTCGTCGACGCCGACGGCGCGCTGGCGTGGGCGGATCGCGCCGCGACCGGCGCGGTGGCCGACGCGGCGGCTGGCATCGGCGTGGAGCTGCCGCCTTCGGGGCGGTACGAAAGCGAGATCGGGCTCGCGGCGCGCGCCTGGATGGGCGCGCTCGCCTCCCGCCTCGCGCGTGGCGCGCTGTTCGTCATCGACTACGGCTTCAGCGCGCGTGAGTACTATCACCCGCAGCGCTCCATGGGCACGCTGTCGTGCCACTATCGGCACCGCACGCACGCAGACGTATTCCTGCATCCGGGGCTGCAGGACGTCACCGCGCACGTCGATTTCAGTGCGCTCGCGCATGTCGCCTGCGACGCGGGGCTTGCATTGCTCGGCTACACCACGCAGGCGGCGTTCCTGACCGCCTGCGGCATCACCGAGGTCCTCGCTGGCTACGATGCCTCCGACCCGCAGCGCTACCTGCCGCGCGCCGCCGAAGCCCGCGTGCTGCTGTCCCCGGCGGAGATGGGGGAACTGTTCAAGGTGCTGGCCGTGGGCCGAGGCGTGGACGCGCCACTGATCGGTTTCTCGCATGGCGATCGCGCACACATGCTTTGAATCGGCGATGAAGCGTGCCTGCGCGCTGCTCGCGCTGCTGGTCGCGGGGACCGTGACTGCGGACGAGATCGACGCCGCGAGGGAACGCTGGGCACGGAGCCCGCACGGGCCGATGCTGGAACGCATCCTGCCGCCGACCTTCCGGCCGGCGCAGTTGCCCGAGCCGCAGTCGCGCGGTGCGCAGCTCGTGCTGCGCTACTGCGTGCAGTGCCACAACCTGCCCAACCCGGCGATGCACCACGGGCAGAAGTGGCCGCCCGTCGTCAAGCGCATGGTGGTACGCATGCAGGGCAAGGGCAACATGGGCAGGCTGATGGCCGAGATGATGGCTGGCGTGCAGGCCCCGGACGCCGAAGAGACCGCGACGCTGCTCGCATACCTTGGCAGGCACGCGCAGCAGCCGCTCGACCCGAAGCGGATCCCGGAAGCGTACACGCCCGCGGGCGAGGCCTTCCGCCTTGCCTGCAACCAGTGCCATGTGCTGCCCGACCCGGCGCGCTACACGGCGCGCGAATGGCCTGCGGTCGTCGCGCGCATGGAACGCAACATGGAATGGATGAACCGCGTGGTCGGCTCCCGGCCGATTCCCGGCGAGCCGCAGTTGCGCATCGAGGACATCAATGCCTTCCTCGCCAGGTACGCGAGGAAACCCTGAGCGCAGCGCCTGTCGCGCTCAGGCCGGGACCGCCATGCCCCGCGCGACCGCGGGACGGGCCGCGATCGTGTCGTACCAGCGCTTCACGTTGGGAAAGTCTTCCAGCGCGACCTTGTGCCATTCGTGCCGCGCGACCCACGGGAACGTGGAGATGTCCGCGATCGAATACTCCTCGGCGAGGAATGGTGCCTCGCCCAGCCGGGTGTTCAGCACTCCGTACAGGCGCCGCACCTCCTTCGTGTAGCGCTCGATGCCGTACGGCACAGGCTCGGGCGCCGCGCGCAGGAAGTGGTGGGCCTGGCCGAACATCGGGCCCACGCCGCCCATCTGGAACATCAGCCACTGCAGAGCGATGTACTTGCCGCGGTCGCTGGCCGGCAGGAAGCGTCCGCCGGCCTTGCCCGAGAGGTAGACCAGGATTGCGCCCGACTCGAACAGGCGCAGCGGCTTGCCATCCGGTCCCTCGGAGTCGACGATCGCCGGAATGCGGTTGTTCGGGTTGATGGCGAGGAACTCGGGCTTGAACTGCTCATTCTTGCCGATGTCGACCTTGTGTACCCGGTACGGCAGGCCGCACTCCTCCAGCATGATGGACACCTTGCGGCCATTCGGCGTGGTCCACGTGTACAGGTCGATCATCGTTTGCGCTCCCGGTTCGCTGGACGAAGCGTTGGAGTTTAGCCGTTCCGCGGCGCCGCTCAAGCGGCGCGCCGGCGGCTGTAATGGAATAGGCCCCTGGAACGACTGTTCACCCATGCAGAACGCCGTCTCCCGCCGCCATGGCGCCCAGTAGGACGATGCCGTGAAGAGAATCCTGGTACTGTTTCCGAAGGAGTGGGACCGGCTTGAGTTCGACCGTCCGGAATACCGCTCGGAGTACGAGTTCGTCTACGCCGGATTCGACATCTTCCGCTTCCCCGGCAACCTGCGGCTGCTGGGCTTCGACGTCTTTCGCTTCATCAACGAACTGGTCGCGCGCTTCCGGCACGAGCGCATCGACGGCGTATTCAGCAACAACGAGTATTTCGGCGCGTTGATCGCGGCGGTGGTGGCGGAAAAGCTGGGCCTGCCCGGCAACGACCCGCGCGCGGTGCTCGCGGCGCAGCACAAGTTCTACGCCCGACAGGCGTTCGCACGCGCCGCGCCCGAGGCGAGCCCGCGCTTTGCGGCATTTCCCTACACGGTCGCCAGGCGCGAGGACTTCCCGTTCGAATTCCCCTGCTTCGTGAAACCGGTGAAGGCGACGTTCTCGGTACTGGCCCGGCGCGTCGACAACCTCGACGAACTGCGCCGGCACCTGTCGTTCTGGCCGCTGGAGAAGTACATCATCAAGCGGCTGGTGAAGCCGTTCAACGACCTGCTGCCCTGGTACACGGATTTCCGCATCGATGCGCACAACATGATCGCCGAGGAACTGATCCCGGGCCACCAGGTGAACATGGACGGCTACCTGCATGAGGGCAGGCTGACGGTACTGGGCGTGATCGACGAGAACCTCTTTCCGGGCACGTTCGCGTTCCGCAGCTTCGAGTATCCGTCGCACGTGCCGCCCGCCGACCAGGCGCGCATGCGCGAGCTCGCCATCCGCGTGCTGCGCGGCCTCGGTTACCGCCACGGCTTCTTCAACATCGAGTTCGCCTGGGATCCCGCGACCGGCGCGCTGCGCGTCATCGAAGTCAACCCTCGCATGGCGTCGCAGCTCGCCTGCTTCTACGAGTGGGTGGACGGCGTGCTGCCCTACCAGGCCCTGTTCGACCTCGCGGTCGGCCGCGAGCCGCGGCTCGGGCGCGTCACGCCGCGCTACAGACATGCCGCGAGCTTCGCGCTGCGCAAGTTTGACGGCAAGCCGCTCGCGGCGCATCCGACCCGGGACCAGCTCGAGCGCGCACGGCGCGAGTACCCCGAGGCACGCCTGATGCTCTACATGAAGCGCGGTTCCAGCCTCGCGCGCGAAATGAAGTGGATGGGCAGCTACCGCTACGCGGTGGTCAACATGGGGGCCGCGTCGGCGGACGACCTGCATCGCAGCTTCCACGCCATGCGCCGCACACTGTTCCTCGACTCGGACTACGCGACCGGGCTTCAGCGCCCGGCAGGCTGAGCGGCGAGCCGGTCAAGCTGCGCGCCGATCCGCTCGCCCACCCAGATCTGCGGCAGCGATGAGACCTTGTTCTCGGCCTGCTCGCGCCGGGTGACGATGCCGCGTGCGTGCGCAAATGCCTGCGTGAACGAGCGCGTCTCCGCCAATGCGTCGCGGAAGAACGCCTCGCCGAAGTAGGTGAAATCCCTGCCGTTCTCGCAGCCGAACGACTGCCGGTCGGCGGCGGATGCGGTGATGACGAGCGTGTGCGGATCCTTCAGCGGCTCGATGAAGCCGCCGGCGTAGCAGGCCGAAACCACCACCACCTTCCACTTCACGCCGGCATCGTGCAGCGCGCGGGCGAGCGCGGTCGGGTTCAGCGGCGATTGCACCAGCGGCGGCTGCCACGCTGCGAGGTCATGGCGCGGGTCGCCGTGCGCGGAAACGAACAGGAACAGCACGTCCTCCTCCGCGTTCATGCGCTCGCCCACGCGCGCCAGCGCTCGCCGCAGGTTGGTCTGCGTCGCCACCGGATACTCGCGCAGCGCGGCGTCCCCGGATACCAGCGCGATCGCGCGTCCCGCCGCGCCGAAGCGTTCCTCGAACAGCCGCTTGACGAAGCGCATCTCGCGCAGGAAGACATCCTGGCTGCCGTCCGGCGCGAAACCGACGAAGTACAGCCTCGGGGCACCCGGGCCGGAGGGCTCGATCGCCCGCAGGCTGCGCTCGATCAGCTCGCCTTGCAGGTGGAACAGTGCTTCGTTCGCGAGCGCCGGCGCGGCGGGCACGTCCTCGCGCGCGGCGACCCACGGCTGCGCACGCGGAAACGCGAAGGTCAGTACCGCGACAAGTCCGATGATCGCAAGGGCGCCCTTGACGAGCTGCAGGCGCCGCGCACCCGTGCAGACGGCGACCGCACGGATCGCCACCACCCACAGCCAGGCAAAGAACACCGCGTAGGCGGATGCCGCGAGCACAGGTGGCAACGGCAGCTTTGCCAGCGCAAGGCCGCCCAGCTCGAACGCAAGGTCGCTGGCGGAGAAGGCCACCGCGAGCAGCAGTACGAGTCGCGGGCTGGCGTACAGGCGGGCGATGAGCATGCTGCCAAGCAATACCAGCGGCACCGCGCCCAGGTACACGGCCACAGCCGCGGGATCGAGGCGCACGTCCCCCTGCGCCCTTGCCAGCTCCCCTGCCAGCCAGACGAGCAGGTTGAATCCGACCAGTATCGCGTAGTCTGCGGGCGAGGCGCGGTAGTCGAGCCAGCGCACCGGCAGGAACAGCGCCAGGCGCGTACCGGCGCGCAGGTTGCGCGACAGCCCGTCGGCAAGTTCCACCGCGATCCCGCGCGGTTCGCGCAACGCGAACGGGTCGCTCATCAAAGCGCGGCGGTTATCGCCTGCTCGCGGGCACGGTCCACGCGCGCCGCGATCTCCGCCGACGAAGGCGCCTCGCGCGCGATCGCGCCGGCATCCACCGCCAGCGCGGCGGCAAGCGCGCGCCGCAGCCGCTCGGCGCCCCTGCGCAAGGCCTCCCCCGGCTCGGCAAGCCGCGCTGCCGCGAGCAGCGCACCGAAGCGTTCGCCGCGGCGGAACGCGTCGGTCGATTTCAGCACGGCGAGCAGCGCCACGGCGTCGGCGGCGTGCGCTCCAAGCAGCGCCGCGCGCTGGCGCACCGCCAGGACGGCGAGCTCGCGCACCTCGTTCGGTGCCCGCATCTGCGCGCAGATCTCGCGCAGGTCGGCCTCCGGAAGGCGCCACGCCAGCACCGCGAAACGTACCTCCAGCCTCGCGTGCGCCATGTCCTCGCGCACGAGGGCGCGCCGCAGCCAGTCGTCCAGGCGCACGCCGGGCAGCAGCCGCGGCAGCAGGCCGCAGCTTTCCAGCACCTCGAACATCGCCACGGGGTGCGGTTCGCACAGGCCGCGCGAGAACTCCTGCCAGACGCGCTCGGCGACCAGGTGGTCGGCCTCGCCCGAGTCCACCATGTGGCGCAGCAACGCCATGGTTTCGTCGGCGACGCGAAAGCGGTAGCGCGCCGCGAATCTCGCCAGCCTGAGGATGCGCACCGGGTCATCGGCGAACGCGTCTCCGACGTGCCGCAGCACGCCCTCGCGCAGGTCCCGCTCGCCGCCAAACGGGTCTACCAGCTGTCCGGTTTCGTCCCGCGCCATCGCATTGATCGTGAGGTCGCGCCGCGCGAGGTCCTCTTCCAGGGTGACTTCGGGCGATGCGTGCACCGTGAAGCCCTTGTAGCCTCGCCCGCTCTTTCGTTCCGTGCGGGCAAGCGCGTACTCCTCGTGCGTGTGCGGGTGCAGAAAGACCGGAAAGTCCTTGCCCACCGGGGTGTAGCCGGCCGCGGTCAGCTCCTCGGGAGTGGCACCCACGACCACCCAGTCGCGGTCGGCGACTGGCAGGCCGAGCAGCTCGTCGCGAACCGCGCCGCCGACGACGTATGCCTTCAAGGCCTGCCGCCCCGGCCAGGCGGGTCACAAGGCGCAGCGGACGCCCGGTCCTGGTGCGGCCTCAAGCGTACTGCTCGAACTTCTCGATGCGCTCGGTCTCAGCCTCCGCGCCCGCGATCCACTCACCGATCGCCGGGATCTCCAGCACCGCATCGGCATACCTGCGGCAAGCCTCGGGAAGCTCGACCTCGTAGGTGCGAAAGCGCAGCACCACCGGGGCATACATGGCATCGGCCGCGCTGAAGGCACCGAAGAGGAACTCGCCGCCGCTACCGTGCTTCTCGCGGCACTCGGTCCACAGCCCGATGATGCGGGCAACATCGGCGAGCGCGCCCGGCGTGCGCCCCATGCCGGGAAGGCGCCGGCGCACGTTCATGCTCATGTGCTGGCGCAACTCCTGGAAGCCGGAGTGCATCTCGGCGCTAGCCGAGCGCGCCATCGCGCGCGCTGCGGAATCCTGCGGCCACAGCGGGTGCGTTTCGGCGAGGTACTCGAGTATCGCGAGCGAATCCCAGATGCGCACCGTGCCATCGACCAGGCAGGGTACCTTGCCGGTCGGACTGTAGCGGCGGATCTCCTCGGTCGCGCCGGGGCCGTACAGCGGGATGCGCAACTCCTGAAACGCGATGCCGAGGAACTTCATCGCCAGCCACGGCCGCAGCGACCAAGACGAGTAGTTCTTGTTGCCGATGACGAGGATCGGGGTGCTCATGCGGCGGCGCGAGGCATGCTAGCGGCGGGCGCGCAGGCGCATTTCCGGGTAGCGTTCACGCGGTCCGGCGGGCGCGAGCCATGCCGGCGCCGCGCGCTCGATCGCCACCGGCTCGATGCCGTATGGCATCGGTGCATTGCTGGTGCTGGGGATCGTCATCGACGCGAGGTTGTCGCGCGTAATGAGCGGCGAGGGTGCGAGCTCCATCAACCGCGCCTGCAACTGCGCGAGGCGATCGGGAAGCCCGACCACCAGCCGCCGCCGGCCGGTAAGCGCGCAGACGTACTGCACCAGCTCCCGCAGCGTATAGACCTTCGGGCCGCACAGGTCATAGCACCGCCCGGCGGCCTCGCGGTCGTCGAGCGCGCAGACGAAGGCACGCACCACATCGCCGACGTAAACCGGCTGGAACTTCGCCTCAGGGCACGCGAGCGCCAGCACTGGCAGCACCCTCGCCAGCGTGGCGAAGAGGTTGAGGAACGCGTCCTCCGGTCCGAACACCACGGAGGGCCTGAACACCGTGACCTCGAGGTCCTCCGCGGCGAGCATCGCCCGCTCGCCGATGCCCTTGGAGCGCAGGTACTCGGAAGGCGCCTCCGGCGAGGCGCCAAGCGCACTCATGTGCAGCACCCTGCGCACGCCCTGTTCGCGGCACGCCGCGATGACGGATTGCGGCAATTCGACGTGCATGCGGGCGAAATCCGGCCCGTAGTCGTTCGGGCCGCGCTCGCCTGGACGGCCGCGGCGGCTGTGCAGGATGCCGACGAGGTTGATCACCGCGTCCTTTCCCGCCACCAGGCGCGACAGTTCAAGTGGATCGCAGACGTCGGCGGAAACGACATCCACGGTCGGCAGCGTGATCAGGTGCTTGGCACGTTCGCGGCGGCGCGCGGGCACGGTTACGCGCGCGCCGCGCGCCGCAAGCGCCGCGACCAGGTGGCGGCCGATGAAGCCCGAGCCGCCGAGGACGAGGATGCTGGAATGATTCAAGCGTGTTCTCCGGCTGCCCGGATTATCGCCTAGGGCAGCGACTCGTTGTAGCGCTCGCCGTCGACCTTGGCCGGAATGACGCCCAGCCTTTCCTTCAGCGGCACGATCCGCCCCTCGTGCAGCGCCGCGTAGTACATGGTGTTCGACATGACGTGCTTCACGTAGTCGCGGGTCTCGTTGAAGGGGATCGACTCCACGTAGACGGCGCCCTCGAGCGGCTTCACGTCGCGCCAGCGGCGCGCGCGCCCCGGCCCGGCGTTGTAGCCCGCCGTGGCAAGCACCGGGTGGCCGAGGTCCTCGAGCACGAACTTCAGGTACTGCGTGCCCAGCGCGACGTTGGTGTCGACCTCGGTCACACGCGCCAGCGAGTAGCCCTTCAAGCCGGTGCGCCTCGCCACCCATCGCGCCGTGGCGGGCATCAGCTGCATCAGTCCGCGCGCGCCGGCGGAAGACCTGGCGTTCACGATGAAGCGGCTTTCCTGCCGCACCACGCCCAGCACCCAGGCCTCCTCCAGGTCGAAGGCCTGGGCATGCTGCCGGAACGCGTCGCGGAAAGGCGCCAGGTAACGCAGGCGATAGTTGTGCTGCTCGGCCGTCAGGCTGGCGGTGTTGATGGCGCGATCGTAGAGTTCGGCGCGCCGCGCCAGCTCCGCGGCCGCGATCCGGCCGCGATCATCCTTCTGGCGCACGGTGAACACCCATTCGCGCAGCGCGTGGGCGCGCATGTTCAGCCGGTACAGCGCGAGGACGCGCGCGATACCCGGGTGGCGCCTGAGCTGCGCGACCTCCTTCTCGGACGGATCGTGCATGACCGGCGGCAGGTACATCGATTCGCCGAGCTCCTCGGCGGCCAGCACGCCGTAGAAATGGGGCTGTGGCGCAAGGCGCAGGAAATACGCGCGCGCCCCCGCGGGGTTGCGCATGGCACGCAGTGCGCGGCCGTACCAGTAGCTCCACGCCGGATCGCGGTGCGCGGCCGCCGACATGCTGTCGATCGCGTCGCGCACCGATTTCCAGTCGCCGGCGCGCAGCGCGCTGCGCGCCTTCCATGCCAGTTGCTCGTCCGTCAGCTCGGCGCTGCCGGCGAGCGCGTACCAGTCGAGCGCATCCCCGTACAGGCGCCGGCCCGCCTCGTAGGCGAGGTAGCCCCAGACGTGCCGGCGATCGGCCGCCGGCAGCAAGCCGCCCAGCGTGCCCTTCATCACCTCCGCCGCCTCGCGCGGTTGCGTGCGTGCCAGCCGCACCACGGCGAACATCACCATCTCGCGCGTCGCGCGGCTGCTCAGGTCCTCGGGCAGCTTTGCGAGCAGCTTCTTCGGCGAGGTCGCGGCCAGATCGAGCAGTGCGTCGTCCACGCCTTCTGCCGCCGGCAGGTAAGAAAGCGTGCTGCGCGCAGCGGTGATCTGGCCAGCGCCAAGCAGCATGCGCGCTCGCCACCACACGTCCTCGGTGCCGAACTCGCCCCGCGCGACCAGCGCATCGGCCAGCTTGCCGCAGCCCTCGGGCAGGTCCTTCGCCTCGGACCAGACCTCCTTCGCCTCCTCGAGCGCGGTCTCGTCCTTTCGCGACAGGCGCGACAGCCACGCGTAGCAGCGGATCTCGTCGTCTTCACGCAGCAGCGGCGCGCGCTCGAGATCGAAGGTCTGCCAGTCGCCGCGACGACCCAGATCGCGCAGCCATTCCGCGCGCAGCAGATCGGCGAGGTAGCTTCCCGCGTACCTGGAGAGAAAGGCCCGCACTTCACTGGGCGCGGTTTCCTCCAGCCGCAGCCGGATGCGCCAGTATTCCGCGTACGGTTCGAGCACATGACCCTGAAGCAGCTCGGCATTGCGCGCGAGCTTGATCGCGTCACCCGCGCGGAACGCCGCATAGGCCGCAAGGAATGCAGCGTCCGCTGAAGGGACGGCCGGTTTTGCCTTCTGCGCCGCCGCGGCGCCGGACCCCGCGGCGACTGCAAGCGCCAGCAGCAAAGTCCTGAAAATCATCGAGTAAGAATATCATGCGGCCATGGACGCGGATACCCTCAAGGCATGGCGCAAGGCCGAGCGCATGCGGCTGCTCGCGGCGCGGGAATCGATTGATGCGGCCACGATCGACGCCATGCGCGCGGCGATCGATGCGAACCTCGAGCGTGCCTTTCCGCGGCTGGCCCAGGGGGTGGTCGCATTCTGCTGGCCGATCCGGAACGAGTACGATGCGCGGCACCTGGCGAAGGCACTGCGCGACCGCGGCGCGCTGACCGCGTTGCCGGTGGTGGTGGCGCCAAGGACGCCGCTCGTGTTCCGCGAATGGCATCCCGGCATCCGGCTCGCCAGGGGCGCGCTGGGAATTCCGTATCCCGCCGAGTCGCGCGAGCTGACCCCTGACACGGTACTGCTGCCGATGAACGGCTGGGACGCGCAGGGCTACCGCCTGGGCTACGGCGGCGGCTTTTTCGACCGCACGCTCGCCGCGCTCGCCACGCGGCCGCTGGTAGTCGGCATCAGCTACGAGATGGGACGCATGGAAACCATCCACCCGCAGTCGTGGGACATCGCGATGGACTGGGTGGTGACCGAAGCGGGGGTGTACCGCGCCGTTCAGCCGAGGAACAGTCGATAGGCGGGATTCCGGGTTTCGTCGAAGAAAGGATAGCCGACGCGCGAAAGAAAGCCGCGGAACTCTGCCATCTGCGCGCGCGGCACCTGCATGCCGACAAGGATGCTGCCGTAGTCGGCGCCGAGGTTGCGGTAGTTGAACAGGCTGATGTTCCAGCCCGGATTCATCGCGCTTAGGAATCGCATCAGCGCGCCCGGCCGCTCGGGAAACTCGAAGCGGTACAGCAGTTCCAGCACCCGCGCCGCACCGCGCCGGTCAGGCGCCTTCGGCAGGTGCCCGCCGATCATGTGCCGCATGTGTCCCTTGGCGACCTCATCGTCCGACAGGTCGAGCGTGCGAAAGCCGCCGCGGCGCAGTCCGCGCACGATGCGCAGGGTCTCGTCGCGGTTGCGAACAGTGACGCCGACGAAAATGTGCGCCTCGCGCGGATCCGACATGCGGTAGTTGAACTCGGTGATGTTCCGCCCGCCGACGGAGCGGCAGAACCTGCGGAAGCTGCCGCGTTCCTCGGGGATCGTCACCGCGAGCACGGCTTCGCGATGCTCGCCGACCTCCGCCCGCTCGGCGACAAAGCGCAGGCGGTCGAAGTTCGTGTTCGCGCCGCTGGCGACGGCGACAAGCGTCTTGCCGCGCACGCCCCGGCGCCCGACCCAGGCCTTGACGCCGGCAATCGCCAGCGCACCCGCGGGTTCGAGCACCACGCGCGTGGCCTCGAACACGTCCTTGATCGCGGCGCACATCTCGTCGGTGTCGACGAGCACCACTTCATCGACGTGCCTGCGGCAAAGGCGAAAGGTCTCACGCCCCACCTGCTTCACCGCCACGCCGTCGGCGAACAGACCGACGTGATCCAGCACCACGCGCCTGCCCGCCTTCAGCGAACGCGCCATCGCGTCGGCGTCGCGCGGCTCCACGCCGATCACGCGCACCCCGGGCTGCAGGCGCTTCACGTAGGCGGCGATGCCGGAGATGAGGCCGCCGCCGCCGACTGGAACGAAGATGGCGTCGATCGGGCGGTCCGACTGGCGCAGGATCTCCATGCCGATGGTGCCCTGTCCCGCGATGACGTCCGGGTCATCGTAGGGGTGCACGAAGGTGAGCCCGCGACTGCGCTTGAGCTTCATCGCGTGCGCGTAGGCATCCGAGTACATGTCGCCGTGCAGCACCACCTGTGCACCGCGCGCCGCGACCGCATCCACCTTGATGCGCGGCGTGGTCACCGGCATCACGATCACGGCGCGGCAGCCGAGCTTCTGCGCCGCGAGCGCAACGCCCTGCGCGTGGTTGCCCGCGCTGGCCGCGATCACGCCGCGCGCGCGCTGCGCCGCCGACAGGTGCACCATGCGGTTGTACGCGCCGCGACACTTGAACGAGAACACCGGCTGCAGGTCCTCGCGCTTGATCAGGAGGCGATTGCCGAGGCGCCTGGAAAGCGCGGGCGCGGCCTCGAGCGGCGATTCGATCGCGACGTCGTAGACTCGCGCCTTCAGGATGCGTTCAAGATAGTCGTCGCGCTTCATGAATCGAGCGTAGCACAGTGGAAACTCTCTTCTCCCCGGAGGCCGGACTTGCCGGGCTGCTCGCGGCGAGCTTCGTCGCCGCGACGCTCGCGCCGCTTTCCTCGGAGGCGGTGCTGTTCGGCTACCTGCAGGTCTATCCGGAGCACGCCGCGATCGCCGTGGCGAGCGCAACGGTGGCAAATACCGCCGGCGGCATGAGCACCTATCTGCTGGGGCGGCTGGTGCCGGCGCGCACGCAGGAAAAGCTCGACCCGCGCGCGCTGGCGTGGCTGCGCCGGTACGGCGCACCGGCGACGCTGTTCGCGTGGCTGCCGCTGATCGGCGATGCGCTGTGCCTCGCGGCGGGCTGGCTGCGGCTGAACTGGGTCGCGGCGCTCGGCTTCATGGCCGCCGGGCGGCTCGCGCGCTATGCCGTCGTCGCCTGGGCCGCCTGAGGGCCGCCTGCCTCAGGCAGCCTGGAGCTTCGCGACGCTGAGCGCGAGCCATTTCACGCCCTGGCGGCCGAAGTTCACCTGCACGCGCGCGTCGTTGCCCTGGCCTTCGGCATCGACGATGACGCCGGCACCGAATTTCGCGTGGCTGACGTTCTGCCCCACCCTGAAGCCGCCGACGTCCTTCCGCGGCGCCATGCGGAATCCCGCGTCGCGACCCGGCGCGACGGCGGGCGCGTACGCCGCCGCGCCCTGCATCGCGAAGCCGCGCTGCCGCCCGACGCGCGGCGTCAGCCACTTCAGCAGGCCGTCGGGCACCTCGTCGAGGAATCGCGACGGCAGGTTGTAGCGCGTCTGCCCGTGCAGCATGCGCGTCTGCGCGAACGAAAGGTACAGGCGCTTCCTCGCGCGCGTGATCGCGACGTAGGCGAGGCGCCGCTCCTCCTCCAGGCCGTCCTTCTCGGTCACGCTCTGCTCGTGCGGGAAGAGGCCTTCCTCAAGCCCGGTGAGGAACACCGCGTCGAACTCCAGCCCCTTCGCCGAATGCACCGTCATCATCTGCAGCGCGTCCTGGCCCTCCCCCGCCTGGTGCTCGCCGGCCTCGAGCGCGGCGTGCGTCAGGAAGGCGGTGAGCGGATCCATCTCCTCGGCACCCGGCGCGCGCTCCTCGGCGTCGAACGCCGCCGCCGCGTTGACGAGCTCCGAGAGGTTCTCGATCCGATCCGCGCCTTCGCGCTCGGTCTTGTAATGCTCGATGAGACCGCTGCCGGCGACCACCACTTCGACCATCTCCGCGAGCGGCAGCCCCTCGGTCTCGGACTTCAGCCGCTGGATCAGCGCGCGGAAGGAGGCCAGCGACTGCCCGGCGCGGCCCGCCTGCGCGTCCATTGCCGCCCACAGGCTCGTGGCCTGCGCCTTCGCGGTGTCCTGCAGTGCTTCCAGCGTGCGCGCGCCGATGCCGCGCGGCGGGAAATTGGCCACGCGCAGGAACGCGTTGTCATCCTCCGGCGCCGCCACCAGCCGCAGGTAGGCGAGCGCATGCTTCACCTCGGCGCGCTCGAAGAACCTGAGGCCGCCGTAGACGCGATAGGCTATGCCGCGCGTGAAGAGGGCGTGCTCGAGCACGCGCGACTGCGCATTCGAGCGGTACAGCACCGCGGTGTCGGCAAGCCGCGTGCCTTCGCGCGCCAGCGCCTGCACTTCGTCCACCAGCCAGCGCGCCTCGTCGAGGTCCGATTCCCCCTCGTAGACGCGCAAGGGGTCGCCCTGACCCGCGGAAGTCCACAGGTTCTTGCCGAGGCGATTCCTGTTGTTGGCGATCAGCGCGTTCGCCGCGTCGAGGATGTTGCCCTGCGAGCGGTAGTTCTGCTCCAGCCGGATCACGCGCGCCACCTTGTAGTCGCGCTCCAGGTCCGCCATGTTGCCGACATTGGCACCGCGGAAGCGGTAGATTGACTGGTCGTCGTCGCCTACCGCGAAGATGAGCGCGCCGCGCCCGGCCAGCAGGCGCAGCCAGCGGTACTGCAGCCGGTTGGTGTCCTGGAACTCGTCCACCAGGATGTGGCGAAAGCGGTTCGAGTAATGCTCGCGCAGCGGCTCGTTGGCGCGCAGCAGCTCGTAGCTGCGCAGGAGGAGCTCGGCGAAGTCCACCACGCCCTCGCGCCTGCATTGCTCGTCGTAGGCGGCGGTGAACTCGACGAAGCGCCGCGTGCGGTCGTCCGTGACCGGCACGTCACCCGCGCGCAGGCCTTCCTCCTTCTGCGCGTTGATGAAGTACTGCACCTCGCGCGGCGCGAAGCGGTCCTCGTCGGCGTTCAACGCCCGCAGCATCCGCTTCACCGCGGCAAGCTGATCCTGCGAGTCGAGGATCGTGAATGTCTGCGGCAGCCCGGCATCACGGTGATGCGCCCTCAGCATGCGATTGCACAGGCCGTGGAAGGTGCCCATCCACATGCCGCGCGGGTTCAGCGCCAGCATCGCCGAGAGCCGCGTCAGCATCTCGCGCGCGGCCTTGTTGGTGAAGGTGACAGCGAGGATGCCCGAGGGGGCGACGTTGCCGTTCTTCAGCAGCCACGCGATGCGCGTGGTCAGCACGCGCGTCTTGCCGCTGCCCGCGCCGGCGAGGATCAGCGCGTGCTCGTCCGGCAGCGTGACGGCGGCGAGCTGTTCGGGGTTGAGTTGTTCGAGATGCAGCGACAAGGCGTCGGATTTTAACCGACGACGCCTCGCCGCTAGCCGGAAACGCGCGGTTCCTGCGCGCCGAACTGGCCCTTCAGGCTCGCTGCGAGCGCCTCGGCTTCCGCTTTCGTCGGCAGGCCGGTGATGCGCACCCGGTACGCGTACGCCTGCGCCCCCTTCACCGGCAGGATGGTCGCCGCGTAGCCTGCCGCGCGCGCCTGGTCGTACGCCGCGAGCGCCGCCTGCTGCGTGTCGGCCTCGAGCAGCGTCACGGCGTAGCGGCCGCCGCGCCGCGCCGCGCCGGCGCCGGCGGCGATCTCGGTTTCCTTCGCCCACTCGGCGAGTTGCGCAGGCTCGACGAAGCCGATCGGCGCGGTGCGGCCGCGCTCGCGCTGGTAGAACTGCCGCGGCTGGTCCAGACGGATTGGCGATTCTCCCGGCGCCGCGACCTCGATCGCGCCCTCGATCAGGCAGACGATCTGGCGGTCTGCGCGATCAGACTTGCCCCACAGGTCGGTGCCGCGGATTCCCGCGGTGACGGTGCCGACGACGATGCGGACGTCGCGCCCGCGCGCCTTGCGCAGCGCGTCGGTGGTAAAGCGGAACGCGCCCTCGGCGACGCTCAACGCCGCCCTGAGGAAGCCGTCGCGCCGCGGCTCGATCTCGGCGATGCGCAGCGTGCCGTTCTCGCCGAGCTTGACCAGACTGCCCTCGGCCAGCTTGACCAGCAGGCGCGAGTTGGCGCCGGTGTGCACCTGGTCGCCCGCGCGCAGTTCCATTCCCGGAGCAAGCGGCACGCGGCCTCCACTTGCGCGATCGATCCAGGCCGGCATCTGCACGCCCTCGACCACCGCCGCGGGCGCGGCCGCCAATCCCGGGATCGCGACAGCCGAAAGAGCCGCCAGAAACGCTGCCTTCACGAGTGCGTGCATCGGAATCTCCTGTCGAGGACTTACCGCCAGATACGGGCGGCGGCGTCGAACGGATGCGCTAGAATCCGCCGCTTCCCGCCTTGTGAGCAGTATTTCACGGATTCCCCATGCAGGATCGCTACGAACCCCGCAGCGTAGAGCGTGACGCCCAGGCGTTCTGGGACGGCCGCGGCTCGTTTCGCGTCACGGAGGATGCGGCCAGGCCGAAGTTCTACTGCCTGTCGATGTTCCCCTATCCGTCGGGAAAGCTGCACATGGGGCACGTGCGCAACTACACCATCGGCGACGTGCTGACGCGGCATTTCCGCATGCGCGGCATGAACGTGCTGCAGCCCATGGGCTGGGACGCGTTCGGCCTGCCCGCGGAGAACGCCGCGATGGCGAACAAGGTGCCGCCGGCGCAGTGGACGCGCGACAACATCGCCTACATGAAGGCGCAGTTGAAAAGCCTCGGTTTCGCGCTCGACTGGGAGCGCGAGCTCGCCACCTGCGACCCCGAGTACTACCGGTGGAACCAGTGGCTGTTCACGCGGCTGTTCAGGAAGGGGTTCGCGTACAAGAAGACCGGCGTCGTCAACTGGGACCCGGTGGACCAGACCGTGCTCGCCAACGAGCAGGTGATTGACGGGCGCGGCTGGCGCACCGGGGCGCCGGTGGAAAAGCGCGAGATCCCGATGTACTTCCTGCGCATCACCGCCTACGCGGAGGAACTGCTCGGCGCGCTCGAGGGCATGCACGGCTGGCCCGAGCAGGTCAAGCTGATGCAGAAGAACTGGATCGGCCGCTCCGAGGGCGTGCGAA
>CAZTDU010000009.1:0-142376 GCA_964612335.1 uncultured Enterobacteriaceae bacterium | reverse complement strand
AGACGCGCGAGCAGCACATCCGCCGCGAGAAGGCGACCTCCAACATCTGCACCGCACAGGTGCTGCTCGCGGTGATGGCCTCGATGTACGCGGTGTATCACGGGCCCGAGGGCATCGCGGGCATCGCCCGGCACGTGCACGCGCTCGCGCGCGCATTCGCCGCCGGCGTGAAGGCGCTGGGTTTCGCCACCACATCCGACAGCTTCTTCGACACCGTGACGGTGAAATGCGACGCTTCCGCCGTGCTGTCGGCGGCGCGCGCCGCAGGTATCAACTTACGCGACCTGTCGGCCGACGGCGCGGTCGGCGTGAGCTTCGACGAGACCCACGCGCGCGCCGACGTCGATGCCCTGCTCGCCCTCTTCGCCGGCGGCAGGCCGGTGCCCGCGGCCGCAGGCGATGCGCCGACGATCCCGGCGGCGCTGGCGCGCGCTTCGTCGTTCCTGACGCACCCGGTGTTCCACGCGCACCGCTCCGAAACTGCGATGCTGCGCTACCTGCGCGCGCTGTCGGACCGCGACCTGGCGCTCGATCGCACCATGATTCCGCTGGGTTCGTGCACCATGAAGCTGAACGCGACGGCGGAGATGATTCCGGTGACCTGGCCCGGCTTCGCCAACCTGCACCCATACGCGCCGCGCGAGCAGGCAGCGGGCTATCTGGAGCTGATCGGAGGGCTTGAGCGCGCGCTCGCGGAGATCACCGGTTATGACGCGGTCAGCCTGCAGCCCAACTCCGGTGCGCAGGGCGAGTATGCGGGCCTGCTCGCGATCCGCGCCTGGCACGCCTCGCGCGGCGAGGGCGAGCGCAATGTCTGCCTGATCCCGTCGTCTGCGCACGGCACGAATCCGGCGTCTGCGCACCTTGCCGGCATGGAAGTGGTGGTGGTCGCCTGCGACGCGCAGGGCAACGTCGACCTGGCGGACCTGAAGGCCAAGGCCGAGCGGCACGCGGCAAAGCTCGCGGCACTGATGGTGACCTACCCATCTACGCACGGCGTGTTCGAGGAAGCCATCGGCGAGATCTGCGAGGTGGTGCACGCCGCCGGCGGGCAGGTGTACCTGGATGGCGCCAACCTCAATGCGCTGGTCGGCCTCGCGCAACCGGGAAAGTTCGGCGCCGATGTCTCGCACCTCAACCTGCACAAGACCTTCGCCATCCCGCATGGCGGCGGCGGCCCGGGCGTGGGGCCGGTCGCGGTGCGCGCGCACCTCGCGCCGTTCCTGCCTGGAGACCCGCTGGGCGCGGGCGCGCCGGCGGTGTCTGCGGCGATGTACGGGTCCGCCGGGGTGCTGCCGATCTCCTGGGCATACATCGCACTGATGGGCGCCGCCGGGCTGCGGCGCGCCTCCGAGATCGCGATCCTGTCGGCGAACTACGTGGCGCGGCGGCTCGAGGCGCATTACCCGGTGCTCTACGCGGGCAGGAACGGCTATGTCGCGCACGAGTGCATCCTCGACGCGCGACCGCTGAAGGAGGCAAGCGGCATCACCGCAGAGGACATCGCCAAGCGGCTGATGGACTACGGCTTTCACGCCCCGACCATGAGCTTTCCGGTCGCCGGTACGCTGATGGTCGAGCCCACCGAGAGCGAGTCCAGGGCGGAGCTGGACCGATTCATCGATGCCATGATCGCGATTCGCGCAGAGATCAGCACGGTCGAATCCGGCCGCTGGCCGCGCGAGGACAACCCGCTCAGGCACGCCCCGCATACCGCCCGCGCCGTCACCGCGAGCGGCTGGGCGCACGCCTACACGCGGGAGCAGGCGGCGTACCCGGTGCCGGCGCTGCTGGCCGCCAAGTACTGGCCGCCGGTTGCCCGCGTCGACAACGCCTTCGGCGACCGCCATATCGTCTGCACCTGCCCGCCGCTGGAGACTTATTTGGAGAATGCAACATAGTGCCGGCGCCGGTGTTATCCTTTCGTCCGCACCCGTCCGCAAGAGGCGGGGCGTCTGCGGGGAGCACTGGATGGACTGGACAAACGAAACGCTGCGGTTCCCGACGAACCTGGATCGTGATGCGATCGTCCGGCGCCTGGTGAACATGCGCACGCGCGCCGCCGAGGAAGGGCCGGCGGAGCTCGCGGCGCTGCTGGCGGGCGTCGAGGACATGCCCTCGGCGAAAATCGGCATGGTGACCATCGCCGCGATCTCCATGCTTAGCGAGAAACCCGAGCACCGCGCGCTCGCCTCGAAGCTGGAACTGCTGGCGGTGAACCTGAAGAACCTCGCGCCCTAAAGCCGCAGCTTCGCCGACACCAGGTCCCAGTCCACCCTCGCCAGGCCGGTAGCGTCCCGGCCTATCAGTCCGAGCGCCTCCAGCGCCTTCACGTCGGTGTGCACGTTCTTGTAGTCGCGCGCGAGCAGCTTCGCCAGCGCATTCACCGACAGCGGACCCTCGGCGCGCAGGCGCCTCAGCAGCGCCCAGCGCGCCGGCGTCAGGGTGGCCAGCAGGAGCGGCAGGTCGGCGAAGCCGAGCACCGATTCGGGCGCCGCGTGCACGCCGCCGGCGGCACGGTGCCACGCCACCTCGAAGGCATCCAGCGCGTCCGCCGCGCTAGCGATGCTGAGCCTGAGCTGCTTCGACATCGCGTTCGAAGTCATAGCGCATCTGCTCGACGGAACGGAACTCGTACGCCGAGCGCCTGCCGTGCACGCTGCGCCAGCCGTCCTCGTAAATGACCTGCCAGGCGCCGGGCCAGCCGTAGCGCAGGCGGTAGCGCTGCTGCGGCTGCAGCAGCAGTTCGAGCATCGCACCGCGACGCAGCAGGATTCGCGCCTCCAGCATATGGCTCAGAATACCATAGTCCGCTTCAGGTAGAATCGCGGTCCGATGGTCGCCAGCGGCGAGTTCTTCAACCTCTACCAGCACAACTTCGTGCGCGCCGCCGTGGCGACGCCGCCGGTGCGCATCGCCGATCCGGCGTACAACGCCGCGCAGACCCTGGCGCTGATGCGCGAGGCCGCGCGCGCGAAGGCGATCGTCGCGGTGTTCCCCGAGCTCGGGCTGTCCGCCTACACTGCGGACGACCTTTTTCACCAGCAGTTGCTGATCCGCGACTGCGAGAAGGCGCTCGCCGGGCTGCTGCAGCGCTCGCGCAACCTGCCGGTCGCGGCGTTCGTCGGCCTCCCGGTGCTGGTCGATGGACTGCTCTACAACTGCGCGGCGCTGATCGTGCGCGGCAGGCTGCTCGGCGTGGTGCCGAAGACCTTCCTGCCGAACTATCGCGAGTTCTACGAACTGCGGCAGTTCACGAGCGGAGACATCGCCTCGCGCAGCGAGATCACGCTCGCCGGCCAGACCGCGCCCTTTGGTGCCGACCTGCTCTTTCGCCATGCCGAGCAGCCCGCGCTGGTGCTCGCCGCGGAGATTTGCGAGGACCTCTGGGTGCCGGTGCCGCCATCCTCGTTCGCCGCGATGGCGGGCGCCACCGTGATCGCGAACCTGTCGGCGTCGAACGTCGTCGTCGGCAAGCCCGCGTACCGTCGCGAGCTCGCCTCCAACCAGTCCGCGCGCTGCCTCGCCGCCTACCTGTTCAGCGCGGCCGGGTCCGGGGAATCGACCACCGACCTCGCCTGGGACGGGCATGCGATGGTGTACGAGAACGGCACGCTGCTGGCCGAATCGCGCCGCTACGACGCGGAATCCCGGCTCACGCTTGCAGAACTGGACCTCGACCGCCTGACGGCCGATCGCATGCGGCAGAATTCCTTCGGCCAGTCGGCAAGAAGGTACGCCGCCGAGGTGGCGCGCTTTCGCGCGGTGACCTTCTCGCTGCCGCTGCCGCGGGGGCGGCTGCCGCTCACGCGCGCGGTGCCGCGCTTTCCCTACGTGCCCGCCGAGCAGGCGACGCGCGGTGCGCGCTGCGAAGAGGTCCATCGCATCCAGGTGCAGGGCCTCGCCACGCGCATGCAGGCAAGCGGCACGAAAAAGCTGGTGATCGGCGTGTCAGGCGGTCTGGATTCCACGCAGGCGCTGCTGGTGTGCGCACGCGTGATGGATGAACTCGGGCTGCCGCGGCGCAGCATCCTCGCCTACACCATGCCGGGCTTCGCCACGTCGACCGCGACGCGCAGCACCGCCTGGCAACTGATGCGCGCCATTGGCTGCAGCGCCGAGGAGATCGACATCCGGCCGTCTTGCCTGCAGATGCTGAAGGACCTGCGCCACCCGTACGCCAGGGGGCGCAAGGTCTACGACGTCACGTTCGAGAACGTGCAGGCCGGCGAGCGCACCAGCCACCTTTTTCGCCTCGCCAACCTGCACGGCGGCATCGTCGTCGGCACCGGGGACCTGTCCGAGCTGGCGCTGGGCTGGTGCACCTATGGTGTTGGTGACCATATGTCGCACTACAACGTCAATGCGAGCGTGCCGAAGACCTTGATCCGCGACCTCATCGGCTGGGTCGGACAGTCGGGTCAGTTCGATGCTGCGGTAGGCAAGGCGCTCTCGCGCGTGCTCGCCACCGAGATCAGCCCGGAACTCGTCCCGGGCGCAAGCGACGACAAGCCCGCGCAACTCACGGAGCGCGTCATCGGCCCCTACGCGCTGCAGGACTTCAACCTGTACTACACGCTGCGCTTCGGCTACACGCCGGCGAAGATCGCGTTCCTGGCGTGGAATGCCTGGCGCGGCAAGGACGGCTATGCGCTCGCCGAGATCCGCACATGGCTGAAGGTGTTCATCACGCGCTTCTTCGCCACCAGCCAGTTCAAGCGCAGCGTGATGCCGAACGGCCCCAAGGTCGGCTCCGGGGGCTCGCTGTCGCCGCGCGGAGACTGGCGTGCCCCCGCCGACGGCAACGCCAGCGCCTGGCTCGCCGACCTGGAGCGCGTGCCCGCACGCGAACCCCGCACGATGCCGCCGAAGGCTACTTCGTCTTCATGACCTCGGCCGCGATGGCGCGCGGGTCGCGCGGCTTCCACGCGCCGGCTTCCACCGCGTCGATGAATTCGGCAAGCAGCCGGTTGAACGCTTCCGGCTCCTCCAGGTTCAGCGTGTGTCCGCACTTGGGCATCACGGCGAGCCCCGAGGCCGGCAGCGTCTTCTTCAGGAAGATGCCCGGCTGCAGGCAATGGTCGTCCTCGTCACCGACCACCACGAGTGCCGGTACCTGCATCGCCTTCAGGCGATCCTCCAGGTCGTAGAGCGAGGGCCGGCGCGCCTGCACGCCGCGCATCGTCAGTGCCGAACCCAGCGAGGAGTGCTCGCCGAGCTGCGTGGCGAACTCCTGCCATCCGCGCGGATCCTTGTTCTGGAACTGCACGCGGCTGGCGCCCAGCGAATAGGTCTTCGCGAACTCTGCCGCCCCCTGCGTCTCGAACTGCCGCGCGACTTCCAGCGATACGTCCCTGAAGTACGCCTCGAACTGCTTCTCCGCGCCGTAGCCCGCGCCGGCGACGACCAGCGACAGGCACCGCGCCGGCGCATCGAGCCCCAGGTGCAGCGCCGCGAAGCCGCCCATCGACAGCCCGACCACGTGCGCCTTCGGGATCGCGAGCGCATCCATCACCGAGACGATGTCGCGCACCGCGTTCGCCTGCGAGTAGGCCTCCAGGCTCTCAGGCACGTCGGACGGCGGGTAGCCGCGCGCGCCGAAGGTGATGCAGCGGTGGCGCCGCGAAAAGGCGCGCATCTGCGGCTCCCAGCTTCGATGGTCGCCGCCGAACTCGTGCACGAATACGATCGGCGTGCCGGCGCCGGACTCCTCGAACCACAGTCGCACGCCGTCGTGCGCGCTTGCGTAGGGCATGGATGTCTCCTTGGGTGTCAGAACAGCGGCGGCAGGTCTTTCATGTCCTTCGCTTCGAGCACGGCTTCCGGCAGCACCGCGGCAAACGCGTCGGCCCATTCTCGCGGCACGGTAACGCTGACCTTGATGAAGCGGTGACCGAACTTCTGCGTATGGTAGGCGCCCTGCCGGACCTGGATGCCGTGCGCCGCCAGCGCCGTCACGATCGCCTCGGGCTTGAGGCCCGTGGCTTCGCACTCGACGATGAGGAAGTTGGCCTGCGACGGATAGACGGGCACGCTGAGCCCGGGAATCTTCTCGCAGGCGCGCTTCACGGTTGCCTGGTTGGCGCGCTGGATTTCCTGTACCTGCGCCATCCATTCGCGCTTCACCGAGAGGCCCGCAAGCGCGGCCTTCTGCGAGATCACGTTCGCGCCCAGTGGCGCCATCGACGCGGCGGCTATGCGTTCCATCAGCCCCTCACTCGCGACAATGGCGCCAAGGCGCATCCCGGCGAGCCCCAGCCACTTGGAGAAGCTCGTCACGGTGACCGTCCCTTCCGGGTACAGCGTCGCCGCGAGCGTGTGGCGGTCGGCGAAATCCCGATAGGTGCAGTCGTGGATCAGCGTTGCGCCGGCCCTCCTCGCCACCTCAGCGATGCCGGCGATCTCCTCCGGCGTCGCGCAGGTGCCGAGAGGGTTGTTGGGGTCGACGAAATAGATGATGTCGGTCTTCGCATCCACTGCTTCGGCGAGCCGCGCGGGCGACAGCCGCCAGCCGTATTCAGCGCCATAGATCGGGATCTCCACGACCTCCATGCCGGCCTGGCGCGCGAAGCCGAGCGGCCACTTCCAGCTCGGGTCGGTGGTGACGAAGCGCCGGCCCGGGCGGCACAGCGCGCGGCATACCGTCGCCAGCCCGGCCACGGCGCCGTCCGAGACGAGGGCCGAGAAGCCCTCCAGGCCGAGGTCGGCGACGATGCCCTCGCGCAGCGCTTCCATCCCGGCAGGCGGCGCATAGGCATGGAAGCTCTCGTCGTCCACCGCCCGGTGAAGCGCGTCGCGCACTGCCGGATGCATGGGGATGTGGTTCGTGTTCTGCCCCATCCAGATCAGGTCGCCGCGCGAGAACAGGCGGTCGAAATGCCTGTTCCTGATGTCGAATTCGCCCACGGCCGGTCCTAGATGATCGAGCCGCGCGATGCGATGCCACCGTCGATGGTGACGATCGTGCCGGTGATGTAGCCGGCACGAGGCGAGGCGAGGAATACCATCAGGTCCGCCACCTCCTCGGCAGTCGCAGGCCTTCCGCCCGGGTACATCTTGAACAGCTCCTGCCAGCGGTTCTCGTCGCCGTGCATGTCCAGCGCCCGCCGCTTCATCAGCTTCACCATGCGGTCCGTGGCAACAGGCCCGGGATTGACACCGACCACGCGCACGCCGTGGTCCAGGCTCACACCGCCCAGCGCGCGCGTGAACGACATCAGCGCGGCGTTGCCCGTGGAACCCATGATGTAGCGCGCGTCCCAGTTCTCGCCCGAGTTGCCGATGTCGTTGACGATCACGCCGCTGCCGCGCTTGCACATCGCGTCGTACAGCGCGCGCGTGAGCGAGATGTAGCCGAACACCTTGAGGTCGAAGCCGCGTCGAAGCGCAGTGTCGTCCACCGCGTCGATCGGACCTGACGGGATGTCACCCGCGTTGTTGACGAGGATGTCCACCACGCCGGTCTTCGCCGCAAGCTCACGCATCCTGGCGTCGGTGGACAGGTCCATCGCATGCGTGGCAACGGCGACGCCACACTCGGCGGCAATCGACTTCTTCGCCTCCTCGAGCAGTTCCGCCGATCTCGCGGCGAGGTGCAGCGAGCAGCCTTCCCTGGCGAATGCCCATGCGCTCGCAAGGCCGATGCCTTTCGATGCGCCGGTGATGAGTACGCTCTTTCCCTGCAGGTCGAGTTTCACGGCTTTCCTTTCGCGGTGGATTCCTGCGCCAGCCCGAGCTCGCGCAGGATGTCATCTGTATGCTCGCCGAGCATCGGCGGCGCGACGGCCGCCTGGTCATCGCGCCGGCCGTCAAGGCGCACCGGGCGGCGGATTCCGGTGAGTTCGCCCTTTTGCGGGTGCCGCAGCTTGAAGAAGCTGTCCAGCGCCTGCACCTGCGGATCGACCATCACGTCCTCGATGTCGTTGATGGCGGAGAACGGGATGTCTGCGCCGTCGAACAACCGCAGCCACTCGGCGCGATCCTTCGTCGCAAATGCTTCCCGCCCGATGCTCCACAGCGCTTCGTAGTTCTTCACGCGGCCTTCCAGCGTGGTGAAGCGCACGTCGTCGATCAGGTCGGCGCGCCCTATGGTCTCGACGAACTGCTCGTAGAACTTCTGCCGCGACGACATGTGCGTCACCACCAGCTTGCCGTCGCGGCAGCGGAACGCGAACGCGAGCGAGTTCCGGATGCGCAGAAAGGCGTCTGAATGCTCGCCGTTCTGGGTCAGGTAGCCGAAAGGCTCGGGCATGAACGCCATGGTCGCCTCGATCATGTTCACTTCCACCCGCCTCGCCGTGCCGCTGCGCTGCCGCTCGAACAGCGCCGACAGGATGCCGTAGGCGGCGTACTGCCCGGTGACGTTGTCCGCTATCGTCGTGCCGGTGAGGCGCGGATTCTCCGGGTCGAGGAACTGGCTGTACATGCCTGACAGGCCCTGGGCGATGGAATCGAAGCAGGGCCGCGTCGCGTACGGCCCCTCGGTACCGAAGCCGGTGATCGAACAATGGATCAGCGACGGGTTGAGTTCGCGCAGCCGCGCCGCGCCGAAGCCAAGGCGATCCAGCACGCCGGCGCGGAAGTTGTCGAGCAGCACGTCGCTGCGCGCGACCAGACGCTCCATCGCCGCGCGGCCGAGGTCCGTGCGCAGCGAGATCGCGATGCTGCGCTTGTTGCGGTTGTACGAGCAGTACTGCGCGCCGTAGTTGCCGCCGCCGTAGCTGCGGAACGGGTCGCCGCCGTCCGGATTCTCGACCTTGATCACCTCCGCGCCCATGTCGGCGAGCATCACGCCGGCAAGCGGCGCGGTGATGAACGTCGACAGCTCGACGACGCGTATCCCGGCAAGCGGTCCGGTCATCGCCATCGCGTCGTCACCGCTTTCCGGCCTTGCGCTTCCCGGCCCTGCGCTTGCCGCCGCCCTTCGCCTCCTTGAACGACGCGTACACCGGCTTGTAGGTCTTCGAGTCGAGGAAGCCGTGCAGGCCGGCGTGGTAGGAATGGTCAGCGTCACCCACCTGGATCGCGACCTTCTTCTCCTGCATGTAGTCGGCCGCCTCTGGAATGCCCATGGTACGCACCATGCGGATCGCCTGCTTGGTGGCGCGCAGGGTCCGCGGGCTCTTTGCCATCAGCTTGACGGCGAGCTTCGTCACCTCGGCCTTCAGGCGCGCCCTGGGCACCGAGAGATTGACCAGGCCGATGCGCGCCGCCTCCTTGCCGTCGAAGGGGTCGCCCGTGCAGGCGTAGTACATGGCGTGGCGCAACAGCACCGCGTCGGCGAGGGCCTTGCTGACCATGCCGCCGGGCAGGATGCCCCAGTTCACTTCCGACAGCGAGAACGTGGTGTCGTTCGCGGTGACCGCGAAGTCCGTCGCCAGCAGGTGGCTGAACGCGCCGCCCACGCAGTAGCCCTCGACCATCGCGATGGTGGGCTTGTCGAACATCGACAGGCGGTCCCATTGCCAGTGGTTCGACATCAGGCGCACGCGCTTGCCTTCGGCCGGGTTGTTCTCCAGCGCGCGGAAGAACTCCTTCAGGTCCTGCCCCGCCGAGAACACGCCGCCCGCCCCCGCGATCACCACCACTTTGGTCTCCGGATCGGCCTCGAGCTCGTCGAGCGTGTCGCACATCTCGGCGTGCAGCGGCGGGTTCATCGCGTTCTTCTTCTCCGGCCGGTTGAGATAGGTCCAGGCGATGCCGTTCTCCCTCACCACCTTGACGAACTTGCGTTGCTTCAGCTTCATGGAATGCTGCCTCTCTGGTTGGATGCTCCGGGAATGCCGCGGCCGGTCACAGGTCCTCCGCCGCCAGCGCCATCAGGTCTGCCGCCGGCTGCATGGCGCGCTGGCGCAGCATGGCGGTCTCGGGAAGCAGGCGCTGGATGTAGAACCGTGCCAGTGCCTGCTTGCGCTCGTAGTAGCCGCGCTCGCTGGTGCCAGCCTCGAGCGCGGCATCGGCGATGCACGCGTACGCGAGCCATACCTCTGCCAGCGCGACCAGCCCGAACAGGCGCAGGTAATCGGTTGCCCCACCCGCGGGGTCGATTGCGTCGCTCGCCGCGCGCGCCTGCATCCACTGCGTGGCGGCCTCGAGGTCGGCGAGCGCGCGGCGAAGCGCCCCGGCGAGCGGTGCCAGCGCGGGCAGCGCATGGCCGCGCGCGGCGGTGTCCGCAACGCCGGAGAGGAATTCGCGCACCGCTTGCCCGCCGGACAGCGTGAGCTTGCGGCGCACCAGGTCCAGCGCCTGGATGCCGTTGGTGCCTTCGTAGATCCGCGTGATGCGCGCATCGCGCAGGAACTGCTCGACGCCGGTGTCGGCGATATAACCGTAGCCGCCGAAGCACTGCAGCGCGAGGTCGGCGCACTCTACGCCCTGGTCGGTGAAGTGCGCCTTGATGACCGGCGTCATCAGCGCGCAATAGCGTTCGGCGCGCGCGCGCATCGCGGCGTCCGGATGTCGCGCCGCCAGGTCGATCTGCAGCGCAACCCTGAGCCCCAGGCCGCGCGCCGCCTCGGTAAAGGCGCGCATCGTCATCAGCATGCGGCGCACGTCCGGGTGCGCGGCGATCTCGACCGGATCCTGCGTGTCGGCATCCGGCGCGAGCGCGCGCCCCTGCCTGCGCTCGCGCGCGTAGTGCACGGCGTTCTGGCAGGCGACTTCGGCTTGGCCGAGTCCCTGCAGCGCGACGCCCAGGCGCGCATCGTTCACCATCGCGAACATCGCGCGCAGGCCCTTGCCGGGCTCGCCCAGCAGTTCGGCATGCGCGCCGTCGTAGGCGATGACCCCGGTGGGTGCGGCGCGCAGCCCCATCTTGTGCTCGATCGATGCGCACTGCAGCGCATTGCGCTCGCCGATCCGCCCGGCCTCGTCGACGCGGAACTTCGGCGCGATGAACAGGCTCAGCCCTGCGCTGCCCTCGGGCGCGCCGGCAATGCGCGCCAGCACCACGTTGACGATGTTGGGCGCAAGGTCGTGCTCGGCGTTGGTGATGAAGCACTTCGAGCCGTGCAGGCGATAGCTGCCGTCGGGCTGCGGCAGCGCGCGCGTGCGCACCAGCCTCAGGTCGCTGCCGGCGTGCGCTTCGGTGAGATGCATTGCGCCGGTCCACTCGCCGGCGGCGAGCCTGGGCAGCCAGCGCGCCCTCTGCACCGGACTGCCATGCGCATGGATGGCGCTGAACACCGCCTCGGAGAGCTCGATGTAGCCGCTGAAGGCCATGTTCGCGGCGGACAGAATCTCGTAGCAGGCCTCGGCGGCGACCGCGGGCAGCCCCTTGCCGCCGTACGCCGGATCGAGCGCGAGCCCGATCCAGCCGCCATCGGCGTACTGCCGGTAGGCATCTCCGAACCCCGCCGGCGTGCGCACCTCACCCTCGTGCCAGAGGCAGCCCTGCGCGTCGCCGCTGCGGTTCAGGGGTTGCGCCACGCCCTCGGCGATGCGTGCCGCGCCCTCGAGCAGCGCAGCCAGCGTGCCGCCCTGCAACTCGGCATAGCCGGGCACGTCCGCATACCGGTCCACGCACAGGAACTCGTGCAGCACGAAGCGGAACTCGCGAAGCGGCGCGCGATACGTCGGCATGACGCTCAGGCGGCCCCGGCTGCGGCGGCCGGCGGGCCCTCGTAGCGCGCATAGTTGGCGTCCAGCCGGGCGGCGTAGTAATCGCCGAACACCACCGGCGGGTACTTCGCCGGCATGTCGCGGCAGTAGCGCGCGAGGCAGGCGACAGCGGCATCCAGGCTCGGATCGAAGAAGTACGCCACCGAGTAGCGATCGCGCTCGGTCGATGCATTGATCACCCGGTGCGGCGTCGACCGGAATGCGTCGTTGGTCCAGCGCGCGAAGGCGTCGCCGATGTTGCACACGAAAGCGCCCGCGACGCTGGGCGCGGGGACCCATTCCTCGTCCGGTCCCTGTACCTCGAGCCCGCCGACGTCGTCCTGCGCAAGGATCGTCAGGAACCCGTAGTCGGTATGCGGATGGCTGCCAAAGAGGTCGTCCGGGCGCTGCGGCGGCGACGGCGGGTAGTGGATCAGCCGCAGCGCGGTACAGGGCGGCGTGAAATGCCTGCCGAAAAAATCCGGGGCTTCGCCAACCGCGATCGACAGCACCGGCAGGAGACGCTTGCCGAGGTCGGCGATCGCCGCATCGTAGCGCCGCATCGTGTCGGCGATCCAGGCGTCTGCCGGCCACTGGTTCGGTCCCTGCAGCGGCTTTCCGGAAAGGTAGTCCGCGTGCGCGGGATCGACCTCGTGTCGCAGCATGAAGGATTCCATGCGGTTCGGCCTGCGTGCGGCCGCGAAGCGCGCCGAGGACGTGAGCTTCGTGTCGCCGAAGCCCATGTAGCCGCGATGCCAGCGGTTCTGGCGCAGCGCGTCCTTCACCTGCTGGGGCAGCGCATGGAAGCGCCGATTGGCCTCGAAGATGTCGTCGACCAGCGCAGCCGGCACGCCATGGTTGACGATGTAGAAGAATCCCGCCGATTCGCAGGCGGCGCGGACTTCGCCCGCGAGTGCCTGCCACTGCGCCAGCCCGCAGCCTGCGCGCAGCGTGGCGAGGTCGACATGCGGCACTAGCACAGCACCGCCTCCACCAGCGACGGTCCGGGGGCTGCCAGCGCGCGCCCGAGCGCCGTGGCGAAGTCCGCGGCGTCCGCAGCCCGCTCGGCGGGCACGCCGAAGCCCCGCGCCAGCTCCGGCCAGCCGATGGCAGGGTCGTCCAGCCGGATCATGCCCAGCGCTGCGGCGCCAGGGTTCGCGGCGCCAACCTTCGCCAGTTCGCCGTACAGCGTCGCGTACGCGCGGTTGGCGAGTATCACGACCGTCACGTCCAGGCCCTCGCGCGCCATCGTCCAGAGCGCCTGGCAGGTATACAGGCCGCTGCCATCCGCCTGCAGGCAGACCACCTTGCGGTCCGGACAGGCGAGCGCCGCGCCAACGGCCAGCGGCAGGCCTTCCCCGGTCGCACCGCCCGCCATCTGCAGCCAGTCGTGCGCCGCGGCAGCGGCCGTCGCCGGATAGAGCGTGAAGCCGAGCGACAGCGACTCGTCGATCACGATCGCGTGCTCGGGCAGTCGGGCGGCAACGATCGCCGCCAGCGCCTGCGCGTTCAAGGTGCCCGACTGCGGCGCTGCTGCCGCGAGCGCTTGCGGCGCAGCCGCCGGAACCGCGCCCGCCGCTGCCGCCAGGTCCTCGAGCGCCGACATCGCATCCTCCTCGGGCTCTGCAAGCGCGATCAGCGCGCAGCCCGGCGGCGTCAGCAGGCCGGGCTTGTTCGGGTAGGCAAAGAAGGCAACCGGCGCGCCGGCGCCGATCATCAGCACCGTATCCAGCCCTGAGAGGAACTGCACCGCCTCGTCGATGCCGAATGGCACGCGATCCACCGGCAGCCTGCCGGCGCCGCGCTCGATGCGCGCATTCGACATCGGCGCGAATACCCTGCAGCCGCTGGCCGCGGCAATGCCGTGCGCGAGTGCGAGGCCGCGCGAGCCGAGGCACGCGCCGCCGATCATCAGCCCTGTGCGGGCACCGAGGCGGCGCGCCGCGGCCTCGATCCTGGCGCCCGGGACGCGCGCAGGCGGCGCTGGCACCGCCGGCCGCACCAGGGCCTCGCCGCCGTCGGTCCACGCGGTATCGGCCGGGAGCAGCAGCGTCGCGATCCGGCCTGGCGACGTGCGCGCCGCCATGATCGCGGCGGCGCAATCCGCCGACAGCGTGGCGGCGGAACGTGCGGTGCGCAGCCAGTCGGAGAACGGCCGCGCGACCGCCTCGACATCCGAGTGCAGCGGCGCGTCATAGCGCCGATGCCGCTCCGCGTGCTCGCCGACGATGTTGACCATCGGCACGCGCGCGCGGCGCGCGTTGTGCAGGTTGCACAGGCCGTTCGCGAGCCCGGGGCCGAGGTGCATCAGCGTGGCGGCGGGCCTGCCCGCCATGCGCGCATAGCCGTCGGCCGCGCCGGTCGCGACGCCCTCGAACAGCGTCAGCACGCCGCGCAGGCCAGGCACGCGGTCCAGCGCGGCGATGGTGTGCATCTCGGAGGTGCCCGGGTTGCCCAGGCAGGTATCGATGCCGCCCGCCACCAGCGAGCGCACCAGGATCTCGGCGCCGAGCATCAGCTCACTTCCAGAACACCAGCCGCCGGTCGATCCAGTTGACGATCGCGTACCAGATCATGCTCGCCGCGGATGCCACCGCGATCGCCGCCCAGACGCGCAGGAAGTCGATCTGCTGCGTGGCCTCGAAGATCGTCCAGCCCAGACCCTTGTACGCACTCAGCATCTCGGCGACGATGGCGACGATCATGCTGCGCACCACGGCGACGCGCAGGCCATTCATGATCGCCGGCAGCGCCGCGGGCAGTCGCAGCAGCGCCATCTGGCGCAACGGGCCGGCGCCGAAGGAGCGCAGCAGGTTCGCCGCCGACTCGTCCACCGAACGCAGCCCCTGGTGCGCGTTGACGAACACCGCGAAGCCGACCGCGAGCGTCACCATCGCGATCTTGGAGGCCGGCCCGGTGCCGAACCACAGCAGCGCCACCGGCGCGAACGCGACCACCGGCACCGAGTTCAACGCCACCAGCGCGGGCAGCGCGATCCGCTCCAGCACCGGATAGAGGACGAAGGCCATCGCCAGCAGCATGGCGATCAGCGTCCCGATCGCGTAGCCGGCCGTCGCCTCCATCACGGTCATCGACGCCGCGTCCATCAGGCTCGGGAAATCAGCGACCGTGCGCATCGCGATCGCGCTCGGCGCCGGCAGCACGTAGACCGGCACGCCGAAGGCCTGCACGATCAGCTCCCACAGCACGATGAACAGCAGCGGACCGGCAAACGCGAGCGCGGTGCCGCGCATCAGATTTCCTGTTTCCACCAGATCCAGCGCCGCTCGATCGCCTCGAGCAGCGCGTACAGCAGGATACCGATCGCGCCGCAGATCACGATCACGCTCCACATGCGCGGCAGGTTCTCGTTGTACATCGCCTGCAGCAGCAGGATGCCAAGGCCGACGGTGTCGCCGAACCACTCGCCGACGATGGCGCCGATCAGCCCCAGGCTGATGCCGAGCTTGAGCGCCGCCGCGATCGAGGGCATCGCGAACGGCACGCGCAGCCGCCAGAACAGCGTCCACGCGCCGGCACCGAAGCTGCGCAGCAGCGCCACGCGCTGGGGATCCACGGACTGCATGCCCCTGCAGGTGTTCACCGTGACCGGGAACGCCGTGAGGTACATCGCGATGGCCACCTTCGACCAGATGCCATTGCCCAGCCACATCACCACCAGCGCGCCGAACGCGATCACCGGGACCGCCTGCGAGACGATGAACAGCGGGAACATCAGCCGCTCGAGCGTGCGCGACATGGCAAAGGCGCTGCCGAACACGAAGCCGATGGCGGCACCGATGCCGAAGCCGATCAGCGTTTCGGACAGCGTGCGCATGACGCCCCGCCAGATCAGCCCGGGATTGCCGGCCAGGTCCATGAACACCGCGCTTGCGGTCGGCATGATGTGCGGACGCACGTTGAATCCGCGCACCGCCAGCTCCCACAGCACGACTACGCCGCACAGCGCGAGCACCTGGTTGCCGAATCCGGTGCGCATGCCTCAGCCCCCCGCCACCTGCTGGAAGCTCTTGATGCTCTCTTCCTCGATCGCGGCGAGCACCTGGCGCTTCAGCGCGATGAATTCCGGCGAGGTCAGCATTTCCGCGGGCCGCGGGCGCTTCAGCGGGATGTCGAGCACCAGCTTGATGCGGCCCGGCCGCGCGGTCATGACGAGGACGCGGTCGCCGAGGAAGATCGCCTCCTCGACGTCGTGCGTGATGAACAAGATCGTACGCTGGTGCCGCTGCCAGATCTCGAGCAGCCAGCGCTGCATCAGGCTGCGCGTCAGCGCATCCAGCGCGCCGAAGGGCTCGTCGAGCAGCGTGAGGTCGCGCTCGAACAGGAACGTGCGCATCAGCGCGACGCGCTGGCGCATGCCGCCGGAGAGCTGCTGCGGGTAATGCTGCTCGAAGCCCGTGAGCCCGAACTCGCCGAACAGCGGCCCGGCGCGCTTCAGCGCCTCGGCGCGCGGCACGCCCTCCACCTGCAGCGGCAGGATGGCGTTGTCCACCACGCGGCGCCACGGCAGCAGCAGGTCGCGCTGCGGCATGAACGCAACCTTGCCAAGCAGGCTCGTCGCGGTGCGCGGCTCCCCGCTGTAGAGGATCTCCGCGCCCGCATCCGGCTCGACCAGGCCGGCGAGGATGTTGAACAGCGTGCTCTTGCCGCAGCCGCTGGGTCCGACCACGGTGACGAACTCACCGCGCCCGATGTCGATGCCGATGCGATCCAGCGCAACAACCTCTCCGCGACCCGAGCCGAAGGTCTTGGAGAGGTTGGTGAGCTGTAGCATCGGCGCCGCGGCGGGAACCGCAGTGCCGTCGTTCAAGGCCTGTCTGCCTTCGATGAAACCCGCGGCATCCGCGTTACATCTTCTTGTCGGCAGCCGGGACGGCGTCCCAGAATTTCGGCGCGAACGCGGTGTTGAAGTCCACCGGGCCGGAGATGACCTTGGCCTGGATGAGCATTTCCTGCGCGCCCTTCAGGCGGGGCATGTCGAGCGCGCCCAGTCCGGCCGTGGTGCCCGCGTCGGCGGTCATCAGGCGCGCGACTTCGGCGAGCATCGCCACCTGGTGCGCGCGGTCGAGGCCGGGCGCGGCCTTCATGACCACGTCCACCGCCTCGGCCTGGTTCTTGATGGCGTACTTCCAGCCGCGCAGCGTCGCGTTCATGAAGCCCTGCACCGCCTTGGGCTTCTCGGCGATGACCTTCTCCGAGGTGATCAGCGAATCGCGTGGCACGCTGATGCCGTAGTCGTCCGGCGCGAAGCTGCGCACCTTGATGCCACGCGCCTTCAGCACGTTCATCTCGTTATACAGCGTCACCATCGCGACGTCGGTTTCCTTGTTGATGAACGGCGTCATCGACACCGCCTGCGCGGTAAGGCTGTAATCCGACGGCTCGAGACCGTTCTTGCGCAGCATCGCCACCACCGTGTGCTGCAGGCCGGTGAAGAACGACGTGATCTTCTTGCCCTTGAAATCCTTGATGGTCTTGATCGGCGAATCCTCCAGCACGACCATGACGACCGGCGTGCGCTGGTGCAGCATGCCGAGGGTCACCACCGGCAGCTTCTTGTCGCGCGCGGCCAGCGAGCTCTCGATGCCACCGCCCACCGCGAAGGTGTCGGCGCCCGAAGCGACCAGCGATTCGGCGTTGAGGTTCGGGCCGCCCGGATTGATCGTCATGTCCAGGCCCTCGGCCTTGTAGTACCCCTTGGCCTGGGCAACATAGACGCCGGCGAACTGCGCCTGCGCCACCCACTTCAGCCGCACGCTGGCCTTCTCCTGGGCAGCGGCCGGCGACACCGCCGCCGTCGCCAGGGCGAAAGCCGCGGAAAGGACGAGCGCAGCGCGCCCGAGGCGGAACCGATTCTGAACGTCGAGCATGACTATTCTCCTGAGAGTTTTTCTGGCCTGAAAACGAGACCTACGGGGTATGCAACATGTACCACAGAACCCGGCGACCAGGCCGACGGCACCTGGTCCTCTTTCACTGCACCTTGATACCGGCTTCCTGCACCACTTTCGCCCATTTCGCGGTTTCCTCGCGCATCACTTCGGTGAGGCGCTCGGGCGTGCTGACGACCGCGACCGTGCCGATGGCGGCAAGCTTCTCGACCACGTCCGGCAGCTTGGCCACGCGACCCAGCTCGCGGTTGAGCGCATCGATGACAGCGCGCGGCGTGCCAGCCGGCGCGTAGAGCGCGCGCCAGCCGTCCACCACCACGCCCGGGAAGCCGGACTCGGCGAAGGTCGGGAGGTCGGGAAGGAAGGGCGTGCGCTTGGAGCCGGTGACCGCGATCGCCTTCAGCTTGCCGGCCTTGATGTGCCGCATCACGCCCGGCACCGAAGCGATCGAGAAGTGCGTCTCGCCGCCGAGCAGGCTCGCCACCGAGGGCGCGTTGCCCTTGTACGGGATGTGCGTCATGGTCACGCCGGCCTCGCGCATGAACAGCGCGGTCGACACGTGCGCCGGGGTGCCGTTGCCGCCCGAGGCGAAGTTGAGCGACTGCTTCTTCGACAGTTCGATCAGGTCCTTCAGGCTGTTCACCGGCACCGACGGATTCACCACCAGCACGCTGTCGGAGGCCGATACCAGCGACACCGGCGCAAGGTCCTTCAGCGGGTCGAAGGTCATGTTCTTGAACAGGCTCGGGTTGACCGTCATCGCGGTATCGATCGCCCACAGCAGCGTGTAGCCGTCCGGTGTCGCGCGCGCCACCAGGTCGCCGCCGATGTTGCCGCTCGCGCCCGGCTTGCTCTCGACGATCATCGGCTGGCCGAGCCCCTGCGACATCTTGTCCGCGAAGATGCGTGCCAGCGTGTCCAGCGGACCGCCCGCCGGGTAAGGAACGATCATCCGTACCGGTTTGCTCGGGTAGTCCTGTGCCTGGACGGGCTGCAGCAGGACGATGGCTGCGAGAGCAGTAAACAGCGAGGCGAACTTTCTTCCGATTCCCATGACTTCCTCCATTCTCTTTGGGTGATACAGCGTTAGCACTTTTCGTGCCTGATTCAGGCTTCAGCACCTGCCTCGCAGGACGGGCAGAAAGACATCGGGCTCATCCTGTCGGCGCTGCGGCCAAGCGCGTCGGACGACTGCCAGCCGGCCCAGATGCGCTCGGCGGAGGCCTGCGCGCGCGCGCGCAGCGCGTCGAAGTCCACGCCCGGAATCCTGCCGCCCTGCATGCGCACCTTGCCGGCAACGATGGTGGTGTCGACGTCGTCGCCGATGCCGCACTCCACCAGTGCCTTCACCGGATCGCGCACCGGGCCGAAGCGCAGGCTGCCGCGCCCGGACAGGTCGATGATCGCGATGTCCGCGCGCGATCCCGCCTCGAGCCGGCCGAGGTCCTCGCGCCCGAGCGAGCGGGCGCCGGCGAGCGTCGCCGCGGCGAACACCTCGGCCGCGCCCGCGGCGCGGTAGTTACGGCTCATGACCTTGCCGTGGTAGGACGCGGCGCGCATGTTGAGGATCATGTCGCGGGGATAGGTGTCGGTACCGAGCGCCACGTTCACGCCCGCCTCGCGGTATTTCTGCCATGAATCCAGCGCGCGCCCGCGCCGCACCAGGTTGACCGGGCAGTGCGAGACCGACACCCCGGCCGCACCCATCAGCCGCAGGTCGTGCGCACCGGAATAGTTGAGCAGCGGGTTTTCGCCGATGAAATTGCCGTGCCCGATGTTCAGCGTCGGCCGCAGCAGGCCGACGCTGTCCAGCAGCTCGATCGGCGTCATGCGGTGCTCGCGCACCACGTGGTGGAATTCGAGCACGTTGTAGGCGGCGTGCGTGGCCATCGGCAGCGCGAGCGCGTCGGCCGTGTCGCGCGTGCGCTCGAGCAGCGGCACGCTCATCGCCTCGAGCTCGCGCGCGACGAGGATGCCGCGCACCAGCCCCGCCCCGGATGCGCTCACGCGCTCGATGCAGGCCAGCGCCTCTTCCAGCGCGCGGAATCCCGCAGCCTCGTCCAGCGCGAGTTCCAGCCTGCCCTTCGCATCGCCCACCCAGTGCCCGCCGCAGAATCCCGGCCCGAGGTAGCCACGCATGCCGAGCCGCGCGCACTGCCGCGCCAGCGCCTCCTGCGTGCGCGCGCCGGCGCCGAACTCGACGAAAGTGGTGATGCCGTTCCGCAGCATCTCGGCCACGGTAAAGGTGGCGTGCAGCTCGAGCTCCTCTTCGAGCGCCGGGTCGCCCTCGCGCATGTAGCGCAGGTCGCCGTCGATGCGCGCGCCCGCGCGCGGCGCGCTGACTTCGAGGAACGGCTGGCCGAAGGCGTCGGCACGGCCCACGTCGCTGATCAGCCGGTGCGCGCCCCGATGCCCGGAGTGCACGTGCGTGTCGATGAATCCCGGGCAGACGAGCTTGCCAGAGGCATCCAGCATCGCATCCACTCGGCCGTCGAACTTCGGTCCGACGTAGACGATGGCGTCGTCCTCGAACACCACCTGCTGGTCCCGCTCAAGGCAGTGCCGGCCATCGCTGTGGCCGACCACCCAACCGCCCTGGATGCAGGTCCTCACGCCTGGCCCTAGGCGAAGATCTCGCCCAGCGTGGTAATGGTCCGCAGCACCTTGTCGTGCGGCAGGCTGGGCCACTGCACCCGCATCAGGAAGTGGTTCACGCCCAGGAGCCCGTGGTAGCGCTGGATCTCGTCCTTGACGAAGGCCTTGTCGCCGATGATGAAGCGGTCGCGCACGAACTCCTCGAACGGCTGCTGGAACGATTCCGCGCCCTTCGACTGCGAATCCAGACCCCAGGACGAATACGCGGCGTACTTGTACTGCAGCGCCGCCTTGCACTCCTCCAGCGCTTTCTCTCGCGTCGGCCCGATGTAGCACTCGCGCGTGATCGGCGCGTCCTCGGGGAAGGGCTTGCCCGCCTCCTTCAGCGTGTCGCGATACAGCTTCATCTGCGGCTCGAGGTCCTTCAGGTGCGCGAAGTTGGTGATCAGCCACGCGTCGCCGATCTGCGCCGCGCGCCGGATCGCCGGGTCCACTACGGCGGCCAGCCAGATCGGCGGCCCGCCCTTGCGGATCGGCTTGAGGCCGATCCCCATGTCCTCGACGGTGAAGATCTTCCCCTTGTAGTTGACGCGATCCTCGGTCCAGAAGCGGCGCATCAGCTCGACGCCCTCGGTGATGCGCAGCACGCGCTCCTTCAGCGGCACGTTGAAGGCGTTGAACTCGGCCTCGCGGTAGCCGATGCCGATGCCGAGCACGTAGCGCCCGCCCGACAGCAGGTCGAGCGTGACCGCGTCCTCGGCGACGTGGATCGGATTGAGCAGCGGCATGATGAGGATGTTGGGGCCTATCGTCATGCCCTCGGCCTCGCGCAGCAGCCACGACAGCATCGGGATCGGCGCCAGCATCTGCATCGGCTGGGTCGCGTAGTGGTGCGGCACCCACAGCGAGGAGAACCCGCTGCGCTTCGCCGTTCGCACCTGCTCGAGCATTTCCTTCAATGCCGCGGGAACGTTCGTCTCCGGCGTGAACTGCGTGCCGATGTAGAGGCCTACCTTCATGCTGTGTTTCTCCTCGAACCAGGTTTGGATTGCGCGGGGTCGGCGCCGAGCACGCCGGCAAGGCCGTGCACGTCGGGTGCGTCTGCAAGCCGGGCGCACGCGTCGACGAGCGCCTGCGTGCGATCGCCGAAGCCGCATTCATCGAGCAACCCCGCCGCCTTGCGCTCAACCTCGGCATGCAGCAGCCCGGGTTCCGCGCGGTACTGCGGTGCCTCCGGGTCGCCGCTCGGGCATGCGCTGAAGTAGCGCCGCTCCCCGCCGTCCTGCAGGTGGACCTTCATCTCGATCCAGTAGTCCTGCGGGTAGCGCGCGGTGTACTCGGTGTCCTCGACGACGTCGACGCGGCGCGACACCGAGAGCACCGCTTCGTCGCGGATCGCCTGCGCGGTGAAATCCGCGAGCGACACCCTGCCGCGCACCAGCGCGACCGCGACGCCGTAGGGAACGTTGAACTGCGCGTCCACCGGATTCTTCGGCTCGTGGTGATACGACAGCACGTCGGTGCGGTACAGGCGGATGGCGACCGCGGCGATGTCCGCGGGCGCGATGCCGTCGGCATGCGCGGCGATGGCCAGGTCGATCGCGCCGTGCTCGAAGCGGCAGCACGGATAGGGCTTGATCGCCGTGCCAAGCGCGCGCCAGTCGCTGCCGAGATCGCGCCTCATCGCGTCGAGGTCGAGCGGCTCGCCGTAGGAAAAGGCATTGATGAATCCGTTCTCGCCCTCGAAGATCGTCGCCGGCCCGGTGAATCCTTCCTTCGCCAGCCGAGCCGCCAGCACGCCGTTGGACGCGGCGCGCCCCGGATGCAGCCGCTTGATCCACGAGCCATCGGCACGCCATTCGGTGAGCCCGCAGGCCTGCGTGCCGGCGATGCCGAGCGCGCGCACCAGTGCATCGCGCTCCAGCCCGATCGCAACCCCCGCCGCCGCCGCCGCGCCGAACACGCCGCACAGCGCCGTCGGGTGCACGCCGTGGTAGAACTGGCTGCCGCGGAACACCTCGCCCAGCCGGCAGGTCACCTCGTAGCCGACGAGCAGCGCGCGCAGAAACGCAAGGCCGCTCGCATTCGCCGCCTCGGCGGCGGCGAGCGCCGCCGGCACCACCACGGCACCCGGATGCAGCACCGCGATGCGGTGGTCGTCGTCCAGCTCCAGCGCATGCGCGAAGGCACCGTTGGCGAGCGCCGCGTCCCATGCCGAGGTCAGCCTTCCGGCGCCGAGGACGGTGGCCTCGGGCTTGCCGGCGGCGGCAAGGATGGTGCGCGACACCGCGGTGCTCGATGGCGTGGTGCTGCCGGCGAGCGTCACCGCCAGCGTGTCCAACGCATAGGTGCGCATGCGCGCGGCGAGCGCGACATCCGCGCGCACCGAAGGTTCGAGCGCAAGCTCCGCCAGCGACTCGGCGATCGTCGTCATGTCAGCGCGGCGCCTGCGGCACGAGCTGCGCGCGACCCGGCGTGCCGACGACGCGGCCTTCGTCCCAGACCACTTCGCCGCGCGAAATCGTCGTGCGCGGCCAGCCCGCGAGCGGGCGCCTCGAAAGCGGGCTTGCACACACGCCTGGAGAAGCCGCCTCCATGTCCACCAGCTCGCGCTGCGCCGGGTCGACGAGCAGCACGTCGGCATCCGCCCCGGGGGCGAGCGTGCCCTTGCGATGCGCAAGCCCGAAGAGCCGCGCGGGGGTCTCGGCCATCGCGCGCACCAGCACCGGCAGCGGAAACCCGGTTTCCTGCGCCCACGTGAACATGGCGGGCCACAGCACCGGCGCGCCGGACATGCCGAAGGGCACGGCGAAGATGTCGCCGCCGCCGCCCGCCTTCGCCTCGGCGCTGAAGCTGGCGTGGTCGCTGCCCACGGTATTCACCGCGCCCACCATCAGCGCGGTCGCGAGCGACCTGCGATCCGCGCTCGTGCGCAGCGGCGGCGCGATCTTCGCCGCGGCACCCTGCGCGCGCAGGTCGGCATCGTCCATCAGGATGTACTGTGGGCAGGTCTCGGCCCAGATCGGCACGCCGCGGCGGCGCGCGCGCTCGATCGCCGCCAGGCCCTGGTTCGACGACAGGTGCACCACGTAGGCCGGGCAGCCGGTCGACTGCGCGGCGAGCGCGACCACCTCGATCGCCGCGGCCTCGGCCTCCGCGGGCCGGCTCGGTTCGTAGTACTCCACCGACACCCGGCCGCCCTTGATCGACTCCTGCTCCAGGTAATCGATCATCTCGCCGTGCTCGGCGTGCACCAGCGCGATGCCGCCGACGCGGGCGATCTCGTGCATCGCGGCGAAGAGGAACTCGTCGCGCACCATCATGCCGCGGCGCTTGTACGCCATGAACATCTTGAAGGAGCGGAATCCCCGCGCGGCGAGCGGCGCGATCTGCGCGATGGTGTCCTCGCGGTCGTACAGCACGACGTGGAACGCGAAGTCCGCCACCGCCTCGGCCACGCCGGCGGCACGATGCTCCTCGACCACGTCGGCGAGCGGTCGCTCGGGCGCGCCGCGGATCATGCCCATGAACGTGGTGACGCCGCCGCGCACCGCGAGCTTCGAGTATTCGCCGATGCCTTCGCCGTAGAAATGCACGTGCGGGTCGACCACGCCGGGCAGCACCAGCAGGCCTCCCGCGTCGATGACGCGTTTCGCCGCCGGCAGCGGCTCGCCCTCGGCGTAGCGCGCGGCGATGCGCCCGCCCGAAATGCCGATCGCGCCCGCCATCGTTCCCTGGCCGTCGACGACGGTGCCGTTGCGGATCAGCAGGTCCAGCATCGCGCCGGCTCAGGCCGCTTCGGCCAGTTCCCAGGCCACGTCGGCGAGCACCCGGACCCCGGCCTCCGCGTCGGCCTCGGTAACGCTCTCGGCCTCGTTGTGGCTGATGCCCGCCTTGCACGGAATGAACACCATGCCGGTCGGGCAGTGGTAGTGCAGGTAGCGCGAATCGTGGCCCGCGGGCGAGATCAGTTCCATCGCCGGCACGCCGAGCCGCTCGGCCGCCGCGGCGATCCTGGCGCGGATGGCGCGCGGGAATTCCAGCGGCGGATCGTACAGAAGCTGCGTCACCACCACGTCGCACTTGCCGCGCGCCGCCTCGCACGTGCCGGGAATCAGGTCGCCGAGCCGGCGCAGCACCGCGTCATCGTCGTGCCGCAGGTCGATCGAGAACACCACCTTCGCCGGCACGACCGAGGGCGCGTTCGGCGTGACGTTGAACATGCCGATGGTGAAGCGCACGGTGTCCGCGTCGTCCCACATCGCCTTTTGCAGCGCATCGACGACCGCTACCGCGGCGACCAGCGCGTCGCGTCGCTCGCGCCGCGCCGACGTGCCCGCGTGCGCGGGCTCGCCGAGTACCTCGACCCGGAACGTGCGCTTGCCACCGATGCCGGTGACCACGCCGATCGGCTTGCCCTCGGCCTCGAGCGTCGGCCCCTGCTCGATGTGCGCTTCCAGGTACGCCGCCGCCGGATAGCCCGTCGGCCGCCTCGGCAGCTCGCGCTCGCGCTCCAGCACCGGCGCCAGCGCTTCGCGCACCGACACGCCGGCGCGGTCGCGCACCTCGAGCACTTCGTCCAGCGTGCGCTTGCCGGCGAACACCGCCGAGCCCATCATGCCAGGCGCGAAGCGCGAGCCTTCCTCGTTCATCCACGCCACCACCTCGACCGAGCGGCGCGGGCGCCTGCCCGACGCGGCGATCGCGCGCAGCGCCGCCACGCCACCGACCACGCCGTAGGCACCGTCGAACTTGCCCCCGGTGGGCTGCGTGTCGATGTGCGAGCCGAGCAGCACCGGCTCGAGCGAAGGATCGCGCCCGGCGAGCCTCAGGTACAGGTTGCCGGCGGCGTCCACGCCGGGCTCGGCGCCGAACTCGCGCCCCCAGGCGATGAGCGCCTGGCGCGCTTCGATTTCCTCCGGCGTCAGCGCCAGCCGGTTGACGCCGCCCGCCGCGGTGGCGCCGTAGCGCGCGAGCGCCATCAGGTCGCGCCACAGGCGCGCGCCGTCGACGCTGCCGGAAACCGCCTCGCTCATGCAGCCGAGCGCATGCCGCCGCGGATCTCGCCCAGCGCGTTCAGCAGGCGGTCCATGTGCTTCTTCAGGCTGACGTCGATGCGCATGTAGCGCTTGCCGAGGCCGATGAAGGACACCGATCCGTCCTTCACCACCACGCCGCGCTTGAGCAGTTCGTCGAACAGCACGGTCGAATCCAGGCCCGCGTCGTCGATGCGCATGAGGAAGAAGTTCGAGCGCGGCTCGCCCACCACGCTGTAGCGGCCGATCTTCGCGATGCCCTCGAGCACGTAGGCGCGCATCTCGGTGATCATGTCGATGGTGCGGTTGACGTGCTCGTCGTCGTCCAGCGCGGCGATCGCGCCGGCGATCTGCAGCTGGCCCATGTTCCAGGTCGGCTTCATGTGCATCATCGGCTTGATCACGTCCGGGTTCGCGGCGATGCCGAAGCCCACGCGCAGGCCGGCGAGGCCGAACGCCTTGGAGAACGTGCGCAGCACGATCAGGTTGCCGAATTCCTTCAGCAGGTCCATGCCGCCGTTGGTGCGCGAGAAGTGGATGTAGGCCTCGTCCAGCACCACGAGCTGGTCCTTCGCCTTCCTGCAGACCTCGCGGATGCGGTCCAGCGGCAGCAGCCGCCCGGTCGGGCTGTGCGGATTGGTGAGGAACACGATGCGCACGTCCGGCGTGATCGCCGCGAGGTACTGGTCCCACTTGAAGTCCATGTCGTCGCCCATGTGCACGTACACCGGCACGCGGCCCTCGGCCTCGGCGACCATGTGGTAGATCGGGAACGCGGGAACGAACATCAGCACCTTGTCGCCCTTGGCGGCGAAGGCGCGCACGATCCAGGGAATGATCTCGGTCTCGCCGGCGCCGCAGATCACCTGCTCGGGCGAGTAGCCGTACTTCGACGCGATCTTCTCGCGCAGCGCGGCGGCGGTCCACGACGGATAGTTGTCGATGTGCATCGCGGCGCGCACCACCGCGGCGGCCTTGGGCGAGGGCCCGAACGGGTTCTCGGCCGAACCGAGCTTGGCCACGTCGTCCAGGGGGATGCCGTAGCGCTGCGAAACGTACTCGCGCGTCAGCCCGGGAACATAGGCTTCCTTGGCGAGCAGCGAGGGGTTCTCGAAGTACATGTCACGTCTCCTGTCTATGCAATGCCTAGTATAGGGCACCCGGCATTGCGTTAAGTGTATTAGTACAATATCTAAAATAATACTAACACACTTCTGTAAAGGCGTCAGCGGCCCCGTTCAGACGATCGGCCCGCCCCCGCGCGCCGGTGCCTCCAGCACGCTGGCGATGGTGCGCAGCGCGCGCTCGAGCGTGGCCGCCTCGGCGACCGCGCCCAGGCTCAGGCGCACCGCCGCCGGCGTCGCCTGCTTGCCGAAGACGAAATGCTGCGCGGGCGACACCAGCACGCCGTGGCGGCGGAAGGCGGTGGTGGCATCGCGCTCCTGCCACGGCGGCGGCAGGCGCAGCCATGCGTGGTAGGTCGCCGCCGGCCCGGCCGCGAGCGCCGCGCCCAGCACCTCGCGCGCGAGCGCCATGCGGCGCAGCGCCTCGGCGCGGTGCGCGAGCGCGCAGGACAGCGCCTGGCCCGACTCGATCATCTCGTTGGCCACCGCCGCCTGCAGCGAAGGCGCGGTCCACGAGCTGAGCAGCAGCGCATCGCGCAGCGCGCTCATCAGCCGTTCGGGCGCCGCGAGGTAGCCCGCGCGCAGGCCCGGGGCCACGCACTTCGACAGACTGCAGGCATAGACCACGCCCTCGGGCCACAGCGCGGCGAGCGGCGGCGTCTCGTCGCCGGCAAGGTGGCCGTAGATGTCGTCCTCGACGATGGTCACGGCGTGGCGCTTCGCCGCGGCGACGATCGCCTGGCGCCGGCGCAGGTCCAGCGTCGCGGTGGTCGGGTTCAGCGTCACCGGGGTGCAGACGATCGCCTTGGGTGCATGCTTGCGGCACGCCTCTTCCAGCGCATCGGGCCGCATGCCGCCCGCGTCGGTGGCGACGCCGACCAGCCCGATGCGGCACAGGTCGCCGACGCGCCGGATGCCGGTGTAGTTGAGGTCCTCGCACAGCACGACGTCGCCCGGCTCGGTCAGCGCGGCGAGCGCCGCGAACAGGCCTTCGTAGGCGCCCTGCGTGAGCAGCAGCCGGTCCGGCGCCGCCTTCAGGCCGCGCTGCGCGATCCAGTTGCCGCCGATGACGCGGTCGCGATACCCGCCGCCGACCGCGCGGTAATCGAACAGCTCGTCGCCGCGGCGCCGGCGCGCGAGCGTGGCCATCACGTCGTCGAGCACCGGCTTCACCAGCGCCACCGGGGGAATGTTGATCGACAGGTCCACCACCGCGCCGTCGTCGGCATCGGCCGATGCCGCCGCGGGCCGGTCGCCGACCACTTGCGTGCCGCCGCCGTGGCGCGTGCTCACCAGGCCCAGCCGCCCCGCCTCGGCGATGGCCTTGGTCACCGTCGCGATGTTCACGCCCAGGTGCTCGGCGAGCGCGCGCTGCGAAGGCAGCCGCGCGCCGCGCGCGAGTTCGCCTTTCTCGACCGCCTCGCGGATCGCCTCGACCAGCGACAGGTACTTGGTGCGCCCCTCGGGACGCAGCGCCGGCATCCAGCCGGATGCGCCGTTGGCTTCCGGCCCGGCAGCGCCGCGGGCGGCGGCCTTGCGGCTGACTTTTCGCTTGCTGGCCATGGATCTCCGATGCTGGCTGTGGGGTGCCGGATCGCGCAGGGCTTATTATTCCCGGCCCGCGCCGATTGTCCTACTACAATCTGCCGGCCGCACCGCGGACATTCCAACACCAAGGAGCATCGATGCTGATCGCAAACGCGCGCATGTATTCCAGCGCCGGACCCCGCGCCAAGCAGGCGTGGAAGGACATCCTCGCCTGGGTCACCGAACGGGCGCGCATGCCCATGCAGATCATCGACCACGACGCGCCGGCACTGCTGTCGGACCTGTGGGCGCGCGACGACCTGGGCGCGACGCAGATGTGCGGCCTGCCGATGGCGATGCGAAAGCCGCTGCCCACCGTCATCGCCGCCGGCATCCCCTCGCCCGCGCGCTACGGCGGGCGCGCGGTGTACTTCAGCGACATCCTGGTGCCGGCCGATTCGAAGGCGCAGAAGCTCGAGGACACCTTCGGCGGCACCGTCGGCTACACGCTCACCGATTCCATGTCCGGCTGCGTGTCGCTGCGCGTGCTCTTGGAGAAGTACCGCACGCCCGAGCGGCCGCGGCTGTACTCGAAGGTGGTGGGCGAGCTGATCCACGTGCGCGGCATGGTCGAGGCGGTGGGCTCCAAGCGCGTCGACGTCGGCGCGGTGGACAGCTACCTCTTCGACCTCATCCGCAAGCACGACCCGGCGTTCGCCGCGCAGGTGAAGGTGATCGGATCCACCGACGCTGCGCCGATGCCGCCCTTCGTCGCCACCGCGAGCCTGGACCCCGACCAGCTCGAGCGGCTGAAGGACGCCTTCCGCCATGCCAGCGCCGCGCCCGAACTCGCCGCCGCGCGCGGCGAGCTGCTGCTCGCGGGCTTCGACACCCCCGACCCGGTGGCCTACGACGTGTTCCACCGCATCCACGAGGTGTCGGAGCGGCACCCCGGGGTCTGGTAACGAGCGTGGGCGCCGGCGTATCCTGCCGCATGCTCCGCACCGCCCTCGCCGCCGCCCTGTTGCTCGCGCTAGCCGCCAGCGCAAGCGCGCGCGAGCCGGAACGCGAGGTGATCTACGGCGCCGAGCTGATGACCAGCGAAGAGCGCGAGGCCTATCGCCGCCAGCTGGAGCGCGCAAAGACGCCGGACGCGGAAATCCAGGTGCGCACGCGCCACCGAGAGCGCATCCAGCGCCGCGCCAGGGAGCGCGGCCAGACGCTGGACAACAAGGGGCTGCTGGAGAAGAAGCCTTGAGGGCGCTTGCCCTCGCGCTGCTACTCGCCGCGCCCGCGGCATTCGCCCAGGGCAACGCCGACAAGGGCGCGAAGCTGCACGAAGCCTGCCTGCAGTGCCACGGCACCAACGTCTACCTGCCGCCGCGCGCCAAGGTGAAGACCCTGCGCCAGCTCCAGGCCGAAACCGCCCGCTGGGGCGACTACTACAACCCGAAATTCACCAGGGCCGAAATCGCCGACCTGGTGGCGTGGCTGAACCGCGAGTTCTACAAGTTCCCGCTGAAGTAGCCGTCAGCCAAGGCTTGCAATGCCTTCGCGCAGCCCCGGCGCAGCCTGCGCGCCGCCAAGCTGCGGCAACGCGTAGGGGTTCCCGATGTGATGGCGGCCACCGGCGAGCAGCAGTTCGTCGAGCGAAGGCCCGCCGCCGGCGAGGCTACCCCAGCCGCTTGTCCAGACGCCGTCCTGCGAACCTGCATCGCCGCTGTCGAAACCCGGATGTCGCGCATGCCAGGCATGCAGCGCCTCGTTCCAGCGGCCGATTTCCTCGCCGGTTGGTGCCTCTGGCTCCGGCGCCGACGCCTCGCCTTCGCGCTGGCGCCGGCGGCGCGCGAACTCCTCGATCGCCTGCGCATACGTCTCGCTGAGGTTCGCGCGACCCGCCTGCAGCAGCACGTCCAGGCGGGCATCGATTTCGCGATAGACCGGATCGGACGGCGTGCCGACCGGAGGCAGATCCTGCGTCACATAGGCGGCAAACGAGAACGTCGCGGATGCATCGAATGTCGGCGACGGACCGCCGGCCGACGGCGCGGGGAGCGGGGCTTCCGCAATCGCTTCGAACGGAGGCGGCGTACTCGCATCTTCCGCAGCCGGGATGCTCGACGCCGGCCCCGGCGCTAGTCCCGGCTCCGGCAGGGGCGCGAGCAGGTCGACGAATGCTGCGCCGGGCGACACGTCCGCTACCTGACTCTGCGGCGGCGCTCCATCCGCGACCGGCGCGGCCTGCACCGGCGGTTCCGGCGGCGCAGGCGGCGACTGTGACGAGAGCAGGTCCGCCAGCGAGCGCGACTCTCCCGAATCGAAGCTGAACTCCGACACCGTTCCCGTGAACGCGATCGCATCACCTTGCGTACCGACGTGAATGAGCGTGAAACCGGCATCGGGCTGAACGACCAGATCAGTTGGCGTGACACCAGGACCGAAGCGGACGAAGGTGCGATCACCGTTGGTCTCCTCGTCCACGATGGCAGCCATCCCGTCGCCCGGATAGAAAAGATATGTATCGGTTCCCGGGCCGCCAAAGAGCGCGTTGACGCCGGGTGCGTCAACGCCGAGCACATCGTCGCCGGAAGTGCCGTTGACAATGCCGTAACCGTCTGGCGGCAGTGGCGGCTCCTCGGCATCCACCGGCGGATCATCGTGCGGCGGCGGGTCGTCATCCGGTGCTGTCACAGGAGGCCCCGCGATCGCGTCCAGCGTCGCCGCCGTACCGTCCGCGAACACGATGCGGCCGATGCCGGACAGGCCGGACATGCTGTCGTCCGTGCCTGTCACCTTGAGGACACCGCCCTCGCGATAGACCTCGTGCTGGTGCAGATCGACGAAGCGCAACTCGTTCAAGGAGCCCTCCGGCGGGACGCTGTCCTCGATGACGTCGCGCCCATCGCCGCGCCGAAAAAGGTACACGTCCGCGCCCGCGCCGCCTGCAAGCAGGTCGTCGCCGCGCCCGCCGTCCAGCACGTCGTCGCCGCCCAGCCCATGCAGCGTATCGTCGCCGCCGAGACCGCGAATATGGTCGCCGGAGTCCTCGTAGCCAAAGAAGGTATCGGCGCCTGCGGTGGCGCCCAGCAGGCTGCGCGCACGGATTGCGGCGCCATCCCACACGGTGCCATCGGCAAATTCGATGCGCCCGATCGAAGGGCCGATACCGCCCGCGCCGTCGTACAGCGGATTCGCAGCATTGCCGGAATCCGCGATCTCCGCGCTCGCGTCGGCGAGCAGGATGCGCACGCCGCTGCCGGCGCGCTGGAGCAGGACTTCATCGGGCGATATGCCGTCGGCAACCCGCACGATGTCGAGTTCGGGAAACTCCGCCGTGCCGGCAAACGTGACGTAGTTCCCGGGGAACACGGTGTCGCGTCCACCGCCGCTTGCCAGCACGTAGGTATCGACGCCAAGGCCACCGTACACCCTGTCGTCACCTGGTCCGCCATCAAGAACATCGTCACCGCGCGAGCCTTCCAGGATGTCGTCGCCCGCGCCTCCGAGTAGCGTATCGGCGCCGTCCAGTCCGAGAAGCTCGTCATTCCCGCCGCCGCCATCGATGATGTCGTCCTGGTCCATGTAGCCGCGCAGCCCGGGCCCGCCGAGCCGCAACTCGTCCCCGTCGGTGCCCAGCAACGAACGCCGGCGCAGTTCCACGACGTCCCACACGGTGCCATCGGCGAAGCGCACCTCGTCAAGCATGCGGTGGTCGTTCTCCGTGGTGTCGAGGTACGCAAACCACTGGTCGATGAACGCGTCGCCAGTGCCCGCGATCCGCAGTTCCAGTGCCCCATTGCCGGAGCCATCCTCATGGCGGCGGCGCACGACGACGTCTTCCGGGTGAACGCCGGGAAGGAACTGCAGCACGTCGCGCTCGCCCGGGAGGGTCGGACGCGTGATCACCTCGGGGAAGTGCAGATCCCGGCCCGAGCCGGTACCGAACAGGATGATGTCGCGCCCCGGACCGCTGCGGTACTCGTTGTCCTCCGCGCCACCCTGCAGGATGTCGTCGCCGGCGCCATCCCGGATCATGGCCGGGAAGAGGCCACCGCCAAAGAGCATGTCGTTGCCGAAGCCGCCTGCGACCATCGCCATGCTCCCGGAGGGGGGCGCCTGCGCCAAGTCACCCAGCATCAGCACGTCGCCCGTGCCGTTGCCAGCGATCGATGTCGTCGCCGCGATGCGCACGCCCAGCGCGTCCAGCGTAGTTGCCAGCGCCGGATTGCCGGCGGCCTCGTGAACCCACTGCTGCAGCAGGCCGGGAAACGTCAGCCAGCCACGGTCTACCAACTCGTAGCCGAGCGCACGCGACAGGTCGACGATGTCCTCCAGCGCGCCTGCCGGGTCGGCAATGCGCCGCGCGGCAAGCATCGCATCGACTTCGGCGAAGTCGCGCGTCTGCGTGCCGCGCGCGAACGCCTCTACATACGGCGCAAGCCGGGTGCGCGTCGCGATCGAACCGTAGGCGTAGTCGACCAGAGAGGACCAGGCCTCCTCGAGAAACACCCGGTTCTCGGTGCGCAAGTATGCGTTCAGGCCGTGGATCTGGATGCCGTCCTGGGAGAACGCGAGCGTCGCGCCTGCCCGGTCGATGTCGATGAGGGTATGGCCGAGGAAGCGCTCCAGCGCCTCGACGTGCGCCACGCGCTGCCGGTATTCGGCGCTCTGGCGGGCGAGAAACCAGTCTGGCGGCAGCGTAGCCGGATCGACGCCGCCTCCGGTCTGCGACAGGTACGCCTGCCCTATCGATTCCACCACCAGGTCGTCGAACGAGTAGTAGACCACCGGCCGGTCGGGTCGCTGCAGCGCGGCGCGCGTGCCCGGCAGCATGGGCGAGGACTCGGCCCACGCCAGCAGCAGGTCCTCGGCCGCCGCACGCTGCTCCGCGCGCGTCGGCGCGGCCATGGCGACTTCAACTGCGTGACGAACGTCGGCGGATTCTGCGGCCGCCTCTTCCAGGTCCCGGACATGTCCGGAGCCGCGGATATTGGGAACATCTCCGCCCTGCGGCGCGCGCTCGGGCGGATCCACGTACTCGCGAAAGAACGGCTCTCGCACCAGGTCCAGTGCACCAGCCGTGCCCGAGCTGCCGTCGGCGCGGATGAACTGGGCGGTGGAAATCAGCCGATTGCCGCCGGGCAGAGGCTGCCCGCGAGCCGTGGCGTCGACGCGGATCGCGGCAATGCCGGCTTCGTCGAGGCCCGGCATCTCGAAGGGCTCCGAGATGCCGTTCATGTTCGCATCGCGCCACAGCCGCAGGTCCGCGAACCTGGCACCGCGGAATTCATCGTGCCCGATGAAGCCATCGCCATCGACATCTGCGAGGATCTGCCATGCATCCAGCGGCGCATCGTGCTCGTCCACGCGTCCGTCGGCATTCATGTCCAGCGGCGCAAACGCGGCAAAGCCGTCCCGCGCCAGCGTGCCGTCGGGCAGTCGCGTCTGGTTGCCGAACAGCTCGTTGCCGTCGTCTATCAGCCCGTCGCCGTCGCGGTCCAGCACGACCCAGTAGTCATCGCCATTTAGCCAGCCGGTGCCGCTGCGCACGCCGGTGCCTTCGTGGTCGAAAAGCACGCCGCCAACCAGCGCACTGAGCGTCTCGAATCCGTCGCCATCCATGTCGAGCGCGAGCGGATCCATCGCGGGTCGCCAGGTGCGCGCCTGGTCCCACAGGGCGGGGATGGCGCCATCCGGCTTCGGCCTTGGGCCCGCATCATCGGCACGCGTCTCGAGGCGGATACCCAGGTCCGGTCTGCCGGTGATAGTGACGTCGCCCTCGATGCCGGTGCCCGGCACCTGCGCGTCGGAAATCTCGATGTGCACCGGCTGCGTCCCGCCGGGCGCATAGGCATAAACGTGCCCGCCGTTCTCCCAGTACATGACACCACCGACGCCCGCGAAGAAAGCCTCGCCCTCCTTGCGTGAGCCAGTACCTAGTTGCAGACCGTCCGTGCCGACATGGATGACACCGCCGACCGATGCTTCGGGCGTATCCGCGAGCGCGTCGCCCCAGTCGACTTGGAAGGTGTCGAAGCCCTTGCCGCCGATGGCCTTGTCGCCGCCGGCGCCATCCAGCAGCCTGAAGGTGTCGTCGCCATCGCCGCCTGCAAGCACATCGCGCCCCGCGCCACCTTCGAGCCGATCGTCGCCGGCACGGCCGTCCAGACGATCGTCGCCCGCGCCGCCATAGATACGGTCATCCAGACTGCCGCCGAACAGCAGGTCGCTGCCGTCCGCGCCAAAGCCGACGTAAACGCCACCGCCGGTGCGCACGCTCGCGCTCATCTGCGCGAGCACCTCGGCATTCCGCGCGTCGTTACCAAGTAGCTCCGCACCTTGAAGACTCGCCGCGCCCAGCGTGCCGACTGCGAACGCCACCCCGACTGGCGCGCCGTCGCCGCCGCCAGCAACCTGCGTGCGCGCCTCGTACAGCAGGTTCTGGCCCGACTCGCGCACCAGGTAGCCGGCGTCGCGCACGTTGCGCTCGAACACCGCGAGAGCGAGTTCCGCGCGGTCGCGCAGCCAGGACTCCGTCAGCCCCTTGCCGCTCACGGGGTCGTAGGTGTCGAGCTCTCCGTCGGCGTTGAAGGGCGCATACAGCGTGTCATCGCCAAGCACGACGAAGGGGTTCAGTTCGCGCAGGGCGTAGCGAAACGCGATCTCGCCGTCCGCCTGTGTCGCCAGCACCGACGGGTCATCCGCGATCGGCACCGTGCGCATGAACTTGATGGTCGCCAGGCTGAGCACCTGTTCCCACTCCATGCCTTGCAGTTCCAGGATGCGCAGCGGCGGACCGGTGCGCGCCGCCAGGGCTGCCTCGATCTCTTCGATCCGCTGGTACATCTGCTCCCGTACGGCGAGATTGCCGAAGCCGTCTGGTGTCGGATCCGGCTGGATCAGCCCGAACTCGTCGCCGATCAGAATAGTGCCCAAGGCATTGACCGCCCGTTCGAGTGAGTCGGCTTCTGTCGCCGTATCTTCGAAGCTCGCGTTGTATCGCATTGCGCGCTGGTTCGACCCGGCAGCGATGATGCTTTCGATAGAGTGCTGCGAGAGTGTCGGGTCGGCCCTCTGAAACAGCTTGATCACTGCCAGTGAATCGGCAATCAGTGTGATGCTGTGCGTGCGGCCGAAGTCCGCGTCGTGCGTTTGCGTGCCTGTCGCAGTGTTGAGCAGGTCGCCGTACGCATCCGGCTGGTCCTCGATCAGGATGCGCACCTTGTCTTCGAACGGCTTCGGCGTCAGGCCCGAGTTGGTCACCACCGTCTCGTCGTTGTTGGCGCCCATGCCGTACAGGTATGTGATCTTCGCTTCGGCCTCCGTCGAAACGCCGTTGCTGTCGAAGATCGACGTGGCAAGCGTGCCGCCGATATGGCGTTGGAGCACGAACTCTGCCCACTGGCTTCGCGCATGCAGGTAGGCGTTGGACTTGTCCTGCGCATCGCCCGGATCGAGATGCGGCGCGGACATGGCCGTGTCAAATAGCGTCGCCGCGACGCCATCACCCAGCACCTCGCCCGGGTCAATCAGTCCGTGCGCCATCGCCGCCTCGGGATCGGCGAGGATGGCGTCGTAGCGCGCGATCAGCTCGCCCAGCGATGGAATCGAAGGCTCCAGCATGCCCCTGCCTGCAGCGTTGAAGAGATAGGTGCCGAGCACATCCTCTGCATGCAGCTCGGTGAAGATCGTCGCCAGGTGCCCGCCGAGCGAGTATCCCGTGACGTTGATCTGCACGTGTGCCGGCAGCACGCCAGCGCGCAGCTCCACGTAGTAGCGCTCCATCGCCGAGAGCTGCGCCAGCGCGAACCCGGAGGTGAAGATGCCGATGTCCGCGCCGGTGACGTCTCTCTGGTTGTCGCCGCCATCTCGCTGGTCGAAGAACTCCGTGCTACGCATCGAGAGCGTGTACTCCCCCGACTCTCGGTGCCGCATAAGCGTGGCCGAGAAGCCGCTGGGATCGTTCGCGTGGTGGTGAACTATCTCCCAGTGATCCAGGAAGTAGTTCGCCTGCGTGGGCGTAAGGCGGGTTGCGCCCGGTAGCACCGGCGTATCAGGCGCCAGCGACGCCAGGGTCGTCAGTCGCCGATTCTGCTGGGCGATGCCATTGACGTAGACAATCGGCTCGAAGTTGTTGTTGCCGAGCTGCAGACGAAGCGCGACTTGGTCTGCCCTGCTTAGGTCCAGGTCGCTTAAGTAGGCTTCGGCGACCATCTGTAGGACAACGAAGTCATACCACTTCTTTGCGGAGAACCCAGGACTGCTCATGAATACTCCTTAGCGAGGAAACCGTCCGATCGGCAACAAGACTTTGTCGATGAACCAGAGCGAGAAATCGATGTCTTTGTCACGCTTACGGATCTTCCCAATCCCTGGCATCCTCGAGTACTCGGGACACACATTGCCGAAGAACCAATTCACTCGGGTTCCGGCGGCCGCGGCGCCAACGATGAAGCCACGCCGCAATCCCAAGATCTCGCCGGTATACAGATCTACAACGGCAAGTTCCCCGCCAGCTATGGCCAGATCGCGGTCTCGCGGGCGCGATATGCCGCGCCATGTCCACCCATAGCGACTATCGACTCTTTCGATGTACTCAATCTGCATCGTGCGGCGATTCCTGCCGTCGTAGCCTGCGTATTTCTGATAGGGCCTATCGACAGGCACAGGCTCGACGATCGACGCCGGGTAGTACTTCGTCAGTCCGGCACGCGGATCATTCGGTAGCGCCGGGGTCTCAAGAACCGGATAGCTGCCCGGACTCATGGCGGACGTCCACCCAGGCCCAACAAAAAGCCAGGGGATCTTCGTGCGATCGCTGCTCTCTCCCTCGACGTACCCATACGGATCCTCCAACGCATACCTGTCCCCCAGCGCGTACTCGGGCTCCCGTGCTCGCGGGCGTACCTGGTAGATCGACGTGACGTCCTTGACGGTCTTGTAGATGAACTCCCCGGCCTCCGCCTTGCATAGCGCCAGCCAGTACTCGAACGGCGTCATGCCGACTTTGTAGGCGGGCTCCTTGGGTGCGTCCGGCCACTTGATCGGCGGCGTCTGGTGGAAGGGCCAGTGCTCCGGGTTTTCCTTCCGATGCAAGGCGTATTGATCGCACTTCAACGAATCGTTCTGCCTCCTCGTGATGCGACATTCGTAATAGCGATCGCGGTCGTAGCGTTCACCGAAATGCTCTCGCCTGTTCGGATCGAATACTGGCAACCGGGAGACATAGACGCGCAGGCACGCCGCATAGTGCTTCACGTAACCCACGGGCACGTTGCACGGAAAGAATCCTTGCAGCCAGGCTTCGCGCACCACCGCGAAGTCCTCTGCTGTCGGCTTCGGCGCAGGTGGCGCAGGCTTCTGCTTCGGCGCCGGCAGGCAAAGCTGCGGCACGGCGATCAACACCGCCGCAACGAGGAGCGCACAAGTCCGTCTGCTGCCTCGCATGGCCCTCCCAGGTAGCGCGGGACAAGCGGATAACCTGCTTCACAGGCTACTCCGCGGCCCCAGTGGGCTCAACCAGGACATCGCGAATCTGGTGCGGAAAGGTACCGAAACTCGCATCCGGGCTCCGAGGAAGCGCCGCGGGGAATTTGCCCTCCAGGCGAAAAAACTCGCGGTGATTTTTGCCTGCCGGCAAAAATCACCGTCCCCGCCGCAGCCCTGGGCCAGGCGGGCCCCGCTCACCGCATGGCATCGCGGGCGACGCAGCGCGCGGGCAACCGCCGCCAACGAGCGGGAGTCGCGCACTTAGAATGGCGCCCTCATGCTCGAAGCCCTGCTGGTCTCCACCGGCGTCGTCGCCGTCGCGGAGATCGGCGACAAGACGCAACTGCTCGCCCTCGTCCTCGCGGCGCGCTACCGCAAGCCCGTGCCGATCATCCTGGGCATCCTCGTCGCCACGCTCGCCAACCACGCGCTGGCGGCGGCAGTGGGGGCGTGGCTCGTGCGCGCGCTGGGGCCGGACACCATGCGCTGGGCGGTGGGCGTGTCCTTCCCTCGCCATGGCGGCGTGGGCGCTGGTGCCGGACAAGCTGGACGAGGGCACGCGCGCCTGTCTTTGCTACCTGCCCTGGCTTGGCAACGCAAGCTGAGGACGACGACTACTCTTGCTTGAGCTTCCAGTAGCCTTGAATTTCGAGCGTCATATTCTTTCGCGGTGGTCTTTTGCCCGACCAGAGGATCTGCTGCATGTCGTCCAGCACATAGACGTTCGTCGCCACGTAACTGTGGCCAAGAACGTGGAAGTCGGTTTCCGAGACCTCCACGGTATCGGCACCAGCAATCACGAATGGTGGCCGTGCAAGGCCGGCTACGGGCCACTGGGCTGCCGTTCTCGAGAGCTCTAGGGCTTTGTCCTTCTCTGAGACGTATATCGTGACGCCTTCGCTCCTGGAAATCAGAAGCTTGATGTCGTTCCGCATTGTTCTCGCATCCACGTCTGGCGCTGCGAGGATCACCTGCCCGAATCTGATTTCTCCGCTTTCGACTGCCCTTGCAAGAACGCGAAGTAGCGCTTGAAACAGCGCGTGGTTGCCCATGCTATGGGCAATGACATGTAGCTTCTCCACATCCGGCACGCGCGCGAGCTCTCCTATGAACTCGCCAATCGCCGGAGCGCTCGATTCGGCGGCCTTCAGGTCCGGAAGGTAGTTTGTCGGGACAACGCTGCCCGCAGATGGCCAGCTGTAGAAAGCGGTCGTTTGGATACCTAGCAGGAAGCCCAATGCGGCAGAGCGCTGCGCCGCCTGCTGGAACGTCGTCCCAAATCCGTGCAAGTAGAGTAGCGCCGACCGCCGCCCCGGCTCTTCGCCACGAATCTGCTCGCCCAGCTTCGACCAGAACTCGTCCTCATGCACGGACAACGCGTTGCGGTAGGTGGTGTGCTCCTCAACCCTATCACTCCACTGTAGGCCGAAGAACCAACCAGGGGCCCCTAGCTTCTGCCACAGATCAGATGGGATGTCGACGAACGCTCGACCGTAAGTTGTGGAGTCGACCCAGTCATTCCCAAACCAGATCGAGTGTGTGCTCTTGGCAACAAGGTTTCGATTGGTCGCGAACCATACGGGGAAACGCACACCCCGTTTTTGAATGGAAGAAAAGTAGATCTCGGAGATCGCTGCTGGCTTAGGTGCCGGCTTCGGCGCTGGCTTGGGTGCCGGCTTCGGTGCTGGCTTCGGCACCAGAACCGGGTCACACAAACTCGTTGCAAGTGCCGGTGTCCAGAAACCCGTTCGAATACACGTCCCCGCTGCTAGAACCGGCTGACCGCGTTGATCGAGCAGGTATGCAGATCCAACCGGGCTGCTGGCGAGCGCGCCGTCGGTAAAGAAGCCAAGACTTGACCCTGCACAAACCACGAGGATGAACAGCCGTCGCATGCCCCCGCCCGAGGCGTTCACGACTGAGCGTGAATCTGTGCAGCCAGTTCTCGCCACTGCGTCGAAGTCCGCCGCTGTCGCTTTATGCGCTGGTCGCGCGGGACTCTGCTTCGGCGCTGGGAGGCGGGTGTGCGCCCAGGCCATCAATGTCGCAGCACGTACGAGGACACCGGTCCGAATGCTGGTTCGCATAATCCTCCCCAAGGCGCGTGACAAGCATGTAAGCCTCGGGACAGGCTACCCCCTGCGCCACGCTGCTCAATCGCGACCTTGCCAATCTGGTGCCGAAAGTCACCGATCCGCGCAACACGCGTTCGCAGCTTGGAAGCAGCGCCCGCGAAATCCTCAGCCGATTCAGCGAGTAACATTGCGCCCTCATGCTCGAAGCCCTGCTGGTCTCCACCGGCGTCGTCGCCGTGGCGGAGGTCGGCGACAAGACGCAACTACTCGCCCTCGTCCTCGCGGCGCGCTATCGCAAGCCCGTGCCGATCATCCTGGGCATCCTCGTCGCCACGCTCGCCAACCACGCGCTGGCGGCGGCAGTGGGGGCGTGGCTGGTGCGCGCGCTGGGACCGGACACCACGCGCTGGGCGGTCGGCGCCTCCTTCCTCGCCATGGCGGCGTGGGCGCTGGTGCCGGACAAGCTGGAAGGCACGGAGCGCGCGCCCGCGCGCCTGGGCGCCTTCGTCGCCACGCTGATCTCGTTCTTCCTCGTCGAGATGGGCGACAAGACCCAGGTCGCCACGGTGGCGCTGGCGGCGCACTACGAGGCGTTCGTCGCAGTCGTCGCCGGCACCACGCTCGGCATGCTTATCGCCAACGTGCCGGCGGTGCTGCTTGGCGAGGCAGCGGCGACCAGGCTGCCGCTGCGGCTGGTGCGGGGAGTGGCGGCGGGGATCTTCGCCGTGCTCGGTGTCGCGGCGCTGGCCGGCGTCGGCAGCGCATAGCGCACCGCCGCGCAGGCAGCGTCAGGCCGCCGGCCCTACGAGGCTGCCGCCGCGCACTTGGCGATATGAGGCTCGAAGTGCGTCACCATCTCGCGCAGCAACGGGGAGGCTACGGCCGCGCTCTTGTTCATGGCCTCGAGATTGGATGCGGACTTCGCCGTGCCCGAGCGCGGGGTTGCGATGCCGGCGTACTTGTCCGACAGGTCGCGCAGCTTGGAGACGTCCGGCGACAGCAGCGTGATCGACCATTGCGCGGCGCGAAGCCGCTCGACGACGTCGCGCACCGCCTTGTTGCCGACGATGAACATGCCCGCCCGCTTCAGCTCGAGCGCGTCGTTGCCCTGGATGACGAAATCGTCCGGGCTGACCGGGAACTCCTGCGCCTTGCGCAGCATGCAGTCCATGCTCTTGCGCGCCGCCTCGAAGTTCTGCGCCTGGACCTCGAAGCGGTAGCGGTGCGACACACCCAGCGCCGTGCCGCCGGTCAGCGCGCCGACGTTGAACGCGGACCGCGAATGGTCGATCGCGCCGAAAATGGCCAGCAGGCCGCCCAGCACGCCCACGTCGGACGCCGTGTACTCGCGCGTCTTGTAGGTGTTCGCCGCGTCGCGGTACTGCTTCTCGTACGTTTTTAGGTTCAGCACCAGCTCGGCGAAATTCTTCGCCTCGGGCAGGCGGCCGGCGTTGTCCGTGGCCTCGAGCCGGGTCGAGGGTTCGGATTCAGGTATCGGGTAGAAAGTCGAGCACGCGGACGCGAACAGCGCGGCGAGTCCGACCAGAGCTGTGCGAGCGAGCATTGCGGTTCTCCCTGGCGCGCGAGGGTGCGCGCCGGAACACTACGCCTGCGCCCGCAGTACGGAACAGCTGCCTGCCGGTGTTCGGTGCGTTTACGCACACAAAAACCAGCATTTGCCCTGGGGCTGGGTGCTCAGCCTTCCACCAGCCTGCCCGCTTCCATGCGCAGCACGCGGTCGGCGGCGGCGAGGCTGGCGGGACGGTGGGTGATCAGCAGCACGGTGCGGCGGCGCAGCGTGTCATGGCAGGCGGCGAGGAATTCGGCTTCGCCCTGCGGATCGAACATCGCGGTGGCTTCGTCGAGGATCAGGATGGCCGGGTCCTTCAGCAGCGCGCGCGCGAGCGCGAGGCGCTGCTGCTGTCCGCCCGAGAGCCGCACGCCGCGGTCGCCCACCGGCGTGTCGTAGCCCTGCGGCAGCGCGGCGATGAAATCGTGCGCGCGCGCCGCCTGCGCGGCGGCGAGGATCGCGGCCTCGTCGGGATCGGCCCGGCCGTAGGCGATGTTGTCGCGCACCGACGCGTTGAACAGCAGCACGTGCTGCGGCACCACGCCGACCTGCGCGCGCAGGCTCGCCAGAGACACGCCGGCGATGTCGATGCCGTCGATGGCGATGCGCCCGGCCGACGGCTCGTGCAGGCGCATCAGCAGGTGCGCGAGCGTGCTCTTGCCCGCGCCGTTGGGGCCGACGATGGCGACGGTCTCGCCCGCCGCGATGCGCAGGCTCACCCCGTCCAGCGCCGGCGGCCTGCCCGGATAGCTGAAGCGCACGCCCTCGAAGGCGATGTCGCCCTTCACCGCGGGCAAGGCGCTGCCGGCGTGCGCCGCGGGCTCGGGCGGCTCGTCCATCGCCGCCTGCAGGCGAGCCAGCGCGCCGCGCGCGCCCTGCGTGCCGCCGTACACGTCGGCGAGTCCCGCCACCGGCCGCGTCAGCAGCTGCGCGTACAGCAGGAAGCTCACCAGCGCGGCCGGCGTCATGCGCCCCTCGACCACGTCGGTGCCCGCCAGCGCCAGCACCAGCACGATCCCCGCCGCGGCGATGAACTGCACCAGCGGCCCGAGCGCGGCGTCGATGCGCCTCTGCTCGCGGGACAGCGCGAGGATGCGCGCGATCTGCGCTCGGTAGCGAGTCGACTCGTGCGCCTCGCGCGTATGCGTCTTGATCGCCGGCAGCATGCCGAGGTTCTCTTCCGCGATTGCCACCGCGCCCGCCTCCTCTTCCTGCAGCCGGATCGCGATCGGCCGCAGCCTGCGCCCGACGACCTTCATCATCAGGTAGAAGAGCGGCACCAGCAGCGCGGCGAGGAGCGCGAGGTCCGGGCGGATGCGGAACATCAGCAGCACCGACCCGGCCGCGGTAACCAGCAGCGGCACCAGCGCGGTCAGCGTGCCGCCGAGGAACGCGGCGATCACGTAGACGTCGGTCGTCAGCAGCGCGAGCGCATCGCCCAGGCGCCGCCGGTGGTAAAACTCGAGCGGCAGCGCCTGCAGGTGGTCGTACAGCCGCACCTTCAGGTCGGCGACGATGCGGTCTGCCGCCGCGTCGAGCGCGTAGGTGTTCGCGAAGCGCACCAGCGCCTGCACGGCAAAGAGCGCCAGCAGCGCGGCGAGCACCATGCGCACGTCCAGTCCCTGCGCCTCGCCGCCGCCCAGCAGCGCGCCGGTCAGCACGCCGCCCGCCCAGGGCACCGCCAGCGCCGCCGCGCTCTCGACGAGCATCAGCGCCACGCACAGCGCGAGCCTGCCGCGGTAGGGCGCGGCGACGGCGACGAGCAGGCGCAGGTCTCTCATTGCCCGCCGCCGGCAATCCACGCGGAGAGCCGCGCGCGGCGCGCCGCGGCCTCGCGCAGCGCGGAGCCCGGACGGTCCAGTTCGCGCGCGCTTGCGGCGTAGCGGCGCACGAGGTCGCGCAGGCGCACCGCGTAGAAGGGCAGCAGCCGGGGCGAGCGCGCGGGTACGCCGTACAGCAGCGCGAGCTCGGCGCGCGGCACGAAGACGCGCCTCAGCACCATGCCGATGCGCGCCGCGCCGCCGCGGCCGGCGAGGCCGAGGAAGTTCGGCGAGGTCGCCGCCTCGGCCGGCAGCCGCGGCGCGTCGAGCATCTGCGCCAGCGCCTCGTCGAGCAGCGCGGGCGGCAGCTCCCGCGCGCCGACGGCGGCCAGCACGCGCTCGGGCACCGGCGCGTCGAGCTGCTCGCGCGCGAGGCGCAGCGCCAGCGCCACGCCGCGCCCCCAGCCGTGCCGCGCGGCGTGCCCGACGAACGCATCCCAGTCGAGCCCGGGGTGGGCGCGCACGATCGCGCCGATGTCGGCGAGCGCGCGCAGCGGCAGGATGAACAGGTGCTTGCACGCGAGGTGCGCGCCGACGTGCAGCAGCAGGAACTCGGGCGGCATGGCGAGCGAGCGCGCGCCGCCCAGCGTGCACGGCTGCGCCGCCCGCCAGATCTCGCGCATCGGCGCGGCGAAGCCGTCGGCTGGCTCCGAGAGCTTCCAGTGCAGCTCGACGTACGCGCCGTTCGCTTCGCGCGCGAAGCCGAGCGCGCAGGTCGATTCCAGCAGCTGGGCGCTCGCCACGGGTGCGTCGCCCTCGCCGTAGCCGAGCGCGCGCAGCACCCCGGCGGCCTCGTCGACGCGCGCCTCGGGAACGAGGAAGTCGACGTCCGCCATTGGCCGCAGGCTGATGTCGCCGTAGACGAGCTCCGCGAGGTGCAGGCCCTTGAGCGCCATCAGCGGCAGCGCGCGCGCAGCCATCGCGTCGGCGATCCGGCGGAATTCCGCGTAGTGCAGCAGGTTGCGCGCGGCGGTGTCGCGGCGCGCGGCGGCAAGCGCCGCGCGCGCCGCCTCGGGCAGGCGCGCGAGCCCACCGGCGCGCTCGAGGCCGCGATGCAGCAGGGGCGCGACGCCGTGCTCGCACGCCAGCGCGGCGATCGCGCCCCAGTCCGCCGGCCCTGCCTGCGGCGCGCCTGTGCCGCCGCGCAGCGCGCCGAGCAGCTGCCGCGCCGGGCCGTCGGGAGCGTGGGCGCTCATCTCGGGCGGCTGCGCGGCCCCGCTATGCCGGGACCAGCAGGCCGCTCTTCGCCAGGCTGTCGACCAGACGCAGCAGGTCCTGCTCGAACGCCTCGCGCGACACGTCGTATTCGTCGACGATGGTGTCGCAGATCTCGAGCAGCGACCTGCCCGCTTCGAGCAGCTGCCAGATGCGCGCGCCGACCGGGTCCAGGCCGAAGTACGCGCCGCGCGCCAGGTCGAGCATGACGGTTTCGTCGCCGACCTGCCGCGCGATCACCTCCGGCGGAATGCGTACCTTGTCCGACAGATTCATGCGCTCGTCTCCTCCTGCCGCAGATGCTCGACGATGGCCTGCCGCACGCCGGCGAGCGCGTCGAAGCGCCTCGGGTAGTCGAGCCGGTAGCACGCTACCCGGTTCGCGAGTGCCGCCACGCGCTCGAAGTGCGCCGCAAGCGCGGGGCGCTCGGCCGGGTCGAGCAGGAACGAGTGCATCACCCAGGCCATCATCGCTTCCGGCGCGCGCATCGGCGCAAGGCGCACCTCGCGCGCGCTGCCGTCGCCGAGTAGGTACGCCCTGCGCAATCGCAGCGCGCGGCCCGAATGCGCGATGCGTCCGCCGGACGCGAAGCGTGCCTTGTCAGTGTACGGCACGCGCATCGCGGCCGCGGTGCCGGCGGCGACGCCCAGAGCGCGCTGGCTGTCGTCCCACAGCCGGATCGACGCGTGGCCCGGCACCGCGCAGGGGCCCTCTGGCCGGTCATCGACCACCAGGCCATCGTCGGTAAGGAAGCGATAGCCGGAGGTCGCGAAGCTCGCCGCGAGCGTGGACTTGCCGCCGCCGGAGGCCGCGAGGAACGCGAGCGCGCATCCCTCCACCTCGACCGCGCTGGCGTGGAACACCAGCTTGCCCTGCCTGCTCTGCAGCAGGGGCAGCACCTGGTTCAGGTACAGGTGCTCGCAGGTGCCGGCGTCGACCTCGGGCGCCGGCCTGCAGGCGACCGCCAGCGCCGCGCCCTCGATCTCGAAGTCCGCGAGGCCCGGGAAGCGAAGCAGGTAGCCCGCGCCCGCGCGGAAGAACTGCGTCCAGACCTCGCCCCCGGGAGACGTCCATTCGTGGAACGGCGCGGGCTCGAGCGGCGCCTGGTCGCGCGCGTCGAGCAGTCGATAGGCCGCCATCAGTGCGTGTCCCTCGCCAGCACCTGCGCGACGAAGCGCTCGAGCTCCGCCGCCGAGGGCAGCAGCCCCGGGTGCTCGCGCGCCACCGCGTCGCGAACCTCGCTCGCGGTGCGCCTGCCGTCGCAGTAGCCGAGCACGATGCTCCGCGCGCGCGCCTCGCTGCCGGGCAGCGGCACGCGCGCCGGGTGCGCGCGCTGCAGGTCCTCGGGCGCGAGCGGCATGCCCTGCCAGGTCGAGTGGCTCTGGCGGCGGCCGCCGTCGGGAGACTGTACCGACCAGCCGATGACCACGTCGGCGGGCCGCAGCATCAGCGTCGCCTTGAGCAGGTCGCCGCGCGCCACCGGCACCGGCTCGTCGATCGGCAGGAACGCCTGCGAGCGGTCGATGCGGTCCGGCGCGAGCGGCGAGTTGCTCATCGCGACGCCCGCGGCCAGCTCGCAGTCGAACCAGCCGGCAAGTCCGTGCACCAGGCCATCGCGCTCGATGCGCAGCTCGCCCTGCCAGGACAGGTACGGCGGCACCTCGGCGGCCAGCTCGAGCGTGCCCGGCGAAACCGGGGACGAGAGCAGGTCCTGCGGCCGCAGCCCGATGTCGTGCTTCGCGTTGACCGCATGGGCCCGCAGCCAGTGGAACTCCGGCGGCACGCCGGCATCGCGCCAGCCTTCGGTGAACCGGAGCGCGGCGGCAGACTCCACCGCGGCGAGCTGCAGCGCGATGCGCGCGGGGAGGATCGTGCCGCCGGGCTTGAGGAACCTTTGCCGCGCGTCCGCGAGCAGCTCGACGATGCCGTAGTCGAAACCGAAGTAGCCGACGTGGTCGCACAGCACGACGTCCACACGTGCGGGCAGCAACACCTGCTGGCTGCGCCCCTGGATGAACGTGGCGCGCTGCGCCAGCCCGGCGCGCTCGAAGGTCTCGCGCGCCACGTGCAGCATCGCGCTGTCGTCGATCGCGTAGACGTGCGCCGCGCCGGATTGCAGCGCGAGCAGGCCGAGGATGCCAGAGCCGCAGCCCAGGTCGGCCACCACGTCGCCCGGCCTGAGGACGGCGGCGATCGCGCGGCGGAACTTGTCGAGCCTCGGCGCGTCGGCGAGGTAGCCCAGGTGCTCCTGGAGCATGGCTACGCGGGCGGCGTGCCCGGCGCCGGGACCGGCAGCGCGCCGAGCGCGTCGTAGTCCACCACGACATGGCCTTGCGCATCGACCGACACCGCGTGCGGCAACACCGCGGCCACCTCGTCGGCCATCACGCCGAACTGGCGGCCGTGCCCGTAGCGCGCCGCCAGCGCCGGCGCATAGTCGAAGAGGTACAGGCCGATTCCCAGCGGATGCTCGCCGATGCGCACGACGTTTTCCTTCAGCGCGCGGTCCGAAGGCCGCATGCCGAAGGTCATCCCCATCCAGGTGAATTCGTTCGGCCACATCGAGCCGGACTGCGCAAGCGTGCGCACGTCGCCGTAGTACACCAGCCGCGGCGCGGCGTAGCGCTTCTTCGCCCGCTGCGGCGGCGCCTGCGTCATCCGGAAGCCTTGCGCAATCCCAGCATCGCGTAGTCGACCACCGCATGGCCGCGCGCGTTGACCGACACCGCCTGCGGCAACACCGCGGCGACCTCGTCGGCCATGACGCCGAACTGCCTGCCGTCGCCGTACGCATCGCGGTATTCGGCGCGGTAATCGAACAGGTACAGGCCGATCCCGAGCGGATGGCGGCCGATGCGCACGAGGTTCTCCTTCACCGCGCGATCCGATGAGACCATGAACATGGAGCCCACCATCATCATGTTCTCCATGCCGCCCTTGGTGCCGGCCTGCACCACGTGCCGCACCTCGCCGTAGCTGGTGAGCCGCGGCGCGGTGTAGGGCTTCTTCGGCGCAGGTACCTTCTCGTTCATGCAGGTGCTCCTCGTCCTCACGCCATCGACGGTCGCGCGCCCAGCCAGCGGGCAAGCACCGCGAGCCTGAACAGGTCATAGTCCTCGTCGCCATCCTTGCGCGCGTGCCGCCGCCACGCGCGCTGCAGCGCGCCGGGATCGACCCAGCGCGCGAGCGCCGCCGCAACGCCCGCCGGATCCCAGACGTCGCGCGCGTGGCGCGCCGCCGCGGCGACCAGCTGTTCGTGGAACTGCCAGCCTGGATGGCCTTCGATCTTCCTGCGCCAGCGCACGGGCTCCGGCAGGATTCCCGCCATGCTCGTGCGCAGCAGCAGTTTGTACCACGGGCCGTAGAGCTTGGCTTCGAGCGGCATGCGCACCGCGAACTCGAGCATGCGCCGATCGGAGAACGGGCTGCGCGGCTCCACACCCTTCGAAAGCGCGATCTGCCCGTTCACCTCGTGCGCAAAGGACAGCATGCCGGTGGTGAAGTGCCGCGCATGCCCGTGCTGCTCGCCGCCATGCGCGAGATTGCGAGCCGCCCGCGCCTGCGCCGCCCGCCGCATCGCCAGGTAGTCGCGCGCCACCGGCCGGCGCAGCAGGCGCATGTCGCCATGGGGCCTGCCGTAGCGGTTGCGCGCCTTGCGATACAGGGCGCGCAGCGCCTCCGGCGTGGCCCAGTGCAGCACCGTCCACGCGAGCGCCCGCAACTCGCCCTCGCCATGCCGGCGCCACGCGGCGAACTCCCCGGGCAGGCGCGCGAGCATGCCTTCGCGCAGAATCGCGCCCAGGCTTCGCGTCGCGCCGTAGTAGTAGAGGTCGCTCGCCATGCCGTCCATGAGGACGCTGCAGCCCCGCTGCCGCGCCGCCTCGAACACCAACGCGTCGGTGAAGCCATGGGACAGCCCGAACGGCTCGTCGAGCGCGGGGATGCCGTCGACGTAGCTGCGCCAGACTTCGCGCGCGACGCTTGACGTGATGACCGTCGCGTCGAGCCAGTCGTCCTTCAGCACCTCGCGTATGCCTGCCCAGTCGAGGCACTTGTCGCGATCCTCGAGGACGAGCGAGTAGGTCTGCAGCGGCTGGCGCAGCTCGCCGCGCATCTCGCGGCTGATGAGCGCCACGATGGACGAGGAGTCCAGCCCGCCGCTCAGCATCGCGCCCACCGCGCCGTTGCTGCGCAGCCGGCACTTCACCGCGACGCGGAACTGCTCGAGAAAAGCCTCGGCGCACTCCGCGAGCGAGCCGAAGCGCAGCGCCGGCATCTCCGCCGGGTCCCAGTAGCGCCAGGCGCGCACGCCGCGCGCGTCCACGCGCATGGCGTGGCCCGCGGGCAGCCGGTCGATGCCGCGGTAGAACGTGCCGACCTCGTCGTCGCGGTCGAACTCGTCCGACAGGTAGTCGAGCAGCCGGGTCTCGTTCAGGCGCGGCGCGATGCTCCCGAGCGCCAGCAGCCCGGCGATGTCCGATGCGAACGCGAACCAGCCCTCGCCGGCGTGGTAGTGGAAATGCCGCGTGCCCGCGGCGTCGCGCGCCGCGAACAGGCGCCGCTCGCGCGCGTCCCAGGCGAAGAAGGCGAATTCGCCGACGATGCGGCGCGGGCAATCCTCGCCCCAGGCGAGGTACGCCTGCAGCACGAGCTCGGCGTCGGTATCGTCCCGCGGCACCGCGCCGCACGCGAGCAGCTCGCGGCGCAGCTCGGCCGCGTTGTCCACCCGGCCGTCCATCACCAGCACCACGTTCCCGTCGGCGCTCGACAGCGGCTGGTCTTCCGCGAGCGACTCGGGCGTCGTACGCAGCATGCAATGCCCCAGCGCCGCGTCGCGCCCGGCCCAGTGCCGCACGCCGTCCGGGCCGCGGCTGCGCATCGCGGCCGTCATGCGCTGGAGCGCGCCCGGCGCAACCGGCGCGCCGTCGAACCGGGCAATACCCGCGATCGCGCTCATCGCGAACCCCCGGCCACGCGCGGCAGCTCGAACACCGCGTAGCGGCGCGCGCCGCCCTGCGCATCGTTCAGCGCCGCGCCCTGCAGCTCGACCCACGCGTGCGACTCGATGCCGCTTTCCGTCCTGCGCACGCCGATGCGCAGCTCTCCGCGCAGGCCGCGCCTGCCCAGCAGGCGCACGAGCAGCAGCGAGCGCGCGAGGCAGGTCGATGCGCCGGGCAGCACGCCTGCCGCGGCGGCGACCAGCGCGCCGATCCGCGCCGCGTCCGGTGCGGGGCTCGCGCGTCCTGGCGCCGCGGGCGCGGCGGACCATTCCCGCATGCGCGCGAAGCCGCGCACGCGCAGGCCGGCGCGCACCAGCGGCAGCAGCAGCAGCGCGCAGACGAAGACCCGCTTCTCGGCCGCCGGCAGCGCAAGGAACCTGGCGAGCCGCGAGCTCATGGCGCGCGAGGCCCGCCGTTCTTCGCGCCGTTGCCGTGCAGGCGTGAGATCCACGCGAATGCCAGCACCAGCATGAAGGTCAGCGCGTTGGCGGGAATCCGCAGGCTGAAATCCACCGCACTGTGCATCATCAGGGCGATGATACTCATCATCGCGCCGAACGAGAGGCCGCGCATCAACGGGTCGCGGCGCAGCTGATGCGCGCGCAGCGCGGCGACGAAGGACAGCACCACCATCGCGCCGAGCAGGCCCAGGCCGATGAGGCCGGCTTCCGCCGCGAACTCCAGGTAGTCGTTGTGCGCGTGCGTGTAGGCGCCCGCGGTGGCCTCGCCGCTGTAGCGCGGGAAGGCCGCGTGGAACGTGCCCAGTCCCGAACCCGTGAGCGGATAGTCTCGCCACATGCTCAGCGCGTATCCGGCGACTTCGTCGCGATCCTCGGCCTGGGCGCTGCTCTCGGCCACGCGCTGCACCACGCGCTCGGCGCCGAAGTAGGTGCCGACCACGAGCAGGTCGATGGCGATCAGGCTCGCGATCAGCACCACCATCGAGCGCGTGGCGCGCCGCGAGAGCGCGAGGCCGATGACGCCCGCGGCCAGCAGGGCGACGAAGAACGACGCGTTGCCCATGCGCGAATGCGTCATCACCAGCGCGATCACCATCGCCATCAGGCCGAGCCGCAGCCCCATCTTCGGCGTCACCATCCACTGCAGCAGCCTGCGCAGGAACTCGCGCCAGCTGGCATGCCGCTCGCCCGACAGCGTGGCGATCAGCAGGCCGATGCCGATCGACAGGCAGATCACGAGGTAGGCGGCATAGTGGTTGCGGTTGACGAAGCTGCCCGATGCGTACTCGCCCGGGCTCGACAGCGACGCGATGGCGCCGTATGCCGCCTGCGCGATGCCCGAGAGCACGAGCACCACCGCCGCCGCGAGGATGCGCCGGTGCGTGCCGAGCAACGCCAGCCCGAGCAGCAGGAACGCCACGTACGCCGTGCTCGCGCACGCCGCTTCCAGCGTGGCGTGCGGATCGAGCGACAGCGGCGCGGTGGCGCGTTGCGGATGCGCCGTCACGTGCCAGGCCGCGGCCTGCGGCGACAGCACCTCCAGCCACGCCACCGGCAGCGGCAGCAGCTGCAGCCACGCGTAGCCGACCCACGAGCCCGCGCACAGCAGCATCGGCCAGGCGTCGCGCAGGATGCGCGGCAGCGGCTGCGACGCGCGCAGCGCGCCGGCCAGCCACCACAGCGCGAGCAGCAGCACGCACACCTGCAGCAGCGCCGCGGACCAGGGCCGGTTGCTGCCCAGGGGGATCGGCGCCCACACCAGCAAGCCGAGGTACAGCGCGAGCATCGCCCGCCCGCCCAGGTACGCCCCTGCCGCTGCAGCCGCGGGCATCGGCGAAGCCCCGATGCCGGTCAGCAGGGGCTGCCGACACAGCCTCCGCCGCCGCCCGGCGTCACCGCCACGGGCGGCAGCGGCGGCGGCGGCGGATCGGACGCGACGCCGGCGCCTGGCGCCGGCAGCGTGGCGATCAGGTCCGCGGCCGAGGTCCGCACCGCATTGATCCGCGCGGCGAGCTCGGCGGGCATCGCCGACAGCGGCATCACCGAGGCCTCCCCGTCCGCCTGCCAGCGCGCGGACTGGCCGGCGCTCAGTTGCTTGCGCGCGCCCGAGGGCACGATCAGCGCGACCTCGCCGCTGGTCACGTGCAGCGCGCCGGTCCTCAAGGCCGCCGATTCCACCGCCAGCGTGAAGTCCACCGGGTCCCCGGCGAGCACCACGACCCGCGCGCCCGCTGCGAGGGCGCTGGCGGACTGCGGCTGGGTTCGCGCGATCCTGCCGCCGACGAAGCGCAGCGCGCCCTCGACCAGCGAGACCTCGAGCTCGGAAGCCTCCGGCTTGCCGCTGTCGAAGCGGAAACGCGCGATGCTTGCATTGGTCTCCGCGCCCATGCCGAGCACCTGGCCGTCCGCGAGCTCCAGTTCCATTGCGGCGTCCGGCCCGGCGATGATGCTCGAGCCCACGGCGATGCTGCTCCCGGGCTTGAGCGCGATCCTGGCGGCTGCGACGGTGCGCGCGTAGGCGAGGCCCTCCAGCGAGCGGACCTGGCCCACCTGTGCCGCGGCCTCCAGCGCGAAAGCGGCGGCGAAGGCGAACACCAGGCAGCGGCCCGCGGCGCGGGTCGCGCGGGCGATCGTCATGATGCCGCGCCCGCCTCGGGGCCGGGGCTCCCGCAGCCGGCGCCGGCGAGGCGGCGATACGCCGCGTGCGCGCAGACCAGGTCGAGGCGCTGGTAGGACTTCACCAGCGCGAGCATGCCAGACGCGTCGCGCAGCGCAGCCCGCCCGATCGCCTGCGACAGCGCGTCGCGCGTCGCGGCATCGAGCCGCCGCCAGCCCGCCAGGCCGACGAACACCGTCGTGCGTTGCGCCGCGGGCTCCCATGGCCCGAGCGCGTCGGCATGGCGCAGCGCCGCCGACATCTCGGCATCGAACTCGTCCAGGTAGAGTTTTGCCAGCGCGAGGTTCGCCCACAGGAACGGCGAGGTCGGGCGCGCGCGCAGCGCGGCGCGGTAGTGGTCGCGCGCCTCGCGCGCGGCCGCGACCGCGGCCTGCGGCTGCGACGCGGCGCGCATCTTCGCCAGGGACAGCGCGCCCATCAGTCCGAGCGCCTCGGGACTGGCCGGCGCATGGTGCAGGCTCGCGCGCAGGTGCGCCTCGGCGGCGGCTACCGCCCGCGCTTCCGGCGCGCGCCTCGCCGCTGCCCAGCGCTCGACGTAGGCGTGGGCCTGCTGCACGTGGAATCCGGAAGCGCCGAGGCGGGCGGACTGCACGGCGGCCGCCGCGGCCGCGACGAATAGGATCGCCAGCAAGCCCCTGCGGCCGAGTGCGCGCGCGCCCACGCTAGCTCGCGTAGTGGTAGCCGTACTTGCGGTAGTACTTGCTGCCGAAGCCGCTGTGCTCGCCGTAGTACTTGTCGGCCGCCTCGATGTCGATCTGGTTGAGCACCGTGCCGAGGATCGGCGCGTCGACGCGCCGCAGCCGCCCGAGGGCGTGCCGCGCCACCGGGTAGGGCGTGCTGCTCGCCTTGATGACGAACAGCACCGAAGTCGCCAACTGCGAGAGCATCACCGCCTCGCTGACCAACTGCACCGGCGGGCTGTCGATGACGATGACATCGTAGTCGTCGATCAGCGCCTGCATCGCCGTCGCGAAGCCCGGCGAGGACAGGAGCGTGAGCGGGTTCGCCGGCGCGCGGCCTGCCTGCAGCACGTGCAGCCGGGAGCCGGGGATCTGCACCACGCACTCCTCCGGGTCCAGTCCGTTGCTGACCATGCCGGCGAGGCCCGGGCGCTCGGCCTCGACGCCGTAGACCCTGCCCACCTTGGGGCGGCGCATGTCGGCCTCGAGCAGCAGCGTCTTCTTCACTTCGCACAGCGACAGCGCGAGGTTGCTCGCGACCGTGGACTTGCCTTCCTCGGGGATCGACGAGGTCACCAGCACGACCTGCTTGCGCGATTCGATGCCGGAGAGCAGCAGCGCGCTGCGCACCGTGCGGATCGCCTCCGAGAACGCGTCCGGATTCGCCTCCTGGTACATGCGCTCGACCGGGACGCCGTCCGCGGACACGGCCTTCGGCAGCACGCCGATCGAGCGCGCGTCCAGGCGCGCTTCGGCCTCGTGGCTGGACTTGAGCCGGTTGTCGAGGCGCTCCGCGAGGATCGCGAGCGCGATGCCCGCGAGCAGCGCCGCGAGCACCGCGAGCCCGACGATATTGCGCTTGTTCGGCCCGTAGGGCGACGTGGGCACCGTCGCCGAATCGATCACGCGCGCCACGGCGGACTCCATGTCGCCGGCGCGCGCCTGGCGGTCGCGCTGCACGAACTCCTCGTAGATCCTGCGGTTCGCCGTTACTTCGCGCTCGAGCGACTGCAGCTCGAACTCCTTGCGGTTCTGCGCCTGCATCGCGCCCTTCGCCTCGTTGAGCGCGCGCTCGATCGCCGCCTCGTTGGCGCGCGTGAGCTCGAACTCCTTCGAGATGGTGCGGATCACCGACTCGACCTGCGCGCGCAGGTTCTCCTGCGCCGAGGCCACCTCCGCGACCGCCGACTGGAACCTCGGGTGCTCCGGGCCATAGCGCTTGGACACGTCGTTGTACTTCCGCGCCGCCTCGGCAGCGGCCTCGCGGTAGCGCTGGATCGACGGGTGACGCTGCACCGCCGGCAGCGTCTGCAGCGCCTCGGGCGAGCCGCCCTTCAGCGCGGCGGAAACCTGCGCGTGCAGGGCCTCGGCGTCGGCGCGCTTCTGGCGCGCCTCGATCAGCGAAAGCGTGAGCGCCTCGAGCTGGCGGCTCGCGCCGGCGTTGCTGCCGCCCGCGGTCTCGACGATCTTCTCGCGGTCGCGGAACGCCTGCAGCGCGCGCTCGGACTCGGCGAGCTTCTCCTTCAGCGCCTCGGCCTGCCTGGACAGGAACTCGGTCGCCCGGCGCCCCACCTGCGCGCGCGCCTCCAGGTCCGCGACGATGTAGATCATCGCCAGCGTGTTGGGCACGCGCGCGGCGATCTCGGGATCGGTCGAATCGAAGCTCAGCTTGACGATCTGCGTGTTGCGCACCGGCTCCAGGCTGGTGCCGCCCATCACGCTCGCCACCACGTCGGGTTCGATCTCGCGGTCGTCGGGCAGCGCGGCCTCCGGTTCCGGCGCGCGCTGCGGCAGCCACTTCGCGTACCAGGGCGGCGGGGCCTGGCGCGGATCGAAGGCCGGGTGTCGCGTCAGCCCCATCACGCGAACGAGCTTCTCGGCGAACTCGCGCGACTTGATGATCTCGTACTGGGTAAGGAAATAGTCGCGCGATGCGCCCCAGTACCAGGCCTGCTGGACTTCCTCGTTCGACACCGCCTTCGCGCGGTAGCCCTCGACCATCACGGTGGCGGTGCCGCGGTAGACCGGCGGCAGGCTATGCGCGTAGATCGCCGCCAGCACGCCCACCGCGATGACCAGCGCCGCGATCCCCCACTTGTTGCGGTTGACCGCGCGCCAGTACCGCACCAGGTCGAGCGTCTCCTGCTCGGGCTTGTGCGGGGTGAACGCCTCCAGGTCGACTTCTCGCCTGACCGGGGTATTCATCGGCTGGAAGGGACTCGATACTCCATGTTCGACATTGTAACAAGATCCCCTTATCCGATATTCCTCTCCTTGTCAGAAAGTCTGAATTTTGTCGAATGCTTTCAAATGCCTATGACACATCCTCACAAAACAACCGGTTATCATTTCGTCCGCCGCGCTCAGGCCAGCGCAAGCGCACCAACCAGCGCGGCGGCAAGCCAGATCAGCAGCACCGCATCGCGCCTGGAAAGCCCCCGGCGCACCAGGCGGTGCGACAGGTGGTTGGTGTCGCCGACGTAGAACGGCTTGCCCATGCGCAGGCGCAGCAGCACCACCCAGACGAGATCCAGCAAGGGGACGGCGAGCACCAGCAGCGGCGACAGCACCGCCCACGCCGGCGTTTCGCTGACGCGGTGAAAGTGCGGCAGCATCGCCATCACCGCCAGCATGTAGCCGACGAGGTGGCTGCCCGAATCGCCGAGGAAAGCGCGCGCCTCGGGGAAGTTGTGCGGCAGGAAGCCGAGCAGCGCCCCGCAGATGAGGAAGGCGAACGGCGCGACCAGGTACTGCCCGCCCGCCGCCGCCAGCAGGCCGAAGATCAGCGCGCCGATCGCCCCCAGGCCTGCGCACAGTCCGTTCATGTTGTCCATGAAGTTGAACGCGTTGATCACCGTGAGGATCCAGAGCACGGAAATTGCGTAACTGAGGGCGTCGCCTGGCAGGAACAGCGTCACCCGCACGTCCACCGACACCAGCAGCACCGCCACCGCGAGCTGCCCGGCGAACTTGGCCTTGGCGCTCATCGTGTGCCGGTCGTCCAGCATGCCGAGCAGCGTGATCGCCACCGCGCCCAGCGCAATCGCGGCGATCTGCGTCGCGCGCTCGCCCATGCCCTGCGCCATCGCAAGCAGCATCGCCTCGCGGCCGGGCCACAGCCACAGCGCGAGCGCCGCGGCGCCGATCGGCACGAGCAGCCCCGTCAGCACCGCGAGTCCGCCGGCAAGCGGCACCGGCGTCTCATGAATCTTGCGGTGCCCTGGGTGATCGATGAGGCCGATGCGCAGGCACCAGCGCCGCCACAGCGGCAGCGCGAAGTACGAGGTGACCACACCGGCGGCCAGCGCGGCGAGATAGACGAGGTACGGGTGCCCGAGCGCTGCCATGGAGGCGCGATTGTCGCAGAATCGCTGCGCGCGGCGCGGAACTATATACTCGCTTGCCCGCGGCGAATCAACGCATCGCGGCGCGACACAAGGGCAAGCGAATGCAGACGCACTACCTCATCACCGGCGGCGCCGGGTTCATCGGCGGGCACCTCGCCGGCGTGCTGCTCGACGCGGGCCATCGCGTCACCGCGATCGACAACCTCTCCACCGGCAGCCTGCAGAACATCGCCGCGCTGCGCGGCAACCCGGATTTCCAGTTCGTGCGAGCCGACATCCGCGACGAGATGGTGTTCGAGCACCACGCCTCTCGCGCCAACATCATCGTGCACCTCGCCGCCGCGGTGGGCGTGCGCCTGATCATCGAGCGCCCGGTGGAGACGCTGGAGACCAACATCACCGGCACCGAAGTCGCGCTGAAGGCCGCGCTGCGCTACGGCTGCCGCATCCTGCTGGCGAGCACTTCCGAGGTCTATGGCAAGGGGCTGAAGATCCCGTTCGCCGAGGACGACGACGTGCTGCTCGGCACCACCGACAAGTCGCGCTGGGCCTACGCGGCGACCAAGATGATCGACGAATTCCTCGCGCTCGCGTACGCGCAGGAGTACGGCCTCGAAGTGGTCCCGGTGCGGCTGTTCAACACCGTGGGCCCGCGCCAGACCGGCGAGTACGGCATGGTGATCCCGCGCTTCGTGCGCCAGGCGCTGCGCGGCGAAGCGCTCACGGTGTACGGCGATGGCACGCAGCGCCGTTCCTTCTGCCACGTCGGCGACGTGGTGCAGGCCCTCGCCGCGCTGTGCGCGCACCCGCAGGCACCGGGGCGCGTCTACAACGTCGGCGGCACCAGCGAGATCAGCATCGCCGACCTGGCGAAGCTGGTGAACGAGAAGACCGGCAACGGGGCCGGCATCCGCCTCGTGCCCTACGCCGAGGCCTTCTCATCCGGCTTCGAGGACATGCTGCGCCGGGTGCCCGACATCACGCGCGTGCAGCAGATGATCGGCTGGCAGCCGGCGCGCACGCTGGACGAGATCCTGGACGACGTGATCCGGCACGAGAAGGCCATCGGCGCCTAGCGCGCCTGCCGGTCCATCCAGTCGAGCAACTGCTGCGCCGGCCGGATGCCGGCATCGAGCGCCCGGCGCAGCCAGCGGCGCGCCTCGGCCGCGTCGCGTTCCACGCCCACGCCCGCCGCATACGCTCGCCCCAGGTTGAACAGCGCGGGCGCGAACCCCTCGGCGGCGGCTTCGCGGTAGAACTCGAATGCGCGGCGGGCATCCTGCGCCACGCCGCGGCCGGTTTCGTACAGCTCGCCGAGGTTGTTGCGCGCGGCAAGGTCGCCCGCCGCCGCGGCTTCGGTGTAGAGCGCCAGCGCACGCGCGAGATCGCGTTCCTTGCCGATGCCCTCCGCGTACAGCCAGCCAAGCAGGCTCTTCGAGCCCGGTCGGCCCGCGGCAGCCGCCGCTTCGAGCCGCGCCGCCGCGCACGCCCCGTCCGGCGGCCGCGCTTCGAGGCAGCGGCGCCCCAGGTACTCGCTCGCCGCGGCATGGCCGGCCTCGGCCGCCGCGACGAACAGGGCCTGCGCCGCGTCCGGCCGCGCGGCTTCGATGCAGCGCGCGTGCCGGTACGCCGCCTCGGCGAAGCCCTTCTGCCACGCCTCGGCGAAGCGCGCGCAAGCCTTGCCGACGTGCGGCTCGCCGAGGATGCCGTGGTGATGCATCACGCCAAGCGCGAAATCCCCGCCCGCCACCTTGCGCGCGGCGAGCCAGTCGAGCCGCCAGCGGGTATCCGCGAGCCGGGTCACGATGAGCTCGCGAAACGCATCCGCGGTGCCGACGTCCGCATCGGCGAGCGCACGCTCGATGTCGCGGCTGGCCTCGATGGCGATCTTCGCCAGGTTGACGCGCGAATCCTCGTTCGGGGCCTTCTCCACGAAGGCACGATGCCGCGTCGCTTCGGACTGCGCCCAGGCCAGGCGCTCGGCACGCCTCGCGAGCGCAGGCGCGGGCAGGAGCGCGGGCACCTGCACCTTCCTCGCCGGCTTCGCGGGCGCAGGCTTGTCGCGCGGCGCGGCGTGCGCGGGAGGTCCAAGGCCGGCGAACGCGGCGGACACCAGCAGCAGCACGAACGCGTGCCATGGCATGCGACCATATTAGAGGAACGCGCCGTCCCGCGGCGCAGCCAGGAAAACGGAGGTGGCGTGTCGCGCTGGTGGCCGATGATGTTCATGCTCGCATTCGCCTGCGCGCAGGCGGCGACCGCCGCGGGCGAGCTCGCCGCCAGGGCCGGGCAAGGCGACGCCGAGGCGCTGAAGTCCCTGATCGAGCGCGCGCGCAAGCGCGACGCCGACGCGGAGTATGCGCTCGGCTTGCTGACGCTCGATGGCCGCGGCGTGCAGGCGAATGCGGAGCAGGCGTTCCGGCTGGTCGAGCGCGCGGCCGAACGCGGCCACCTCGATGCGCAGAACACGCTCGGCTACTTCCACCAGCACGCCACCGGCACCGCAGCCGACCCGGCGCGCGCGCTGCACTGGTACCGGCGCGCAGCGCAAGAGGGCAGCGCGCCCGCGATGGTCAACCTGGGCTGGATGCACGAGCAGGGCCTGGGCGTCGACAAGGACGCGGCCGAAGCCGCGCGCTGGTACCGGCAGGCCGCCGACAAGGGGCTCGCCGCGGGCGCGATGAACCTCGCCAGCCTGCATGAATCCGGCACCGGCGTCGCGCGCGACGACGCTGCCGCGCTCGCGCTCTACGCGAAGGCCGCGGCGACGGGCTCGGCCGAGGCGTCGTTCCGCCACGGGCGGCTGCTGGAACGACTGCGCCGCATCGCGGAGGCTACCGAAAGCTATTCAGTCGCAGCGCGCGCCGGCCATCGCGAAGCGCAGTTCGCCGCCGGGCGCCTGCTGGTCGCGGCGGACAATCCCAAGGCGGATGCGGCGGCGGGCGTGCGCTCGCTGGAAGCCGCCGCGCAGCGCGATCACCTCGAGGCCAACCTGCTGCTCGCGACGCTGCTCGAGGAAGGCAAGTCGATTACCGGCGATGCGGCGCGCGCGGCAGGTTTCCGGCGCGAGGCGGCGCGGCTGGGCGATGCGGACTCCGCGTATCGCTACGCCGAGTTCCTCGCCGCGCAAGAGCCTTCCGCATCGCGCCCCGACCCGCTGCGCTGGTACCGGCAGGCGGCGGAACAGAACCATCCGCAGGCGCAGTTCGCGCTCGCGCTCGCGCTGCAGAAGGACGGCGGTGCAGCAGGCAAGCGCGAAGCACTGGCCTGGTACCGCAAGGCCGCCGAAGCCGGCCATGCACCGTCGGCGCTGCAACTTGGCATCGCGCTCGAGGCCGGCGACGGCACCGAAGCCGCGCCCACGGAGGCGATCGCCTGGTACAAGCGCGCGGCGGCAGCAAAGGACGCGGAGGCGCTGTACCGTCTGGGCAGCCTCTACGACCGCGGCATCGGCACGCGGGCGGACTACCGGCTGGCGCTCGAGTACTACGCGCAGGCAGCGACGCTCGGGCACGCCGAGGCGGGGCGCGTCATGGATACACTCATCGCCGTGCCGCCGCCGATCAAGTCCGCCACCGAACCGTTTCGCGGCTTGCGCTGATGCGCGCCGTCGCCGGCACATTGGGAATCGCGGCGCTGCTCCTCGGCGCGGCGATCTCGCTGCAGCGCGGCTGGGCCGACATCCTTGCATTCCAGGGCCGCGCCATCCTGCCGGCCTGGGAGGCGCGCTCGCGCAACCTGCCCGCCGCTGCCTGGACGCTTGGCCACGAGCGACTGCAACGCGCGCGCGCGCTCGACCCCGGCAACCCCAACGTGACCGAGAGCATCGCCCGCCTGCACGAGCTGCGGGCGCGCGGCAAGCCCGCGCCGGAGGCTGCGCCGGACCTGCGCCTGGCGCTCAAGTACCTGCGCCAGAGCGTGCGCGCGCGTCCGGGCTCGCCCTACACCTGGGCCAACATCGCGTTCGTGAAGTCGCGCCTCGACAGGCGCGACGCGGAATACCTGCGCGCGCTGCGACACGCCGCGGCCCTGGGGCCATGGGAACCGGGGGTACAACTGATGCTGGCCGACATCGGCCTGCGCGACTGGGACCTGCTGCCCGCGGCAGCCCGGGGCGTCGTCCGCGCTGCCCTGTCCCGCGGCCTCAGGCGGCAGCACGCGAAACTGTTCGAGCTCGCCAGGCGCCACGGCAAGCTGCACGTGCTCTGCGCCACCCCGGGGGTGCAGCGCAGCGCCCAGGCGCTGGCGTGCATCTGACCCCTCGCCTCCCGCGATTGCCGGGGCAGGCGGCACTAGCGTATGCTGCCGGGTGGTACGGGGTCCAAGGGGATAGCATGCGTTCACTCATTGCCGGGCTGCTCAGTGTGCTGTTCTTCGCCGTGCCCGGCGCGGCATTCGCGAGCGCGGGTTACATCCACGACCTGAGCGGCAAGGCCACCATCACCAACGCCGCCGGCAACACCGTCCCGGCGGTGATCGGCACCATCATCGCAGCCGGCAGCACCGTACGTACCGAGGCCAAGAGCAGCGCGGTGCTGAAGTTCGAGGACGGTCAGGTCGCGGCGCTGAGCGAGAACACCCAGTTCCGCGTCACCGAGTACAACTACAACAAGACCAACATTGCCAGGAGCAGCGCGGCATTCAACCTGCTGCAGGGCGGCCTGCGCTTCATCACAGGCGTCATCGGCGCGACCAACAAGGACGCCGTGCGCCTGAACGCCGGCACCGCCACCATCGGCATCCGCGGCACCGACCTGGTGCTTCTCAGGGATGCGGTGACGCAGGCGGTCACCGCGGCGGTGAATAACGGCGCGATCACCTTTGCGTTCGGCGCTGCGCTCGGCATCGGCATTTCCCCCGGGCAAGCGACAGTGGCGAATCTTGGCGAGACGCCGGTCGTCACGGCAATTGCGAACCTTGCGGCAACCCAGTTCGGCGTCGTTGCCACGCTGAACACCCGGCCGAATATCCCGGTGAACACGCCGGTCGTCGTTGCCGCCTCGGCGCGTGCCGCCGCCGCCGCCGCGCTGGCCGCGACCGCGCCGCCGGCGCAGCGCGCCGCCTTGCAGGCCGAAGCCGACAAGCTCCTGGCCGACGCGATCGCAGCCGCCCAGCAGGCCCTGACCCAGGCCATACAGGCCGGCGCCGTGCCGCCGACCCCGGGCGCGACGCCCGAGCAGATCCAGCAGCAGCAGCAACAGCTGCAGCAGCAACTGCAGCAGGAGCAGCAGGGTACCCAGGGCACCACCTCCACGCCCATAGGGGGTGGCAGCGGAGATACCGCGAGCCCGAACTAGCGGCAGCTCGCCTTCAACGCAAAACGCCCGGCCGATCGGCCGGGCGTTTTCGTTTTGCGGCGGCGAGAACCGCGCCGAGCGATCAGCGCCGGGCGGTCGGCTTGCGGCGCCCCGGCGGCGCCTGCAGGTGGCGCTCGAGGTTGGACTTGAAGAGTTCCTTGCGGTCGAGCGGAATCACCAGCCCGACGCGTCGCGCGGCGGGAATCACCGCCTGGTTGAACGCCGGATTCAGGCGCACGAATTCGTCGGCCGACATGCCGGCGAGAGCCGCCGCGGTCTTCACCTCGATGTCGCGGGGCACGGCAAGCACCGTGAACACCGGCTCGTTGGGGATCTCTTCCAGCACGATGCCGTAGGCCGCCGGATCGCGCACGATGTTCCGCAGCGCCATCAGCCGCGGCACGTAGCCGCGGGTTTCGTCCGGCAGCTGCAGGCTGGCGAAATCCGCCTGCTGGCCGCGCGCGCGGTTACGCTCCACGGCGCGCGCCACCGCCGCCTCGCCCCAGTTGTAGGAGGCAAGCGCGAGGTGCCAGTCGCCCTTGTTGTACTCGTGCAGGAAGCGCAGGTATTCGAGCGCCGCGCCGGTCGAGGCGACCACGTCGCGCCGCGCGTCATAGTCGTCGGTCTGCACCAGCTGGTACTTCACGCCGGTGGCGGGGATGAACTGCCACAGGCCGGATGCCTGCGCGCTGGAAAGCGCCATCGGGTTGAAACCGCTCTCGACGATCGGCAGCAGCGCGAGTTCGGTCGGCAGGCCGCGCTCTTCGATCTCCTCGACGATGAAGTGCAGGTAGCGCCGCGCGCGCTGCACGATCGCCTGCAGGAGTTCCGGCCGCGCCGCGTACCAGGCTTCCTGCTGCGCGACCAGCTTGCTGTCCAGCGCCGGCATCGCGAAGCCGAGGCGGATGCGTTCCCACAGGTCCGCCGGCCGATCGAGCAGCCGCTGGATCTCGGGGTTGTCGCCCTGCGCGGCGACGCTTGCCGCGTGCGGCACGCCGACCACGTTGACGAAGCGCTCCGAGGCCGCGGCCGGCGAGGCAAACGCGGCCGCCACCGCAGTCGAGACCAGCGCGCGTCGCAAAGGGGTCATGGGTACCGGATGAAGGACGGATCGTCCAAGCAAGCCGATGATATCGTAGGCGCGTCCGCCGAGGGTCAAGAATGGTCAATGCCACCGGATTCCTGATTGCCTTCACCCTTGCCGCGGCACTCGTACCGCTGCTCGCCCGCGCCGCGCCGCGCCTGGGCCTGCTGGACCATCCGACCCTGGCGCGCAAGCAGCACAAGCGCCCGATCCCGCTGGTAGGCGGCATCGCCATGGGCGCGGCGATCCTCGCCGCCTACCACGCCAGCCGGCTCGGCCAGTACCTGGAAACCAACCTCGGCATCGCGCTCGCGATCACGCTCATCGGCGGCATGCTGGACGATCGCCGCGAACAGGGCTCGGGCATGAAGTTCGCGTTCCAGATCGCCGCCGCCGCGGTGGTGGCCACCACCACCGACGCGCTGCTCACGCACCTGGGCAGCCTGTTCAGCGCGGAAACGTTCACGCTAGGGCGCTGGTCGGTGGCGCTGACGATCTTCGCCATCGTCGGCGTCATGAACGCGCTGAACATGATCGACGGCGTCGACGGGCTTGCCGGCAGCCTCGCGTTATCCGCGCTGCTCGCCTTCGGCCTTGCCGCCAGCCTCGCCGGCGATACCTTCGTCTTCGCGCTGATCACGATCTGCACCGGCGCGCTCGCCGGATTCCTCGCCTGGAATGCGCCGCTGCCCGGCAGGAAGCACGCCGCGGTATTCATGGGCGACACCGGCAGCATGCTGCTCGGGCTGGTGCTGGCGTGGTTCGCGATCCGGCTGGCGATGACGCCGGTACCGGCACTGGCGCCGCAGCCGGCGATCTCGCCGATCGCCGCGGTGTGGATCCTCGGTGTGCCGATCGCCGACACCGTGACCCTCATGACGCGCCGCGTGCTGCGCGGCGCGAGCCCCTTCGTCGGCGACCGCGAGCACATGCACCACATCCTGCTTGCCGCCGGGCTGTCGGCGCGGCAGGTGCTGGCGCTGCTGTTCGTGGTGTCGCTTGCGCTCGGCCTCGCCGGCCTCGCCGCGGGCTGGCTGGGAATCCCCGACTACGCGCTCTTCTACACCTACATGGCCGGGCTGCTCGCCTGGGGCTGCGCGGCGGAGGTGGCCTGCCGGCGACTGGGGCTGCGCGTGCACTAAGCGTTCAGAGGTCAGAAGCAACTTGTGGGGCCAAATGTTGGTCATATAGAATGGCCATACTTGAATAAAGGAAGCGCCATGGCTCAGTTCAATATCGCCAAAGCCAAGATGCACCTGTCCGAGTTGGTGCAAAAGGCCATGCTGGGCGAAGAGGTCGTGATCGCCAAGGACAACAAAGCCCTGGTCAAGCTGGTCTCGCTGGTGCCGCCCCGGCGCATCCGCAAGCCGGGATCGGCGAAGGGCCGCGTCTGGATGGCGCCTGATTTCGACGCCACGCCGGAGGACTTCAAGGACTACGCGTAGTGCGCCTGCTGCTCGACACCCACGCATTCCTCTGGTGGGTCGAGGATGCACCCGCACTGCCTAGAAAGGCGCGCGCGGCGATCGCCAATCCCGGCAACGAGTGCTTCCTGAGCCTTGTCAGCGTCTGGGAGATGGCGATCAAGCTCAGCCTCGGTAAGCTGAAACTTCCCGGAGCCATCGAGCGTTTCATCCCTCAGCAGCTCGCAGAAAACGGATTCAGCCAGCTCCCGATCGATTTCCGGCATGTGGCCAGGGTGGCCAACCTGGCGTTTCATCATCGCGACCCGTTCGATCGCCTGCTCGCGGCGCAGGCGGTCGAGGAAGAGCTGACGATCGTCAGTGCCGACCGGATTTTCGTGAAGTACGGCGTGCCGCGAGTCTGGTAGCAACTGGGGGGCACACCTGCGCCCCCGACTCGCACTACACCGCCCCGCCCCCCAGCACCTCCCGCACCACCTGCAGGTAGCGCGCGACGACGATGCGTTCGTCGAATTCGCGCAGCACGCGCTCGCGCGCGGACTGTAGGCCGATCCCTTGCACCTTTTGTTCGACCCCACCTACCTTCAGATGATCAAGACCGCGAGCTGGTCGTCTGCGTCAAGGTGCTCGATCGCCTCTCGATGGTCCCGAAGGGCCGCCTCAACCCGCGCCGTACTCGCATTGCCGATGCGAACCCAAATCACCTTGGGTGGGTAGCCCTCGATCACGCTACGTTCCGGGAAGTCCGCGTCCTTGGTGACGATGGCGAAACCCCCTTGCCGCGCGTACTCCCATACCTTTTCATCCGATGCCGCGCCCAGGCCCACATGATGGACATGGGTGGATCCCGGATAGTCGCTCTGGATGGATTCCGCGAGACGCGGGGAGAGGTTCTCGTCGAAGAGCAGCTTCAAGCGGATCCGGCGAGCGAATGCCGCTCACGATCAGCCGCGTACTCCAGACAGGCCTGGATATCCTCCCCGGTCAAGTACGGAAAGTCTTGCAGGATCTGCTCGCGTGTCATTCCGGATGCCAGGTACTCGAGAACGTCGTAGACCGTAACCCGCAACCCGCGGATGCAAGGCTTGCCCCCGCGCTTTCCTGCCTCGACCGTGATGATTCGCCGGTAGTCCATGGAACTCCTTGTGTACTCCGTCGCCTCTTTGAAAAAGTATACGCCTGTGCCTGTACCGCCGATATCGCCCCGCCGGCGGCAGAACCCCGCGCGCGGGTCGCGAAATCAGCGGCCAGGCATCCCCAGCACCTCCCGCACCACCTCCAGATACCGCGCGACGACGATGGGTTCGTCGAACTCGCGCAGCACGCGCTCGCGCGCCGCGGCGCCCATGGCGCGGCGCGCTTCGGGCGTCATCCGCAGCACGCGGCGCATGGCCTCGGCAAGGCTCGCGGCATCGCGCGGGCTGCACAGGACCCCGGTCTCGCCATCGACCACGGCATGGCGGCAGCCGGGCACGTCGGTGGCGCACACCGGCAAGGCCATCGCGGCGGCCTCGAGCAGCGTGCGCGGCATGCCTTCGCGATAGGAAGGCAGCACCACGCAGTCGGCTTCGGCGTAGGCCGGCACCATGTCGTCCGCGTGGCCGAGGTACTCGACGATGCCTTCGCGCTGCCAAGCCTCCACGTCCGCCCGCGGCACCGCGGAAGGGCTCGGCACGTCGAGGAACCCGACCAGCCGGAACACCGCATGCGGGAACTCCGCGCGCAGCACGCGCGCGGCCTCGACGTATTCCGCGACGCCCTTGTCCCACAGGAGGCGCGCCGCCATCAGGAAGACAAAGCGACCGTCGTCCGGCCGCGCCGGGCGCGGCGCAAAGCGCGCGACGTCGACCCCCGACCCGGGCAGCAGCGCGGTGCGTTCCGCGCGCACCAGGCCTGCAGCGACGAATTCGTCCCTGTCCTGCGCGTTCTGGAAGAACACCTTGCGCGGCCAGGAGAACGCGACGCGGTACAAGAGGCGCGTCACGCGCGTCAGCCAGCCGCCGGCGATGAACGTCCTGCCCAGGCCGGACACGTTGGCCACCACCGGAATCCGCCACAGCCGCGCCGCCAGCGACAGGTAGATGTTCACCTTGGGCGTGAAAGTCAGGAGCAGCGCGGGCCGCTCGCGACCCAGCAGCAGCACCATGCGCGCAAGCGTCGCCAGTTCCAGCAGCGGATTGGTGCGCGCGTTGTCCAGCGCCATCGGAATGTAGCGCGCGCCGAGCGCCTCGATGGCGGGCACGTAAGAATCGGGAGGCGCATACGCCGTTACCCGAACGCCGTCGGCCTTGAGCGCCGCGATCAGCCCGGCGCGGAAGTTGGCGACGTTCCACGCGGTGTTGATGGCGATCCAGACGTCACCGCCAGCGCCGGTCAAAGCCAGTACTCGAAGGGATAGAAACGGTAAGGGATCCAGAACTGCGCGTGCGCGGCGTAGTTCAGCCAGACGTACTGCACCGCCACGCAATAGGCCACCACGATGCTCACGCCCAGCACCGGAACCTGGCGCGAGAGCACTTCCGGCACCCGGGCAAGCACGTAGAGCTGCAGCGGGATCATGTACAGCGCGAGTCGATCCACCGCGGTGCTGGACGGGACCACCTGCAGCAAGGGGATGAACGCCAGCGCGAGCAGGGAAAGCCACGCCCACACGGCGCGCTCGTCCGGGTTCTCGGTCATCCTGTGCCTGAACAGCAGGTAGGTCACCGCTGGCACGGCGTTCATCGCCACCCGGATCGCGGCGCCCTCCGATTCGTAGGATGCGTCGATGTAACCCGCGATCAACTGCTCGGTGAAGTCCGCCACCAGCAGGAAGTAAAGCAGCAGCGCGGTCGCGCCTACCCAGAAGACCGTCCACCACGGGTTGCGGATGCGCGCCAGGATCGCGATCGGCACCACGATCACCGCGGACTTGTGGAACAGCGCCCCCATCGCCACCCAGAACACGAACTTGAGCGTGTCCTTTCGGTCCAGGTGCGTCAGCGCAATGAGCAGCAGGCCGATGGCCGCGCTCTGGCGCGTGTACCCCATAGCCACGACGATGACCAGGTAGGGAACCGCCACCGTCAACGCCAGCCATGGCCGCGCCTGCGCGCGGCAGAACACCAGCAGGCCGGCGCTGAAGATGGCGCCGCAGATCATGTTGACGCCGTAGATGTCCCAGCCGAAGTACACCGACAGCCAGTTCACGACCACGTAAGCCGGGTCTCCGCGTTCCTCGATCGCCTCGGGAATCGACAGGTACAGCGCATCGAGGTAGTTTTCAAGATAGTTGAACCAGTCGCCGCCGACCTGGTAGCGGTAGCCGAGCAGCAGCGTCAGCGCCAGCCACGCGACCAGCCACGGCGCGCGCCCGCCGCGCCGCACCGCCGGCGCGCGATACGGCTGCGCAAACGCCGCGAAGGCCGGCACCAGCAGCATCAACCAGTAGGGCAGCATGGGTCAGCGCTCCCCGGCCAGCCAGGCTTGGAACATCAGCACGTTCCACAGCGCCGTCGTCCAGTCGCGCGTGCCGGCGGCGTGCTCGCGCCATTTCCGCTGCACCAGATCCGCATCCAGGAAGCCTTCGTGTGCCATTCGCTGCGAATCGAGCAATGCCTCTGTCCACTCGCGCAGAGGTCCGCGTAGCCACCTGCCCACTGGAACCGAGAAACCAGCTTTGGGGCGGTCAATCAGTTCCCGCGGTACATACTGGTACAGCACTTGGCGCAGAACCCACTTGGTCTGGCCGTCGCGGATTTTCATGTGAAGCGGCATCCGTGAAGCCAACTCGGCAACGCGATTGTCTAGCAACGGCACGCGTGTTTCCAGGCCCACCGCCATCGCCGCACGATCCACCTTGTGAAGTATGTCATCTGGCAAGTACGTAAGCGCATCCCATAACATCATGCGCTGCTCAGCATCAGAGATTCGCTCGACCGGACCGACCTGGTCCAGCAGCAAGGGCAGAACAGCCCCCCCCAAGACTACTTGGGGCTTTGCGGGCCACTCGGCGAACAAGCTACGGTAGAGTGCTTCGATGCTGTTTACACTCGCTAGTCGATCAGCAACTCGGTAGCCGCGGTCTCCCAATCGAGGAATGCGAATCGAGTTCGGTAGCCCATCGCCGATGCGGTTCCATGCATCTACAGGCAAACTCCGAATCGCAGTGCTCAGCAATCGCCGTAGGGTCATCGGCAACCAGCGCACTCGGTCCCAGATGCGCCGCCCCCACAAGTAGCGATCGTAGCCGCCGAACAGCTCGTCGCCGCCGTCGCCGGACAAGGCCACCGTCACGTGCTGGCGCGCGACGCTGGATACCAGGTATGTTGGTATCTGCGAGGAATCCGCGAACGGCTCGCAGTAGATCCGCGGCAGCCGAGGGATCAGTTCGCGCGCCGCGTCCGAAGGCAGGTGGACTTCGGTATGCTCGGTGTGCAGGTGCACCGCCACCGCCCGCGCGTAGTCGGATTCGTCGAAGCCTTCCTCGTCGAATCCCACGGTGAAGGTCTTCACCCGATTCGTGGATCGCGCCTGCATCAGCGCTACCACGGTGGACGAATCCACGCCGCCGGAAAGAAAAGCCCCAAGAGGCACGTCGGCGATCATCTGCGCCTGCACCGCATCGCCCAGCGCCGCTTCGAGCTGGTCCACGGCGACTCGATCGTCGCGCATCGGATCCGCCTGCCCGCGATGCACTACATCGACAAGCGACCAGTAACGCTCCAGCACCATGCCGCCGTGGCGCATGGGCGCGAACGGCGCCCGCGACGGCGGCGCGGCGGCATCCGCGAGCCCCAGCGACAGCATGCACCCGGCCTCGAGCTTGTAGCTGTCGCGATAGATGGCATACGGCGCCGGCACCTGGCAGAACTGCATGTACAGGGCCAGCACGTCGCGATCCACCGGATTGTCGAAGCCGGGGAAGCGGCGCAGCGCCTTCAGCTCCGAGCCGAAGACGAAGGCGCCGCGCGTCCAGCCGTAGTACAACGGCTTCTCGCCGAAGCGGTCGCGCGCAAGGTAGAGCCTGCGCTCGGTGCGATCCCAAAGCGCGATCGCGAACATGCCGACCACGCGCTCGAGCGTTGCGCGCAGCCCCCTGGCGGCGATACAGGCGAGCAGCGTTTCGGTATCCGAGGTACCACGCCACGCAGGCGCGTTCCCGGCAGTAGCCAACTCGTCGCGCAGCGCGAGATGGTTGTAGATCTCGCCATTGAACGCGATCACGTAGCGGCCGCAGGCGGATTGCATGGGCTGGTGCCCCGCCGCCGACAGGTCGATGATGGCGAGGCGCCGGTGGCCGATGGCGACGCCCTGCGGGCCGTCGACCCAGGTATCGCCGTCGTCCGGGCCGCGATGCAGAAGTGCCTGCGTCATTGCCGCAACGGACGAGGCCAGGCCTTCGTCCGCCCGATGTTGCAGCACGCCTGTCAGGCCGCACATGCTTCAACGGCCCCTGGCGACCACGTCGCGGATGATTTCCGCAAGGATCGGCAGGTTCCGCTTGAGCGAGTAGTGCTGCTCGACCCGCTGCCTGCCGGCTTCCCCCATGCGCCTGGCATCCTGCGGGCTATCCCGCAGCGTGCGCAAAGCCGCGACCCACTCCTGCGCATTCGCGGCAAGAAAACCGGCCTCGTTGGCGACGACATCCACGTTCGCCCCCACCCTGGATGCGACCACCGGAATCGCGCATGCCATGTACTGGATGAGCTTGAAGGCGCATTTTCCGCGTGCCCAGTCGTCGTCCGGCAGCGGCATCACGCCCACGTCAAGCGAGTTGATGAGCGCAACCTCGGTCTGCTCGCGCCACGGCAGCTCTACGACTTCGGCCCCGGGAACGGCCGGCGCCTTGCCCCCGATGACGACGAACCGTAATGCCCCCTCCCCGGCAAGCACCGACAGGGGCTCGACCAGCGCCGACAGGTACGGCGCGGTGGAAGGGGACCCGATCCAGCCGACCGTAAAGCGGTCATTGCGCTCACGCGGCAACGGACGATGAAGCTCGGTGTCCACGACAGTGGGGAACTCGTACGTCGCCGGATTCAGTGCCCGGGCATAGTCCGCCAAAGCGGCATTCCCGGCGGTGACCGCCGACGCGCCAGCGATCACCGAATCGAACTTGCCTCCCAGCGCCCACCGCATGAAACCGAGGCGGCCCTTGCGGTACTTGAGGTAGAAGGCGTCGTCGAAGTCGTAGATGTACGGCTGGGGCAGCAGTACACGTTCCGCCCATCCGGGCATCAGCGGGAACAATTCACTGTAGAGCATCGCCCCGTGGAAGCGGCCGCGTCGCCCAAGCTCGACGCACCGCTGCCATCCTGATCCGATGAGATCTGCCCAAGGCAAAGATTCTCCAGCAAAGCGGCGCCTGAGATACTCATCGCCCAGCAAATGAAGAACCTGAAGATCAATTCCCTCCTTGGCTAGCCCGGGAACGTACTGGCTCAACCGATGCCGTGTACTCGCCGCCAGCGGACCATACAACGCCAGCCCAAGCAGCCGAATCACTTGTACCCGAAACTCTGAGCGTCCATCGTCAAAGCGTCCCCCTTCATCGGTTTGCAGTGGAAGCTGACGCTCCCGCAATACCGTAGTGCCTTCATCTAACCCCCCCCGCAGACCATGCCGAATACGACAGAAGGCTCGCCCGAAGCCTACCTTGGAACAATCGAGAGTGGGCCTCGATGATGCTGAACGCAGCCGCATCCCCAAGAGTACGGCGGTCACGCCGTGCTATGTCGGTCGCCGAAGCAGCAGGACGATGGTTTCTCCCAGGGACGTCACGTCGAGCACCGCGTTGATCGCCCGCTTGGCCAGCGAGAGGCCCGGCGATGCCGCCACCCTGGCGCGAAACTGCGGCGCAGTCGCTATGATCGCGAATCCCGCCTCGACCTCCGGCCTTCTGCCGCGACGCCTACCAACCAGGCTACCGACATGATCCATCAACTGCGCGGAAATGTTGCGAGTCTCGACACGCACCACTTCGAGATTCGTCCCCGCACGGACTGCCGCCAACAAGGTACTCGGCGTGAAGTACGTAAGGTGCTCGGGATGAATCGCCTTCCATTTCGCCCCAAGAATCCTGCGATCAAGCGAGCCGAAGTTCGGCGTCGTGATGTAGACCAACCCTCCCGGCTTGACTACTTCCTCCGCGCGGCGCAGGAACGCAACAGGCTGCGGGACGTGCTCTATTACCTCGAACAGCGTCACGACGTCCCTTGATGCCATCTGGATATCCTCGGAGAAGAAATCGCACCTTGAAACAGGGAGCCCGACTCCCATGGCAATCTCGACCGCGGGATGCGAAAGATCGATTCCCTCCGCGCTATATCCGCTGCTCAATGCCACATCGACGAAACCACCGATCCCGCAACCCACGTCTAGCACGCGTTTGCCACCCCCATGCCGAGCGAAAAGCGCCAGGACCCGCTCGTAACTGATACGCGTCGCAGGATCAAACAGCTCACCCCTGGACTTCGACCGAAGGGCTTTGTAGTAGTCATAAAGCTCATCAACAAACCCTACGGAGTAGGCCCCGAGATACACCGTCTTGCACGCGTTGCAACAGTACAACGCCAGATCATCTGGACGATGCTGGCGCCCGTGTTTGGGCAGCATGCGGGGGTGCGCGCTCGTCGAACCGCATACAGTACAGGCACGGTTCGGTCGCTGAATCCCCTCCATTTCGTTACACTACTCCAACATCGGTTGCGAAGATGCGAGCAAAGTCCGTACTGGTCTAAAGCGCTGTCTCCGTCTCAACGCTAACAGCTCGAATCCGGGCTCGCCTTGATCCCAATATCGTACGACCTCGTGCTCCATGACCTCCGCCAGCGGTTGCCTGCTTGGCAAGAGGAGTGGAAGCGTGCGCGGCCGTTTCCTTGGATAGTAGTCGACGGCTTTCTGCCAACCAATTTGGCGGACGAGCTGCTAGCCCAGTTTCCCGGACCGGCGCACGGATCCTGGCAACAAAAGCTCTACGTACACCAACGGAACAAGTTGACGATGACCAAGGATCTGCCCGAGGCGCACGCCGTCTTCTTTGGTCTCACTGCGGAGGACAGATTCCTGCGGCTGATGACCGAAATTACCGGGATCAATTCCCTCATCGCAGATCCTGACCTTGTCGGTGGCGGTCTGCATCAAAGCCTTCCTGGCGCGTTCCTGGATGTTCACGTGGACTATAACGTTCATCCAAAGTGGAAGTGGCACAGGAGACTCAATCTCCTTCTTTATCTGAATCGCGACTGGCGCCCGGAGTACAAGGGAAATCTGGAACTGTGGGATATGGAACGCAATACCTGTGTGGCCGAGATCGAGCCGCTCTTCAATCGTGCAGTGCTGTTCGAGACCAGCAAGGTGTCGTATCACGGACACCCGCAACCGCTAGCATGCCCACCCGGCATGACGCGCAAGTCGCTCGCGGTGTACTACTTCAGCGAGGCGCGCGAGGACGGATCCTCCGAGCCGGAATCGAACACCCAGTACAGGAACACGACCGGCCTCAAGGGGACGCTGAAGACACTGAGGTCGGGCTTCGGCGCGACCGTGGAGCGGATTCGCGAAGTAGGACTGATTGGCACCTTCATGCGCGTCATCGACAAGCTCTGGCGCCGGGCGGCAGGAAAGCCGCCAAGAAACGAGTGAGCGTGCCGCTCAGGAACGAACTGCAGGGGCTGCGTGGATCGCGTCTGGTGACGCGGATCAAGCAGCGCATGGCGTCGCTGGTGGGACGCGCGTTCCGGTTCGACCAGTTACCCGCGGCTCTGGAGTACACCTTCGAAAAGCACCTGGCGCGAGGCCTGCCTCTTGCCTACTGGGAGTTCGGCACCGGCTCCGGGAACACGCTGCAGCGGGCGATCCCAATGCTGAAGCGGTACCCCACCGCGCACGTCGTGCTATTCGACAGCTTCAAGGGCCTGCCCCCGCCCAAGGGCGAGCACGATGCGCATGTCACATGGGAGTCCGGGGATTTTGCGTTCCCGCGCAGCTACATCGAAGGCGTCCTTCAGAAGAACCGGCTTCCGCTTTCCCGCGTCCGCTTCGTCGAGGGATTCTTCGAGGAGTCTTTGACACAAGAACTTGCGGCATCGCTGCAGGAGACACCACCTTCCTTCGTGACACTCGACCTCGACTATTACTCGTCTACCAAGGCTGCGCTCGACTTCCTTGCGCCCTTGATGTCGAGTGGGTGCGGTGTCTTCTTCGACGACCTCTGGTCGTTCGATGGTCATCCCGAGTACGGCCAGCTCAGGGCGCTCAACGAGTTCAATTCAAGCAATCGGCGCGGCCAACTGGTCCCCAATACGATATTCAACGATCGGATCTACAGCTACTTCAATTCGGAGTATGAGTTTGCCCGTCGCTGATGCTGACATATGGCACTTCAGCATGGACGGGATTCTCCAGCCGCTAGGGTTCTCGCAGATTGCTCGCCCGGCGATCGCCTTGGCCCCGCACGGCTTTCGCGTCACCTTGTTCTCTCTGGAGCGAGCCGCAGACCTGCGCGATGCGACTAGAGTCGCTGGCGTCGAGCGCAAGTTGATCGAAGCTGGAGTCCAGTGGCGTCGCAGCACGTTCATCCCGGGCGGTTCGCCGCTCACCTACGCACGCAATGTGGCGAGGCTAGCCTGGCTGGCCGCTTCGGCCTTGTGGCGCCATCGTCGCCTACCGCGGATCTCCTGGCTTCGCGGGTTTCCCGCGGCGCCTGCCGGTCTCATCCTGCGCATGCTGGGCGTGCCGTATGTCTACGATATTCGGGGATTCTGGGTGGATCAGCGCGCCAGCTCAGGAAGCTGGCCCAGACTGGCGATCACGGCCGCTCGCGCCCTCGAAGCGCTCTACTACAGGCTCGCCGCGGCGGCCGTAACGCTGACTGAACTTGGTGCAACTGACATCAGGCGAGGTCGATTCGCGAAATGGAACTGCGCCAAACCGATTGTTGTCATTCCCACTTGTGTTGATTACGCCGAATTCGTCCTGGATCGCCATCGTCTGGCGGAGTTCAAGGACCGCCTGACCGTCGGCTATGTTGGTTCAGTGAATGCCGACTACGGCGTGGAGGCTTCGCTTCGCTTGTTCAGCTACGTGGCCGCGATCCGCCCCGATGCCCTGCTGATCTGCATCTCAGAGCAGTCCGAGGCTCTGCGCAAGCTGGCGATCGATGCGGGAGTTTCCAAAGAGCGGGTGCGCGCGTTCTCCGTAACTCACGAACAAATGCCCTCCCTTCTGCAGCAGATTGACTGGGGGCTGCTGCTATTGAAGGATAGCGAGTTCAAGCGAGGCAGCATGCCAACCAAGCTAGCCGAGTTCTTTGCAACAGGCGTGCGCCCTATTCACTATGGCTGCAATAGCGAACTGCGGGCGTGGGTCGCGCGGACTGGTACCGGCTTTTCTCTTCAATCTCTCGATGACGACGAATTGCGGGCCGCCGCGCGTCGAATTGCAACCTCGGAACCGGACGACACTTCTCTCCAGCGCTCCCGGTCTGTTGCCGAACCGCACTTTGGCTTGCGTGCCGGCACAGAGCGATACGCAAGCTTGTTCCGCACACTTATCACCCAATAAGCCGTCTCGTGGCCGGACACGCCTCGCCTGCGGTAGGCAGTGGGCCTTGGCGCTCTCTTCTCGAGGTGGCATCGGAGCCAGAGGAGCGACGCTGCGGTAGCACGCGCTATGATCCTCTCCGTATCCGACTACTCTTTGGTGAAAAGCTACTCGCGAACGCTCGGGGCAACGAATTCCAGCTCAACCGATGGATCGACGACCGATGCGCGTGATGGTTATGTCCGGCCGCCAGAGCAATCAGCTTGCCCTTGTCAGCAAGATCGCCGAGCGAGTCGAGGTCGCAGCAGTCGTCTTCTCCAGAAACGTTCCACGGGAGCGGCCTCGGGTCGCGGTGCGCTCGCGCTTGCTGATGAATCGCATTTTGAATCGCGTGGGCGCGATCGAGCTGGTACGCGCCTGGCACAACATGCAACGTAGGTATGACGCCCTGTACCCAACTACGCCTATCGACGACGTTACGGAAGTCGGGAACGTCAACGACCTCGCCGCGATTGAGGTCGTGGAGCGAGTTGCACCAGACCTGCTGGTCGTCTCAGGCACCAATCTCGTCGGTCGGGACTTGATGAACGCTGCGGCAAGGCATGGCGGAATAGTCAACCTGCATACCGGCATCTCGCCCTATGTTCGAGGGGGCCCGAACTGTACGAACTGGTGCCTCGCCGAGAGGAGTTTTCATCTGATCGGAAACACGGTCATGTGGCTTGATGCAGGCATCGACACCGGGAACATCATTGCGACCGAGCAAACCAGGCTTAGCGGAGCCGAATCGCTCTCCGAATTGCACTGGCAGGTCATGGAGCATGCTCATGCGATGTATGTCGAGGCGATCGGGCGTCTAGCAGACGGGCAGACGCTCCGCTCGATTCCTCAGCGGGATGTTGGCGAGGGTCGTCACTTTCGCTCACTGGATTGGGGCTATTCTGCCGCCCGGCGCGCTTTGCGCAATTTCCGGCAACACTACAGCAGGTACTTCGCCGATCCAGAGAAGCGGCAACACGACGCAGCCTCGCTTCGGCTTTTTCCTATTGCGCATGACTAGAACCTTGCTCAGCCGCGCGTACTACGCCGGCCTCGCGTTGATTCGCGCCGACCGCTATCGGATGCGCAAGATGATCCGCGGGAGGAAGGTTGTCGTTCTCAATCTGCACAGGGTATCGCCAGTGGACAATCCTTACTGGTCGCCGCTGCATCCGAGGTTGTTCGAAGAATTGTTGAGGTACTTGCAGCAGAACTTTAGGGTGTGCTCCCTGGCGGAGCTTGGATCAATCACCGCGCCCGACAAGCCGCTGGCCGTGTTGTCGTTCGACGATGGGTACTACGATTTCATCGAGTACGCCCTGCCGCTCCTCGAACGATACCGGATGCCGTCCAACATGAACGTGATACCGCAATGCGCCGAAACTGGAATCCCGATCTGGAATGTGCGCCTCTACGACTTCCTGTGGCACGCCCCTAGAGAACTTGTAGATGAGATCGCTCTGCCGGGGTTCGAAGTGCGGCTTCGAGACGACAGCCGAGAGGCCAAGGTCGGCTACGGTCTTGCGATCAGCAAGTACTTGAAGCAGCGCCCGCGCACCGAGCGACAGGACCTATGGCGGGCGATCGAGCCGCTTCTGGCTAGATTAGACCATCAGTCCACCCGCATGATGACGACGCAGGAGATTCGATCGATCGCCGGCAAGGTGGAGATCGGCGCGCATTCATATGCGCACGAGTCCATGGGATTCGAGGACTCTGACTACTTTGAAGAGGATTTCGCTGCGTGTGACCGGTACTTCCGCGAAGAGCTGGCGTACCCCTTTACCATCTACGCCTTCCCCAATGGCAGCTACCGGCCGGACCAGATTCCGTTTCTCGAACGCCACGGCATTAAGTACATCCTCCTCGTCGAAGAGGAGTTCGGCGAATCGATTGCGTCTGTGCTCCAGCGCGTGACTATCTACGGGAACGACTCACTTCAGATCAAGATGAAGGTGATGGGATTCTGACAGCAGCTGGCCAGGTGGGGCCGACGTGATGAGTTGTCGCCTTGCTTGCACCCCTACAATGCCACACTTCCCGACCTGCCCGCTCTCACCCACTGGGACCTACTCTCGCGATCAGGGCGGCCCACTTGCTCCCGATAGCGTCAGCCGAGTAGGTGATCGCCACCTTCCTAGCCTCCCTTCCCAATTTCCTCCTTTTGCACCCGTGCTGAAGCAGGTCAATGGACAATCTCGCCGCGCCGGCCACATCCCCTAGAGGCACCAGGTATCCGTTCGTTCCATGGGTAATGAGATCTGCGGGCCCGGTCATGCAGTCAAATGCGATCGCAGGTACGCCGTGCGCCATAGCCTCAGCCAACGCGTTTGGAAACCCTTCGTAACGAGAAGTAAACAACATAAGGTCTGCACGAAAGTATAGCGGTGAAAGACTCTCTACACGGCCCAAGAAGCTGACCTCATCGCAAATGCCGAGGCTTCGCGCCAATGTTCGCAGGTCGTTCTCGAGAGGTCCAACGCCTGCAATCGCCATGCGCACGGCAGGCAACGCCCGCTTGATACTTGCGAGAATCTCGAGTGCATAGTCCAAGCCCTTCTGCGCGGTAAGTCTCCCTACACAGATTATCAGCGGACTATCACCTTGAATGTTCACAAGCGGCAAGTCACTAGATGCGAACTGTTGCGGATCCGGCGCGGGTAGCACGATGTTCGGGATTACGACAAGCTTTCTCTCGTGGATACAAAGCGCCCTGATAAACCACTCGACGGATGCCTCTGTCTGACACACTATGAAGTCCAGGCGCCGGTAGAACAACCACCGTAGCAGGCCAAAGTTGAAGCGTGCTCGCTCCATCGGGGGATGGATACGCTCCCCCCCGATCATCACGCGAGGTCGGACGCCGACAGAAATAGTCGCCAGAATCACGCTAGGAGCGTGCCCAAGCGCGATGAATGCGGCAGCATGCTTTCGCCGAAGGAGTTTCCGGAGGCTACCTACGACTCCCAACCAGAATCTCACTTTGCTAGGTCGCCCCGGCGCAAGTCGCTGCACGAACTCGTATTGAGATGCGTACCCTGGATCGACTAGCTTCAGACACCGTATTTCTGCTGAGTATCCTAGTCGAAGCAATGCGCCGTACAAGTTAACAGCCGAGCGAGCTACGCCACCGGTCGCGCTGTCATCCGGGATAACAATCACCACCTCATTCATGCATGACCGCTTTCAATCCTCTTCGAACGCTTCGCGTTCTGCGGGATCCTGTGCAGACAATGCACGTAGGCACCTAAGGCTTCAAGAAGCATCGACTCGTGGCATCAATGCAATGCATGTACACGCTGATACCGTGCCTCTCCATGTACTGATCCACTGCTTTCCTTGCTCCACTCCAGTACCCGTAGTCGTCGATTATGCAGACACCTCCGCTCACCAGGCGCGGGTACAGCACGTCCAACTCCAATTTTGTCGACTCATACCAATCGGTATCGAGGCGCAGTAACGCGATTTGCCGAGGAACCTCGCTTCCCAGCGTGTGCGCCACATCCCCCTTGACCATGCGGAACCTGTCTGTCGGATAGCCAGTCGTCGCAAGGTTCGCCCTAACTTCCTCGATAGGTGCATAGCACCAGACTCCTCGCTCTCTGTTCCGCACGCTAGCGGCTAGCAGCTCTGCTGCGGTTGCTCCCGTTCTCGTTTCGACGTCGTCGCTCGTCGGCGTGGTCATCCCCTCAAAAGTATCGTACAGCCAGATGTCGCGGTCATTGAGCCCCAGGTCCAACAGCACGCGCGCCATGATCACGCCATTCCCGCCGCGCCAGACGCCGCATTCGACCAGATCACCGACTACGTTGGCCTTAACCACATACCTCACCGCGCAGATCAGCGCCCACATTCGCTGGCGAGTGGTCATCGTGAATGGCTCCGCGCTTAGCACGATCTCCCGGTCGCGCGACGTGGCTTCACCCGGCAGCGAATCGTCGTCGATCCTTACGAGGCGATAGCCCAGATATTCCAGAAGTCGTCTGAGAAATATCACGTCGATCTTACGATGCTTGGGCAGGCCCTGGTCGACAAGCTATGCTATCCACGCTTACGTGCAAAGTAGCGGCATTCCTACTCCCCAGCGGCAACCAATGAATCAGGCCACAGATCAGAAGTTCTTAGCCTTCTCCGAATACTACCTTGGGGAACCAGAGGTAGCGCATGCCATCTTGCCCCCGAAGCAGCGTGTCATGTATGCCATCTTGTTTTGCCTCGGAGACCTGGGGGCGGTGCTTCTATACGCAGCCTTGGCACTACGCAAGCAGGCAGTCGAGTTGCCTGTGTTTCGAAGAACATTGCTGCTCGACATTAGCGCCAGATTCATCGTCGGACGGGACGAGATTGCCCCCGAGATTCGCACTATCAAGCTTCAGAGGCGGCATCTACCGTCTCTTGAGGTAGCGCGAGAGCTGGTTGCTGCACGGCGCGCACTTTTCAAGCGGAATCGGATCTTTGGGCCTCGAACCCTAGGCAACACCTGGAACGTGACTCCGCCGGGGACGTGCGTGCCTCAGGACGAGCATGCTACGTTGCCGCCCTCGGACGGCTTCAAATCCAGAAGTCAGTACGAGATTTGGACTCTATTCTTCTATTTGCACCGATCAATACTTCTTGCCAACGCCGATAGATTGCGTTCAGAGATTGCGGATGTGGTGACTGTCGAGGAGTACACGCCCCAGATTGGCGGACGGCTCTCAGCGCTTGCCGATCTGGGCTTCCGGCTAAGTCTGTATCTTCCAGTAACACCCGCGATCCCCACCCTCACACGAGAGTCCCTCCCTCTCTACTCAAGAGTGATCACGGAGAATGGGGCCGATGCAGACATGATACGCGCCGCTTCCAGCCTTCCAGTATATTTAGTCGGGAAGAGTTCCCACGGTTTCGAGCTGCCCGAGGCGAATGGCGTGCCCCGCGTCGGCCTGTTCTTGAGCAGCTACTATACGACCACCTCCGACGAGTTACCGCGTCTGTTGGGAACGAACGTCTACCCCGTGTTGGAAAAGCTACGAAAAGCTTGGGGTCTGGATGAGCTTGCATTGCAATGTCATCCCAATGACTCACGTCCATACATGCTCCTAGTCGCGAACTCCCCGCTTAAGTATCGTCCGCTTAGGGCCGGTCCTCAGCGCATGCGAGACTTGGACATCGTAGTCTGCGGGAACTCGTCCGTGATCGAGGAGGCGCTGCATGCCGGAGTTAGTGTGCTCTATATAGGCAACCTCGACACATATCGGCAAGATCTCGGGGGATACGTAAGGCGTGGCTTGGTCTTTGACGCAACCCATACAGTTCCATCGCTGCAGGCACTTCGCGACTTCTACGTGGATCAGAAAACCCTGAATCGAGTACGCAAATTCAGGTTTGGCGAAGGAGAGGTCCGCACCGTAGACTTTCTGACGGCAATCACGTCATGAGCGTTCAGATGCGTTCAAGCTCCACTGGCGCCTAGGGTTTGCTTACGGCTCAGCCAATCCGCGTTGTACCGGTTTGCCGCGATGACATCCGACAACCGGCCCGCGACGTTCCCGGCTTCATGAACGAGCGCGCGCGGGAGCAAGTCGATGGTGTGCCGGATACGGCGCCGGCCCGCCGGGTCCGCTGCGGTCTGCGACGAGTATGCACGCGGATAGTCGGTGACGACGATCCCGTGCTCGGCCAGCGCAGGAATGTATTGCCGGATCCGGAACCTTGACGAAGGCGTGTTGGGATGATCCGTGAGCGCCGCGACGTTCATGCAGCCTGTCGATCTCGCATCCTCAAGCTTACAGAAGGTCCCAGGCCATAGGCTCGCCGCGCTTGACGTCCCTGCGCACCGGCCTGCCGATCAACTGGTCGAGGAACCCGGGAGGCAGGCCGAACCCCGGCCGGATCGCGCGCAGGTTGTCCCGACTCAGGGTCTGCCCGGCCGTCAGGTCCTGTACCACATATAGCGAACGGCGGAACATCAGAGATCCGGCCTCGGCGCGGGTCGCGCCGTAGCTGATCCGGCCCAGCGCCTGCCAGGCGCGCTCGGTCTCTTCGCGCAGTTGCGCGAACTCGTGTGGTTCCATGGAGAACGCTGAATCTACGCCGCCATCCGCTCGACGCAGCGTGAAGTGCTTCTCGATCACGGTGGCGCCCAGCGCGGTCGCGGCAACCGCCACGCCGCAACCCATCGTATGGTCGGACAGCCCGACCTCGCATCCGAACAGCTCGCGCATGTGCGGGATGGTGCAAATGTTCGTGTTCTCCGGCGATGCCGGGTATGTGCTGGTGCATTTCAGCAGAACCAGATCCGTGCATCCGCCCTCGCGAGCCGTCCGCACCGCCTCGTCCAGTTCGGCCGCCGTCGCCATTCCGGTGGAAATGATCATCGGCTTACCGGTGGCGGCAACCCTTCGGATCAAGGCCAAGTCGGTGTTCTCGAACGATGCGATTTTGTAGCAGGGCACGCCGAGGCTTTCGAGGAAGTCAACGGCGGACTCGTCGAAAGGCGTGCTGAAGCAGTCGATTCCCAGCTCGGCGGCCTTGCGCATGATGGGCTCGTGCCAGTCCCAGGGCGTGTGGGCTTCCGCATAGAGATCGTAGAGCCGTCGCCCTGCCCACAGGCTGCCCGGATCCTCGATGACAAATCCGGGCATCGACGAGTCGATGGTCATCGTATCCGCGGTATACGTCTGCAGCTTGACAGCGTCCGCACCGCTTCGGGCCGCCGCTTCCACAATCTCGAGCGCCCGCTCAAGGGACTGGTTGTGATTGCCCGACATCTCTGCAATCAGGTATGGCCTCCCTCCTCGATCGGTGAAACGACTAGAAACATTGTTCATCTCGGCCGTCCCATACTTTCACGAAATTCACTAGCACTTCCCACAGCCTAGCTAGTTCACGAGATAGCGGCAAGCCATGCGACCGATTGAACGCGCCCCAAATTCAACGACGCCCAGCCCTTGCTACTCACGCGGCGTTAGTTCGTCGATTAGCTTGTCAGTTAGATTCCCAATCTGTCGATCTAGAGTCCGAATATCTGAAACTATTGCCCCGGCTGCCACTGGCGACTTTTCCAATGCAAGCCTCAGCACATTCATCCAGTTGAGATTGTTCCTAGCACGCGCCCACTCAATCTCATCGATCGGGGAAGCGACTTCGCTAGAATCTCGCTTCTTCCATTCGATCGAAACAGAGAACTTATCCAGAACTCGACCATATGCTCGATAAACGTCATCTTTCCCTGCATGCCACTCCTCCCGCGTCAAACCAAGAAGGTGCACCCCTACGCGCGCGCCCATCTTCACTATTTGTGCCCGCCGCATACCCTCGCACTGGAACAAGAACTTCCTGTGCATCTTAAGTACAGCACTATTTCCTTCAATCACCTCACAGTTCAGTTTTGACATTCCCAGAGAATCAAAAACAAAGCTGACAAACGAAAACTCAAGCGCTGACCCAAGCCCACCGCGCGCATTGTGTGTTAAGTAGTATGCCCAATCTGCCTTGAGGTGGACTGTATCAATCGAGCTTGCACTCACCACCCCGATCGGCTGTCGTCGCGAGTCCAGCACCGCGAAGACCATCCTACTAGGATCTCTCTTCAGACTGCCTATCCAAGCCATGTGCTCACTTGCGTCAATCACGTGATCCGTGTACATCCATCGTCGGACCTCCGCTTCATTTCGTATAGCCATAACCCGAAGCTGGTCCTCAACACTTAGCGTTGTAAGTTGAACCAGTCGTACCGACTTTGCCGCCATTGATCTCATACTCTATTTCTCCAGTACCCGGCCAAGAGGTGTGCAGTCAAACTGGATGTCTGCGCTCAATCGACTTGCTGGGTCGACGCGCATGTCCTTGCCCCTTCAAACTGGCGACCTTCTAGCCACGACCCACATATTCGACGACAAGCCCTCGTGCACGAGGTAGTCTTGAAAGCCCTGTCCCAGTTCGTCCCATTCCTCGACCAGGACCCTGCGCAGGAACGGCTGCCCCGACAGGTCCAATGTGCCAGAAAGCACCTGATTCCTGACGAGCTCGGCGTCCAGCCTGCCGGGCGTGAAGCTCTCTAATACCTGAAGTCCGGCACCGGCCAGGAGGGCGCCAAGGGAGTGCGGGTTAAAGTAGTTCAGGTGCTCATGGTCGACCGCGCTGCTCAGCGGTCCGAGCGTCTCGATGTCGAATCCCCTGCCGTTAGGGCAGGTCAGCACCAGCAGCCCACCGGGGGTCATCAACCGCATCGCGTGAACCACGAATGCGGAAGGCGAGAACAGGTGCTCTATGACTTCGAAACTGGCGATGACATCGAACAATCCGGTTGCGGTGGCGTCGAGTCGCTCCACGGGCGATTCCAGGACTTCCAACCCGCGCCGCCGGCAGGTTGCCGCCAGGTCCGGCGTGGGCTCGACCGCCACCACCCGAGCGAAGGCATTGCGCGTCTTGAGCTCGGAACAGAATGTGCCGAATCCCGCGCCGACCTCGAGCAACGCGTTCCTCGGGACCTTGTACTTCTCGCATAGCGCGATCAGCCTTTCCACCCTCGGAACGAAGATCTTTGCCCGCCTGGCGTTCTCCGACGCCGGAAACACCACCTTGTTCCAATAGGCGTAGTTGGCAGACTTCCGGTAGAACCAATCGAGAACGCTTGGGCTCGGCCGTGGCGAAATGTACAACGTCCGGCAGGCGCGGCATTCGACGTAGTTGAAGCCCCGCTTGCCGAACCGCGGCACAAACTCCGGCGACCCGCACGCGGGACAGGGCATGTGCACGAACTCTGCCACGCGGGACAGAAGGAGTTCGATGTCGCCGAGGATCGCCTCCTGTTGGGCAGCCATCAGGTCTGGCGGGCGAATCTCGTTCTCCGTAAGCCTGGGGGCCGTCATCCGGATCCGTTATATCGCCGTTGCGCGTCGGCCCTGATGTGGACCGGTCCATAGGAGCACGGCTCGCCCCAGATGTTGTCCTTCCACCACTTGCCATCCTGGATCCACCAGACGCGGGGATCCCGGAACCCGTCCGCGGTTGCCCAGAACTCGTCCTCGCTCATGCCGACGTAGTCCAGCCAATGATGCAGGTCCTGAGAGACGACATGGTCATGCTTGCGCACCATCTCGATCCCCTGCTCGCGGGACATGTAACCGGTGCGGATGTCCTTCGATGCATGGTCGGAGGCACGGCCGTAGCCGAACTTGATGAACTTGAGCAGGTCGTGGACGCCGTTCTCATACCGGTCGTCAAGATTCGACACGGTGCGGTAGGTCCGCTCGAACGGCTTGTCGGCCGGCCGCCAGCCGTACTTCTCCATCACCAGCGCGGAATGACGATTCGGATCCCACTTGAAGAAGTTGCCGATGTACAGCCCGCGCACGCCCACCCGAAGGATCTCCTCGTCGGACGGGTACTTCGCCCAGGAGAGGTCGCGCTCCGACAGCGTCTCCCGCGGGTCCTCAAGCATGTCGCTCCACTCGAAGCCGCGAAGGTTGTGCTCGTGCCGGACCCGTGCGCTGAACTCCACGAAGTCGTCCGGATCGAACATGCCTGATATGTCCCAAGCGGTTTCGCCCCAGATCATCAACGGCACATCGAACCTTACGGCAACCTGGATGGGATACGTCATGATCCCGCAGTGCGCATGCCAGTTCATGTCGCCCATCTTCCTGAAGCACAGGCGATTGAGCTTCCTGAGCACCTCGACGCTCGGCCCGAACACGAGGTGATCCGCGTCGAAGACGTGGCGCATGCGGTCCCGGTTGTAGTCTCCTTCCGGCAGGTAGTTGTTGCCGTGGTACGTCACCAGCAGAGGCTTCAGTCCGTACTCCGCCACCATGACGTGCGTCTGGTAGTAGCTGTCCTTGCCGCCACTTACCGGGATGACGCAGTCGTAGTCCGACTTGCCCTGCTTGCGGATCTCCTCGATCAGCTTCTCGAACTTGCGGCGTCGTTCTTCCCAAAACTCCGGTGTCAGCGCCTCGAACTGCTCGGCAGTGCGGCAGCTTGCGCACACGCCGTCGTCGTCCATGGACAGGTTCACGGCGACGGCCGGATACATGCAGCGGCGGCAATAGGTCATCGTTCTTCGCATCGGGACTACTCACACCTCCAGAAGGTCGGCTCGCCTGACATTCAAGCCCCGCTCGTGCAGGAACTTCTTTGCCAGGAACACGCTTTGGTCGCTGTAGTGGAAGATGTTGGCAGCAGCAACCGCATCCACGGGTGTTCGCTCCAGAGCTTCCGCCAAATGCTCCCACTCGCCCACGCCGCCGCACGCGATCACCGGGATCCGGACCTCGCTGGCCACTCGCTGCAGCAGGTCGAGATCGTAGCCGGTTCTCATGCCGTCGCGATCGATTGAGTTGAGCAGAATCTCCCCCGCACCCAGGGCTTCCACCGTCCGGGCCCATGCCTCCGGAGTGCAGTCGCTCGCCAGAGTCCCGCCTCGGCCAAACACCCGCATCCTGCCATCGCGCTGGGCCACGTCGATGGAGACCACGATGCACTGGGCGCCGAACTCCCTGGCTGCGGCCTCGACGAAAGTCGGCTCCTCCAGCGCGATCGTGTTCAGCGAGACCTTGTCCGCGCCTGCCGCCAGGCGGGCCTCGATGTCCGGCAGAGTCCGGATTCCGCCTCCCACCGTGATCGGCATGAACGCCACTTTCGACACGTCCTGGACGATCTCGAGTATGCCGTGCCTGTTCGGGTGCCCGAGGTCGTCTCGCCGCAGGTCGTACCCGCCGTCGCGCGTGATGTCGAGGTAGATCAGCTCGTCGGAGGCCCATTCGCTCAAGCGCTTCACCGCGGATACCGGATTGCCGAGGTTCTGGTAGCGCTTGAATTGCTTGCTCTGCACGAGCCAGCCGTTGCGCAGCAGCAGCACCGGGATCAGGCGCTTCTTCTTCATTGCAGCGCGAGGAAGTTCTTGACCAGCCTGATGCCGGCGCGCTGGCTTTTCTCAGGGTGGAACTGGACGCCGAAGACGTTGCCGCGGGCCAGCACGCTGCAGAACTTCTCGCCGTAGCTGCTTACGGCGACGACATCCCGCTCATCGCCCGGGCGGAATGCGAAGCTGTGGACAAAGTAGAAGTCCGCCTCGTTCCCCAGCCCGGCGAGCAGCGGCGAGGCCCGGGCGGCCGCGACATCGTTCCAGCCCACATGCGGCAAGGGCAGTTCCCCCGCGTCCAGCCGGGTGACCCTGCCCTGGATCCAGCCCAGCCCCCGATGGACGCCGAATTCCTCGCCCTCGTCCGCCAGCACCTGCATGCCCACGCAGATGCCCAGGAACGGCTTTCCGTCTTCGAAGACCGCCTTGCGCAGTACCTCGACCGGAATCCGCTCCAGGATCTTCCGCATCGCTGCGCCGAACGCACCAACGCCAGGCAGAACGACATGTGTGGCGCGATCTATCGCGGACTCTTCATTCGATACCTCGACGGAGTCCGCGACCAGTGAGAAAAGATTCGCCACCGATCCTACGTTGCCTGATCCGTAGTCAAGGATGCAGACAGAACTCATTTCACACCGTCAGGCCGAATCGACCTGACCGAGGAGAAGCCCGGTCCGCGACGGTTCGAATCCGTCATCATTGCAAACTCGGGCGGTCAATCGGCTTTCTCTGGATCACGTGTTCATTGATCCTCGACCATTCGGGATGTTCCCTCAACAGACCGAGGACATCATCCATCACGAAGTCGGGCTTGCGTGGGGACAGCGCTGCAAAGATCCTGCCGACCAGTTCGTAGTCTTCAGGGGTGTCCACCGTCCAGCGGTGGCGGCTCAGGTCGGTCGGATACCGCACCGACCGCAGGCGAAATCGCTCCGGATGCCGGTAGACGTACGGCGTCACGTGCTCGCGCTCGTCGTCCCGCGTCGCCTCGGCCGCGGCGGCAAGCAGGGTCGCCATCGTCATCACCTCCACCGCCATGCCGTAGGGATAGGAAGGCTCCAGCATGTTTGACACGTAGTCCAGCGTACCGGCACTCTGGCTGAAAAGCTCGATCAGTTCGTCCACGAGCTGCGGGTCGAGCAGCGGGCAATCCGACGTCACGCGCACGACCAGTTCGGCGCCGTGCGCCGCGGCCGCGCCGGCGTAGCGCGACAGCACGTCATGCTCGGATCCCCTGAAACAGGCCACGCCCATGGTCGAGCACAAGTCCACGATCGGGTCGTCGGTCGCGTTCGTCGTGGTGGCGACGACGATGCTATCGGCGCGCCGCACGCGCGCCAGGCGCTCCAGCAGGCGCGCGAGCATCGGCCGGCCGGCGAGCGGCAGCAGGACCTTGCCGGGCAGGCGTGTCGAGGTCATGCGTGCCTGGACGATGACTACCGTTCTCATGCGCCGAGCGCGGCCTTCAGTTCCGCAAGCACGCGGTCCTGGTCTGCATCCGTCAGCCCCGGATGCAGTGGAATCGTCAGCGCGTGCCGGTAGTAGCGCTCTGCGTTGGGAAACTGCCCGGGCTGGAATCCGATGCCGCGATACCAGGGCTGCAGGTGGATCGGGATGTAGTGCACGTTGACGCCGATGTTGTTGCCGTAGAGCCGCGCAAAGACGTCCGCACGGCTGGCCACGCCGCTTCGCTGCTCGATCTCGACGACGTAAAGGTGCCAGGAGCTTGTGGCGTAGTCCACGCGAGCGGGCAATCGCAGCGGCCAGCCCGCGAGCAGCCGGTCGTAGCGGTCCGCAAGCCGCAGGCGGGCAGCATGGAATGCAGGCAGGCGCGCAAGCTGGGACAACCCCAGCGCAGCCTGGATATCGGTCATGCGGTAGTTGAAGCCGAGCGATTGCTGCTCGTAGTACCAGGGCCCCAGGTTCTCCTCCGGCTGCTGGATGCCGTCGCGGGTGATGCCATGCGAGCGGAGCAGCCGCAGTTTGCGCGCCAGCCCGGCGTCCTGGGTCAGCAACATGCCGCCCTCGCCGGACGTGATGATCTTGACCGGATGGAAGCTGAACACGGCGATATCGGAATACTCGCCGCCGACCGGCCGTCCGCGATACGTGGCCCCGACCGCGTGCGCGGCGTCCTCGATGATGCGGAAGCCGTAGCGGTCCGCCAGCGCGCGTATCGGCGCCATGTCGCAGGGAAGGCCGGCGAAGTGCACGGAGATGACGATCGATGGCAGCGTGCCCGCCTTCTCGGCCTGCTCCAGCTTGTGCGTGAGCTCCGCCACCGACATGTTGCGCGTCGCCGGATCGATATCGACGAAATCCACGCTCGCGCCGCAGTACAGCGCGCAGTTTGCCGAGGCGACGAAGCTGTTGGGACTGGTCCAGACCCGCGTGCCCGGCCCTGCGCCGAGCGCGAGGCAGGCGATGTGAAGTCCGGCGGTGGCGTTCGAGACGGCGACCGCGTGCGCGGCATCGTGCAGGCGCGCGAACGCAGCCTCGAAGCGCGGAACCGTCGGCCCCTGCGTCAGCCAGCCTGAGGTGAGCACCTCCCGCACGGCCTCGACATCGGCCTCGCTTACCGACGGCGTGGAGTAATGGATGTAGTCCATTCAGGCCGCAGGCGACACGATCCGGTCAGATCCGGCCGACCTTGTCGCGATTGGCTTCGATCCAGCGCTTCAGTTCGTCGACCTGCATCCATTGCGGATTCGCGTCGCTGGAATACACGAAGCCCTCGGGCACCCTGGCACCATCCTTGATGCGCTTGTAATCGGTGTGCCAGCTGTGGATCGCGGGCAGGATCTTGAAGTGTTGGGAATATTCGTACGTGTAGTAGGAGTCCTCGGCGCTGACCATCTGCTCGTGCAGCTTCTCCCCCGGGCGGATACCGACGACCCGGTGCGCCGCGCCGGGGTTGGCGGCGTGCGCGATGTCCACCACCTTCATGGACGGGATCTTCTTCACGTAGATCTCGCCGCCTTCCATGTCTTCCAGCGCATGCCAGACCAGCTCCACGCCCTGCTCCAGCGTGATCATGAAGCGCGTCATGCGCACGTCGGTGATCGGAACCGCCTCTCCCGCGGGGATGGACATGAAGAACGGAATGACCGAGCCTCGCGACCCCATGACGTTGCCGTAGCGCACCACCGAGAACGACGTGCCGGCGACGCCGGAGTAGGAGTTTCCGGCAACGAAGAGCTTGTCGGACACGAGCTTGGTCGCGCCGTACAGGTTGATCGGGCTGCTCGCCTTGTCGGTCGACAGCGCGACCACCCGCTTCACCTTCTTGTCGATGCACGCGTCGATCAGGTTCATCGCGCCGAAGACGTTCGTTTTCGCGCACTCGAAGGGGTTGTACTCGGCGGTGGGCACGATCTTGGTGGCGGCGGCATGCACCACGTAGTCCACGCCGTCCAGCGCGCGATACAGGCGCTCGCGGTCGCGCACGTCGCCGATGAAGAAGCGGACGCGCCCGTCGTCCTGGAATTTCTTCGCCATGTCCCACTGCTTCATTTCGTCGCGGGAGTAGACGATGAGCTTGCGCGGCTTGAACCGCGCCAGCGTCATGGGGACGAACGCGTGGCCGAAGGAACCCGTGCCCCCGGTGATCAGTATTGTCTTGTCAGCCAGCATGCGTGTGCTCCGGCCCGTCGTGTGGATGTCTGAGCGTCGCGAGCAGCGCGTCGTAGCTTCCCGAGAACGCGACCCTGCCCTGGTCCAGCCGATGGATGATGTCACATCCCTGCAGCGTCGAGACACGGTGCGCGATGAGGACGATGGTCAGGTCGCGCCCAAGCCCGTTGATGGCCCGCATGACCGCCGCCTCGGTGTCGTCGTCCAGCGCGCTGGTGGCCTCGTCGAACACCAGCACCTTCGCCTGCTTGTACAGTGCCCTGGCAATGCCGACGCGCTGGCGCTGCCCGCCGGAAAGGCGCACGCCGCGCTCGCCGACCAGCCCGTCGTAGCCCATGGGTCCGGCTTCGATGAACTCCGCGATCTGCGCCTGCCGCGCGGCGGCCTTCACGCGAGCCATGTCGATCTGCCCGGGATCGACGCCGAACGCAATGTTCTCGGCAAAGCTGGCATCGAGCAGGAAGATCGCTTGCGGTACGTGCGCGATATTGTGCTGCCAGGCCAGCCGCGCGGCGCCGCTCAGCGCTTGACCGTCGACGCTGATGCGACCGGAGGATGGCTCGAGAAGCCCCATCAGCAGGTCCATCAGGGTGCTCTTGCCGCTGCCGGTTGGCCCGGTCAGTCCCACCCTCGCCCCGCGCGGGATGTCCAGGCTCACTTCTTCAAGCACCAGCGGTGCCGCGGGCTGGTAGCGGAACGACACCTTGTCCAGGACGATCTCGTGCTCGAACGGCATGGGTGCGACGTCAACCTGCATGTACGACGACACCGGCTGCCGCAGCAGCGCGGCCACATCGCCCAGCAGTTGCCGGTTCCCCGCCACGTACACCCAGCCCTGGTAGGTCTGCTGCAGCAGGGGCATCAGGCGCTGTGCGCCGAGGGCCAGCGCGCCCAGCGCAGGGATCGCGGCGACGACCCCGCCGCCGGCCGCGGTCAGGTAATACGCCAGCAGCGCGATCAGCACCATGCCCAGGGCTTCGACCACGAAGCGCGGGCTGGGAGCAATGAAATTGTTGCTCGCCTGCGCCTGGCGCATCGGCCAGTCGATCTCGACGAAGCGGCGTGCGAACACGCCTTGCGCCTTGTCCAGCAGCACGTCGCGAATGCCGCCGAGGCCTTCCTGCATCGTCTGCACACGGGAGTCGTACGCCCGATTGATGACCTCGCTGTTGCGCGCGAGGCGCTGGCGGGTAAGCGCCGTGACCGCCGCATACACGCCGCCGAAGCCGAGCAGCGCGGCAAGCGCGACCTGCGCATCGATGAACAGCAGCGTGACGACGATGCAAGCCGCCATGAGCACCGCGCTGCAGGTGTTGAGCAGGTTGAACACGACCCAGACGACGACATCCACCTTGTTCAGCCCACCAATGATCTCGCTGGTATTGCGCGAAACGTGCACCTCGTAAGGCTGGTACAGGCTGCGCCGGTACACCTCTGTCCCAAGTTCGTGGCCGATGCCGAAATTCAGCCTGGCCGTCGCATACATGAGCAGGATGCGAACCGCGCCGGATGCCACCGCGGCGCCGCCGAACAGCAGGGTCAGCGTCCAGCGCAGGTCTTCGGCTGCCGCCAGGCCGAGGAACGAGATGACGCCGCCGACAAACGGCTGCCGCATGGCGAGGACCGGGTCGGTGAGTACGGCGAGGAAGGGCACCACGGCGCCGAGACTGAGCACTTCGGCCAGCGCGCCGGCAAACATGAGCCCGATCAGCAGGCCCAGTTGCCCGTGCCGGCGTGCCGGCAGTCCGCCGAGCAGCCCTTTGATGTCCCGGAGCAGCGTGCCCTGGCCGGCCATCAGCTCACCATTCGCACCAGGCGGTACCAGGCTTCCCCGAGCAGTTCCCGCATCACGCGATACGATTTCTCCAGTCCGTTGGCGGCCGGCAGGTAGTGCTGCACGCCCAGCGGCGCATCCGCATGGTAGTCAAGCGGCGCCGGCATGACATCGAACCCCACCGCGCGGAAGGTGCGCGCGGCGCGGGGCATGTGCGACACATCCGTGACCAGGACGACGCTCCGAACATTCTGCTTCTGCAGCCGTGGCAGCAATTGCAGCGCGTTCTGCCGCGTGTCGCGGCTGCTGGCCTCGATCACCGCCACGCGCATGCGCAACTCGGCCTCGATGAACTTCTGCATCAGCGCCGCTTCGCTGTGCGTGCCGCCAAAGGGCGCGCCGCCGGACACCGCGATCGGCAATCCCAACGCACCCGCCACGCGCGCACCGTATCGCGCCCGCCGCAGCGAAGCGTCGTTGAGCCGCTCGCCCTCCGGATACTCGACGCCGCCGAGGTCCCTGCCACCGCCCAGGATCACGACCATCATGCCCTCCTTCGGCCGCTGCTTCATGGCTTCGAGGTCGAGCGGCGGATACGCGCGTTCGAAGGGTGTGGCCAGCAGGTTGCCGACGGCGGGGATGGACAGCAGCGTCAGCAGCGCAAGCGATGTGCCGGCCAGCCAGCGGCCCCAGCGCCGGCTGCCGAACCACAGGCCCAGCGCGATCAGGACCAGCAGCGACGCGGGCGGCAGGACAAGGGTGGCGACGACATTCTTCGCGGTCCAGGCAAGGCTCTCCATCAGCGGTAGTAGCTGCGGTACCAGTCGACGAAGCGCGCGACGCCTTCCTCGACCGGCGTCGCGGGCTTGAAGCCGACCGCGGCGTCCAGGTCGCGCGTGTCAGCGTAGGTGGCCGGCACGTCGCCCGGCTGCATCGGCAGGTGGTTCTTCTGCGCGACGATGCCGAGCGCCGCTTCCAGCGCCTCGATGTACGCGGTCAGCTTCACCGGCTGGTTGTTGCCGATGTTGTAGATGCGGTAGGGCGCGTTGCTGGTCGCCGGGTCGGGCGCCGCGGCGTCGAATCCGGGGTCGGCGGCGGCGGGCCTGTCCAGCACGCGGATCACGCCCTCGACGATGTCGTCGATGTAGGTGAAGTCGCGCACCATGTCGCCGTGGTTGAAGACGTCGATCGGCTTGCCTTCCAGCATCGCGCGCGTGAAGAGGAAGAGCGCCATGTCGGGCCGGCCCCAGGGGCCGTACACGGTGAAGAAGCGCAAGCCGGTGGCCGGCAGCCGGTACAGGTGGCTGTAGGCGTGCGCCATCAGCTCGTTGGCTTTCTTGGTGGCGGCGTAGAGGCTCACCGGGTGGTCGACGTTGTCGTGCTCGGAGAACGGCAGCCGCGCGTTGCCGCCGTAGACGCTGGAGCTGCTGGCGTACACCAGGTGCTCCACCTGCGCGTGGCGGCAGCCTTCGAGGATGTTCGTAAAACCAATCAGGTTGCTGTCCACGTAGGCGTGCGGGTTGACGAGCGAATAGCGCACGCCTGCCTGCGCGGCGAGGTGCACCACGCGCTGCGGCTTCTCGGCGGCGAAGAGATCCGCCATGCCGGCGCGGTCGGCGACGTCCAGGCGCGCCAGGCGAAACGGCAGCCCCGACCGGATGCGGCGCAGCCGTGCCTCTTTCAGGCCGACGTCGTAGTAGGCGTTCATGTTGTCCACGCCGACGACTTCGTCGCCGCGTTCCAGCAGGCGCAGCGCCACGTGGTTGCCGATGAAGCCCGCGGCGCCGGTGACGAGGACCTTCACGCGCGGGATTCCACGTTCAGAGCCTGCCGTCGGCGTCGCCCTTGGCGAGCACCGATTTCACGTCGTAGAGCACGTGCCCGGGCTTGCCCAGCGCGCGGATGCCCGCGGCGCCCCAGGCACGGAATTCCGGGTGCGCCACCGCCAGCACGATGGCGTCGTAGGTGTTCTCGGCCGGTCGCAGCGCGAGCGGCGTGACGCCGTACTCGCGCTCGGCCTCGGCGACGTCTATCCACGGATCGTAGATATCCACCTGCGCGTGGTAGCTGCGCAGCTCGCGCACGATGTCGATGACCTTGGTGTTGCGCAGGTCCGGGCAGCCTTCCTTGAACGTCAGCCCCAGCACCAGGATGCGCGAACCCACCACCTGCGCGCGCGTGCGGGTCATCAGCTTGATGACCTCGTCGGCCACGTACGCGGCCATGGCGTCGTTGATGCGCCGGCCGGCGAGGATGATCTCCGGGTGGTAGCCGATCTGCTGCGCCTTGTGCGTCAGGTAGTACGGGTCGACGCCGATGCAGTGCCCGCCCACCAGGCCGGGGCGAAACGGCATGAAGTTCCACTTGCTGCCCGCGGCTTCCAGCACTTCCAGCGTGTCTATCTCCAGGCGGTGGAAGATCAGCGCCAGCTCGTTCATCAGCGCGATGTTCAGGTCTCGCTGCGTGTTCTCGATCACCTTGGCGGCCTCGGCCACCTTGATCGAGCTGGCGCGGTGCGTGCCGGCGGTGACGATGCGCCGGTACAGCGCGTCGACGAAGTCGGCGGCCGCGGGCGTGGAGCCGGAGGTCACCTTCCTGATTGTGGGCAGGCGGTGCTCGCGGTCGCCGGGGTTGATGCGCTCGGGACTGTAGCCGGCGTGGAAGTCGACGTTGAAGCGCATGCGGGAATGCTGTTCCAGTAGCGGCACGCAGACTTCCTCGGTTGCGCCGGGGTAGACGGTGGATTCGTAGACCACCACGGCGCCCCTGCCCATCACCTTGCCGACGGTCTCCGACGCGGCGGTCAGCGGCCCGAGGTCCGGCCGGCGCGCCGCGTCCACCGGCGTGGGCACGGTGACGATGAAGACGTTGCAGGCGCGCAGCGCCTCCGGGTCGGCGGCGAAGGTGAGCTTTCTCGCCAGCGCCATCTCGGCGGGCTCGACTTCGCGCGTGCTGTCGTGGCCGGCGCGCAGCTCGTCGATGCGCGCGCCCTTGGTGTCGAAGCCCACCACCGGAAACTGCTTGCCGAACTCCACCGCCAGCGGCAGGCCGACGTAGCCCAGGCCGACGATGCCGATGCGCACATCGGCAAGCGCCGGCAGCGCGGCGGCGTCGCTCATGCCGCGCTACCCGAGAGCCGGCGCTCGAGCTCGGGCGCGAGCGCGCGTATGCCCTCTTCCAGCACGATGCGCGGCCGCCAGCCGGTGGCGAACATGCGCGTGGAATCCAGCAGCTTGCGCGGCACGCCGTCGGGCCTGGCGCGGTCCCATTCCACCGCAGCGGTCGTGCCAAGCGCGCGGCGCACGGTATCGGCGAGTTCGTCGATGCGCATGTCGCTGCCGGGCCCGAGGTTGACGATCGGTGCGCGCGACGGCGGAAAGAGCGCGTCCCACGCGGCGTCGTCCATGCCGAGCAGGTGCAGGCAGCCGGCCGCCATGTCGTCGGCGTGCAGGAATTCGCGCCGCGGCGTGCCGCTGCCCCAGGCCTGCACGCTGGGCGCGCCGCTGCGCGCGGCGGCGTGGAACTTGCGGATGAAGGCGGAGATCACGTGCGAATGCGCCGGGTCGTAGTTGTCGTTGGGGCCGTACAGGCTCGCCGGGACAGGCGCCGCGAAGCGCGTGCCGTACTGGCGATTGTAGGCCCAGCACATTTCCACGCCGGCGATCTTGGCGACGGCGTACGGCCGGTTGGTGGGTTCGGGCGGCCCGGTGAGGAGGTAGTCCTCGCGCATCGGCTGCGGGCAGTCGCGCGGATAGATGCAGTTGGAGCCGAGGAACAGGAGCCGCTGCGCGCCGGCGCGCCAGGCCTCGTGGATCAGGTTCGACTGGATCGCCAGGTTCTCGCGGATGAAGTCCGCCGGCAGCGTATTGTTGGCCTCGATGCCGCCGACCTTTGCGGCGGCATCGATGACGATGCGCGGGCGCTCGCGGGCGAAGAATTCCCGCGTCGGCGCCTGCTCGGCGAGGTCGAGCTCGTCGTGCGTGCGCAGTACCAGATTGGTGCAGCCGGCAGCTTCGAGCGCGCGCACGATCGCCGAACCTGCAAGACCGCGGTGGCCGGCGACGTAGATCTTTGCGGTGGTGTCCATGGCGACTAGCGCTCGTTCTCCTGCATCAGGCGCGCCACCGCGGGCATGTGCACGGTGGCGCTCCAGCCCAGGCACTCGGCGGCGCGGCGCGCGTCGCCGGCGAATCCCGGCACGTCGGCGCTGCGCGCCAGCGCCGGATCGAAGCTTACATGCGCACGCCAGTCCAGGCCCACGGCGGCAAACGCGGCGGCGACGAAATCCTCCAGGCTCGCCAGCACGCCGGTGGCGATCACCAGGTCCTGCGGCGCGTCCTGCTGCAGCATGCGCCACATGGCCTCGGCGTACTCGGGCGCCCAGCCCCAGTCGCGCCGGATGGCGAGGTCCCCCAGGGACAGGCGTTCGCCGCTGCCCTGGGCGATGCGCCGCGCGGCGGCGGTGATCTTGCGGGTGACGAAGCGCTCGGGCCGCAGCGGCGATTCGTGCTGGAAGAGGATGCCGTTGCAGGCGTAGAGGCCGTAGGCGTCGCGGTAGTTCGCCACCTGCCAGTGCGCGGCGGCCTTGGCGGCGGCATAGGGGCTGCGCGGGCGGAACGGGGTGTCTTCGTCCGCCACGCCGGATGGCACGTCGCCGAAGCACTCGCTGGAACCGGCGTTGAAGACGCGGACCGGCGCGCGCAGCGTGCGTACCGCTTCGAGCAGATTGAGCGTGGCGAGCGCGATACTGCGGAAGGTCTCCGCCGGCCGCTCGAACGACAGGCCGACGGAACTCTGCCCGGAGAGCAGGTACAGCTCCTGCGGCAGCCACTGGCGCAGCGCCGCCGCGACCGCCGCGGGGTCCTCGGGATTCATGGTGGCGACGGTCACGCGCTCACGGATACCCAGCCGCGCCAGGTTGTCGAAGCGCTGCACCTTCGAATCGCGCGAGGTGCCGATCACCTCGTAGCCCTTGTCCAGCAGAAGCTTCGCCAGGTAAGCGCCGTCCTGCCCGGAGACCCCGCAGATCAGCGCGCGCGATGCGCTCACTCGAAATACCGGTAGGTGCGGTAGCCGCGCTGGCGCGACAGGTGGTCGCGCTCGGCGAGCGAAAGGTCTTCGCGCACCATCTCGGCCACCAGTTGGCGCAGCGGGGTGCGGGCGCGCCAGCCGAGCCGGCGGCGCGCCTTGCGCGCGTCGCCGAGCAGCGTATCCACCTCGGCCGGACGGTAGTAGCGCGGGTCGATGCGCACGATCACCTTGCCGTCGGCGAGGCCCTGCTCGCGCGCGCCCTTGCCGCGCCAGGTGATTTTCATGCCCAGTTCCGCCGCCGCCATGCGCACGAAATCGCGCACGCTCGACTGCCTGCCGGTGGCGATGACGTAGTCGTCGGGGGCCTTCTGCTGCAGCATCAGCCACATCGCCTGGACGTAGTCGCGCGCATGGCCCCAGTCGCGCCGCGCGTCGAGGTTGCCCAGGTACAGGCAGTCTTCCAGCCCCAGCTTGATGCGCGCGAGGCCGCGCGTGATCTTGCGCGTGACGAAGGTTTCGCCGCGCACCGGTGATTCGTGGTTGAAGAGGATGCCGTTGCAGGCGTACAGGCCGTAGGCCTCGCGGTAGTTCACCGTGATCCAGTAGGCGTAGAGCTTCGCCACACCGTAGGGGGATCGCGGGTGGAAGGGCGTGTTCTCGTCCTGCGGGCTCTTGCGCGCCTTGCCGTACAGCTCGGACGTGGACGCCTGGTAGAAGCGCGTCGTCTTCTCCAGCCCGAGGATGCGGATCGCCTCCAGCAGGCGCAGCGCGCCGAGCGCGTCGGACTGCGCGGTGTATTCGGGCTCCTCGAAGGACACCGCGACGTGGCTCTGCGCGGCGAGGTTGTAGACCTCGTCCGGGCGGGTCTTCTGCAGGATGCGCACGAGCGACGAGGCGTCGGTCATGTCGCCGTAGTGCAGCACGAAGCGGCGGCCGGCCTTCTGCTGGGGTTCGTACAGGTGGTCGATGCGGTCGGTGTTGAAGAGCGACGCCCGGCGCTTGATGCCGTGCACGGTATAGCCCTTCTGCAGCAGGAACTCGGCGAGGTAGGCGCCGTCCTGGCCGGTAACGCCGGTGATCAGCGCCACCCGCCGCCGGAGCCGGCCTGTCATCGGATGTGACCGCAACGCAACGGCATGGTCGAGTCAGCCGAAATCAGGTTGGCACGTGATGGGCATGCCTGTATATTTGCCGCTCGTCCGATGGCAAGCAGTGTTTCGAAGGTGCCGCGACGATGTTTTTGCACCGCAGCATGTTGCAAAAAGGATACGGCCGCACGGAAAGCTTAGAGAAAGCTTTTGCATTACCCGCTACTGTACTGAAAAATAAAGACTAATACCAACAAGGCCTCGGGTTCTCCATGAGCAGCATGTGGAATCGGACTGCGGTAGTCGCCGCGCTGGCGCTGGCCAGCTTTGGTGCGCATGCGCAATCCGGGCCGGCAGGAGTCCCGGTCGGGCCGCTGGTGGCGTACCCCGGGCTGGACATCGCCCATGGCCGCGACAACAACCTGTTCCTGAGCAACGCGAATCGAAAGGGATCCGCGTATACGACGGTCAGCCCCTACGTGAAGCTCGAGGGCAAGACCGGGCCGCACAGCTTCGACGTCACCGCGCGCCTTACCGAAGGCCGCTACCACACCAGCCGCGAGGACGACTACACCGACTGGTCGCTGGCCGGCAACGCCGGCATCGTGTTCAGCGGCCGCGCCAACCTCAAGCTGCGCGCCGAGCACCGCTACGGCCACGACCCGCGCGGGTCCACCGACCGCCCGGGCGGCAACAGCCCGGACGAATACACCAACACCGGCGTGGACGGCATCTTCAGCTACGGCGCGCAGGGCGCCAGGGGACGGATCGAGATCGATGCGGGCGCCTTCTCCCGCGAGTACCAGAACAATCGCGCGAACACCGCGGTGAGCGACCGCGACACGCGCGTGCTGGGCGGCACGTTCTTCTGGCGCGTGGCGCCGAAGACCGAGCTGCTCGCGGGCACGCAGTTCAGCGACATCGACTACCAGCTCGCCACGTCGACGCAGAGCTCCACCGAGCGCCGTTTCTTCATCGGCGCAAAGTGGGAGGCGACCGCCAAGACCACCGGCACGGTGAAGTTCGGCCGCCTCGCCAAGCGTTTCGACTCGGCGGCACGCGCGGACTTCTCCACCAACACGAGCTGGGACGTGGGCATCCGCTGGAGCCCGCTCACCTACTCGGTGTTCGACCTGGCGAGTTCCAAGTCCACCGGCGAATCCTCGGGCGTGGGCGATTTCCTCCTGACCAAGAACCACACGCTCACGTGGACGCACGCCTGGAACAGCCGCTTCTCGACCGCGCTGAACGGTGGCCTGCGCTACGACGACTTCGAGGGCACCGGCGGCGGTCGCCGCGACAAGACCACCACGCTGGGCGCCAAGGCCACCTACCAGTGGCAGCGCTGGCTGAAGTTCGGCGCCGAGTACACCCGGTCCGACCGCAAGTCGAACGGCAACGCGCTCGATTACGACCGCGACCTGTTCATGCTGTTCGTCGGCGCGACTCTCTAGGCCCCCGATTTTCTCCATATTGCTCCCGCCCGCCGCGTCGGCGAAACGGGGGGAATTGCTATACTTCCCCGCTCGAATTCACGACGGGGCACGCCCGAAGCATGCTGTTGCGCTCTGTTGTCGCGTTGCTGGTCCTCGCCGCGGGCTTCCTGACGCAGTTCGCCGCGCATGCGCAGGTGCGCGACCCGACGCTGTCCAATTACCGCCTCGGCTCCGGGGACGTGATCACGATCCAGGTGCTGGGCGAGGACGACCTCAGGCGCGAGAAGATCCGCCTGTCGGATGCTGCAACGATCTCGTATCCGATCCTCGGCGAGATCCGGCTGTTCGGCAAGACGGTGGGCGAGCTGGAAACGCTGATCCGCGACGGGCTGAAGGGCCGCTACCTGCTCAACCCGCAGGTGACCGTGACCATCAACGAGTACCGCAATTTCTTCATCAACGGCCAGGTGGAGCGCGCCGGGGGCTATCCCTACTCCCCCGGCCTCACCGTGATCAAGGCGGTGTCGATCGCCGGCGGCTTCAAGGAACGCGCGTCGAAGGAGAAGATTTTCGTCATCCGCGAGGGCGACCCCAAGCAGACCCGGCAGCGCGTCGGACTGGGAGATCCCGTCTACCCGGGCGACATACTGACGATCGAGGAAAGCTTCTTCTGAGCCCCCGCGCATGAACACCGTGGCCGATCGCGAGCTCGCGGCGCCGGGATCGCCCGGCGCCGCGGAGATCGAGCAGGAAACGCTCGACGTCGTGCGCTACGCGCGCGCGGTGGCGCGCAACAAGTGGAGCATCCTCGGCCTGGTGATCGCGGTCGGCGTGCTCGCGGGGCTGATCGCGTACAGCCTGCCGCCCACCTATCGCGCCTCGGCGACGCTGCTGGTCGAATCCAGCAAGCCCAAGCTGGTATCGATCGAGGAGGTGTACAGCCAGCTCGCCAGCGGCAACCGGGAGTTCTTCCAGACCCAGGTGGAGATCCTCAGGTCGCGCGACATCGCCGCGAAGCTCGTGCGGCGCCTGAATCTCGCCGAGCATCCGGTGCTCGACCCGCGCCAGCAGCCGCTGCCGTTCTGGCGCACGCTGCTGCCCGAAGGGCTGGTAGGCGATCCCGCGGCCGCGCCGAGCCCCGAGGCGGTCGAGCAGCGCGTGATCGGCAGCTTGCGCAAGCAGCTGGACGTCACGCCGGTACGCGGCAGCCAGCTGATCACGCTGAGCTTCGAATCGAAGGACCGCGCGCTCGCCGCGGCCGTCCCGAACGCGCTCGCCGACCTGTTCATCGAGTCCGACCTCGAAGCGCGCATGGCGATGACGCAGAAGGCCACCAGCTGGCTCACCAGCCAGTCCGGCGACCTGAAGAAAAAGCTCACCGAGGCCGAGCAGGCGCTGCAGGCGTTCCGCGATCGCGAGCGCATCATCGACGCCAAGGGACTGGCGCAGAGCGGCGTGTCGCAGCAGATCGCGGACCTGCAGAAGTCGCTGGCGGACGCGCGCGCGAAGCGCACCGAGGCGGAGTTCATCTACAACCAGGTGAGCGCGGTGCTGAGCGGGCGCTCGCAGGAGACGCTCGAGACGCTGCCGGCGATGCAGAAGCACCCGCTGATCCTGCGCTACAAGGAGCAGGAATCCGATGCCGAGAAGCGCCTGAACGAGGCATCCAAGCGCTACGGCCGCGAGCACCCGCGCATGATCGCGGCCGAATCGGACCTGAAGAGCGCGCGCGAGAACCTGCGCCGGCAGATCGCCGCGGTGGCGCAGACGGTGAGGCGCGAGTTCGACGCGGCGAGGGCCAACGAGGCCGCGACGGAGCGATCGTTGAACGCCGCGCGCAGCGAGCTGCAGGGCATCAACCGCAAGGAGTTCCAGCTCGCGGCGCTGGAGCGCGAGGTGGCCAACAGCCGCCAGCTCTACGAGATGTTCATCCAGCGCTTCAAGGAAACCAACATCTCCAACGACATGCAATCCGCGATCGCGCGCGTGGTCGACCCGGCTATCGTCCCGGCCTCGCCTTCCGGCCCGTACAGGCAGCTGATCGTCTGGCTGTCGGTGCTGGGTGCGCTGCTGCTCGGCCTCGCGCTGGCGGTGCTGGTCGAGCGGCTGAACAACACCTTGAAGACCACGCACGACGTGGAGACCAAGCTCAACGTGCCGGTGCTGGGCATGGTGCAGGTGACCAAGGCGAAGCGCGGGCAGTTCCTGGACCGCATGTTCCTCGACGACCCGCAGAGCGCGTTCTCGGAATCGATCCGCACCATCCGCAGCGCGGTGCTGCTCTCGGCACTCGACAGCCCGAAGAAGATCGTGGTGGTCACCTCGTCGGTGCCCGAGGAAGGCAAGACCACGGTGGCGATCAACCTCGCCTTCGCGCTCGGCCAGGTGAAGAAGACGCTGCTGATGGATGCCGACATGCGCCGCCCCCGCATAGGCAAGGTGCTGGCGGGCAAGGGCAAGGCACCGCTCGGGGGCCTCGCGCAGGTGGTGTCGGGAGAGCTGCCGCTCGACAAATGCCTTTACCCGGTGGCGGATTCGCAGCTCTCGGTGCTGCCCGCCGGGCGCGTGCCGCCGAATCCGCTGGAGCTGCTCGCCTCGCACCGCTTCAGCGAGCTGGTCGAATCGCTGCAGAAGAGTTTCGACGTGATCCTCATCGACAGCCCGCCGGTACAGCTGGTGAGCGACGCGCTGGTGCTGGCCAGCCTTGCGTCGGAAGTGGTGTACGTGGTGAAGGCCGACGATACGCCCTACCCGCTCGCGCGCGTGGGCATCAAGCGGCTGCGCCGCGTCAACGCACCGCTGACCGGCGTGGTGCTGAACCAGCTGGACCTCGATCGCGCCGATCGCTACTACGGTGAATACAGCGGCTACGGCAGGCGTTATCGCAAATACGGCAAGAAGTACGGCTACGGTTACGTGCCGGCGAAAGAGTAGTAGGGTTTGACCCGGGTCCCGGCTCGCCGCGCCGGCCACGACATCCACGGCCAGCCATGATCGATCTGCACTGCCACCTGCTGCCGGGCATAGACGATGGCCCGGAAACCCGCGAAGAGGCGCTTGCGATGGCGCGGCTTGCCGTGGCGAACGGCATCGGCGAAGCCTTCGTCACGCCGCACATCCACGTCGGGCGCTGGGACAACGAGCTTGCGGGGATCGAGGCCGCGGTGGCGGCCTACCGCGCCGATCTCGCGCGCGCGGGCATCGCGCTGCAGGTGGGCTTCGCCGCCGAAGTGCGGCTGGACTACGACGTGGTGCCGCTGATCGAGGCGGGGCGCGTGCCTTTCCTCGGCAAGCTGGACGGCTTCGACGTCATGCTGCTCGAGCTGCCGCACGACCGCGTGCCGGTGGGCAGCGGCAAGTTCGTCGACTGGCTGCTCGCGCGCAACATCCGCCCGATGATCGCGCACCCGGAGCGAAACAAGGACATCCTGCGCGACGCATCCAGGCTCGAGCCATTCGTCGACGATGGCTGCCTGGTGCAGCTCACCGCGGATGCCGTGGTGGGCGGGTTCGGCCCGGGTTGCGAAGCGCGCGCGCGCGAGTTCCTCGAGCAGGGCTGGGTGACGGTGATCGCCTCGGATGCGCACGACACCACGGCGCGGCCGCCGCGCATGGCGCCGGGGCGGGATGCGGCGGCACGCATCGTCGGCGTCGAGGCGGCACGCATGCTGGTCGAGGACATGCCGCGGCGCATCGTGCACGGCGCCTGACATGGCCGGCGACGCAGCACCGCAGGCCGCAGCATCGCTGGCCGAAGCTCACCGCACTTACGCAACCCTGCGCACCCCGTACCTGGAACGCGCAGCGCTGGGGCTACTCGCGCTGCTGGTGCTGTGGGCGCCGTTCCCGCTAGGCAGCAACCGCGCCTGGGCCTGGGGCCTGCTGCAGGCAGGGCTGTTCGCCGCCGGCGCGCTTTGGCTTGCCGCCTGGATGCGCGGGGAGGTGGTGTCCACGGCGCTGCTGCGGCGGGCGTGGCCCGCGCTCGCGGTGCTGGCAGCGTGGCTGGCCTACCTGGCGCTGCACCTCGCGCCGTTGCCGCTGGCGTGGCTGGACACGCTGTCGCCCGCTGCCGCAGCGCTGCACCGGCTCGCCGCCCCCTATGCGGCCGATGGCCGCGGCTGGGCCACGCTGTCTGTGGAGCCACACGCGAGCGCGACGTTCTGGCTGAAGAGCAGCGCGTACGCGATGGCGTTCTTCCTCGCGCTAGCGCTGTGCCGCACGCACGCGCGCGTCAGGTTCCTCTGCTACGCCATCGTGCTGAGCGGCCTCGCGCAGGCGGTGTACGGCGGCATCGCGCACCTGACCGGGTTCGAGCTCACCCTCTACGGCACCAGGTTCGAGCACGCGGCGCGGGCGAGCGGCGGCTTCGTCAACGCGAACCACCTGGCCGGGTTCCTGGAGATGACGCTGGCGGTGGGCATCGGGCTGATGATCGCGGAGCTGGAGGACAGCGTGCCGCGCAGCTGGCGGCGGCTCGCGCGCGACCTCGCGCAGCTGGTGCTGAGCCGCAAGGCGCCGCTGCGCATCCTGCTGGTCGTCATGGTGGTGGCGCTGGTGATGACGCGCTCGCGCATGGGCAATACGGCGTTCTTCTCCGCGCTGGTGGTCGCCGGCGTGGTGGCGCTGGTGCTGTCGCGGCACGCGACGCGCAGCATGGTGATCCTGGTCGCGAGCCTGATCGTCGTCGACATCTTCATCGTCGGCGCATGGTTCGGCGTGGAAAAGACCGTGCAGCGGATCGAGCAGACGACGATCCAGGACGTGGAGGAACGCGTCGACCCCAGCGTCTACGCGCTGGACATCGCGCGCGACTTTCCGCTATTCGGCTCGGGGCCGGGGAGCTTCTACGCCATGTTCACGCGCTACCGCGGCGAGGACATCCTGCCGTTCTTCGATTTCGTGCACAACGACTATGTGCAGATGCTCACCGATACGGGCTTCATCGGCGTGCTGCTCGCCGGCAGCCTGCCGCTGATGGCGCTGGTGGCCGCGGTGCTGGCGCAGTCGCGCCGGCGAGACCCGCTGGCGCGGGGCATGGGCTTCGCGGCGGTGATGGGCATCACCGCCATCGGCATCCACAGCGCCTACGACTTCAACCTGCAGATCCCGGCGAACGCCTTCGTGTTCATGCTGCTGCTCGCTCTGGGCTGGATATCGCTGCACCTGGAATCGCGGCGCGCACCGCGTCCTCGACCCGATCGAGGTAAATGAACTCGAGCTTCTCGCGCGCGCTGGCGGGGACGTCCTCGAGGTCCTTCTCGTTCCGGCGCGGCAGCATCACGGTGCTGATGCCGGCGCGCAGCGCGGCAAGCGCCTTTTCCTTGATGCCGCCGATGGGCAGCACCAGGCCGCGCAGGCTGATCTCGCCGGTCATGGCAATGTCGTTCCTCACCGGCTGCCCCGAGAGCAGCGACACCAGCGCGAGGTACATCGCCACGCCCGCGCTCGGCCCGTCCTTGGGCGTGGCGCCGGCCGGCACGTGCATGTGCACGTCCACCTTGTCGAGCGACTCGCCGGCCCAGGTCTTGGCGAGCGTAAGCGCGGCCTGCGCCGATTCCTTCATCACGTCGCCGAGCTGGCCCGTGAGGATCAGCTTGCCGCTGCCAGGCACCTTGTTCGCCTCGATGAAGAGGATGTCGCCGCCCACCGGGGTCCAGGCGAGGCCGGTGGCCACGCCCGGCACCGCGACGCGCTGCGCGACTTCGTTGTCGAACTTGCGCGCGCCGAGGATCCCATGCAGGTCGGCGGCCTCGACCGTGATGTGTTCGGCGCCGTCCTCGGCCACCTTCATCGCCGCGTGGCGCAATACCGAGCCCAGCTCGCGTTCGAGGTTGCGTACGCCTGCTTCACGCGTGTAGTCGCCGATCAGCGCCGAAAGCGCGGCGTCGGTCACCGTCGCCTGCTCGGGCTTCAAGCCGTTGGCCTCGAGCTGGCGCTTCACCAGGTAGCGCCTGGCGATCTGGAGTTTTTCTTCCTCGGTGTAGCCGGGCAGCGCGATGATCTCCATGCGGTCGCGCAAGGGGCCGGGAATGGTGTCAAGCTGGTTCGCCGTGGCGATGAACATCACGCGCGACAGGTCGAAGTCCACGCCGAGGTAGTTGTCGCGGAATTTCGCGTTCTGCTCCGGGTCCAGCACTTCGAGCAGGGCGGACGACGGGTCGCCATGGAAGCCGCCTGCGCCGAGCTTGTCGATCTCGTCGAGCATGATCACCGGCTGGCGCGTTTCGGCGCGCCGCACCGCCTGGATGATGTTGCCGGGCATGGCGCCGATGTAGGTGCGGCGGTGGCCGCGGATCTCGGCCTCGTCGTGCGTGCCGCCCAGCGCCACGCGCTGGAACTTGCGGCCGGTGGCCTTGGCGATGGATTGCCCGAGCGAGGTCTTGCCCACGCCGGGCGGGCCGACGAAGCACAGGATCGGGCTCTTGCCCTCGGGCGCGAGCTTCCGCACCGCGAGGTGCTCGAGGATGCGGCGCTTCACCTTGTCCAGGCCGTAGTGGTCCTCGTCCAGCACGCGGCGCGCCTCGGCGACGTCGATCGCCGCCGGTTCCTCGAGCTTCCAGGGCAGCTCCGCCACCAGCTCGAGCCAGCTGCGCAGCATGCCGTATTCGCCGGCGCCCTCCTGCATGCGCGAGAGCCGCTTCAGTTCCTTGTTGACGTGCTTCGCCTGCTCTTCCGGCAGGCCGGCAGCCGCGATCGCCGCCTTCAGCTCGTCCATCTCCGCAGCGGTATCTTCGTCCTCGCCCAGTTCCTTCTGGATCTGGCGCAGCTGCTCGCGCAGCACGTGCTCGCGCTGGCGCGAGTCGAACTCCTGCTTCGTCTTGTCGCCGATTTCCTTCGAAAGCCGCAGCACCTCGACGCGCGCGGCCAGCAGCGCGAGCACGCGGTCCAGCCGCGGCTTCAGCTCGAAGGTTTCGAGGATCGCCTGCTTTTCCTCGTTCGAGACGTCGATCAGGTTCGCCACCATGTCGGCGAGCGCCGCAGGCGATTCGATGCCCTGCACGACGCCGGCGAGCTCGTCAGGCGCGTGCGGCAGCAGGTGGATCGCCTCCACCGCCTTGCCCTTCAACTGCAGGAAGCGCGCTTCGATCTCCGGACCCGTCTCGGTTGCTTCCGGTATCCACGCCACCGAGGCGACCAGGAACGGCCAGCCTTCGAGGAACTCGATGACGCGGAAGCGCTTCTCGCCCTGTACCACGATGTGGTGTGCGCCTTCGCCGCCTGCCATGTAGCGCACGATCTGCCCGGCGGTGCCGACGCGCCTCAGGTCGTCGGGGCCGACGTCGTTCTGCGCCGGGTCGCGCTGCAGGAGGAAGCCCACTGCGCGCTCGCCCTTGGCGGCTGCCTGCGCGGCGGCGATGGAGCTCTTGCGCCCGATCGTCACCGGCGACATGACGCCGGGAAACAGCACCGCGCTGCGCAGCGGCACCAGGATCAATGCATCCTCTGGAATGGGTTTCAGGGCGCCGTCCTTCCCGCCGGGAACGGGCAGCGGCTGCGGGTGCTCTTCGGCAGTCAGTGCGCGGTAGTCCATGCGGTGCATTTGGGGGCGGAAGCGGCGAAATCAAGCCCTGTATCCTTCTGCCCCACCATGACATCCGTCGCCTGGCTGTGGATACCCATCGTGCTGTGGGCGGCGTTCGCGCAAACGGTGCGCAATGCCGCGCAGAAGAACCTGACGAAAGCGCACGGCACGCTGCCCGCGACGCTGGTGCGCTTCGTCTACGGATTGCCCTTCGCCGCGGTGTGGCTTGTCGCCGTGATGGCGTGGACCGGCGCCGCGCTGCCGCCGCTGTCGGGCGCGTTCTTCGCCTGGACGCTGGTCGGCAGCGTCGGCCAGATCCTCGCCACCGCGCTGCTGCTCCTCGCCATGGAGAAGACCAACTTCGCGGTCGCCTCCGCCTATTCCAAGACCGAAGTGCTGCAGGTGGCGATCTTCGCGGTGGTGCTGCTGGGCGAAGCGGTGACGCTGACCTCCGCGGTCGCCATCGTCATCGCCACCGCGGGCGTGGTGCTGATCTCGGCCAAGGACGCGAGGAACGCGGCAGGCAGTACGTGGCTGTCGCAGGCCGCGGTGTACGGCATCGGCTCGGGCGCGCTGTTCGCCATCACCGCGGTGGGCTACCGCGGCGCCACGCTCGCGCTCGCCGAGCCGAACCCGGCGATCGCCGGCGCCTGGACGCTGGTGTGGGCGCAGTCCATGCAAAGCGTGCTGCTGGGCGGCTATCTGTACGTGAAGCAGCGCGACAAGCTCGCCGCGGTGCTGAGCGCCTGGCGCATGTCGCTGCTCGCCGGCCTGATGGGTGCGGCAGCGTCCGCAGGCTGGTTCACCGCCTTTGCCATGAGGAACGCCGCCGACGTGCGCGCGCTCGGCCTGATCGAGGTGTTCTTCAGCTATGCGCTGGCGAAGCGCATGTTCGGCGAGCGCACCAGCGTGCTCGAAGGCACCGGGATGGTGCTGCTGGTTTCGGGCCTCGCCGTGCTCTGCCTGCAGTTGTTCTAGGTTCCCGACCCTAGGTACCGGGCGGCAGCCACGGCACGGGCACCAGGAAGCGCCCGCCCGCGGTCTGCAGCGCCTTGTTCTCGCTCGCCAGCGACGCGGCACGCAGCGCGACCAGAAACCGCCCGGCCAGCGTGCTGCGGAACAGCCACGCATTCACCTGGTCCGGCGAGGGCACCGGCCCGTCGGCCTGTACCGCCTCGGTGTAGTAAGCCTTCAAGTCGTCGGCGAGGAAACGCAACGCGAACGCCGGGCTGGTCAGCGGCGCTGGCGGCTCTGGCAGCTCGCCGTCGAGGAACTGCGCCGCGTACGCGGGCCATGCTTGCGCTGCCTGCGCCGAAACGCCGACGCTGCTGCGCCCGAATCGCTCGCGCGCGCGCTCCCACCAGGGCTTCACGAGCGACATTTCGGCGGCCAGCGCATCCGCCCACTCGGCCGGCGCGCGCGGCGCATCAGGCTGCGGCAGGCGAAACGGCGGCGCCCATTCCGGGTTGGCGTACTGGCTCGGCGCATCGAGCGGAAAATCGTCGATCACGACCGGGCCGTCGCGGCGCTCGAGCAGGCGCAGCGCGGCCAGCAGCACGCCGCGCTGGAACGCCGCGTCGCCAGGCTCGCCCAGCGGGCGCCCGAGCGGGAACGGCACGAACAGGCCGCGCGGGCCCTGCGTCTTCTCGATGTGCGAGCGCACCAGCCCGATTGCCACGGTGGCGAGGCCGCGCTGTTCCAGCATCTGCCCCAGCGCGCACACGGCGCGCGTGCAGAACGGTCAGACCGGGCTGAGCAGTACCGCGTCGACGCCCTCGGCGCGCATCTGCGCGGCCATGGCGTCGGCGCTGTCGGCCATGGCGCGCGGATCGGTAGAGCCCATCACCGAGTAGTGCGTGTCGGCAAGCGCGCCGATCACGCCTTCCGCGGCGAGTTCGCGCAGGCGCTCGAGCGGATAGATGGTGTTGATGTCGCGCTGCCAGCCCGAGCGGTCGAAGTTGATCGACACGTGGCTCATCAGGATGTCGCCCGCGGGCAGGCTCGCCGGAAGCGCGCGGTACTCGGCGCTGCCGGGCAGGATCGGCGCATCGCCGCGACGATACAAGGCCGCCGAGCTCACCACGGCGACGCGGCGCTGCGCGAGCGCAGGCCCGGCGACGAAGGGCCGGGTGTCGAACGGCGCGACTTCCAGCGCCGTCACGTGCGAGCGCGTGGGCTCCGGGATATCGTCAAGGCGTGCCATTTGCTGCCCTCCATTGAAGCGTTTGAAGTTTAGTCTCGCCCGCAGGCGGGAAATTACACCGCAAGCTGGGGCACAATGGCGGCCTGTTTCGACGAGGAAAAGACATGCCCACCACATCCAGCGGACTCACATACCAGGAACTCACCGAAGGCACTGGCGCCGAAGCGGCCAAGGGCGCGCAGGTAAGCGTGCACTACACCGGCTGGCTGATGGACGGCACCAAGTTCGATTCCAGCAAGGACAGGAATGAGCCGTTCGAATTCCCGCTCGGCGCCGGCCACGTCATCAAGGGCTGGGACGAAGGCGTCGCCGGCATGAAGGTGGGCGGCAAGCGCAAGCTCACCATCCCGCCGTCGCTCGGCTACGGCGCGCGCGGCGCCGGCGGCGTGATTCCGCCGAACGCCACGCTGGTGTTCGAGGTCGAGCTGCTCGGCATCGCCTAGGGACACTCTGATCTATTCCCGCGCGGCTGCGACGAGCGATAGGGCCGCAGGGCGCGAAGCAAGGAGCGCCGCTTGGTCATTCCAAGCAAGCGACGCGCGACAAAGCCATGCGGCCCTATCGCCCGTCCCGGAGGGTTGCGACAGGGCGCCCGCCCGCTTCGTTGCGCGGCTTGCAGGTAGTCCCGCTACCTGCTGCGCCACGACGCCTCGCGGGCGGGCGCCCTGTCGCAACGCAGTTCGCGGCGAATAAATCAGAGTGTCCCTAGCCCGCGCGCTCACGCCCAGGGCTGCGCGCGCAGCCTGCCGGGAAGGTACAGCGGATGCGCGGGCTCGCCGCCTGCGTTCAGTCGCAGCGCGTGCAGCGCCACGCCGGCATCGCGCAGCAGCTCCTTAACCTGCGTGGAGCGGCCGACGTGCGCGGCATGGTTACCCCAGGCGCAGACGACGAGCGCGGATGCCTTCGCGGCAGCGACGATCGCGCGGTCGTTGCCCGGGCCGACCGGATCCTTCGCCGCTTTCATGTCCGCCGGGTCGGTGGCGCGCCAGCCGAACACGTTGGTGACGATCAATGCGCCGTAGCCCCAGCGCTCGGCGAAATCCCGCGCGCGCGAGCAGGTGGGATCGAGCTTGTGTTCGTCCGCCGTGCTGGGGTTCAGCATGAGAAAATTCGCCACCGGCTTCGCCGCATCCCAGCGCCGCCACAGCAGGTAGCGCCAGCGGCGGCAGGGCGAGAAGGTCGCGCCGGCGTCGGTCAATCGCAGTTCCATGTTTCGAGTTTATAGGCACCCGTGACCCTGCTCGTCCTCTCCGAAGCGCAGCTCGCCTACGGCATGATGCCGCTGCTGGATGGCGCATCGCTCGCGGTGCAGGAGGGCGAGCACATCGGGCTGATCGGGCGCAATGGCACGGGGAAGTCGTCGCTGCTCGGCGTGATCGCGGGCACGGTCGCGCTGGACGACGGCGAGCTGAAGAGGCGCGACGGCCTGGGCGTGGTGTACGTCGAGCAGGAGCCGGTGCTGCCCGAGGCGCCGACGCTGAAGGACAGCCTGCTCATCCGCGGCGGCTCGGCACAGCATCACGACGAGCGCGAACACTGGCGCGTCGACACGCGACTCACCGAGTACCTGCACCGTTTCGGGCTCGACGAGAACCTCGCGCCGGGCAAGGCCTCCGGCGGCGAGGCCAAGCGCGCGGCGCTCGCGCTCGCCTTCGCGCTGGGCCCGGACCTGCTGCTGCTGGACGAACCGACCAACCACCTGGACATCGACGGCATCACGCTGCTGGAGAACATGGCGGTGAAGGGCCCGGCGATGATCGTCGTCACGCACGACCGCGCGTTCCTCGACCGCGTGGTGACGCGCATCGTCGAGCTGGACCGCGGCTTCCTGCGCTCGTATCCGGGCAACTTCGCCGCCTATGAGCGCGTGAAGTCGGACGAGCTGGCCTCGGAAGCGCTCGCGAGGCGCCGCTTCGACAAGTTCTGGGCGCAGGAGGAGCAGTGGATACGCAAGGGCGTGGAGGCGCGCCGCACGCGCAACGAAGGCCGCGTGAAGCGGCTGGAGCAGTTGCGCCGCGAGCGCGCCGAACGCCGCGAGCGTCCCGGCGCGGTGAAGCTGGCGATCGACGCGGGCGAGCAGCGCTCGGGGAAGGTCGTCGCCGAGATCGAGCACCTCACCAAGCGCTACGGCGGGCGCGACATCGTCAGGGACCTGACGCTCACGGTGCGCCGCGGCGACCGCATCGGCCTGGTGGGGCCGAACGGCGCCGGCAAGTCGACGCTGATCAAGTTGATCCTCGGCACGCTCGCGCCGGACACAGGCACCGTGCGCCTCGGCGCCAACGTGGTCCCGGCGTACTTCGACCAGATGCGCGAGCAGCTCGACCCCGAGAAGACGGTGGTCGAGACCATCAGCCCGGGCTCGGACTGGATCGAGGTGAACGGCGCGCGCAAGCACGTCATGACCTACCTCGCGGAGTTCCTCTTCCCGCCGCGCCGCGCGCAGTCGCCGGTGCGCATGCTCTCGGGCGGCGAGCGCAACCGGCTGCTGCTGGCGCGCCTGTTCGCGCGGCCGGCGAACGTGCTGGTGCTGGACGAGCCGACGAACGACCTCGACATCGAGTCGCTGGAGCTGCTGGAAGCTGCGCTGCAGGACTACGACGGCACGCTGCTGCTGGTGAGCCACGACCGCGCGTTCCTCGACAACGTGGTGACGCAGACGCTGGCGCCCGAAGGCGGCGGCGCGTGGAAGAGCTACGTCGGCGGCTATTCCGACTGGATCGCACAGCGATCCGCGAGCGCGGACGTCCGCGGAGGCCCGGCGCGCCCCGCGGCGACGGCGCAACCCGCGCCGCGCGCAAGGCCGAAGCTCGGCTACAGGCAAAAGCGCGAACTGGAGGCGCTACCCGCCGAGATCGAGGCGCTGGAGGCCGAGCAGCGCACGCTCGCAGCAAGGATGGCCGAGCCCGAGTACTATCGCCAGCCCGGCGACGCGATCCGCAAAGACCAGGCGCGGTGCGGGGAAATAGAGGTGCTGCTGATGGCGAAGCTGGAGCGCTGGGAGGCGCTGGAGGCACTTCTGTTACCTTCGGAGAATCAGGGCTCGAGGAATCCGCATGAGTAAGCTGCAAGAACGGCTGCGCGCGCTGAAGCCCGATGCCCTCGCCGGCATCCGGCGCGGCGTGGAGAAGGAGAGCCTGCGCGCGACGCCCGACGGCAGGCTCGCGATGACGCCACACCCGGCGGCGCTGGGCTCGGCGCTTACGCACCCGAACATCACCACCGACTACAGCGAGGCGCAGCTCGAGCTGATCACCGGCGTGCACCAGGGCGTCGAGGCCTGCCTGGAGGAGCTGGCGCAGATCCACCAGTACGTCTACCGCGCCATCGGCGAGGAGATGCTGTGGGTGGCGAGCATGCCCTGCGGCCTGCCCACCGACGAGACCATCCCGCTCGGACGCTACGGCAACTCCAACATCGGCCGCGCCAAGAGCGTCTACCGCATGGGCCTCGCGCACCGCTACGGCAGGCGCATGCAGACCATCTCGGGCATCCATTACAACTGGTCGCTGCCCGGGGTGGAGAACGGCGACTACTTTGCGCTGATCCGCAACTTCCGGCGCCACTCGTGGCTGCTGCTGTACCTCTTTGGCGCGTCGCCCGCGGTGTGCTCGAGCTTCGTCGCCGGGCGCGAGCACGGGCTGCAGTCGCTGACCGAGCACACGCTGTACATGCCGCACGGCACGTCGCTGCGCATGGGGCGCCTGGGCTACCAGAGCGATGCCCAGGCCTCGCTCGCGGTGAGCTACAACAGCCTGGAAAGCTACGCCGGCTCGCTCTCCGAGGCGCTCACGGTACCCTACCCGCCCTACGAGGCGGTGGGCATCCGCAATCCGGGCGGCGACTACAACCAGCTCGCCACCAGCCTGCTGCAGATCGAGAACGAGTTCTACGGCACCATCCGACCCAAGCGCGTGATCCACCCGGGGGAACGGCCGCTGCACGCGCTGCGCGAGCGCGGCGTGGAGTACGTCGAAGTGCGCTGCATGGACCTCGATCCGTTCCTGCCGGTGGGCATCGCCGCCGAAACCATGCGCTTCCTCGACGTGTTCCTGTTGCACTGCCTGCTGGCCGACAGCCCGCCGGACACGCCGCAGGAGATCGCTGCGCTGGGCCGCAACCAGCACCGCGTCGCGGCGCGCGGGCGCGAGCCCGGGCTGCGCCTGGAGCGCGGCGGCCGCGAAGCCGGGCTCGCCGAATGGGGCACGGAGGTGCTGGCCGAATGCGCGCCGATCGCCGCGGCGCTGGATGCCGTGCACGGCGGCAGCCGCTACGCGAGCGCGCTCGCCGCCGCCGGCGCCGCGCTCGCCGCGCCGCAATCGCTGCCCTCGGCGCGCGTGCTCGCCGCGATGGCGCACGATCACGGGAATTCCTACGTCGCGTTCACCCGCGCGCAGTCGCTGCGCACGCGCCAGGCGATGCTGGAGCTGCCCTTTCCGGCCGAGGTTGAGCAGCGCTTCCAGCGCATGGCGGAGGAATCGATCGCCGAGCAGAAGCGCATCGAGGCGGCAGACACGCTCGCCTTCGAGGAATTCCGCCAGCAGTACATTGCGAGGGAACGGCTCGGCGACCAGCCAGCGGCGGCGCATCGATGAGCGCAGCCGGCGCGGCGCTGCCGGCGGAGTACCTGCGCGAGATTTCGCGCGAGGAAATGGCCGGGCTTCCGGTCCGGCGCTACGACGGCGACGTCTGCCTGGTGGAGACGCCCGCGCAACTCGAGCAGGCGGTGGACGATATCGGCGACGAGGCCGCGGTGGGCTGGGACACCGAGACGCGCCCGGCGTTTCGCGTCGGCGAGAGCTACCTGCCCTGCCTGGTGCAGGTGGCGACCGCGCGCAGCGTGTACCTGTTCCAGCTCGGGCGCATGGATTTCTCCGCCGCGATCGGGAGCTTCATGTCTGCCCCGGGCATCACCAAGGGCGGCGTCTCGGTGGCGGACGACCTGGCGAAGCTGAAGCAGGTGTTCCCGTTCGAGGAATCATCGGTGCTGGACCTCGGCGGCGTTGCGCGCCGCCACGGCCTGCGCCAGACCGGCCTGCGCAACCTTGCGGGCATCTTCCTCGGCGCGCGCATCCCGAAGGGCAAGCGCACGTCGAACTGGGCCGCGCCGCGGCTGGATGCCGCGCAGATCGCCTACGCCGCCACCGATGCCTGGGCGTGCCGCGAGCTTCTCGTGCGCTTCGGGCAGCTGGGCCTGCTGTAGCCGCGCGGAAGAATCCGGGGAACTCCTAGCGGTTGCGTTCCGCCATGTCGGCGGCGCGCTCGGCGATCGCCGCCAGCACCGAGGCCCCGAACGTGGGGCTGGTCTTCACCAGGTGCAGGAATGCCGCGCGATTGATGGCGAGCAGCGTGCAGTCGACCTCGGCGCTCGCGTTGGCGGCGCGCGGCGACTGGTCCACCAGCGCCATCTCGCCGAACACGCCGCCCGGCCCGGCACGGCCGACCACGCCGCCCTTGATCGACATCGCCATGCGTCCCTCCAGCACCACGTACATGACGTTGCCCGGCGCGCCCTCCTGCATCAGCATCTTGCCGGCTTCGCAGCGCACCACCGATTGCTCGCCCAGCGCCTGGCGCAGGCCGGCCAGCGCCTTGCGGTCGAACACCGCGGACTCCTTCGCCTCGCCGGCGTGCAGCGTGCGGTTGGCGTGCAGCCGCGTCAGCGTGCTGCGCAGCCGGCTGTTGACCACGCTCATCATCATCAGCGCGAACTCGGGCTTCTGCTGCAGCGCCGCCTGGAACTGCTTGTCGTCCAGGCCGATCACCGTGCTCGCGGATTTCGCCACCGCGGTGGCGGTGCGCGCCGCTCCCGCGATCACCGCCATCTCCCCGAACACCTCGCCGATGCGCACCACGCCGATCGGCTGGTCCTGCGCACGCATCTCGATCTCGCCGGTGAGCAGCAGGTACATGCGCGCCCGCTTGCCGAACAAGCCGCCGGCCTTCTCGTTCTCGGCGAACACCGTGGCGCCCGCGGCGAAGCTCTCGGGCTTGCCCGAGGCGCGGAAGAACTCCATCGCCATCGCGGCGTTGTACATCGGGGGGGGCGGGGGCGCGGCGGGCCGTGCCGGCGCGGGCTTGGCCGCCGGCTGCCCGGGCCTGGCCGGCGCCGGTTGCGAGAAATCGAGGTCGTCCATGGGGAGTGCAGACTTTACACCGTCGGGCGCTAGGCCTGCCAGACCGCGTAGCCCGCCTCGCGCAGCGAGATCGCCAGCTCGACCTCCATGTCGCGGGCCGCGTCGTAGGGCATCGGGTTGGCGTAGGCGTACAGGCCAGGCAGCAGCCTGAGGCCGTATTCCTGCACATAGCGATTGGCCTTGATGCCCGCCTTGTGGCGCCTGAAGCGCAGCTCCGGCGTGAGGCTGGTCATGCCCACGTACACGCAGGGCTTCAGCATGTCGCGTTCCGGGTTGGCCTCGAGGAAGCGCCGGCTGTTCAGCACGCGCGGATCGAGCTCGACGACGTAGACGTGGTGGCGGTGCGGCTTGTCCTTCGGCTTCGCGGCGCGCTTGCGCGGCCGTTTCGCCGCAGCCGCCACTACTTGCCGTCCTTCTTCAGCAGTGCCGCCAGCGCCCCCAGCGGCCGGTGGGTTGCCGGCGCGGGCTGCGTGTCGCCGCCACCGCCTCCCGTGGCGGCATCGACCATGCGCGCATGCTCGTTCTCGTGGCAGTAGATGCACAGCAGTTCCCAGTTGCTGCCGTCGAGCGGGTTGTTGGCATGGTTGCCGTCCTTGTGGTGCACGGTGAGCTCGCGCAGGCGCACGCCGGAGAACTCGCGCGCGCAGCGCCCGCAGATCCACGGAAACAGTTTCAGCGCCTGCTCGCGGTAGCCCTGCCCGTCGTGAATGCCAGCCATCGCCCCTCCTATCTGCTCACGCGGTTCCTGCCCGCCTCCTTGGCGCGGTACAGCGCCTTGTCCGCGGCCTTGATCACCTGGGCGGGCGTGGCGTGCTTCGCGTCGGGCCCGGCCACGCCTATCGATACGGTAACCGAAAGCGTCTTCGACGGCCCGGCGTCACGGCGGCGCCGCAATCCGTCCTCGGGCAGCTTGGGGCGATCATCGCCGCGCACCGCCATCGGGTAGGCCTCGATCGCCGCGCGGATCTGCTCCAGGTGCGGCAGCGCATCCGCTATCCCGCGGCCGTTGAACAGCACGGAGAACTCTTCGCCGCCGTAGCGATAGGCGCGCCCGCCGCCGCCGACCTCGTCAAGCTGCGCGGCGACCAGCTTCAGCACCTGGTCGCCGATGTCGTGGCCGTGCGTGTCGTTGAACTTCTTGAAATGGTCGACGTCGACCATCGCGATCGCGTAGTGCGGTCCAAGCGCGGCGAGCGACTCCTCGAGCGCGCGGCGCCCGGGCAACCCGGTGAGCTCGTCGTTGAACGCCATGCGGTGCGATTCCTGCAGTACCGCGACGACCAGGATCGCGCCGGCCGCGCTGATGAACACGGAAAACACGTCCGCGCGCTCAGGCCATTCGCAGGCGACGTAAAAGGCGATTAGCGCGCCGCCGATGCCGATCTCCTGGCGCGATTGCCGCGGCCAGGCGCGCCACGCCGCGGCGGCCAGCGCCGCCGCCAGCAGCAGCCTGCCCAGCCAGGGCATCGGCGGCGCGCGCAGGCTCCAGTGCTCCAGCAGTGCCTGCCAGGCAAGTCCCGATACCGCGCTGCGCCCGGACGCGGCGATCCACGCCACCAGCAGGATCTGCACCGCGACGGCGAGCAGCCAGCGGTAGTCGTGGTGGTGCGCCACGCCGCGGTCGGGCATCGCGAGCGCGACGAGCACGTTGGCCGGCACCAGCAGCGCCATCGCGGTGTACACCGCGCGCGGCGCGAAGCCGCCCGCGGCCCCCGCCAGCACGTAGCCCATGTACGCGATCAGCAGGGACGCGGCGAACACCAGCGCGCGGCCGCGGTTGAACCACGCGGCCACCGCCACTGCGGCGCCGAGCGACGCGTAGGGCCCCGCCTCGCGCAGGCCGGCGAGCGACGGCGGCAGCGTCCAATGCCCGGCGACCAGCACCAGCGCCGTGGCGAGGATCGCGGTAGTGGCCGTGAGCGGGCGCGCCGCGCGCAGCAGGTCCCTCACTTCGGCTTCGACGCGTATCCGCTCTTGACGCCGCGCCCCGCGCGCGGGCCGATGTCGGACTGCCGGATCCTGCGACCGCCGACGTAGGCGTCGGCCAGCGTGCGGCCGTAGCGGTCGACGCCGTGCCGACGCAGCCGTACCTCGCGCCCCGCAACCCGTCGCTGCAGGTTCCGCCTCGCCTCGGCGCCGCCCGCCTGGTTCATCTCCGCCGCGTAGACGCGGTACAGGCGCACGCGCTCGGCGCCGCACTGCAGCGTATCGCCGTCAAGTGCCCGGCAGCGCGCCGCGGACGCGGTAAACGGCAGCAGCGCCAGCGCGAGCAGCATCGCGCGTATCACCCGCCGAGCCGGTCGGGCCGGAAGCCGACGTCGCAGACCTTGCCGCGCTGCGCCCGCCGGCCCTCGAACTCGCGCAGCGCCTTCGCGTCCAGCGTTTCGACCGCGCGGTTCTTGCGCCGGATGCCCGATACCGCGAGCGACTTGCCGTCGCAAGTCGCGACCGCCGCGAGCGACACCTTGTCCGGCAGCGCCATCAACTGCACGCCCACGCCGCCGTTCGGGCGCACCGGCAGTTCGGCGAGCGGAAACACCAGCAGCCGCGCGTCGCTCGACAGCGCCGCCACCGCCTTGCCGGCGCCGACCGGCGCGGGTGCGAGCATGCGCGCACCCTCGGGCACGCTCATGAACTCCTTGCCCTGCCGTGTCTTCGTGGCGAGGTCGCCGAGCTTGCAGAGGAAGCCGTTGCCGGCCGAGTTGGCGACCAGCAGCTGCGTGTCCGGGCTGCCGAGGCCGATCCAGACGATCTCGTCCGAGCCGGAGTTGATCAGCGTGTTGATCGGCGCGCCATCGCCGCGCCCGGAGGGCAGCGTCGCCGCGTCCACCGAGAAGCACTTGCCGCCCGCGGCGAGCACCGTCAGCACGTCGGTGGTCTTGCACTCGAGCTCCATGAAGCGCGCGTCGCCGTCCTTGTAGCCGACCGCGGACATGTCGACGCTGTGGCCGCTGCGGCCGCGCACCCAGCCCTTCTTCGACAGGATCACCGTGATCGGTTCCTCGACCACGGTGCGCTCTATCGTCGCTCGCTCCTCCGGCCGGATCAGCGTGCGCCGCTCGTCGCCGTACTTCTTCGCGTCCTCGGCGAGTTCGGCGACGACCAGCTTCCGGAGCGCGCGTTCGTCGCCGAGGATCTCCTGCAGGCCCTTGCGTTCCGCTTCGAGGCCCTTCCTTTCCTCGTTCAGCTTGACGCCGTCGAGCTTGGTCAACTGCCCCAGGCGCAGGTTGACGATGTCCTCGGCCTGGCGCTCGGTGAACTTCCACTTCTCGCGCAGGTTGGCCTTCGCCGCGGCCTGGTCTTCGGATGCGCGGATCACCTTGATGATGTCCTCGATCTTCGCCCACGCGAGCATCCGCCCTATGACGATGTGCAGGCGCTCCTCGCACTTGTCCAGGCGGTGCCGGGTGCGCCGGCGCACGGTGTTGACGCGGAACTCGCCCCATTCGGCGAGGACGCCGACGATGCCCTTGGTCTCCGGCAGCCCGTCCAGCCCCAGCCAGGTCAGGTTGATCGCAAGGCGCGTCTCCAGGCTGGTGTGCACGAGCAAGGTCTTCATCGTCTCTTCCGGGCTCTGGCGCGACGAGCGCGGCTCGATCACCAGGCGAAGCTTCGACTTGCGATCGGACTCGTCGCGCACCGCCTCGACCTGGTCGAGCATGAACTGCTTCAGGCGCCGCTGCTCCTGCGACACCTCCTTCTTGCCGGTCGGCGGCCGCGGGTTGACCAGCGCCTCGATCTCCTCGAGCACCTGCCGGCAGGACACGCCGTGGGGCAGCTCGGTGATGACGATGCGCCACTGGCCGCGCGCGAGTGCCTCGGTGGTCCAGCGCGCGCGCATCGCGATCGAGCCGCGGCCGGTGTCGTAGGCCTGGCGGATCTCCTCCGGCGACGAGATGATCTGGCCACCGCCGGGAAAGTCGGGCCCGGGAAGGATGTCGAGCACATCTTCCACCTTCGCCTTCGGGTGCCGGATCACGTGCGCCGCGGCGGCCGCGACCTCCTTCAGGTTGTGCGAGGGGATGCGCGTGGAAAAGCCTACCGGGATGCCGAACGAGCCGTTCAGCAGGCCGAAGGGCAGCCGCGCCGGCAGGAGCTGCGGCTCCTCGAACTTGCCGTCGTAGTTCTTGATGAAGTCGACGGTGCCCTCGCCGATCTCGGCGAGCATCAGTTCGGCGTAGCGCGACAGCCGCGCCTCGGTGTACCGGTACGCGGCAGCCGAATCGCCATCGCGGCTGCCGAAGTTGCCCTGGCCGTCGATCAGCGGGTAGCGCATCGAGAACGGCTGCGCGAGGTGCACCATCGCCTCGTAGGTCGAGGAGTCGCCGTGCGGGTGGTACTTGCCCAGCACCTCGCCGACGTAGCGCGCGCACTTGGCGTAGCCCTGCGCGGCGCCCTGCGCCTCGCCCATGGCGTAGAGGATGCGGCGCTGCACCGGCTTCAGGCCGTCGGCGACTTCCGGCAGCGCGCGCGCCTTGACGGTGGACACCGCGTAGCCGAGGTAGGCCTGCGAGGCGTGGCTCTCGATCGGCGCGGAATCGTCGCCGTTGTCCGGCGCGAAAAGGTCTGGGGTGTGGGTGTCTTCCATGGTCTATTCGAAGAGGTCTCTCTGCTTGTCCGCGACCATCACGGCGTACTCCACCGCGGCGCGTGCCTTGTCGAGGGAATCCGCCTCGCCGGTGCGGCCGGCGGCTTCCCAGGTGTACTTGTGTCCGGCGTCACTGCCCGCATGCACGTTTACCCTGCCCAGCTTCTGCTTTCCGGCCCAGAGCACGTGCCCCCGGAAGCCGCGTTCCCAGGCCGGTTTCTGCGTCTTCTTTTTCTTCGCAGCCATGCAGCCTCCCTTGCGCTATACGTCAGCCTCCACGCTCTTCCAGTGCTCGCGCATCCAGTTGCGCCTGCCTTCGGCCTCGCCGGAATCCATCAGCAGCTCGAAGGTGGCGCGCGCGCGCGCGATCTGCGCGGCGTCGAGCTTCATGCGCACCAGGCGCCGCGAATCCGGGTTCATCGAGGTCTCCCACAGCTGCTCGGGGTTCATTTCGCCCAGGCCCTTGAAGCGCGAGATCTCCCAGGAGCCTTCGCGCACTTTTTCCTTCCTCAGCGCGACCAGCGTTTCCTCGAGCTCGTCCTCGTCCAGGCAATACACCCGGCGTGCCGGCCTGCCCTTGCCCTGCGCGGGCACCTCGACCTTGAACAGCGGCGCCTGCGACACGTACACGCGGCCTGCCTCGACCAGCCTGGGCGCGTGCATGAAGAAGAACGTCAGCAGCAGCGCCTGGATGTGGCCGCCGTCGACGTCCGCGTCGGTCATGATGATCACCTTGCCGTAGCGCAGCCCGGACAGGTCGGGGTTGTCCGTGGCGCCGTGCGGGTCGACGCCGATGGCGGTGGCGATCGCCTGCAGCTCCTTGTTGGCGAGCACCGTGCGCGCGTCCTTGGACATGGTGTTCAGCACCTTGCCGCGCAGCGGCAGGATGGCCTGCGTTTCCTTGTCGCGCGCCTCCTTGGCCGAGCCGCCGGCGGAATCGCCCTCGACCATGAACAGCTCGTTGCGCGTGACGTCGTCGGAAGCGCAGTCGACGAGCTTGCCCGGCAGCGTCGCCACACCCGAGCCTTTCTTGCGCTCGAACTTCTTGCCCCGGGACAGGCGTGCCATCGCCTGCTCGATGGCGAGCTCGACGATCCGCTTGCCGTCGTCCGGGTGCTGGTTCAGCCACAGCTCGAAGGCGTCCTTGACGCAGAGTTCCAGCAGCTTGGCGGCGTGGCGCGTGGTGAGCTTTTCCTTGGTCTGGCCGTGGAACTGCGTGCGCACGATGCGCGCCGACAGCGTGAACGACGCGCGCGACCAGAGATCGTCGGCGATCAGCTTCACGCCCTTGGGCGTCAGCGTGCGCGTGTCCATGAACGCGGTGAGCGCGTCGAAGATCCCGTTCCTGAATCCGGCCTCGTGCGTGCCGCCGGATCGCGTCGGAATCAGGTTGACGTGGCTGTCGGCGAATACCTCGCCCTCGGCAACCCAGCCTATCGCCCACTCCGCGCCCTCGCCGGCCTCGATCTCGGCGAAATCGGCAGCGGATTTCTCGTCGAAGTGCCTGGCACCGGAAAACAGCGGCGCCACCAGCTCGCGCCCGTCCAGCATGCGCTCGAAGTACTGCGCCATGCCGCGCTCGAAGGTCCAGCTCTGCTCGGGCTTGCCCTCGACGCGCAGCACGGTGGTGAGGCCGGGCAGCAGGTAGGCCTTCGAGCGGATCAGGTGCTCGAGCTCGCCCATCGGGATGTTCGGCGAGTCGAAGTACTTCGGGTCGGGCCACACCCGCACCACGGTGCCGGTCTTGCGGTCCTTCGCGCGCTCGGACTTCAGCTTCGACACCAGTTCGCCGCCCTCGAAGGCGATCGAATGCTTCTGCCCTTCGCGGTACACGGTGACTTCGCAGCGCTTCGACAGCGCGTTGGTGACCGCGACGCCAACGCCGTGCAGGCCGCCGGAGATGTGATACACGCCTTCGCCGGACTTCGCGAACTTGCCGCCTGCATGCAGCATGGTGAACGCGACCTCGACCGCGGGCTTCTTCTCCACCGGGTGCATGTCAACCGGGATGCCGCGCCCCTCGTCCTCGACCTCTACCGAGCCGTCCTTCCACACCGACACGGTGATGCGCCTGCCGAAACCCGCCAGCGCCTCGTCGATGGCGTTGTCGATCGCCTCCTGCACGATGTGCAGCGGGTGGATGGTGTGCGTGTACATGCCCGGCATGCGCCGGACCGGCTCGAGCCCCTTCAGGGCCTGGATTGCGGATGCGTCGTATTTTTCTTTTGCCATATCTAGTACTGGCCTGGGGCCGGTTAACTAGATATTGTAGGCCAATCGCCTCACCCGGTCCCTGTCCACCAGGCCCGACAGGTCGGCGACCCCGGGCAACTGGACGCAGCCGCCGCGGATCGGCAGCTCGAACGCGGTCACCTGTTCGCTCATCGCGAGGTAGAAAGTCTGCTCGGCCGGGATGCTGCCGGGCTGCTGCAGGCTGATGAGCGTTCCCAGCAGGCTCTCGGCGTAGATGCCCACCGTGGTGCGCGCGCCGGCGGCGGTGGCCAGCGCCTCGATCGCGCGCGCTTCCGACAGGCCCACGCGCCCCGGCTTGGTGGAGAGCGCCCTCGCGCCGCGCTCGAGGAAGAGCCGCGCGTCGCGGCTGGACGAGCAGGCGGAATCGACCAGGATGGCCAGCGCGCTGCCCTGCTGCAGGCGCTCGAACGCGGCGTCCGGCGCGAGCGGCGCCGGATCTTCCGCCAGCGCGACGCCGGCGCCCTGCAGCGCGCGCAGGCAAGCCGCCGCTTCGGTCGCCGGATAGGCGCCGTTGGCATCGACGTAGAGCGCGACACCATCGCCGACCGCGGCGCGGATTTCCTTCAATGCCGCGAGGTCGGTATCCATACCCTGCCCGCCCTTCACCTTCAGCGCGCGAAAGCCATGGCGCGCGCACATGCGCGCCGCGTCCGCCGCCATGTTCGCCGGCGTATCGCGCGTGACCGTCCACGACAGTTCCACCTTGCCGCTGCCGCCCCAGGCCTGCCACAGCGGTATGCCGCGCGCCGCGGCACGCAGCGTCCAGCAGGCGTTGTCGACGAGCGCTTTCGCAAGGCGATTCTCAGGCAGCTTCGCCAGCGCCGCGGCCACCGCACGCTCGTCGGCAAGGTCGATCGGCGTGACGAGCGGCAGCACCAGATCCTCCAGCGCCGCGGCGAGCGAGCGCGGCGACACGCCCTGCCAGCTTGCCTTGACCGTGCCCTCGGCAATGCCGCGCGCGCCGTTGTCGGCGACGAGTTCGAGCAGCGCGAAGAGCCCTTCGCGCTCGATCGCGTTCGACCAGCGCACTTCCCTGGCGTAGGGCAGCCGGTAGAACGACAGCGACCAGCGCTCGAGCTTCACGCGGCTGGCGCGAGGGGGCGGCGGCTAGCCCAGCGTCGGCATGGTGAACCCGCCTGCTTTCGGCGTGTCCTGGTGCGGCCAGCGCGTGGTCACCACCTTGGTGCGAGTGTAGAACTTCACGCCCTCGACGCCGTGCACGTGCAGGTCGCCGAAGAGCGAATTCCTCCAGCCACCGAAGGAGTAGTAGGCCACCGGCACCGGGATCGGCACGTTCACGCCCACCATGCCGATCGAGACCTCGTTCTCGAAGCGACGCGCGGCGCCGCCGGACTCGGTGAAGATCGCCGCGCCGTTGGCATAGGGATTCGCGTTCACCATCGCGATCGCGTCCTCCAGCGAATCGACGCGCAGCACCGACAGCACCGGGCCGAAGATCTCGTTCTTGTAGATCTCCATCGACGGCTTGACCTTGTCGAACAGCGTGGCGCCGAGGAAGAAGCCTTCGCGCTTGGTTTCCGCGCGTCCGTCGAGCACCAGTTGCGCGCCTTCCTTGACGCCCTGGTCGACGTAGGAAGCCACCTTGTCGCGATGCACGCGGCTGATAAGCGGGCCCATGTCGACGCCGTCCTGCGTGCCCGGGCCGAGCTTGACCGCCTCTGCCTTCTTCTTCAGCAGCGCGACCAGCGGGTCGGCGGCGGCACCGACCGCGACCACCGCGCTTATCGCCATGCAGCGCTCGCCGGCCGAGCCGTAGCCGGCGCCGATCAGCGCGTCGGCGGCGAATTCCAGGTCCGCGTCCGGCAGCACCACGGCGTGGTTCTTCGCCCCGCCCAGCGCCTGCACGCGCTTGCCGTGCCGCGCGCCGGTCTCGTAGATGTACTTCGCGATCGGCGTCGAGCCGACGAAGCTCACCGCCGCGATTCCCGGGTGCGCGAGGATCGCGTCCACCGCCTCCTTGTCGCCATGCACCACGTTCAGCACGCCGTCGGGCAGCCCGGCTTCCTTCAGCAGCTCCGCCATGCGCAGCGACGCCGAGGGCACCTTCTCGGAGGGCTTGAGGATGAAGGTGTTGCCGCAGGCGATCGCCATCGGGAACATCCACAGCGGCACCATCACCGGAAAGTTGAACGGCGTGATGCCGGCGCAGACACCGACCGCCTGGCGCACGGTGTGCGTGTCGACCTGCGTGCCGACGTTCTCCGAATACTCGCCCTTCAGCAGCGCGGGGATGCCGCAGGCGAACTCCACCACCTCCATGCCGCGCTGCACCGAGCCCATGGCGTCGGGCAGCGTCTTGCCGTGCTCCTCGGTGACCAGCATCGCGAGCTCCTTCTGGTGCTTTTCCAGCAGCACGAGGAACTTCTGCATGATGCGCGCGCGCCGGATCGCCGGCGCGTCGCGCCATGCCGGCAGCGCCGCCTGGGCGGCTTTCACCGCCGCGTCGATGGTCTCGGCACCGCAGAAGGGCACGCGCCTGACGATCTGGCCGGTGGCCGGGTTGAACACCTCGCCGTGGCGGGCGGTGGACGGATGCACGGCGCTGCCGTTGATCCAGGCGGGGACGGTGGCGAGCTTCAGGTCTGCGGGCTTGTTCATGGCGCACTCCGGAATGCGTGACGGGGAATGGCCCAATGATAGTCTAGCCCGCATGCCGTTTGCCCTCGTGCCCGCCCGCCTCGCGTTCGCGGCGGATGGCACCCCGTACTCGGAAGCCTACGGCGACGTCTACCACAGCGCCGGCGGCGGCCTGGCGCAGGCGCGCCACGTGTTCCTCGGCGGGAACCTGCTGCCCGCGCGCTGGCAGGGTCGCGAGCGCTTCGTCGTGCTGGAGACCGGATTCGGCCTAGGGCTCAACTTCCTTGCCACGTGGCAGGCCTGGCGCGAGGATCCGCGGCGCTGCGCGACGCTGCACTACGTTGCGATCGAGAAGCACCCGTTCAGCACGGCGGACCTCGCAGCGCTGCACGCGCCGCTCGGCGAAGTCGCCGCGCCATCGGCGGCGCTGCGCGAGGCGTGGCCGCTGCTGGTGCCGGGCTGCCACCGCATGGCGTTCGAACATGGGCGCGTGGTGCTGACGCTGTTCTTCGCCGATGCGAGCGACGCACTGCCGCAGCTCAGGCTCGCCGCGGACGCGATCTACCTCGACGGTTTTTCCCCCGCGCGCAATCCGGAGATGTGGTCGGCACCGCTGCTGAAGCGCGTGGCGCGACTCGCCGCGCCGGGGGCCACCGCGGCGACCTGGAGCGTGGCAGGCGAAGTCCGCGCCGCGCTCGGCGCCGCCGGTTTCGCGGTGGAGAAGCGCGCCGGTTTCGGCGCCAAGCGCGAGATGCTGCGCGCGAGCCTCGCGCCGCACGGCACGCCCGCCGGCCCGCCGCAGGCATCCGCGCGGCGCGTCATGGTGATCGGCGCCGGCATCGCCGGCGCGGCGGCATGCGAGCGCTTCGCGGCTCGCGGCTGGCAGGTCGAACTCGTCGAACGCCACGCCGCGCCGGCGGCAGAGGCATCCGGCAACCACGCGGGGACTTTCCATCCGCTGATCGCGCCCGACGACAGCGTGTTCGCGCGCCTCACGCGCGCGGCCTTCCTGCACCTGCTGGCGAGCGGCGTCGAACACAAGGCTTGCGGCGTGCTGCAGCTCGCCCGCGATGAACGCGAGGCCGAGGCGCAGCAGCGCGCCCTCGCAGCGCTCGGCTACCCGGCGGCGTACGCCGAGCAGGTGGACGCCGGTCGCGCAAGCTGGCTCGCCGGCATGCCCGTCGCCGCGGGCGGCGTGTGGTTCTCGCAGGCGGGATGGCTGCGAACGCCCGCCGCCGTGCGCGCGCTGCTCGCGCGCTGCGGCGAGCGCCTGCTCGCGCGCTACGGATGCGAGGTCGCCGCGCTCGAGCGCGCGGGCGACGACTGGCTCGCGCGCGATGCGCATGGCGGCGAGATCGCGCGCGCGGGCACGGCGGTGCTGGCGAACGCCGGCGATGCGCTGCGGCTGGCACCCGATGCGGCAGTGCGGCTGCGGCGCGTGCGCGGCCAGCTCACGCACCTGCCGGGCGAGCGCCTGTCGCAGCTGCGCACGGTGGTGCTGCGCGGCGGCTTCGTCGTGCCGCCGGTCGACGGCATCGCGGTCACCGGCGCGAGCTTCGACTTCGACGATGAAGAGGCCGCAGCGCGCGCGGGCGACCATGCGGAAAACCTTGCACGGCTCGAACGCATCATTCCGGGCGCAGCGGCAGGTCTCGACCCCGCGACGCTCGGCGGCCGCGTCGCCTGGCGCGCGACGGTGCCGGATCGCCTGCCGATGATCGGCCCGATCGAGGATGCGCGCGGGCCCGGCCTGTACGGCGCCTTCGCCTACGGTTCGCGCGGCCTCTTGTGGGCCGGGCTGGGCGCGGAGCTGCTCGCCAGCCATGCCTGCGGCGAACCGCTGCCGCTGGAGGGAAAGCTGGTCGATGCGATCGCCCCCGGGCGCTTTCGCCTGCGCGCCGCGCGGCGCGCGCGCGGCAACGACCCACGGCGCGACTGACGCTACCTCGCCTCGTCCACCCGCAGGTACAGGCGCTCGCCGCGCGCCAGGTCCTGCGACGAGCGCGACAGCAAGCCGCTCGCGTCCGCGCTGGCGGACTGCGACGCGCCGCTCACCTCGATCCATTGGCCGAGCTTGCCGCTGACCGTGGTGGAGGTTCGGCTGATGGTAGCGCTGCCCGGGCCGAGGCTTCCCGGCGTATCGCGTTGCGCGGACAGGTCGAGGAATACCGTGTCGCCGCTGATGCGGGGGGTGGCGTAGAAGCCCGTGACGATCGGCCGCTCGACGCTGGTGTCCTGCACGACGACGCCGTTGACCGTCCGCCGCACCGTGCGCGCGGGCACGAGTACCGAGCTGCCGGTGCTGATGAACGCCGGCGTGCCCTCCTGCGCACGCACCTGCTGCGCCACGCCGCCGCTGGATCGCGCCGCGCTTTCGCCCGCGGCGATGGCCGCACGGCTGCCGCCGGGGCGCAGCGTGACACTGCCGCGCGCATCGACGCGGCCCTCCTGCGCCGACAGCTCGTGCCGCACCTGGATCACGAGCTGCCGCGCCGCGCGGTCCATGCTGGCGACCACCTGGCGGATCTGCGCGAGGTTGCCGGGTGAAGCGCGCACGAAGAGCTGGAAGCCGTTGCCGCTCAGCGCCCCACCTTGCTCCAGCAGCGGCTGCAGCACCGGGATCAGTTCCGCCGCCGGGCGGTGGCGCAGCTCGATGATCTCCAGCGCTTGCGCCAGCACCGGACGGGTCACGACGAAAAGCAGCAGGCCGCACAGAAATGCGCGCATCGCCCGCAATGTCATGGCGCGCGTGCCGCGCGCCGCCGCTCGGCGTACAGCTCGCGGAAAGTCCTGCCCGCGGGCGCGGGCAAGTCTCGCCCGAGCGTCCAGCCTGACTTGAAAGGCAGGCGCTCGATGCGCCCGCGCGCGCCGGCCATCGCCTTCAGCACTCGCACGCCGATCATCGAAACCTGCGCGTACAGCCAGGGGTGGCGCGCAAGGAAGCCCCAGATGCGCAATCCGGCGCGCTCGGTCCACGGCCGCAGCCTGCGCTCGACCTGCTTCTCGCGCAGCTTGCGCAACAGTTCCGGCAGCGGGATTTTCACCGGGCATGCAACGTGGCAGGCGCCGCACAGCGTCGCCGCCTGCGGCAGGTCGAGGGCGTTCTCGATGCCGTTGTACACCGGCGTTAGCACCGAGCCCATCGGACCCGGATACACCCAGCCATAGGCGTGGCCGCCCACCGTCTGGTACACCGGGCAGTGGTTCATGCACGCGCCGCAGCGTATGCAGCGCAGCATCTCCTGCATGTCGCTGCCGATGAGCTCGGTGCGGCCTGCGTCGACGAGGATTACGTAATGGTGTTCCGGGCCGTCGAGGTCGCCGTCGCGCCGCGGGCCGGTGACGATGGTGAAGTAATTGGATATGTCCTGCCCGGTGGCCGAGCGCGGCAGCACGCGGTTCAGCGTCGCAAGGTCCTCCAGCGTCGGGATCACCTTCTCGATGCCGGTGATGGCGATGTGCACGCGCGGCAGCGTGGTCACCATGCGGCCGTTGCCCTCGTTGGTGACGATCGCCACCGAGCCGGTCTCGGCGACGAGGAAATTGCCGCCGGAGATGCCGAGGTCGGCGGAGAGGAAGTGCCCGCGCAGCATCTCGCGCGCCTCGCGCGTGAGTTCCTCGTGCCCGGTGAGGCGCGGCCGCTTGTGGTGTTCGACGAAGAGGTCCGACACCTCTTCCTTCGACTTGTGGATCGCCGGCGCGATGATGTGCGAGGGCGGCTCGCCCGCGAGCTGGATGATGTATTCGCCAAGGTCGGTTTCCACCGGCACCACGCCGTGCTCCGCGAGCGCGTCGTTCAGCCCGGACTCCTCGGACACCATGGACTTCGACTTGATCGCCTTGGTGAGGCCGTGCCGCGCGCAGATCTCCAGCACCAGGCGGCGCACCGCGGCGGAATCCTCGGCCCACAGCACCTGCGTGCCGCGCCGCGTCGCCTCGGCCTCGAAGCGCAGCAGCCAGGCGTCCAGGCCGGCGATGGCGCGGTCGCGGATCTGCGCGCTTACGCTGCGCAGCTCCTCGAAGGCGTCGGCGCCGAAGGCCTCGCGCGCCGCGCTGCGCTTGTCCGCGAAGCCGCCGCGAAAGCGCGTTAGTACGTCCTGCAGCTTCACATCCGCAAGCGCGCGACCGGAACGCTGCTTGAAGTGCATGGACTGGTATTGCACGCGGAGCCCCTATGGCTTCCAGGTCAGCGCTTCGGCAACGTGCAGCACCATGGTGCGGTCATCGCCGCGCCTGCGCAGGCGGCCTTCGATGCTGAGCATGCAGCCCAGGTCGCCGAGCACCACCGCGGACGCGCCGCTGGCGGCGATGTTGCGGCACTTTTCCTCGGCCATCTCGGCAGAGATGTCGCCGAACTTGATCGAGAAGGTGCCGCCGAAGCCGCAGCAGGTCTCGCAGTCCTTCATCTCGGTGAGCGCCACGCCGGGCATCTTCGCCAGCAGCGCGCGCGGCTGCGCCTTCACGCCCAGCTCTCGCAGCCCCGAGCATGAATCGTGATAGGTGATCGAGCCGCTGAAACTGCCGGGCACGCGCTCGAGCCCGGCGACGCGGGTGAGGAAATCCGTCAGTTCGCAGGTCTTCGCGGCAAGCGCCTCGACGCGCTGCAGCCACGCGCCCTCACCCGGGAACAGGTCCTTGTAGTGCGCCTTGACCATGCCGGCGCAGGACCCGGATGGCGCAACCACGTAGTCGCACTCCTCGAACTCGGCGACCAGCTTCTCGGCAAGCGCGCGCGCCGAGGGACGATCGCCGGAATTCCACCCCGGCTGCCCGCAGCAGGTCTGCGCGGGCGGCACCACCACCTCGCAACCTGCAGCCTCGAGCAGCTCGATGGCGGCGAAGCCGATGCGTGGCCGCATCAGGTCGACCAGGCAGGTGACGAGCAGGCCTACGCGCATGCAGGTGACGATATCACCAATCGATGCGCGGGTTCGGGCGCTAGAATCCGCGACGCCATGATTGCCACCGTCCGGATGCACACCCGTCCGTCCCTGTTCGCCTGCTGGATCGCACTCGCCGCGCTGCTTGCCTCGCTGCATGGCACCGCCGTCGCCGACGACAGGCTCTGGGCGCTGCTCAAGGGCGGCGGACAGGTGGTGATGATGCGGCATGCGCTCACGGTACCCGGCACCGGCGACCCGCCGGGCATGCGGCTGGACGATTGCGCCACGCAGCGCAACCTGAGCGACGACGGCCGCGCCGATGCGCGGCGCGCGGGCGAAGCGTTCCGCGCGCGCGGCGTGCCGGTGGGCAGGATACTCAGCAGCCCCTGGTGCCGCTGCATCGAGACGGCGGAACTTGTCTTCGGCAGGAAGCCGGAGACCTCCACCGCACTGTCGAACCTCTTCACCCGCCCGCAGAACCGCGACAAGCAGGTGCGCGCGATGCAGGCGCTGGTGTCGGCGCGCCCGCGCGACGGCAACCTCGTACTGGTGTCGCACGGCTCGACCATCTCGGCGCTTACCGGGGTGTACCTCGGCGCGGGGGAATTCGTCGTCGTCACGCCGCTTGGCGGCGGCAAGTTCAAGGTCGCCGGGCAGGGCGCCGCGCACTAGCCCGCCGCGGGCCGTCGTGCTCGCGCACCAGCGCGCGCAACAGTCCTATCGTTTCCGTCAGCGCCGCGCGCATTGCGCGGTCGGCCTGCGCGCGTGCCCTCGCTTCGAGCCGCCGCGCGCGCGCGCTTGCGCCGGCGAGATCCTGCAGCACGTGCAGGTCGTGCTCGCGGCCGAGCAGGTCCTGCAGGCTGCGCGCGCCGGCGGCGGCGACGCCACAGGATTCAAGCAGGTAGCGTGCCTTCTTCAGCTCGATGCGCAGCGCATGGCGCGCGGGCATGCGCGCCGGCGGCCGCGCCAGGCTCGCCCGCAGCGGCACGCACAGCTTGCGTGCACGCCGCGCCACCGTGCCCGGCGGCATGCGGCGCAGCAGCTTTCCCGCTGCCTTCAGCTCGGTGTCCAGCTTGCCCGCCTCGAAGCGCGCCAGCGCGGGCAGCAGCGCCCGCGTCGCGGCTTCGCGCCGCGCCTCGAAGCGCCCGCCGTCCGGGTACAGCCCCTGCATGTCCGCAATCAGCACGTCCCACATGCGCCGCCTGCCGAGCGCGCGGCCGAGCTGGCGCAGCCGCCGCGCGGCCCGCTGCGCGGGTGCGGCGTCCGGCACGGGCTTCAGTATGCGCAGCACGGCGCGCAGGCGCCGCGTCAGCACGCGCAGCCGGTGCACCTCGGCCTCGCCGGCGCGCTTGCGCGCCTGGCGCAGCGCGCGCGCGACACGGCCGCGCATCTCCCGCAACCCGGCCCGGAGCACCGACAAGGAGTCGTGCATCGCGCGATTATGGCCGATTGCGCCGGCGCCTCCGCGCGCCCCGTTCCCTCCGCCGGTTCAGCCAGCGGTGAGGCCGAACAGGCCGAACAGGCCCCTGTGGTCGGTCCACAGCCTGGCGGTGCGGAACCCCGCGTCGCGCGCCAGCGCGCTGAACTCCTCGACCGAGTACTTGCACGAGTTCTCGGTGTGGATCGACTCGCCGACGTCGAACTCGAAGCGGTAGTCACCGATGGTCACCGCCTGCCGGCGCAGTGACACGAGGTGCATTTCGATGCGGCTTCGCGGCGCGTTGTAGAAGGCATAGTGCGCAAAGCGCCGCAGGTCGAAGTTGCCTCCCAGCTCCGCGTTGATCCGCCGCAGCAGGTTGAGGTTGAAGGCGGCGGTGACGCCTTGCGCATCGTTGTACGCCGCGTGCAGCAGGTTGGCGTCCTTCTTCAGGTCTACCCCGACCAGCATGGCGCCGCGGCGGCCGACCTGTCCGCGCGTCATGTGCAGGAAGGCCTGCGCGTCTTCCGGCGTGAGGTTGCCGATGGTCGAGCCCGGGAAGTACACGACACGCCGCGCCCGTGCACGCCCGGCGAGCGCGGGCAGCTTCAGCGGCCGGGAGAAGTCGCCCACCACCGCGGCGATGTCGAGCCACGGGAAGGCGCGCGCGAGGCGCTTCGCGGCGGCCTGCAGCGCGGCTGGCGAGATGTCGATCGGCACGTAAGCGGCGGGCCGGATGCGCTCCAGCAGCAGGCGGATCTTCACGCTCGCGCCGCTGCCGTACTCGATCAGTTCGCAGCCCCGGCCGGCAAATCGTGCGATGGCCTCGAGGTGCTTGCGGGTGAGCGACAGTTCGGCGCGCGTCGGGTAATACTCCGGCAGCCGGCAGATGGCCTCGAACAGCCTGCTGCCCTCGGCATCGTAGAAGTACTTCGGCGGCAGCGCCTTCTGCGGCTGCGACAGTCCGGCGATGACGTCGTCGCGGAAGCTCTCCGCGGGTACCGTCGCGCCCGCGAAGACTAGCGCGCCAGGCCGGGCGCCGAGCCTGCTTCGAGCCACTTGCGGATCCGGTTGGCGTCGCCAATGCGGGAGTACTTGCCCCAGGAATCCAGCAGCACCATCACCAGGTCCTTGCCGGCGACATTGGCGCGCATCACGAGGCACCGGCCCGCCTCGTTGATGAAGCCGGTCTTGGACAGTCCGATCGCCCAGTTGCCGCCGCGAACCAGGCCGTTGGTGTTGCGGTAGGCGACTTCCCTGCCCTGCACGTTCACGTACGCTTCCTCGCGCGTCGAGTATTCGCGTATCACCGGGTACTCGTGCGCCGCCTTCACCAGCTTGACGAGGTCGCGCGGGCTGGCCACGTTCGCCGAAGACAGCCCGGTGGGATCGACGAAGCGCGAATCGCTCATGCCGATCGCGCGCGCCTTCGCGTTCATCGCCGCGACGAACGCTTCGGTGCCGCCCGGAAACGCACGGCCGAGAGCGTGCGCGGCGCGGTTCTCGGATGCCATCAGCGCCAGCAGCAGCAGTTCCCAGCGCTGCATCACCGAGCCTGTGCGCAGGCGCGAGCGCGTGCCCTTCAGCGTGTCCAGGTCGTCGGCGCTGATCACCACGCGCTGCTGCAGATCCAGGCCGCGGTCGAGCACCACCATCGCGGTCATCAGCTTGGTGATGGACGCGATGGGCAGCACGGCGTCGCTGTTGCGCTCGAGCACGGTGGCGCCGCTTGCGGCGTCGTGCACCAGCACCGCGTTCGAGCGCAGGAACACCTGGCCGGGGTTCTCGCGCTGCATGCGGTCCATGGGATCCTCGGCCGGGCCCTTCTTTTTCTTCGGCGCCGCGTGCGCGAAACCCAGGCTCAGCGCGATCACCGCGCACAGCGCCATGACGGCAACGGCTTTCTCGAGCGAATGCAGGCGGCGTCCGGCAGCTTCCATGGCGTCCGAGTCTAGCCGAGGGAAAAGCATAAATGCAAGGAAAATGAAGGGGCTAGCAAAGGGTTTGAAGGTCCGATCTCATATCCGCGCCTGCGCCAGCACGGCTTCGGCTTCGGCCGCCTGCTGCTGCAGCGCCCACATGCGCGCGTACTCCGCGCCGCGCGCCAGCAGCTCGCGGTGCGTGCCGCGCTCGACGATGCGGCCGTGGTCGAGCACCAGAATCTGGTCGGCGTCCATGATGGTCGACAGCCGGTGCGCGATCACCAGCGTGGTGCGTCCGACCGCGATGCGCTCGAGCTCGGCCTGGATCGAGCGCTCCGAGGTGGAATCGAGCGCAGAGGTGGCCTCGTCGAAGATCAGGATGCCGGGATTCTTCAGGATCGCGCGCGCAATCGCCACGCGCTGCTTCTCGCCGCCCGAGAGCTTCAGCCCGCGCTCGCCGACCATCGTCTCGTAGCCCGCGGGCAGGCCCTCGATGAAGTCGTGGATGTGCGCCGCGCGCGCCGCCGCGACGACCTCGGCTTCCGTGGCGTCGGTGCGCCCATAGTGGATGTTGTAGCGGATCGTGTCGTTGAACAGCACCGTGTCCTGCGGCACGATGGCGATGGCGCCGCGCAGGCTCTTCTGCGCCAGGTCGCGGATGTCGGTGCCGTTGAGGAAGATGCCGCCGCCGGTGACGTCGTAGAAGCGGTACAGCAGCCGCGCCAACGTGGACTTCCCCGAACCGGAATGCCCGACCACGGCGACGCGGTGGCCGGCGGGAATGGTGAAAGAGACTTCGTGCAGGATCTGGCGCGCAGGGTCGTAGTGGAAATCCACGCTGCGGAATTCCACCGTTGCCGGCCCGGCGTGCAGCACCGCGGCGCCCTCCCTGTCTCTGACCTCGCGGTTCTCCGACAGCAGGCGGAACATGCGGTCCATGTCGATCAGCGACTGCTTGATCTCGCGATAGACCATGCCGAGGAAGTTGAGCGGGATGTAGAGCTGGATCAGCAGTCCGTTCACCAGCACCAGGTCGCCCAGCGTGAATGCGCCGTTCACCACGCCCTCGGCGGTGAGCAGCATCAGCAAGGTCACCGCCACGGCGATGATCAGGCTCTGGCCGATGTTCAGCAGCCCGAGCGACGCCTCGTTGTGCACGGCGGCGCGCTCGTATTTCTGCAGGTTCTCGTCGTAGCGTCCGGCCTCGAACTCCTCGTTGCCGAAGTACTTCACGGTCTCGTAGTTGAGCAGGCTGTCGATGGCGCGCGTGCTGGCGGTAGAGTCCAGTTCGTTGGCGCGGCGGCGGATCTCCATGCGCCACTCGGTGACGCCGACGGTGAACGCCAGGTACGCCGCCACCGCGCCGAAGGTAACGGCGGCGAAGCGCCAGTCGAACCTGCTCACCAGCACCGCGGCGACCAGCGCGAACTCGAGGATCACCGGGATGATCGAGAAAATGAAGTACGACAGCAGCGTCGATATGCCGCGCGTGCCGCGCTCGATGTCGCGCGTCATGCCCCCGGTCTGCCGGTCCAGGTGAAATCGCAGCGACAGGCTATGCAGGTGACGGAACACGCCGAGCGCGACGCGCCGTATCGCGCGTTGCGTCACCGGCACGAACACCACGTCGCGCAGCTCGGCGAGCAGCGTGGTGGCGAAGCGCAGGAGTCCGTATACGACGAGCAGCGCCACCGGCACCGCGGCCACCGCGTAGCGCGGATCGAGGCCGTCGACCACCTCCTTCATCACCAGCGGCACGCCGACGTTGGCGAGCTTGGCGCCGGCGAGCAGGCTGAGCGCGAACGCGACGCGCCAGCGGTACTCCCACAGGTAGGGCGCGAGCAGCCCCAGCACGCGCCATTCCCTGCCCTTCAGGGATTGTGTCGGCGCGGCTGCGCCGTGAGCATGGGTCGCCATCGGGAGCCGCGCATTCTACGCGCTCAGTACGGCGGCCAGAGCCTCCGGAAGCCGTGCGCGAGCACGACCAGCAGGAACAGGAAGTTGCGCGCGATCAGCCACCACGGCGCGATGAAGAGCGTGTCCTGCGGCGTGCGCGTGTCGGCGGCCCTGACGGCGCGGCGCGCGAGTTCCTCGATCCATGCCATGCCGCGCGGCCAGTCCCAGATCGCCGCCAGCCACGGCGCCGGGATGCCCGCCTTGCCGACGCGCGCGCCGACGATGCCGCCCACCATCGCCGCTGTGGTGTCGGTATCGCCGCCGCAACGGATCACCGCGGTCACCGCGGCGGCGTAGTCCTCCGGGTGCGCGAACCACGCGTGCAGCGCCACCGGCACGCTGTGATACATGTAACCGCTGACGCCGTTCTCGCAGCCGATCGCGGCGGCATAGGTCGCGGTCGCCTCGCCCGCGCGTGCGCTGGCGAGCGCGCGCTCGGCAAGGCCGACCAGTTCGCCGCCCGCGTCACCGAAGGTTGCAGCGAAGCGCCTCAGGTGCGCGAGATACGCTTCCCCGCCCTCGCCGCGCAGCGCCGAGCGCGCCGCAAGCGCGACCGCGAGGGCACCGATCTCCGCCTTCGGATCGCGGTGCGTGATGGTGGTGGCGGCCGAGTTGTGCATCACCAGCAGCGGGTCGCTGTCGGCGAAGCACACGCCGAGGATCGCGCTGCGCATCGCCGGCCCGTTGCCCGCCGAGTACACGCCGGACACCTGCGGCGGGATGAACAGCCACAGCTTGAGGATGGATCGCAAGGTGGCGAAGCCCACGCCCGCGGGCAGGCCGAGGAACCAGAAGCGCAGGCGCCACGCGAAGCTCTGCACGAAGCGCCGCGGCTGCGCGCCGGATGCGACGATGGCCTGCGCCAGCATGCAGGCATGGTCGGTGTCGTCCGAGCACATGCCGTGGCCGAACACCAGGCGCTGCCGGTCGATCGCCGGAAACCAGCGTTGCTGGCGGCGCCGGGACAGGCCTTCGCTCGGCAGTCCCAGCGCATCGGCAACCGCAGTACCGAGCAGGCATCCGATTGCCGCGTCCACCCTGTCCATCCGGCTAGCGTCGCACAGACTTGACCGCTTGCCGGGACTTGCCTAGCATTCAAACGTTTGTTTCATTCCGGACACGCCATGCAGAGCAGCCTGCGCGCGGTCAAACCGCCAAACGAAACCCAGACCCGCATCCTCGAAGCCGCGGAAGAGCTCTTCATGCAGCATGGCTTCGAAGGCACGTCGATGCGCCAGCTCACCGCCAGGGCCGGCGTCAACCTGGCGGCGGTCAACTATCACTTCGGCTCCAAGGACGCGCTGATCGAGGCGGTGTTCCGCCGGCGCCTGGATGCGATCAACGCCGAGCGCATCGCCGAGCTCGACCGCCTGGAGAAGGAGGCGCAGGGCCGGCCCCTGCCGCCGGAGGCGATCGTGCGCGCCTTCCTTGGCGCGAGCCTGCGCATGGTGGAAGACCAGAAGGCCGGCGGGCGCAATTTCGCCCGCCTGATCGGGCGCGCCTATACCGAGCCGTCCAGGCCGATACGGCAGTTCATCGGCCAGATGTACGCGCAGCCGATGGCGCGCTACAAGGCGGCGTTCGAGCGCGCGCTGCCGCAGCTTCCGCGCGAGGAACTGAACTGGCGCCTGCACTTCATGTTCGGCACCTTCGCCTACACGCTCGCGGCGACCGACACGGTGCAGCTGATCGCCGGCTGCAAGCCCGAAGATCGCTACGATGCCCGCGTGCTGGAGGACCGGCTTGCCGCGTTCCTCTCCGCGGGACTGGTCGCGCCGCTGCCTGGCGCGCGCAACGTGAAGATCGCCGCCTGAGGAGATGAGCATGTCCGGATTCGTCGTCGGAACGCTGCTGGTACTGCTGCTGCTCGCCTACTTCCAGGCGCCCATCCTGGTGTGGACGCTCGCCGCGGGGCTGGGCCTGGCGAGCTGGTCGCTCGCCTTCCAGTTCCCGGCGCCGGCAAACCTGTGGCTGGGCGCTGCGTTCGTCGCCATCGCCGCGGTGCTGAACCTGCCGCCGCTCAGGCGCGCGCTCATCACCAACCCGATCCTCGGCGTGTTCCGCAGGATCCTGCCGGACATGACGCCGACCGAGAAGGAGGCGATCGACGCCGGCACGGTCTGGTTCGACCGCGACCTCTTCTCCGGCCGGCCCGACTGGGACAGGTTTCTCGCCACGCCGGCGCCGCAGCTCAGCGCAGAAGAGCAGGCGTTCGTCGATGGCCCGACCGAGGAACTGTGCGCGATGTGCGACGACTGGGAAATCACGCACGAGCGCCAGGACCTGCCGCCGCACGTATGGCAGTTCATCAAGGACAAGGGCTTCCTCGGCATGATCATCCCGAAGCAATACGGCGGCCTGGGGTTCTCGGCGTTCGCGCACTCCGCAGTGGTGATGAAGCTCTCGACGCGATCGAACGCCGCAAGCGTCAGCGTGATGGTGCCGAACTCGCTGGGCCCGGCGGAGCTGCTGCTGCACTACGGCACCGAGGAGCAGAAGAACTACTACCTGCCGCGGCTGGCGAAGGGGCAGGAGATCCCGTGCTTCGCGCTGACCAGCCCCGAGGCCGGCTCGGACGCGGCGTCGATCCCGGACTACGGCGTCGTGTGCAAGGGCATGTGGCAGGGCAGGGAAGTGCTCGGCATGCGCGTCACCTGGGACAAGCGCTACATCACGCTCGGCCCGGTGGCGACGCTGCTCGGCCTGGCGTTCCGGCTCTACGACCCCGATCGGCTGCTGGGTGACACCGACGACCTCGGCATCACCTGCGCGCTGGTGCCCGCGAACACGCCCGGCGTGAACATCGGCCGGCGCCACCTGCCGCTGAACGCGGTGTTCCAGAACGGCCCCAACTCCGGCAAGGAAGTGTTCATGCCCATCGAGTGGATCATCGGCGGGCCGGCCTATGCGGGCAAGGGCTGGATGATGCTGATGAACTGCCTCGCCGCAGGGCGCGCGATCTCGCTGCCGACTTCCTCGGTCGGCGGGGCGAAGGCGCTTGCCCGCATGACCGGCGCCTACGCCCGGGTGCGCAGCCAGTTCAAGACGCCGATCGGCAAGCTCGAAGGCGTCGAGGAGGCACTGGGCCGCATCGCCGCGAACACCTACATGATGGACGCCACGCGGGTGACGACCGCGGGCGCGGTGGACCTGGGCGAAAAGCCCTCCGTGCTGTCGGCGATCGCCAAGTACCACATGACCGAGCGAGCGCGCCAGTGCATCAACGACGCCATGGACATCCACGGCGGCAAGGGCATCTGCCTGGGGCCGAACAACTGGCTCGGCCGCGGCTACCAGGTGATGCCGGTCGGCATCACCGTGGAAGGCGCCAACATCCTCACGCGCACGCTGATCATCTTCGGCCAGGGCGCGATCCGCTGCCATCCGTACGTGCTGCGCGAGATGCGCGCGGCCAAGGACCCCGACCACGCGGCGGCTTCGATAGAGTTCGACGATGCCTTCACGTCGCATATCGGCCACACCATCGCCAACGCGGTGCGGGCGTTCGTCCACGGCGTCACGGCGGGCGCGTTCGCGCCCGCGCCCGCCGGCGCGGCACCCGAGACGCGGCGCTACTTCCAGCAGGTGTCGCGCGTCTCGGCCGCATTTGCCTTTCTCGCCGACCTGTCGATGATGGTGCTGGGCGGCGGCCTGAAACGCAAGGAGAAGATCTCGGGCCGCCTGGGCGACGTGCTGTCGATGATGTACCTGGTGTCGTGCACGCTGAAGCGCTACAACGACCAGGGCGCGATCCGCGAGGACCTGGCGCTGGTGCGCTGGTCGGTGCGCGACGCGCTGTACCAGGCGCAGCGCGCGATCGACTCCATCCTCGCCAACTACCCGAGCCGGCTGGTCGCCGTGCTGGCGCGGCTGGTGATCTTCCCGCTCGGCATGCCGTACGCGCCGCCGCTGGACGCGCGCAACCAGGCGTGCGCGAAGCTGGTGCTCGAACCCGGCGCGGCGCGCGACCGTCTGACCGCGGGCATGTTCGTGCCCAGGGGCGAGACGGACGCAACCGGGGTGCTGGAAGCGGCGTTCCTCGCCACGGTTGCCTGCGAACCGATCGAGAAACGCCTGCGCGAGGCGGTGAAATCCGGCGCCATCGTGCCGCGCGCCGGCGTCGACACGCCGACCCTGGCGTGCGACAAGGGCATCATCACCAGCGATGAACTTGCGCAGTGGCAGAGAAAGGAAAGCCTGCGCAGGCACGTCATCAAGGTGGACGACTTCCCGCAGGATTTCGGCCGTGCGGAGATCCTCGCCAGACTGTCGGACGAACAGCGCATCACGGCAAAGGCGGCCTGAACATGCTTACAAGACCCGTGTACATCGTCGACGGGGCGCGCACGCCCTACCTGAAGGCGAAGAATCGCCCGGGCCCGTTCTCGGCCGGGGACCTGGCGACACAGGCCGGCCGCGCGCTGCTGATGCGCCAGCGCTTTGCGCCCGAGCAGCTCGACGAAGTGATTCTTGGCTGCGCCGCACCGTCCGCCGACGAGGTGAACATCGGCCGCGTGGTGGCGTTGCGCATCGGCTGCGGGCAGAAGGTGCCGGGCTGGACCGTGATGCGCAACTGCGCATCCGGCATGCAGTCGATCGACTCGGGCATCGCCAACATCCTCGCCGGGCGCTCGCACCTGGTCCTCGCCGGCGGCGTGGACGCACTGTCGCATGCGCCGCTGCTTTTCTCGCAGGCGATGGTGTTGTGGCTGTCCGACTGGTACGCCGCGAAATCCGTGGGCCAGCGCGCGGCGCAGCTCGCGAAGCTGAAGCTCGCGTACCTCGCGCCGGTGATCGGCATCATGAAGGGCCTCACCGACCCGATGGTCGGCCTGCTGATGGGCCAGACGGCGGAGAACCTCGCGCACCGTTTCGGCATCACGCGCGCGCAGATGGACGCGTTCTCGGTGCGCAGCCACCAGCGCGTCGCGAAGGCACAGGACGAGGGCTGGCTTGCCAGCGGCGGCGGAGAAGTCGAGGCGGTGTACGACCGCGACGGCAACGCCTACGCGCTGGACGACGGCGTGCGCCGCGATTCGTCGCTCGAGAACCTGGCGAAGCTGAAGCCGTTCTTCGACCGCAAGTTCGGCAACGTCACCCCGGGCAACAGCTCGCAGATCACCGACGGCGCCGCGTGGGTCATCCTCGCTTCCGAAGACGCGGTGGCGAAGCACGGCCTCGAGCCGATCGGCCGCATCGTCGATTCCGAGTGGGCTGGGCTCGACCCGGCGCAGATGGGCCTCGGCCCGGTGCACGCCGCCACGCCGATCCTGCAGCGCGCCGGCCTCGGCCTGAACGACCTCGACTACTGGGAGATCAACGAGGCCTTCGCCGCACAGGTACTCGGATGCCTCGCGGCATGGCAGGACGAGCAGTACTGCCGCGAGCAGCTCGGACTGCCCGGTGCCATGGGCGCGCTGGACGACGCGAAACTGAACGTGGACGGCGGCGCGATCGCGCTCGGCCATCCGGTGGGCTCCTCCGGTACGCGCATCGTGCTGCACCTGCTGCACGTGTTACGGCGCAACAAGGCCAGGCGCGGCATCGCGTCGATCTGCATCGGCGGTGGCCTGGGCGGCGCGATGCTGGTCGAAGCGCTGTGAGCGCGCCGCTGGAGGCAGGCGCCCAGCCGGGCCCGGCACGCGAGCGCGCGCCGCGCTGGTTCCTCGCCCTCGGCGTGATCGGGGCCGCATGGTTCATCTGGATGATGTTCGAGAGCGGCTTCGACCTGAGGATCCGTTCGCAGGTCGGCGAGCTGGTGCAGCTCGCGCAGAGCCGGCCGCAGGACGCCGCGCGGCACGCCTACGCGGCGAAAGTCGCGGTAGACCCGAACGGCGCGGTGCGCCTGACGCTGAAGGGCGAACCCGAGCTCGAAGGCCGGCTGATCGCGCTGATCCCGCAGTCCGTGGACGGCAAGGTCATCGGCTGGCGTTGCGAGAGCAATGCGCCGAGACGCTTCCTGCCGCGCTTTTGCACCGTTTCCTGAGGAGAGCCGCGTGACGGCGTTCAAGCACTTTCGCTACGAGCAGGATTCCGACGGCCTCGCCTGGCTCACTTTCGACAAGGCGGGCGAAGCCACCAACACGTTCTCGCGCGACGCGCTCGAGGAGCTCTCGGCCGCGCTCGGCGAGATCGCGAAGCTCGCACCGCGCGGACTGATCATCCGCTCGGCGAAGAGCTCGGGCTTCATCGCCGGCGCCGACGTCAACGAGTTCACGCGCTTCGCATCGCCTGAGGCGGCGCTCTCCTTCGTCAGGCTGGCGTGGGATGCGTTCCAGAAGCTGCGCGACCTGCCCTTCCCCACCACGGCGATGGTGAACGGCTTCTGCATGGGCGGCGGCGTCGAGCTGGCGCTCGCGTGCCGCTACCGCGTCGCGCTGGACGACCCCGCGACGCGCTTCGCGCTGCCCGAGGTGATGCTCGGCATCGTTCCCGCCTGGCACGGCGTGCAGTGGCTGCCAAAGCTGGTCGGCCCCGCCGCGGCACTGGACATGCTGCTGACCGGCAAGTCGCTGGATGCGCGCCGCGCCAGACGCATCGGCCTGGTCGACCAGGCGGCGCCATTGCGCGTATTCGAGAACACTGCCCGCATGGTGACGCTCGAAGCCGCGCCGCGAAAGCCGCTGCCGCTGATGCAGCGCCTGATGCTCGGCCCCCTGCGCGGCTACGTGGCCTCGCGCGCGGCGAAGGAGGTCGCCAGGCGCGCGCGCAGGGAACACTACCCGGCGCCCTACGCGATCCTCGACCTGTGGCGCAAGTACGACGGCGACCCGTTCATCGCGCCGGACGACCCGGATTGCTCGATCAAGGCGCTGTTCGAGCACCCCACCACGCGCAACCTGATCCGCATCTTCTTCCTGCAGGAGAAGATGAAGGCAATGGGCAAGGACGCCGGCGAGCCGGTGCGCCGCGTGCACGTGGTCGGCGCCGGCGTCATGGGCGGCGACATCGCAGCGATCTGCGCGCAGCGCGGCATCAGCGTCACGCTGCAGGACACCGCGCCCGAGCGCATCGCGCCGGCGGTGAAGCGGGCGGCAAAGCTGTTCGAGCGCCGGCTGCGCGACCCGCGCCGCGTGCGCGATGCGCTGGACCGCCTGACGCCGGATCCCGCGGGCGCCGGCGCGGCGCGTGCGGACGTCATCATCGAGGCGATCTTCGAGAACCTGGAGGCGAAGCGGCAGCTGTTCGCGAAGCTCGAGGCTGCCGCGAAGCCGGGCGCGGTGCTGGCATCCAACACGTCGAGCCTGAAGCTCGCCGACATCGCCACGGCACTGAAGGATCCGTCGCGCCTGGTCGGCATCCATTTCTTCAACCCGGTGCCGCAGATGCAGCTGGTGGAGATCGTGTCGGCGCCGGCAACGGACCCCGCGCTGGCGAAGAAGGCCGCGGCCTTCGTGCGCGCGATCGACAAGCTGCCGCTGCCGGTGAAGGATTCGCCCGGCTTCCTCGTCAACCGCGTCCTCGGCCCCTACATGCAGAACGCCTTCCACATGGTCGACGAGGGCGTCGCGCCCGAAACCATAGACGCGGCGATGACGGCATTCGGCATGCCGATGGGACCGATCGAGCTTGCGGACACGGTCGGGCTGGACATCTGCCTCGCCGCCGGCAAGGCGCTGGCGAAGAAAGGCGCGTCGGGCGAGGCCGAGGCGCCACAGGTGCTGCTGAACAGGGTGGCGCTCGGGCACCTCGGACGCAAGACCGGCGAAGGCATCTACAAGTACGTCGACGGCAAGCCGGTGAAGGCCACGCCCGCGCCGTACAAGCAGGACCTGGTCGATGCGCTCATCGAACCGTATCTCAACGAGGCGCGTGCCGTGCTCGCCGAGGGCATCGTGCCGGACGCCGAGCTGATCGACGCCGGGTTGATCTTCGGCACCGGCTTCGCACCCTTCCTCGGCGGGCCGCTGCACTACCTGGAGACACGCAAGCGCTGATGGGACTCGCATCGCACCAGCCGGAGAACCCCGAACTGCCGCCAGGGCGGCAGCCGGCGCTGCGCGTGGTGCCGATGCCCGCCGACGCGAACCACAACGGCGACATCTTCGGTGGCTGGATCATGGCGCAGGTCGACATCGCCGGCGGTACCACCGCGGGGCGGGTCGCCCGCGGCCGCGTCGCTACCGTGGCAGTGAACTCCTTCGTCTTCAAGCAGCCGGTGCAGATCGGTGACCTGCTCTCGTTCTATGCCGACGTGGTGCGCATCGGCAGGACCTCGATCACGGTGAACGTCGAGGTGTATGCCGAGCGCGGACGCGAGGAGACCCGCGTGGTCAAGGTCACCGAGGCGACGCTTACCTTCGTCGCCATAGACGCCAACGGCAGGCCGCGCACGGTCACGCAGACCGCCTGAGTGCTGCTCGATCCGGCCACCACCGCGCTGGTCGCCCTGATCGCCGCCGGCGGTGCGGTGGTGGGCGCGATCGGCGGCTTCGGCACCGGCATCATCGTCACCGCGGCACTGGTGCCGCTGATCGGTTTCAAGGCGGTGGTGCCGGTGCTCGCGGTCGCCGGCGTGCTGATCAACGCAGGGCGCTTCTGGTTCTACCGCGGGACCGCCGACCTGGGCGCGGCGTGGCGCGTGCTCGCGGCATCGATCCCGGCGATGCTCGCCGGCGTCTGGGTCTACAGCCTGCTCGATGCGCGCGTGCTCGGGCTGGTGCTCGGCGGCTTCGTGCTCGCGTCGGTGCCGCTGCGGCGCTTCCTGAAGGCGCGCGCCTTCAGCGTCGGCCGGCGCGGGCTCTTCGCCGGCGCCGGCGTGTTCGGTTTCGCCTCGGGCGTCACCACCGCGACCGGCGTGATCCTGGTGTCGCTGCTGCATAGCGCCGGCTTCGCCGCGAAGACCGTCGTGGCCACCGACGCGCTGATCACCATCTTCCTCGACGTCGCCAAGGCGCTCGCGTTCGGCCGCTTCGAGCTGCTCGATCCGTCCGCAGCCGCGCTTGGCGTCATCATCGGCGTCGCCACCTTCCCCGGCAGCGCGCTCGGCGCGTGGCTGGTCGAGCGCATGGGCGCAAGGCTGCACACCATCGCGCTCGAGGCGCTGATCGTCGTCGGCGGCCTGTCGATGCTCGGGCAGGCGCTGTGGGGCCG
>CAZTDU010000008.1:0-156984 GCA_964612335.1 uncultured Enterobacteriaceae bacterium | reverse complement strand
GGAAACTGCGCCACCGGCAGCACCTGCGAGGACACCAGGCCCGCGAGCACGATGATGATGGCCACCACGCCGGCGAACACCGGCCGGTGGATGAAGAAGCGCGAGAACACCTAGCCGCCCTTCTTCGGCTGCACCTGCACCGCGGCGCCCGGGCGCACGCGCGCGATGTTGTCGACGATCACCGCCTCGCCCGCCTTCAGTCCGTCCAGCACCACCCAGTCGCCGCCCAGCCAGGCGCCGGTGCGGATCGGCCGCGCGGCGGCCTTGCCGTCGGCGCCCGCGACGTAGACGAAGCGGCCTCTCTCGTTCTGCTGCACCGCCGCCTGCGGTACGACGATCGCCTGCTGGGTGCCGGCAATCACGCGTACGCGCACGTACTGGCCGGCGAGCAGGCTGCCGCGCGCATTGGGCAATTCGGCGCGCATCTGCACCGTGCCCGTCCTGTCGTCCACCGTGGAGCCGGAGAAGTTGAGCCTGCCCGCGTCCGGGTACTCGCTGCCGTCGGCGAGCGCCACCCTTACCTCGATCGCCCCGGCCCCGCCCGCGCGAAGGCGCGAGTACTCGGCCTCCGACAGCGCGAACCGTACCCACATCGGATCGCCACGGGTAAGCGTGGTCAGCAGCGCCGAGTCGTTGTTCGGCTGCACCAGCGTGCCCACCGACTGCAGCGCGCGGCCGGTGACGCCGCCGATCGGCGCGTTCACGGTGGTGTAGGAAAGGTTCAGTTCGGCCTGCCGCAGCCGTGCCTGCGCCATCTGCACCGCCGCCTCGCCCTGGCGCGCGGTGGACGCGGCGAGGTCGGCCTCCCGGCGGCTGATCGCGCGCCGGTCGGCGAGTCCCTTGAGCCGCTCCAGTTCCTGGCGCGCAAGTTCGAGCCGTGCGGTTTCCTGCGCGAGCGCGGCGCGCGCCTGCGCGAGCTCGATCTCGAAGGGCGCGCGCTCGATGCGGAACAGCGGCGTGCCGGCCTTCATCGCGTCGCCTTCACGGTAGAGCTGCGCCTCGATGATGCCGGCGATGCGCGCGCGCACCTGCACTTCCCGCGAGCCCTCGGTGCGGCCCACCGCGTCGAACGCCACCGGCACGGCCTTCGACGCCGCCGGCACCGTGGTGACATTGACAGCGGCCGGCGCCGCCCCCTTGCCAGCCGGACCCTTGCCGGCCGGGCCCTTGTCCTGTGCATCGCCCTGGCCGCAGCCAGCCAGCAGCGCGAGCGACGTTGCCGCCGCGACGATCCTGATCAACATGGTTTGTATGCCCGTAGAAAACAGTCAACGATGCGTTGCGCACGCACGCGGTCGCCCGCGCGCTGCGCGGCGACGCCAAACAGGCGCTTGACGCGCTCCTGGCCCACCAGCATGCCGAGGAACAGCTCGGCGGCGAACTGCGGGTCGTCGCGGCGCAGTTCGCCTGCCAGCATCGCCCTTTCAATGCATGCGGCGAGCCGGCGCACGGTCTCGCCCGCGCCTGCCGCGTACATCGAGCGCGCCAGCGGGCGAAAGCGCGGCACCTCCGGAACCAGCGCCCTGAACATGGCGATGCCCTGAGCGCCCAGCACGCGCCGCCGGTACGCAAGCGCGAAGCGCACGAGCGTCGCGCGCAGGCCGCGCGGCGCGTCGTCCAGCGCCACCAGCACCTGCTGCGCCAGCGTGCGCGCGGTCTCCTGGAACAGCGCATCCTTGCTGGGGAAGTACTCGTACACCGTCTGCTTGGCGACGCCGGCGCGGCGCGCGATCGCGTCCACGCTGGAGCTGTAGCCGTACGCAAGGAATGATCTGGTCGCGGCGCGCAGCACGCGCTCGCGGTGGAGCAGGCTCATGTGGATCGGGGCGCCGGCCGAAAAGTAGACTGGCCAGTCTACCAGATGCGCATCCGGGGTTTGGGTGTAGGGTATGCGCATGTCAGGCGAGGAAGCGCAAGCGGTGCCGGAACCCGCGGTTGCGGGCGGCCGGGAAGACGCTGCGCTCGCGCTGCACCTCGAGGACGCAGCGCTGCGCGAGGCGCGGGCACGTCGCGCCCGGCTCCGGCTCGTGCTCGCGCTCGCGGTGCTGGCGAGTGCCGCCGCGCTCGTCGGCATCGGCACGTGGACCTACGAGGCGGTCGAGCGCTCGCTGCGGGGATTGCGCGCGGCGACGCTGCAATCGATGCTCCAGGCGCAGGCGAAGACAATCGAAGTCTGGATCGAGGACCAGAAGCTCGGCACGCAGCGGCTGGCGCGCGACAGGCAGGTGCAGGAAGGCGTGCGCGCGCTCGCGGAGCTTGCGACGCGGCCCGGCGCGGCGCTCGAGCACTACTGCTCGGCGCCGGCGCGGCGGCCGCTCGTCGACGAGCTGGACGAGGCGCTCGCCGGCAGCGGTGCCGTCACCTTCAACATCATCGACCGCTCGGGTCGCATCGTCGCGTCGAAGTTCCCGGAGTACTGCGGCCTCAGGGTGGTGCGCGCGATGCGCGAGCAGGCGCTCGGCGCGGTATTCGACGGCAGGACGCTGTTCATGCGGCCCGCCGGCGAGGCCGACAGGCTCGAACAGCCGCCCCCACGGCTGCCGCTCGCGCAGCCTCTGGTGTGGGTGGAGACGCCGGTACTCGACGCCGCCGGGCAGGTGATCGCGGCGCTGGGCGTGGGGCACTACGCGCATGAGCAGCTCGCCGCGATCCTTGCCGCCGCGCGCGGCGGCGAGACTACCGAGGTCTACGCATTCGATGGCAGCGGCGTGATGCTGTCCGAGAGCCGCTTCACGACGGTGCTGGCGGAGCGCGGCGTGATCCCGCCTGGTGGACGCACGGCGCTGACGCTGCGGCTGCGCCCGCCAGCGGCCGCCGAAGACACGCTGACGCAGCTCGCCGCCTCGGCGCGCGCCAGCGTGCCCGCAGGCAAGCTGGATGCGGTGCTGGTCGAGCCCTATCCGGGGTACTACGGCGAGGAGGTCATCGGCGCGTGGCGCTGGCTGCCGGCGCACGACATGGGGATCGCCGTGGAGATCAGCGCGGACGAGGCCTATGCGCCGCTGGTGGTGCTGCGCAGCGCGTTCGGCGTCGTCTTCGGCGCGCTCGTCGTCGCGGTGATCGCCGCGCTGTATGCGTGGTTCTCCGCCGCGGTGCTGCGCAGCCAGTCCGGCGAGCGCAGGCGCCTCGGTCCCTACCTGCTGGAGAAGCGCATCGGCGAGGGTGGCGTCGCCAACGTCTACCTTGCCAGGCACGACCTGCTGAAGCGCCCCACCGCGGTGAAGCTGCTCAAGCCCACGCGCGCGACCGACGAGATGGTGGCGCGCTTCAAGCGCGAGGCGCAGCTTGCCAGCCAGTTGTCGCATCCGAACATGGTGGAGATATTCGACTACGGCTGCGCCGCCGACGGCACGCTGTACTACGCCATGGAGTACCTGGAGGGGGAAACCATAGGCGAGCTCGTGCTGCGGCACGGCGCGATGCCGGTGGCGCGCGTGGTACACCTGCTGCGCCAGGTCTGCGCGGGCCTGGCGGAGGCGCATGGCAAGGGCCTCGTGCATCGCGACATCAGCGCCACCAACATCATGGTCTGCCGCTACGGCGGCGAATACGATTTCGCCAAGATCCTCGACTTCGGCCTGGTGAAGAACTTCTCCCAGCCGCACAGCCAGACCATCACGCGCACGCTGCGCATCCTCGGCACGCCGCTGTACATGGCCCCCGAGCGCCTCAGGTCGCCCGCCGACGTCGACGCGCGCGCCGACATCTACGCCGTTGGCGCGATCGCCTTCTTCGTGCTGTCCGGGCGCAGGATGTTCGAAGCCGAGGACGAACTGGCGCTCACCAGCAAGGTGCTCAACGAGGTGCCGCCGCGGCTCGCGGAAGTCGCCGCGCAGCCGATGCCGGAGGCGCTGGCGCGGCTCGTCGCCGCGTGCCTGGAAAAGCGCCGCGAAGACCGCCCGCAATCCATCGCCGAGCTGCTAGAGGTGCTGGACGCGCTGGCGCAGACCTTGCGCTGGACGCCGCGCGACGCAGAGGCCGCGTGGCGCGCGGACCGTGCGCGGCCGGCGGGCGCGGAATTCCTTGCTGCAGATCAAGTACCGGGAGAAGCGCAGCGGGCAAGTTCCGCGGATGCTGCGACTCGGTAGGGCGGAAACGTTGCCGCTGGTGCAGGGGGGCATGGGCGTCGGCGTCTCGGCGCACCGGCTGGCGGGCGCGGTGGCGCGCGCGGGCTGCATCGGCACGCTGTCCAGCGTCGACCTGAGGCGCCACCATCCGGACCTGATGCGCGCCACCGGCCGCAGCCGCGACCGCGCGCAGATCGAAGCCGCCAACCTCGTCGCCATGGACCGCGAACTGCGCGACGCCCGCGCCGCGGCAGGCGGCAATGGCGCCATCGCCGTGAACGTGATGCGCGCCGTGTCGCAGTACGCGCCGTACGTGCGCCAGGCCTGCGCGAGCGGCGCGGATGCCATCGTCGCCGGCGCCGGCCTGGCGCTGGACCTGCCTGAACTCGCCGCCGACTGGCCCGACGTCGCGCTGGTGCCCATCGTGTCGGAAGCGCGCGCCGCGTCGCTGATCGCGCGGCGCTGGGCCAGGCGCGGCCGCGCGCCGGATGCGATCGTGGTCGAGCATCCGCGCTACGCCGGCGGGCACCTGGGGGCGACGCGGCTGGACGAGGTGGCCGACGCGCGCTTCGACTTCGCCCGCGTGCTGCCGGAGATCCGCGCCGCGCTGCGTGCGGCCGACCTGGACGCCGACCGCATTCCGCTGGTCGCGGCCGGCGGCATCAATTCCCCGGCGCGCGTGCGCGCCGCGCTGCAGGCTGGTGCCGACGCGGTGCAGGTCGGCACGCCGTTCGCGGTGACCGAGGAGTGCGACGCGCACCCGAACTTCAAGCACGTGCTCGCCACCGCGCGGCCAGAGGACATCGTCGTGTTCATGAGCGTCGCCGGGCTGCCCGCGCGCGCGGTGCGCACGCCTTGGCTGCGACGCTACCTCGCGCTGGAAGAAACGCTCAGGCGCCGCGCGAGGAAGCGCCGCGAGTGCACGCTGGGCTGGGATTGCCTTGCGCACTGCGGCCTGCGCGATGGACTCGCGCAGGCCGGCCAGTTCTGCATCGACCATCACCTCGCGGCCGCACTGGCGGGCGACGTCGAGCACGGCCTGTTCTTCCGCGGCTCCGAGCCGGTGCCCTTCGGCGCCGAGATCAGGCCGGTGGCCGAGCTGGTGCGGCACCTGCTGGCCGGCGAGCCGCCTCGCGGGCGGGTGTCCTGCGGCAACGCCACTCGCGGCGCATGACGCCGGGCAACCCGCGCAGGCGGGTTGCCGCGCCGCCGAGGCATCAATCGAGGCGCCAGGGTTCGCAGCTTCCCTGCAGCGCTCCGCTCGGCAGGCGCGCATGCACCTCGTCGGGGTGGTGCAGTACGTCCAGGTCGAAATGCCAGGCGTGGCTCGCCGCGTAGCGCACGCAGGTGTCGCCGCCCGCACGCCACTGCGATTTCTCGCAATGCGTCAGCGTGGTGACCAGCACGCTCGGGCCCGCGCGCTCGATCAGGTGCAGTGCGGATACGGTCGCGCGCACCTGCACCGGCCTGGCGCCGGGCGCGCGCGTCGACACCACTCGCGCCGCGTCCCGGTCCAGCGCCTCGAACACCAGCATCCGCTCCAGCGGTGGCCGATCGCCCAGCGCGCTGGCGATCAGGCTGTGCCTGTGGCCGGCGGCGAAATCGCATACCAGGTCGCCTGCGCGCAGCGCGTCCTCTACGCCCGCGGCCCGGGTGCCGCCTGCCGTGCAGCACGCGGCGACGATGAGCGCGCCGAGCCTTGCCGCCGGGGTGCACAGGCTCATGCGGCGAGCTCGGCCGCAAGCTGCGCGAAAGCCGCCTCGTCCGGCGATGCCACGCGCACGACCGGCGCATCCGCGAGCCCGGCGAAGTTGCGGCCGCTGGAGCGCGCGTAGGCCGGGTCGTAGTGCTCCTGCAGCAGGCGGCCGACCAGTTCCTGCCAGCGCGCGCCGCGCGCCAGCGCCTTCCACGACTCGACGCGTTCCCTGCCGTGCAGGGCGGCAAGGCAGTCGAGCTGCGCGTCCAGCGCCGGCCTGTCGTCGAAGAAGTGCCGGTATTCGTCCATCAGCAGCGCGACCCGCACCGGCAGCGCGGCGTCCAGCCGCAGGCACTCGGCGGCGCGCATTGCGCCGATCAGCGCCTCGGGCACCTGCAACTGGCCGATCTTGCGGCTCTCCGCCTCGACGAAGACCGGCCGCTGCGGATCCAGCCGCGACAGCGCCTGCAGCAGCAGGCTCTCGAAGTACTTCTGCGACGGCTGCGGCCGCTCGGGCAGGCCGCCGAGCACCGAGCCGCGGTGCGCGGCGAGCTCCTCCAGGTCCAGCACCTGCGCGCCGGCGCGATCGAGCGCGCGCAGCAGGCGGCTCTTGCCGCTGCCGGTGGCGCCATGCACGACGCGATAGCGCAACAGCGGTGCCAGCCGCGCGAGCTCGGCCACCACGAAGCGGCGGTACGCCTTGTAGCCGCCCTCGAGCGTCATCGCGTCCCAGCCAACCTCGCGCAGGATGTGGGCCATCGCGCCCGAGCGCTTGCCGCCGCGCCAGCAGTACACCAGCGGCTTCCAGCTTCGCGGGTGTTGCGCGAACGAGCGCTCGATGTGCGACGCGATGTTGCGCGCCACCAGCGCGGCGCCGACGCGCTTGGCCTCGAACGGGGACTGCTGCTTGTAGATCGTGCCTACGCGGGCGCGCTCGTCCCCGTACAGCACCGGGCACGAAACCGCGCCGGGAATATGGTCCTCGACGAACTCCTCCAGCGTGCGCGCATCCAGGATGCTGTCGAAGCGCGCGAGCACGCCCGGCTGCATGGCGACCGAGGTGCTGCGCGGCGCGCGCCCGGTGCTCACTTCAGCAGCGGCCTGAGCGCCTTCCAGACGTTCTCCAGCAGGATCGGCTGGGCGGCTTCGGCAGGATGGAGCTGGTCAGGCAGGAAGAGTTCCGGCTTTTCCGCCATGCCCTCGAGCAGGAACGGCACCAGCGCGGTGCGGTGCTGCTTCGCCAGTTCCGCGAATGCGGCGTCGAAGGCGCCGGCGTAGTCGGGGCCGTAGTTTGGCGGGATGCGCACGCCGACCAGCAGCACTTTCGCGCCCGCGCCCTGCGCCGCCCTGATCATCGCGCCGAGGTTCTTCTTCATCGCCGCGATCGGCAGCCCGCGCAGGCCGTCGTTGGCGCCGAGCGCCAGCACCAGCACCGCGGGTTTGTGCTGCTGCAGCGTCTTCGCGATGCGCGTCAGGCCGCCGCTCGTGGTCTCGCCGGAGATGCTCGCGTTGGCGACGGTATAATTGGGTCGCTCGCGGGCAAGCCGCTCGCCGAGCAGCGCCACCCAACCGCGCTGTTCGGCAATCCCGTAGGCAGCCGACAGGCTGTCACCGTACACCACGATCTTCGCCGCGGCCTGCGCCGCGCCCGAAAGGAACATGGACGCCGCAAACGCAACGATGGCCAGCCAGGCGGTTCTGCTCGCAAAAGGCATTGGAAAGACGGTGAGGAGCGGTGATAGCGACCTCGTCATTCTGCGCGATATTTCGCTCGAAGTCAGGACCGGCGAGGCGGTGGCCATCGTCGGCGCCTCGGGCTCGGGCAAGTCGACGCTGCTCGCGATCCTTGCCGGCCTGGACGTTCCCACCGCCGGATCGGTGCAGCTCGACGGGCAGGATCTCTTCGCGCTGGACGAAGACGCGCGCGCGGAGCTGCGCGGGCGCAGCGTCGGTTTCGTGTTCCAGTCGTTCCAGCTGCTCGCGTCGCTTACCGCGCTGGAGAACGTCATGCTGCCGCTGGAACTCGCGGGCCGCGGCGACGCCGACGCGGTCGCGCGCGGAATGCTGTCGCAGGTCGGGCTTGGCGCGCGCCTCGGCCACTATCCGAAGCACCTGTCCGGCGGCGAGCAGCAGCGCGTCGCGCTCGCGCGCGCGTTCGTGGTTCGGCCCAAGCTCCTGCTGGCCGACGAACCCACAGGCAGCCTCGACGCCGCCTCCGGCGCCGAAGTCAGCAGGCTGATGTTCGACCTGAACCGCCAGTTCGGCACCACGCTGGTGCTGGTGACGCACGACGAGCCGCTGGCCGCGCGTTGCACGCGGGCGGTGCGACTGGTCGGCGGGGAAATCGCGCCATGATGCGCCAGTCATTGCGCATGCTGGTTCGGGACTGGCGCGCGGGCGAGCTGCAGGTGCTCGCGATCGCGCTGGTGATCGCGGTGGCGAGCATCACCAGCGTGGGCTTCTTTGCCGATCGCGTCACGCAGGCGCTGGTGCGCGACGCGCACCAGCTGCTCGGCGCCGACCTCGTCATGGTGTCCGACCGCGCCTGGCAGCCCGGCATCGCCGACGAGATCGCCGCGCGCGGCCTGCAGAAGGCCGAGGCGATCACCTTCGTCAGCATGGCGCAGAGCGGCGCGGGCGACGCGATGAAGGGGCAGCTTGCCGGCGTCAAGGCGGTGAGCAGCAACTACCCCTTGCGCGGCAGGCTGCGCATCGCCCCGGCGCCGAACGCGCCCGACGCGCAGGCGCAGGCGGGTCCCGCACCCGGCACGGTGTGGCTGGAGGAGCGCCTGGTGTCCGCGCTCGAAGCGCCGGTCGGCTCGGTGGTGAAGCTCGGCCGCCGCGAGCTCGCGGTCGCCGCGGTGCTGACGCTGGAACCCGAGCGAGGCGCGAACTTCTTCAATTTCTCGCCGCGCCTGATGATGAACGTCGAGGACGTGGCCTCTACCGGGCTGGTGCAGACCGGCAGCCGCGTCTGGTACAACCTGTACGCGGCGGGCGACGCCGCGGCGGTGAAATCCTTCGAGCGCTGGGCGCAAGCGCAGATGGGCCGCGGCCAGCGCGTCGATACGCTGGACAGCGGCAGGCCCGAGCTGCGCGGCACCATCGACCGCGCGCAGCGCTTCCTCGGCCTCACCGCACTGCTCGCCGCGATCCTCGCCGGCGTCGCCATCGCGCTCGGTACGCGGCGCTACGTCGAGCGGCACCTGGACGGTTGCGCGGTGATGCGCTGCCTCGGCGCCACGCAGTCGCGGCTGCTGTCGCTGTACGGCATGGAATTCCTGCTGCTCGGCGCGATCGCGTGCGCCATAGGCTGCGTGATCGGCTTCGTCGCGCAGTCGGCGATCGCCGCGCTGCTGGCCGAGGTGCTACGCGCGCAGCTTCCGGCGCCGACGCTGGTGCCGGCGGTGCAGGGCTTCCTGGTCGGGCTGGTGCTGCTGCTGGGGTTCGCGCTGCCGCCGCTGGTGCAACTGAAGAACGTGCCCGCGGTGCGGGTGATACGGCGCGAGTCTGGCGCGCCCGGGGGCGGCACGCTGGCGGTGTACGCGCTCGGCTTCGTCACGCTCGGCGCGCTGCTGGTGTGGCAGGCGGGCGACCCGAAGCTCGGACTCATCGTCGTCGGTGGCTTCAGCGTCGCGGTGCTCGCGTTTGCCGCCATCGCCTGGCTGACGCTGCGCGCGGTTGCCTCGCCCGGGGTCGCCAGGCTGCTAGGCGGCAGGAGCATTGCCGTGCGCTACGGTCTGGCGAACCTGCGCCGGCACGCGGGCGGCAACGCGGTGCAGGTGGCGAGCCTCGCGCTCGGCCTCACTGCCATGCTGCTGCTCGCTTTCACGCGCAACGACCTGGTCGACGCGTGGCGGCGCGCTGCGCCGCCGGATGCGCCCAACCGCTTCATCATCGGCATACAGCCCGACCAGCTCGAGCCGCTGAAGGCGTTCTTCGCCGAGCGCAAGGTGGACGTCCCCGACCTCTACCCGATGATCCGCGGCCGCCTCGCGGCGGTGAACGGCAGGCCGGTATCCGAGCGCGATTTTGACGAGGAGCGCGCCAAGCGCCTGGTGGAGCGCGAGTTCAACCTGTCCTACGCCGAGGACCTCCCGGGGCACAACCAGATTGCCGCCGGGCGCTGGTTCGAAGCCGGGGGGGATGCGCGCGAGCTGTCGGTCGAGGAGGGAATCGCCAGGACGCTGGGCTGGAAGCTTGGCGACGAGCTGCGCTTCACGGTCGGCGGCGATTCCTTCAGTGCCAGGATCACGTCGATGCGCAGGTTGAAGTGGGATTCGATGAAGGTGAACTTCTTCGTCATCGGTACGCCGGCGCTGATGCAGGGACAGGCGAGGAGCTACATCACGGCGTTCCGCCTCGAGCAGGGGCGCGAGGCGCTGATGAACGAGCTGACGCAGCGCTTCCCCAACCTCACGGTGGTGGACGTCAGCGCCACCATGCGCCAGATGCAGGGCGTGGTCGACCAGGTCGTCACCGCGGTGCAGTTCGTGTTCCTCTTCACGCTCGGCGCGGGGCTGCTGGTGCTGTATTCGGCGCTGGTCGCCACCGAGGACGAGCGGCGCCGCGAGGCCGCGGTGATGCGCGTGCACGGTGCGTCGCGCGCGCAGGTGACCGGCAGCCAGCGCACCGAATTCCTCGCCATGGGCGCGGTCGCGGGCATCCTCGCCACCGCCGGCACCGCGATCATCGGCCAGTTGCTCGCGCGCCGCATATTCGAGATCGACATGGTGCCGAGCACGATGCTGATCGTCACCGGGCCGCTCGCCGGAATTGCGCTCTTGTCGCTGAATGCGTGGCTGTCCTCGCGCAAGGCGCTGAATGCCGCGCCAGCGATGACGCTGCGCGAGGGCGCCTGAGGGTTGGCTGGCGGAGGGAACTCGCGCGCCGTGGCGATGTCGAGCCCTGATGCGGCGGGCGGCCGCGCAACTCGAACAACTCGAACGGAGGTGAACCGATGACCGAATGGCTGCAGGAACTGTCCACGGGGCCGCTTGCGACCTGGATGCCGGTGTTGCGCGCCGGCGTCAACGTGCTGATCATCGTCGCGCTGACCTGGCTCGCGCTCGGCCTGCTCGGTCGCGGCATTCATCGGTTCAGGATGCACATGGAGTCGCGTACCGCGGACCCCGAGGCGGCGAAGCGCGTGGGAACCCTGACGCGCGCGTTCCGCTACATCGGCTCGGTGGTGATCGCCATCGTCGCCGCGATGCTGGTGATGAACGAACTCGGCATCTCGATCGCGCCGGTGCTCGCCACCGCGGGCGTTGCCGGCATCGCCATCGGCTTCGGCGCGCAGAGCCTGGTGAAGGACTACTTTTCCGGCTTCTTTCTGCTGCTGGAAGACCAGATCCGCCAGGGCGACGTGGTCGAGGTCGCCGGCAGCGGCGGGCTGGTCGAGGAGGTGACGCTGCGCTACGTGAGGCTGCGCGACTTCTCCGGCCACGTGCATTTCGTGCCCAACAGCGAGATCAAGATCGTCGTCAACCGCACGCGCGACTTCGCGCAGGCGGTGATCGAGATCCGAGTCGCCTACCGCGAGGACTGCGACGAGGCGCTGGGCGTGATGCGAGAAGTCGGCGAGCGGATGCGCGCCGACCCGGCCTGGGCCCCGCGCATCCTCGGCGACGTCGAGCTGATCGGCGTCAATAGCTGGGCCGATTCGTCGGTCATGCTGGTTTGCCGCCTGAAGGTCGTCGGCATCGAGCAGTGGGGCGTGCGACGCGAGTTCCTCAAGCGGCTGAAGAAGGCGTTCGAGGAGCGCGGCATCGAGATCCCGTTCCCGCACCTGACCGTATACCCGGGCCAGTTGAAGGACGGCAGCGCGCCTGCGCTGAACCTGCGGCAGCTCTAGCGCGCGGGTCCGCGTTCGCGCGCGGCGCGGTGCTCGACGAAGTCGGCGAGCCAGCGCCGCACCGCACCGGCGTCGAACAGGTGCCAGCGCGCGCGCGTGATGCCGGGCCCGACCCGCACCGAATGGCCGCCCAGGCGGTTGACGATGTCGAACCCGGGCTCGTCGGTCAGGTCGTCGCCGATGAACACCGGCCGCCTGCCGGCGAACGGCGGCTCGGCGAGGAACTCGGCGATCGCGCTGCCCTTGTTCTTGCCACTGGGCTTGATCTCAACGACGAACTTGCCAGTCTGCAGCTCGAACGCATCACCGAGCCCGGCCGCAATGGCGCGCATCTCGCGCTCGGCGAGCACGCGCAGTGCGGGCGCGAGCCGGTAGTGCAGCGCGATCGACATGCCCTTGTTCTCGAACACCAGGCCCGCATGCGCGGCGGTCAGCCGCACGATGTCGGCGGCGGCGCGGCTCAGGTGCTCGAGCGGCGGCGCGGTGCGATGCACGGCGCCGTCGGCCGAGCGGCGCTCGGTGCCGTGCTGGCCCGCGGCGGCGAATGTCAGCGGGGCGAACAGGCCGTCGATGTCCGCCACCGAGCGGCCGCTGATCAGCGCCAGCGCGCCGCCTGTTGCCGTGCGCAGGTCCTCCAGCAGCGCGCGCAGCCCCGCGTCGACGTGGACACCCTGCGGATGCGGCGCGAACTCGAGCAGCGTGCCGTCTATGTCGAGGAAGACAGCCCAGTCGCTCGCGAACGCTGGCATGCGGCGTTCGATCATCGGCCGAGTCTAGCCCGTATCGCCATGCGATGAAACCTTGCGCTTCGCAGCGCGCGGCTACAATGCCGCATGAACGCAGTGCTGCCCTGGCTGACCTTCGCCTGCGCTGCTGCCGCGCTGGTCGTCGGCATCGTGCTGCTGCGCGGCCGCGGCGAGACGGGGCGGAGCGAGCGCATGCTGCGCGAGGAACTGGGGGCGGCGCGCGCCGAGGCGCAGGGTTCGGCGCGAGAACTTCGCGCCGAGCTGTCCGCCGGCGTCGAACGCACGGAAAAGTCGATGCTCGCGCAGCTCACCGCGGTTGCCACGGTGCAGAACAGCCAGATCGACGGGTTCGCGCGCCAGCTGGTGGAGGTGCGCGCGGCGATCGAATCGCGGCTCGACGCGATCCGCAGGGAAAACACCGAGCAGCTCGAGAAGATGCGCCACACGGTGGACGAGAAGCTGCAGTCGACGCTGGAGAAGCGCCTCGGCGAATCCTTCAAGCAGGTGTCGGACCGCCTCGAGGCGGTGTACAAGGGCCTGGGCGAGATGCAGACCCTCGCCGCCGGCGTCGGCGACCTCAAGCGCGTGCTGACCAACGTGAAGTCGCGCGGCACCTGGGGCGAGGTACAGCTCGAGGCGCTGCTCGAGCAGACGCTGACCCGCGAGCAGTACGAGAAGAACGTCGCCACGCGCCCGGGTTCGCGCGAGCGCGTCGAGTTCGCGATTCGCCTGCCGGGGCATGAAGGGCAGGCGCAGGTCTGGCTGCCGGTGGATTCGAAGTTTCCGGTGGAGGACTACGAGCGCCTGGTGAACGCCGCCGAGCGCGCCGAGCCGCAGGCGGTGGAGGAGGCGGCAAAGGCGCTCGAAGCGCGCATCAGGCTGGAGGCGCGCGCGATACGCGACAAGTACATCGATCCGCCCGCGACGACCGACTTTGCGATCCTCTTCCTGCCGACCGAGGGCCTGTACGCGGAAGTGCTGCGCAGGCCGGGGCTGGCGGATGCGCTGCAGCGCGAGTACCGCGTGTCGGTCGCCGGGCCGACGACGCTCTCCGCACTGCTGAACAGCCTGCAGATGGGGTTTCGCACGCTGGCGATCGAGAAGCGATCGAGCGAAGTATGGCTGGTGCTCGGCGCGGTGAAGACCGAGTTCGCGAAGTTCGGCGACGTGCTGGCCGCGGCGAAGAAGCAGTTGCAGTCGGTCGCGAATTCGATCGAGGCGGCGGAGGTGCGTACGCGCGCGATGGATCGCAGGTTGAAGGATGTCGAGGCGATGCCCGAGCCCGAGGCGCGTGGCGTGCTCGGAGACGACGGGACGCCGTAGCACAGGCGAGCGACCGCGGCGATGCTCGATCTCGAGAATGTCCTTCCGGATCGCTCGCAACATCTGTACCGGCGCGTCGTTGCCGCGATTCCCGAGGCGGCGCTTGCCTACGCCTGCTACACCGGCGCGATGGACGCGCTTGCCGGCGAGGCGCCGGGACTCTACCTCTACGGGCTGATCGCGATCGAGCTGCTCGGCCTGGCGTGGCTGAGGCTCGCGCTCGCGCCGATCGAAATCGCGTCGGCAGGCTCGTGGTGGCGGCGCGCGCTCGGCATCGGCGGCACCGGCATCGCGCTGGTGATCGGCTTCTTCAACGCCATCTTCGTGCTGCTGGGATTCCTGTTCGTCATGCTGTTCGAGCCACGCACCTTCGTGCTGCTGCTGCTGGCACTGACGCGGCGCTCGCTGTGGCAATGGGCGTGGGCGATCCGCTCGGTGGACGATGCGCGACTGCTGCACGAACACATGAAGCGCGCGTTCCGCGCGCACTGGATAGCGCTGGTGTGCAGCTTCGCAGTGGCCCTTGCCTTCCACTTTTCCATGGACGCGGACGATCGGCTGCACGAAAAGCTGGGCGATGCGCTATGGCTTGCAGGCATGGCGGGCTATTTCGTCGCGCTGGCGATCTACCTGCTGTTCGGGCGCACGCCGCTGGCCGAGCGCGAAGTCGAACCCGCAGACGTGGCGCCCGCTACCCGGCTCGCACCGGTGGACAGTGCATACCTCGCCGGCATCGCGCGCACTGCACGCGACCACTGGCCGGACCTCGTGCCGGGGGTGCTGCTGCTCGCTTTCTTCATGGAAGTGGTGTGGCAGGCGCTCGATGCGGGCGTGCAGGTGATGGCGGCGCCGCTCGGAATCGGCCTCAGCGGATGGCTGCTCGTCGCGGGGGCGGCGCGCGCGCTGGGGATAACCGCGCTGTCGGGCTGGGAGTACGGCTTTCCGCGCCTCGTCGACTTCGTGCTGCGCAGCGCGCTGTTGTGGATCGGCGCCGGCGTGCTGGTGTTCCTCGCCGTGCCGGTGACCGCCGGCATCTTCGACGTCGAGTTGCGCGTCGCGCGCGACTCGCCGGCGCTCGAGTCGAGCTTCTACGTCGCGCTGGCCGGCATCCTCTACCTGCTGGCACGGCTGTGGCCGCTGCTGGCCTATCCGTTCGCCGTGGCCGTGCTGCCGGCGCCGGCAGCGATTCCGCACGGACTGCGCGATGCCTGGCGCATGACCGCGGGCGTGGATGGCTTCCTGCGTGGCGCGCTGCCGCCCTTCGTCGCCGTGGCGGGCGCCATCGCGCTGCTGTCGGTCGCCGGAGGCTTCATCGTCGTTGCCAAGGCAGTGGTGTACATGGTTCTCGCGCCGCTGATCGCGCTGCTGGCGGTGGAGCGCACCGCGGCGATGGCGGCGCCGCTGCATGTGGCGACGCCGGACGCGGCAGGCGAGTCCGAAGGGAATGGGCCGGCGCGACCGGCCAGGGACGAGTCCGCGCCGGCGGCGATCGTGCCGCTGCCGCTGCCGGTGCCCGCCGCGCAGCCGCGGCCAGGAGTGGAGGCCGCACCGCAGCCGGAACCGGCGCGCGAACACTACTACTCGAAGGACTGGACCGACCTGCAGGTGTACGGCTCGGCGCTGTACAACGAGGACCTCGCGACCGCCGCGCGCATGCTGGACAAGGGCGTGCCGCTCGACAGCGAGATCGGCGATGGCGATCCGGCCCTGCTCTGGGTGGCGCGCGCTGGCAAGCCGGCGTCGTTCCGCTTCCTGCTGGACAAGGGCGCGGACGTCTACGGGCGCGCGCGCCTGGGCGGCGCCAGCGTGCTGCACATCGCGGCGGCCAGGCCGGTGATGGTGCCGTTCCTGCCCGAGCTATTGCGGTGGGGAGAGCCCATCGACCAGACGGACAGCTTCGGCCAGTCGCCGCTGCTGTATGCCTGCCGCGCCGGCTGCATCGAGGGCGCGTGCCTGCTGCTCGCGCGCGGCGCCGATCCGCTGCTCACCGACAAGCAGGGCTCGAGCGCGCTGCTTCATTTCGTCGACAGGCTGCGCGCAGGCGAGGTAAGCGCGGAGCAGCTCGGGTTCATTCGCGGGTTGCTGGCGGCGGGACTGGATCCGCTCGCAATCGGCGCCTACGGCCGTCACGCGGTGTCGCTCGCCGCGGAGCGCGGCCTCGACCAGGTACTCGCGCTGTTCCGCGACGCCGGGGCAGACCTGTCACGGCCGGACCGGCGTGGCCTTTCCGCGGTGAATGCGGCGGCGGTGCTGGGGCAGGCCGATACCGCGCGCGGGCTGCTCGCCGCTGGTCAATCGACCGACTTTCACGGCGCGATCATGCTGGGGGACAGCGCGGCGGTCGCCGCGGAGCTCGCCGAGCGGCCGGCGCGCGCCAACGAGAAGCTGGGCGAGGCGAAACTGCATCCGCTCGCGCTGGCGGTGACGCATGGCCACGCGCAGATCGTGCGCCAGTTGCTTGCCGCCGGTGCCGACCCGCGGCAGGCAACGGGCTGGCGCGGCTCCATCCTGCACAACGCGGTGCGGCACCTGCCCGATCCGGAGATCCTGGCGGCGCTCATCGAGCATGGCGCCGAAGTCGATGCGCTGGACGGCGACATGAACACGCCGCTGAATTTCGCCGCGCGCGACGACGCGCTGGACGCGGCAGAGTTCCTGCTGCGCGCGGGCGCGGACCCGAACGCGAAGACCGAGCGTGGCTACGCGGTGAGCGTGTTCGCGAAGAGCGAGCGCATGAAGGCGCTGTTGCGGCGCTACGGGGGCGCGTAGTGGCGGCGCGCGCCGATCCGGTCACGCTGACTTCGCCCTCGACGCTGGCGCTCGTCGCCGCGAACCTGCTGGTCATGGCGGGCGTGCTGTTCCTTGGCTGGAACATCGGCGAGGTGCTGCTCCTGTACTGGGGCGAGAGCGTGGTGATCGGCTTTTACGCGCTGCTCAAGCTCGGTGTGCTGGCGCGCTGGTGGATCCTGCTGCAGGGGCCCTACTTCGTCGTGCCCTTCGGCTTCATGATGCTGTGCTTCCTCGTCGCCAGCCTGATGATTGCGGACGAGTCGGTCCGGATAGACGCAGGCCGCTACCTGCCGCAGGACTACGCCGCGATCGCGTGGGACCTTGCGCCGGCGCTGGCGGCGTTCGTCATCAGCCACGGCGTGTCGTTCTGCGTGAACTTCCTCGGCCGCCGGGAATACGTCGGCAGGAGTGCCGGCGACCTGGTGATCGAGCCCTACCGGCGCGTGATCCCGATGCTGATCATGGTGCTGCTCGCCGCGTCCTTCGTCACCATGTTCAGCGGCGTGCGCGAGCTGATGCTGGTGGTGGTTCTTATCAAGCTTGCCTTCGACGTGCTTGCGCACCTGCAGGAGCGGCGGCGCGCCGCCGCTGCTGGCGGATCCGGCGCCGAGCCAGTCCCCTGAGAGCATGCGTGGTCCGCATGGCAACGCGCGAAGCCGGCGACGCTCGGGCGCCACGCGTCCCACGGATTCGCAGCCTCCTATAATGGCCGCGCGCAGCCACCCCGATCCCGCGGCCGCGGGCAAGGGGATGCGCGCAGCGGAGGCCCGATGGGACTGTCCGACTTGTTCAAGCGCAAGCCGCGCCTTCGCGCCGAGGCGATCGCCGCGCACTACGGGCTCGGCTTCGAGCGCTCCGACAATCCCGTGGTTTCCGGCTCGATACAGCCGGACTGGTGGATCGGCAGGGTCGGCGGCACGCAGCTCACGCTGCGCGACGCGGGCGGCGTGCTCGAAGTTGTCGTGGGCGAGATGGCGCCTGCAGTGGACTACGTACTCGGCCGCTTCGACGTGCGTCGTCCCCAACCGGGCGGCTCCTTGCTGCGTGAGGCGAGGATCCGCGAAAAGCACCCGGTGCTCGGTCGCTGGTGCTATGTCGTGGGGGCTCATGCCGGCGTGTCGCTGGACCTGCTCGAGAACCGCGACGCGATGGACGCGCTCGCGGCGTTCAGCCCGAACGTCGGGGAAGTCGCGATCTACCGCCGGGGCGTGGAACTGCGCTATCCGCTGGCAGCGCCGGAAGCCGCGCTGTACCGGGATATCGCGCTTGCGTTGCGCATCCAGGCCCCATTGGAGAGGGACCGCCGCGACGCGCAGGCCGGCGCCGGCGTGGCCGGCGAGCCGCGACCCGCCGTGCCGGCCGCGGCCGTGCCCGAACCTGCCGACCCGAAGCGGGCAACGCCCGGGAAGGCTCGCGCGCCGCGAGCCGGCATCGCGCCGGGCGCGCCGACAGTGGGGCCCGATCCGGTCACGCTGACTTCGCCATCGACGCTGGCGCTCCTCGCGGCGAACGTCGTTCCCATGGTTGGCGTGCTGTTCTTCGGCTGGAACATCGCCGACGTGCTGCTCCTGTACTGGGGTGAGAGCGTGGTCATCGGCTTCTACACGCTGCTCAAGCTGGGCGTGGTGGTGCGCAAGTGGATCCTGCTGCAGGGTCCCTTCTTCGTCCTGCACTTCGGCTTCATCATGCTGTGGTTCCTCGGCGTGATCCTGATGATCGCGCACGAGGTGGTCAGGATCGACGCCGGCCGCTACCTGCCGCAGGACTTCGCGGCGATCGCCTGGAGCCACGCGCCAGCGCTCGTTGCCTTTCTCTTCAGCCACGGCGTGTCCTTCCACGTGAATTTCCTCGGCCGCCGCGAGTACATCGGCCGCGAGACGCGCGACCTGATGTTCGAGCCGTACCGCCGGGTCGGCCCGATGCTGATCATGGTGATCCTCGCCGGGTTCCTCGTCGCCGTGTTCGGCGGCGTCCGATGGCTGATGCTGGTGGTGATCGCGCTGAAGCTCGCTTTCGACGTCGGCGCGCACCTCGCCGAGCGGCGGCGCGCCGCCGCGGCTAGTCGGTCCAGTTCCTGACCGGCCCCTTGAGCGCGTGCATGGTCCACACCGCGGCGCACAGCACCAGCGACGCGACGCCCTGGTGCGCGACGCCCAGTTCGACCGGCACGCGCAGAAGCAGCGTGGAGATGCCCAGGCCGATCTGCAGCGAAACGAGGAAGAGCAGGACGCTGGAGGCGAACTGCGCATCGTCAGGCGCGGCGCGGCAGCGCAGCCACAGCCAGGGAACGAACAGCGCGAGGAGCCAGGCGCCGAGCCGGTGGTCGAACTGCACCGTGGCGACGTTCCAGAACAGGTTCATCCACCACGGATCGAGCTGCAGGATCTCGGGCGGGATCCAGTGCCCGTTCATCAGCGGGAAGGTGTTGTAGGCCTTGCCGGCGCGCAAGCCTGCCACCAGGCCGCCAGTGAGCACCATCAGGAACACCAGCAGCACCACGCCGCGCGCCATGCGCAGCGCCCTGCGCACGCGGCGATCGAGCACTACGCGCGCGCGCGGCGTCAGCAGGTCCAGTGCCACCCACAGCATCGCAGCGAGGATCAGGAACGCGAGCGCGAGGTGTGCGGTGAGGCGGAAGTGGCTGACGCGCGGGTCGTCCACCAGGCCGCTCTGCACCATGTACCAGCCCATCGCGCCCTGCAGGCCGCCGAGCACGAAGATGCCTGCGAGCTTCCACGCCAGCACGCCCCGGACGGCGCGGCGCGCGACAAACCACAGGTAGGGCACGAGGAAGGCGACGCCGATCAACCGGCCGAGCAGCCGGTGGATGTACTCCCACCAGAAAATGCCCTTGAAGCCTTCCAGCCCCATGCCCGCATTCACCTGCTGGTACTCCGGCGTCTGCTGGTACTTCTCGAACAGCAACTGCCAGTCGGCCTCGGTGAGCGGCGGGATGGCGCCGATCAACGGCTGCCATTCGACGATCGACAGCCCCGAGTGCGTCAGCCGCGTGATGCCGCCGACCACGATCATGGCGATCACCAGCGCGCAGCAGGCGAGCAGCCATGCCGCGATCGCGCGATCCCGACTCAAGCGTAGATCCTGTTGATGCCGGTGGTGAGCCGCTCCCCGGATACACCATACAGGTGCAGCGACACCAGCGTGGCGTTGCCGCGGTTGGCGACGCGATGCGCCGCCTTGCCATCGAAGTCCTGCGCCGCGAGCTCGCCCGCACGCAGGTTCGCGCTCGTGGCGAGCACCGGCGATGCCCCAGCGGCGACCGTGAACTGCTCCTCGGTCAGTTCGCCTTCGACGACGCCGAAGGCGCACCAGACGCGGTGGCCGTGCACCGGGCTTTGCTGTCCCGGCAACCAGGTGATCACGGTGATGACGAAATCGCCGTCCGCATCGGTATACAGCAGGTGCCGCATGTACGCGGTGGGGTCGCCGATGCGGTGCTCGGGCCGCAGCCAGCCGTCCTTCGCGGCGATCGTGCGGCGCATTCCCGCGGCCAGGGCGTCGCGGCATTGCGCGCTCGGGGTGCTGCAAACCTGCTTGGCGAGTTGCGCCAGCGGCGCGAGCAGCGGGTGTATGGGATGCGCCGCAGCGCTCACGCCAGGGCGTCCATGAGCTGGACCGATACCAGCTCGCCTGCCGCCACCTTGCCGCGATCGTGCTCGAGCACGATGAAGCAGTTGGCTTCCGACATGGAGCGCAGCACGCCCGAGCCCTGGCCGCCGGTGACTCGCACGGTGTACTCGCCCGCCGCGTTGCGCGACAGCACGCCACGCTGGTATTCGGTGCGCCCGGGCACCTTGCGCAGCGGCTCGGCGGCGGCGACGCGCAACAGCGGGGGCGCAAGCTCGCCAGCGCAGCCGCCGAGGTACAGCAGCGCCGGCCGCACGAACTGGTAGAAGGTCACCATCACCGCCACCGGGTTTCCCGGCAGGCCGAACAGCGTCGCGCTGCCGATGCGCCCGAAGGCCATCGGGCGGCCGGGTCGCATGGCGATCTTCCAGAACAGCACCTCGCCGAGCTTCGCCATCAGTTGCTTGACGAAATCGGCTTCGCCCACCGACACGCCGCCCGAGGTGATGACCACGTCTGCGTTCGCGGCTGCGGACAGGAATGCCGCTTCCAGCGCCGCCGGGTCGTCGCGCACCACGCCCATGTCGAGGATGTCGACGCCCAGGCGCGCGAGCATGCCGTACAGCGTGTACCGGTTCGAGTCGTAGACTTGGCCTTCGGCGAGCGGCTGGCCGATCGACGCAAGCTCGTCGCCGGTGGAGAAGAACGCCACGCGCAGGCGGCGCCTGACGCTTACTTCCGCCATGCCCAGCGACGCCATCAGGCCGAGGTCCGCCGGGCGTATCGCGTGGCCGGCCTGCAGCACCGGCGTGCCGGCCTTCAGGTCTTCGCCCGCGTAGCGCACGTTCTGGCCGGCCTTCTGCCCTGCGGGAACCGTGACGCGGCCGCCGGCGGCGCGCACCACCTCCTGGATCACCACCGTGTCCGCGCCCGCCGGCATCACCGCGCCGGTCATCACGCGCACGCATTCGCCTGCGCCGATGCTGCCGGCGTACGCGCGGCCGGCGAATGCGCTGCCGATCTCATTCAGTTCCGTGTCGGCATCCGCCTTCAGGTCGGCGGCGCGCAGCGCATAGCCGTCCATGGCGGAATTGTTGTGCGCCGGCACGTTGATGGCGGGAACGACGTCCTGCGCCAGCATGCGGCCGAGCGCCGAGCGCGTGGCGACGCGCTCGATTCCGGCCACTGGCGCGAGGCAGGCGAGGATGGCCTCGCGCGCCTTGTCCACGCGCAGCGCGTTCGGGTCGTAATCGTCCATGCAGCTGACGACTTGCTGGATGCTGGTCATGCGTCGCGCAGTTCTTCAGGTGTGTTGATGTTGCGGAATGCGTCCGCCTGATCGTCGAAGGATACCTCGACCACCGCGAGCGTTGCGTACCAGGCGTCGATCTTGCGGCCGCCTCCATCGAGGAAGCGCGTCAGGTGATCGAGCACCACGCGGCGCACCAGCGCGAACACCGGATGCGCCTGCGCGCCGGTCTTCGCCACGGCGATGTCCGCACCGGCCGCGTCGCGCGCATCGCGCAGGCGCGCGACCAGGTCCGGCGGCAGGAACGGCGAATCGCAGGGCACGGTGACGACGAAATCGGTTTCCGCTGCACTCAGGCCCGCGTGCAGCCCGGCGAGCGGGCCGGCGTAGCCGCCGACCGCATCGCCGACGACGCGATAACCGTACTTTGCGTAGGCCTCGGTGCTGCGGTTGGCGTTGATGATCAGCGCATCCACCTGCGGCGCGAAGCGCTCGATCACGTGCTCGACCATCGGCTTGCCGTGCAGCAGCGCGAGCCCCTTGTCGACGCTGCCCATGCGCCGGCCCATGCCGCCGGCGAGCACGATGCCGGTGGTCGCCATCACTGCGCGCCCGGCGCCGCGGGCTTGAAGCGGGTGGGGGGCACGCCGAGTTCGCGCTTGAACATGGCGCAGAAGGCGCTGGGACTCTCGTAGCCCAGGTCCAGCGCGATGGCGGTGATCGGGCGGCCCTCGGATATCCAGGTGATCGCGTGCACCAGTCGCGCGCGCCGGCACCATTCGGCAAAGGCAAGGCCGGTGTCGCGGCGAAAGCGCCGCGCCAGCGTGCGCGCTGACATGTGGTGGCGCGCGGCGAGTTCTTCCAGCGTCGCGCGCTCGGCAAGGCCATCCAGCACCTGCCGGCAGATCGCCGCCAGCGGCCCCTTCGCCGGCACCGGCAGGCCGATCGGGAATTCGGCGAGCTTCTGCAGCTCGTCCAGCAGCACCACCGCGAGCCGTCCGTCGGCGCTGCGCTCGTCGTAGTCCAGCGGCAGGTCCATGACCCGCAGGATGAGTTCGCGCAATAGCGGCGTGACTTCCAGCACCATGGGCTTCCTCGGCATCGTCGGCACCGCGCCGGGCTCGACGTACAGCGTGCGAAAGCGCAGGCCGCCGGCGAAGGCGAGGCGGTGCTCGATGCCGGCCGGCATCCACGCCGCGCGCTGCGGCGGCACGATCCAGGTTTCGTTGCGCGTCGCCACGGTCATCACGCCCTCGGCGGCGAAGAGCAGTTGCGCCCTCGGGTGCGAGTGCCAGGGCGTCGAGCCCTGTCGCGGATGGTCGAAGGCCATCGGCGCCACCGGCCTGGGCGTGTTCTGGTAGCGGGGCGAGTCGCCGAGCTTGGCCATGCCTTGTCGCATTCGCCGGGAGTATGTAGTTGACGAAACTCTGGGCTTGGCAGGCACATTAGGTACGGCGGGGCGGCTCACTTCTTGGCCTTCGGCCAGCCCTTAGCGGGCCGCTCCTTCTTGAGCGCCTTCCCGACCAAAGCCTGCCAGTCGCCCTTGAGCTTTAGCCGCTGCTCTTTCGGGCCGGTCTTTTTCATGGGCGATTTCTTCTTTTTCATCTCTCCCTCGATGCGTGTTTCGCGGGGTGGAATTCGGAGATTTTGCGTAAACCCAGATTTACTACGGAAAGATCCGGTTTCGTCCGGGTAAAAGTAACTTTCCTGTAAAAGCGCCGAGAACACAAAGGCGCTTGTAATTTCACAAGATGTTTGTAGCCTAGAGACTCGTTTGAGGAGTACACGGCAGGGCTGGTTAGGTCAGCCCTGCCGCTCCTCAAACACCACGCGTTGCGGGCGTGGCGAAATTGGCATACGCGGTAGCTTTGGGAGCTACTGGACAATAACCCTCGGGCTCTTGACCGGGACCGGGGTAGTCCGTGCAGGTTCGAATCCTGTCGCCCGCACTCCATCTATTTTGCCCCAACTTGCTGCGCGTATGTGAGCCGCTTTCCTTGCGCGGCCTTGATAGCTATTACGACGCGCTGACCGTCCGTAAGTTCCTTGTTGTTGTAGCGGAACTCAAATTCCGACAGGTAGCGGTGAAGGTGCTTCTTGCTCACTGAGTGGTAAATCCCGTTGAGGCCGCGCTTGAGGATGCTGAAGAACCCCTCAATGCGGTTTGTGGTCACGTCGCCGCGCGCGTATTCGTAGCGCGAGTGATTTACCGTTTCATGTTTCCAGCCCTCGCGCGCCATGACGCGGTAGCCTGTCCAATCGTCCGTCATGAGCGTAGCGGAGGGGTGAATGTTTTCCGTGATCGCGGCCTTGAGCGTCTTTGACGTTACGTCCGGAATAACCCTTGGCCGAATCTTGCCGCCACGCTCAAGCATTCCGATAACGGGTTGCTTGCTAGCGATGGCGCGAGACTGGTTCGCGTTGCGCTCTTCCCTGGTGAACTTGCGATGGTTGTTGCGCTTGCGCGGCTTGCCGCCGACGAACGTTTCATCGACTTCAACGATGCCACCAAGTGGCTCAATGTCTGCCTCATCCATCGCGCAGCGAACACGATGAAGCATGAACAGGCACGTTTTGTAGGAGAGGCCGGTTTGCCTATGGATTTCCAAGGCGCTAACGCCTTTCTTGGACGTAGCCGCACGCCAGAACGCGTAGCACCAGTGCTTGAGCGGGGCGCGGGAGTCTTCGAACACCGTGCCGATACGGACGGTGAACTGCTCTTTGCAGCCGTGGCAACGCCACCGGAAATTGGCCTGACGCTCGCCCGTCTTGGAATCCTTCATCTGGTAGACGTCGTAATCCCCGCAACGAGGGCAGTAGGGCTTGTCGCCCCAACGCTGCTCTTCCATGAACTCCACAGCAAGCTTCTCGTCCGCACAGGCGGCTGGAAGCGCCCCGATAGTCGGATCGTTCTTGGTGGACTCGTTCTGCACTTTGCGTTTCGTGTTCATGGGTAAACATTGTACTTGAATAAACACTTTCGTCAAGGAAAATGTTTAAGGCATCCCTGATGGCGTCCAACAAGAAGCGCCTTTGAATGATATTAAAAATCCCGTAAAATCCGAGGCTTAGATATGCTATACGAGCTAACGCCCGGGAACGTTCGGCGCTATACTTGGTCTTAATACATGCAATGCGTGTATCCGGGGAAAGGGGCAAAGTGGAGATTCGTGCAACCGAGGTAACCCTTAACCGCCTTGGTACGGATGTGTTTACCCATGCCGAACAGGGGATGCGCAGCATTGACCTACTGCGCAACATCGAGGACACCATTAGCGGCTTGGCCTACGACCGCAGGTTCTTTGGCGAATTTGCCCAAACCGCTGCTGATTTCACACGCGATATTGCTTCCAGTAGAAAGGGCGTGCCAATTGACCCGGATGGCAAGCTTGAGGAAACGCTGAGCAAGGCTCAGGAAGCGGCACATAGTCTGCATGGCACGTATGTCCGAAAGCGCCGGTTCGCTAGGGAAGACCCGAACGTTCGGGATGAGGACGGCTTGGTAGAGGAATTTACCCAGACGCTTGCCGTACTCGCAGATCTACACAATAAGCTGAATGAGCTGCGGTGGACTATTGGAGAGCACGACGCGGACTTGGAGCCCAAGGGTGACCAGCGTCTCCAAAGCGCACAACAGATCGAGGATGCCCTGAAGTCCCTGTAATGTCGCGTGGACCGACAATTCGGTCGGTCAACATTGAGGCCAAGGGATTTAAGAGGGGCTGGAGAAAGCTCCCTCAGTACGCACAAGAGCAGGGCAAAGATGCGTTGAAGGCCCTGGTCCTGCCGCCAGATCAGAGACCTCAACGTCTCCACCTCCACAAGCTCAACTACAGCGAACCAGTCTGGACAGTTCACCTGACGCGGGATGACCGCTACAAGGCCAGCCTGACCCTTGATGGCGACGTGGCTTTCATGCGCCGCTGCGGGTTGCATGACTACGTGGACGCCAACCCCATCTAGGTCCATTACCTGAGTCGTTTGGACCCATTTAGCTAAGTACATACTTGTCGCATTCGCGACATATTTTGTCACACGTGCGGAAACGCGCCAGAACGCATGGCATACACTTTCCGCATGCAAAACCGCTGGCTGGTCCCCTACATCAACATCGGGCACCTGCTCGATCACTTCGTCATGCTGGTCTTTCCCACCGTAGTGGTGGCGCTCGCGCGCGAGTGGGACCGGCCCTACGCCGAGCTGCTGCCGCTTACGCTCGGCGGCTTCATTGCCTTTGGCGCGTTCGCCATTCCCGCCGGCTGGCTGGCCGACCGCTGGAGCCGCTACAACATGCTGGCGCTCTTTTTCTTCGGCATCGGCGTGTGCATGTTGCTCACCGGCATGGCGCAGTCGACCTGGCAGATCGCGCTCGGGCTGACGCTCACCGGCATGTTCGGCGCCATCTACCACCCGGTAGGCATCGCCATGCTGGTGGCCAAGCCCGAGAAAATGGGCAGCGCGCTCGGCTGGAACGGCCTGTGGGGAAACCTGGGGCTCGCGGTGGCGGCGCTGGTGTCCGGCGCGATGATGGACCTGTGGGGCTGGCGCGCGGCGTTCTTCCTGCCCGGCCTCTTGTCGATCGCGGCGGGCGTGGGCTTCCTCACCATGGTGCAGGACCCCGGCCCGGTGGCGAAGAAATCGAAGACCATCGGCCTGCACATCGACCGCGCGACGATGCTGCGCATCTTCGTCATCCTGACGGTGGTCACCGCATGCGGCGGCGTGGTGTTCAATTCCACCACCATCGCGATGCCGAAGATCTTCGACGAGCGTCTCACCGCGCTGGTGCAGACGAGCTTCGGCATCGGCGTGCTGGTGGCGCTGGTGTACACGCTGGCGGCGTTCGCGCAGGTGGTGGTGGGCAAGCTCATAGACCACGTCGAGATGCGCAAGCTGATGGTCACGATCGCCGCCGCGCAGGTGGCGATGATGCTGGTCGCGGTGTCGCTGGACGGCTGGGCGATGCTTGGCGTGTCGCTGCTGATGATGCTGGCGGTGTTCGGGCAGATCCCCTTGAACGACGCCATCGTCGGCAAGTACTGCGCCGACGAGTTCCGCGCCCGCGTGTACGCGGTGCGCTACGTGGTGACGCTGGGCGTGGCGGCCGCCGCGGTGCCGCTGATCTCCGGTTTGCACCGCACCGACGGCGGCTTTCGCAACGTCTTCCTCGTGCTCGCGGTGATCGCCTTTCTCACTGCGTCGGCGTCGCTCTTCTTCCCCTCGCGTGCGACATTCGTCACGCAGAAGGAAAAGTTCGCCGCGCAGAACGCCTGAGCGCGCACCAGGAGGAAGCATGGTCGAGAAGTTCTGCATTGCGCCGCCGCAACTGTTCAACCGCAAGGTCAACGGCAAACAGTTGTTCTCGCCGGTTGTCGTGGTGCGGGGCAGGGACCACGCGCACGTGTATGTCGCCGGGAAGACCTCGGTGCGCGTCGATGGATCGATCGGGGCGGTGGGCGACCTGCGCGGCCAGCTGGGGCTGGTGTGCAAGGCGATCCAGGACTCGGTCGAGTACGTCGGCGGCAGTTTGGCGGACGTCGTGCGCACGGTGACCTACGTGCTGGACGTCGACGCCTACTATGCGGTGGTCGACGAGCGCTACAAGTACTTCACCGACTCGCTGCCCACGAACACGCTGCTCGCCGTGAGCCGGCTGGCCCACCCCGACATGCTGGTGGAGATCGAAGCCGAAGCGATCGTTGCCCCGGAGCGGCTGAAGAACCTCACGCCGCCCTAGGCTGGCGCGGGCTAGGGGCGCTGCCCGGTCCGTGCGGGAAGCGCGCTGGTCTTGTCGGCGAGCGCAAAGCGCGGCTGGACCCCGGGCGTCGCCACGCCCAGCACGCGCGCGGCAACGTACTCGCCCACCGCCGGGCCGTGCTTGAAGCCGTGGCCGGAGCCGCCGCCGACGATCCACACGTTGTCTAGGCCTGGATGCCGGTCGATGACGAAGTGCGAATCCGAGGTGTTTTCGTACTGGCAGACGCGCGTTTCCAGCAGCGGCGCGTCTGCCAGCGCCGGAAAGCGCCGCGCCAGGTACTGCCGCGCGCGATCGGTCTCCTCCCGCGTCGGCTGGCGCGTGCCCCGGTCGGGATCGAAGACCTCGCCCAGCCAGCCGTAGGCGAGCTTGAAGCCGCGAGACTCGAGGTCGGGCAGGCCGTACCAGGGCAGGTCGCTGAACGCGTCGCCCCATGCGGGCAGATGCGGCGCGGCAAAGCGCGCATCGCCCGGCGGCGCGCCGTAGAAGAACACCGCCTGGCGGGTCGGCTGGATGCGCTTGCCCATTGCGTCGGGCAGCACCTGCGGCAGCCACGGCCCGCAGGCGAACACGAAAGCATCCGCCTGCAGCCTGCCCTGGTCGGTATCGATGGCGGAAAGCGTCCCCGCGCCCTGCGGGGACAGTGCCTTCGCCTGCAGGTACGTGCCGCCGTCCTCGACGAACTGCGCCACCAGCGCCTGCACCGCCTGCCGTGCCATCAGCGCGCCCGCGTCCGGCTCGAAGATCGCCGCGACGTCGTCGTCCAGCGCGATCTGCGGGTAGCGCCGCCGCAGCTCCGCATTGTCCAGCTCGTGCACCTCGGCGCCCTCGCCGCGCAGCGTGCGCACGTGCGCGTCGAGCCTGGGGTCGGATGCGCGCGCCATCCACAGCGCGCCGACGCGCTTGAATAGCCGCGCCTGCCCGCTGCGCGCGAAGAATTCCCTCCACACCGCCAGCGAGCGCAGCGCCATGCCGGTCAGCAGCGCGTCGTCGCCATAGCGCGCGCGGATGATGCGCGACTCGCCGCCGGAGCTCGCGCGGCTGTTCGCCGGACCGTACTGGTCGAGCAGCACCACCTCGTGCCCCGCGCGCCGCAGGTGGTAGGCGGTCCATGCGCCGAACACGCCCGCGCCGACGACCGCGATCCTCCGGGTTGCCATCAAGTCCTCCGTGTCAGCCCAGCGCTTCCCATGCCCGCTGCGTCCGCAGCGCCCGCGCCTTGCCGGCGGTGGCGAATAGCTCGCGGTCTCGCGTCCAGCGCGATGCGGCCGGATCGTCCGGCGTCTGCGCCCAGTGCGCGTTGGCTTCGTCGAACAGCGCGGTGGCATTCGCCAGCGCACCGGCGAGCGCGATGTGCGTGGCGGGGTGCGCGGGATCTTCGGCGGCGAGGGCGCGCAGCGCGTGCAGGTGCGCGGCGGCGCGCTCCATCCACGCCTGCGGCCAGGACAGGCGCCTCGCTTCGCGCAGCAGATAGGCGCTGGCGGCGGCGTTGACGTGCAGGTCTTCGACCGTGCGGAAAGGCTTCACGTAAAGCGCGTAGCCGTCGCCGGGCAGCAGCGCGTCGGCGGCGATGGCCACGTCCTCGAAGCACAGCTGCGCGTGCGGCACCTCGGGCACGAACCGGGTCGGCGGCATGGTTTCCACGCTGACGCCGCGCGCGCCCGAATCCACGCGCGCGACCCTGATCGCGGCGCGCTCGCCGGACGCCGCTTCATCGCGCGCGGCGACGAGGAACAGCGCGCCGCTGGGGCCGAGCGTGGTCCAGCGCTTGGCACCATCGAGCAGCCAGCCGTCAACGGCCGCGCGCAGTGTGCTGCGGATCGCACGCGGTGCGTTGCCCTCGGCCTCGGTGATGCACAGCGCGCAGATGCGGTCTTCGGGAATGCCGGGGAAGAGCGCGTGCAGCGCGGCCTGGTAGCCCGAGGCGAAGGCCCAGGCGAGGCGATCGGCGTCGAAGCCGCCGGCGATGGCGCGATCCATGGGGTTGCGCCAGGTGGTGGTGAGCGCGAGGTGGCGCGGCCACCAGCCGGCGACGTCCTCGCAGCGCGCTGCGGCGCCGGCGGCGCGCAGCAACTGGTCGATCACGCGTAGGCGGTAGCCTGCGGCAGCACGCCGCGCAGCCGCTCCCTGCCGGTGAAGACCAGGTAGTGCTTCCCTGAGGCGCGGCCGAGCATGGTGATGCCGACGCGCCTGGCGATCGAATAACCCATCTGCGTCAGGCCCGAGCGCGACACGAGGAACGGAATTCCCATCTGCGCGCACTTGATCACCATTTCCGACGTCAGCCTGCCGGTGGTGTAGAAGATCTTGTCCGCGCCGGAGATGTCCTCCAGCCACATGAAGCCGGCGATCGCGTCCACCGCGTTGTGGCGTCCCACGTCCTCGACGAACATCATGATTTCGGCGTGCGCCGGGCCGTCGGTGCGGGCGAGGGCGCAGCCGTGCACCGCGCCGGCCTGCTTGTAGATGGTCTCGTGCTTGCGCACCTTGTCCACCAGGTCGACGATCTGCGCGTCGGTGAGTTCCGCCTTGCCGTCGAGCTTCACCTTGTCGATCTCGTCCATCAGGCCGCCGAACACCGTGCCCTGGCCGCAGCCGGTGGTGACCGTGCGCTTCTTCATCTTCGCGCCCACGTCGACCTTCTGCGTGCCGCGCGTGGTGACCACCACCGAGTCGGTTTCCCAGTCCACCTGCACCGCGGCGATGTCGCGTATCGACTTCACCAGCCGCTGGTTGCGCAGGTAGCCCAGCGCCAGCGCCTCGGGCGCGTGCCCGAGCGTCATCAGCGTGACGATCTCGCGCTTGTCCAGGTACAGCGTCAGCGGGTGCTCGCCGGCGATCGACGTGGGCACCATCTCGCCGCGCTCGTTGTATGCCTCGACCTCGAAGGTCGCCGGCCGCGAGGCGTTGGTCAGCTCGGGTTTGCGGGGCTTAGCCACCGATGTACGACATCTCCACCTTGCGCAGCCTGGCTGTTTCCGCGGTGCGTAGCTCGGAATAGCGGTCCTCGCGCGCCTGCCACACCGCGGCGATTTCGTCGCGGATGCGCTCGTCGGACGCGCCGCTGCGAAGAAGCATCTTCAGGTCGTGCCCGGACTGCGCGAAGAGGCAGGTATAGATCGAGCCTTCGGTGGACAGGCGCAGGCGGTTGCAGTCGCGGCAGAACGCCTGCGTGACCGAGGATATGACGCCTATTTCGCCCGCGCCGTCCTGGTAGCGCCAGCGCTCGGCCACTTCGCCGGTGTAATGTGCCTCGGCCGGCTCGAGCGGGTAGCGCTCGCCGATGCGCCTGACGATCTCGGCCGAGGGCACGACGTCGTCCATGCGCCAGCCGTTGGTGCTGCCCACGTCCATGAACTCGATGAAGCGCACGATGTGGCCGCTGTGGCGCCAGTGCTCGGCCATCGCCAGCACGCCGTCGTCGTTGGTGCCGCGCTTCACCACCATGTTGATCTTGATCGGCGCGAAGCCCGCGGCAGATGCGGCCTCGATGCCCTGCAGCACTTTCGCCACCGGGTAGTCGGCATCGTTCATTGCCTTGAAGGTGGCATCGTCCAGCGAATCGAGGCTTACCGTCAGGCGCCCGAGCCCGGCTTCCTTCAGCGCGCGCGCCTGCTTCGCGAGCAGAGACCCGTTTGTCGTCAGCGTCAGGTCCAGGCCCAGCGGCGCGAGCAGCGCGATCAGGCGCGGCAGATCCTTGCGCACCAGCGGCTCGCCGCCGGTGAGACGGATCTTCCTCACGCCCAGGCCGGCGAAGATGCGCGCCAGGCGCGCGATCTCCTCGAACGACAGGATCGCGTCGTGCGGCAGGAAGCGGTAGCTCGAATCGAACACCTCGCGCGGCATGCAGTAGGTGCAGCGGAAATTGCAGCGGTCGGTGACCGAGATGCGCAGGTCGCGCAGCGGGCGCGCGAGCGTATCCGACAGCGGCCCGCCAGGGAAGCGAGGGGGGGTGGGACCCGCCGGAACGAGGCTCGGGCGGATGGAAATAACCTTTTCCAGCATAGGTTTAAATGCACCGGACAGGTGCGGCAGGGATGATAGCAGTATAGACTCCAAGCCAGATAGGAACCCGACTTCCATTCCATGGAAAAGCCGCGCAAGACCTTCGCCGTCATCATGCAGCGGCGAGTTATCCAGAATCGCTGGCAAAGCGTGATCTGGGAGCCTTGGTCGGTGCTGGAGAGCGACGAGCCGTGGAATCCGCCACGCAAGCTGCTCGACAAGGGCGATACGGCGCAGTGGCTCCATCCCGGTTTCGAGTTGTTCCTGCACCGGGACGAGGCCGAGGGCTACTACGTGAACGTGAGCTCGGAATCGCCGCGAGTCTTCGTGCTCTGGCGCATGGAGGGTGACGACGAGGCGACGGCGCAGGGAATCCCGCTGCACCTGACTGCGAGCTACGACGAGGCGGGGCGTTGGATGGACGGCGGGCACTCGGTAGACAGCCTCGCAATGCCTGTCGGGGTCTTCGCGTGGGTGGGCGAGTATGTCGAGAGAAACTACCACCCTGAGCCCAAGAAGCGCAGGAAGCCGCGCTCGTTCGTGCACCCCAAGGATCGGGTCGGCCAATGAGCCAGGACAAGGAAGCCTTTCTCAGCCGCTGGTCGCGCCTGAAGCAGGAGCAGGCCGATGCGCCGCCGGCGCGCGTCGAGCCGAAGGATGAGCCGCCGCCGTCCCTGCCGCCGGTGGAGCAACTGAGGCCGGAGTCCGACTTCAGGCCGTTCATGGACCATCGCGTCGACAAGATCACGCGGCGACTGGCTCTGAAGAAGCTGTTCGCGGACGCGCATTTCAGCACCCCGGATCCATTCGAGCCGTATTCCATCGATCTCACCGGCGAGGATCCGATCCCGGCGGCCATGCTGAAGACGCTCGATCATGCCAAGCGCGTGCTGTTCGAGGAAGAAAAGGTCGAAGTGGCGAAGGCGGGCGCCACCGATCAGTCGGGCGTCGAGGCGCCGCCGCAACCGCAATCGCAACCGGATGCCAAGGATGTCACTGGCAGGCAAGACACTTAAACTCTGCTCCTGCAACGGCACCATCGCCGTCGACGCAAAGCGGTTGGGCGAGACGCTCCAGTCCGGGCAGCCGATCAAGCTGCACACGGAGCTATGCCGCAGGGAAGTCGACGCCTTTCTGTCCGGGCTTGCGGATTCAGACCTCATCGTCGCCTGCACCCAGGAAGCACCACTGTTCGCCGAACTGGCCGACGGCGCGAAATCCGCGGCGCGCATGTCATTCGTCAACATACGCGAGCTTGGCGGCTGGTCCGCTGAGGGCACGGCTGCGCAGCCGAAGATCGCCGCGCTGATCGCGAGCGCGGCACTCCCTGAGCCCGAGCCGGTGCCGCAGGTCGAATTCCGCTCTTCGGGTCAGCTGTTGATCGTCGGTCCCGCGGCGGCGGCGCTCGACTGGGCCGAGCGCCTGCGCGACACGCTGGAAGTGAGCGTGCTGCTTACCGATGCGGCCCAGGGAGAACTCCCGGTAGAGCGCAACTATCCGATATGGTCAGGCAAGCCGGTTGCGCTCGAAGGCTGGCTCGGATCATTCGAGATGGCCTGGCGCCAGGAGAATCCGATTGACCTCGATGTCTGCACGCGCTGCAACGCCTGCATCGAGGCCTGCCCGGAGGGCGCGATCGGCTACAGCTACCAGATCGACATGGCACGCTGCAAGTCGCACCGTGCCTGCGTCAAGGCCTGCGGCGCGGTCGGCGCGATCGACTTCTCGCGCCCGGAAACGCTGCACCGGGAACGCTTCGATCTGGTCCTCGACCTGTCGCGCGAACCGATGCTGCGCCAGCCAGACCTGCCGCAGGGCTATGCTGCGCCGGCCGCAGACCCGCTCGAGCAGGCGCTTGCTGCGCGGAAGCTCGCGGCGCTGGTAGGCGAGTTCTCCAAGCCGCGCTTCACCCGGTACCGCGAGCGCATCTGCGCGCACAGCCGGTCTGGGCGCGAGGGCTGCAGCCGCTGCATCGACGTCTGCTCTACTGCGGCGATCAGCGCCGCGGGCGACCACGTCAGGGTCGAGCAGCACCTTTGCGCCGGATGTGGTGGCTGTGCCACGGTGTGCCCGACCGGTGCGATGAGTCACGCCTATCCGAGCGTGCCGGACATGGGCGCGCGGCTGAAGACGCTGCTGTCGACCTACGCCGGAGCGGGCGGCAGGGACGCCTGCATCCTGTTCCACGATGGCGAGGCGGGCCGCGCCCTGCTGCACTCGGTCGGACGCAACCGGGCGCGCGGCGGCCGCGGCCTGCCCGCGCGCGTGGTGCCGCTCGAAGCTTTCCATGTCGCCGCGGTCGGCATCGACCTGATGCTCGGCGCCGTCGCCTACGGCGCGAGCCAGGTGCGCGTGCTCGCGGCGGGCGAGGTCGCGCCCGAGTACCTCGCCGTGCTGAGGCAGCAGGTCGGCTATGCGCAATCTGTGATCAGCGCGCTCGGCTACGAAGGCGTGCACCTGGACCTGATCGAGGCTGCGGAGGCGGCAGCGCTGGAGCAGCAGTTGTGGGAGACCGCGCCGGCGCGCGGCGTCGCCAGCGCGGCGACCTACAACCTTTCGGCGGACAAGCGCACCAGCCTGGATTTCGCCATCGAGCACCTGGCAAAGCACGCCCCGACGCCGAGGGACGAGATCGCGCTGGGCGCCGGCGCGCCGTATGGTGCAATCGTGGTCGACCGCGCTGCCTGCACGCTGTGCAAGGCGTGCATCGGCGCCTGCCCGGCGGCCGCGCTGCTCGATTCGCCTGAGGCGCCGATGCTGCGCTTCATCGAGCGCAACTGCGTGCAATGCGGGCTATGCGCCGACACCTGCCCCGAAGACGCCATCAGGCTGCAGCCGCGGCTGCTGTTGACCGCGCAGGCGAAGGAAGCGGTGGTACTCAACGAGGACCAGCCGTTCCATTGCACCCGCTGCTCGAAGCCTTTTGGCACCCGATCGATGGTCGAGAACATGCTCGGCAGGCTGGGAGGGCACGCGATGTTCGCCGGCGGCGGCGCGCTGAAGCGCCTGCAGATGTGCGCCGACTGCCGCGTCATCGACATGATGAGCGCGACGGACGAACCGTCGATTCTCGACTACCCGCGCAAGCCATGACCGAGGCGAGGCCGCTGCACTTCGCACCTGCCGCATCCCCGCTGCCGCCCGAGGAGCAGGCGCGCGCCAACCTCTACGCGCTGCTGGCACGGCTGTTCTACCTGCCCCCGGACGACGGTCTGCTGCGGGCGCTGGCGGCCGCCGACCCCCTGCCCAGCGAGGATGGCGGCGCGCTGGCGCAGGCCTGGTCGGAACTTGCCGCTGCCGCGGGCTGCGCTGACTCGGACGCGGTGCGCGAGGAGTACGAGAACCGGTTCATCGGCACCGGCAGGGCCGACATCACGCTATATACGGGCGCGTACACCGTGAAGACCGCGGTAGACAATCCCCTTGTCGACATAAGGGCTTTCATGATCGAACGCGGGCTCGCGCGCAGGGAAGACGCACACGAGCCCGAGGACCATATTGCCGGCCTGTGCGAGATCATGCGGCATCTTGTTGCGGAGCAGCGCGCGCCGGTGCACGAGCAGCGGGAATTCTTCAAGGCGTTCGTCGCCCCCGGCGCCGCTCCGTTGTGCGACGCAATAGAAAAGCATCCGGGGATCGGCTTCTACAAGTCGGTCGCGCGGGTCGCCCGCGCCTTCCTGGAACTTGAGCACGCTACCCTCGATATGAACTAGAATTCCACAACAACATCCGCGCGGCGTCAGGCTCGGAGCGCTCGCGTGAACACCAAGAGAGTCTGCGAGACTTTTAGGAGGCAATATGAGCGAACGTACCCGCCGTCTTTCCCGACGCAACTTCCTCCTTACCGTAGGCGCAGGCGGTGCAGCGACCGCGGCGGCGATCGTCGCGAAGGCGCCACCTGCGCCGTCCGCTCCGCCCGATCGATCGAAACGCGCGACGCAGGGCTACGCAGAGTCGCAGCACGTGCGCGATTACTACCGTACCGCCAAGGTCTGAGGAGAACGCCATGCAACTGAGCAGAAAATCTGCCGGCAGCGTCGCGGCACAGGGGCGCCTCGCGCGCGGACTCGGCAATGTCATGGCGCGCTCGCTCGACAGGCGCGCGTTCCTCAAGCGCTCGGGCGTCACGCTAGGCGCTGGCGCGGTCGCCGCGAACCTGCCGTTCAACATGATCGGCAAGGCCGAGGCGCAGGACAAGAAGATGTCAGGCAAGGTCGAAGTCAAGCGTACCGTCTGCACGCACTGCTCGGTCGGCTGCGCGATCGATGCCGTGGTGGAAAACGGCGTCTGGGTGCGACAGGAGCCGGTGTTCGACTCCCCGATCAACCTCGGCGCGCATTGCGCCAAGGGCGCCTCGATCCGCGAGCACGGCATCGCGCACGACTCGCACCGCCTGAAGTACCCGATGAAGCTCGAGGGCGGCAAGTGGAAGCGCATTTCCTGGGACGCGGCGTACGACGAGATCTCGAAGAAGATGCTCGACATCCGCAAGCAGAGCGGGCCGGACTCGCTCTTCGTCGTCGGCTCTTCCAAGCACAACAACGAGCAGGCCGAGTTGCTGTGCAAGTGGGTGCGGCTCTGGGGCACGAACAACACCGACCACCAGGCGCGCATCTGCCATTCCACCACCGTCGCCGGCCTTGGGCAGACCTGGGGCTATGGCGCGATGACGAACTCGTACAACGACGAGCAGAACTCGAAATCGATGATGTTCCTCGGCTCGAACGCGGCCGAGGCGCACCCGGTGTCGATGCTGCACACGCTGCACGCCAAGGAGAACGGCGCGAAGGTCATCGTGGTCGACCCGCGGTACACGCGGACCGCGGCCAAGGCGGACATCTATGTGCGGCACCGCTCGGGCACGGATGTCCCGTTCCTGTTCGGCGTCCTGTACCACATCTTCAAGAACGGCTGGGAGGACAAGGAGTATCTGCGCCAGCGCGTCTACGGCATGGACAAGGTCAAGGAAGAGGTGATGGCGAAGTGGACCCCGGACAAGGTCGCGGACGTGACCGGGGTGCCCGAGGACCAAGTCTACCTCGTCGCGAAGACCATGGCCGAGAACCGGCCCGGCTTCATCATCTGGGCGATGGGACAGACGCAGCACAACAACGCCAATGGCGTGGTGCGGGCGACCAACATCGTGCAGCTGGCGCTGGGCAACGTCGGCCGCTCGGGAGGCGGTGCCAACGTCTATCGCGGCCACGACAACGTGCAGGGCGCGACCGACCTGGGTCCCAACCCGGACACGCTGCCGGGCTACTACCCGGTCGCGGTGCCCGGCTCCTGGGCGCACTGGTCAGCGGTCTGGAACGTGGACCTGGACTGGCTGAAGAAGCAGTACGCCTCGGAAGCCATGATGGCCAAGCCCGGGATGACGGTGTCGCGCTGGATCGATGGCGTCACGGAGAAGAACGAGAACGTCGACCAGGATCCGAACCTGCGCATGATCATCTTCTGGGGCCATGCGCCGAACTCGCAGACCCGCGGCTCCGAGATGCTCGAGGCGATGAAGAAGCTCGACCTGATGGTCGTCATCGATCCCTACCCGTCGGCCTCCGCCGCCATGTTCGCGATGGTGCGCAAGGACGGGGCGTACCTCCTGCCCGCGGCGACGCAGCTCGAGTGCGAAGGCTCGGTCACCGCTTCCAACCGGTCGGTGCAGTGGCGCGAAAAGGTCATCGAACCGATGTTCGAGTCGCGCACCGATCACGCCATCATGTACCAGCTCGCGCAGAAGCTGGGCTTCGCGGACCAGTTCGTCGGCAAGAAGGACGGCAAGCAGCAGTTGCGCGTCGTCAAGTCCAAGAGCGGGGACGAGCCGGTGATCGAGGACGTGACGCGGATGGAGACCAACCGCGGCACCTGGACCATCGGCTACACCGGCCAGTCGCCGGAGCGCATGCAGGCGCACATGCGCAACATGCACCTGTTCGACGTCAAGTCCCTGCGGTGCAAGGGCGGCAAGGACGCGAAGACGGGCTATGACCTCACCGGCGACTATTTCGGCATGCCCTGGCCCTGCTACGGCACGGCGCAGATCAAGCATCCGGGGACGCCGAATCTGTACAACACCCATCTGCATCCGATGGACGGCGGCCACGCATTCCGCGCCCTGTTCGGTGTCGAGAGGGATGGCGTGAACCTGCTTGCCGAGGATGGCGTGCACAACAAGGGCAGCGACATCACGACGGGTTACCCGCAGTTCGACCATGTGCTGCTGAAGAAGCTGGGCTGGTGGGACGAGCTGACGGACGACGAGAAGAAGATGGCCGAGGGCAGGACATGGGCCAACGATCGTTCCGGCGGCATCCAGCGGGTGGCAATGAAGCACGGTTGCACGCCGTTCGGCAACGCGAAGGCGCGCGCGGTGGTCTGGAACTGGCCGGACGCGATTCCGCAGCACCGCGAGCCCATCTTCAGCCCCCGCGCGGACCTGGTGGAGAAGTATCCGACGCACGACGACGTCAAGACGCTCTGGCGCCTGCCCACGCTGTTCAAGTCTGCGCAGCAGCAGGCGGTCAAGGACGGGATGCACAAGAAGTTCCCGCTGGTCCTGACCAGCGGCCGGTTGGTCGAGTACGAAGGCGGCGGCGACGAGACCCGATCCAACCCCTGGCTGGCCGAGCTGATGCAGGACAACTTCGTCGAGATCAACCCGAAGACGGCGTCTGACCGCGGTATCCGGAACGGCGAGTACGTCTGGGTCAGCACCCCGGGCCGGAACGCGGACGGCACGCACGTGAGGCTGAAGGTCAAGGCCAAGGTCACCGAGGGCGTGGGGCCCGACACCTGCTTCATCCCGTTCCACTTCGCGGGCTGGTGGCAGGGGCAGGACATGCTGGCCCACTACCCGGAAGGCGCCGCGCCGATCGTGCGCGGCGAGGCCGTGAACACGGCCACGACGTACGGATATGACCGGATCACCATGATGCAGGAAACGAAGACGACGCTCTGCCAAGTCGAGAAGTTCACGGCTTAACCCGGCGACGAGAACAAGGAGACGGCCATGGCAAGAATGAAATTCCTCTGCGACGCCGAGCGCTGCATCGAGTGCAACGGCTGCGTCACCGCGTGCAAGAACGAGAACGAGGTGCCCTGGGGCGTGAACCGGCGCCGCGTCGTGACGATCAACGATGGCGTGATCGGCGCCGAGAAGTCGATCTCGGTGGCGTGCATGCACTGCTCGGACGCGCCTTGCATGGCGGTGTGCCCGGTGGACTGCTTCTACCGCACCGCCGACGGCGTGGTCCTGCACGACAAGGACCTGTGCATCGGCTGCGGCTACTGCTTCTACGCCTGCCCGTTCGGCGCGCCGCAGTTCCCTCAGGCCGGCGCATTCGGCATGCGCGGCAAGATGGACAAGTGCACGTTCTGCCACGGCGGGCCGGAGCCGGACCGTTCCGAGGCCGAGTTCTCGAAGTACGGGCGCAATCGTCTCGCCGAGGGCAAGCTGCCAGCCTGCGCGGAGATGTGCTCGACCAAGGCGCTGCTCGGCGGCGACGGCGATGTCATCGCCGACATCCTGCGCGAGCGCGTGGCGCGCCGCGGTGCCAGGGGCGCCGAGGCCTGGGGCTGGGGAACGGCGTACGGCCAGCCGAAGGGCAAGTCATGAGGCGGCTGGCGGTGGCGGCCGCGCTGCTGGCGGCGTTCGGGCTCTCGGCATGCATGGAGGTGGAGCAGACCACGTCGGTGCAGAAGCAGGGCAAGTATCAGGGGAAGGCCGACAACAACCCCTGGGACAGCGCGCCTCTGGCATACGATGCCGCGAAGTGGACCAAGGGTGACAAGGCAAGCTGGGAGAAACAGATCATGACCCGGCAGCTCGGTCAGCACGAGCACAAGCGCATCTACCAGTAGCCCCACGCTTCGCAGGAGGAGAGCATGATGTCCAGATTGTGCCGATACGCGGGCTGGCTGATCGCGTCGCTGGCGATTGCCTCCGCGGCGTCCGCCCAGCAGTCTTCGGCTGGCGCGAGCGAGAGCGCGCAGCAGCAACAGCAGCGACAGGCGGTCCAGCCCGGCAACAACGCGCCAGTGTGGCGCGACGTGCGCTCCGGCGAAGCAAACTACACCAGCCTGCCGGGCCGCGAGATGGGCGTGCTGGTGCAGCCGCAGGCGCGCTTCCCCGGCCAGAGCAGCATGACTACCGCGGGCGAGGCATGGCGGCAGTTCAGGAACGGGCCGGTTACTTTCTGGGGCGGCTGGCTGATCGTGCTCGTCATCGGCGTCGTCGCGGCGATCTACTTCACCAAGGGCCCGATCACGACGCACGACAAGCCCACTGGCCGCATGATCAAGCGCTTTTCGCTCGCCGAGCGCTGGGCGCACTGGGTCATGGGGATCAGCTTCGTGGTACTCGGGGTCTCCGGCCTGGTGGTGCTGTTCGGCAAGCATTTGCTGCTGCCGCTGATCGGCTACACGCTGTTCGCCTGGCTGACGCTGTTCATGAAGAGCCTGCACAATTTCGTCGCGCCGCTGTTCATGGCCAGCCTGCTGGTGTTCATCGTCATGTACATCAAGGACAACCTGCCCGAGAAGGGCGACCTGGCGTGGCTGGCGAAGGCGCCGAAGATGTTCGCCGGCGAGCACCTGCCCTCGGGGCGCTTCAACGCGGGTGAGAAGGTCTGGTTCTGGGTCGGTGTGGTGGTGCTGTGCATCGCGGTGAGCATCTCGGGGCTCGTGCTGCTGTTCCCGAACTTCGACCAGGTTCGCACCACGATGCAGCAGGCGCATGTGGTCCACGTGGTTGCTGCTGTGCTGGTGATTGCGTTTTCGATCGGCCACATCTACATGGGTACCATCGGCGTCGAGGGTGCGTATCGCAACATGCGCGACGGCGTTACCGACGAGACCTGGGCCAAGGAGCACCACGAGCTCTGGTACAACGACGTGAAGAGCGGCAAGGCGGCGGCAAAGCAGCCCGACGCGGCGGCCGCCCCGCAGGCGCAACTTTGAGGAGGATGCAGCGATGAAACATCTCGGACTCGCGGTCGCGCTGGTGGGCGGCCTGCTGATGGGCACTCTGGGCGTGCATGCGAAGCTGCCGCCGCCGCCGCCGAAGAGCGATGCCGAGAAGGCGGCGGACGCGGCGAAGGCCGCGGCGGCGAAGGCCAAGGCTGCCGAACTGCAGGAGAAATACGTGCAGAAGGCGGTCGACAACTACAAGCGCAACAAGGGCATGGCTACGGCCGCCCCAGCGGGCGCCGCGCCCGCGGCAATGTCGGGCAAGAAGTAGCCCGGCCGCTAGGATTTCACACAAGGGCGCTGCGAGGCGCCCTTGGCGTTTCTACGCCAGGCCTTCGGCGATGATCAGTCGCGAGCGCGACGCCTTCGCGCGGATCGCGAGGGCAGGCGCGTACTCGGGCGAGTGATACCAGGCCTGCGCCTGCGCCATGCTGGGAAACTGCACGATCACCAGGCGGGGCGGCTGCCAGCCGCCTTCCTTGGTTTCGACCTTGCCGCCGCGCACGAGGAAGCGGCCGCCGTACTTCTCTACGGTTGGCAGCACCAGCTTGCGATAGTCCTCGTAGGCCGCAGCGTCGGTGACGTCGACTTCTGCGATGACATAGGCGGGCATCGTCTTCTCCTCGGTTCGCGCAGGTTACTGGAGCACAGACGCCGGACGCAAGCACCTCAACCGCGCTCCTCCGGCGGCCGGATGTGTCGGAAGGCGGCGAGCAGCATGAGGTCGTAGCCGATCTTCAGCACGCCGCACAGGAGCAGCGGCCAGGTCGCGTATCCGGCGGCGAACAGCGCCCCGGCGAGCGCCGGGCTCGCCGCCGACGCCAGGCTGCGCGGTACCGCGGTCGCGCTGGCGGCGGCCGGGCGCTCTGCCTCGGTGACCACCGCCATGACATACGAGGAGCGCGTCGGTACATCCATCTGCGACAGCGCCGATCGCCAGCGTCAGCAGCGCGGAACCGAGCAGCGCCAGCGTCGCCACCAGGCCGACCTGGAAGGCGCCCATCCCCAGCGCCGTGAGGTATACGGGCAGCAGGATGGCGACGAAGCCGTCGCCGAAATCGCGCAGCGCGCGGGCGACGAATATCCAGCGGCCGGCGCTAGGCAATGCCGGAAAGGCGCAAGGCGAGACCGATCGCCGCCGCGCCCGCCACCGTCTCGATGATGCTGCGCTTGTAGACGAACAAGACAATGCCCGCGGCGACGCCGATCAGCGCCGAGCCCAGCTCGAAGCGCCCGTCGAAGCCGCCGGGCCAGAGCACGTGGTAGGCGAAGAACAGCGCGAGGTTGACGATCACGCCGACCACCGCCGCGGTGATGCCGGTCAGCGGCGCGGTGAACCGCAGGTTGCCGTGCGTCGTCTCGATGAACGGCGCGCCGGCGAAGATGAACACGAACGAAGGCAGGAAGGTGAAGAAGGTCGCGATCAGGGCGCCCGCCATGCCGGCGAGCAGCAAGGCCTCCGGACCGAGCACGGCCTTGGTCCAGGCGCCGACGAAGCCGACGAAGGCGACGATCATGATCAGCGGACCAGGCGTGGTTTCGCCCAGCGCGAGGCCGTCGATCATCTGTACCGCGCTCAGCCACTGGTAATGCTCCACCGCCCCCTGGAACATGTAGGGCAGCACCGCGTAGGCGCCGCCGAAGGTGAGCAGGGCGGCCTTGGTGAAGAACCAGCCGATCTGCGTGAGGTCTCCGTGCCAGCCCCATGCGGCGATCAGCGCGCCGAGCGCCATGACCCACAGCAGTGCGCCAACGAGCAGGTAGGCGCAGAACTTCCGCCAGGAGAACACCGCATGCGCGGGGATCGGCGTACCGTCGTCGATCAGCGCCGGTGGGTGTCCGGACCTTCCAGTGCCATGCCCGCCGCCGACGCCGAACACGCCGGGCTTCAGGCGCCCACCGACGTAGCCGATGAGGCCGGCTGCCAGTACGATCGCGGGGAACGGGATGTCGAAGGCAAAGATCGCGACGAACGCCGCCGCGGCAATCCCCCACAGCGCCGGATGCCTCAGCACGCGCGAGCCGATGCGGTGCGCGGCCACCAGCACGATGGCGACCACCGCGGGCTTGATGCCGAAGAAGATGCCGGACACCAGCGGCACGTTGCCGAAGCGCAGGTAGATCCACGACAGCACGATCAGGATGAATACCGACGGGAGCACGAACAGCCCGCCGGCGACGATGCCGCCCCAGGTGCGGTGCATCAGCCAGCCGATGTACGTGGCGAGCTGCTGCGCCTCCGGCCCGGGGAGCACCATGCAGTAGTTCAGCGCGTGCAGGAAGCGCGTCTCGGAGATCCAGCGCCGTCTCTCCACCAGCTCCTGGTGCATGATCGCGATCTGCCCGGTGGGGCCGCCGAAGCTGATGAAGCCCAGCTTCAGCCAGAAGCGGAATGCTTCGCCGAAGCTTACCTGTGCAGGTCTGGATTCCACGTGTGCATCTCCTCCTTGCCGTCCTTGCACCAGCGATAAAGTGCGGCGTAGATCACCATGCCATGCGCGAGCATGTCGTGGTCGTCCGCGAAGTTGCGCGACAGCCCGAGCGAAATCGCGGCCGGACCCGCGGCCTGCGGCGTGAGTTCCAGCCGGCCGGTGTCCGCGCCGCGGCGCCGGCCACGCGCTCGGGGTCGCGCCTCAGCGCGCCGGGGAGCATGTAGGGGGATTCGACGAACCGCTCGGTGCGCCGCACGTCGATGAGGAGCGGAGGTGCGGTACCGGCAAGGGATTGCTGCAATGCTGCTACGGTGATGCTCGCGTCCATGGCTCTCTCCGTCAGAGTCGTGCAGAGCTTGGACGCGGCGTCTTCGGATTCGCGCGAACCCGGCGGGGAGTCTGCGCATCCCCGGCGCGCGGACGATGCGTGCGCCCCCGCGGGCCTGTCAAGCGCGTCGACCGAGTCCTATGGCGACCGTCAGGACCTCGCCGGCTCCCGTCGCGTCGTAGCCCGGGATCGAAGCCGCCAGTTCGCCGAACGCCCTGCCGCGCAGCAGCTTGAGCAGCGCCTGAATGGCGGGCGAGCCCAGGCTCGCCTGCCGGCACGCCAAGAAGTATCGCTCCGACACCACCGGCACGAATCCGAGCCGGAACTCGGCGGCGGCGCCTTCGATGCCGAATCCGGCATCGACGTTCCCGGACGCCACCAGCGCCGCGACCGCCGCGTGGGTGAACTCCTCGTCTTCGTAGCCGGCAATTCGCGCGCGATCGACCCCGGCGTCGGCGATCAGGTACTCGAGCAGCGCGCGAGTGCCCGAGCCGCGTTGCCGATTGATCAGCTTGATTCCCGGGCGAACGAGGTCGGCGACGCTGCGGATGTCCTTCGGATTGCCCTGGGCGACGATGAAACCCTGCGTGCGTGTGAACAGCCGGATCAGGCGATGCTCGTCCGCGCCGAGCCATTCGGCGTATTGCGTGCCCATGCGCTCGCCGAATCTTCCCTCGGCGACGTGGAATCCGGCCAGGTCGCAGTCGCCGCGGCGCAACGATCCGAGCGCGTCGAAGCTGCCGCGGTACTGCAGGTCCAGGCGCACGCGCGCCTCCGCGAGCATGCCGCGCAGGCGCGCGACGATCAGGTCATGGCTGGCGTGGGCGCGCAGCACGACCGAGGACGCGCCCAGGGATTCGTTCAGCGCGGCGGCAAGCTCGGCGGCCAGACTGTCCAGTTCCGGCTCCAGGCGCGCCTGCACCCGCTTGCCTGCCCACAACAGCCGCTGGCCCAGCGGCGTCAGCCGGGTGCCACGGCCGCGTTCCATGTCGACCAGCGGCTCGCCGAACAGATGCGCCCACTTCTCGATGAGGTTCCAGGCATGGCGGTAGGAGATGCCCGCGCGCGCCGCGGCCAGCGTGAGCTTGCCGTTTTCCTCCACGGCTTCGAGCAATGCAAGCAGCATGAAATCGAAATCCCGCTCGCCCGTGGCGCGAAACCGCCACACGGGCCTGATCTCGACCTCGACCATCGGGCGATCGACCGGCTTCATGCGGATATGTTGCCTGAAAATACCGGCAGGCAGGCGCGCTGTTCGCCGGCGGCGACGACTTGCACCGGAACGCCGTACAGCCGCTGCAGGCTGTCGGGGCGTATCACTTCGCGCGGCGGGCCGCACTCGATGGCGCGGCCTTCGGCGAGCAGGAGCGCGCGGTCCGCCGCGAGGAACGCGTGGCCGGGGTCGTGCGTCGAGAACATGATTGCGATGCTCTGCGCGGACAGCGCGCGTATGCGTTCCAGCACCCGCACCTGGTTGCCGAAATCGAGGCTTGCGGTAGGTTCGTCCATGACCAGCAGCCGCGGCTCCTGCGCGAGCGCGCGCGCGAGCAGCGCGAGCTGGCGCTCGCCGCCGGATACCTCGGTCACCGGCCGGTCCGCCAGGTGCGTGATGCCCAGTGCGTTGATCGCCCGCGCCGCCGCTGCGTGGTCGCGCGCCGTGGGGGCGTCGAAAAGGCCGAGGTGCGCGGTACGCCCCATCAGCACCATCTCGCGCACGCTGAACGCGAAGTAGCCCGCGTGCTGCTGCGGCACGTAGCCCGCGCGCCGAGCGACCTCGCCGCGTGCGAGCGACGAAAGCTCGTCGCCCGCCAGTCGCACGGACCCGCCCTGGGCAGGGAGCAGGCCGAGCAACGTACGGAAAAGCGTGGTCTTGCCGCCGCCGTTCGGGCCGAGCACGCACAACACCTCGCCGGGCGCGACCGTGAAGCTCACGTCGGCGCCGATGCGCTTGCCGGGAAAGCCGAAGCAGAGTGCGGCCACCTCGAGCATCACCAGCCCCGCCGCGAGGCCGCGAACAGCCAGAGGAAAAACGGGGTGCCCACCAGCGCGGTGAGCACGCCGGGCGGGATCTCGATCTGGGCCGCGGTACGCGCGATGGTGTCCACTGCCAGCAGGAACGCCGCGCCGGCTAGCATCGACAGCGGCAGCAGGCGGCCGAAGTCCGGGCCAACCAGCAGTCGGGCGGCATGCGGGATGAGCAGGCCGATCCAGCCGATGATGCCGCTCACGGCGACCGCGGCGGCGGTCATTAGCGTGGCGGCCGCGATGACGACCAGGCGCAGCCGCGCGGTGTTCACGCCGAGCGCGCGTGCCTCGTCGTCCGGCAGCGCGAGCAGGTTCATGCGCCAGCGCAGGAGCAGCATCGGCGCGAGCCCGATCGCCACGAGCGGGCCGGTGGTCCAGAGATCAGCCGGGGTGACCGAGGCAAGGCTGCCGAGCAGCCAGTAGGTGATCGCGGGCAACTCGTTGTACGGATCTGCGAGGTACTTCAGCATCGCGATGCCGGCGCCGAGCAACGTGCCGATGACCACGCCGGTGAGGACCAGCGACAGCAGCGGGTCGTGGCGCTTCACCGACGAGCCCACCCAATAGACCAGGCTGACGGCGCCGATCCCGCCGCAGAATGCGAACAGCTGGATCATCCACACGTCGCGCGACAGGAAGATGCCCAGCACCGCGCCCAGCGCCGCGCCGGTGGACACGCCGAGCAGGTCCGGCGATACGAGCGGATTGCGGAACATGCCCTGGTAGGCCGCGCCAGCGCCCGCGAGCGCGGCGCCGACCAGCAGCGCGGCGAGTACGCGCGGGCCGCGCACCTGCCAGACGACCGTCTCCGCGTTCGCCGCCAGCGCGTGCGGGGCGCCGGTGATCTTCGACCAGGCGAGCGCCGCGAGCTCGGCGGGCGAGATCGGGTATCGCCCGACCGCGAAGGCGAGCATGACCATGCAGGCGAGGATCGCGCTTGCGGCAGCGTAGACCGGCAGGCGGGATCTCACCGCGGCAGCACGCCGGGCTCCGCCAGCAGCTCATCGAGCTGCGCCCGGCTCGGCTCGCGGTGATAGAAGATGCGGTGGAACTCGGCCACCTTGGCGCGCAGGTCGACGCGGAACTCCCGCGGGTAGAGCAGGGATCCCGCCCACCACAGGCCGAGCAGGCGATTCGCCCCCGGCGGGAAATCGATCCAGCCAAAGGGCAGGTGCGGCGACAGGTGCACACGCCCCGCGCGCACCGCCGCTACGCCTGCCCAGCGCGCGTCCTTGCGGACCCCGGCGTGGAAGTTAGGGTCGCTGGTGAAGATCACCTCTGGATCCCATTCGAGGATCTGTTCCAGGGACACCACCGCCAGCCCGCCGCGCCGCCCGGCGGCGACGTTGTGCGCGCCCAGGTACTCGAGTACTTCGACGTTGATCGACCCTGCGAGGCCGGTCTGCTGGCCGGCCGGGCCGCGGCCGTAGTAGGCGCGCGGGCGCGCGGCGTCCGGGATTGCGGCGAGTCGTTCGCGCACCGATGCGAGCTCGGCCTCGAAGTATCGCGCCACGCGCTCCGCGCGCTCGCTGTCGCCCATCGCGCGGCCGAGGATGCGCAGCGACGCGGGTACCGCGTCCAGCCGCCCGTCCACCAGCGCGTACGGAATGCCGGTCTGCTGCTGCACGCGGTCGGCCAGCGACACGAAGGTCGGCGCGACCGCGCCGGCGTCGACGATGAGATCGGGCTTCTCGCGCAGCACGACTTCGATGTTCGCGGTGTTGCCCCGCCCGGTGAGGCGCCCCAGTTCCGGCAGCCGGGCGTACTTCGGGTCGAAGAAGGGCGCCTCGGCTGGTCGCATCGCGCGCGTCCAGCCGAGCAGCTTCTCGGGCGCGATCGCGAACACCAGCACGCTTGCCGGCGGGCCCGCGGCATAGACCCGCTCGACCTTGCCGCGCGGGTGGACCTCGCGGCCCGCCGAGTCCGTGACGGGCGCCTGGGCGAACGCGCCGAAGCTGCAGAGCAGCAGGGCGAGCGCGATCCTCACAGGCGGATCCAGCCGCGCCTGAGCAGCGCCAGCACCGTCCAGCCGAGCGCGAATCCCAGGCCCACGTTCCACGCCGCGCAGCCGGCGGTGACGAGCGTCGCGAAGCGCTCGTTCTTCCCCTTGCCGAAATCGCAGGAACCGAGCGCGAGCTGCGCGCCGGTGAGGAACAGCACCACGCCCAGCACCGGCGTCGGGAAGATCTTGAGCAGCGTGATGATCGACTCGCTGAAGAACAGCGCCAGGACGCAGAGTATGGCGCCGAGGATCACCACCGAACCCCCGGTGCGCGCGCCGAAGCGGGTATGAGCCGCCATGCCACCGGCGCCGTGGCACATCGGCACGCCGCCGACCGCGGCGCCGAACACGTTCATCAGGCCGGTGCTTGCCGATACCTTCGCTTCGGTGATCGGGCGATCCGGGAACAAACGGTTGTTCTCCTCGCGGATCGCGAGGATGGCGTTGCCGAAGGTGAGCGGCAGTTGCGGCAGCGCGAGGAAGACGACGCCCGCGAACACGTCGGTCCAGGTCAGCCCGGCGAGCGCGAACCCGGGCAGGCGGAATCCCGCTTCCACCGCGGCGAGCTCGGCGGCGAGCGCCGGGTCGCCTGCGAGCGCCGCGGCGGCGCCGAACACCAGCAGCACGAACATCGCCGGCACCACGGTATTCACCAGCAGCAGCAGCGTGAGCGCAAGGCCTATGCCGGCCACCAGCCAGCCGCCCGACATCATGCGCAGGCCTTCGAGCATGAAGCCGAAGCCGAGCCCGAGGATGATGCCGATCGCGATCGGGCGCGGCACCAGGCGCGAGACCTTCTGCGCCAGTCCGGTGGCGCCCAGCACAAGCCAGAACAGGCCGGTCGCGAGCCCTCCGGCGAACACCGCCTGCGGCGTGATCATGACGGATTGCGCCGCCTGCGTCGCCGCGACCGCGCCGATTGCCTTCATCGGCTGCACCGGCACCGGCGTGCGGTAGTACAGGCCCACCGCGATCATCGATACGCCGAACGCGAGCAGGATGCCCAGCGGGTCGATCCTCAGCACCGCGATGTACGCGATGACGAACGGCAGGAGCGTGCCGAGGTCGCCGAACGCGCCGGCCCATTCGGCCCTGTCGTACCTGTTTCCGGCGGCGGCTGCAGTAGCAGTGCTCTCGCGCATCGGCTCCATATATCACGACGCCACTATGCACAGCAGTGCATATTTGTCCGTTTGCGCGAAGCGACTAGCATCCCCGCCTCATCCACGGAGAAGCCTCGCCTGAACGCCATCGCGCAAGCGCTGCTCGGCGCGCTCGGACTGATCACCACATGGGACCCGCAGCTGGTCGAGATCGTCGCGCTGAGCCTGAAGGTCAGCCTGAGCGCCGTCCTGTTCGCCACGCTGCTCGCCCTGCCGCTCGGCGCCGCGGTGGCCGTGGCGCGCTTCCCGGGCCGGCACGCGCTGATCGTGCTGCTCAATGCGCTGATGGGCCTGCCGCCGGTGGTGGTGGGCCTGCTCGTCTACCTGCTGCTGTCGCGGGCCGGGCCGCTGGGCGAATACGGGCTGTTGTTCACGCCGCTCGCCATGGTTATTGCGCAGACGCTGCTGATCCTGCCCATCATCGCCGCGCTCGCGCGCCAGGGGGTGGAGGATGCCTGGATCGAGTACCAGGACCAGCTGCGCTCGCTGGGCGTGTCCGGCGTGCCTGCTGCGCTGACGCTGCTGTGGGACATCCGCTACTCGCTGCTGACCGCGATCCTCGCCGGCCTGGGCAGGGCGAGCGCGGAAGTGGGCGCGGTGATGATCGTCGGCGGCAACATCGACGGCGTCACGCGCGTGATGACCACCACCATCGCGCTGGAGACCTCGAAGGGCGACCTGCCGCTCGCCCTGAGCCTGGGCATCGTGCTGATCCTCATCGTGCTGCTGCTCAACGCAGCGGCGTTCCTCGTCAAGGAAGCCGCGCAAAGGAAGTACGGGTGAGCACGCTGCTGCCCCTGCGCCTCGACGCGGTGAGCTTCGTCGCCGGCGGCCGCACCATTCTGGATCGCGTCAGCGCCGGGATCGTCGCCGGCCCGCGCAGCGTGATCCTCGGGGCGAATGGCGCCGGAAAGAGCGTGCTGATGCGCATCTGCCACGGCCTGCTCGCGCCCAGCGCGGGCAAGGTCGAATGGGCGACGCCGGAGAATCCTGCGGGCCCGCGCCGCCAGGCGATGGTGTTCCAGCGCCCGGTGATGCTGCGCCGTTCGGCGATCGCCAACGTGACGTATGCACTGAAGGCGGCGCGGGTGCCTCGCCAGCAGCGCGAGGCGCGCGCCCGGGAGGCGCTCGCGCAGGTCGGCCTGGCCGCGCTCGCCGAGCATCCGGCGCGAGTGCTCTCGGGCGGCGAGCAGCAGCGCCTGGCGCTCGCGCGCGCATGGGCGCTGCGTCCCGAGGTGCTGTTCCTCGACGAGCCCACAGCGAACCTCGATCCTTCTGCGACGCGCGAGGTCGAGGCCATCATCGGCGCCATCCACGCCGCAGGCGCGAAGATCGTCATGACCACGCACAACCTCGGGCAGGCCAGGCGCCTTGGCGACGAGGTCCTGTTCATCCACCAGGGCAGGCTCGCCGAGCACAGCCCGATCGACCGCTTTTTTTCCCAACCCGCCTCATCCGAGGCGGAAGCCTTCATCAAAGGAGAATTGCCATGGACATGAGAGCATTGCTGATCGCTGCCGCAGTCGCCCTTTCGGCGCCGGCACTTGCGCAGGACAAGTTCATCACGGTCGCCTCGACCACCTCCACCGAGCAGTCGGGCCTGTTCAAGCACCTGCTGCCCATCTTCGAGAAGAAGACCGGCATACAGGTTCGCGTGGTGGCGCAGGGCACCGGGCAGGCGCTCGACATGGGCAAGCGCGGCGACGCCGACGTGGTGTTCGTGCACGCCAAGTCGCTGGAAGAGAAGTTCGTCGCCGAAGGCTATGGCGTCAAGCGCTTCGAGGTCATGTACAACGACTTCGTGCTGGTCGGGCCGAAGTCCGATCCGGCGAAGATCGGCGGGAGCAAGGACATCGTCGGCTCCCTGCAGAAGATCGCGGCGGCCAAGGCGCCGTTCGCATCGCGTGGGGACCGCAGCGGCACGCACGTCGCCGAACTGAACTTCTGGAAGGCCGCGGGCATCGACGTGGCGAAGGACAAGGGCGGCTGGTACCGCGAGACCGGCTCGGGCATGGGCCCGACGCTCAACACCGCCTCGGGCATGAACGCCTACGCGCTCACCGACCGCGGCACGTGGATCTCGTTCAAGAACCGTGGCGACCTCGTCATCTCCGTGGAAGGCGACAAGCGCCTCTTCAACCAGTACGGCGTGATCCTGGTCAATCCCGCGAAGCACTCACACGTGAAGAAGGACATGGGCCAGGCGTTCGTCGACTGGGTCGTCTCGAAGGATGGCCAGAAGGCGATTGCAGATTACAAGCTCAACGGCCAGCAGCTATTCTTCCCCAACGCCTCGTGAGGAGGACGCCGGTCCGCCGTCAGGCGAAGCCGACGCTGTGGCGGTCGATCGCCACGGCCTTGACCATCGCGAATACCCGCTTGCCCGGCACGATGCCGAGGTTCGCGACCGACTTGCGGGTAATGCGCGCCAGGATGCGCGCGCCGTCCAGTTCCACCGCGACATCGACGCTGGCGCCCTGCGGCTGCTCGATCGCAGCGACAGTGCCGGCGAGCACGTTGAGGAAGCTGGCGTCGCGCGGCGCGCTCAACGCAAGCGAAACATCGCGCGCCCGGATCCGCACCCGCACGCGTTCGCCGGGCAAGGCGTCCACGTCGGGCGCGTAGAGGACGCCGCCCGCGAACTCCAGGCGAGCCAGGCCATTGTCCAGGTCCTGATCGACCACGCGCGCTTCGATGATGGACCCGGCCTCGAAGCGACCGAGGTACGGGCGCAGCTCGGCGCGCGAGGACAGCTCGATGACCGTCCCCGCGGCGATCACCTTGCCTGCGGACAGCAGGATCAGCCTGTCGGCAAGCCGCACCACCTCCTCGATCGCGTGGCTCACATAGACGATGGGAATGCGCAGTTCGTCCCTGAGGTGCTCGATGTAGTAGAGGATCTCGGCCTTGCGCGGCGTGTCCAGCGACGCCAGCGGCTCGTCCATCAGCAGCAGCTTCGGGCTGGCGAGCAGCGCGCGGCCGATGGCAACGCGCTGGCGCTCGCCTCCCGACAGCCGGTGCGGCCGGCGCGCGAGCAGGGGAGCCAGGCCGAGCAGCCCGACGACCGCGTCGAACTGCGTCCAGCGGTCGGTTTGCGGCGTGAAGAAGCGGCCGTAGAGCAGGTTCTGCTGCACGCTCAGGTGCGGCAGCAGCAGTCCTTCCTGGAACACGTAGCCGACGCGACGCGCCTGCGGCGGCAGGTCGATCCCGCGCTCGCTGTCGAACAGCACGCGCTCGCCGAGCGCGATGCGGCCGCGGTCCGGTCGCGCCAGGCCCGCGACCATGTTGAGAATCGAGGTCTTGCCGCAGCCCGAGCGACCGAACAGCGCCGTGATCCCGGAATCGCTGGCGAACGCGGCCTCGAGGGCGAAGCCGCCCAGCCTGCGCCTGACGTCGACCTCAATGCGCATCGCCGAGGATCCGCCGGTTGGCGCGCCTGACGAGGACTTCGGAGAGCAGCAATGCTGCCAGCGACAGCAGTACCGCGACGATGCACAGCCGCATCGCCTGCGTGTCGCCGCCCGGCACCTGGGTGTACGTATAGATCGCCAGCGGCAGGGTCTGCGTCTCGCCGGGGATGTTCGACACGAAAGTGATGGTGGCGCCGAACTCCCCCAGGCTCCTGGCGAACGACAGCAGCATGCCGGTCAGGATGCCTGGCAGGCTGAGCGGCACGGTGACCGTGGCGAGCACCCACCAGCGGCCCGCGCCGAGCGTCGCCGCCGCGGCTTCGAGCCTGTGGTCGATGGCTTCCAGCGACTGGCGGATCGCGCGGATCAGCAGCGGCAGGCCCATGATCGCGCAGGCGAGTGCGGCGCCGGTCCAGCGGAACGCGAACACGATGCCGAAGCTTTCGTCCAGCCACTGGCCGATCGGGCCGCGGCGACCGAACAGCACCAGCAGCATGTAGCCGATGACCACCGGCGGCAGGACCAGCGGCAGGTGGACCACGGCATCCAGCAGGCTCTTGCCCGGAAACCGGTGGCGCGCAAGCAGCCACGCGATGGCGAAGGCGAAGGGAAGACTGCCGAGGACGCTCACCGCCGCGACCTTGAGGCTCAGCCGCAGCGCCTCCCACTCGGCGGGACTCAGGGGTGCGTACACCCGTTCAGTCTAACGGCGTGAAGCCATGCTTTTCGAACACCTTGCGCGCCGGTGGGGAGGCGAGGAACTCGAGGAACACCGCAGCGGGCGCCTTCGCGTCGCGCGTCAGCGCCGCCGGATAGGTCACCCGCGGATGCGAGCCGTCCGGGAAGCGCGCCACCGTTCGCACCTTGGGCTCGGATGCGGCATCCGTTGCATAGACGATGCCAAGGGGGGTCTCGCCGCGCGCTACGAGCGCGAGCGCGACGCGCACGTTCTCCGCCGCGGCGAGCCTGCCCGCGACGCTCGCCCACACGCCGAGCGACTCGAGCGCGAACCTGGCGTACCTGCCCGCGGGTACGTGCTGCGGGTCGCCGAGCGCGAGGCGGCCATTGCCCAGCAGCGCCGCAAGTGGAAATCCCGGCCCGATCTGCACCGACACGGTGCTCCCCGCCGGCGCGACCAGCACCAGCTTGTTGCCGAGCAGGGTCCGGCGCGTGGCGCTGCGGATGAGCTGCCTGTCCTGCAGGTAGTCCATCCACTTCAGGTCGGCCGAGATGAACATGTCCGCAGGCGCGCCGTTCTCGATCTGCCGCGCGAGCGCGGAACTGGCCGCGTACGACACCGTGGGCCGGACGGCAGCCAGCGTCGCGACCTCATCCAGCGCATTCTTCAGGCTTGCCGCGGCGAACACCGTGAGCGGCTGTGCGTGGGCGGCAGCCGACAGCAGCGCGGCCCAGGATGCAAGAACGAGCAACGCGAAACGCACGCAGCCTCCAGCAGAATATCCGATATACGCGCTAAAATATATCGGAGTGCGGGACTCAGCGCAACAATCGCTTCAGTGCGGACAGGTCGCGTGCGGCGGAATCGCGCGCGGCGGCCTCGATGCGCCGGTAGTGCGCGAGCACGCGCTCGCCGAGCGGCGTGAGCGCCGCGCCGCCTCGCGCGGCGCCGCCCTTGGCCGATGCGACCAGCGGCGCGCGGAACTCGTCGTTCATCGCCACCACCAGGCCCCACGCGCGGGTGTAGCTCATGCCCAGGCGCCGCCCGGCGGCTGCGATCGACCCGGTCTCGCGGATGCCGTCGAGCAGGTCCGCCTTGCCAGGACCGAAGGCGACGCCCGCTTTCAGCACCAGGCGCAGGCGCAGGCCGAGCGTGCGGTTGCCGAAGTTCTTTCTCAAGCGATAATCTTCCCATGAAAACCTTCGGTTTCGCCGGCTGGTCCGGCAGCGGCAAGACGACGCTGATCGAGAAGCTGATTCCGCTTTTCGTGCGCCGCGGGCTGCGGGTATCCCTGATCAAGCACGCGCACCACACCTTCGATGTCGACCGGGAAGGCAAGGACTCGTACCGGCACCGCCATGCCGGCGCGACCGAGGTGCTGGTGACCTCGTCGCGGCGCTGGGTGCTGATGCACGAGCTGCGCGGCGAGCGCGAGCCGACGTTCGACGAGCAGGTGGCGCGCATCTCGCCCTGCGACCTGCTGATCGTCGAGGGCTTCAAGTTCGCGCCGATCCCGAAGCTCGAAGTGTGGCGCGCCGCGACCGGCGAGGCGCTGCTGCACCCGAACGACCCGCATATCGTCGCGGTGGCGACGGATTCCAGCGTCGACACCGCGCTGCCGGTGCTGGACCTGAACGACAGCGAAGGCATCGCCACTTTCGTCATGAAGCATCAGGGACTCGCATGAACAAGGGTTTGCTTTCGGTGGAAGAGGCGCTGTCGGTGCTGCTCGGCGGCGCGACGGCGGTGGACGGCGTGGAGGACGTGCCGACCATGGAGGCCTGCGGCCGCGTGCTGGCGCGCGCGCAGCGCTCCGCCATGGACGTGCCGCCGATGGACAACAGCGCCATGGACGGCTACGCGGTGCGCGTGGCGGACGTCGCCGCGCCGGACGCGAGGCTGAGGGTGGCGCAGAAGATCATGGCGGGTTCGGTGGGCGCGGCGCTTGCCCCGGGCAGCGCGGCGAGGATCTTCACCGGCGCGCCGATCCCGCCGGGCGCCGACGCCATCGTCATGCAGGAGTTCTGCGCCGCCGACGGCGACGCGGTGGTGGTGAAGAAGGTGCCCAGGCCCGAGGAGTGGATCCGGCGCCGCGGCAGCGACATCCGCAGCGGCGACGAGATCCTGCCCGCCGGCAGGCGCCTGCAGCCGCAGGACACCGGGCTCGCCGCGTCGGTGGGCATCAAGAGCCTGCCGGTACTGCGCCGCGTGAAGCTGGGCCTGTTTTTCACCGGCGATGAGCTGGTGATGCCGGGCGATCCGCTGCCGCCGGGCCGCATCTACAACTCCAACCGCTTCACGCTGAACGGGCTTGCGCGCGCCTTCGACTGCGACGTGCGCGACTACGGCATCGTGCCCGACACGCTGGAAGCGACGCGCGCGGTGCTGCGCCAGGCCGCCGCCGAGTGCGACCTGATCGTCACCTCGGGCGGCGTGTCGGTGGGCGATGCCGACTTCGTCAAGCCTGCGGTGGAGGCCGAAGGGTCGCTGCTGATGTGGAAGATCGCGATGAAGCCGGGACGGCCGCTGGCCTTCGGCAAGGTCGAGGTGCAGCCGGGGCCGGGCAAGGCGGCGCGCGGGGCCGCGTTCATCGGCCTGCCCGGCAACCCGGTGTCCAGCTTCGTGACCTTCCTCATCTTCGTGCGCCCGTTCCTGCTGAAGATGCAGGGCGTGACGCAGGTCGAGCCGAGGTACGTCGATGCGCGCGCGGACTTCGACTGGCCGGAGCCGGATACGCGGCGCGAGTTCCTGCGCGCGAGGTGGAATGCGCAGGGCGGGCTGGAGCTGTATTCGACGCAGGACTCGGCGGTGATGACCTCCACCGCCTGGGCCGACGGCCTGGTGGACAATCCTCCCAAGCACGCGGTGAGGAAGGGCGACATCGTCCGCTTCCTGCCGTATTCGGAGCTCTACAGGTGAAAGTGAAGGTGCTCTTTTTCGCCAGCCTGCGCGAGCGGCTGGGGGTGTCGCGCGAGGAAGTGGAGCTTCCCGCGGGCGTGGCGACGCTCGGTGCGCTGCGCGCGCACCTGGCAGCGCGCGGCGAGCCGTGGACCGCTGCGCTGGCCGAAGGCAGGCTGCTGCGCATGGCGGTGAACCAGGACATGGCGGGCGCCGAAGCGCCGGTCGGGCCGGGCGACGAGGTGGCGTTCTTTCCCCCGGTGACCGGCGGATGAAGGTCTCGGTGCAGGCGGAGGATTTCGACGCCGGCGCGGAGATCCGCGCGCTGTCGCGCGATCCGCGCATCGGCGCGGTGGCGAGCTTCATCGGCGTGGTGCGAGAAGTCGGCATGACGCTCGAGCACTACCCGGGCATGACCGACAAGGCGCTCGCGCGCATCGTCGAGGAGGCGCGCGCTCGCTGGCAGGTGCTCGATTGCACCGTGATCCACCGCTACGGGCCGTTGCAACCCACCGACCAGATCGTGTTCGTCGCCGTCGCCAGCGCGCACCGCGGCGACGCCTTCGCGGCCTGCGAATTCATCATGGACTACCTGAAGACGCAGGCGCCGTTCTGGAAGAAGGAAGACACGGCGCAGGGCGCCCGCTGGGTCGAGGCGAAGGCCAGCGACGACGAGGCGGCGGAGCGCTGGCGGCAGACCTGATGGGTGTCTTTCCGTGACGCCGTTCCCGGCATGAACGCGACCCTGATCCTGGCCGTAGCCGCTGGCGGCGCGATCGGGTCCGTAGCGCGCTACATGATGGGCGTCGCCGCGACACGGGCTTTCGGACTGGCGTTTCCCTGGGGTACGCTGATCGTCAACATCGGTGGCTCGTTCCTGATTGGTGTTCTCATCGAGCTGTTTGCGCTGAAGGCCGACCTGCCGCAGGAAGTGCGCGTGTTCCTCACCGTCGGCATCTGCGGCGGGTTCACGACCTTCTCCACGTTCTCGCTCGATGCATGGGCGATGATCGAGCGGGGCGAGTGGTGGCAGGCGGCCGCGTACGTATCCGCGTCGGTGCTGCTGTCCATCGGCGGGCTGGCCGCCGGTCTGTACGCAGTGCGCGCCGCGGCCTAGCGGACCGGCGCGGTTGCGCGCCGGGCATCCCTGGCCAGTCGCAAGCCGCTGAATTGCCAGCGGGCCTCGGCTGGGAAGAAATTGCGGTAGCTCGGGCGCACGTGGCCCGCAGGGGTCGCGCAGGACCCGCCGCGCAGCACGTACTGGCCGCTCATGAACTTGCCGTTGTACTCCCCCACGGCGCCTTCCGCGGCGCGAAACCCGGGGTAAGGGCCGTAGTCGCTGCGCGTCCACTCCCAGACGTCGCCGAACGCCTGCGCCGGCGTGGCGTCGGCCGGCGCCTCGCGCAGCGCGAGCGGATGCAGGGCGCCACTCTCGAGGAAATTTCCCTCCACGGCGGCGCCGCGTGTCGCGACCTCCCACTCCGCCTCGGTCGGCAGGCGCTCGTTCGCCCATCGCGCAAATGCTTCGGCCTCGTAGAAGCTGACGTGGCACACCGGCGTGTTCGGATCCACCGGAACCATGCCGTGCAGGGTGAAGGTGTGCCACTCGCCATCGCGCTGCTCCCAGTACGCCGGCGCCTGCCAGCCGTGCGCCTGGACCATGTCCCAGCCGGCGGAGAGCCACAACTCGTGCCGGCGATAGCCGCCATCGGCAATGAAATCCATGAAGTCGCCATGCGTTACCGGGTGGGTCGCGATGCAGAACGCCTCCAGCCACACGCGATGCCGGGGCGTTTCGTTGTCGAAGCAGAAATCCTTCCCGTCGTGGCCGATGTCGTAGAGGCCAGCCGGGTGATCGATCCAGCCGCGCTTGCGCGGATGCACTGGCGTCAGCGGCCAGGGCTTCTGGTAGGCCGGCTTGCACGGGTTGCGCGACAGCAGGTGCTTCAGGTCGGTGAGGATCAGCTCCTGATGCTGCTGTTCGTGATTGAGCCCGAGTTCCACGAGGGCGCGTACGCCTGCCGGCTGCTCCGGCATGGCGAGCAGCCGGGCAACGGCCGCATCCACGTGCCGGCGGTAGCGGAGCACGTCCACCAGACCCGGCCTGGAGATGAAGCCGCGCTCGGGCCGCGGGTGCTTGTCGCCGACGGCGTTGTAGTAGGAGTTGAACAGGCTCCGGTACGCGGGATCGAAGGACCGGAAGCCGGGAAGGTGGGGCTCCAGCACGAAAGTCTCGAAAAACCAGGTCGTGTGCGCCAGATGCCATTTGACCGGGCTCGCGTCCGGCATGGACTGGATGGTGCAGTCCTCCGCAGAGAGAGGGGCTGCCAGTTGCTCGCTGGTCCGGCGCACGCCTGCGAATCGGGACGCGAGAAGCGAACTGCTGGCTACAGCGGCGAGCTTGGAGTCCATGGTCATGCGTCGGTACCCGGGTGCGGTTGCTGACACCTTACACCCGACCGGCTTGATATCCGTCAACAAGGCCCCATCTACGGAAGGGTAAATAGTCCATCGGGAACAGCGTCATGCGAATCGACAAGTTCACTACCCGCCTGCAGGAAGCCCTCGCAGAGGCGCAGAGCCTCGCGCTCGGCCGCGATCATCAGCAGATCGAACCCCAACACCTGCTCTCCGCACTGCTGGCGCAGGAGGACGGCGGTTCCTCTTCGCTGATCCAGCGCGCGGGCGGCAATCCCGGCGCGCTGCAGAAGGGCGTCACCGAGGCGATCGGCAGGCTGCCGAAGGTCGAGGGCACGCCCGGCGAAGTCCACGTGTCGCGTGACCTCGGCAACCTGCTCAACGTCGCCGACAAGGAGGCGCAGAAGCGCGGCGACCAGTTCATTGCCTCGGAGCTCTTCCTGCTCGCCGCCTGCGCCGACAAGGGCGAGACCGGGCGGCTGATGAAGCAGGCCGGCGTGGACAGGAAGGCACTGGAGAAGGCCATCGAGCAGGTGCGCGGCGGCGCCAACGTGGGCTCGCAGGCGGACGAATCGCAGCGCCAGGCGCTGGCCAAGTACACGCTGGACCTGACCGACCGCGCCCGCCAGGGCAAGCTCGACCCGGTGATCGGGCGCGACGACGAGATCCGCCGCTGCATCCAGATCCTGCAGCGCCGCACCAAGAACAACCCGGTGCTGATCGGCGAGCCCGGCGTCGGCAAGACCGCGATCGTCGAGGGCCTCGCGCAGCGCATCGTCAACGGCGAAGTGCCCGAGTCGCTGAAGCACAAGCGCCTGCTGGTGCTCGACATGGCCTCGCTGCTCGCCGGCGCGAAGTACCGCGGCGAGTTCGAGGAGCGGCTGAAATCGGTGCTGAAGGAACTCGCGCAGGACGAGGGCAACACCATCGTCTTCATCGACGAGATCCACACCATGGTCGGCGCGGGCAAGGCCGAGGGCGCGATCGATGCGGGCAACATGCTGAAGCCCGCGCTGGCGCGCGGCGAGCTGCACTGCCTCGGCGCGACGACGCTGAACGAATACCGCAAGTACGTGGAGAAGGACGCCGCGCTGGAGCGCCGTTTCCAGAAGGTGCTGGTAGACGAACCCAGCGTCGAGGCGACCGTCGCCATCCTGCGCGGGCTGCAGGAACGCTACGAGGTGCACCATGGCGTCGACATCACCGACCCGGCGATCGTCGCCGCGGCCGAGCTGTCGCACCGCTACATCACCGACCGCTTCCTCCCGGACAAGGCGATCGACCTCATCGACGAGGCGGCCGCGCGCATCAAGATGGAGATCGATTCGAAGCCCGAGTCGATGGACAAGCTCGACCGGCGCCTGATCCAGCTGCGCATCGAGCGCGAAGCGGTTCGCAAGGAAACCGACGAGGCCTCGCGCAAGCGCTTCGCGCTGATCGAGGAGGAGATCGCGAGGCTGGAGCGCGAGTACGCCGACCTCGAGGAGGTCTGGAAGGCCGAGAAGTCCGAAGTCGCCGGTTCGCAGCACGTGAAGGAGGAGCTGGAAAAGCTCCGCGTCGCGATGGAAGAGGCGAAGCGCCGCGGCGACTGGCAGAAGATGAGCGAGATCCAGTACGGCCGCATGCCCGCGCTCGAAGCGCAACTGAAGAAGGCCGAGACCGCGGAGACTTCCGCCACCGGCAAGGCGAAGCTGCTGCGCACGCAGGTCGGCGCGGAAGAGATCGCCGAGGTGGTGTCGCGCGCCACCGGCATTCCGGTTTCGAAGATGATGCAGGGCGAGCGGGACAAGCTCCTGCACATGGAAGACCGCCTGCACGAGCGCGTGGTCGGGCAGGACGAGGCGGTGCGCCTGGTGTCGGACGCGATCCGCCGCTCGCGCTCGGGGCTGTCGGACCCGAACCGGCCCTACGGCTCGTTCCTCTTCCTCGGACCCACGGGTGTGGGCAAGACCGAGCTGTGCAAGTCGCTGGCCTCGTTCCTCTTTGATTCAGAGGAGCACCTGATCCGCATCGACATGTCGGAGTACATGGAGAAGCATTCGGTGTCGCGCCTGATCGGCGCGCCGCCCGGCTACGTGGGGTACGACGAAGGCGGCCAGCTCACCGAGCAGGTGCGCAGGAAGCCCTACTCGGTGATCCTGTTCGACGAGATCGAGAAGGCGCACCCGGACGTGTTCAACTCTCTCCTTCAGGTGCTGGACGACGGACGGCTCACCGACGGGCAGGGGCGCACGGTCGACTTCAAGAACACCGTGATCGTCATGACCTCCAACCTCGGCTCGCAGATGATCCAGAGCATGGCGGGTTCGGACTACGGCGTCGTCAAGGTCGCGGTGATGGCGGAGGTGAAGACGCATTTCCGCCCCGAGTTCGTCAACCGCATCGACGAGGTGGTCGTGTTCCACGGCCTGGGCGAGGAGCACATCCGCTCGATCGCGCGCATCCAGCTGAAGATCCTCGAGGCGCGCCTGGCGAAGCTGGAGTACGGCTTCGAGGTTTCCGATGCCGCGGTGGCGGAGCTGGCGAAGGCCGGCTTCGACCCGGTCTACGGCGCGCGGCCGCTGAAGCGGGCGGTGCAGTCCGAGATCGAGAATCCGCTGTCCAAGGCGATCCTGGAGGGGCGCTTCATGCCCAAGGACACGATCCGTGTGGACGTGCGCGGCGGCCGCATGGTGTTCGAGAAGAAGGCGCCGAAGGCGGCCTAGTCAGCCAGCGCGGCGAGCCGCTGCCCCTGCGGCGCGTCTGCCCGGATGCGCCGCGTCTGCTGCAGCAGCTCCTCCCACAGGCCATCGGTGTCCTTGCGGAACACCGTATCGAGGTCCGCGTCCAGCACCGACCACAGGCCGCGGTCGATCTCGTTCTTCAGTTCGCCGGGTCGCCAGCCGACATAGCCGACGTAGTAGCGCGCGCTGTTCGGCGAGCTCTCGATGACCTCGTCGATGGCATTGGCGCGGAATGCCATCACCAGGTTCTTCATCAGCGACACCGCACCGGCGCCCGGGCGGGCGTCGGTCCTGACCAGGGCGACCAGCGCGCCGCGCGAGAACGGGCCGCCGTAGTGCACCGGGTCGATGACCTTCTTGGACGGCTCGTGCTCCGGAAACAGGCTGGAGAGCGTGCGCCGCGTCGGCCGGTTCAGGATTACGCCCACGTGCCCGCCGGAGGGCGCGGGTGCTGCGATCAGCACCGACTGCCGGTAGTCGGCATCGCGGAAAGCCGGGTGGGCAACGAGGAAGATCGCCTCCTGCTGCTGTGACTGCGCGGGCGAGGCGGCGCCGAGCACAAGCAAAAGGGCGCCGAAGAATGCCTGCAGCAACGCGCGTTTTGGGCCGATCATTCTTTTCAGTATAGCGCGATGCAAATCCCGCGTGTATCAGGCCTTGACATCGCGGCTGCGAGGAGTATTTTCGAATCGGAGCGTGCAACCGCGTGGCGACGGGTTACCCGGAGCCGGGCGGACCGCGCGGAAGTCCGGACTACCTGCCCGGGTAACCGCAAGCCCAGATGCCGTGAGGCAAAGGACACGGCGTCCTGCACGCCTCCAGCCGGCAGCGTCAGCTGCCAATCAGTGCCGCTCTACGGCGGCACCAGCCGGCAAGCCCGGCAAACGCCCCGCCACGATGCGGGGCGTTTCAGTTTCGGCGTCGCCTTTGTCCCCGCGTCAGCTGAACGCCTGGATTCCCGTGATCGCGCGGCCGAGGATCAGCGCGTGGATGTCGTGCGTGCCCTCGTAGGTGTTGACGACTTCCAGGTTCACCAGGTGCCGGGCGACGCCGAACTCATCCGATATGCCGTTGCCGCCCATCATGTCGCGCGCCATGCGGGCGATGTCGAGTGCCTTGCCGCAGGAGTTGCGCTTGAGTATCGAGGTGATCTCCACCGCAGCGGTGCCTTCGTCCTTCATGCGGCCCAGTCGCAGGCAGCTCTGCAGCCCCAGCGCGATCTCGGTCTGCATGTCGGCGAGCTTCTTCTGCACCAGCTGGTTGGCCGCCAGCGGGCGGCCGAACTGGGTACGGTCCAGCGTGTACTGGCGCGCGCGGTGAAAACAGTCCTCCGCCGCACCGAGCGCGCCCCAGGCGATGCCGTAGCGCGCGGAGTTGAGGCAGGTGAACGGCCCCTTCAGGCCGCGCACCTCGGGGAATGCGTTCTCCTCGGGACAGAACACGTTGTCCATCACCACCTCGCCGGTGATCGAGGCGCGCAAGCCGACCTTGCCGTGGATCGCCGGCGCGGACAGCCCCTTCATGCTCTTTTCGAGCACGAAGCCGCGGATCGGGCCGACACGCCCGTCTTCCTCGACTTCCTTCGCCCAGATGACGAACACGTCGGCAATCGGCGAGTTGGAGATCCACATCTTCGATCCGCTCAGGCTGTAGCCGCCCTTGACCTTCTTCGCGCGCGTCGCCATCGAGCCGGGATCGGAGCCGTGGTTCGGTTCGGTGAGGCCGAAGCAGCCGATCCATTCGCCGCTGGCGAGCCTGGGCAGGAACTTCTGCTTCTGCGCCTCGGTGCCGAACTCGAAGATCGGCACCATCACCAGCGACGACTGCACGCTCATCATCGAGCGGTAGCCGGAATCGACGCGCTCGACCTCGCGCGCGATCAGGCCGTAGCTCACGTAGTTGAGTCCCGGGCCGCCGTACTCGGCGGGGATGGTCGGGCCCAGCAGTCCGACTTCGCCCATCTCGCGAAAGATCGATGCGTCAGACTTTTCGTGGCGGAACGCTTCGAGCACGCGCGGCGCGAGCTTGTCCTGGCAGTACGCGCTGGCGGCATCGCGCACCATGCGCTCGTCCTCGCTCAGCTGGGCTCCCAGTTGCAGCGGGTCGTCCCATGAGAATCCGGCACGGGCCGGCTTGTGATCGGCAGCGTTCATGTCGTCTCCAGCAGTAAGGCCGCATTCTATCGCCCTCCATTGCGCATCGCCGTCGCGGCAGCTAGATTGGCGCTGCGCATGACGACGAAGGGTGCCGTGGAAGACAAGGCGGAGATACTCGCGCAGTTCGTGCCGCGCGCCGTGCTGCGCGCCGAGACCGAGGAGGCCGCGCTCGCGCTGCCGGGCGCGGCGGTGGTCGGGCGCATGGTGGCGATCCGGCGCTTTCCTTTCCGCGTCGGCCGCGAGTCCAGGGTCCGCATCGTCGATGGCCAGCCGCAACGCGTCGAGCGCCCGCGACTCGGGAACCGCGAGCCGAACAACGACCTCTACCTGGTGGACGCCGGCGAGCCGCTGCAGGTGTCGCGCGAGCACTTCCTCATCGACGTCGCCAGCGACGGCTACGTGCTGCTCGACCGCGGCAGCGCCTGCGGCGTGTCGGTCGGCGACGTGCGCGTGGGCGGCAGGGACGCAGGCGGTTCGGCCGTGCTGCGCGACGGCGACGTGATCGCGGTCGGAATCGCCGCGACGCCGTACCGCTACACCTTCATCAGCCTAGGGACACTCTGATTTATTCGCCGCGAGCTGCGTTGCGACAGGGCGCCCGCCCGCGAGGCGTCGTGGCGCAGCAGGTAGCGGGACTACCTGCAAGCCGCGCAACGAAGCGGGCGGGTGCCCTGTCGCAACCCTCCGGGACGGGCGATAGGGCCGCATGGCTTTGTCGCGCGTCGCTTGCTTGGAATGACCAAGCGGCGCTCCTTGCTTCGCGCCCTGCGACCCTATCGCCCGTCGCAGCCGCGCGGGAATAATTCAGAGTGTCCCTAGAATAGGCCGCGCCCCGCGTTCAGGCGCCCTGGAAGTTCCGCACCGCGTCCCAGCCGGTGCGCGCGATCAGCAGGCTGGCGACGACGACGAAGAGCATGCGCAGCCAGCGGCTGCCGCGCGCCAGCGCGACGTGCGCGCCGATCCAGGCGCCGGCGATGTACACGCTCGCCATGCCGAGCGCGAGGCCCCACATGATCTCGCCGTGGACGCCGAAGACGATCGCGGCGGTGGTGCAGCCGGCGCAGTTCACCACCTTGGCGGCGGCGCCGGCGTGCATGAAATCGAAGCCGAATACGCGAACGAAGGCGAAGATCAGCAGCGTGCCAGAGCCGGGTCCGAAGAATCCCTCGTAGAAGCCGAGCACGCCGCCGATCGCCAGCGCCGCCGCCGCGCCGCGATCGACGCGCGGCGCGTGCGTGACGCCGAAGTCCCTGCGCGTCAGCACGTAGACCAGCATCGCGGCGAGCATCACCGGCACCAGCAGGCGGAATACCGCCGTGGGCATCATGCGCGATACCGCGACGCCGGCGACGGTCGCGCAGACGTAGGCGGCGCTGGTGGTCAGCGCGATGCGCCATGGCATGCGCATGCCGCGCGCATAGCGCCAGACCGCGAGGCCGAGGCCGGGGCTGGAGGCGAGCTTGTTGGTTCCCATCAGCAGCGCGTGCGGCGCGCCCGGGTAGACCGCGAACAGCGCCGGTACGAGCAGCATGCCGCCGCCGCCCACGCCGGCGTCGAGGAACCCGGCCGCGAGCGCGGCCGCGAGCACCAGCAGCGTATCGCTCATCGCGATACGCCGTGCCGCTTCACTGCACGCGTTCGAGGATCACCGCGAGGCCCTGGCCGACGCCTATGCACAGCGACACCGCGGCGTACTTGCCGCCGGTCTCCTGCAACTGGCGCGATACGGTGATCGCGAGGCGCGCGCCCGAGCAGCCCAGCGGGTGGCCGATGGCGATGGCGCCGCCGTTCGGGTTCACGCGCGGATCCCTGAAATCCACCTTCATCAGGTGCAGGCAGCCCAGCACCTGGCTGGCGAACGCCTCGTTGATCTCGATGATGTCCATGTCCTTCAGCGCCAGCCCGGCGCGCTCGAGCGCGAGCGGGATCGCGAACGCGGGGCCGATGCCCATCACGCGCGGCTCGACCGCCGCGGACGCGGCCGCAAGGATCTTCGCGATCGGCTTCTTGCCGCTCTTTTCCCCCCAGCGCCTGCTGCCGACGATCAGCGCCGCGGCGCCGTCGTTGACGCCGGAGGCGTTGCCTGCGGTGACCACGCCACCCTCGAACAGCGGCTTCAGCTTGGCGAGGGACTCCTTGGTCGCATCGCGCCGCGGATGCTCGTCTGCGCTCACCACCGGCGCCGGCGCGTCCTTCTTCTTCGAGGGCAGGGTCACCGGCAGGATCTCGCCCTTGTAGAAGCCCTCGGCCTCGGCCTTGGCGTACTTCTTCTGCGAGCCGAGCGCGAACTCGTCTGCCTGCTCGCGCGTGATGCCGTATTCCTTCGCGACGTTGTCCGCGGTTTCCGGCATCGCGTGGTCGCCGAACTGCTTCCTGAAGCGCGGGTTGGTGAAGCGGCTTCCGATCGTGGTGTCGTACATCTTCGCGTCGCGGCCGTATGCCGACTCGGGCTTGCCGATCACGTAAGGCGCCCGCGTCATGCTTTCCACGCCGCCGGCGATGTACATGTCGCCTTCGCCGCAGGTGATGGCGCGCGCGGCGTCGGTGACCGCCTGCAGCCCGCTGGCGCAGAGCCGGTTGACGGTGACGCCCGGGACCGTCGGCGGCAGGCCGGCCATCAGCGCGGCGAAGCGCGCGACGTTGCGGCAGTCCTCGCCCGCCTGCGTCACGCAGCCCAGGATCACGTCGCTGATGTCCTCGGGCTTCACCGCGTTGCGCTTGACGACTTCGGCGATCACCTCGCCTGCGAGGTCGTCGGGACGCACCGAGGCAAGCTTGCCGGCGTGGCGGCCGATGGGGGAGCGCAGTCCGTCGTAGATGTAGGCGTCGAGCATATGGTTCCTCGTCTATTCAGCGGTAAGCAGGGAAACGCCGAGCGCGGCGCGGCGCTTCAGCCACGGGCTGGGCCGGTAGCGCGGCTCTTCGTAGAACGCATGCATGTTGGAGAGGATCTCGAGGATCCTGTCGGCGCCGAGCGCATCGCCGAAGGCGAGCGGGCCGTGCGGGTACGACAAGCCCAGCACCACCGCGCGGTCCAGGTCCGCCGGTGCGGCGATGCGCATCTGCGCGATGTCGCAGCCGACGTTCACCACGTGCGCGACGACGCGCTGGGCGACGAAGCCGGCCGAGTCATTGATCACCGACACCGGTACGCCGTCGCCGGCAAGCAGCGCGTGCGCGGCGTCGCGGGCAGCGGTCGTCGTGACCGGCGTGGTCATCAGCGTGCGGCGCTTGGCGAAGCCGAACAGCGGGTCCACGGCCACCGTGCGCGCCGCGTCCAGGCCGAATTCGAGCGCGGTGGTCGTGGCGTCCTTGCCCAGCGGCGCGACCATGCAGATCGAATCGGATGCGGGTGTCGCGCCCGGATCCAGCCGGGCGCCGAGCTTTGCCAGCAGTTCGCGCAATGCCGGTGCGTCCGGCGCGACCCACACGCCGGCCGCCTTCGCGGCAGGCACCGGCGGTTCGGGCACCGGCTCGGCGCCGGCCTTGGTATACGTGTACCAGCCGCGGCCGCTCTTGCGTCCGAGCAGTCCGGCGGCGATGCGCATCGGCGACTGGTACGAGGGGCGGTACTTCGGCTCCTGGTAGTACTGGTCGTACATCGACGCCATGACGCCATGCGAGATGTCCAGGCCGACCAGGTCCATCAGCCCGAAGGGCCCGAGGCGGAAGCCCGCGGCATCGCAGAGGATGCGGTCGATGGCGGCGAAGTCGGCGACGCCTTCATTCAGCACGCGCAGCGCCTCCGGCACGTACGCGCGTCCCTGGTGGTTGACGATGAAGCCGGGCGTGTCCTTGCAGCGCACCGCGGTGTGGCCGTAGCGCCCGGCCAGCGCCACCAGCGCCTCGCCGACCCACGGCTCGGTGAGCACGCCGTCGATGACCTCGACGATCTTCATCAGCGGCACCGGGTTGAAGAAATGGTATCCGGCGACGCGCCCCGGCTTCGCGCATGCCGCTGCCATCGCGGTCACCGACAGCGACGAGGTGTTCGACGCCAGGATGCAGTCCGCGGAGACGATCTTCTCCAGCGCGCGGAACAGGTCCTGCTTGGCGTCGAGCCGCTCGACGATCGCCTCCACCACCAGGTGGCAGCCCGAAAACGCGGTGAGTGCATCGACAATTTCTATGCGATCGACGGTGGCGCCGGCGTCCGCCTGCGACATGCGGCCCTTTTCCACCAGCTTCGAGAGCGCCTGCGCGATCGCGTCCTTCGCCTTCACCGCGGCACCGGCCTGCGCGTCGTACACCAGCACGCGTATGCCGCACTGCGCCAGCACCTGCACGATGCCGCGTCCCATGGTGCCGCTGCCGGCGACGCCCGCGAGCAGGTCCTTGCGTTGGATGTCCAGCATCAGGAAGGCTCCGTGAAAGCGCGGATTCTACGCCGGCACACCGTCGCGGGCGCGAAACGCGAGGCTATAATCAACCGCCACGGGAAACCGGAACGAGGGGGAGGCAGCCATGAAGTATCGAAAGATCCTTCTAGCCTACAACGGCTCGCAGGAAGGCAAACGCGCGCTCCTCGAGTGCGCGGATCTCGCAGGGTTCCTGCAATCGGAAACGCATCTGCTCGCGGTGGCAAGCATGCCGCCCAGCCTGTTCCTCACCGAGGGCTTCGTGCCCGAGGAACTGCTCGAGGAAGAGAAGAAACGCACGCAGGCGGTGCTGGACGAGGGCATCCGCGCGCTCACCGAGAAGGGCTTCAACACCGTCGGCCACCTCGCGGTGGGCGAACCGGTGGAGGAAATCTGCCGCCTCGCGAAGGAAATCGGCGCCGAGCTGATCGTGGTCGGTCACAACCAGAATACGTCGTTCGCCGCGCGCTGGTGGAAGGGGTCGGTGGGTGCGGCGCTCACCGACTATGCGCCGTGCAGCGTGCTGATCGCGCTGTCGAAGTGATCCTGCGCGGTCTGCTGGTCTGCGCGGCGCTGGCGCTCGCGGCGCCGGCGCACGCGCAGGCGCAACCGCGCAAGGCGCCGGCGCAGCGCCAGCAGCAGGTGGACGACCGGCAGTTCCGCGCGCACCTCGACGAGGCCAGGCAGGCGCTGCAGAAGGGCGACTTCGACGCCACGCACGCGGCGGCGAGTCGCGCGGTCGCCGAAGGCACGCGGCTCTTCGGCGCCGACCACCCGAACACCGCCGCGGCGTACAACCTGGTGGCTGCAGCCTACCTGCGCCAGGGCAAGTTCAGCGAAGCCGAAGCCAATTTCCGCCGCATGCTGGCGGCGTACGAAAAGCACCTCGGCCCCAGCCACGAATACACCGCCGCCGCGCTCAACAACCTCGCGCAGGTGCTCGAGAAGCTGGGCGACTACGCCGGCGCGGAGACGCTGCTCAGGCGCTCGCTGGCGATCGTCGAGGCGAAGCTCGGCAAGCAGCATCCCGATACCGCCACGACGCTTTCCAACCTGTCGCGCGTGCTCGACAGCCAGGGCAAGTTCGGCGACACCGGCTCGCAGCGCGCGGGCGCCAAGCCGCCGGCGGCAGGCGGCAGCGACGAGGCGGCGCAGCTCGCCGCGCGCGCCGAGGCGGCGCTGCGCCAGGGGCAATACCAGGAAGCCGAGACGCTGCACCACCAGGTGCTGGCGATACACGAAAAGTCGCTCGGCGCGGAGCATCCGACCACCGCGACCAGCGTGTCGAACCTGGGCAACGTCTACTACCTGCAGGGGCGCTTTCCGGAGGCGGAGAAGCTGTACCAGCGCGCATTGCAGATCCGCGAGAAGGTGCTGGGACCGGACCACGCGGACGTGGCCACCAGCCTCAACAACCTCGCCAATGCGATGCAGGAGCTCGGCCGCGACCGGCAGCTCTCGGCCTCCGAGCTGCGCGCGCGCCAGCGCTCGGGTGCCGCGCTCGGCGCGACTTCCGAGATCGAGCAGATGTATCGCCGCGCGCTGGCGATCCAGGAGCGCGCGCTGGGGCGCGAGAACCCGGCCACCGCCAACACGCTCAACAACATCGGCGTGATGCTCTCGTTGCGCGGCGACTTCGCGCAGGCCGAGGAGATGCACCGCGGCGCCCTCGGCACCATGGAGAAGGTGTTCGGCGAGCAGCACCCGGACACCGCCTCGGTGCTGACGTCGCTCGCGCTGGCGCTGGACCGGCAGGGCAAGACGGTCGAAGCCGAGGCAGCGTACCTGCGCGCGGTGGAGATCTCCAGGCGCACCGGCAACCCGCGCGTCCGGCTGGTCAACGCAAGCCGGCTTGGCTACCTGCTCGCTCGCCGCGGCCGGTACACCAACGCGCTGCCGTACTACAAGGATGCGGTGGAGACGCTGGATTTCCTCTATTCGCAGACGCGCGGCTACTCGGAGGAGACGCGCGCTGCGTTCCTGTCGCAGTTCTCCGCGATCTACCGCGAGACGATCCGCGTGCTGCTGTTCCTGCACCGGGCGGACACCGGCGCCGGCCACGACCGCGAGGCGCTCGCGATCGCGTCGCGCAACCAGAGCCGCGTGTTCACCGAGATGATGCGCCAGGCCGACGTCGCCAGGTTCTCGGGCGATCCGGCGTTCATCAAGGTGCGCGAGCGTCGCGAGGCGCTGCAGGAGCGCGTCGCGCAACTGCGCCAGGCGCGCGCGACGGTGCCGGTGACGCTCGCCAACGCGCAGCAGCGCGTCGCCGAGATCGACGGCCAGCTGGCTGGGGCGACGCGCGAGCTCGGCGCGGTCGAGGACAGCCTGTGGCGCGAGTACCCGCGCTTCATGGAGCTCGCCAATCCGCGCCCGGTGACCGTGGACGACCTGCAGCAGAAGCTGCTGAAGCCGGACGAGGGTCTGGTGTCGTACGTGCTGTTGCCGCAGGAGACGGTCATTTTCGCGGTGACGAAGGAGCGCTTTCGCATGTTCGTCGCGCCGGCCAAGCGTGCCGGCATCGCCGAGCGCGTGCACCGGATACGCCGTGCGGTGGAGAAGGTCGCGCTGGGCGAGTCGGTGCTGTTCCTGCGCGAAATCGATCCCGACGCGCTGCATTCGCTCTACCGCGACGTCTTCTCGCCGGTGTCGGAGTTCTTCTCCGGACGCGAGAAGATCCTCGTCGTCGCCGACGGGCCGCTGCTCACGCTGCCCTTCGAGATGATGCTCACCGGGTTCTCGCAGAAGGAGCGCGCCGCGTTCGACGCCGCGCGCCGCGCCGGCGACGGCAGCGAGGCGAGCCCCTACCTCGGCGAGTACCAGCCGCTCGAGTACCTCGGCAGGCGCCACCGCTTTGCCTACCTGCCGTCGCTGTCGGCGCTTACCTCGCAGCGGCTGTACCCGAAGGGCGCCGCGGGCAACGACACCGAGCTCGTCGCCTTCGCCGACCCGGCGTTCTCAGACGCGGCTGGACGCTCGATGCCGGGCCCGACGCTGCAGGCGCTGGAACTGCTGAACGTCGGCTTTTCGCGCGGCTCCGGGAAGACGCCGCAGATTCCGCGGCTCGCCGAGACCGCGGACGAGGCCAGGGAGATCGCCACGCTGCTCGGCGGCACCAACCGGCTCTATATCGGCGAGGATGCGCAGGAGCGCACGGCGAAGTCTGGCAACCTGCGCTCGGCGCGCTTCGTGCTCTTCGCCACGCACGGTTTCCTGGGCGGCGAGTTCATCGCCAGCGACCTGCCGGCGGACGCGGCCGAAGGCGAGCTGCAACGGCGCCCGACCGCGCGCACGCTGGCGCAGCCTGCGCTCGCGCTCACGCTGGTGGGCGACCTGAAGGGGGAGGATGGGCTGCTGACGATGAAGGAAGTCATCGAGGACCTGGAGCTGAACGCGGAGCTGGTCGCGCTGTCGGCGTGCAATACCGCCGGGGAATCCGCGCAGGCGAACAACGGCGAGGGCTTCGCCGGGCTGACGCGCGCGTTCATGTACGCCGGCGCACGCAGCCTGCTGGTGTCGCACTGGAGCGTGGACAGCCAGTCCACCAAGGCGCTGATGACCGCCACCTTCCGCAACATCAAGTCGGGCATGCCGACGCTCACCGCGGTCAGCAACGCGCAGCGCGAGCTGATCTCCGGCCGCTACCGCAGCGGCCAGTACCACTTCTCGCGCTCGAACCCGTTCTTCTGGGCGCCGTTCGTGTTCGTCGGCGACTGAGGTTCCGGGCATGGCAGCCAAGCCCCTGGGCGAAGGCATCGCGCGCCGCAGGTTCCTCGCGCGCTGGATCGGCATCCTGGCGCTCGCCACCGCTTTCGCCGCGGGGCTTGCGCGCACCGAGTGGGGCCGCTCGATCGAGAACATCTACTTCGACTACTGGCACGTCATCAAGGGCGTGCGCTACCAGCCGCAGCACACGGTGTTCGTCGAGATGGACGACGCCACGCTGGTGGCGCTGAAGGACGATCCGCTGGCGTTCTGGGCGCCGTACTTCGGCAAGGCCATGGACACGCTCACCGCGGCCGGCGTCAAGGCGGTGGGGCTGGATTTCATCTACCAGGTGAGCGCCGAGGGCTGGCTGCGCAAGCTCAACCTGCCCGACAGCGAGATCAGCCGCAACTACGACACGCCGCTGCGCGCCGCGCTTGCCTCGGGCAACAAGATCCTCATCACGCACCTGGTCACGCTGCCCGACGGCGAGCTCGAGCTGCTGACGCCGCCGCAGGACCAGTTGCTGCTGCTGCCGGGCCAGCTTCACGACCTCGGCATCGCCAACCTCTACCCGGACGACGACAAGCACGTGCGGCACTTCTACCCGGTGCTGATCCCCGACCCGGGATTTCCCGGCATCGGCTTCGGCATGCAGCTCGCGCTGCGCGGCGCCGGGCAGGATCCCGCCGGCACCGCGTGGCGCATCGGCGGGCAGGAGTTCAAGCGCGAGCGCAGGCTGGAGACGATCGGCTATGCCGGTCCGCCGGGCACCATTCCGACGCTGTCGATGAAGGACCTGCTGCAGCCGGATGCGCTCGCGAACCCGAAGGTGCAGGCGGCGAAGGGCAAGGTCGCCATCATCGCGGCGAACAACGCCGGCACCTCGGACCGGCATTTCACGCCGTACTCGCGCGGCAAGAACGCCGACCAGATGGCCGGCGGCGAGATCCATTGCAACATCGTCGAGACCATCCTCAGCGGCCGCTTCCCGAGGGCCCTGTCGCTGCCGATGGAGCTTGGCTACGTCGGCCTGGTGCTGGCGCTGGCCGCGTGGTTCTTCCTCAGGTTCTCGCCGGCATGGAGCGGCGGGCTGGTGGTGCTGATCTGCGTGCTGGTATCGGTGCCGGCGTACTTCGCCTTCCAGCACGACTGGGTGCTGCCGGTCGCGGAACTGCAGTTCGGCACCGTGGGCGCGTTCCTGATGACGCTCGGGCTTCGCCTCACGGGCGAGGAGCGCGAGCGTTCGCGCATGCGCCAGGTGTTCGGACGCTATGTTTCCGACGAGGTCGTGAACGTGCTGCTGGCCGAGGGGCACCGGCCCGATCTGGGCGGCGAGGAGCTGAACGTCACGGTGCTGTTTTCCGACATCCGCGGCTTCACGACCATCTCGGAGAAGCTCACCGCCCACGAGGTGGTGGAGATGCTGAACGCCTACTTCACCATCGCCTGCGAGCCGATCCTGGCCCAGGGCGGCACCGTGGACAAGTACATCGGCGATGCGGTCATGGCGGTGTTTGGCTCGCCGGTGCGCCATCCGGACCACGCCCGGCGCGCGGTCAAGGCTGCGGTGGGCATGGCTGCCGCGGCGCACGAGTTCAAGCAATGGATGCTGTCGCGTTTCCCCGACAGGGGCCTGCCCGAATTCGGCATAGGCGTGGGCCTGCACACCGGGGAAGCGGTGATTGGCGACATCGGCACGCCGAAGCGCAAGGAATTTACCGCCATCGGTGACACGGTTAACGCCGCATCCAGGCTGGAAGGTGCTACAAAGGAACTTGGCTGCGTCATTGCGGCAAGCGAGGCCACCGTCACCGCGGCCGGCGCGGGCGTGAAGACCGGCAAGTTCGAGGAGATCAAGGTAAAGGGCAGGGCGGGTGCGATACGCGTCTACGAGGTCACCGGCCTCGAGGAGGCATAAAATGCACGGCGCCGCCTGGTGGAGGTACGACATGCGCAAACTGATCATCGGAATCCTGCTGCTTGCTTCCAGCGCCGGGGCGCATGCCCAGGGCGCGGACGTGGGCCTGGTCAATCTCGTCACCGGCGACGTGATGTTCTCGCCGCTGTCCGGCTCGCCCGGCAAGGTGCAGGCATTCATGCGGCTGCGCGACGGCGACCGCGTGGTGGTGCCCGCCGGTGGCCAGGTCCGCGTGATCTTCTTCGAGGGCGCGCGACAGGAACGCTGGACCGGCCCGGCCAGCTTTCGCGCGGCCAAGACGCAGAGCGAGCCGATCACCGGCCAGCCCACCGACGTGCAGAAACTGCCCGCCAGCGTGCCGATGCGCATCTCGCGGGTTCCCGAACTGATGCAGAACGCCAAGCTCGGCGGCATACAGGTGCGCGGTGGCCTTACGCGGCAGCAGGAGGCGAGCCTGGAGCAGCAGGCTTCGCTGCGCGACGCCAAGGCGATCTACGAATCGATGCGCACCGAGATGCCCGCGGACGACATCACGCCGGAGCTCTATTACTACTCGGCGCTTTACGATTTTCTGCTGTACGACGAAATGAAGGTCGTGGTCGACGAAATGGTGCGCAAGCAGCCCGGCAACGAGGACGTGCGCAGCCTTGCGGCGTGGGTGGATAGCCGGCTCAAGCGCTAGGGCGCCGCATGGACGTTTTTTTGCAATTCGATCAGGAGCTTGGGCTCTCCGTCGCGTGACATAGTTCCTCGCGGCGCAGGGTCTTGGCGCGTAAGCTTTTCAATGGACGAACAAGGGTTTCCAGGAGGTCTGTCATGACCAGGATCACAGCATTCATCGCCGCCACGCTGCTCATCGCGGCGCAGGCCTTTGCGCAGAGCGACGTCGGCCTCGTCAACCAGCTCGCGGGCGACGTCACCTACACGAGCGGCAGCAACAACGCCAAGGCGCAAGCCTTCATGAAGGTGCGCGACGGCGACAGGTTCTTCGTCCCCGCCGGCGCATCGGTGCGCATCGTCTACTTCCAGGGCGGACGCCAGGAATCCTACAGCGGCCCGGCGAGCTTCACCGCCGGCGCGCAGCAGGGCAGCGTGCAGGCCGGCGCGCAGCCGCAGGTGACGACGCTGCCGGCCGGTGTGCCGCAGAAGATCTCGCAGACGCCCGAACTGATCCAGATCGCGCGGCTGGGACGTTCCGGGGGCGTGGCGGTGCGGGGCACGAGCGTGGACAGGCGCCTGACGCCGCAGCAGCAGGCCGAGGTGCGGCAGGCGCGCAGCACCTACGAGCAGATGCGCAGCAGCGCGGCGCAGGACGACATCACCCCCGAGATCTACCTCTACTCGGTGCTGCAGGATCACCTGCTGTACAACGACATGAAGCCGGTGGTGGAGGAAATGGCGCGCCGCCAGCCGAACAATCCCGACGTCGCCGAGCTCGTCGCCTACGTGAAGGTGAAGACGCAGGGCCAGTAGCGCCTTCGTGCATCGCATGCAAAGGCCCGCTTCGGCGGGCTTTTTCATTTGGCGCCGGCGGAGGCCATGGCCGTTTCTATAGAATCCGGCCATGAGCACATTCGGACAGAAGGGCCGCCTCGAGGACGGCCGCATGCTGCAGGGGCGGGGGCGCTATGTCTCCGACTGGAATCTCGACGGCCAGGCTCATGGCGTGTTCCTGCGCGCCGACCGGCCGCACGCAAGTATCATCTCGATCGATGCCTCGTCCGCGCTGTCGATGCCGGGCGTGGTCGCGGTGCTTACCGGCGATGACGTCGCCGCCGCCGGCTGCCAGCCGCTGCCCGCCGCGGCGCCGATGAAGGGCCGCAACGGCAGCGAGCAGGCGAAGCCCGCGCATCCGATGCTGGCGCAGGGCAAGGTGCGTTACGTCGGCGAGCCGGTGGCGCTGGTGGTCGCCGAGACCGCGGCGCTGGCGCAGGACGCGGCCGAGGCGGTGATGATCGAATACGAGGACCTGCCCGCCGTGGTCGATGCCCGCGCCGCGCTTGCCGCGGGCGCGCCGCAACTGCACGACAACGTGCCGGGCAACCTGGTGCTCGACTTCGAGGGCGGCGATGCGGCGGCGACCGATGCCGCGTTCAGCCGCGCGGCGAAGACCGTGTCGCTGTCGGCCTACCACGCGCGCGTGGTCGGCAATCCGATGGAGCCGCGCGCCTGCGTCGGTGCCTGGGACGAGGCGGCCGGCGCATTCAGGCTCTACGCCTGCACGCAGGGCGCTTCCGCGACCCGCGGGCAGATGGCGCCGGTGCTCGGCGTGCCGCCGGAGAAGATCTTCGTCATCGCCGAGGAAGTGGGCGGCGGCTTCGGCGTGCGCTTCAATACCTATCCCGAGTATTGCGCGATCCTGCTCGCGGCGAAGAAGCTCGGCCGCCCGGTCAAATGGGTGGGCACGCGCTCGGAGATGTTCCTCGCCGACGAACAGGCGCGCGACATCGCGCATCGCAGCGAGCTCGCGCTCGACGCGGAGGGCCGCATCCTCGGCATCCGCTTCGACTTCACCTGCAACCTCGGCGCCTACGTCGCCTTCACCGGCGCCTTCGTCAACACGGTGAACCTGGTGAACGTCGCCAGCGGCGTCTACGACGTGCAGGCGGTGCACGTGCAGGCGAAGCTGGTGCTGACCAATACCATCCCCACCGCGGCGTACCGGGGCGCCGGCCGGCCGGTGGCCTCGTACTCGATGGAGCGCCTGATCGACGACGCGGCGCGCGAGATCGGCATGGACCCGGCCGCGTTCCGCAGGAAGAACCTGGTGCCGGCGGCGAAGTTCCCGTACCGCATCGTCACCGGCTTCGAGTACGACTGCGGCGATTTCGAAGGCGTGCTCGACCAGGCGGTGCGCGAATCCGACTGGGCAGGCTTCGAGGCGCGGCGCGCCGAATCGGCGGCGCGCGGACGCCTGCGTGGGCGCGGCATGTCGGCCTACATCGAGGCGAGCGGCGCCGGCGGCTTCGCCCCGTATGACCAGGCGACGCTCGAATGGGATGCCGAGGGCGGCATCACGCTGTATGCGCCTTCGCACAGCCACGGTCAGGGGCACGAGACGACGTATGCGCAGATCGTCTCGGGCGTGCTCGGCGTGCCGATGGAGTCGATCCGGCTGAAAACCTCGGTGCCGGACCGCATCATCACCGGCAATCCTACCGGCGGCTCGCGCTCGCTGCTGGGCGTGGGCAGCGTCATGCTGCTGGCCGCACGCGACGTCGTCGAAAAGGGCATGTCGCTCGCCGCGGACGAGCTGGAAGCCGCGCCCGGCGACATCGAGTTCGGCGAGGGCGAGTACCGCGTCAAGGGCACGGATCGCAAGGTATCGATCGTCGCGCTGGCGAGGAAATTCACGGGCGCGCTGGACGTGGACAAGACCGGCGAGAAGGTCGGCTCTACCTTCCCCAACGGCTGCCACGTGTCGGAGGTGGAGATCGAGCCCGAGACCGGCGAGCTGCGCATCGTGCGCTACACCGCGGTGGACGACGCCGGCACCATCATCAATCACCAGATCGTCGAGGGGCAGATGCAGGGCGGCATCACGCAGGGCGCCGGCCACATCCTGGGCGAGCAGGCGGTGTACGACGCGGCCACCGGCCAGTTGCTCACCGGCAGCTTCATGGACTATCCGATGCCGCGCGCGGTGCTGGTCGAGAACCTGCGCGTGTTCGAGCATCCGGTGCCGACGAAGACCAATCCGCTCGGCGCCAAGGGCGTCGGCGAGGCGGGCGTCACCGGCTCGATGCCGTGCATCATGAATGCGATCGTCGACGCGCTGCGCAGCGCGGGGGTCACGCATTTCGACATGCCGGCGAGCCCGCAGCGCGTCTGGGCCGCGATCCGCGCCGCGCAGGCGGGGAACCCGCGCGCGATGGCGATCGAGGATCTGGCGCGCTAGCGCGCCGGGCGGAACGCACCCGCGGCCGGCACCATGCGCAGGATCGTCTTTCCCGAAGCCGATGACGAGCGCGTGCGCGCCGCGGCGCAGCGCATCCGCGACGAGGGCTTCGCCGAGCCGCTGCTGCTCGAGGGCGATGCGCCGCCCGAGCGGCTGGACGCCTACGCCGCGCTGTACCTGGAATCCAGGCCGGACGCCAATCCGAAGGTGGCGCGGCGGCTTGCCGCCAAGCCCCTGTTCCGCGCCGGCCTGATGGTGCGCGCGGGCGAGGCCGACGCGATGATCGCCGGCGCCGCGCACACCACCGCGCGCGTCATCGAGGCGGGCATGATGACCATCGGCCTCGCCAGCGGCATCGCCACGCCTTCCAGCTTTTTCGTCATGCAGGTGCCGCACTTCGACGGCGGCGGCGAACGCGCGTTCATCTATGCCGACTGCGCGGTGAACGTCGAGCCCGACGCCAGCGCGCTTGCCGACATCGCCATCGCGTCTGCCGAGAGCTGCAGGCGCATGCTGGGCGAGGAGCCGCGCGTGGCGATGCTGTCGTTCTCGACCCGCGGCAGCGCCAGCCATGCGCGCGTGGACAAGGTCGCGCGCGCGGTGGCGCTGGTGCGCGAACGCGCGCCGGGGCTCGCCGTGGACGGCGAACTGCAGGCCGACGCCGCACTGGTGGCGCGCGTCGCGGCAAAGAAGCTGAAGGACGCGGGCCCTGTAGCCGGCCGCGCCAACGTGCTGGTGTTCCCGGACCTCGACGCCGGCAACATCGCCTACAAGCTGACCCAGTACATGGGCGGCGCGCGCGCGATCGGCCCCATCCTGCAGGGCTTTGCCAGGCCGGTGAGCGACCTGTCGCGCGGCGCCACCGCGGAGGACATCGTCGCCGCGGCGAGGCTGCTGCTCAAGCTTGCCTGAGCCGGCAGGCGGACGCAGCGCAAGGCGCGTCCGCGCTGCCTTGCCGGTGCCGCTTACTGCAGGATCGGTGACAGTGCCTGGCCGATGCGAGCAGCCTGCGCGCTGCTGATCAGCCCGGACAGCACCTCCTGGAAGCGCGGGTACTGCACGCCGGAGACGATGTACTGCCAGCGGTAGGCCTCCAGCACCTTCGCGTGTATCGCCTTGCGCTCGGGCTCGGGGAACGAGCGGCCGCAGACCTGGGTGAAGTAGTCCGCGTCGGCCTCTGCCTGCGCCTGCAGGATGCCGTCGACCGCCGCCACCAGCGCGATGAGGTCGTCCACCGCGCGGTCGCGCTCGGCAGGCGACAGCTTCGCGTCCTCGCGGCGCCACTCGAGCTCGTCGATGATGGCGTGCTGCGATTCCTCCTTCCAGTGGTAGAGGAACACGTCCTTCCACAGCGGGTCGATCTCGGCCACCGGGTCGATGCTGCTGCGGTAGTGAAGCTGCGTGAAGAGCTCGATGTGGCAGGTGAGCGCGAGCACCGCCCAAGTCGACTTGCCGAGCACCACCGAGGCCACCGCGTTCGGCTCGGCCACTTGGCGGTATCCCGCCGGCATGCCTGCCGCGGCGAGGGCCTCGATGCGGCGGAACAGCTCCTGGTGCTTGAGTTCCTCGTCGCTGGCGCGAACCAGCGCCTCCAGCGCGGTCTGGTCGCCGAACCAGTGCGCCTGCGTGGTCTCGAGGAACTTGGCGCCGATGAAGCGCTCGACCAGGCCGAAGATGTAGGCATAGGTGCGGCCCTGAACCTGCGACAGCAGCCGCTGCTCGTCAGCCGACAGGAAGGCGAGGTCGGCCGCCTTCGACAGCCCGGAAGGCAGGAACGCCTTCGCAAAGTCGAGTTTCCGGCCGCGAATCACGTCGCGGTCGATGTCCCAGCGCACGCGCTTCGATGCCTGTACGCACTTCGCGTAACGCGCGGCGACGTCTGCTACGTCTGCTTTCGGTGCTTCCTGTACTGCCTGCATGTCTGCCTCCCTCGGATTGGTGTGTTGGACTGCGCTTCATTGCAACGCCGCGCAGGCTACGGGCCCGGGGTAACCGGGCGATGTCGGTTCCGGCTCGGTTTGTTGCCGGCGTGTTGCGGGGGGCTGGTTCGCGGCAGCTGCTGGCAGCTTCGCCGTCTGCGGTTACGCTGGCGGTGAAGCCACAACCGATCGAGCGAGGCAGGGATGAAATTCAGGGCCGCGGTACTGAACGGCGTCGGCCAGGCGCTGGCGATAGAAGAACTCGACATGCAGCCACTCGAGCCGGGCGACGTGCTGGTGAAGGTGCGCGCGAGCGGGCTGTGCCACACCGACCTGGAGGTGATCCAGGGTTCGCTCGCCTACCCGATGCCGATCGTGCTGGGGCACGAAGGTGCCGGCGTGGTCGAGGCGGTGGGCGCGGGCGTCAGCCGCGTGAAGCCCGGCGACCACGTCATCCTGTCGTGGAACCCGCACTGCGGCCACTGCTACTACTGCGATCGCGACCTGCCCATCCTGTGCGAGCCCTTCGTGCGCAACCAGCCCCGGGGGAAGCTGCTGGACGGCGGCTCGCGCATGCGCCGCGGCGGTGCGGTGGTGAACCACTACTCGGTGACCTCCACGCATGCCGAGTACACCGTGGTGCCCGAGTCCGGCGCGGTGCCGATCCCGAAGGAAATGCCCTTCGACCGCGCCTGCATCATCGGCTGCGGCGTCATGACCGGGGTGGGCGGTGTGGTGCGCAAGGCGCGCGTGCAGCCCGGCGCCAGCGTCGCGGTGATCGGTTGCGGCGCGGTGGGGCTGAACGCGGTGCAGGGCGCGCGGCTGGCGGGCGCGGGCCGCATCATCGCGGTGGACATCGGCGCGGCGAAGCTCGAGCGCGCCGCGCAGTTCGGCGCCACCGACGCGGTCGATGCGGGCGCTGCCGACCCGGTGGGCGCGGTGAAGGCGCTGACCGCCGGGCGCGGCGCGGACTACGTGTTCGAAGCTGCCGGCAACCCGAAGGTGTTCCGGCTCTCCGTGGAGATGGCGCGCCCGGGCGGCGAGGTGGTGTGGCTAGGCAAGGTCAACGTGGACACCGAGGTGTCGTTCCGCTGGGGCTCGCTGATGGGCGAGCGCCGCATTGTGCGCTCGAGCTACGGCAATGCGCGGCCGATGCGCGACTTTCCGTGGCTGGTCACCGAGTACCTCGCCGGCAGGCTGAAGCTGGACGAACTCATCACGAGGCGCATCGGCATCGCCGACATAAACGACGGCTTTGCCGCGCTCGCGCGCGGCGAGGGCATACGCACGGTGGTGATGTTCGACTAGGCTTTTGCGCGTCGCGGCCTGGCGAGCTGGCTGACCAGCAGCAGGCCGAGCAGCGCCAGCGCGGTCAGCGTGCCGAAGGCGATCCGGTAGCTTCCGGTGGCATCGAACACCGCGCCGGTGGCGAGCGGACCGATCGCGCCGCCGACCGAACCGAAGAACAGCACCGTGCCGAACAGCGTGCCGTGGGCGCGGGTGCCGAACAGTTCCGCCAGCGTGGGCGCCATGACGACGAAGAAGGCGCCGTGCGCGACGCCATACATCGCGACGAACACGAACAGCATCCAGGGCGCCGAAACGACCTGCAGCCACAGCATGCTGGACACGAGGATGCCGTAGGCGATCAGCATGCCGCGGCGCCCGCCGATGCGGTCGAAGGCGCGACCCATCACCAGGCGGCCGACGATGCTGACGCCGCCGATCGACGCGAGCAGGCTGGCGGCGGTGGCGCGCGGCGCGCCGAGGTCCACCGCGAAGGGCATGATGTGCACCGTGGTGGTCATCAGGCAGACGAAGACGATGAACTGCGAGCCGCACAGGATCCAGAACTGCGGCGAGCGGAACGCCGTCCCGGCGCTGCTGGCGTCGGCCGCGTCGCTGGCCTCGCTGCGCACCTTCGCGCCCTCGGGACCATGGCGCATCACCTGCGCCGCGCCGAACAGCACGGTGAACGCGATCGCGCCGTACACCATGCAGGCGATGCGCCAGCCGAACGCGGCGATCAGCGCCACCGTCACCAGCGGCGCGATGATCTGGCCCACCGCCGTGCCGACCTTGACGATGCCGGACATCACGCCGCGGCGCTCCGGGAACCAGCGCGCGATGGTAGACAGCGTGACGACGTCGTGCGTCGCGAGCCCCGCGCCGACGAACAGCCCCCAGAAGAGGTAAAGCTGCCACGGCGACTGGACGATCGACAGCAGGCCGAAGCCCGCGCCGTAGCTGAACGCGGCGAAGGTGAGGATGCCGCGCGGGCCGAGCTTGTCGCCCAGTCCGCCGGCCAGCATCGCCAGCGTGCCCATCACCAGCGTCGTCGCCGACACCGCGCCCGAGATCGTCGCGCGCGACCAGCCGAACGTGGCTTCGAACTCGGTGAACAGCACGCCATACGCGAACATGCCCCCGACCATGATCATCTGGATCAGGAACGACGCGACGACGATGGACGTGCCTTGGCGGGCGGAGGACATGACGAGGGTGCTGGACGTGGCTCCGGGGAAGGTATCGCGCCGCGCGCCCGTGCGCAAACCCGCACGTCGTGTTAGGGACACTCTGATTTATTCGCCGCGAGCTGCGTTGCGACAGGGCGCCCGCCCGCAAGGCGTCGCGGCGCAGCAGGTAGCGGGACTACCTGCAAGCCGTGCAACGAAGCGGGCGGGTGCCCTATCGCCCGTCGCAGCCGCGCGGGAATAATTCAGAGTGTCCCTAACGGCCGCCGGCCAGCTCGATGAACGTGCCGGTGGCGTAGGACGCTTCGTCCGACAGCAGCCACAGGATCGCGTTCGCCACCTCGGAGGCCTGCCCGCCGCGCTTCATCGGCAGCGACGGGCCGATACGGTCAACCCTGCCCGGCTCGCCGCCGCTGGCATGCATGTCGGTGTAGATGTACCCTGGCCGCACCGCGTTCACGCGTATGCCTTCGTCTGCGACCTCGCGCGAAAGGCCGATGGTCATGGTGTCCACCGCGCCCTTGGACGCCGCGTAGTCCACGTACTCGCCCGGCGAGCCCAGCCGCGCCGCGGCGGAGGAGACGTTGACGATGGCGCCGCCGCGGCCGCCGTGCCTGGTAGACATGCGCCGCACCGCCTCGCGGGCGCAGAGGAAGGCGCCGACCACGTTGGCGGCAAGGATGCGCTGCAGCCGCGCGGCGTCGACGTCCTCGACGCGCTGCTGGCGCTCGAGGATGCCGGCGTTGTTCACCAGCGCGTCCAGCGGGCCCAGTTGCGCATCCACCGTGGCGAACAGGCGCTTCACGTCCGCTTCCTGCGACACGTCGGCGGCGACCGCGATCGCCCGTCCCCCGGCGGCCGCGATGTCCGCCACCAGCGCGTCGGCCGACGCGCGGTCGGCGCGGTAGTTGACGCACACCGCATAGCCGCGCGCGGCGGCGAGGCGTGCGGTGGCGGCGCCGATGCCCCTGCCGCCGCCGGTGACGATCATCACCCGGGTCATGGGCGGTAGCGCGTTCCCGTGCTCATGCGGCGATTGAACCATCGCAGGCGCGAAACCGCCACTGGCGGGTTCGCTGCACGACGGGCAGACTCGCACCGATGCAAACCGACTACCTGGACAAGGAACCGGCGCGCGCCGAGATAGACGCACTGGGCGGGCCGACGCTGCTGGAATTCGGCAGCCCCGGTTGCGGGCATTGCAGGCGCGCGCAGCCGCTGATCGAAGCCGCGCTGGCCGCGCACCCGCGCGTGCGGCACCTCAAGGTCGCGGATGCGAGCGGCAGGCGCCTGGGCCGTTCCTTCGGCGTCAAGCTGTGGCCGACGCTGGTGATGCTCGATGGCGGCAGGGAGGCGGCGCGGCTGGTGCGCCCGACCGACCCGGCGGAAATCGAACGGGCGCTAAGCGGTATTGACGCTGCCGCCTGAACGGGCGCGCGTCCCCTGGTAGAGCCGCTCGGCGAGCACGAGGTTCGGCAGCCAGCATAGCCAGGCGATCAGCGCGTAGGCGAGGGCGAAATCGACGCCTGCCATCACCGCCGCCGGGATGTACAGGCGCAGCATCACCGCGGCGAAGGCAAGGGCGTAGTTGCGCACCATCCACCTGCGGTGCGATTCGACGTCGCGGCGGCGTATCGCGAGGAAGGCGCGCACGCCGGTATACAGCCAGCAGAGGGCGAGCGCGGCAAAGCCGGCCTGGGCTACCGGGCCGCCGTAGGCGTACTGCGCGAGGTAGAGCCCGGAGAGTCCGCCGCCCAGCACGCCCACCAGCAGGTACACGCGCCCCGACCAGCGGTGCAGCGCGGGGCGCGTGCGCCGCAGGCGATCGGAGAACTGCAGGGGCCCGAGCAGCAGCGCGAGCATCGCCGTGTAAACGTGCGCATACACCCCGGCGGGGTGTGCCGAGAAGCCTGCCTTCATGTCCGGGTGCACCAGCGCGCCCAGCGGCATCGCGCTGTAGCCGAGCGCGGCATACAGGCCGACCGCGACCGACAGGAAGGCGAGCAGCCCCGCGCTAGCGGCGCGCGCGCGGACTGCGGCGCGGTGCGCCGCTGCAGGAAAGCGGCACGTTCAGTGGGACGCCGCCAGTTCCGCGCGGCGGCTGCGCAGCAGCGCCTTGCCCGACGCGCTTACCAGCACCATCGCTTCGCTGCCCGCGCTGTGGCGCCGTTCCACGTAGCCGCGCGCGCAGGCTTCCTCCCACACCGGCAATCGCGGGCAGGAGGTGCGCCAGGCGGCGATCACCTCGGCGTATGCGCGCGGCCCGTCGCCGATCCATTCCAGCAGGTCGAGTATCAGCGCATCCACCGGATCCCTCATGCCAGCCTCCCATGTGCGGGGCCACGTACCGGATGCGGATTCTACGCCGGCCTTCGCGCCGCGCATCAGGCCCTGGCGTACAGCCAGCCGCGCCGCGCCAGCGCCTTTTCGGCCTCGACGCCGATGAACACCACCGAGGACAGCGCGAGGCACGCGGCGAGTTCGCCCAGCGTCAGCGGCGCGGTGTTGAAGACCGGGTTCAGCCACGGCACGTAGAGCACTGCCATCTGCAGCACGAACGTCAGCGCGAGCGCGGCGGCGAGCATGCGGTTGGACAGCAGGCCCATGGAGAACAGCGAATCGCGCTCCGAGCGCACCGCGAGCACGTGGCCGAGCTGCGACAGCGTCAGCACCGTGAACACCATGCTTTGCCAGTTCGTCGAGCCGCTGCGGATCGCCCATGCCTGCGTCAGCAGCGTCACGCCGCCCATCAGCAGCCCCACCCACACGATGTGCTGCCACAGGCCGTGCGCGAAGATGCTCTCGCGCGGCGGGCGCGGCGGCCGCCGCATGACGTCGCGCTCGGCGCGCTCGCCGGCGAGCGCGAGGCCGGGCAGGCCGTCGGTGACCAGGTTGATCCACAGGATGTGGATCGGCAGCAGCGGTATCGGCAATCCGAGGAAGGGCGCGAGGAAGATGGTCCAGATCTCCCCGGCGTTGCTGGTCATGGTGTACTTCACGAACTTGCGGATGTTGTCGAAGATGCGGCGCCCTTCGCGCACCGCGAGCACGATGGTGGCGAAGTTGTCGTCCAGCAGCGTCATGTGCGCGGCCTCGCGCGCGACGTCGGTGCCGCCCCTTCCCATGGCGATGCCGATGTCCGCCATCTTCAGCGCCGGGGCGTCGTTGACGCCGTCCCCGGTCATGGCGACGAATTCGCCGCGCGCCTGCAGCGCCTGCACGATGTTGATCTTCTGTTCCGGGTTGATGCGCGCATACACCCGCACCGATGCCACCGCAGCCTCGAACTCGGCCGGCGCGAGCCGCGCCAGCTCGCCGCCGGTCAGCACCTGGCCGCCGTCCTCGACGATGCCCAGGCGCCGTGCGATCGCACGCGCGGTCGCCGGATGGTCGCCGGTGATCATCACCGGCACGATGCCGGCGGCCTTGCACGCGGCGACCGACGCGGCGGCTTCCGGCCGCGGCGGGTCGATCAGGCCGGCCAGCCCGATGAAGCACAGTCCGGTCTCCAGCGCAGCCGCGTCCAGCGCCTGCGGCAGGCGCGGCAGGCGCTTCTGCGCAAAGGCGAGCACGCGCAGTCCCTGCGCGGCCAGGATCTCGGCGGCTTCCTGCAGCGCGGCGCGGTCGAGCGCGGTTTCGCCTGCCGCGCCGAGCTGCGCATCGCACAGCGCGAGCACGCTCTCGGGCGCGCCCTTGGTCAGCATCAGCACGCCGTCGCCGTCGCGATGCAGCGTGCTCATGCGTGCGCGCTCGGCGTCGAACGGCAGCTCGGCGACCCGCGGCAGCGTGGGCAGGGCGGGCAGCGCTCCATGCGCGCCGAATCCGGCCGCGCGCGTCGCTTCGAGCAGCGCGGTCTCGGTGGGATCGCCGCTAAGCGTGCCAGCGCCATCCGCGACGGCATCGTTGCACAGCGCCATGGCGACGCCCAGTTCGCGCCATGGCGCGGCGGCCACGTCGCCGAGGCTCGGGCGGGTATCGCCGGCCGCCTGCACGCAGTCCACGTGCATGCGGTTCTGCGTCAGCGTGCCGGTCTTGTCCGAGCAGATCCAGGTGACCGAGCCGAGCGTTTCCACCGCCGGCAGGCGGCGGATCAGCGCGTGCTGCCGCACCATGCGCGCGGCGCCGAGCGCAAGCGAGATGGTGACCACTGCGGGCAGCGCCTCGGGGATCGCGGCGACCGCGAGGCTGACCGCGGTGAGCAGCATCAGGAGCGGCGGCTCGCCGCGCAGCCAGCCGAAGACGAAAATGATCGCGCAGATCGCCAGCACGGCGAACGCCAGGTGCTTGCCGAAGCGCGCGAGGCGCTTCTGCAGCGGCGTGCTGCCCGATTCCGCCGACAGCAGCGCGGCGATGCGGCCGAGCTCGGTGCCCATGCCGGTCGCCACCACCAGGCCGCGCGCGCGGCCGTAGGTGACGATGGTGCCCTTGTAGCCGAGGTTGACGCGGTCGCCCAGCGGCAGCTCGGCGCCCGCGAGCGCCGCGAGGCGCTTTTCCACCGGCTGCGATTCGCCGGTAAGCGCGGATTCGTCAACTTTCAGCGCCGCGATCTCTGTGAGCCGCAGGTCCGCGGGCACGATGTTGCCGGCTTCCAGCTCGACCAGGTCGCCCGGCACCAGGCCGGTCGCGGCAAGCAGCGCCGGCTCGCCATCGCGGATCACGCGCGCCTGCGGGCTCGCCATGCTGCGCAGCGCCGCCATCGCGCGCTCGGCGCGGTACTCCTGCACGAAGCCGATGATGCCGTTGAGGAACACGATGACGACGATGGCGATCGCGTCCTTGGGCTCGCCGACGATGCCGGCGATCACCGCGGCGGCGATCAACACCAGGATCATGAAATCGGTGAACTGCGCCGCCAGCATGGCGAGCGGATGCCGCCGTCGGCCTTCCCGCAGTTCGTTGGGGCCGTGGCGCGCGTGCCGCTCGGCCGCCGCTGCCGGGGACAGGCCGCGTTTCGGGTCGGTGTCCAGGCGCGCCGCGGCCGCGTCGGCGTCGAGGCAATGCCAGTCGGTCGACGTGGGTCGAGGCGTCGGGTCGCTATGCTTCAAGGCTGGGGCCGATGCAGGCGCGATCGCATGCTGTGCCGAGTGGATGCCGCGGACCTACCGGCCTCGCCGGTACGCGACCAGTTCGACGACGGTGCGGCCCAGATACGGGTTGTGGTGCAAGGACTTGACGATCGCGCGTGCCGACGGGGCATACCAGTAGGTCGTGGTGGTTTCCCCGCCGTAGAAGGTATTCGTGGGAGACGAACCACCAAGCTTGCCCCTGGCGAACAGCTTGAAGGCGTCGAACTCGCCTGCCGGGACCGCGACGCGCTCGTAGCCGAGGACTTCGACATCGACCGCCACGGTGCCGGACGACCCCTTTTGCTTGAACGTCCAGCGGCTATCGTATCGCCAGCGCTTGCCCACCTGCAGCGGAAAGCTGAGTTGCCGCGGGTTCGACTCGGCGTAGCGAGGCGAATCGAGCACGTTCAGCTCCGGCGTCAGTCGCAAGGCCTGGCCGTTCTCGGTCGCCTCGATGGCGTCGCGGGTCACGGACCCGACGATCCAGGTGCGGCTCGGCACCTTGCTGGGCTCGGTGTAGTACACGGCGAACTGCCACTGGTCGCCGGTCCGGATCTCGGGCCGCGGCGCCATGATCGATTCCGATGCGCCGGCGGCCGCAATCCAGGGCAATGCCAGGAAGCAGATCGGAAGCAGCGGGCGGGCAGTCGCGACAACGCCGGGCGCGACGCCTGATGCGCTCATGCGGCCTGCGGCATGCTGTGCCACCAGATGCGCGCCTCGGCGCACAGGCCTGCCGCGAACCTCGCCTGCAGCACGCCATCGAGCACCATGCGCGGCAGCGGGTCTCCGGGCTTCCTGGCGGGCAGGCCGGTTCCCGCCGAGCGCGCCCAGATCTGGAACAGTTCTTCCGAGGCGACCTGGTAGCTGACATGCCAGTGCGCGATGCCGGTGTCGCCCGCGTCGGCCAGGACTTCATGCGTGACGCGCACGTCTTCCTGCAACTGGACCCGCTTCCAGTACTCCGCGAGTTCCGCGTGTCCTGTCTGCACCTGGAAGGGCGTGTTGTGGTATTTGCCGTCGGCGTGAAAAAGCGCGGCGAACATGGCCGGATCGCGCGCCTCCCACGCCGCCTTGTAGCCCTGCATGAATGCCTCGATGTTCATCAGCGACGCTCCACGTGCCTGGCGAAATTGTGCAGGATCGCCTGCCAGCCGTCGCGCTGCTGTTCGATGGAGTGCGTCGATTCCGCGTCGAACGTGACCTTGACGTTGACGCCGTCCCCGGTGCTCGTGAACTCGACCCGGGCCATCCTGTCGCCGAACGCGTACTCGATCAGGCTGTTCTCGACCAGCCGGGTATAGGTCCCGGCGAAATCGAAGCCCATGCTGCCGTCCTTCGCCTCCATGCGCGAGGAGAAGGCGCCGCCGACGCGCAAGTCCACCGTGGCCGCGGTGGTGTGCCAGTCGTCGGACGCGGCATTCCACCGCATGATGTCCGCGGGCGTGGTGTATGCCCGCCAGACCTCCTCGATGGGTGCGGCGACGGTGGCTTCGACGGTGATCTTCATGCGGCGTCTCCTACCGGTATTTCGCCGCGGTGATGAACTGGCTGAAGGTCTCGCACCAGACGATGACGGCGCTGAACTTCGCCGGATCGACGCCGGGCGGCACCGCGACGACGAAGTTCTCGAAGGTCTTCACGTCGCCGACGCGCACCATGCGCGGCTTCAGGCGCGCGAAGTCGGCTTCGGTCTCGACGAACTCGGGCGACAGGTACAGCTTGTAGTCCGGGCCGGGCGCGAGCCTGCCCATCAGCGACACGTGCCGCGCGCCGACCGACACTTCGCCCTCGCCCCAGTGCAGCGCGTCGCTGTCCTTGAGGTCGCGACGGAACTGGCCTTTGAACGCGGCCTCCTTGGCGGTGGCGGCTATCTCGGATGCCGTCGGCGCGGGTGGTGCGATGAGGATCGGCAGCGCGTAGATGCCGGCGGCGAAGCCTGCCAGCGCGACCAGCGCGTGCGAGGCGACAAGGACGATGACGGTTCTCTTGCTCATGGAACGGTTCGGGGACAGGCGGCGTTGTTCGCAATACTGTTCGCAATAGTAATCGGGGTCTGGCCCGCTGTATCGCCGAACAGGCACCCGCCCTCAGGCAGCGCGATCCGGGGCTGCCGGTCCGGCACCGTCCACCACGGGCGGCCGCGCGAGCAGCTCCCGCACCGTTTGCCTGGACCCGCCACGCAGGTTCCGCGCAACGACCTGCGGCGTATGGATCGGTCCCCAGGGAATGCCCCACCAGCCGAGCAGCAGGGATATCGCGCTGCAGACTGCCGCCACGGTCCGCGTGGCGTCGTGCCCGACGACGTAGTAGCGCGTGTCGACGCGGAATGTGACGATGAGGAACGACACCGCGAACTGGTAGCGCGCCAGCACGGTTTCCGGCTTGACGAGCGTGTCGCCATGGCGCGCGCCGCCGAAGCGGATCGCCTCGGCGTTCGCGGCGAGCCAGTGCTCGAACGCTTCCGCCCGCTGCTGGTGATGCCGGGCGACGAGGAACAGGCCGACCAGCGCCGCGGCGAAGCACGTGCCGCCGATCGCCTCGACGGTGTCCGGCTCCGGGCCGAACACGTTCCACGCCGCGCCGGCGAGGAACAGCGCGCCCACCAGCAGCATCGCCCACATCAGGACACGCTCGCTCGTGCTTGCGTGCGGGACAAGGAGAGGGCCTGCTACGCCACCTGGGCGAGCGGGACGAGGATCTCGACCGACTCGTAGGGGACCGAGACGGCGTCGCCTTCAGCGCGCTCAATCAGGCCGAGTTCCTCCAGGCGCGAGACGTCGGTGTGAACGTTGGAGTAGTTGCGTTCGGCCGCTTTAGCCAGGGCGTAGACACTGCAGGGTCCGACGCGACGCAGCGTATCGAGCAAGTCGAGGCGCGCGGGGGTCAGTTCCGCGAACAGCGAGCGCGCCGACTCGAAGCTGAGCCGGAAGTCGGTGGACTGCCCCTTGCGGGCGTTCGCGAGCTGCTGCGCTGCCGTGCGAAAGACTGCGCCAGTGCGCGCCACTTCGATGATTGCCTTCATGAGCTACCCCCAGTTCTCCACGTCGTGCCGGAAATCTTCGATCAACTGCTCAAGCGTCAGGAACTCGTATTCTTCCTCGCGTTCCGCGATATGGCGGTGATCGCCCTTGCCGCGCTCGTTGTCGTACCGCACCCGGCTCTGTCCGCTTGTACCGTAATAGAGACGGTACTTGTACCGGTGCGGGCTCGGGCTCACCGGTTCGCATAGTTCCCAGACAACGATCTCGACGATGGTTCCATCGTCCCGTACTTCCTTGGCGCGGATGAGCAGCACAGCCGCCATATATTGCATTCTAGCAATATATCGACCTGATGCCGACGTACGGCCCGGGTACCCGGGCGAAGGCTCTCCAGTGACGTCAGCGCCGGGAGATGGGCACGTAGTCTCGCAGCTCGGGGCCGTGGTACAGGGTCAGCGGGCGGATGCACCGGCGTGAAGGCCGGCGTGCCGCTGCTGACGCGGGACACGCGGCGCTACCGGACGTACTTTCCTGGCCTCGAGCTGATCGCGCCGTAGGCAGGCGGCGACCGGATTCCTGTTTCAGCAGCCGTCTGCCCTCAATCGCGCATCCCGGGCGTGTCGTCGTCGAGCTCATGCTCTCGCCCGAACAGCCGCAGCGTGCGCCGCGGGTAGATCTCGAGGTAGGCGAGCGCGACGGCCGCCACGACGATGAAATACTGCACCTTGAGCGGCACCAGCGTGAGCAGCAGCACGACGATGCCGCCGCGCACCCAGTGAAGGACGAACTGCCCATTGGAGACGCGGCGGATGCCCGCTTCGCTCAGGCCGACCAGTCCCCGCCGCGCCTCCTCGATCGCGTTGCCGACGAGGATCAGCACGAGCGCGACGAGCATCCATCGGTCGGCGAGCTGCGCCGACCAGAAGCCCTGCGGGAAGAACCAGGCGTTGAAGCCGGCGAACATCATCCAGTAGGGCACGCCGAAGAACGCGAAGACGAACAGCAATCCCGCCCACGAGGAGGCCTTGCTCGCCGCCTCCAGGCCAAGGTGCGTGCGGGCGCGCATTACCATCAGGCACAGCATCGCGAGCGCGGCCACGCCGTCGAACCACAGGGTCAGCGCCGCCTGCGGCGCCGACCAGCCGAGCACCCACACGCCGCCGACGTGGATGGCGTTGCGCGCGAGGACGAGGTACGGGCCCGGGCCTTCGAGGAAGGGCGACAGGTGCGAGCGGGAAGGCGCGGCGTCCGGCATGGCACCGGAATGCTACTGCGATACTGTCCGGCGCCCGCCACGCGCGAGCAGGTTGGTGACCTCGGTTCCCCGGTCCCGAAGGAACGGCGGAGCTTCCCGACCCGACGCCGCGGCTATGGCTTCCGGCTCTTGAACCACAGGACAGCGGCGACTATGAGCAGGAGAAAGCCAACCGGCGTCGCCGCCAGCGGAATGATGCCGGCCATTTCATCGAACGCGGCGCGGCCGGAGGCGGTGTTCAAACCCCAGTACGAGAATCCGAAGCATGCGAGCGCTGCTACAAGCAGGATGGTAGACAAGGCGCGCATCTGATGTTCCCTAACCGAGGTTCAGCCGCGCGGCGCAGCCGGATCGGCTGCAACCGATTGTTAGCGCTTAAGCTCAATAAGCTCATAGTGCTCCGCCGTCTCACCAGTAAGCTCGTTCTCGGTCTCGGTTATCTGGCAAACCAGCGACACTTCTTGATCTAAATGCAACTCCGAAACCTGAGGGAGTAGTCGCTTAGGGAACAGGATTCTTACTAAGTCGCCATCCAGTTGCCGTAGATGCAAACGTTCCCGCTTGCTCAGGAGCTCAACTACGCCACGGAGCACTTGGCGCGACTGCTCTCTGACGGTCGTTACTTCGAGGGCTGACGTGATCATCGCGACACCCTCCCGATCCGCGGACCATCGGCGAACCAGCTGACCGGCATGTGACCACGTGAGCTCAAGCGCTCCAGAGTGCGATCGCAGCAGTCTAAGAAGCTCTTTCAGACTTCGCGTGCTCTGAGGGCCTAGGTCCGCCACTGACTCTAGGAAGGTGTTGCCACTACCTTTGGAGTCCAACACCCGCATAACGCGATCCAATGCGTGCTTCGCGATTCCGTCGTCGAGTAGGTCGCGCTGAGCGGCTGCTGCGATTACCAAGCGAGTTGAGCCAGGCAATACGCCCGCCAATCGAAGGTCTAGGTCGCGATACAAGTCTTCCGGAACGCGCTTTCGTCTTATCCCGCCCTGAACAAAACGAAGTGCTGCAAATCCGATCATCTTGCGAATTTCGTCTGCGGCCCTCGCCAGAGACTGAAGTGGAATCGTTCCTTCCTTGAAGTCTGGAGCAACAATGCGAAAGTCCACCATCTCATAGGCGCGACCAATCTGTTCCAATGACTCGTAGGTGGAGAGTTCATCAATGTGCGCCTTTAGGGATGCTGCTTGGAGTTCATAGGCGAAGTTTCCAGAACCAGCTTGAGTCTCTGAAGCGTCCAGAAGCTCTCTTGCCTTCTCTAGCAAGTCTTTGGTCTTCTTGCTCACGGAATCACCCGTATGCGAGCGATGCCTTTCGGAGTCTCCAGGCGGTCAAAGCCGTACCAGCCGCGCCAGTAGCTCCGCATGTTCTGATCTTCGGCTACAGAGAAAAGCACATCGCACCCCACAGCCTTCTTAACACTCGCCCGGTCGAGCAAGAGCCGAGCCAAGGATTGCTGGTCCGGCGTGGGTAGTGAGTTTAGGTCGGCCTGAGAAGCGAAGATGACTAGGTCAATGTCGCTTGGGTCCTGCTTATTTGTCACGAATGACCCATCAATCCAAATCTCGAAAGCCACGCGAAATTGCTTAAGTGCCTGAAGGTAGCTGCGAAATCCTTGAATCAAGACAGGCCGGGTAGTAGAGCCTGTGAACTGGCTTAGAAAATGATTATCGAGGTCGCTCTCCTGCACGTCGTGAAGCCCAGGCGCCAGAAGGGGGTTGTCGGTCATGGCAGGCTTAGGCGCTAACGTCCATGCTCACCACCACGCGCCGATGGCGGCTGATGAAGCACGGACGTCGCGCGCGCGTTTGTGAGGGGCGTACTGTTAGCCGCGACGGGCCTCACCAATCGCACCGCTTATAACTCCGCAACGTGAGCGATACGGATGGTGATCTCGTCGGGCCCGTCGAGTACAGTGAAGTAGTTGCCGACGGCGATGTCTCTCTCCATCACGTTGGTTCGCTGTGTGCCATGTTTCGAGTCGTGGCCGTAATCGAGCACCCACTCGCGACTACCCGTAGCGATCGGGCGCAGGAGAATAGGTGTGCGCTTGGTGGCCCCTTCTCCATGCTCTGACACGAAGCCGAAGCACATTTGCTGTTTGATTCGCTTACCTTCGAGAACGGCATCGAAGACCAATCTGAGGTTCTCGTCTTCAGCGGATTCGGATGCTATGCGGACGGCGATCGACATCGGATCCTTTCGCACGGCTAGCGTTGAATCATTCGAAGTGTTGCAGTCTATCTTAGACTTGAAATCGCTCCCTTGCTGTCAATGTCCCCTGCAATCAAGGTGTTATGGAACTGTCTGGCTGTCCCGGAAGGAGGATAGACGGCGGGGGTGGCACAGGTATCTGATCGCCGGCACAGGGTTGCATCGTGGACAGGCCGTCGTGGCTGGGAGAGTGCTTGTACGAGGTCGACTTGCAGCGCAGCCAGCGTCTGCGCGTAGAAGCGGCAGACGCGGCATGGTAGGACGTCAGTTCAGGTCCACCCCGGGCGCACAAGGCGCCGGGGCGCGGCTTCAGCCTCGCGCCGCGATCGGCACGTACTCGCGCGGCTCGGGGCCGTTGTACAGGGTCAGCGGGCGGATGAGGATGTTGTTCTCCATCTGCTCCAGCACCGACACCGTCCAGCCCGGCACGCGGCCGATGGCGAAGATCGGCACGAAGAGATCGGCCGGGATGCCGTTCAGGTAATAGACCACGCCGGCGTAGAAATCCACGTTCACGTTCACGCCGTGTCGCGAGTACGGCTTCATCGCCTCGACCAGCGCTTCGAGGATCTGGTACCACTGCGGCTGGCCCATCTCGCGCGACAGCTTCTCCACGCCGGCGCGCATGTGGCGCGCGCGCGGGTCCTCGGCGCGATAGACGCGGTGGCCGAAGCCCATCACCGGTTCCTTGTTGCCGCGCTTGGCCTTCACGTAGGCGGCGGCCTTCGACGCGTCGCCGATCTCCTTCGCCATGTGCATCACGTTCTCGGCGGCGCCGCCGTGTGCGGGGCCCGATAGCGCCGCGATCGCCGCGGTGACCGCGCTGTGCAGGTCGGCTTCCGTGCCCGCCACCACGCGCGCGGTGAAGGTCGACGCGTTCGAGCCGTGCTCGGCGTGCAGGATCATGTCGGTGTCCATCAGCCGCGCCGTGTCGGCGCTCGGGGCCTTGCCCTGCAGCATGTAGAGGAAGTTCGCCGCGTGGCCGAGCTTCGCGTCCGGCGCGATCGGTGCGCGGCCGTTCCGGATGTGTTCGTGCGCGCAGACGATCATCGGCACCTGCGACGTGAGCCGGATGCCTTTCCGCAGCGTTGCCTCGGGCGACTTGTCGGCTGTCTCGGGGTCGAAGGCCGACAGCGCCGACACCGCGGTGCGCAGCACGTCCATCGGGTGCGCGTCCTTTACCGCCCGGATCACCTCGTACACCGGCGCCGGCAGGCTGCGCGCGGCCTTGAGTTCCGCCTCGAACGCCGCGAGTTCCGCGGCCTTGGGCAGTTCGCCCTTCAGCAGCAGGTAGCAGGTCTCCTCGAATGTCGAGTTCGGCGCCAGGTCGTGGATCGAGTAGCCGCGATAGCGCAGCTCGCCGGCGCGGCCGTCGATGTAGCAGACCTTCGAGCGGTCGAAGTACACGCCCTTCAGGCCGCGGTGGATGTCGATCTTCTCTGCGGATTCGCTCATGATTCAAAGCCCTCGAAGCTTGCGAAGGTGGATAGGGGTTCGCGCACCGTGACCAGCGTGTTGACCTTGTCGTCGGCCGCGTAGCCGAGCGACATGCCGCACACCACGGTCTCGCTGTCGGGAATGGAGAGCTCGCGGCGCAGGATCAGGTGCGCGTTCGCCAGCGCCGCCTGCGGGCAGGTGTCCAGGCCCTCGCCGCGCGCCGCGAGCATGATGTTCTGCAGGAACATGCCGTAGTCGAGCCAGCTGCCGATCTCCATGTCCGCATCGATGCTGAAGATCAGCGCCACCGGCGCGTCGAAGAAGGCGTAGTTGCGCGCGTGCTGGCGCGCGATGCCGGCCTTGTTGTCGCGCGTGATGCCGAGCAGGCCGTACAGGTCCCAGCCCACCTTGCGGCGGCGCGCGAGGTAGGGCTCGCGCCACTTCACCGGGTAGTAGTTGAACGGTGACTTCAGCGCCGCCTCGCCCTCGGTATGCGCCACGTGCAGGATCGCCTCGGCTACGTGCTGCTTCACCGCGCCCGATATCGCGCGCACTTTCCAGGGCTGGATGTTGGTGCCCGAGGGCGCGCGGCTGGCGATCGACAGGAGCTTTTCCACCAGCGCGCGCGGCACCGGCGTGTCGGCGAAGGCGCGCACGCTGCGGCGGGACAGGATCGCTTCCTCGACGCTCGCGGCGCGCTTGCGCGGCGCGAAGGGCAGGGCGCCGGCGGCGGGGTCTATCGGCAGGGGGGCGGGGGCTGGCTGTGCGGACAAGGCGGTTTCCGATCCTGGTTGCGGTTATTCGAAGGTGTCGGCGAGCGCGGCGGCGGCTTCGCGCAGCCGCGGCACGTGGCCCAGCGCGCGCGCCAGCGGCATGCGCGCCACCGGCGCCTGCATGGCGATCGCGGCGATGGCGCGGCCGCCGGCGTTTAGCACCGGCACCGCGACGCAGGCGAGGCCGGTGATGTACTCCTCGTCGTCGGTGCCGACCCTGTCGCGCCGCGTGCGCGCGAGCTCGGCTTCCAGCGCCTCGCGCGTGGTGATGGTCTTCGCGGTGAACGGCGCCAGAGTGGCGTGCTCCAGCAGGCGCGTGCGCTGCGCCGCGGGCAGCAGCGCCGCGAGCAGCTTGCCGCTTGCGCTGCAGTGAAGCGGCACGCGCGAGCCCGGTTGCAGGCTGACGCGCAACTGCGACGCGGTGTCGACGCGGTCGAGGTACACCACCTCGTCGCCATCGAGCATGGTGAGGTTGCAGGTCTCGCCCAGGTCATCGACCAGCGCGCGCAAGGTGGCGTGGCGAGCGCCGCGCTGGGTGGAATTCGCCAGCACCTGCAGCGCCAGGCGCGACAGGCGCGTGCCCACGGTGAAGCGCTTGCCCTGCGGTTCGCGCATCACCACGCCGGCCGATTCAAGTTGCGCCAGCAGCCGGTGCACCGTGGGCTTGGGCAGGCCTACTTGCAGCGCGAGGTCGGCCAGCGCCGCCGGCCCGTCGGCGGCCGCCAGCGCGTCCAGCACGGCGAAGGCGCGGACGGCGGCGGAGTTGCGATCGAGGACGGCGGACATTGGTTTTTGCGAAAAATGGAACGTTCTGTTTGGATATTCGCATAATCTCTTGCTGTTGTCGACGCGCTGTGGAAAACTCCGGGCTTCCGAACCAGGAGGACACACATGGGCAAGAACATGGACATCCCGGCGCAGGCAGTGGTCGCCGGCAAGCAGCGCATGACGCCGTCCGAGGCGTTCATCGAGACCCTCGCCGCGCAGGGCGTGAAGAACGTCTTCGGCATTGTCGGCTCGGCATACATGGACGCGCTGGACCTCTTTCCGGCCGCGGGCATCCGCTTCATCCCCACGGTGCACGAGCAGGGCTCGGCGCACATGGCGGACGGCTACTACCGCGTCACCGGCCGGCACGGCGTGTGCATCGGCCAGAACGGCCCCGGCATCACCAACTTCGTCACCGCCATCGCCGCCGCGTACTGGGCGCACAGCGCGGTGGTCGCGATCACGCCCGAGACCGGCTCGATGGGCATCGGCCTGGGCGGCTTCCAGGAAACCGACCAGCTGCCGATCTTCTCCAAGATCACCAAGTTCCAGGCGCACGTGAACAACCCGGCGCGCATGGCCGAGCTCACCGCGCGCGCCTTCGACCGCGCGATCCTCGAGATGGGGCCGACGCAGTTGAACATCCCGCGCGACTATTTCTACGGCGAGCTCGAGTGCGAGATCCCGCAGCCGATCCGCATCGAGCGCGGCCCGGGCGGCAGCGCGAGCCTGGACGCCGCGGCCGACGTGCTGGCGAGCGCGAAGTTCCCGGTGATCATCGCGGGCGGCGGCGTCATCGCCGCCGAGGGCGTGGACGCCTGCGTCGCGCTGGCCGAGGCGCTGGATGCGCCGGTGTGCAACTCGTACCTGCACAACGACACCTTCCCGGCCAGCCATCGCCTGTGGTGCGGGCCGCTCGGCTACCACGGCTCGAAGGCGGCGATGAAGGTGATCTCGAAGGCCGACGTGGTGATCGCGCTCGGCTCGCGCCTCGGACCGTTCGGTGTGCTGCCGCAGTACGGCTTCGACTACTGGCCCGCCAACGCGAAGCTGGTGCAGATCGACGCCGACCCGAAGGTGCTGGGGCTGGTGAAGAAGACCTCGGTGACGGTGAACGGCGATGCGCGCGAGGCGGCGCTGGCGCTGGTGGCGCGGCTGAAGGGCCGCAAGCTCGCCGGCGAGGCGAACAAGGCGGAGCGCCTGGGCGTGGTGAAGGCCGAGAAGGAAGCCTGGGCGAAGGAACTCGCCACCTGGGACCACGAGAAGGACGACTGGAGCCTCGAAGTGGCGAAGGGCTCGAAGTACATGCACCCGCGCATGATGCTGCGCGAGCTGGAAAAGGCGATGCCGGAAGACGCCATGGTGTCCACCGACATCGGCAACATCTGCCAGGTGGCGAACTCGTACCTGAAGTTCAACCGCCCGCGCAGCATGTTCGGCGCGATGATGTTCGGCAACTGCGGCTACGCGTTCCCGACCATGATCGGCTGCAAGGTCGGCGCGCCGGACCGCACCGCAGTGGCCTACGTAGGCGACGGTGCCTGGGGCATGAGCTTCGGCGAGATCCTCACCTGCGTGCGCGAGAACATCCCGGTGACCGCGGTGGTGTTCAACAACGAGCAGTGGGGCGCCGAGAAGAAGAACCACGTCGACTTCTATTCCAACCGCTTCCTCGGCGTGAACCTCGAGAACCCGAGCTTCGCCGGCATCGCCAAAGCCATGGGCGCCGAGGGCATCGTCGTGGACAAGGTGTCGAACGTGGGCGACGCGTTCCGCGCCGCGTGCAAGGCGCAGAAGGAAGGCAAGACCACCATCGTCGAGATGATGTGCACGCGCGAGCTGGGCGATCCGTTCCGCCGTGATGCGCTGAAGAAGCCCGCGAGGATGCTGGCGAAGTACAAGGCCTACTCGGCGTAGCAGCGCGAATTGGACCAGGTACTCGTCGCGGCGGGCGGTGCCTGGCAGCTTGCCTGGACCCTCGCGGTCGTGTTCGTCGCGTATGCGTTGCGCGGCGCGACCGGGTTCGGCGCCGGCGTGGTATCGATCCCGCTGCTGCTGTTTGCGCTGCCGCTGCCGGTGGTGATCCCGCTGGTGACCGCGATGGGCATGGTGGCGTCCTTCGGCCAGGCGGTGCACCAGCGGCGCTCGGTGTACTGGCCGGGCCTGTGGCGCCTGATCCTGCCGACGCTGGTCGGCGTTGCCGCGGGTCTGTGGCTGTTCGCCTCGATCGATTCGAAGCTGCTATTGCGCGCGCTTGCGCTGTTCATCATCGGCTACGCGCTGTCGGGCTACCTGCCTTGGCGGTTCGCCGGCGCCGCGCCGCGCTGGCTCGGTCCGCCCGCCGGCGCGCTCGGCGGTTTCGTTGCCACGGTGTTCGGCGGCATGGCCGGGCCGCTGTTCGTCGTCTACCTGCGCAGCCTGGCGCTGGACAAGACCCGGTTCCGCGCCACGGTGTCGGTGTCGCTGCTGAGCGTCAGCATGCTGCGCGCCGCCGGCTACGGCAGCATCGGCCTGTACGACGCGCGGGTGCTGTGGATGCTGGCGGCGACGCTTCCGGTGGTCGTGGTGGCGATGGTGGCGGGCGACTACTGGCACGCGAAGCTGGACGAGACGCGCTTCGGCCACGTCGTCGCGGTGCTGCTCGCCCTGAGCGGCGTCGCGCTGCTGTTCAAGTAGCCCGCGCCAGGCGGGCAGGGCTCAGGCGCGGCGCGCCCGGTGCGCGCGCCAGATCATGCCGAGCAGCGGGAACACCAGCGTCAGGATCGCCAGCGCCATGATGGTGCCGCTCACCGGGCGCGTGAAGAATACCGTCCAGTCGTTGCCGAAGCTGATCATCGTGGTCATGAAGTTGGTTTCCGCCAGCGGCCCGAGGATCACGCCCAGCACCAGCGGCGCAATCGGGAAGCGCATGCGCTCGCAGACGTAGCCGACGACGCCGAACACCACGATCAGCCAGACGTCGGTGATGTTGTTGCGCGCGGCGAACGCGCCGAGGATGCAGCACATCACGACGTAGGCGGAGACGATGACCTCGGGCAGCTCGAGCACGCGCACGAGGAAGCGCGCGGCGAAGTAGCCGATCAGGCACATGCCGATGACGCCGACGAACACCGATGCGAACAGCGTGTAGACGATGTGACTGGAAGTCTCGAACACCTGCGGCCCGGGTTGCAGGCCGTGCAGCATGAAGGCACCGAGGATGATCGCGGTGGCGCCGCTGCCCGGAATCCCCATGGTGATCAGCGGAATCATCGCGCCGCCGACGGACGAGGTGGCCGCGGTCTGCGGCGCGACGATGCCCTCGGCGATGCCAGAGCCCATCTGTTGCTTGCGCTTGCCGTGCTGCGCCTCGACGCCATAGGAAAGGAAGGACGCCACGGTGGCGCCGGCGCCCGGCACCAGGCCGATGACGATGCCGAGCAGGGTGCCGCGCCCGAAGCAGCCCTTGATCGCCGCCGCATCGCGCAGCCGGGGCAGGGTGGTGCTGACCCTGCCGACCGCCACCATGGTCGGCGACTTGAAGCCGTTTTCCATGCGCACGAACACTTCGCCGAGGCCGAAGGCGCCGACCATCACCACCAGATAGTCGATGCCGTCCGACAGGATCGGCACGCCGAAGGTGAAGCGGTGCGCGCCGTAGGTTTCGTCCACCCCGACGGTGGCGATGAGCAGCCCGGCGAACAGGCTGATCAGCGCGTTGGCGAGCGAGCTGCCGCCCATCGACACGACGCTGGCGAGGCCGAACACGATGATGGCGAAGTACTCGGGGCTGGACAGCGTCAGCGCGACCTTCGCGATCGGCTGCGCCAGCAGCACCATGACCGTCGCCGCGGCGAGCCCGCCCACCAGCGCGGCGGCGAGCGTCCAGCCAAGCGCTTCCGCAGCCTGCCCCTTGCGCGCCATGGCGTAGCCGTCCCACAGCATCGGCACGTCCATCGGCTCGCCGGGAACGCGGAACAGGATCGACGTCCACGCGCCGGCGTAGGTGCCGGCGAGGTACATCGCGGTAAGGAGGATCACCGCGGAGGTCAGGTCCATGGTGTACGTGAAAGGCAGCGCCAGCACCACGCCCATCACCAGCGTCAGCCCGGGCAGCACCGCGACCAGCAAGCCGAGCACCAGCCCGCCGAACAGCGCGAGCAGGTGCGCCGGCGTGAACACCGCGACGAAGCCGAGCGCGAGCTGGTGCAGCGTGCCGTCCATCACGCGCTCAGCGGATGCCCATCACGCGCATCAGGAACAGCGTGACTTGCGCGAACGGCTCGATGCCGATCGGCAGCGAGACGTACACCACCTTCATGAAGAAATACATCATCGCCAGCGTGCCGACGACGCTTACCAGCGCGGTGACCAGCCAGCGCCGGTAGCCGCCGAGCACGACGAACGCGGCGACGTAGGGCGCGGTGGCGAGCGCGAAGCCGAGTTTCTGCAGCGACCACACGTACACCGTGGTAAGCACGATGCCGGACACCAGCAGCAGCGGGCGCGCGGGCGGCTGTTCCGGCACGACTTCCGCGTCGGGCTCGCTGGTGCCAACGAGGTCCAGCAGCATGCCGGCGGCGTCGCGGTGGCGGTCGAATACCACGCGCTTGATGATTTCGTAGGCGCAGGTGGCGATGATCAGGCCGAGGATCAGCTTCGGCCAGAAATCCGGCCCGAGCGAGCCGGCGCGACGATGGAACTCCATCTGCGTCGCGGCGTAGAAGAGGTACCCGGCCGCCGCGCCGACCAGCAGGTAGGGCAGCGCCGGGCCCAGCCGCGCGCCGAACGAGCCCGCGCGCCGGCTTTCAGGCGCCGCGGTCATCGGGCAGCAGCCTGGCGATCGGCTCGCCGATCTCGTACACGCTCGATACCGCGAGGTCGGGCCCGAACAGTACTTTCTCGCGGCTCGCGCGCCGGCGCAGGCGCGCTTCGTGTTCTTCCATGATGTCTTTCGGGAAGGGCATCAGGCCGGGGTCGAGGATGCGCAGGCAGCCGTCGGCGTCGCGCGCCGGCATGATGCGGCTCTTCACGCCGCGGTTCGGCGACCAGGGGATGTCGAGCACGCCGGCCTCGAAGGCGCGCACCGTTCCGGTGGCGACATCGCCGTCGCCCATCTCGAGCACCTTGTCGACGATGGCGCGCACCTCGCGGCGGATCATTTCCTTTTCGCGCTCGAAGTCGGGCATGCCGTCCAGCCGGATATTGCGCGCCAGGTAGATCGCGGTGCGCGTCATGCGCAGGCCTTCGGCATTGGCCTGCGGCGTCGGGATGCCGAAGGCCTCGTGCGTGGTCTTGGTGGTGACGCTGATCGCGCCCGCGATCGCCGCCAGCGTGCCGCCGTAGGCGATCAGCGCCGCGGACTGCGCATCGTCCTGCGGCCATGCGCCCATCCAGTGCAGCAGCGTGACCGGCGTGAAGACGTCGCCGTAGCCCTTCTTCGCCAGGTACTCCTGGCACATTTCCCGGCACACCACGGTGGCGGCCGCGTCCTGCACCAGGTGCAGCGTCTCGCCCATCTCGAGGCCGTAGTTGCGCACCCCCTGCGCCGCGGCGAGCAGGCAGTCGAGCACCGCGGTGATGATTGCGATCGAGGGTGGGATGTTGGTGCCGGTGAGGAAACCCGGCTGGCGCCGGTGCAGTTCGACGCCCGCGTCCTGGTACATCGCGACCAGGCGATCGAGGTACTGGTAGTTGCGGATGCCCTGCTCGATGGGCATTTCCTTGATGTACGAGGCGGTGTACGCGATGCCGGAGCCGAGGTAGCCGGAGTAGCCGGCGGCATAGCCGATCTCGCCGGTCAGCTTCGGCATCGCCGTGCCGGTGAGCATGATCGCCGGCTTCTCGATGGCGTCGATCAGCTTCGCCGTCGGCCCGATGCCGTAGTTGACCATCGGGTAGCCGTTCAGCATCGAGCGGCCCGCCTTCTCGCTTTCCTCGATGCCCTTCTGCGCCAGGTGCCAGTGCTCGTTGCGCGTGTAGCTGTCGGTGGTGGTGGGCACGATGTCCGCGTGCCCGTCGCGGTCCAGTGTCTCCATCAGCACCTTCTGCAGCTCGAAGGTGCCGAAGCCGCCGCGCGGCTGCGTCAGGCAGCGCCCTTCGGCGTCGGCGCGGCGCAGCACCCGTGCCAGCTGCTTGTGCGGCGGCAGCGACTTGTGGCGCGCTACCGCAGCGTCGAAGTCGACTTCGGCGCCGGTGGGCCAGCGCGCCAGGTTCTGCGCGCGCATCTGCGCGAACGCGTCGTCGGCGATGCGCGCCTCGGACAGCGGGGGATCCAGCGACTCACGCAATGCCGGTGCATTCACGGGCGACCTCCTGGTCTAGCGGTACGAGGTTCTCGAGCGCGAGCTCGAGCGCGGCCTGCGGCGCGACGCTTTGCAGCAGTCCGCAGGCGTAAAGCAGGTACTGGCGATCGAGCAGCATGCGCGGCGCGCGCGGCATCAGCGCGAGCGGGTCCGCCGGGTCGGCGAGCGCCATGCCGAGCACCGCATGCGCGTCGCGGCTGGCGACCAGCGCGCCGCCGGTGCCGATCACCGCATCGACGCGGGACAGGTCCTTGCCGGTCTGCACCGTGGCCGGCCCGGTGGTGGTGTAGACGGTCTGCACGCTGCCGCAGTGGCGGCGCACGGCGATCCTCACCGCGGCGCGCACCAGCGCCTGGTCGAAGGCGGTTTCCTCGGGCGTGGCGGGAAGGCGGCCGTGCTCCGCGGACACCTTTGCAAGCAGCGCGGCGGCCGTGTCCTTGTCCAGCCCGGCATCCGCTGCGATGGCCGCGAGGCCGCTCGCCTCGACGATTGCCGCCGCGTTGTGGCGCATGCCGAGGTCGCCCTCTACGGTGCGCTTCACGCGGGGCTCGGGCAGGCCATGCGGTATGACGCCGGGCGCAGGCTCGCCGGTGGCCACCGAATGCACGTCGGTGGTGGCGCCGCCGGGATCGACCACCAGCACTTCTCCCAGGCCGGGCGTGCCGGGCAGGCCGTCGGCGACCAGGCGGGCGCCCTCCAGCACCGCGGCGGGCGTGGGCATCAGCACCTGGTCGAACTCCGCCGCCGCGCGGTCGATGCCCTTGGCGTGCACGATGCGCTCGATGAACACCTGCCGGATCGCGGCGCGCGCAGGTTCGATGTTCAGCTCGTTGAATTCAGGCATCACGTTCTCGGTGCAGCGCACGTTCCTGCCGGCGAGCAGCGTGCGCGCCTCGTCCCAGGCGGCGCGGTTGCCGGCATAGACCAGCGGGCAGGCGAGCGGGCTCTGCGCCAGCAGGCCGGCGTTGTGCAGCACGACCTCGGTGTTGCCGCCGTCGGTGCCGCCGGCGAGCAGCACGATGTCCGGTGCCAGCGCGACGATCGCGGCGATGTCGGCCTGCGTCAGCCGGTAGGCGTAGGTGCCGACCAGGCGCGCGCCCGCGCCGAGCGCGGCCCTGCGCGCGGCTTCCGCGGTGAGTTCGCGCACCAGGCCGATGGTGACCATGCGCAGGCCGCCGGCGGCGCTGCTGGAGGCGAGCCGGTAGCGGAACCTGGGCAGTCCGCCGCAGCGCCGTTCCAGGTCGGCGAGCGCGGCGCGCATGCCGAGCATGATGTCGCTGTCCACGGTGGACGGACCCTGGCCGGCGCCGATGATGCGTCGGCCATCGAGGTCCACCGCGCGCAGCTTCGTGAAGGTACTGCCGAAGTCGATCAGCAGCGCGGCGCTCACCGGACTACGCTCGCGCACCGCGCTCGAGATTCGCCATTGGGGCGGCCCGGCGGGCTCATGACTCCGCGCGCCGCAGGCCGCGCTCGCGCGCGGCGAAATCGCGCTCAAGCCATTCGATCACCGCCTCCGGGCGGGTGCCGGGGCCGGCGACGCGGTCGAACCCCATGCCGAGGTACGTTTTCTCGGTCTCGTCCCACGAGCGCTTGCCGACGACGAGGTTGCCGCCGACGTACAGCAGGATGTCCTCGAGGCCCGCCTCGACGCACAGCTCGCGAAAACCGCGGCAGTCGAGCTCGCCCTGTCCGTACAGCGAGGACACCAGGATCGCATCGGCGCGCGTTTCCACCGCGGCCTTGATGAAGTCCGCCGCCGGGGTGAGGGCGCCGAGGGAGACGAGCTTGAAGCCCGCCTTCTCCAGCGCCATCCCCAGGATGCGGTTGCCGACGATGTGGGTGTCCGAACCGATGACACCCGAGACGATGGTCCTCGAGCTGCCGCTCATTTCTTGATGGCGAACTTCCTCATCGTCTGCAGTTCTCCGCCGAGGAACTTCAGCGCGCCGGCCGCGGGGATGAAGCTGTCGGCGTCCGCGTACTGGTCGGCGAGGTACTTCTTGTAGTCGTCGGTGGCGGCGGCCTTGGCAAGCGCGTCCGATATCACCTTGACGCGCTTCGGATCGGTGCCGGCGCGCATCATCACGGCGCGGAACTGGTTGATGACGATCGTGTGTCCGAGTTCCTTGCTCGAGGGCACGTCCTTGAAGGCCGGGAAGCGTTTCTCGGCGAAGATGATCACCGGGCGCATCTTGCCGGAGTCGAGGAAGCTCTTCACGTCGCCGAGCTGCTCATACAGGATGTCGGCGTGGCCGCCGAGGATCGCGGTGTAGCGCTCCGCGGGCTTGGCGAACGGCACAGCGACGAGCTTCAGGCCCTTCTTGTTGAAGTACTCGACGTGCATCTCGTCGGGGCTGCCGAAGCCGGTGATGCCGACCTTGAGCGGCCGCTTCTTCGCCTCACGCTCGACATCCGCCCAGGTCTTCAGGTTGTCCGCCGCGGTGAAGAACGCCGAGGGCTGCTTGATCATGATCGCCGCCGGCACCAGGTCGTCGAGCTTCCACTTGGTGTTCGGGTCGGTCAGCAGGCCGAAGGTGTCGCCGGTCATCACCGAGATGGTGTAGCCGTCGGCGGGCGCGGTCAGCATCTTGGTGAGGCCGGTCTGCCCCGTGGCGCCGGGAACGTTGATCACCGGCAGCGAGGTCTTCAGGTCTTTTTCCATCAACTGGGACGACTTGCGGGCCACCTGGTCGGCGCCGCCGCCGGGACCCCAGGGCACGATGAATTCGATCGGCCTTGACGGGTACTTTTCCTGTGCCTGCGCTGCCAAGGTGCCGAGCGCCAGCAGTGCGGCCGCGGCGAGCCGCAGGCCGGTTTTTCCGCGATGAATGAAGCGTGCGTACATGTGAACCTCCTCCGTTGGTTGGTGCATCAGAAGTGCAACTGCAACTTTTCCTCGCTGCCGCCGTCAGGGCGGCGCAGCGCCATGCGGACCTTCCCCGCTCGACAATGTAATCCCCATCGTTGCGCGGCGCAAAGCGCCCCGCGATGCGTCGCGGGTGGCGACGATGAAGGGCGCCATGCGCTCGCGCGCAAGGCGCGGCGAGAACGCGGGATCGAGCTGTATCGCGCCGTCGCGCACGGCTAGCGGCGTCGCGAGCAGCGCGCCGCGCGGCTTGAGGAAGCCGTTCATCTCGCCCGCGTTGCGGATGTGCCTCGCCGCGATGCAGGCTTCCATCCAGCAGCCCAGGTCGCAGGCGACGCCGTTGCCGAGCACCGGCTCCATGCCGAGGTCGCGGATCCGCGCCAGCGCCTGCGCCAGGGCGTCGAGCGAGCCGAGCTTCATCAGCTTGAGCTTGATGTAGGCGGCGGCCCCGAGCGCGGCGGCGCGCTCGATGTCAGCCATGCCGTAGATGGATTCGTCCAGCATCATCGGCACGCGCGATTCCCGCGCCACTGCCATGTGCGAGTCCCAGTCACCGGCGGCGCAGGGCTGCTCGAAGAGTTCTATGCCGGCAGGGTCCAGCGCACGCACGAAAGCGACGCCCTGCGCGGCGGAGTAGCCCTGGTTGGCGTCGAGGCGGATCTTCGCCCGGCCGCCGAGGATGCGCTGCACCAGCGCGACGTGGGCGGTGTCCTTGTCGACGCCGAAGCCGACCTTGACCTTCAGCGTGCCGTAGCCGGCGGCGAGCAGGCGCTCGATTTCCTCGCGCAGCGCGGCCTCGCCGGTGGCGTTCAGCACCGCGAGGATCGGTACCGCGGTGGGGACGTCCATGCGCAGGTGGGGGCTGCCGGCGAGCATCTCGAGCGCGGTGCCGAACGCGGTCGACACGAACGGACGCTCGGGCAGCAGTTCGTCGAGCCTGCGCCGCGCCGCCGCGGCATCGAGCGCGGCCAGCTCGTCCGCAATCATCCCGGCGGCGGCCCAGCTGTCGTCTATGGTCTCGTCGGTGTAGCCGGTGAGCACCGTCGCCTCGCCCAGCCCGGTCGCGCCGTCGCCGGACGCGCACTCGACGACGATGGTGTCGAAGTGCTCCACCAGGCCGAATGCCAGCCGGTAGGGCACCTGCAACGGCACCTTCAGGCGGTACAGGCGTATCTGCTCGATTCGCGGCATCGTCGCCATCGGCCAGGTCATCTATATGAATATGCCCAGTGTAGGAGTCGACCATCGACGCGTCAACTGATCGATCGCTGGTCGAATCCTGCTGCGCTGCGCGTCAGACGCGCTGGGGTCGACATGTGGAATGCCGAGCAGTCCAGGCAGGCCCTGAGTTGCCGCTAGAATGAAAGCAACGGATCGAGGAGAAGCAATGGGCTCGGATGCAGCGAGGATGGATATCACGGCGCGCGAGCGCGAAGCGGTAGCCGCGCTGGTTGCGCGGGCGCGCGCGGCGCAGGCGCAGTTCGCGCGCTGGCCGCAGGAACGCGTCGACGACGCCGCGCTCGCCTGCGGCTGGGCGATCATGAAGCCGGCCAACAACCGGCTGCTCGCCGAGATGGCGGTGCGCGACTCGGGCCTCGGCGACGTTGAGGACAAGGTGGCGAAGAACCACAGGAAGACCCTCGGCCTGCTGCGCGACATCGCCGACGTGAAGACCGTCGGCGTCATAGCGGAGCTGCCGGAAAAGAGGCTGACCGAGATCGCGCGCCCGGTAGGCGTGGTCGCCGCGATCACGCCGTCGACGAATCCCGGCGCGACGCCGGCGAACATGATCATCAACGCGGTGAAGTGCGGCAACGCCATCATCCTCGCGCCTTCGCCCAAGGGGCATTCCACCTGCGAGAAGCTGCTGGAATTCACCCACGCGGAGCTGGCGCGGGTGGGCGCGCCACTCGACCTGGTGCAAGTGCTGCCCGCGCCGGTGAGCAAGCAGGCCACGCATGAGCTGATGCGCCAGTGCGACCTGGTGGCGGCGACCGGATCGCAGTCGAACATCCGCGCGGCGTATTCGAGCGGCACGCCGGCGATCGGCGTGGGCATGGGCAACGTGGTGTCCATCGTCGATGCGTCGGCCGACCTGGCGGACGCGGCGCGCAAGATCGCGCTGTCGAAGACCTTCGACAATGCCACCAGCTGCTCGTCCGAGAACGCGGTGGTGATCCTCGCGCCGGTTTACGAGGCCATGCTGGCGGAACTTGCCAGGCAGGGCGGCGTGATGCTGGACGCGGCAGACAAGGCGAAGTTGCAGGCGCTGATGTTCCCGGACGGCAGGCTCGGGCCGGCGGCCACCGCGCAGTCCGCGGCGCGGATCGCGAAGCTCGCCGGCATCGATGCGAGCGGCAGCTTCCTCATGGTGGCCGAGACCGGCGCCGGTCCGGGCTACCCGTTCTCGGGCGAAAAGCTCTCGCCGGTGCTGACGGTGTACAAGGCCGGCGATTTCGACGAGGCGTTCCTGCTCACCAGCCGCATCTACGACTACCAGGGCAAGGGGCATTCGGTGTCGATCCACACGCGGGACGACGCGCAGGTGCTGCGCCTCGGCCTCGAGATGGAGGTGGCGCGCGTGATCGTCAACCAGGCGCATTGCATCGCCACCGGCGGCAGCTTCGACAACGGCCTGCCGTTCTCGCTGTCTATGGGCTGCGGTACCTGGGGCGGCAACAGCTTTTCCGACAACATGCACTGGCGGCATTTCCTCAACATCACGCGCATCGCGCGCGTGATCCCGGAGAAGGTGCCCACCGAAGCGGAGATCTTCGGCGCCTGGTTCGCGAAGCACGGCGTTTCCTGATGTCGCGCGAGACCTTGCGCGACGTGCTCGCCGGCCACGTCTCGCGGCAGCCGCATGGCACTTTCCTCGTCGCGCCGGAGACCGGGCGCGTGCTGAGCTACGGCGAGATCGACCATCAGGCGCGCGTGCTGGCGCGCTACCTCGCCGCGTGCGGCCTGTCGCGCGGCGACAAGGTCGCGCTGTACCTGCACAACGGCTACCAGACCGCGCTGCTGTTCCTGTCGGCGATGATCGGCGGCTACGTCATCGCGCCGCTGAACCTGCTGTCGCAGCGCGCGCAGCTTGCCTACGTGCTCGAACACTGCGACTGCAAGGTGCTGTTCACGTCGCGCGAGTACGAGGCGCCGCTCGCCGCGGCGATGCAGGGCCTGGGCCGCGCGATGGAGGTGATCGTCATCGACGCGGACGCGCCGGAACTGTTCCTGGAAGGCAGGCTCGCCGCGGCCGACTACGCGCCGGTGCAGGCGGACGACCCGGCGCTGCTGATGTACACCTCGGGCACCACCGGCATGCCCAAGGGCGCGCTGCTGACGCACCGCAACCTGATTTCCGGCGCGCGCAGCGTCGCCGCGTGGCACGGCCTCACGCCGGCGGACAGGTGCCTGTCATCGCTGCCGATCTACCACATCAACGGCCAGGTCATCGCGACCGTGACGCCCTTCGTGTCCGGCGGCAGCCTGATCGCGCCGCACCGTTTCAGCGTGTCGAACTGGTGGGATCTCGTGGCGCGATTCGACGCCACCTGGATCAACATGGTGCCGACCATCATCGCGTACCTGCTGAATGCCGCGGAGCCCGGGCGGCGCTACGACTTCCCCAAAGTGCGCTTCGGCCGTTCGGCATCCTCTGCGCTGCCGCCCGCGCACCACCGTGCGTTCGAGGAAACCTTCGGCATCCCGGTGATCGAGTGCATGGGCATGACCGAGACCTCGTCGGTTGCCTTTGCGAATCCGCAGGATCCGGCGAAGAAGCGCTATGGCAGCCTCGGGCTGCCCTGCGGCGTGCAAGCGCGCATCGTCGCCGGCGAGATCCAGCTGCGCGGCCCGAACGTGATGGCGGCGTACTACAAGGCGCCGGAGCAGACCGCGCAGGCCTTCGATGCGGAAGGCTGGCTGCGCACCGGCGACCTCGGCCACTGCGATGCGGACGGCTACTACTTCATCACCGGGCGCTCGAAGGAGCTGATCATCAAGGGCGGCGAGAACATCGCGCCGCGCGAGATCGACGAGGCCTTGCTGCGCCACCCCGCGGTGCTGGAAGCGGCGGCGGTGGGCGTGCCGGATGCGGCGTACGGGCAGGACATCCTCGCCTGCATCGTCGTGCGCGAGGGCGCGCGGCTGGACGAGGCCGAGTTGCGCGCGTTCTGCCTCGCCGAGCTGGGGCGGTACAAGACGCCGAAGGCGTTCCGTTTCGTCGCCGAGCTGCCGAAGGGGCCTTCTGGCAAAATCCAGCGGCTCAAGCTCGCAGAACTGGCCTGACGACATGAAGCTCGAACTGCGCAATCCCGCGACCATCGCCATCATCGCCGCGATCGTGCTGCTCGTCGCCGGCCCGGGCTGGTGGTACTACAACGAGACCGTCAAGGACGCGCAGCGCAAGGCCATTGCGCAGCACGTCGCGCAGACCACGCGCGCGGTCACGCTTGCGATCTCGCTGCGCGGCGCGGACGGCGAGGCGACCCAGCTCGATGCGCTCGCCGAGGCCGCCGAGGCGCGCCTCGCCGCGCTGCGCGCGGAGCCCGCGCGCAAGGTGCGTGCCGCCTTCGAAGCAGGCGAACAGTACGTCGCCGACGTGCAGCGCGTGCTGCGCCGGCAGGCGACGCTGGTGCGGGTGCGCGCAGGGGCGGCGGATGCGCAGAACGCGCTGATCGCCCACATGGCGCGCGCCGAGAGCCGCTCGGAGGACTGGATACGCGAGGCAGTGGCACTGCGCCAGAAGCTGGAGAAGGACTTCTTCGAGTTCCGCGCCGCTGCCGCGGCGTACTCGTCAGCGCTCGAGGCGCTGCCGGCGTCGCGCAGGCAGGCCGCAGCGGCAGTTCCGGGCGCGCAGCTGTACGTCGAGGCGGAACTCGGCAAGCTGCAGATGCGCGCCGCCGAGGACGCAAAACTCGCGGCGACCGAGCTCGAGAACCTGAAGAAGCTGCCGCCGCCGCGGTAGGCGGAACTGTAGCGGAACTGTTCAGGCAGGTAGTCTCTACAGGTGGTGCCGGATGTCACACCGCGGCGTGAAATCCCGCCGAAAACCGGTATAAGTCCTGCATGAGTGCAAAACCCCGCAATTCGGAGCTGGACCTCGAGAACAGGCTTGCCTACCGTTTCTCGAACATCGCCGCATTCAGCTATCGGTCGATCGCCGGCATGCTGTCGGAACGCTACGGCATGACCGTGGCGGGCTGGCGCGCCTTCTCGGTGATCGGCGCCTATCAGCCGATTTCCTCCGGCGGCGTGGCGAGCCGCTGCAGCATGGACCCCGACAAGGTCACGCGCGCTGTCGACCGGCTCGCGGCGAAGGGCTTTGTCGCGCGCAGCGTTGATCCCGCAGACCGGCGCAGGGTGATGCTGACGCTGACCCCGCGCGGCAGGCGGGCGCACGACGAGATCGACGAAGTCCGCCGCCGCATGGACGCGGAGTTCCTCGGCGCCATCCCCGAGAGCGAGCGCAAGGCGCTGTTCGCCACGCTCGACAGGCTGGAGCAGCAGGCACGCGCCGTGTACACCGGCCGCGACACGTGGCGGCGCTACGCTACACCGAGGCGCAAGGCGCTGGCCAAGCCGGCTCGCCGTAGCGGCGACAGGACGACCGGCGTCTCCGCGGCGTAGCTCTGGCGGAACGCCGGTTGTCAGCGCCGGCCGGTTTCGGCTACCCTTAAATGGAATCGGGTTCTAAATATCAGAATCACTCCAGAGGAGCGCCGGACCACATGTCTCAAGCCAAGGGTTTGCGGGAAATCTCGTACTTCGACTGCGCCGGGGGCGGCCAGGTGTACGTCCAGGGCAACTATGCCTACATCGCGCACATGGATGCGCCGGCCGGTACCTCGGTGGTCGACATCAGCGATCCGAAGCATCCCAAGCAGGTAGCCCACATCGCGATTCCCGAGGGCGTGCACACCCACAAGGTGCGCGTCGAGAACGACCTGATGGTGGTGAACTGGGAGTGCCCGCCGCCCTACGTCTATGACGAGAGCTTCCAGGGCGGCCTGCTGGTGTACGACGTGTCGGATCCGCGCAAGCCGAAGCAGCTGTGCTTCTGGAAGTGTGGCGGCGCCGGCGTGCACCGCTTCGATTTCGACGGCCGCTACGCCTACATTACGCCGCCGGTCGACGGCTACCACCTGAACATCGCGATGATCCTCGACCTGAAGAACCCGTCGAAGCCGGAGGAAGTCGGGCGCTGGCACATGCCGGGGCAGTGGGTCGCGGGAGGCGAGAAGCCGGACGAAGGCTACCGCATGACCTGGTGCCACCATGTGCTGCGCCGGGACAACCGCCTGTACCTGGCATACTGGCATGCCGGCCTCGCGATCCTCGACATCGAGGACATGAGCAAGCCGAAGCTCGTTTCGCGCTTCCAGTACAGCCCGAGCTTCGCGCATCCGACGCACACCGTGCTGCCGATCCCGTTCCCGGTCGCCGGACGCAAGATCGCCGTGGTGGCCGACGAGGACGTGCGCAAGCTGCGGCCTTCGCCCGGCGCCTTCATGTGGATCTTCGACATCACCGACGAGAAGCAGCCGGTGCCGATCTCGACGTTCCAGATCGAGGGCATGGAAAACAAGAACATGCCCGAGTTCAGCGGCTGCCACGAGCCCGCCGAGCAGGTCTACAGTACCGAGATCCCGGTGGCGTGGTTCCAGTTCGGCCTGCGCGTCGTCGACATCAAGAACCCGCATGCGCCGAAGGAGGTCGCCTACTTCGTGCCGGATACGCCCTCGGGCTACGACCGGCCGCAGACGAACGACGTGTTCCTGACCAAGGAAGGCCTGATGTACGTCATCGACCGCAACCGGGGCATGCACATCCTCGAGCGCACCTGAGCATGGGGACGCAGGGTGAATCGCCGAAGATCCCGGTGACGATCCTCACCGGCTACCTCGGTGCCGGCAAGACGACGCTGCTGAACCGCATCCTCACCGGCAACCACGGCAGGCGCTATGCCGTGATCGTCAACGAGTTCGGCGAGATCGGCATCGACAACGACCTCATCGTCGAGTCCGACGAGGAGATCTACGAGATGAACAACGGCTGCGTCTGCTGCACGGTGCGCGGCGACCTGATCGGCGTGCTCGAGCGGCTGCTGCGCCAGCCGGGACGCTTCGACGCCATCGTCGTCGAGACCACCGGTCTGGCCGACCCCGCGCCGGTGGCGCAGACCTTCTTCATGGACGAGGAACTGAGGGCGGCCACGGCGCTGGACGCGATTGTCACCGTGGTCGATGCGCGGCACTTCCCGCTGCAGATCCGCGAGCGGCCCGAGGCCGAGGACCAGATCGCGTTCGCGGACGTGGTGCTGGTCAACAAGGCGGACCTGGTCAGCGCCGGGGAGTACGCCGCCGTGGAGGCCGCGGTGCGCGCGATCAACCCGTACGCCGAACTGCATCGGACCGAGCGTTCGGCGATCGCGCTGGATCGCATCCTCGATCGCGGCGCCTTCGACCTGCAGCGCGCGCTGGAACATGACCCGGACTTCCTTGCGCACGAGGACCATCACCACGATCACGCGCACGAGCATGGAGAGCACTGCGCGCCGGGCTGCGGGCATGCCCCGCGCTCGAGCATCCACGACCAGACCGTGAGCTCGGTGTCGCTGCTCGCCGGAGAAATCGACGGTACGCGCTTCTTTCCCTGGATACACGCGCTTACCCAGGCCGAGGGCGCCAACATCCTGCGCATGAAGGGCATCCTCGCCCTGCAGGGGGAAGACGAGCGCTATGTCGTGCAGGGCGTGCACATGATCGTCGAGGGTGAACGCCAGCGGCCGTGGAAGGAGGCCGAGAAGCGACAGAGCCGGCTGGTGTTCATCGGCCGCAACCTCGAGGAAGCGCGCCTGCGCGCCGGCCTCGACGCCTGCCTCGCCTGAGCATGCCGGACGCGGTCCTCGACCTCGGCTGCCATTGCACGGCGGCGCTGTTCGCGGGCGATGCGCCGATGTTCGCGCTCGCGGATGGCACCATCCGCCGCGGCGCGGGCGCCGACTCGTGCCTGCGCGCCCACAGTGCGCTGCTGGCGGCGGTGGCGAGCGCCGACCGCCGTTCGCTGCTGACCTCGGGCGAGGACGGGCGCGTGTGCAGGACCGGCGTGTCTGGCGAGCCTGCGGAACTCGCCGCGATCCCGCGCAAGTGGATCGGCAGCGTCGCCTCCAGCGTGCGCGGAACACTCGCCTTCGCCGCAGGCCGCTCGGTCTGGCTTAGCGAGGCCGGAGGGCCGCTGCGCGAGTTGCAGCACCCACGCAGCGTCGCCGGAATCGCCTTCTCCCCGGACGGTTCGCTGCTCGCGGTCGCGCGCTATGGCGGCGTGACGCTGCACGCGGTGTCCGGCGCGACGCCGCCGGCGGAACTCGAATGGAAGGGCATCTACGCCGCGCTGGCCTTCTCCCCCGACGGCAGGTTCCTGCTTGCCTTCATGCAGGACGAACTGCTGCACGGCTGGCGGCTGCGGGACGCGCGGCACTTTCGCATGAGCGGATACCCCGGCCGGATCAAGGACTGGTCGTGGAGCGCGGATGGCCGCTGGCTCGCCACGTCGGGCGCGCATGCGGCGGTATTGTGGCCGTTCGAAGGCGAAGACGGACCGATGGGCAGCACCGCGCTCGAAGTCGGCGCGTCGCGCGGCGATGTCCGGGTGAGCGCGGTCGCCTGCCATCCGCGACGCGACGAGATCGCGCTCGGCTACGCAGATGGCGCAATTGCCGTGGCTTCGTTCGACGACGATGCAGTGGCCATGCTGCGTGACGCTGGCCGCAGCGCAGTAAGCTCGGTGGCGTGGAACAGCGAGGGTTCGCGGCTTGCTTTCGGCAGTGAGCTCGGCGAATGCGGGGTGCTGGATGTTCAGCAATAAGCTCGGGGAGGCGTCCGATGGACAAGACCGTAGTCAAGGCGTTCCGCGTGCTCGAACAGCTGGTGCAGGCGGACGCGCCGATGAGCGTGACGAAGCTCGCCGCGGAAACGGGGATGCAGAAGAGCAACGTGCATCGCTTGCTGAGCACGCTCGGGCACCTGGGCTACGTGCGCAAGGGCGAATCGAGCCTGTACGAACCGAGCCTGCGCGTCTGGGAGATGGGGCAGCGCGTCTATTCGCGCCTGAGCCTTGCCAGCGTGGCGCGGCCGATCCTGCGGCGGCTGGTGGAGCAGACCGGGGAGTCGGCGCACCTGGCGATGTTCGACCGCGTGGAAGCCGTCTACATCGACCGAGTCGAGACGGAGAATCCGGTGCGTGCCTATACGGTGATCGGCGGGCGGGCGCCTGCATACTGCACCGCGTCCGGCAAGGCGCTGCTCGCCTGGCAACCCGTGGAGGCCGTGCGTGCGGTTGCCGCCACGATCAAGCGGCTTACGCCGGAGACCATCGCGGACCTGCCAGCGCTGACGAAGGAACTCGCCCTGGTTCGCAACCAGGGCTATGCGATCAACATCGGCGAGTTTCGCGACAATGTTGCCGGCCTCGCGGCGCCGGTGCGTCTGGGGAACGGCGAGGTGATTGCCGCGGCAGGGATATCCGGGCCGCTGGATCGCCTGCGGCCGCGCAAGATCCGGTCGCTTGCGCCGGTGGTGGTGTCGGCGGCGCAGGCGATCGCGCGCATGATGGTCGCGCCGAGGCGCTAGCGGCTCTTCAAGCCGGATCGGACTGCTGAGCATGTGCGGCTTTTCCAGCATCGAGGACGGCCTGATCTACCGCGCTTTCGTGCCGCCGAGCACCGCGCTGGTCGAGCGCACGCGCGCAATCGAGGCGGCAATGCAGGGCGAGCGCGTGCCGGAGGATGCCTGGCAGGCCTTCTTCAGCCCGGCGTGTAGCGCAATAGAGTGGCCGCATTTCGAGCGCATGTTTCGCGCGCGCAAGTCGGCCGTGGCGTTCCTCGCCATCGAGGTGTCGACGCGACGCCGCGCGCGGGCGAAGTCGTCGTTCCGCTGCGTGGCGGACTGATGCGGACAGGAAAACAGGGGTTGTCTGCGGCGCCAAGCTCGGCTAATCTCGTTTATGGAAAGCTGTTCCGGATAGTGGAACACGGTAGCTGGAATACGGTAGCTAGTGGAATACAGCGGCACCTCAACAGGAGACTTCACGCCATGTTCGATCTGAAGAAGCTGTCATGCACCCTCGTCGCCGCCGTCCTTACGCTCGGACCGGTGTCCTCGGCCCTCGCGCAGGCGAACGACTATCCGAGCCGCAGGGTCAATATCGTCGTGCCGTTCCCGCCTGGCGGCGGCGCGGACTTCCTTGCCCGCCAGCTTGCCAAGCACCTCACCGAGGTCTGGAAGCAGCCGGTCACCGTCGAGAACAAGCCCGGCGCGGCCGGCACCGTGGGCGCGAATGCCGTCGCGGCCTCGGCACCGGATGGCTACACCTTGCTGGTCGGCGCGAGCGGGTCGGTCGTGCCGGCGAACGCCAAGGGCCTCGCGGCAGTGTCGCTGCTCAGCTATCCGCCGTTCATCGCCACGGTGAATCCCTCGTTCCAGGGCTCGACCCTTGGTGACCTGGTCGCGTATGCCAAGGCGAATCCGGGCAAGGTGACCTATGCATCCTCCGGCGCCGGTGCGGCGACGCACCTCGCCGGCGAACTGTTCATGGAACTGACCGGCACGAAGATCACGCACGTCCCGTACAAGGGCATGGGGCAGGCGGTGCAGGACCTGCTGGGCGGGCAGGTGATGCTGATGTTCGGTCCGCCGCCGGTGATGCTGCCGCAGATCAAGTCCGGCAAGCTGAAGGCGCTGGCGGTGGCGAGCGACGAGCGCTCGCCGCTGTTCCCGGAGATTCCCTCCGCGAAGGATGGCGGTGTCCCCGGTTTCAAGGCTGGCGCCTGGTTCGGCATGCTGGCGCCGGCGCAGACGCCCAAGGACGTGCTGAACAAGATCTCCGCCGAGGTCGCGCGCACGCTGAAGAAGCCCGACGTAGTCGAGGCGCTGGCCAAGGGCGGCTCGGCGCCGGTGGGCAATACGCCGGAGGAGTTCGCCCGCTTTCTCGAGGCCGACGTCGCCAACGGCGACCGGCTGTTGAAGAAGGCAGGCGGAAGGTAGCCCAGGGCCGCAATGATTCACGAGCTGCGGATCTACCAGGTAGGCGCGGGACGCGCGGCGGAGATGGACGCGATGATGAGTCGCGACTGCACGCCGGTGTTCCAGCGCCACCGCATCCCGCGACCGCTGGGCGCGTGGGCGGCCACGGCGGGGCCGCGGCTGCCCGCGTACGTCTGGATCCTCGGCTGGCCGTCGATTGACGAGCGCAACAAGGGCTGGGCCGCGTTCGGTGCCGATCCCGAGTGGCAGCAGGTCCGACGCAAGGCGCACGAGAAGGGCGAACTTACCGTGCGCATAGATACGCAGTTCATGTCGGCGTGGCCCCAGCCTGCATTGCCCGCCGACATGGCGCCCCGCGGCGCGGCGGTAGACCTGTGGCTGATGCGCGTGCACGCGGGACTCGCCGGTGCGGCACGCAAGGCTTTCCTCGAATGCGACCTGCCGGTGCTCGAGTCGCTGGGCGCGCGCGTCGAGGCGGCATTCGACCTGCTGAGTGGCGAGGAGCTCCCCGTCATTGCCTGCCTGGTGCGCTGGCCCGATGCGGCACGGCGCGCTGCGGTCATCGACAGCTACGAGTCGCACGCGGACGTGCGCGCCGCACGCGCGTCCGAGCATGCCACGCACGGCTGCGACCTGTTCGCGAACTGCGACCGGTACGCGATGACCGCGGCATCGCCTTTCGGCGGCTAGTACCCTCAACTTCAGAACGGGAATCACATGAAGGAACTCTCGACTCCGCGCGAGGAGGCGCTGCGCCTTCTCGACCGCCTCGGCGTGAGCCGCGCGCTCGTCAGCGCCGCAGGCACGGGCATCACGGTAGCGTCGCCGATCGACGGCCAGCCTCTGGCGACGCTGGCCACTGCGGACGCTGCAGCAACGCGCAGCGCGGTGGCCGCGGCGCACGCGGCCTGGCTGCAATGGCGCGAAGTGCCGGCACCGCGGCGCGGCGAACTGGTGCGGCTGCTTGGCGAGGAACTGCGCGCCGCTAAGGAAGACCTGGGGCACCTGGTCACCATCGAAACCGGAAAGATCCGGTCCGAGGGCCTGGGCGAAGTCCAGGAAATGATCGACATCTGCGAGTATGCAGTCGGCCTGTCCAGGCAGCTCTTCGGCCTTACGATGGCCACCGAGCGCAGGAACCACCGCATGATGGAAACCTGGCATCCGGCCGGCGTGGTCGCGGTGATCTCCGCGTTCAACTTTCCGGTCGCGGTGTGGTCGTGGAACGCCGCGATCGCCCTTGCGTGCGGCGACAGCGTCGTGTGGAAGCCGTCCGAGAAAGCGCCGCTTACGGCGCTTGCGGTGCAATCCCTGTTCGAGCGTGCCGCGGCGCGCTTCGGCGATGCGCCCGCCAACCTGTCTACGCTGCTGATAGGCGGCCGCGAGGTCGGCGAGGCCCTGGTCGACGATGCACGGATCCCGGTGGTTTCCGCCACCGGGTCAACCGCGATGGGCCGACTGGTTGGGCCCAGGGTGGCGGCGCGCTTTGGCCGCGCGATCCTCGAACTCGGCGGCAACAATGCGGCGATCGTCTGTCCGTCGGCCGACCTGGACCTCGCCCTGCGCGGCATTGCCTTCGCCGCCATGGGCACGGCCGGACAGCGCTGCACCTCCTTGCGGCGCATCCTGGTGCACGACAGCGTGGCGGACAAGCTGCTCGAGCGCCTGCGCAAGGTGTACGCGTCGGTGGTCGTCGGCGATCCTCGCGACGCGCAGACCCTGATCGGTCCGCTGCGCGACCGGGGCTCGTTCGAGGCCATGGAGCGCGCGCTCGCGGAAGCGAAGAACGCCGGATGGCGGGTTCATGGCGGTGAGCGCGTCCCGGTCGGCGGGCATGGCGATGCCTACTATGCGAGGCCGGCGATGGTCGAGGCGGATGCGCAGTCCGGCATCATGCGCAGGGAGACATTCGCGCCGATACTGTATGTGCTGCGTTATGCCGAGCTCGCGGACGCGATCCGCTGGCATAACGACGTGCCGCAGGGGCTATCGTCGTCCATCTTCACGAACGACCTGCGCGAGGCGGAACGCTTTCTGTCCGTCTCCGGCTCGGACTGCGGCATCGCCAACGTCAACATCGGGCCTTCGGGTGCGGAGATCGGCGGCGCCTTCGGCGGCGAGAAGGAGACCGGTGGCGGGCGTGAGGCGGGGTCCGACAGCTGGAAGGCCTACATGCGGCGCGCGACCAATACGATCAACTACGGCAGCGAGCTGCCGCTTGCGCAGGGAGTAAAGTTTGATATTTCCTGACAGGACGTGACGGACAGGCAGAGGGAGGATTGGTGACGACAACAGGGCAGCCCGAAACCATCGCCGTGATCGGCGGGACCGGTGCCGAAGGTGGGGGTCTGGCGCTGCGCTGGGCAGCGGCAGGCCACAGGGTGATCATCGGCTCGCGCGATGCCACGAAGGCGGCGGCGGCGGCGGCGGAATTGTCGGCGCTGTTGCCGGCGGGTGGAATCGAGGGGGCGGAAAGCGTATCCGCCGCCGAACGTGCGTCCATCGTCGTTCTCGCTGTGCCCTACGCGGGGCAGCTTGCCACCGCGCGGCTGCTGAAACCCGTGCTTGCCGGCAAGATCCTGGTGGACGTCACCGTGCCATTGGTGCCGCCGAAGGTGGCGACGGTACAGCTTCCTGCCGGCGGTTCCAGCGTGGTGCTGGTGCAGAAGGAACTCGGCGAGGGCGTGCAGGTGGTGTCGGCGTTCCAGAACGTCTCCGCGCACAAGCTGAAGAAGCTCGGTGCCAGCGTCGCCTGCGACGTGCTGGTGTGTTCGGATTCGAAGGAGGCGCGCACGCGGGTGGTGCAGCTCGCGAAGGATGCGGGACTGCGCGGCGTGGATGCGGGGCCACTGGCCAACTCGGCAGCCGCCGAGGCGATGACCTCGCTGCTGATCTGGATCAACCGCACCTACAAGATTCCGGACGCGGGACTGGCCATCACCGGCCTGCCGTGAGCGTTGCGGCGCGGCTCGAGCTCTTCGCGCCGGCCGGCTTTGGCGCGGTGAATCCGGGGGACGACCTCGCGCAGCGCGTGGTCGAGCTGCTCGGCCGCGAGGGTCAGGCGCTGCGCGACGGCGACGTCGTCGTATACGCGCAGAAGGTGGTTTCCAAATCCGAGGGTCGCTACGCCAGGCTGGCTGACGTCGAGCCATCGGAGCGCGCGCGCGAGATTGCCGCCCGCGCGGACAAGGATCCGCGGCTGGTTCAGCTGATCCTCGCCGAATCGCGCGAGGTGCTGCGCGTCGCGCCGGGCGTGATCGTCGTCGAGGATCGTCGTGGCCTGGTGCTCGCGAATGCGGGCATCGACCAGTCCAACGTCGAGCCCGGCGCCGATGGGAGCGAGCGCGCGCTGCTGCTGCCGCAGGATCCGGACGCCAGCGCGCGCCGCCTGCGCGAGCGGCTGGAGGCATTGTCCGGGGCAAGCCTGGGCGTGATCATCAACGACAGCCTCGGCCGCGCGTGGCGCCTCGGCACCACCGGCACGGCGATTGGCGTCAGCGGCATCGCGGGCCTGCACGACAGGCGCGGCGAGACCGACCTGCAGGGGCGCGCGCTGCAGAGCACCGAGGTTGGCCACGCGGACGAGCTCGCCGCGGCGGCCTCCGCGCTGATGGGGCAGGCCGCAGAGGGCCGGCCGGCGGTACTGATACGCGGCGCTGCACTCACGCGTCGCGACGGCAGCGCGCGCGAGCTGCTGCGGCCGCGGAACAAGGACCTGTTCCGGTGATTCTCGCCCTGGCAGGCGGCGTCGGCGGCGCGAAGCTGGCCGCGGGCCTCGCGCGCGTGCTCGCGCCTGGCGAACTCGCCATCGCGGTGAATACCGGCGACGACTTCGTGCACCTGGGCCTGCACGTGTCCCCTGACCTGGATACGGTGATGTACACGCTGGCAGGCGTCGCCAATCCGCTTAGCGGCTGGGGCCGCGCGGACGAGACCTGGTCTTTCATGCAGGCGCTCGAGGCGCTGGGCGGCCCGACGTGGTTCCGCCTGGGCGACCGCGACCTGGCGACGAACGTCGAGCGCACGCGTCGCCTGGCTGCGGGCGAGGCGCTGTCGGCGGTGACGCAGGGTCTGTGCGAGCGCCTCGGCGTGCGGCATGCGGTCATGCCGATGTCGGACGACGCGGTGCGCACGGTGTTGCATACCGACCGCGGCGTGCTCGAATTCCAGCACTACTTCGTGCGCGAGCGCTGCGAACCGCGCGTGATGCGCATCGAGTACCGGGGTGCCGATTCAGCGCGGCCCGGGGGTGCGCTGCGCGCGGTGCTGGCGCGCGAAGACCTCGAGGGGATTGTGATCTGCCCGTCGAACCCCTACCTCAGCATCGCCCCGATGCTCGCGATTCCGGGCATCCGGCAGGCGATCGAGGGGCGGAAGAGGGTGGTCGCGGTGTCGCCGATCATCGCCGGGCAGGCGGTGAAGGGCCCGGCGGCCAAGCTCATGCGCGAGCTGGGAGTAGCGCCGACCTCATTGGAGATCGCGCGCTGGTACCGTGGCCTTGCGCGCATGCTGCTGATCGACCGCGCGGACGCGGAACTGGCATCGCAGATTCGCGCGCTCGGCGTCGAGCCCGTGGTCGAGGACACCCTGATGCACGACGCCGCCGGACGCGAGCGGCTGGCGCGCGCCTGCCTCGCTCAGCTGGCGAAGGCGGGCTGAAGCGACGCGCCGGCACCGGCGCGACTGCGCCCGGTCCAGGCGCGGTAGTCATCCGGGAGGTCCAGGTCCAGCGCGAGATCCTCGGAGTGTTGAATGCGCACGCGGCAGCCACGGGTTGCAGCGAGTGCGGCGTGGCGCTGCAGGCTCCCATCGCCGAAGGCGAAGAGGTCGCCACGCGCCGGCGACAGCGCGAGCAGGTTGGTGCCGCTGCCGCGACGGTCCGGTACCAGCAGGCAGCCGGGCGCCCCGGGCATCGCCGTCATGGCGTCCCACAGCGCGCCGTGCGAGATCAGCGCGAGGTCCACCGGCACCACCGCGATCGCGTCCGCGCCGGCGAGCATCGCCTGCTGGGCTGCGGCGGCAAGCGCGCCGTTCAGTCCGAGGTCCGGGCTCTCGGGAATCGCACGGGCGCCGATCTTGCGCGCTACCGCGGCCACCGCATCCGATGCGGTGACGACCAGGGTTCGGTGCGCGCCGAAGTACTCGCTGCAGACTTCCAGCGTCTGCCGCGCGAGGAAGATGTTCAGCGCGTACCGCGCGTCCGGGTCGAGCAATGGCGCCAGGCGGGATTTCCCGCGTGCCGGATCCTTCACCGGCACCAGAGCCCAGGGACGTTGCATGTCAGCCGAGCGCGATCGCGCGTCTGGCGATCGGCGTCTGCACCACGGGCGCAAGCATGGGCGCGGCGAAGCTTGCGCGCCTGCGCTCGTCGCCGACGGCGCGGTAAAGCGTGTCGCGCTGCTCGGGCCTGCGGCCCAGGCTTGCGATGAGCGCTTCCATGCGCGCGGGGGGCAACTCCTCGCCGTGCTCGTTGCCGGCGGCGCGCGAGATGCTCTCGTTCATCAGCGTGCCGCCGAGGTCGTTCGCGCCCGCGCGCAGGCACGCTGCCGCGCCCTGCGCGCCGAGCTTCACCCAGGACACCTGGATGTTCGGCACGAGCGGGTGCAGCACGAGCCGCGACACGGCATGCATCAGCAGGGTTTCGCGCCAGGTCGGGCCACGGCGTGCGCCTTCCTTCAGGTACATCGGCGCTTCCATGTGCACGAAGGGCAGAGGCACGAACTCGGTCAGCCCGCCGGTGCGTGCCTGGAGGTCGCGCAGCAGCAGCAGGTGCCGCGCCCACGCCTGCGGGGTTTCGATGTGCCCGAACATGATCGTCGAGGTGGTGCGCAGGCCCGCGCGGTGCGCCGCCTCGATGACGTGCAGCCATTCGGCGCTGCCCAGCTTGTCGGGGCACAGGCGCGCACGCACCGCGTCGTCGAGGATCTCCGCAGCCGTGCCGGGAAGGGATCCCAGTCCCGCATCCCGCAGGCGGCCGAGAAAGTCCTCGACCGGCACGCCAAGCGTGCGCGCACCATGCGTGACTTCGAGCGGCGAAAAGGCGTGCACGTGCATGCCGGGCTCGGCGTCCTTCACGGCCCGCAGCAGCGCGAGGTAGGTTTCTCCCGTATAGGCGGGGTGGATGCCGCCCTGCATGCATACTTCGGTGGCGCCGCGCGCCCAGGCTTCGCGCACGCGGCGCGCGACTTCCTCCATCGCCAGGTCATAGGGCTGGCCGCGCAGCGTCTCGGCGGTCCTGCCTTTCGAGAACGCGCAGAAGCGGCACCGGAACGAGCAGATGTTGGTGTAGTTGATGTTGCGATTGACCACGTAGCGCACCGTGTCGCCGGCTGCCTCAAGCCGCAGCGCGTCGGCGGCGTCCAGCACGTCGCCGAGTTCTCCTTCGCGCGCTGCGAACAGGCGCACGATGCCGGCTTCATCCAGGCGTTCGCCCGCGCATGCGCGCGAAATCAACGCATCCAGCGAGCCGTGCCGCGGCGACGCGCGCCTGGCATCCGCCGGCTCGGTGCCCGCGACCCCGGGACTCCAGGCGTCGGCGCGCGCGTACCCCTCGGCGTCCATCGCCTGCAGCAGCGCCGGTTCGAGCGACCTGTCCACCCAGTCGCGCGCGCGCGCCGCGTACGCAGGGTAGATCGCCAGCCGTTCAACGGGGATCAGGCCAGCCTCGCGTGTCGCGCGTTCCAGCGCGGCGATCGCCGGCCAGGCGCGCTCGGGGTTCACGTAGTCGGCCGTCACGGGCGAGATCCCGCCCCAGTCGTTGATGCCGGCCTCGAGCAGCGCCGGGAAGCCCGCGTCGCTGAGGTTCGGCGGCACCTGGATGTTGGCCTGCGGGCCGAGCACGATGCGCGCAGCGGCCACGGTCCACAGCAGTTCGTCAAACCCGGGCTCCGCGGCGCCGCGCATGCGCGTGTCGTCCTTGGCACGGAAGTTCTGCACGATGACTTCCTGCACGTGCCCGTGGCGGGCGTGCGATTCGCGCAGCGCGAGCAGTGCCTCGATGCGCTCCAGCCGCGTCTCGCCGATGCCGATGAGGATGCCGGAGGTGAACGGGACCCGGGCGACGCCCGCCGCCTCGAGCGCCGCGAGCCGCACCGCGGGCAGCTTGTCAGGACAGCCATGATGCGGCCCGCCGGGCTCGGCCAGACGCTCGGCGGTGCTCTCGAGCATCATCCCCTGCGAGACGGTCACCCGCCGAAGCTGGTGCATCTCTGCCGCCGTGAGCACGCCCGGATTCGCATGCGGCAGCAACCCGGTCTCCTTCAGCACCAGCGCGCACATCGCGGCGAGGTACTCGACGGTGGACGCGTATCCGAGCTCGGCCAGCGCCGCGCGCGCGGCCGCGTGCACCGCTTCCGGCCGGTCGCCCAGCGTGAACAGCGCCTCCTTGCAGCCCGCGTCGCGGCCGAGGCGTGCGATCTCCAGCACCTCGTCGGGCCGCAGGAATGCGTGGTCCACCTGCTTCGGAGGACGCACGAAGGTGCAGTAGCCGCAGGTATTGCGACACAGGCGCGTCAGCGGGATGAATACCTTGCGCGAGTAGCTGATCGTGAAACCGTGTCCCTGCTCGCGCAGGCGGCGGGCTTCCCGCATCAGTTCCGCCGGCGCGCGCGATTCGAGTTCGGCAAGGCGGGACGCGGCCTCGATACGCAATGCTTGCATGCACTGATTATAGGCGACGGTGCGTTTCGGTTCGGCGCTTGACACGGCCTGCGCATCGTAAGAGCATTCTCGTATGTGGACTATCATTTCATAATCTTGAATACAGGATCCGGTCGCCATGGCCACACCCTCTAAGCGAATCAACTTCGGTCTCGGGCTGCGCGCGCGGCACCCGTCGATCCTGCAGCCGTATGCGCGCGACGCCGAAGCCGCCGGCTTCGACCATGTATGGGTGTACGACTCGCCGCGCTTCGCCGAGCCGTACGTCTCCATGTCCTACGTGGCAATGGCGGCGCCGCGGGTTACCGTGGGTACCGCGGTGACGAACACGGTCACGCGCGATCCAGCCGTCATCGCGAACGGGTTCGCGACGCTGTCCACGCTGACAGGGGGGCGCGTGTCGATGGGGGTCGGCCTGGGAGACAGCGCGGTGAAGTTCCTGGGCAAGCGCCCGGCGCGCTTCGAAGAGTTCACGAAGAACATCCGCGTTATCCGCGCGATGCTCGCCGGGGAGCAGGTCGAATACAACGACAGGAAGCTCAAGCTTCCCGTGCCGCCGGAGCACCGGATCCCCATACTGGTTTCCGCCGAGGGACCGAAGACCTTCGATTTTGCCGGCGCCGAGGCTGACGGCGGGATCATCACCCCGGGGGGGTCGCCGCATTTCCTGCGCTATGCGATCGAGCGGATCCGTGCGGGCGCCGCACGGGTGGGGCGCGATCCGAAGGAACTGCAGATATGCGCGTGGACGCACTGCGTCGTCGGGGAAACGCGCAAGCAGGCGGTGGACGAGTTGTTGCCGCAGGTAAGCCGCACGCTCTACCGGGGCGCGGTGCGGGTACCGCACGAGGTGCTGGGCTTCAAGGAGCCGCTGTTGTCGGACGAGATGCGCAAGCGCGTGCTCGATGCGGTGGGGCACCAGGACCAGGAATACAAGCTCGCCGACGAGCTCTTCGAGCTGCTCGGAGACCAGCTGATGGAGGAGTTGACCGTGGTGGGTACGCCGGAAGAAGTCGAGCGCAAGGTGAAGAAGCTCGTGGACGTGGATGGCGTTACCCAGCTGATCATCAACATCCACGCCAAGGACCCGAAGCTGTCATTCGACACCTTCCGGGACCGCATCATTCCCGCCTTCGGGCACAAAAAATGACAGGGGGTCGCATGAAGATCGTAACGTCAATCCTCGGCATCATCGTGGGCTTCTGCGCGGCCTCGCTGCAGGCGCAGAATTTTCCCGACCGTCCGATCACGCTCTTCGTGCCATTCTCGGCCGGCGGCGGCACCGATCTGTCGGTCCGCATGCTCGAGGAAAGCGTGTCCAGGAATCTCGGGCAGAAGCTGGTGATCGTCAACAAGACCGGCACCGCGACCATCCACCAGGTGGTGACCGGCACACCGGACGGATATACGCTGGTCGTGGGCTCGACCGGCAACCTTGCCGCGATACCCCACAATCCGGGAGCTCCCTACAAGCGCGATGACTACATACCGGTGATCCGGGTTACGAGCGTGCCGTCGCTGCTGATCGCGCCCGGCTCGAGCCCCTACAACAGCATGGCCGATGTCGTCGCCGCGGCGCGCAAGAATCCGCCAGGATTCCTCAAGGTCGGGATCAGCCCGCTGGGATCGATCAGCCATCTTGCGGCGATCCAGCTCGAGAAGGCGTTCAACATCAAGTTTTCCTACATCCCGCACAAGTCGAACGGGGATATCGTGACCGCAATCCTGGGCGGGCACCTTGACCTGGGTTCCGCGGACATCGCGGCGGCTGCGCCGCGGATGAGCGCCGGGGGTGTGAAGGGGCTTGCGCTGTACCGCTCGGAGCGGCTGCCAGAGTTTCCCGACGTACGCACGCTGAAGGAGCAGGGCGCGGACATCAGCTTCGGCTTTTACAACGTGATTCTCGCACCCAAGGGCACGCCTGACCGGATCGTCGGCATCCTGCACGATGCCTTCAAGAAGGCGCTGGAGGATCCGGCGGTGGTGGCGCGTTCGAAGACGCTCAACCTGCCGATCGCGTACCTCGGACCCAAGGAAAGCCGCGCCGCAATCGACGAGAGCTACGCGACTTTCGGCAAGCTCCTGACGGAACTCGGGCTCAAGAAGAACTAGAGCCCGGCGATTACGGTTGTCGCCATGAACCGCGCGGACGTGGCCAGCGGTGCGGTCCTCGGCTCGCTCGGCATCTACGCCGCAGTGCAGTCGCATGGGTTCGGGCTGGGAACGCTGTCGCAACCAGGTGCCGGATTCTTTCCTTTCATCGCGGCGACGTTGATGTTGCTGTGCTCCGGGACGGTGCTGGTTCGCGGACTGCTGACGCGGCCCGTACCCGTGCCCTGGGAGGCGCGCCAGGGCGCGGTGAGCTGGCTCAAGGTCTGGCTCTGCGTGGCGGCCCTGGTGGCCTATGCCGTGGCGCTACCGCTCATCGGCTTCATCACCAGCACGTTCCTCGTGATGTTCGCGCTTTCGCGTCTCGATCCGCTTACCACGTGGCGTAGCTCGCTCTTCATCGCGCTGCTCGGATCGATCGGCTTCTGGGTCATCTTCGTGCGGTTGCTGTCGGTTCGCTTCCCGCCGCCCTGGATCGGTTTCTAGGCATGGGGGAGACGCTCGGGTATCTCGCGCACGGGTTCAGCGTCGCGCTCCAGCCCAGCCACCTGTACCTGTGCCTGATCGGGGTGACGGTCGGCACGCTGGTCGGCGTGCTTCCCGGGCTCGGGCCCGTGGCATCCATGGCACTGCTGCTGCCGCTCACGTACTCGCTTGGTCCTACCGGCGCGCTGATCATGTTCGCCGGGATCTATTACGGCGCCATGTACGGCGGCTCGACTACCTCGATCCTGCTCAGGATTCCGGGCGAGGCCGCGTCGGTGATGACGTGCATCGACGGTCACGAGATGGCGCGTCAGGGTAGGGCAGGGGCCGCGCTCGGCATCTCGGCGATGGGCTCGTTCATCGCAGGCACGGCATGCATCGTCGCGCTTACCCTGATCGCGGCTCCGCTGGCGAAGTTCGCGCTGCGCTTCAGCTATCCCGAGTACGTTGCTCTGATGTGCCTCGGCCTGCTCCTGGTGATCGTGCTCGCGTCGGGGTCCCTGATCAAGGCCTTCGCCATGCTCGGCGCGGGGCTGCTGCTGAGCAGCATCGGCCAGGACGTGGTTTCCGGCATTTTCCGTTTCACCTACGGCGTACCGAGACTGATGGATGGCTTCGATCTGGGGCCGATGATCATGGGCCTGTTCGGCGTTTCGGAGGTGCTCTCGAACATGGCTTCGCCTCCGCAGCGAAGCGTCATCAAGACCAGCATTCGCGGCCTGCTTCCCACGCGCGAGGACTGGCGGCGAAGCTGGTGGCCGATCTGGCGCGGGACCGGGATCGGGTTCCTGCTGGGCATGCTCCCCGGGGGTGGCGCGATCGTCTCCTCCTTCGCCTCGTACGCCGTAGAGAAGCGCCTGTCGAAGTCGCCGGAGCGCTTCGGCACGGGCGCGATCGAGGGCGTGGCCGGGCCGGAGTCGGCCAACAACGCCGCGTCGGTCGGCACCTTCGTGCCGCTGCTGACGTTCGGCATTCCCTCGAACATCGTCATGGCGATCGTCATGGGCGTGCTGATGATCCACGGGGTCACCCCCGGGCCGACGCTGATCAACGAGCGTCCCGAACTGTTCTGGGGCGTGATCGCCAGCATGTACATCGGCAACGCGGTGCTGCTGGTGCTGAACCTGCCGCTGATCGGCATGTGGGTGCAGATTCTCCGGGTGCCGTACCGCGTTCTGTTTCCCATCATTCTGGTGTTCTGCGCGGTCGGTTCGTACAGCATGAACAACAGCGTGTTCGACGTCTACATGATGGTGGTGTTTGGCGTCATCGGATTCCTGATGAAGCGCACCGGGTACGAGCCCGCGGTGCTGGTCCTCGCCTTCGTCATCGGTCCGATCCTCGAGCAGTCGCTGCGCCAGTCGCTTCTGCTGGGGGATGGCAATTTCGGCATCTTCTTCACGCGGCCGATCTCGGCGACGATGATGGCGATATCCCTGCTGCTCATCGTCAGTTCGGTGATCCCGGCGATAGGCCGTCGCCGCCGGGCCATCGTGGCGTCCTCGGCGGAAGGCAACTAGGCGTGAAAGTCAGCATTGCGGCGGGCGGATATTCGCACCTGGCGCTGGTGGCGTCGTGCAACCGGGACGATGGCCTGGACGTACGGTTCGAGGCCCACGAGCCATCCCATATCTTCCCGCGCATGCAGCGGGACCAGGCATGGGACGTAGCCGAGACCTCGCTTGCGACGACCTACATCCGGGCGGACCAGGGTGACCGCAGGTTCGTGCCGCTGGCGGTATTTCCGTCGCGCGCGTTCCGGCATTCCTCGCTGTATGCGCCGTCCTCCGGCGGCCCGCAGGACGCGGCGAGTCTGCGCGGTGCGCGCGTCGGCATCCTCAGGTACGCGATGACCACCGGGGTCTGGGTGCGCGACTTGCTGGCGCAGCAGTACGGCGTCGAACCCGGGTCGATGCGCTGGTTCGTTGGTGAGGATTCCCCGCATCCGGCGTCCGTCGAGCCTCGCGTGGTCGCCGGCGCCGCAGCGCTCGAGCGGATGCTGCTGGAGGGTGAGCTCGACTGCCTGATTTCCGGCCGTCCCCCCGCGGCGTACGCCGCGGGTCGCCTGAGGCGCCTGTTCCCGGATTTTGGCGCCGAGGAGCAGGCGTACTACGCCCGGACCGGGGTATTTCCGATCATGCATGTGATGGTCGTGACGCGTGGCTTCGCAGACCGGAACCCTGGCGCTCTTTCGCTGCTCGCGCGGCGCTTCGATGCGGCGAAGCGCGTCGCCGTGGAGGCGCTCCTGAACTTCGATGTCTCGACCCATCCCTTGCCCTGGCTGCCGGCCTACGTCGAGGATGCGCGCCGCAGGATCGGCGGCGATCTCTGGCCCTACGGCGTGGAAGCCAATCGCGCCACTCTGGTCGCGTTCGGCAACGCGCTTGCGAGCGAAGGGCTGACAAGCCGCGCGCTGGCTCCCGAAGAGGTGTTCGTCGATGCCTGATGCGGGCCAGCCGCGCCACTACGACGTACTGGTGATCGGGGCCGGTGGCGCAGGGCTGCGCGCGGCGGTCGCTGCCGCGGAGTCGGGTGCCCGTGTGGCGGTGCTGTCGAAGTCGCTGCTCGGAAAGTCACAAACCGCGATGGGGGCCGCGCTCGCGGCGGTGATGGAACCCGGGTCGCCGGATTCCTGGTGCGTGCATTTTGCCGACACGCTGCGCGGCGGACGCGACGTCAACCAGTGGCGGATGGTCGAGCTTCTCGCGCGCGAGTCACCCGATTGCGTGGCGGAGTTCGAATCCTGGGGCGCAGTATTCGACCGTGCCGCAAGCGGGCGGATACGGCTCGGCGAAGGCAGCGGCCATCGCCATGCGCGACTGCTGCGGGCGGGCCAGCATGCAACCGGCCTGGAATTGCTGCGTACGCTTCAGTCTCGCATAGGCGCGTACGGCATAGATCTGTACTGCGAGCACGCGGTGACCGACCTGCTGACGTGTGGCGATCGAATCGCCGGCGCGTTCACAATCCGGGGCGCCGACGGCCGCGGTGAGGCGTTTCTCGCGGCGGCAGTCGTGCTGGCGGCCGGTGGAATCGGCAAGGCCTACGCCTTCACCTCCAATTTCCACGATTCGACCGGGGATGGCCATGCCCTCGCGATCCGTGCCGGCGCCGAACTGGTCGACATGGAGTTCGTGCAATTCCATCCCACCGGGATGGTCGCGCCGGACAGCGCGCGCGGCCTCCTGGTCGCCGAGAGCGTTCGCAACATGGGCGGCGTGCTCCGCAACCTGGATGGCGAGAGATTCATGTTCCGGCACGTGCCGCCAGGCCGCCGGGCAGAGATCGCGGAGACGGAAGCCGAGGCGGACGCCTGGTATGCAGACCCGAACTCGGCGCGCATGCCTCCCGAGCTGCTGCCGCGCGACGACGTCTCGCGCGCCATCGAGCTCGAGATCCGCGCCGGGCGCGGCACGCCGGATGGCGGCGTACTGCTGGACATCGCGTCCCGCCGACCGGCGAGCTATATACGCCGGTCGCTGCCGCACATGTACCGCCAGTTCATGGATCTCGCGGACGTGGACATCACGGCGCAGCCGATGGAGGTGGCACCGACCTGCCACTACATGATGGGGGGAGTTCGCGTAGACGCGGATACCTGCGCCACGCGAGTGCCGGGCCTGTACGCGGCAGGCGAGTGCGCAGGGGGTCTTCACGGGGCGAACCGGCTGAATGGCAACGGCATCTCCGAGCTGCTGGTGTTCGGCAGGCGCGCAGGCAGCGCCGCAGCGGCATATGCGAACGGAGCGCCGCCGCCCGAGGTCGATGCTGCGCAGCTCGATCGAGTGGCTTCGGCGGCACGCGCGCCGCTGGTGCGCCAGGACGGCGAGAGCGCGTTCGCGATCCAGCGCGAAGTGCAGGCGATCATGCAGGCGCATGCCGGGCTGGTGCGGAGCGAAGAAGGTCTTGCGCAAGCGCTGCGGGAGATCGCCGACCTGCGCGCTCGTGCCGAGCACGTGTCTGCGCCTGGCGGTGCCGCCGCAAACGCGGGCTGGGCATGCGCGCTGGACGTGCGCTCCCTGCTGCTCGTGGCGGAGGCGGTGATTCTTTCGGCAATGCAGCGCCGTGAGACTCGTGGCGCGCACGTGCGCACGGACTTTCCCGGGCCGTGCACGGAACTGGCGGCTGCCAACGTCGTAATGCGATGGGAAAAGGGTGCGCTCGTTGCGGATGCACAACTGCGTGAACGGCCACCGGCGGATCTTGCAATGTTGCTTGAAGAGGACGACTTCGTGGCGCGAGCGCAATGAAATCCGTGGAAGCTGACAACTTGAGCCGGTATCGCGATGCGGTCGATCGCATGCTCGAGCGAATCGATGCGACGGCGGCGGCCATCGGGTCGGCGTTTCCCCTGAGCGCGGATCCGGATACAGGCATCTGGGTGACGTCGCCGGACGGACGCTGGACAGGCGGCTTCTGGGCGGGCTCGCTCTGGCTCGCCGCGCATGCAGCGGGTGAGGAGCGTTTCCGCAGGCTTGCGCTGGATGCCATGCGCCGGCTCGAGTCGCGGCTGCCGATCGACAACGTGCTGAATGGCCTGGTCTTCTACTACGGCGCTGCGCTGGGCGCGCGCGTCGGCGCGAGTGTCCCCGCGCTGGCGCTGGCCCGGCAGGGTGCCCGTGCCCTGGCCAGCCGCTTCGTGCCGGCCGCGGGGTTCATTCCGCTCGGGCATCAGAGCGGATCGCTGACGGCTGACGCGAACGGCGAGACCAACATTGACGGCGTTCCGGGGATGAGCCTGCTCTACTGGGCGGCCGAGGAGGAGCGCGACGCGGGGCTGCGCGATATCGCCACGAGGCACGTCATGCGGCACATAGAGCTGTGCCAGCGTCCTGACGGCTCGCTGCATCAGGCGGCGCTCGTCGATCCCGACTCGGGGGCGGTGCTGCGGCAGTACAGTCCGCGGGGCTACGCACATGACAGCGCATGGGCGCGGGCACAGTCCTGGGGAATGCTCGGATTCGCGCAGGCATATGCCTGGACCGGCGAGCGGCATTTCGGCGACGCGGCGATGCGGCTCGCAGACTGGTGGCTCGACGCCGTGCCTCGGGACATGGTCGCCTACTGGGACTTCATGGACCCAGCGATACCGGCGACAGAGCGGGATACCTCCGCCACGGCCATGGTCGCAGGAACGCTGCTGAAGCTCGGCCGGATTGCGCCCACGCCCGCGCAGCGCGAGCGCTACACCCGGGCGGGTACCGCGACCGTAGACGCGCTGATCGAGGGCTATCTCACGCCCACGCATGCCGGCGATGCGCGTCCCCGCGGCATCCTTACCGAAGGTTGCTGGCAGCACAACGAAGGAATGGCGACGCGCCATGAACTGGTGTGGGGCGACTACTACCTCCTCGAGGCGCTGCTGATGCTGGCCGGCAAGCTGGAAGGGACGCTGTAGCATGTCCACCGACCCGCTCGGCGAGCTACTTGCTTGGGCGCGAAGCGCCCGCCATCAGGATCTCCCGGCCCCGGTGGTGGCGGCGTCCAAGCGCTACTTGCTGAACACTACTGCGGCGATGCTGGCCGGTTCGGGAGCGCCCGGTGCGCCGCAGGCTGTGGCGCAGGTGCGCGAGTGGGGCGGGGTGCCGCAAAGCACGGTGGTTGCGCATGGATTGAAGGCACCGGCGCCCCTGGCGGCGTTCGCCAACGGCGTCATGGCGCATGCCATGGACTACGACGACACGCAGGTCGGCACGGGCTTTCATGGCAACGTGACGATCGTGCCCGCATTGCTCGCGGTCGCGGAAACGCGGCCGTCCGCGGGAGGCCGCGAATTCCTGGTTGCGCATGCCGTCGGGCTGGAGATCGCGTGTCGCATGACACTGGCCGCAAGCCGTCGCGCGGCGCACCCCTGGCTTACGACAACGCTGTTCGGCGTTTTCGGTGCGGCGATCGCCGCAGGCAGGCTGCTGGAACTGGATCAGCAGACCTTGCGGCATGCAGTGGGCATCGTCTACAGCTCTGCGGGCGGAAACCGGCAGGGACTGCTGGATGGCACCCTGATCCAGCGCGTGCAGCCCGGCCTGTGCGCCCAGTCAGCGGTCGCAGCGGTCGGGCTGGCGACGCACGGCCTCACTGGTGCACACGACGTTCTCGGCGGGCGCTACGGCCTGTACCCGTCGTTCTACGGCAGCGACTACCAGCCCGCCTCCCTGCTCGAGGGCCTCGGGTCCGAGTTCCGCATGCTGGACATCGCGTTGAAGGCCTACCCATGCTGCAGCTACAGCCAGGAGCCGGTCGACGCGGTGCTTGAACTGCAACGCGAGCACGGCTTTGCCGGCACCGACGTCGTGGAGGTCGTCGCGTATGTCGTCTCGGCACATGCCGCAGGGCTCGTGAACCGCCCCTACGCGCCGCGCAGCTGTCCGCAGGTGGACGCGCAGTTCAGCCTGCAGTTCGTCGTCGCCGCCGCGCTTTGTCGGGGTGCACTGGGCATTCCGGACTTCCAGGAGGGTACGCTGGCTGACCCGGCGGTGCTCGCTGTCTCTCAGCGCGTGCGGGTGGCCGTCGATGCCGAACGCGAGGGCGTGGTCGAAGTCCGCCTGAGGGACGGTCGGCGGCTGTCGAATCGCGTATCGCGCGCGCGCGGACATCCATCCAACCCGATGAGCACGGACGAACTGCGTCGCAAGTTCGACGAGTGCGCCCGGCACGCCGCCACTGCACGCAGCGACGCGCAGGCTTGCGCGCTGGAGCGCGCGATCATGGACTTCGAGAATCTGCCGAGCGCCGGGGAACTGGCCGCGCTGCTCGCCTAGGACGAAGCAACCTCGATGAAGACGCTGCCTTGCTCCTCTACGACCGGAAAACAGGCGAGCTTTCGCAGCGCGGGTTGGCGCAGATTTGTCCCGTCACGCACATCCCACGTCCAGCCGTGCCACGGGCAGGTGACGACGTGACCCTCGAGCATGCCTTCGCCAAGCGGGCCGCCGCGATGGGGGCAGGCGTTGGCAGTCGCGTAGCAGCGTCCATCCACCCGGAAGAGCGCGTAGACCTGGTCTGCCGCCCGGACGACGAGCCCCGTTCCCTCGCGCACGTCGTCCCCGGTGGCAACCCTGATGCGTTGTCTCTGAATGTCGGTCATGGTGGCCGGACTTATCGCACGAGCGATCTGCCTTGACAAGGCTTGCGGCGCTACCTATAAAGCTGTCAGCAGGAAGAATTTCGAACGCCATTTCATATTATGGAACTACGGGCGCGATGCCCGGCGGAGAGTCGGATGATCATTGATTGCGATACCCATTTCATGCCGCGCGATGCATTCGATCGCGTCCCCGGAGCGCTGGGCAAGCTCCGGCCGGTGCTGAAGTTCGACGAGAACGGCATCTATACCGGCATGGATTTTCCTGGCAGGCCGGCGCCGCTGCCGCAGGCCACGCCGCTGGACGCGCCCGGCACCGGCTCGGAGTACCCGGGCATGGTGGACATGGAGGCACGCCTGAAGGACTACGTGGAGATGGGGATCGAGCGCACCTGCCTCCTCGCGCAGTTCTCCGGCTGGTGGTCCTACCTGATCGAGCCCGAACTCGCCACCGCGATGGCGCATTCGTGGAACCTCTCGGTGCTCGACCTGATGAAGAAGTACCCGGCGCATACCAGCGGGATTGCCCTGATCGCCTTGCAGGACCCGGACGCCGCGATACGCGAGATGGGGTGGGCGAAGGACAACGGCTTCGGCGGCGTTGCCATCGACAAGGTCTTCCCGGTCCACAACCACGCGTACAGCGAAGGTCTTGGCAGCCAGCATCAACTGTGGCCCTTCTTCCACGCGGCCGAGAACCTGGACATGCCGATCTTCCTGCACACGGTCCAGCACGGACATCGCGTGAGCAACTCGCCGTGGTTCCAGAAGGACGGGCTCGACTTCTTCGCGCCGAATGAAGGGCAGATGAGCCTCGTATCCCTGTTCAGCAGCGGGCTCCTCGACAAGTACCCACGCCTGAAGTTCATCTTCACCGAGGCGGGGACGGAGTTCATCAAGCCGCTCGTCCAGAAGCTCGACAAGACGTTCGGCAGCGCGATCGTGGACTACGACAACGAGGATGCGACGCCGTTCTTCCGCGGCCGTGGGCCCGGCCATGGCGACGAGAATCTGCAGCGCGCGCGCGCGCTCACCCCGCTCGACGTCTACCTGGAGAAGAACACCAAGCCGGCCAGCCATTATTTCAAGAACAACTTCTTCTTCACCATCGAGACCGAGGAGGCAGGGTTGCCGGAGTCAATCGACTTCCTTGGCCCGGACCGCTTCCTTTTCGCCACCGACTATCCGCACGACGATCCTGGCGGCGCGATGAAGTTCCGGGACGTCAAGCTCCTGGCGGACAACAAGCGCATCAGCGAATCGGCCAAGGAGCGCATGCGGGAAGGCAACGCACGCGAGTTCCTGCGCCTGGCCTGAGCCTGGTCGGCGATGCTCAGCTCGTTCCGCAAGGTCTTCCAGCTCCTGGACGCCTTTACGGCGGATGCGCCCGAGTGGTCGCTTGCGGACTTGAGTCGCGAAACCGGCATCGCCAAGCCGACCGTGCATCACATCATGACGACCCTGATCGAGGGTGGGTGGATCGACCGGAATGCCGAGACCAAGAAGTACAGGCTCGGCGTGCGGCTGTGGGAGAAGGGCTGGCTGGCGGTGAACCAGATGGGGGTGCGAGACGTTGCCCGCCCGTTTCTCGAGTCACTCGTCGTCGAGTGCGGGGAGACGGTCCGCCTCGCGATCATTGACAGCGTCGATCCGCGATGGGTGATCTACATCGATCGCGTGGAAGGCCAGCACGCCGTGCGCGCGGATGTCGCGGGCGCCACGCGTGCGCCGTCCTACAGCGTCGCAACCGGGAAAGCCATCCTCGCCCACAATCCGGACATCGTGAAAAGCTTGCTGGCACGGCCTTTGAAGGGCTACACGCCGGGGACTCTCACAGATTCGGCGACGCTGCTTCGTGACCTGGCACTCACCAGGCAACGCGGCTATTCGTTGAACCAGAGCGAGTTTCGCTCCGACGTGGTCGGTGTCGCGGCGCCGGTCCTCAATCACGAGGGCAGGGTTCTGGCCGCGGTGGGCGTATCCGGGCCAGCCTATCGGCTCGGGTCCGCGGCGACGAAGCGCATTGCACCCGCGGTGGTTGCCACCGCGCGGGAAATTTCCAAACGCATGGGCTACATGCACAACAACCACGGAGGTTCAGATGAGAACGTCGCTTCGAACCGCAATCGGCGCACTGCTGCTCCTGGCAGCCGCGGGAACAATGGCGCAAAGCTATCCGGCACGTCCGATCGAGGTGTTCGTGGGCTACGGAGCCGGGGGCGGCAGTGACCTCTCGATCCGGCTGACGGAAGCCGCGGCATCCAGGGCGCTTGGGCAGAAGATCATAATCAACAACCGTCCGGGCGCCGGCGGGACGGTGATGATGAACCAGTTCGTGCGTGCCGCGCCGGACGGCTACACGCTGGCGATCGGGAGCACCGCCACGCTCACGGTGCAGCCGCACGTCGACCCGGCCGCGGTGCTGTTCAAGCCGGACGACTATGTTCCGATCATCCAGATCTCGAACGTGCCGAACCTCCTGATCGTGCCGAACGACTCGCCGATCAAGACGCTCAAGGACTTCATCGAGCTTTCGAAGAAGAGCCCGCCCGGAAAGCTGAAGATCGGGGTCACCTCCATCGGCACCACCCTGCACCTGCCGTTCGTGCGCATGGAGAAGCTCTTCGGAGCCAAGTACACGTTCATTCCGCACAAGAGCAGCGCGCCGATCGTCACCGCGGTCATGGGCGGGCACCTCGATGCGGCCGGTGCCGACCTCGCGGCGGTCGGCCCGCAGGTCCGTGCCGGGTCCGTGCGCGCTCTGGGCGTGTTCAGCTCGAAGCGCCTTGCGACCCTGCCCGACGTCCCGACGCTGAAGGAGCAGGGCACCGACATCGAAGCGGGCTTCTACAACATGCTCCTCGCACCGAAGGGAACTCCGGACGCGGTGATCACGGTGCTGCACGACGCCTTCAAGAAGGCGCTGGAAGATCCCGAGGTGCTGGAGAAGACGTCGAAGGCGAACCTGCCGATCCACTACCTCGATGGGCGTGAGAGCAGGGCGGTCCTTACCCGGAACTACGAGATCTTCGGCACGCTCCTGAAGGAGATCGGGCTGGCGAAGTAGCGGCTGGGATGAGCGCCACGCCGATCCGCCTGATCGAGCAGCGGACGCTGCGGACGGATGCCTGGTGGGTCTCGCCGGCAGCGGCCGCTGCGGCGCTCGCGCTGTTCGCCGCCTACGCGACGTGGGCGGCGTGGCAGGGCGAGCACTATTTCGTCGCGCCGTATCTGTCGCCCTTCTATTCGCCCTGCGTCGCTTCGGCCTGCGAGCACGTTTCGGTGCCGGTCGTGGGCGACTGGTGGCGCCTGTCCCCGGCGTTCCTGGTGCTGTGGATACCGCTGGGTATGCGCCTTACCTGCTACTACTACAGGAAGGCGTACTACCGCTCGGTATTCCTGTCGCCACCGGCGTGCGCGGTGCGCGACGCCGCGCAGCACTATCGCGGCGAGTCCCGCCTGCCGCTGGTGCTGCAGAACGCGCATCGCTACTTCTTCTACTTGTCTTTGCCGATACTCGCGTTCCTCTGGTGGGACGCCATGCTCGCATTCCGGTTTGCCGATGGTTTCGGCGTCGGCGTCGGCAGCCTGGTGCTGCTCGCGAATGCAGTGCTGCTCAGCTTGTATGCCCTGTCCTGCAACTCCTGCCGGCACGTGTGTGGCGGACGCCTCAAGTCCTTCCACGGAGCCCCGCGCCGGTACCGCGCTTGGCGGATGGTCACGCGGCTGAACGAGCGGCACATGGACTACGCCTGGTGGAGCCTTGGGTGGGTGGCATTCGCCGACCTGTACGTGCGCCTGCTGTCGATGGACCTGATCGGGGACTACCGGTTCCTGTGAGCGACGTGATCACGCATCCGTACGACGTAGTCGTCGTCGGCGCAGGCGCGGCGGGGCTGCGCGCAGCGATCGAAGCTGCGGCAGGCGGCGCTCGCACGGCGCTGGTGTGCAAGTCGCTCCTTGGCAAGGCGGGTACGGTCATGGAACGCGGGGGTATCGCCGCGCACCCTGAATCCACCGCGGCGTCCGAGAACTGGCGCGAGCACTTCATCGACACCTTTGTCGGCGGCGGGGGACACGGTGACTGGCGCCTGGCCAGGTTGCTGGCGCGCGAGGCGGGCGCGCGGGTGCTCGAACTTGAATCATGGGGCGCGCTGTTCGATCGAGCGGGCGACGGCCGGATCCTGCGGGTCGACGGCGCGGGGCACCGGCAGTCGCGCATCGTGCGGTTCGGCCATGGAGCGGGACTGGAGGTGCTGCGTACGCTCCAGCACCGCGCGCGCGAAGCGGGTGTTCAAGTGCACATGGAGTGCAGCGTGCTGCGCGTGCTCTCTTGCGCGGGCGAAGTGCGTGGAGCAGTGGGGTACGAGCGGGCGACTGGTGCGCTCCTGTGCTTCCCGTGTCGCGCGGTCGTGCTCGCGACCGGCAGCGGGATGCGGATCTGGCGGGATCCGGGCGCGGCGGCGGATGCCACGGGCGATGGCGCGGCACTCGCATTGAACGCAGGTGCGGAACTGATCGACATGGAGTTCGGCGGCACCGGAGGGATCCGGATCGATGCGGAGACTTCCGCCACCACGATTCGCGGACTTTTCGCTGCGGGGGATGCCGCCGGCGGCGTACACGGCGCCGCCGCGATCGAGGGAAACGGCATCGCGTCGGCGCTGGTATTCGGCCGACGGTCCGGCCTGCACGCCGCGCGGCATGCCTTGGCGGGCGAATGCCGGGAGATCGATCAGGACATCCTGGGCAGGCACGTGCGCGAGCTGACCGCACCATTGCACCGACACACCGGCGCCAGCCCGTACGCCCTGTGCAGGAGGCTCCAGGATTGCATGAGCGATCTGGTGGGCGCGGTGCGCAGGGAAGATCACCTCGTGCTGGCGCTCGAGCGGGTCAGAGGCATCGCGCGGCAGGCGAGCAGCGTTCTTGCGCAGGGGCCGCGCCAGTACAACCCGGCGTGGCATCTGTCGCATGAGCTTGGTGCCATGCTCGCCTTTTCCGAGTCGGTGGTCCTGTCGTCACTGGAGCGCGCACGCCGGGAGCTTGCGCCCGCGTGGAGCCTGGTGGTGCGCGGGGCGGTGGGCAGGCTGTCGGTACACCGGATCCAGCGCCCCCTGCCACCGCAAGAAGTCAGCCGATCGATGCAATGGAGGATTGAATGCCGCAAGGCGAAACCAGGTTCAGGATCTGGCGTGGCGACGCAGGAGGCGGAGAGTTCCGCGAGTATGCGCTGAAGGCCCGCAAGGGCATGGTGCTGCTCGATGCGGTGCACGCCATCCAGTCCGAGCAGGCGAATGATCTTGCGGTACGCTGGAACTGCAAGGCCGGCCGCTGCGGCTCCTGCAGCGCGGAGGTGAATGGCGTGCCGCGGCTGCTCTGCATGACGCGTGTGGAGTTGTTTTCGCCGGACCTGCCGATCTCGATCGCGCCCATGCAGGCTTTCCCGGTGATCCGCGACCTTGTCTGCGATGTATCGCGCAATTACGAGAAGGCGGCACGGATCGCCCCCTTCACGCCAGTGCAGCAGGCCGACGAGGAAGTGCGCATGTACCAGGAGGACGTGGACCGCATCCGTGAGTTTCATCGATGCATCGAGTGCTTCCTGTGCCAGAACACCTGTCATGTGATTCGCGATCACGGCGGAGAGCACCCGGACTACGCGGGACCGCGCAACTTCGTGCGGCTGGCTGCCCTCGCGATGAACCCCCGGGACCAGGTGGACCGGGTCTCGCACGCAGATCGCGAGGCCGGCCTCGGTCTGTGCAATGTCACGAAGTGCTGCACCGAGGTCTGCCCTGAAGGCATCCGTATCACGGACAACGCGATCATTCCGCTGAAGGAACGTGTGGTCGACCTGCGCTATGACCCCATGGTCTCGATCCTGCGTCGCTTCTCGGCTCGGCGATGAAGCTCGGAACGCTCAGGGACGGCAGCCGTGACGGGGCACTGGTCGTCGTCTCGCATGACCTTGCCAGGGCGACACCGGCCGCGGGCGTGGCCCGTACGCTGCAGGCAGCGCTGGACGACTGGGACCGGTGCGCGCCCGCGTTGCGCGAACTTGACGAGGGCTTGCGCGCCGGCGGCGTGAAGGGGGAGTTCGACCTCTCCACCGCCGAGCTGATGGCTCCCCTGCCAAGGGCTTTCCAATGGCTCGATGCAAGCGCCTACCTGAACCACGTGGAGCTCGTACGCAGGGCGCGCGGTGCGCAGATGCCCCCGTCGGCCGAGGCGGAACCCCTCATGTACCAGGGCGCGTCTGATTCCATGCTTGGCGCGCGCGATGACGTGGTTGTCGCGGATGCAGCCTGGGGAATCGACCTCGAAGCCGAACTTGCGGTGGTCACCGGCGACGTCCCGATCGCGGCGGGCGCCGATGATGCGGCTGGCTGCATCCGTCTGCTGATGCTGGTGAATGACGTTTCCCTGCGCAATCTCACTTCGGCCGAGCTCGCCAAGGGGTTCGGTTTCGTGAACTCGAAGTCCTGGACGGCGTTCTCGCCGGTTGCGGTGACGCCAGACGAGCTCGGTGATGCGTGGGACGGTGCCCGTGTACACCTGCCGTTGCGCGTTCAGGTACGGGGCGTCGAGCTGGGCCATCCGGATGCCGGACGTGACATGACGTTCGACTTTCCGCGCCTGATTGCGCACGCGGCGCGTACCCGGCCCCTTGGCGCCGGAACGATCATCGGTTCAGGCACGGTCTCGAACCGTGACCGCTCCGTGGGCAGCGCGTGTCTGGCCGAAAAGCGCGCGCTGGAGACCATCGAGTCTGGCGCGCCGAGCACGTCTTATCTGGGCAATGGCGACACCGTAAGGATCGAGATGCTCGATTCCGGCGGGTCCTCGGTGTTTGGCGCGATCGAGCAACGAATCGTGATATCCGGCTAGCCGCGAGGCGCCGTCAGGTACCGGAAAAAGCTCCCCTCGTGCGGTTCGCAAAGGCGACCAGCGACAGCATCACCGGCACCTCCACCAGGACGCCGACCACGGTGACCAGCGCGGCGCCGGAATCGAGGCCGAACAAGCCGATGGCGACGGCAACTGCGAGCTCGAAGAAGTTGGATGTGCCGATCAGCGCGCAAGGCGCGGCGACGTTGAAAGGCACGCGCCACAGCCAGGCGGCACCATAGGCGAGGACGAAGATCCCGTAGGACTGGATCAGCAACGGAACCGCGATCAGTGCGATCAGCAGCGGCTGGGCAAGGATGACGTGGCCCTGGAATCCGAACAGCAGCACCACGGTGGCGAGCAGGCCGATGACGGAAAAGGGCTTGATGGCTGCCGTGAAGCGGGTGACTGCCGCCTCGCCCGCCGCGCCTGCGCCAGCCCGGCGCGTGACCCGCGTCCGCGTGAAGGCTCCTGCTGCCAACGGAATGAGGACATACAGGACGACGGAGAGGAGCAGCGTCTCCCACGGAACTTGGATGTCGGTGACGCCGAGCAGCAGGGCGACGATCGGTGCGAAGGCGAAAACCATGATGACGTCGTTCAGCGACACCTGCACCAGCGTGTAAGTCGCATCGCCGCGTGTCATCTGCGACCACACGAACACCATGGCCGTGCATGGCGCGGCACCGAGCAGGATCAGCCCGGCGATGTATTGTCCTGCGTCCGCGGGATCGATCAGGTCGGCAAATACGTACTGGAAGAACAGCACCCCCAGCGCCGCCATCGTGAAGGGCTTGACCAGCCAGTTGACCACCAGCGTAATCACCAGGCCCTTGGGGCGTTCGTGGATGCGCGCGAGGCTGGTGAAATCCACCGCCACCATCATCGGATAGACCATGAACCAGATGAGTACGGCGACAACGAAATTGACCCCGCCGGCTTCGAGGCCGGCAAGGAACTGGAACACGCCGGGTAGCAGGCTGCCGAGAGCAATGCCTGCGACGATGCACAGGAATACCCATATCGAAAGGTAGCGCTCGAACAGGCTCACGACAGCGTGCCGATCCGGTCCAGCTCCGCCTTCAAACGCTCGGGCTGGCGTGCCAGTCCTGCCAGCGGCAGCGCGAACAACGCCTCGATGCGGGTGCGCAGGATGCGATAGGCGGTGCGGAACGCGGCGTCTATCTCGGCATCCGTGCCGGTCGCGTGCGCCGGGTCTTCCACGCCCCAGTGCGCGCGCAGCACCTTGCCGAGGTACGCGGGGCAGGTTTCGCCCGCGGCGCTCGAGCAGACGGTGATCACGATGTCCGGCGTCAGCGGCAGCCCGTCCCACGACTTGCTGTGGCAGCCGTCAGTCGCGATTCCCTCACGGGCGAGCAGCGCGAGCGAACGCGGATGCACCTGCCCGGTGGGCTGGCTGCCGGCGCTCAGGGCTTTCCAGCCGGACGGCGCGAGGTGGTTGAACGTGGCCTCGGCAAGTATCGAGCGGCAGGAATTGCCGGTACAGAGGAAGAGGACGTTCACTCTCAGCGCCTCGCCCGACCCGTGGCGGCTTGCACTGACTCCGGGCGCGTCGGTGCGAGGCTGTCCACGCAGAGTTCCGGTCGGCCCGAGCAGCATTCAGCGGTCAGGTACGCGATCAGCTCCTGCATCATCGGCAGGTTGGCCCTGTAGCGCTGGAAGCGGCCTTGCTGCTCCACGCTCGCCAGGCCGGTATGCAGCAGCGCCTTGAGGTGGAACGACAGGTTGGTAGGCGGCAGATGCAGCTTGGCGGCGATGTCGCCCGCAACCATCCCCTCTGGGGCATGCGCGACGAGCAGCCGATACACGTCCAGGCGCACGCTGGACGACAGGGACTCGAAGACCGCGACCGCGACATGCTTTTGCATATATCAATAGTACAAGAAATATTGAAATGATGGTGCAGTCGTTTCGCACACAGGCCCGATGCGGGCTCAGGCGCAGCTGGTGGATGTGCAGGTGCCGGCGTGGCTTGCGGATTCCACCTGGAGAGTCGGGTGGTGGATCTCGAATCGCTCGTGCAGCGTGGCGGACGCCGCGCGCAGCAGCGCGTCGGCATCCCGGTAGCCGTCCGGTACGACCAGGTGGGCCGTGAGCGCGGTTTCCGCGGTCGCCATAGCCCATACATGCAGGTGGTGAACTTCAATCACACCGGGCAGGCCCCGGAGGCAGCGGCGTACCTCCGCAAGGTCGATGTCGTCCGGCACGCCGTCGAACAGCAGGTGCAGCGAGCGGCGAAGCAGCGACCACGTGCCAACGACGATGACCCCGGCGATGATCAGGCTCACCGCGGGGTCTATCCAGTTCCAGCCCTGCCACAGGTACAGTGCGCCGGCCAGCACGACGCCGGCGGACACCAGCGCGTCCGCCGCCATGTGCAGGAACGCGCCACGTATGTTCAGGTCCTCCCTGCCACCCGACATGAACAGCGCCGCAGTCGCGGCGTTGATCAGCATGCCGATGCCGGCCACCACCATGACGGTGCCTGCTTCGATCGCCGACGGTGCCTGCAGGCGCTGCAAGGCTTCCCAGGCGAGCGAACCCATGGCGATCAGCAGGATCACCGCGTTGGCAAAGCTCGCCATGATGGACGCGCGCCGCCAGCCGTAGGTGTGGCGCTCGTCCGGGCGCAGCCGGGTCGCGGCGAGCCCGGCCCATGCCAGCAGCAGGCCGCCGACGTCGCTCAGGTTGTGGGCAGCATCGGCAAGCAGCGCCAGCGATCCGATCATCCATCCGTAGTACGCCTCGATCGCGACGAAGGCGACGTTCAGCGCGATGCCGACGGCAAAAGCGCGGCCGAAGTGCGACGCAGCGTGGTCGTGGGCGTGTGCGCCCGCGTGATGTGTGGTCACGTCAATTCGCGTGATGGTGGAGGTGGCGGGAGTCGAACCCGCGTCCGTGAGCACTCCACAGTCAGGACTACATGCTTAGCCTGGTTGTTTGGGTTTCGCCTTGGACCCGCCAACCGGCAGGCTGATCCGCGGCTAGCCGCTTCGACGGATCCTCATGGAGAAGCGACCACTCCATGAAGAGAGGCTGATGAAAATGACGCTGCACCCCTTTCGGGGCCTAGCCCATCAGCAGGCTAGTGCAGCGTCTCGCCGGTATTAGGCGGCGAGAGCGAAACGCTCGTCGTTGGCGTGTGTTGAGTTCCAGCTGGATTTACGAGGGAAACTGGTCCTCGGCATGCCCTGCGCTGCTTCGCTACCCACGTCGAAACCGAGTCACCCCCGTGTTTCGCGTGCGACTGCATTATCCCATATGGGGACTCACAGCAGCCGAATCAAGTCCAATGGGCGCGAGATGACGTGGTCGGCGCCCCAGTCGTGCGGGCCGCCGTTGCCGTTGCCGTGATAGCCGTACTCGACGGCCACCGAGGGCATTCCGGCGGCCCTGGCAGACTGGATGTCGCGCCGGTCGTCGCCCAGGTAGATGCAGTCCGCAGGCGGGAGGTTCAGGTCCTGTGCCGCGCGCAGCAGCGGCGCCGGGTGCGGCTTCAGGTGCGGCGTGGTGTCGCCGCACACGACGCACGAAGGTCGCGGCGACAGCGGCAACAGCTCGAGGATGAGCGACGTCAGCCGGGTGGACTTGTTGGTGACGATTCCCCACGCCATGCGGCGCGACGCGATTTCGGCGAGCAGTTCTGCAGTGCCCGGAAAGAGCCGAGTGTGATCGCAGATCCGCGCCTCGTAGTGCTCCAGGAAGGCAAGCCGCATGGCTTCGTATCCGGCGTCATCCGGCTTCACGCCGAACCCGACCTCGAGCAGGCCGCGTGCGCCGCTGGAGGCGTGCGGGCGCACGGCTTCCACTGGCAGTTCGGGCAGGCCGCGGTCGGTACGCAGGCGATTCAGCGCGCCGCACAGGTCCGGCGCGGTGTCCGCGAGCGTACCGTCGAAGTCGAACAGCACTGCGCGCGGCATGCTCAGGCGTCCTTGGTGCAGTGCTGGATGTAGTTCACGCTGCAATCCGGCCCGAGCGCATAGACGCGGGTGAGCGGGTTGTACGTCATGCCGGTCATCTGCGCCGTACGCAGGCCCGCGGCGCGGCACCAGCGCGCAAGCTCGGACGGCTTGATGAAGCGCTGGTAGTCGTGCGTGCCGCGGGGAAGCAGCTTGAGCACGTACTCGGCGCCGATGACGGCGAAGAGGTAAGCCTTCGGATTGCGGTTGATGGTGGAGAAGAACAGCTGTCCGCCGGGACGCACGAGCTTTGCGCATGCCGCCACCATGCCGGCGGGATCCGGTACGTGCTCGAGCAGTTCCATGCAGGTCACGGTGTCGAACGATGCCGGTCGCTCGCGGGCAAGATCTTCCGCAGACACGCTGCGGTAGGCGACATCCAGCCGGCTCTCGAGCAGGTGAAGCTCCGCCACTCGCAAAGCCTTGGCGGAAAGATCGATGCCGGTGACGCGGGCGCCGGCCCGCGCCATGGCTTCCGACAGAATGCCGCCGCCGCAACCGACATCCAGCACCTCGGCACCAGCAAGCGGGGCGCGAGCCGCGATCCACTCCAGCCGCAGCGGATTGATCTCGTGCAGTGGCCGGAAGTCCCCTTGCGGGTCCCACCAGCGGTGTGCCAGGCGGCTGAACTTGTCCAGTTCGACCGGATCTGCGTTCGTCATCGAATCGACCATACAAGAAAACGGGCGAAAAAAAAGCCCTGCCGAAGCAGGGCTTTCTTGCCGAGGCGGGAGATTACCGCTTCTTCGTGCCGATGACTTCGATCTCCACGCGGCGGTTCTTCTGCCGGCCTTCCTTGGTCTTGTTGCTGGCGACAGGTTGCTTCTCGCCCTTGCCCTCGGTGTAGATCCGGTTCGGCTCCACGCCCTTGGACACCATGTACGCCTTGACCGCTTCGGCGCGGCGCACGGAGAGCTTCTGGTTGTAGGCGTCGCTGCCGATCGAATCCGTGTGGCCGATCGCGATCACGACTTCAAGGTTGATCGCCTTGACCTTGCCGGCCAGGTCGTCAAGCTTGGACTTGCCCTCTGGCTTCAGCACGGCCTTGTCGAAGTCGAACAGCACGTCCGCAGCCAGCGTCACTTTCTCGGCAACGGGCTTGGGCTTCGGCTTGGGCGCGGGCTTCGGCTTGGCCGGTGTCGGCTTCATTGCCGGCTTGGGTGCGGGCTTCGGCACGAGATCGGGATCGCATTCGGCGATCGCCATCGCCGGCGTCCAGTACCCGGCACGCCAGCACTGGCCCGAGGCGTTCTTCCAGACCAGATCGCCACCCGCAGGCTCCGTCCAGTAGCCCTGCTTCGACTGGGCTGCGACGTTGAGCGAGGCAGCAGAAAGGCCGACTCCCGCGGCAACCAAAAGCGGCATCCAAAGTTTCTTGCTCATGCTATCCCCTCTCTGATCGTTGTTCTTTACGAAAGTTCGTCCAGAAACCCTATGCAATTCAACGGGTTCAATGACCCGCGCGCATCTTGAGGCTATTCTGCCACAACTTCCAACGCGAGTCCAAGCCCGAAAGAGCGGATTGTTGCAGTTTCGCATCAGCAACCGCAAGCCTGCCATCCACCCAGACGTGGGTGACATGTTCGCGCCCCGCCGCATAGACAAGCTGGGACACCGGATCGTATACCGGCGCGAGTTCCGGCGCATCCAGTCGCACCGCCGCCAGATCGGCCGCCTTGCCGACGACGATCGAGCCGACAGTGCGGTCGATTCCCAGCGCCGTGGCGCCGCCCAGGGTCGCCGCCCGTAGCGCGGCATGCGCCGGCAGCGCAGCCGCATCGCCCGCCACCGCCTTCGCCAGCAGGGCCGCGGTGCGCATCTCCTGGAGCATGTCCAGCCGGTTGTTGCTGGCGGCCCCGTCGGTGCCTATGGCGAGGTTGGCGCCGGCGTCGGCAAGCGCCGCCACAGGCGAGAATCCGCTTGCCAGCTTGAGGTTCGACGAGGGGCAGTGCGCGATCGAGGCGCGGTGCCGCCCCAGCATCGCAATTTCCTCGGCGGACAGGTGCACCGCGTGGACGGCGATCAGGTTCGGGCCGACCAGGCCGAGCCGCTGCAGCCGCTCCAGCGGCCGCACCCCGTGTTCCGAGACCGAACGCTCGATCTCCTCATGCGTCTCGTGCAGGTGGATGTGCACCGGGCAATCGAGTTCGCCCGCGAGCGTCGCGACCTTGCGCAGGCTGGCGTCCGACACGGTATAGGGCGCGTGCGGCGCGAGGCAGAAGGAAAGCAGGGGATGGTCGCGGTGACGGTCGCGCAGCGACAGTCCCTTGGCAAGGTAGTCGTCCGGATCCGATGCGTAGGCAGAAGGGAACTCGATGACGATCATGCCGATCGCCGCGCGCATCCCCGCCTCGAGCACTGCCTCAGCCGCTGCCTCGGGGAAGAAATACATGTCATTCATGCAGGTGATTCCGCCGCGCAGCATCTCCGCGCAGGCGAGCAGCGTGCCGTCCTTGACGAACCGTGCCGAGACGTGCCGCGCCTCCGCGGGCCAGATATGATCCTCGAGCCAGCGCATCAGGGGCAGGTCGTCGGCAAGGCCGCGCATCAGCGACATCGACGCGTGCGTGTGCGCGTTCACCAGGCCCGGGATCAGCACGTGTTCCGCCAGATCGAGCACCGGCGCGCCCGGATAGCGGCGCGTCGCCTGCGCGATGGGCAGGACCGCCTCGATCCTGCCACCCCGGATCGCCACCGCATGCGCCTCCAGCACGACGCCGGAAGGCTCTACGGGCACGACCCAGCGGGCGCTGACAAGCGTCGGTTCTGTCATGGAAAAACAAAGGTTACAGGAACCAGGGCGGGCAGTGTCCGCGTGCTAGAATTTCCTGCTTCGAAAGGGTGCTTTTTGCACCCGCCGCCGCGTGCCTGACCAGCCAGGCCGACAACAAGAGCCGGAATGGAACCATTCGCAAAAGAAACCCTGCCAATCTCCCTCGAAGAGGAGATGCGGCGATCGTATCTCGACTACGCGATGAGCGTCATCGTGGGCCGCGCGCTGCCGGACGTGAGGGATGGGCTCAAGCCCGTGCACCGGCGCGTGCTGTATGCGATGCACGAGTCGAACAACGTCTGGAACCGGCCCTACGTCAAGTGCGCGCGCGTGGTTGGCGAGGTGATGGGAAAGTTCCATCCGCACGGGGACTCGGCGATCTACGACACGCTGGTCCGGATGGCCCAGGATTTCTCGCTGCGCTACATGCTGATCGACGGCCAGGGCAACTTCGGCTCGATCGACGGCGACAACGCAGCAGCGATGCGCTACACGGAGTGCAGGCTCGCCAAGGTCGCCGGCGAGCTGCTTGCCGACATCGACAAGGAAACGGTCGACTTCGGGCCGAACTACGACGGCAAGGAGCTGGAGCCGCTGGTGCTGCCCTCGAGGATCCCGAACCTGCTGGTGAACGGCTCGTCGGGCATCGCCGTGGGCATGGCGACCAACGTGCCACCGCACAACCTCGGTGAGGTCATCGACGCCTGCCTGCATTCGCTCGCCAACCCGGACTGCCCGATCGAGGAACTGATGCGGCTCGTACCCGCGCCGGACTTCCCGACCGCAGGCATCATCTACGGCGTGTCCGGCGTGCACGAGGGATACCGCACCGGGCGTGGCCGCGTGGTGATGCGCGCGCGCACGCACTTCGAGGACATGGAAAAGGGCAGCCGGCAGTCGATCATCGTCGACGAACTGCCCTACCAGGTGAACAAGAAGGCCCTGCTCGAGCGCATCGCCGAGCTCGTCAACGAGAAGAAGATCGACGGCATCTCCGACATTCGCGACGAGTCCGACAAGTCCGGCATGCGCGTCGTCATCGAACTCAAGCGCGGCGAGCTGCCCGAGGTGGTGCTGAACAACCTGTACAAGCAGACGCAGCTGCAGGACAGCTTCGGCATGAACATGGTGGCGCTCGTCGACGGCCAGCCGAAGCTGCTGTCGCTGAAGGAACTCATCGAGGCGTTCATCTCCCATCGCCGCGAAGTGGTGACGCGGCGCACCGTGTTCGACCTGCGCAAGGCGCGCGAGCGTGGCCATCTGCTCGAAGGCCTGGCGGTAGCGCTGTCGAATGTCGATGAAGTCATCGAGCTGATCAAGAAGGCGCCCAATCCGGCCGCGGCGAAGGCCGCGCTGATGGCGCGGGCGTGGCCCTCGACGCTGGTGCGCGAGCTGCTGGCGCGCACCGCCGAGGGCATCGATCCCCTGCAGTTCCGGCCGGCCGGCCTCGCCGCCGAGTACGGCATGAAGGACGACGGCTACCGGCTCTCGGACGAGCAGGCGCAGGCGATCATCGACCTGCAGCTGCGCCGCCTCACCGGACTGGAGCAGGACAAGATCCGGGATGAGTACCGGGACATCATCGCCGCGATCGCCGACCTGCTGGACATCCTTGCCAAGCCGGCCAGGATCACCGCGATCATTGGCGAGGAACTCGCCGCGATAAAGGCGGAGTTCGGCGACGAGCGGCGCAGCGAGATCGTCACCGTCGCCGAAGACATATCCATGGAGGACCTGATTGCACCGCAGGACATGGTGGTCACGTTCTCGCACGGAGGCTACGTAAAGGCGCAGCCGCTCGCCGACTACCGCGCGCAGCGCCGCGGCGGCCGCGGCAGGCAGGCGGCGGCGACCAAGGAGGACGACTTCATCGACCGCCTGTTCGTCGCGCACTCGCACGACCACCTGCTGTGCTTCTCTAACCGCGGCCGGCTGTACTGGCTGCGGGTCTTCGAAGTGCCGCAAGGCTCGAGCAACAGCCGTGGCAAGCCGATCGTCAACATGTTCCCCATCGAGGACGGAGAAAAGATCACCGCGGTGGTGCCGGTCAAGGAGTTCGACGAGAACCATTTCGTCTTCATGGCAACCGCGCAGGGCACAGTGAAGAAGACGCCGCTCGCGGAGTTCTCCCGGCCGCGGCCGTCGGGAATCATCGCCGTGGGGCTTGACGAGGGCGACTACCTGATCGGCGTCGGCGTTACCGACGGCAGCTACGACGTGATGCTGTTTTCCTCGGAAGGCAAGGCGATCCGCTTCCACGAGGAAGACGTGCGCGCGATGGGCCGCCAGGCCACCGGGGTGCGCGGCATGCGACTGCCGGAAGGAGGCGACCATCGCGTCGTCTCCTTGCTGGTCGCGCGGGATGAATCCAAGACGGTGCTCACGGCGACCGAGAATGGCTACGGCAAGCGCACCGCGATCGCCGAGTACACCAGGCATGGCCGCGGCGGGCTGGGAATGATCGCCATCCAGGCCTCCGAGCGCAACGGCAGCCTCGTCGGGGCGGTGCTGGTGGACGACAGCGATGAAGTCATGCTGATCTCCACCGGTGGCGTGCTCATCCGCACCAAGGTTGCGCAGATCCGCGAGATGGGCCGCTCCACGCAAGGCGTGACGCTGATCGCACTAGGCGAAGGCGAGAGGCTCGCAGGGCTGGAGCGCATCGAAGAAGGCGAGGGCGGAAACGGCCATGGCAGTGGAAATGGCAACGGCAATGGCAACGACGGTGTCGAGCCGCTGCCCGAGCCGCCGTCGCCGCCGCAGATTCACTGATGGCCCGCCTGTTCAACTTCAGCGCCGGGCCGGCGATGCTGCCTGCCGAAGTGCTTGCGCGCGCAGGCGACGAGATGCTCGACTGGCACGGCTCGGGCACCGGCGTCATGGAAATGAGCCATCGCGGCAAGGAATTCATGTCGATCGCCGCCGAGGCCGAGCAGGATTTCCGCGAACTGCTGGCGATTCCGGCGGGCTACAAGGTGCTCTTCCTGCAGGGCGGCGCGACGCTGCAGTTCGCGCAGGTGCCGATGAACCTGCTGGCCGGCAAGGGCAGAGCGGACTACGTGCTTACCGGCGAGTGGTCGAAGAAGGCGGCGAGGGAGGCGAAGTCCTGGTGCGACGTGTCTATCGCCGCATCGTCCGAGGATCGCGCATTCACGTATGCGCCCGCGCAATCGCAATGGCGGCTCAGGCCGGACGCTGCCTACGTGCACTACTGCTCGAACGAGACCATCGGTGGCGTCGAATTCAACTGGATTCCGGACACCGCCGGCGTGCCGCTGGTCGCGGATGCCTCTTCACATCTGCTGTCGCGTCCGCTGGACGTGTCGAAGTTCGGGCTCATCTACGCGGGTGCGCAGAAGAACATCGGCCCGGCAGGCCTGACCATCGTGATCGTGCGCGAGGACCTTCTCGGCAGCGCGATGAAGGGCACGCCCAGCGTGATGAACTACAGGCTGCAGGCCGATGCCGATTCGATGCTGAACACGCCGGCTACCTACGCCATCTATGTTGCCGGGCTGGTATTCAAGTGGCTCAAGGCCCTGGGCGGGCTCGCCGAGGCCGAGCGCAGGAATGTCGCCAAGGCGAAACTGCTCTACGACTGCATCGACGCATCTGCGTTCTATGCCAACCCGGTGGCAAAGGCGGACCGTTCCCGCATGAACGTGCCGTTCACGCTTGCCGATGCGAAGCTTGACGCCGAGTTCCTCAAGGGCGCGGAGAGCGCGGGCATGACGCAGTTGAAGGGGCATCGTTCGGTCGGCGGCATGCGGGCGTCGATCTACAACGCGATGCCGCTCGAGGGCGTGCAGGCACTGGTCGCCTACATGAAGGATTTCGAGAAGCGCCGTGGCTGAGCGCGAGCGCGAACATCGTGACTCGGCGCGAGCGCGAACATCGTGACTGAACGCAAGCGCGAACACGGCGCCGGCGCGGTACGCAAGACCGAGGTGCTGGTGCTGAACCAGGTGGCGCAGGTCGGCCTCAAGCGACTGCCGCCGGAGCGCTATTCGCTGGTCAGGGAGGCAAGGTCTCCCGACGCGATCGTGCTGCGCTCGCAGGACCTGCACGGCCACGCATTCGGCCCGGACCTCAAGGCGATTGCCCGCGCCGGCGCCGGCGTCAACAACATTCCGGTGGCCGAACTGTCGGCGCGTGGCATCCCGGTGTTCAACGCGCCGGGGGCGAATGCGAACGCGGTGAAGGAACTGGTGCTCGCAGGCATGCTGATCGCAGCGCGAAACCTCAAGGGCGCACTCGACTTTACCGGTGCGCTGGACGCCAGCGCACCAGACCTGGACAAACGCGTCGAGGACGGCAAGAAGGCCTACGCCGGGGTCGAGCTCGCCGGGCACACGCTCGGCATCATCGGTCTGGGCCGGGTGGGCAGCCTGGTCGCGGACGCCGCCATCCGCCTGGGCATGAACGTGCTCGGCTTCGACCCGCACATCACGGTCGACGCAGCGTGGAGCCTGCCTTCCCGAGTGCGCAAGGCGGCCTCGATCGACGAGGTACTCAAGGCGAGCCACTTCGTCTCGCTGCACGTCCCGCTGGTGGAGAAGACGCGAGGCCTGGTCGGCCCGAAGAACGCCGAGCACCTGCGCGCGGGGGCGGTGCTGCTCAACTTCTCGCGCGAGGGCATCGTCGACGAAGCGGCGGTCGCGGCGAGCCTGCGCACGCATCGCCTGAAGTACTACGTCACCGACTTTCCGTCCGCCGCGCTGTTGCGGGAGCCAGGGGTGATCTCGTTGCCGCACCTTGGCGCATCCACCCGCGAAGCCGAGGAGAACTGCGCGGTCATGGTGGTCGACCAGCTGCGCGACTACCTCGAGAACGGCAACCTGACGAACGCGGTGAACTTCCCGGACTGCGCGCTGCCACGGGAGTCGGCGTGCAGGCTCGCGATCGCGAACGCGAACGTGCCGAACATGCTGGCGCGCATCTCGCAGGTGATGGGCGCGCGCGGGCTCAACATCCACACCATGCTGAACCGCTCGAAGGGCGACATGGCCTACACCATCGTCGATGTCGATTGCGACGTGCCGGGTGAATCGCTGGACGAACTGCGCATCATCGACGGCGTGCTCGCGGTGCGCTATCTTCCGCTGGCATGAGCGACTCCGGAATCCAGAAGCTGCGCGCGCGGATCGACGCCATCGACGACGAACTGCTGGTGCTCATCAACCGGCGCGCCGCGATCGCCCGCGAGATCGGTGGATTGAAGGGCGGCGCGCCCGCGTATCGCCCGGAACGCGAGGCGGAGATCCTGCGCCGCATGGCCGCCGCCAACCCGGGGCCCTTGCAGCAGGCCGCGGTGAGCGGGATCTACCGGGCCGTGATGTCCGCGTGCCGCGGAATGGAGGTTGCACTGCGCGTGGCGTACCTCGGTCCGGAAGGCACGTTCAGCGAGCAGGCGGTGCGCATGCACTTCGGCCACTCGGTCGAGGCTTCCGCGCTGATGACGATAGACGAGGTTTTCCGCGCAGCGGAATCCGGTGAAGCCCAGTATTCCGTGGTGCCGGTGGAGAACTCCACCGAGGGCGTGGTAGGGCGTTCCCTGGATCTGCTGCTGCTGACGCCGCTGCGGATCTGCGGCGAGATCGAGCTTCGCGTGCAGCAGAACCTGATGGTGAAGTCCGGCGACATCGCGGCAATCCGGCGCGTGTACTCGCACCCGCAGTCGCTCGGGCAGTGTGCCGGCTGGCTCAGCCGCAACCTGCCGGGCGCGGAGCGCGTGCAGGCCTCGTCCAATGCCGAAGCGGCGCGCCTGGCCGCGACAGAGGAGGGCGCCGCTGCGATTGCCGGCGAAGCCGCGGCGTCGCGCTGGGGACTGAAGATCCTCGCGCGCACGATAGAGGACGACCCCAGCAACACGACGCGCTTCCTGGTGCTCGGCAACCTGGACGCCGGACCGACCGGACGCGACCGCACGTCGCTCGTGCTGTCCGCCGAGAACAGGCCGGGCGCGGTGCACGCGATGCTCGCGCCGCTCGCCGAGAGCGGCGTCAGCATGACGCGCATCGAGTCGCGGCCCTCGAAGGCGATGCGCAGCGCGCTGTGGGAGTACGTCTTCTTCATCGACATCGAAGGGCACCAGCAGGATGCTCGCGTCGCGCCGGCGCTTGCCGCGCTGCGCCAGCGCGCGCCCTTCCTCAAGGTGCTTGGCTCGTATCCCGTCGCAGTGCAATGAGGAACCGGACATGCTGATGGATCTGTGCGAACTTTCCCCGTCCTGGGTGCGGTCGATCGCGCCCTACCAGCCGGGCAAACCGACGTCGGAACTCGCCCGCGAGCTCGGCCTGGACGAGAAGAAGATCGTCAAGCTCGCGTCGAACGAGAACCCCCTCGGCGTAGGACCGCGCACGCGGGCTGCGATCGAGGGCGCGCTCGCAGACATCGCGCGCTACCCGGACGGCAACGGCTTCGACCTGAAGCACGCGCTCTGCGGGCGCTTCGGCGTCGACATGGGCGGCATCGTTCTGGGCAACGGCTCGAACGACGTGCTCGAACTCGTCGCACTGGCTTTCCTCGGAACGGGTCGTTCCGCGGTCTACTCTCAGCATGCGTTCGCGGTCTACCCGCTGGCGACGCAGGCGCGCGGCGCGCGCGGCATCGAGGTGCCGGCGAAGAACTGGGGGCACGACCTCGAGGCGATGGCAGCGGCGGTGGCCGAGGACACCTGCGTGCTGTGGATTGCCAACCCGAACAATCCGACCGGCACGTACGCGCCCGCCGACGCGATCGAGGCCCTGCTCAAGCGCGTACCGGAGCGCGTCATCGTCGTGCTGGACGAGGCGTACAACGAGTACCTGCCCGCGGAACTGCGCGCCGGCACCGTGAAGTGGCTGAAGCGTCACCCCAACCTGGTCATCACGCGCACTTTCTCGAAGGCCTACGGCCTCGCAGGCCTGCGCGTCGGCTACGCGCTCGCGCACCAGAGCGTGGCAGACATGATGAACCGCGTGCGCCAGCCGTTCAACGTCAACGCGGTGGCGATCGCGGCGGCGACCGCCGCGCTGGACGACATGGAGTTCGTCGCCAGGGCCTATGCGGCGAACCTGCAGGGCATGCGCCAGTTCGAGGAAGGCATATCGAAGCTTGGCCTGGAGTGGATCCCTTCCCACGGCAACTTCCTTACGGTGCGCGTCGGCAGGGCGGGCGAGGTGTTCAAGCGCATGCTCAAGCGCGGCGTGATCGTGCGGCCGGTGGCCAACTACGGCATGCCCGAGCACCTGCGCATCACGGTTGGCACGGCCGAGGAGAACGAGCGCTGCCTGGCGGCGCTCGCCGCCAGCCTGAAGGACTGACGGCTCGATGCGCGCGACATGACGCCGTTCAGGCGCATTGCGGTCATCGGCGTCGGATTGATCGGAGGATCCTTCGCGCTCGCGCTGCGCCGGGCCGGCGCCTGCGGCGAGATCGTCGGTTCCGGCCGCGATCCCGGCAACATGCGCCGCGCGGTGGAACTCGGCGTCATCGATGCTGTTTCGCCCGACCCGGCCGGCGCGGTGCACGGCGCCGACCTGGTGCTGATCGCAGCGCCGGTGGCGCAGTTCCCGCGCATCTTCGCCGCGATCGCCCCCGCGCTGGGCGAGGAGGCGCTGATCGCGGACGCGGGAAGCACGAAGCAGGATGTCGTCGCCGCAGCGCGCGCGCACCTGGGCGCGGCGCTCGCGCGCTTCGTTCCCTCGCACCCGATCGCCGGCGCCGAGAAAAGCGGCGTGGGCGCCGCAAGGGCAGACCTGCTGCAGGACCGTCGCGTGGTGCTTACGCCGCTGCCCGAGAATGCCGCGCATGCGGTGGATCGCGTTTCGGCTGCGTGGGAGGCCTGCGGCGCGCGCGTGAGTCGCATGTCGCCTGCGGAGCACGATGCGGTGCTCGCCGCGGTGAGCCACCTGCCGCACCTGCTGTCCTACGCGCTGGTGCACGAGTTCGCCACGCGCGCCGATTCGGCCCGGCTGTTCGGCCTCGCGGCCGGCGGCTTCCGCGACTTCACGCGCATCGCCTCCAGCCATCCGGAGATGTGGCGCGACATCTGCGTCGCCAACCGCGAAAGCCTGCTTGCCGAACTGGACCGCTACACGGCCAAGCTCGCCGCGCTGCGCCCGCTGGTGGAGCGCGGGGACGGCGCCGCGCTGGAGAGGGTCTTTGCCGAGGCGCGTGCCGCCCGCGAGCGCTGGCTGGACGGCGATTACAGGTGAAGTCGCTGACGCTGGGGCCGATCAGGCGCATCGCCGGCACCGTGCGGCTGCCGGGCTCGAAGAGCATATCCAACCGCGTGCTGCTGCTCGCTGCGCTCGCCACCGGCACCACGCTGGTACGCGACCTGCTCGACTCGGACGACACGCGCGTCATGCTCGATGCGCTGGCAAAGCTCGGCGTGCGCTGCGAACCGGCGGGCGAGCGTGCTGTGCGGGTGCACGGTTGCGGTGGAGCGTTCCCGCAGCGCGAGGCCGAGCTCTTCCTCGGCAACGCGGGCACCGCGTTCCGGCCGCTCACCGCGGCGCTGGCCCTCGCCGGCGGGCGTTACGCGCTCTCCGGCGTGCCGCGCATGCACGAGCGCCCGATCGGCGACCTGGTGGACGCGCTGCGCGGCATCGGCGCGGACATCACGTACACTGGTACGCAAGGCTATCCGCCTCTCGCCATCGGCGAGGGGAAGGTACGCACCGGCGCGCCGGTGCGCGTGCGCGGTGATGTCTCCTCGCAATTCCTCACCGCGCTGCTGATGGCGCTGCCGGCAGTCGGTCCCGTGCGCATCGAGGTCGATGGCGAGCTGATCTCCAAGCCCTATGTCGGGATCACGCTGCGCATGATGCAGGCCTTCGGGGTTACCGTGGCGCGCGATGGCTGGCGCGCGTTCGACGTGCCGCAGGCCGCCTATCGCGCGCCCGCAGAGATGCGCGTCGAGGGCGATGCCTCCTCGGCGTCCTATTTCCTTGCCGCTGGAGCGATATCGGGAGGGCCCGTGCGCGTCGAGGGCGTGGGCCGCGCGAGCGTGCAGGGCGACGTCGCGTTCGCGCAGGTGCTCGAAGCGATGGGCGCGCGCGTGTCCTACGGCGACAACTGGATCGAGGCGAGCGGCGAGCGCCCGCTGCGCCCGATCGACCTCGACCTGAACCACATTCCGGACGCCGCGATGACCGCGGCGGTTGCCGCTCTGTATGCGGACGGCCCGAGCATGCTTCGGAACATCGGCAGCTGGCGCGTCAAGGAGACCGATCGCATTGCCGCCATGCGCACCGAGCTGCGCAAGCTCGGTGCCGGCGTCGAGGCGGGCGAGGACTGGATCCGGGTGTCGCCGCCGCTGGCGCTGAAAGCCGGCGCCGCAATCGATACCTATGACGACCACCGCATGGCGATGTGCTTCTCGCTTGCGGCGCTGGGTGGCGTCGCGGTAAGGATCAATGACCCCGATTGCGTCGCCAAGACGTTTCCGGCGTATTTCGAAGTGTTCGCGAGCCTGGCGCGATGAACGTCCCCGTGATCGCCATAGACGGCCCGTCGGCCTCGGGAAAGGGCACCGTGGCAAGCCGGGTGGCGGCGGCGCTTGGGTTTCACTACCTGGAAAGCGGCGTGCTGTACCGGCTGGTGGCGCTGGCGGATAGCGATGCCCCGGAACGCGTCGCCGCGCAGCTCGAGGTGGCGTTCAAGGACGGCAAGATATTCCTTTCCGGACAGGATGTTACGAACGAAATACGGGCCGAGGCGGTGGGCATACGGGCTTCCGCAATCGCGGCGATTCCGGAGGTGAGGGCGGCACTGCTGGAGCGGCAGCGGCGCTTTCGCCAGCGACCCGGCCTGGTTGCCGATGGGCGCGACATGGGCAGCGTGGTATTTCCCGACGCCGTGCTCAAGGTATTCCTCACCGCAAGCGCCGCCGTGCGCGCGCAGCGCAGGTATAAGCAGTTGATAGACAAGGGAAACCATGCTAACCTCGCGTCCCTTTCCCAAGACCTTGAGGAGAGGGACGAGCGGGACGCGAAGCGTAGCGTAGCCCCCCTCGCCCCGGCGGCGGATGCCGTAGTACTCGACTCCTCGGCGCTTTCGGTGGACGAAGTGGTCAGCCTGGTGCTTGATTGGTATGGGAAAAAGTCGCTTCAGCAGGCGCAGTAACCCGCAGTAACCGGTGGAGCAGGCCCCAGGCCGGCTCCGATTGCAACTTGACCCGCGCAACGGCCCTCCGCGGCGCGGCAGAAACAGGCCAACCCCAACACATGTCCAGCGTTTCCCAAGCCGTATCGCAGTCCACCCCCGTCAATCCAGAGTCCTTCGCCGCGCTGTTCGAAGAAAGCCTCACCCGCAAGGAAATGCGGATCGGTGAGGTCATTACCGCCGAAGTCGTGCGCGTCGACCAGAACATCGTTGTCGTCAATGCGGGCCTGAAGTCCGAGAGCGTCATTCCTGTCGAGGAGTTCCGCAACGACGCAGGCGAACTCGAAGTGAAGATCGGCGACCTGGTGAAGGTCTCGATCGAAGCGCTGGAGGATGGCCACGGCGAAACCCGCCTTTCGCGCGAGAAGGCCAAGCGCCTCGCGGCCTGGATGGAACTCGAGGAAGCGCTCGAGAAAGGCGAGAAGGTCACCGGCATGATCACCGGCAAGGTGAAGGGCGGGCTGACCGTGATGACCAAGGGCATCCGGGCATTCCTGCCCGGGTCGCTGGTCGACCTGCGACCGGTCAAGGACACCACGCCCTACGAGGGCAAGGAGATGGAGTTCAAGGTCATCAAGCTCGACCGCAAGCGCAACAACGTGG
>CAZTDU010000007.1:0-193740 GCA_964612335.1 uncultured Enterobacteriaceae bacterium | reverse complement strand
CGAGGGCGGCCGCACCGTCGGCGCCGGCGTCGTCTCAAAGGTCATCGAGTAAACGGGCACAGGGGCATAGCTCAACTGGTAGAGCGTCGGTCTCCAAAACCGAAGGCTGGGGGTTCGAGACCCTCTGCCCCTGCCAAGCGCCAACATCCATGACCGACAAGATCAAACTCGCCGTCGCTGCCGCGCTTGCTGCGTCGGGCTTCTGGGGGTTCTACCTGCTGGGGCAGAGCCCCCTGGTGGTGAGGATACTCGCCCTGGCGGCGGGTGTCGCGGCGGGAGTGGCGGTGGCCTGGACGAGTGCCCCAGGCAAGGAATTCTTCGTTTTCGCCCGTGAATCACAGGCGGAAGCGAAGAAAGTGGTGTGGCCGACGCGGAAGGAAACGACTCAGACCACGCTTGCAGTGTTTGCATTCGTGGTGGTGATGGCGCTGTTCCTGTGGGTAACCGACAAGACGCTGGAATGGGTGCTGTACGACCTGGTCCTCGGGTGGAGAAGGACATGACGAGCGCACAGACAGGCACGGGGAAACGCTGGTATGTGGTGCATGCCTATTCGGGGTTCGAGAAATCGGTCCAGCGTGCGCTGGAGGACCGCATCAACCGCGCGGGAATGCACGACAAGTTCGGCAAGATCCTCGTGCCGGTCGAGGAGGTCGTCGAGATGAAGGGTGGCCAGAAGCACATGTCCGAGCGCAAGTTCTTCCCGGGCTATGTGCTGGTCGAGATGGAGATGAACGACGACACCTGGCACCTGGTGAAGAACACCAACAAGGTTACGGGATTCGTTGGTGGCACGGCGACGCGGCCGGCACCGATCCCGGAGAAGGAAGTCGACGCCATCATGCAGCAGATGCGCGAGGGCGTGGAAAAGCCCAAGCCGAAGGTGCTGTTCGAGAACGGCGAGATGGTGCGCGTCAAGGACGGCCCGTTCACAGATTTCCAGGGAACCGTGGAGGACGTGAACTACGAGAAGAGCCGCCTGCGCGTGGCGGTGACGATTTTTGGACGCTCGACTCCGGTCGAGCTCGAGTTTGGCCAGGTCGAGAAGGCCTGAGCCTTTTTGCAACCGTACGGGGAGAGCGCTCCTTGCAGTCGCGGAGCGCTCGTCTGAACCCGAAAGGAGCGTAGTGTGGCAAAGAAGATCATAGGCTTCATCAAGCTGCAGGTGCCCGCGGGCAAGGCGAACCCGTCGCCGCCCATCGGCCCGGCCCTGGGACAGCGCGGGCTGAACATCATGGAGTTCTGCAAGGCGTTCAATGCCCAGACCCAGAAGGTCGAGCCGGGCTTGCCCCTGCCCGTCGTGATCACGGCGTTTTCCGACAAGAGCTTCACTTTCATCATCAAGACGCCGCCGGTCACCGTGCTGATCAAGAAGGCGGCGGGGATCGAATCCGGCAGCGCGCGGCCGCTGACCGACAAGGTCGGCAAGATCACCCGCAAGCAGGCCGAGGAGATCGCCAAGCAGAAGATGCCCGACCTCACCGCCGCAGACCTCGACGCCGCGACGCGAACCGTTGCCGGCAGCGCGCGCTCGATGGGCATCATCGTGGAGGGCCTGTAAATGACCGCCAGCATGTCGAAGCGTCGCAAGGCGTTTGCGAACAAGGTCGATCGCGTCAAGTCATACGCCGCGCTCGATGCGATGAAGCTCGTCAAGGACACGGCGACGGCCAAGTTCGACGAAGCAGTCGATGTCGCCATCAACCTCGGCATCGACGCCAAGAAGTCCGACCAGACCGTGCGCGGATCGGTCGTGCTGCCCGCGGGCACGGGCAAGAAGGTTCGCGTCGCCGTGTTCGCGCCTGGGGACAAGGCGGAGGCTGCGAAGGCAGCCGGCGCCGAGGTCGTCGGCATGGAGGACCTTGCCGAGAGCATCAAGGCCGGCAAGCTGGATTTCGATGTCGTGATTGCGGCTCCCGAGGCGATGCGGGTCGTTGGTGGGCTCGGCCAGATCCTTGGCCCCCGCGGGCTGATGCCCAACCCGAAGGTGGGAACGGTGACGGCGGACGTCGCCGCGGCGGTAAAGAACGCCAAGGGCGGCCAGGTGCAGTTCCGCGCCGACAAGTCCGGAATCGTGCAATGCACGATCGGGCGGGCCTCGTTCACGCCAGAGCAGTTGCGCGACAACCTGGCCGCGCTTGTCGAGGCGGTGAACCGCTCCAAGCCGGCGAATGCAAAGGGTATTTACCTGAGGAAGCTGTCCGTATCGAGCACGATGGGGGTCGGCGTGAAGGTCGACGCGGGCTCGCTGGGGACGCAACAGGCGTAACAAAAGGACTTTGGGCTACCGCCGACCTTCGGGAAGGCGGTTGCTGTCAAAGACCGCAGGGGCGGGGTACATCCCGCTTAATACGGCTGCACCCTGCGCAGACGGCGCACCCGAGGAAGGAATCGAGAGGTTCCCGATTCAAGGTCGCCAGGGCGGGCCGGTCCGGAAGGGCCGACCTTTTGATCAACAGTGAAGGAGCAGGACCTTGAGTCTCAATCTTGAGCAGAAGCAAGCGGTCGTCTCCGAGTTCACGGCACGCCTTTCCGGGGCGCAGGCAGTGATCCTCGCCGAGTACCGTGGCCTCGAAGTCGAGGCCGTGACCGGCCTGCGCGCCAAGGCGCGGAAATCGGGTGTCTACCTGCGCGTGCTGAAGAACTCTCTGGCGCGCCGTGCCGTCAAGGGCACGCCGTTCGAGAAGCTGTCCGAACAGATGGTCGGGCCGCTGATGTACGGCGTCGCGCAGGATCCGGTGGCCGGTGCCAAGGTGCTCGCCGACTTCGCCAAGGAGAACACGCTCTTCGTCATAAAGGGCGGCGCGATGCCGAACTCCATGATGTCCGCCAAGGACGTCACGGCGCTCGCAACGATGCCCTCGCGCGAAGAGCTGCTGGCGACGCTGGTGCGCACGATGCAGGCGCCGATTGCGCAAATGGTGCGCACCATGAATGAAGTGCCTACGAAGTTCGTCCGGGCGCTCGCCGCGGTGCGCGATGCAAGAGAGAAGGCGGCCGCGTAGCGGCCGCAGGAACCCAATCTAGGAGCAGAACATGGAACGTGCACAGATCCTCGAAGCAGTATCGAAAATGACCGTCCTCGAGCTTTCGCAGCTCATCAAGGACATGGAAGAGAAGTTCGGCGTGTCGGCTGCCGCCGCGGTGGCGGTTGCCGCTCCGGCGGCCGGTGGTGCGGCGGGCGGTGCCGCTGCCGCCGAGCAGACGGAGTTCACCGTGGTTCTCGCCGCGGTCGGCGACAACAAGGTGAACGTCATCAAGGCGGTGCGTGAGGTCACGAGCCTCGGCCTGAAGGAGGCGAAGGACCTGGTTGACGGCGCGCCCAAGCCCGTCAAGGAAGGCGTGTCCAAGGCGGATGCCGACGCGGTGGCGAAGAAGCTGACCGACGCTGGCGCCAAGGTGGAGATCAAGTAAGCCAGGCTGCATGGATCGGGGGCGGCGCGAGCCGCCCCCGGCCCGAGGCCAAAGCAAAGGGCGCATGCGGCCCTTTGCTTTGCCCTTCAAGAGCCTCTGACCGGGAGCTTTCATGACCTATTCTCTGACCGAGCGCAAGCGCATCCGCAAAAGTTTCGCGAAGCGTGCAAGCGTTCTCAACGTGCCCTACCTGATAGCGACCCAGCTCGAGTCGTTTGCGGCGTTCCTGCAGGAGTTCACGCCCCCGGAGAGCCGAAAGAACGAGGGCCTCCAGGCCGCGTTCAACACGATCTTCCCCATCTCGTCGCATTCCGGCAACGCCAGGCTCGAGTTCGTCTCCTACGTGCTCGGTGAGCCACCGTTCGACGTCAAGGAATGCCAGCAGCGCGGGCTCACCTATGCCAGCCCGTTGCGCGCCAAGGTCCGCCTGACGATCTTCGACAAGGAAGCCGCCAAGCCGACGGTGAAGGAAGTGAAGGAGCAGGAGGTCTACATGGGCGAGATCCCGCTCATGACCACCACCGGTTCGTTCGTCATCAACGGCACCGAGCGGGTGATCGTTTCCCAGTTACACCGCTCGCCCGGGGTGTTCTTCGAGCATGACCGTGGCAAGACGCACTCCAGCGGCAAGCTGCTGTTCTCCGCGCGCATCATTCCGTACCGCGGATCATGGCTCGATTTCGAGTTCGACGCCAAGGACATCGTCTACTTCCGCGTCGATCGCCGCCGCAAGATGCCCGTGACGATCCTCCTGAAGGCGCTGGGCTACAACCCCGAGCGCATCCTCAGGGAGTTCTTCAAGTTCGACAACTTCCACATCTCCGAGAACCACGTTGCATTCGAAGTCGTGCCGGAACGGCTTCGCGGCGAAGTCGCCCGCTTCGACATAAACGACAAGTCGGGCAAGAACATCGTCGCGAAGAACAAGCGGATCACCGTGAAGCACATCCGCGACATGGAAGCCGCCGGCATCAAGCGCATCGAGGCACCGGACGAGTTCCTCATCGGCCGTGCGATCTCGCACAACGTGGTCAACGCCGAAACCGGCGAGATCATCGCCAATGCGAACGACGAGATCACCGAGACGCTTCTCGCCAAGCTGCGCGAGGCACGGGTGGCGAAGATCCAGACGCTGTTCACCAACGACCTGGACTACGGCCCCTACATCTCGCAGACGCTGCGCGCCGACGAGACCGCCGACCTGAACCAGGCACGCGTGGCGATCTACCGCATGATGCGCCCCGGCGAGCCGCCCACGGAGGACGCGGTCGAGACGCTGTTCAACGGCCTGTTCTTCGCCGAAGAGCGCTACGACCTTTCTGCGGTCGGCCGCATGAAGTTCAACCGCCGAGTTGGCGTGGCAAGCGAGTCAAGCTGGCAGGTACGGCTGCGCAACCTCGCGCTGTCGAAGGAGGCGGAAGCCGAAGTGTGGACGTATTTCGGCAACGCCCCGGAGCTCTCGCTGAACAAGGTCGCGCTTGATGGCGCGGGCAACCTCGCCGAAGCCGAGGCGACGGTCGAGAAGATGTTCCAGGAGCTGAAGGCGAAAGGGGTCGACCGCCAGAAGCTCGAAGCGAAGGTGGAGCAGCGTTTCACGCTCTCGCCGCGTGACATCGTCGAGGTGATCCGCATCCTGGTCGAGCTGCGCAATGGTCGCGGCGAGATCGACGACATCGACCACCTCGGCAACCGGCGCGTGCGCTCGGTCGGCGAACTGGCCGAGAACCAGTTCAGGGCCGGCCTGGTGCGCGTGGAACGGGCGGTCAAGGAGCGGCTGTCGCAGGCCGAATCCGACAACCTGATGCCGCACGACCTCATCAACGCCAAGCCGATCTCGGCCGCGGTGAAGGAGTTCTTCGGCTCGTCGCAGCTGTCGCAGTTCATGGACCAGACGAACCCGCTGTCCGAGATCACGCACAAGCGCCGGGTTTCCGCGCTCGGACCGGGCGGCCTGACCCGCGAGCGTGCCGGTTTCGAGGTGCGCGACGTGCACCCGACCCACTATGGCAGGGTCTGCCCGATCGAGACGCCTGAGGGCCCGAACATCGGCCTGATCAATTCCCTCGCGCTCTACGCCAGGACCAACAAGTACGGATTCCTGGAAACGCCGTACCGCAAGGTGGTCAACGGAAAGAGCACCAGCGACATCGAGTTCCTCTCCGCGATCGAGGAGGGGCGCCACGTGATCGCGCAGGCCAACGCCGCTGTCGACAAGTCAGGCAAGCTCACCGATACGCTCGTGTCCTCGCGCAACAAGAACGAGTTCATGCTGTCGACGCCGGACAAGATCGACTACATGGACGTGGCGCCGTCTCAGATCGTCTCCGTGGCGGCCTCCCTGATCCCGTTCCTGGAGCACGACGACGCCAACCGCGCGCTGATGGGCTCCAACATGCAGCGACAGGCGGTGCCCTGCCTGCGGCCGGAGAAGCCGCTGGTCGGCACGGGCATAGAGCGCACCGCGGCCGTCGACTCGGGTACCTGCGTGATCGCCCTCCGGGGTGGCGTCGTCGACTACGTGGACGCCACGAGGATCGTGGTGCGCGTAAACGATGACGAGACCCAGGCAAGCGACGTCGGCGTCGACATCTACAAGCTGACGAAGTACACGCGCTCGAACCAGAACACGAACATCAACCAGCGCCCGATCGTGAAACCGGGTGATCGCATCGCCAGGGGCGACGTAGTCGCCGACGGCGCGTCCACCGATCTGGGTGAGCTCGCGCTGGGCCAGAACATGCTGGTCGCGTTCATGCCGTGGAACGGCTACAACTTCGAGGACTCGATCCTCATCTCCGAGCGGGTGGTGTCGGACGACCGCTTCACGTCGATCCACATTGAGGAGCTCACCGTCGTCGCGCGCGACACCAAGCTCGGCGCCGAGGAGATCACGCGGGACATCTCGAACCTTTCAGAAGCCCAGCTGGCCAGGCTCGACGAATCCGGCATCGTCTACATCGGGGCCGAAGTCGAGGCGGGCGACGTGCTGGTGGGCAAGGTCACGCCCAAGGGCGAGACGCAACTCACCCCCGAGGAGAAGCTGCTGCGCGCGATCTTCGGCGAGAAGGCGAGCGACGTGAAGGACACCTCGCTGCGCGTGCCTTCGGGAATTTCCGGCTGCGTGATCGACGTCCAGGTCTTCACCCGCGAAGGCATCGAGCGCGACAAGCGCAGCCAGTCGATCATCGAGGACGAACTCAAGCGCTACAAGACCGACCTCGCCGACCAGATGCGCATCGTCGAGGCAGACACCTTCGAGCGACTCGAGCGCCTACTGACCGGGAAGACGGCAAACGGCGGCCCGAAGCGGCTCGCCAAGGGCACCAAGATCGCGAAGAGCTATCTCGAGACGCTGGAGCGCTACGACTGGTTCGACATCCGCCTCGCCAACGAGGAGTCTGCCGGGCAGGTCGAGAGCCTCAAGGAATCGCTGGCGCAGAAGCGTCGCGAGTTCGATGCCATGTTCGAGGCGAAGCGCAAGAAGCTCACGCAGGGAGATGAACTGCCGCCGGGCGTGCTGAAGATGGTGAAGGTGTACGTCGCCGTGAAGCGGCGACTGCAGCCCGGTGACAAGATGGCCGGGCGCCACGGCAACAAGGGCGTGATTTCGAAGATCACGCCGGTCGAGGACATGCCGCACATGGCGGACGGAACGACGGTCGACCTGGTGCTGAACCCGCTGGGCGTGCCGTCGCGAATGAACGTCGGCCAGATCCTCGAGACGCACCTGGGCTGGGCCGCCAAGGGCCTGGGCCTGAGAATTGGCGCCATGCTGCAGGCGGGTGCGCGCGCGGCCGAATTGCGCAAGACACTGAACAGCATCTACAACTCAGGCGGCAAGCCGGAGCCCCTGGAGACGCTTGCAGACGACGAAGTGATGCAGCTCGCCGAAGGCCTCAAGCAGGGCGTGCCCTTCGCGACGCCGGTGTTCGATGGCGCATCCGAAGTCGAGATCAACGCAATGCTCGAACTCGCGGGGCTCCCCACCACCGGTCAGGTGACGCTCTATGACGGGCGCACCGGCGAGGCGTTCGATCGCACCGTCACCGTGGGTTACATGCACATGCTGAAGCTGCACCACCTTGTCGACGACAAGATGCACGCGCGCTCGACCGGCCCTTACAGCCTGGTTACCCAGCAGCCGCTGGGCGGCAAGGCGCAGTTCGGCGGCCAGCGCTTCGGCGAGATGGAAGTCTGGGCGCTGGAAGCCTACGGCGCCGCGTACACGCTGCAGGAGATGCTGACGGTCAAGTCCGACGACATCAACGGCCGCACCAAGGTGTACGAAAGCATCGTCAAGGGCGAGCACCGGATAGACGCGGGCATGCCCGAGTCGTTCAACGTGCTGGTGAAGGAAATTCGATCGCTCGGCATCGACATCGATCTGGAGAGGTTCTAGATGAAAGCGCTACTCGAACTGTTCAAGCAGGTCCAGCCGGCCGAGGAATTCGACGCCATCCGCATCGGGCTCGCCTCGCCGGAGAAGATCCGTTCCTGGTCGTACGGCGAGGTGAAGAAGCCCGAGACCATCAACTACCGCACCTTCAAGCCGGAGCGCGACGGCCTGTTCTGCGCCAAGATTTTCGGGCCGATCAAGGACTACGAGTGCGTGTGCGGCAAGTACAAGCGCCTCAAGCACCGTGGCGTGATCTGCGAGAAGTGCGGCGTCGAGGTGACCCTTGCCAAGGTTCGCCGCGAGCGCATGGGCCACATCGAGCTCGCCAGCCCGACCGCGCACATCTGGTTCCTGAAGAGCCTGCCGAGCCGCCTCGGCCTGGTGCTCGACATGACGCTGCGCGACATCGAGCGCGTGCTGTACTTCGAGGCCTACGTGGTCACCGACCCCGGCCTGACGCCGCTGAAGCGCTGCCAGCTCCTCACCGAGGATGATTACCTGTCCAAGGTCGAGGAGTTCGGAGATGACTTCTCGGCGGCGATGGGCGCCGAGGGCATCCGCGCGCTGCTCAAGTCGATCGACCTGAACCGCGACATCGAACAGCTTCGCAAGGACCTCGAGGCGACGAGTTCGGACGCCAAGATCAAGAAGATCGCCAAGCGCCTCAAGGTACTCGAGGGCTTCAAGAACTCCAAGATCAACCCGTCGTGGATGATCATGGAGGTGCTGCCGGTGCTGCCGCCGGAACTGCGCCCGCTGGTGCCGCTGGACGGCGGACGCTTCGCGACCTCCGACCTGAACGACCTGTATCGCCGCGTCATCAACCGCAACAACCGCTTGAAGCGCCTGCTGGAACTCAAGGCGCCCGAGATCATCGTGCGCAACGAAAAGCGCATGCTGCAGGAGGCCGTCGATTCGCTGCTCGACAACGGCCGCCGCGGCAAGGCGATGACCGGCGCCAACAAGCGGCCGCTGAAGTCGCTGGCGGACATGATCAAGGGCAAGGGCGGCCGTTTCCGCCAGAACCTGCTCGGAAAGCGCGTCGACTACTCCGGGCGCTCGGTGATCGTCGTAGGCCCGCAGCTGAAGCTGCACCAGTGCGGCCTGCCGAAGAAGATGGCGCTGGAACTCTTCAAGCCCTACATCTTCAACAAGCTCGAGCTGCTCGGCCTCGCCACGACCATCAAGGCCGCCAAGCGCCTGGTCGAGCAGGAAGTCCCCGAGGTCTGGGACATCCTCGAAGAGGTGATCCGCGAGCACCCGATCATGCTGAACCGCGCGCCGACGCTGCACCGCCTGGGCATCCAGGCGTTCGAGCCGGTGCTGATCGAGGGCAAGGCGATCCAGCTGCATCCGCTGGTCTGCGCGGCGTTCAACGCCGACTTCGACGGCGACCAGATGGCGGTGCACGTTCCGCTGTCGCTGGAAGCACAGATGGAGGCGCGCACGCTGATGCTTGCGTCCAACAACGTGCTGTCGCCCGCCAACGGCGAGCCGATCATCGTGCCTTCGCAGGACATCGTGCTGGGCTTGTACTACGCCACCCGCCAGCGCCTCGGCGCCAAAGGGGAGGGCATGTCCTTCTCCGACCTTGCGGAAGTGTCGCGCGCCTATGAAGCGCGCCACGTCGACCTGCACGCCCGCGTCTGGGTGCGCATCAAGGAAGTCGAGGTTTCCGAATCGGGAGAGCGCAAGGACAAGATCACGCGCTACGAGACGACGATCGGACGCGCATTGCTGTCAGAGGTGCTGCCCGCAGGGCTGCCCTTCGAGCTGCTGAACCGGCCGCTGAAGAAGAAGGAGATCTCCAGGCTCATCAACGCGGGATTTCGCCGCTGTGGCTTGCGCGAAACGGTCATCTTCGCCGACAAGCTGATGCAGGCCGGCTTCACCTACGCCACGCGCGCGGGCATCTCGTTCGGCGTGCACGACATGCACATCCCCGCGGCGAAGAAGGAACTGATCGCGGCCGCCGAGAACGAGGTGAAGGAGATCGAGTCCCAGTACACCTCGGGCCTGGTCACCGTGGGCGAGCGCTACAACAAGGTGGTGGACATCTGGTCGCGCTGCGGCGAGCAGGTCGGCAAGGTGATGATGGAGCAGCTCGGTGCCGAGGACGCGGTGGACCGCCACGGCAAGAAGGTCAAGCAGGAGGCATTCAACTCGATCTACATGATGGCGGACTCAGGCGCGCGCGGCTCGGCCGCGCAGATTCGCCAGCTCGCGGGCATGCGCGGGCTGATGGCCAAGCCCGACGGCTCGATCATCGAGACGCCGATCACCGCGAACTTCCGCGAAGGCCTGAACGTGCTGCAGTACTTCATCAGCACGCACGGCGCGCGCAAGGGCCTGGCCGACACGGCGTTGAAGACGGCGAACTCGGGCTATCTCACCCGCCGCCTCGTCGACGTGACGCAGGACCTCGTGGTGACAGAAGACGATTGCGGCACCAGCAACGGTGTGGCGATGAAGGCGCTGGTCGAGGGCGGCGAGGTGATCGAGCCCCTGCGCGAGCGCATCCTCGGCCGCGTGGTCGCGGCCGACGCCGTGCATCCGGAGACGCAGGCCACGCTCTACTACCCGGGGACGCTCTTGGGCGAGGACGAGGTGGAGCAGATCGAGGCGCTCGGCATCGACGAGGTCAAGGTGCGCACGCCGCTGACCTGCGAGACGCGCCACGGCCTGTGTGCGAAGTGCTACGGCCGGGATCTGGGCCGCGGGCACCTCGTGAACGTCGGCGAGGCGGTGGGCGTCATCGCCGCCCAGTCGATCGGCGAGCCGGGCACCCAGCTCACCATGCGCACCTTCCACATCGGCGGCGCGGCCTCCCGCGCGGCGGTGGCGAGCGCCGTGGAAGCCAAGTCCAACGGCGTCGTGCGCTTCGCGCCGACGATGCGCTACGTCACCAACGCCCGCGACGAGCAGATCGCGATCTCGCGCAACGGCGAGATCATCATCGCCGACGACAACGGCCGCGAGCGCGAGCGGCACAAGGTGCCCTATGGCGCGACCCTCGCGGTCCGCGACGGGGCGAAGGCCAAGGCCGGCCACGTGCTCGCCACGTGGGACCCGCTGACCCGCCCGATCATCACGGAGTACGCCGGCGAGGTCCGCTTCGAGAACGTCGAGGAGGGGGTCACCGTCGCCAAGCAGATCGACGAGACCACGGGCCTGTCCAGCCTCGTCGTGATCGACCCGAAGCGCAAGGCGGGTGCGGCGGCCAAGGGGCTGCGCCCGGCCGTGAAGCTCCTGGGCGACAAGGGCAAGGAGGTGAAGCTCGCCGGCAGCGACACGCCGGTGAACTACACGTTCCAGATCGGCGCCATCATCACCGTGAAGAACGGCCAGCAGCTCGCCGTGGGCGACGTGCTCGCCCGCATCCCGCAGGAGTCGTCCAAGACCCGCGACATCACCGGGGGCCTGCCGCGCGTGGCCGAGCTCTTCGAGGCGAGGAGCCCGAAGGACGCCGGCCTCCTGGCCGAGATCACCGGGACGGTCTCCTTCGGCAAGGACACCAAGGGCAAGCAGCGCCTGATCATCACCGACTTCGACGGCGCCGCCCACGAGTACCTCATCCCGAAGGACAAGCACATCTCGGTGCACGACGGCCAGGTCGTCAACAAGGGCGAGATGATCGTCGACGGGCCGGCCGACCCGCACGACATCCTGCGCCTGCAGGGGATGGAGGCGCTCGCGCGCTACATCATCGACGAGGTGCAGGACGTCTACCGCCTCCAGGGCGTGAAGATCAACGACAAGCACATCGAGGTGATCGTGCGGCAGATGCTGCGCCGCGTGCAGGTCGAGGATCCGGGCGACACCTCGTTCATCACTGGGGAGCAGGCCGAGCGCGCAGAGATCCTCGAGGAAAACGAGGCGATGGAGAAGCAGGGCAAGAAGCCTGCGACCTACTCCTACATGCTGCTTGGCATCACCAAGGCGTCCCTGTCCACCGACTCTTTCATCTCGGCGGCCTCGTTCCAGGAAACGACGCGCGTGCTGACCGAGGCGGCGATCATGGGCAAGCGCGATGGACTGCGCGGGCTGAAGGAGAACGTCATCGTCGGGCGCCTCATCCCGGCCGGCACCGGACTTGCCTACCACCAGGTGCGCAAGGCGCAGGCCGCCGAGCCGCCGGTGCTGGAGATGCCTGCGGAGCAGGCGCCCGCGACCGAGGCTGCAGCCGCAGGCAGTTGAGGCAGCGCTTCAGGCAGGACGAAAAGGCCGCCCCCGGGCGGCCTTTTCCTTTCCGTCTCCGTCAGTAGGGCGCGTCGCCGGCGACCGTGGTGCGATGCATCAGGCGGCGCACCGAGAAGTCGTAGTCAGCCAGCGCATAGTGCATGGTCGAACGGTTGTCCCAGAACATCATGTCGTTCACGCGCCACTTGTGCCGGTAGATGAACTCCTGGCGCGTCGAGTGGCGGAAGAGGAACTCGAGGATCGGCGCGCTTTCCTCCTTCGGCATGCCGACGATGCCGGTGGTGAATCCCGGATTGACGTAAAGCGCCTTGCGTCCGGTCACCGGGTGCGTGCGCGCGATCGGCTGTTCCACCGGCGGGGTCTTCGCGCGCTGCGCCGCCGTCAGCGGCGGCCTGTCCTTCAGGTGCGCGAAGTAGGTGTCGTAGGCGTGGCTGTAGTCGTGCACCGCCTTCAGACCGCCGAGGAGTCCCTTCAGCGGTTCGGACAGCGTGTCCCAAGCCATGTACATGTTCGCCCACATGGTGTCGCCGCCCAGCTTCGGCATCTCGCGACAGAGCAGCAGCGACCCCAGCGACGGCTTCTCCATGTAGGAAAGGTCGGAGTGCCAGTACTGGCCGGCATACACCGCGCCCTTCAGCTTGCCGCCTTCCTTGACGTTCGAGACGACGAATACCTCCGGATGGTCGGGCAGGTTGAATTCCCCCACCACGTGCGTCTCGAGCGGACCGAACTGGCGGCTGAAGGCGATGTGTTCTTCGGGCGTGATATCGGCACCGCGAAACAGCAGTATTCCGTGTGCACCCAGCGCCTGGTGCAGGCGGCGCACGTCCTCCGCGGGCAGCGGGCGCTTGAAGTCGATGCCCGAGACTTCCGCGCCCAGCGCGGCGGAGAGTGGTTGAATCGAAAGCGTCATGGGGTCAGCCTTGCTCCGAGTGATAGAAGTAATTGCGCGTATCGACGCGGATCCGGCGCACTTCCACCGGGACGTCATTGAAGGTGTATGCAAGCCGATGGATCTCCAGCACCGGGTGGCCGGGCGGGATGGCGAAGGCCTTCGCTGCCGGCGCGTCTGCTTTCGACGCACGCAGCTGCTCCACCGTCCTGACGATGTTCAGGCCGAAGCGCATCTGGTAGACCGCGTACAGCGTGTCGCCGCCGCTGCGGATGGCCTCCTCGTCCAGACCCGGCAGCAACGCGCAGGGAATCGTCACGTCCGACAGCACCACCGGGACGCCACTTACCTTGAGGACATTGCGGATCCTGTAGACCTCGGCGCGCCGGGCCGTGCGCGGCAGCCGCAGCAGGTCCGCGACCTCGCCGTCCGCCCTGGTGACGCGCAGCGACAGCAGCTCGCTGCGCGGCAGCTCGCGCAGGCCGTCGTTGCGCACCACATGGAAGAACTGGTGGATGTCGCGCCGGTGGCCGTGCAGCGACACGAACGTACCCTTGCCCTGCTTGCGGGAGAGCACTTTCCCGGCCACCAGGTGGCCGATCGCGGCGCGCACGGTCGAGATGCTGACGCCGTAGCGGCTGGCCAGATTCGGCTCGCTGGGCAGCATGTCGCCGGGCTTCCATTCGCCCTGCGTCAGGCTATCGACGATGCGGTCCTTGACTTGCTTGTAGAGCGGTTCCGGCGACAGCAAACCCACCGGCGCCTCGCTGGCCAGCGTCCCCATCGCCTAACTCATTCGAATGATTATCATCAAGACAAAGTATAGCCGAACCATCGCGAAGCGACCCACGAGGCCTGGCGCGGTCGCGCTGCTAGAGTTGCGGCATGACGATCCTGCGCGCCGCCTCCGGCGCAGACCTTCCCGCCATCCAGGCGATCTACGCGTATCACGTCCTGCACGGGCTGGCCTCGTTCGAGGAGGTGCCACCGGCGCTGGCGGAGATGCGCCGCCGCTACGAGGACGTGACCGGGCGCGGCCTGCCCTATCTGGTGGCCTGCGAGGGCGACGAGGTGCTCGGCTACGGCTACTGCACGCCGTACCGGCCGCGCTCGGCCTACCGGTTCACGCTCGAGGATTCGATCTACGTACGCCAGGGAATGGGCGGCAGGGGCATAGGTCGGGCAGTACTCACCGAGCTGGTCGCGCGCTGCGACGCGCTGGGCTACCGGCAGATGATCGCGGTGATCGGCGACAGCGCGAACGCCGCATCGATACGGCTGCATGCCGCGCTGGGCTTCCTGCACGCCGGCACGCTGCGTTCGAGCGGCTACAAGTTCGGCCGCTGGGTGGATTCGGTGCTGATGCAGCGGCCGCTGGGCCGCGGCGATGGTACGCCGCCGCAGCCGCTCAGCTAGCGTCCCTGCGCCGGCGCAGCCAGTGCCGCAGGTGCAGCGCGCCCCAGATGCCGATCGGGATGGCCGCGAGGACAAATCCCCAGGCGTGGTACTTGCCGCCGATCCAGAACCCGATGACGACGAGGACGGCGCCGAAGACCGCCATGCTCAACCGGCGAACGCGAAGCGCCGTGCCGGCGGCGCGCCGACGGTGCAACCCAGCCTGGGCGCGCCCGCCTTGTCGCACGAGCGGCTCATTGCCGCCGCAAGCCGCGCATTGTCACGCTCGATCTCCGCGGCGACCTCGGCACGCAGCCGGGCAAGCTGCGGCGGTTCTGTGTCCTCGGCGCGGCGTTGCGCCGCCTGCGTCTGCGACCGGGCTGTCTCCTGCGCCGGCTCCACCATCGCGGTGCGAGCCTCGACTTCCAGCTTGCCGCCGCCGAGTTCCAGCCTGGCCGCCTGCGAGACCTGTGCCTGCGTCGCTTCGATGCGCAGCCCGACCGGCGCGACTGCGGTACGGATGGTTCCCTGGAACAGCACGCGCGGCGCCTGCAGCGTCAGCGTGCGATCTGCCACGGGGGCCTCGATCACCGCGTCTGAAGCCACCGTCACCTGCTCGGTGGCCTGTAGCGTCACCGACGAGGTGGCGAGCAGCTGCGAGAGCTCCGCGGCACCCACGGTCTGCGTGCCGGCATCCTCGTTCGCCGCCCAGGTGCCGTCCGCGAGCGCGGGCGGCATGCTCCTCGAGCCAGCCACCACCTCGATGCGCGCCGGATCGATGAGCAGCGTGCCGGTCCTGCCCGCAACGGCGCGGGTATCGACGCTGCCGGTGAAGGCGAGCGCCTGCCTGCCAGAAACTTCCACGAATCCGCCGTCGCCGGCACCCGTGGCACGCGCGGCTATCGTGCCGGCAAAGTGCGTGTACAGGCCGATCAGCGTGGCGCGCCCGCCGCGGCCCCCGGACACGTCGATCGCGCCGCTGTAGGCCATCACGATGCGAGGCGCTTCGATGGTGACGCTGCCGCCTGCCGCGCCTGCGCCGCGCGCATCGATGACGCCCGAGAATGCGACCTCCCTTGCCGCCTGCAGCGTAACCGATCCGCCGGCCGCGCCGCCGGCCGCGGTGCGCGACGCGGCGGCCAGGTCGATGTCGCCGGCTGACTTCAGCACCACGCGGCCTGCGTCGCCGATGCCCGCCGACGAGGCACTGGCCACGCCAGCGTGCTTCACGAGGAAGGAGAACACCTTGCCGCCGGCGTCCAGCTTGCCGAGTGCGATGTCCGTGCTGCCGGCGCTGACCTCGACCTGGATAGACGGGAAGCCCGCATCCACCAGGCGCACCGTGCTGCCGGCGGCGAGCACGATCTCGCCGGACGGCGAGCGGATGATGCCGCTGTTCTCTACCTGCGGCGCGATCAGGTAGACCTTGCCCCCGGCGGCGGTGACGATCTCACCCTGGTTGGCGATGCGGCCTTCGCTGCCGCTGCCAGTGAATGTGTTGCGGCCGGCAAGGAAGTCGGCGTTCGACAGGTTCAACGTCGACGCCACCAGGCCCGCGACGTCGATTTGCGCGCCCGCGCCGAACAGGATGCCATTCGGGTTCACCAGGAACACGCGACCATTCGATTGCAGGCGGCCGAGGATCTCGGAAGGATTCGAACCAACCACGCGATTCAGCACCGCGCTCACGGGCGATTGCTGCAGGAAGCGCGTCAGCTCGTCGGCGGCGATGGAGAAACCCTGCCAGTGGATGATCGTGCCAGGCGCGTTGGTGACGGTCAGCGTCTTGCCGCTGACGTGGAAGCTTGCCTGTCCGCCTACCACCGTGGGTGCGTTCGGGTTCGCAAGCGCGGGTGCGGCCAGCGCGCAACTCACCGCAGCCGCGCATGCCCCGTTCACCACCAAGCGCTTCGTCGCCAGCCCCATGCGCGCCTCCCAGACTGCCCGCAGTTTACGCCCGTCCGCCCCTTGCATCAGCGCCCCGGGGTGTCGATCAGGCCTCGCCGCCGACCGTGATGACGACCTTGCCCTTCACCTGGCGCGCGGCCATCAGCTTCAGCGCGTCGGCGGCCTGCTGCAGCGGGAACGTCGCCGACACGTGCGGCTTCAGCTTGCCCTCGGCATACCAGTTGCCTAGCTGCGCGATGCTGGCCGCGAAAGCCTTCGGCTCCCGGCGCGCATAGTCGCCCCAGAACACGCCGACGATCGAAGCGCCCTTCAGCAGCGGCAGGTTGAGCGGGATCTTCGGGATCTCGCCCGCCGCGAAGCCGACGACAAGGTAACGGCCGCGCCATGCACAGGAGCGCAGCGCCGGCTCCGCATAACCGCCGCCGACGGCGTCGTAGACCACGTCCACGCCCCGGCCGCCGGTAATCGCCTTGATGCGTTCGCGCATGTCCTCGGCGTCGTAATTGATCGTCTCGTCGGCGCCATGCTCGCGGCAGACGGCGAGCTTCTCGGCACTCGACGCGCAGGCGATGACGCGCGCGCCCAGCGCCTTGCCGATTTCTATCGCCGCGATGCCGACGCCGCCTGCCGCGCCCAGCACCAGCAGCGTCTCGCCCGCCTGCAACCCGCCGCGGTCGCGCAGCGCATGGTCCGACGTGCCGTAGGTGAGCAGGAACGCAGCCGCCCGGGGGAAGTCCATGCCCGGCGGCATCGGCACGATGCGCGAGGCTTCCAGTTTCACCTCTTCTGCGAACGCACCATAGGTGGTGAACGCGATCACGCGGTCCCCGGGTTTCGCATTGGACACGCCCGCGCCGATCTCCTTCACCACGCCAGCCATCTCGCTGCCGGGAGAAAAGGGCAGCGGCGGCTTGAACTGGTACTTGTTCTGGATGATGAGCACGTCGGGGAAGTTCACGCTCGCGGCCTTTACCGACACGATGACTTCGCCCGGCCCGGCCACGGGCGAGGGCAGCTCTTCGCAGACCAGGTTCTCCGGCGGGCCGAACTGCTTGCACAGGATCGCTTTCATGCGCCGGATCATAACCGTTCCGACCCGGAACCCGGCCGCCGTAGAATCCCCTCATGGAACCCATCCTGCACCACTACCCGGCGTCGCCTTTCGCCGAGAAGATCCGCCTCATGCTCGGCTTCAAGGGCGTGGCATGGAAGTCGGTCACCATCCCGGTGGTCATGCCCAAGCCGGACCTGGTGGCACTCACCGGCGGCTATCGCAGGACGCCGGTCCTGCAACTTGGTGCTGACGTCTATTGCGACACTGCCCTGATCCCGCGCGTGCTCGAGCGTATCGCGCCTTCGCCGACGCTGTATCCCTACGGTGAATCGATCGCGGTCGAGGCGATCCAGCACTTTGCCGACAGCGTGCTCTTCAACATCGCGGTGCCGCTGGCTTTCCAGGGCGGTGGCCTGAAGGAATTCTTTCCGGACGCGACACCCGAGTTCCTGGACAGATTTCGCGAGGACCGCGGCGCGATGCGCAAGGGCGGCCTGGTGCGCCGCGGGCCGATCGCCGAGTGTCGCGCCAACTTCGCGCAATTTGCCGCGCGCATCGAGACGCAGCTGCACGGCGCGCAGACGTTCCTGCTAGGCAGTTCGCCTTGCGTTGCCGACTTCGCGGTTTATCACACGCTATGGCCGCTCGCGCGCGTGCCCGACACGCGCAGCCTGCTCCTGCCGTTCACCAAGATCGGCAGGTGGATGGCGCGCATGCAGGCGATCGGTCATGGCAGGTTCACCGCGCTCTCCAGCACACAGGCAATCGGCGTGGCGAAGGCTTCGGCGGTGCTGAAGCCCGCCCAGCCGCAGGCGGTGGAGACAGATGGCATCGGCCTTGGCGACGCAGCCGAGGTCCTGCCGGTGGACTATGCGCGGGACGCGGTCCGCGGCGAGCTGGTGTCCTGTACGGCGGACGAGATCGTGCTGCGGCGCATTGATCCGCGCGCGGGCACGCTGCAGGTGCACTTCCCGCGCTTCGGCTTCGAACTGCGCCGGCCGGCGTAGCCGACCTGCCTCAGCTCCAGCGCGCCGCCAGCCCGCCGTCTATGGTCAGCACGCATCCGGTCGTGTAGGCCGACCTGTCGGAGGCGAGAAACACCACCGACCAGGCGATTTCCTCCGGACTGGCCGGACGGCCAAAGGACATCTCCTTGTACAGCTCCCGGTAGCGTCCGGCGTCGCCGAGCCTGGTCGCCGCGATCTGCCGGTTCAACGAAACCAGCCGGTCGGTTTCCACCGGCCCGGGGCTCAGCCCCACTACGCGGATGCCATCGGCGTGCGAAGTGCCGCCGAGCGCGCGCGTGAAGGCGTAGAGGCTGGCGTTTCCGGCGCTGCCGGCGATGTACGCCGGGTTCAGCCGCTCTCCGGCGGCGCCGATGACGTTGACGATCACGCCCGCGCGCTTTGCCTTCATGCGCGCGTAGATCGCGCGCGTGAGGTTGATGTAGCCGAACACCTTGAGGTCCCAGGCCGCGCGCCAGGTCGCTTCGTCCACGTTCAGCAGGTCGCCGCCGGGAATCGCGCCGGCATTGTTGACGAGGATGTCGATGTCGCCGGCCCACGCGGCCAGCGCCTCGGCCTCGCCCTCCTTCGACAGGTCCGTGGCGCGAAAGCGCGTATCGCCGCCGACCGCCTCGGCCGCGACCGCAAGCGTATTGGGGTCGCGCGCGGCGATCATCACCGAGGCGCCTTCCTGCACGAATGCCGCGGCACATGCCCTGCCGATCCCCTTCGACCCGCCGGTGACGAGCACGCGCCTGCCAGTCAGACCAAGATCCATGAAATGCCCTCCGGTGTGGCGGCACTTTTTGCTACGCTTGCCGCATGCCCCACCTTACCACCGACGATGGCGTGAAGCTCTGGTACGAGGAGACCGGCAGCGGCACGCCGCTGGTGTTCGTGCATGAATTTGCCGGCGATGCGCGCAGCTGGGAGCCGCAGGTCCGGCATTTCTCGCGGCGCTACCGCTGCGTCGCCTACAACGCGCGCGGCTATCCGCCCTCCGACGTGCCCGAGGACGTCGAGCGCTACTCGCAGGCGCGGGTACGCGACGACATCCTGTGCGTGCTCGAACACCTGAAGATCGCGCGGGCGCACGTGGTCGGGCTGTCGATGGGCAGCTTCGCCACGCTGCATTTCGCCATGGCGCACGGCGCGCGCGCGCTGAGCGCGACGGTGGCCGGCTGCGGCTACGGCGCCTATCCGGCGACGCGCGCGGCCTTCATCGCCAACGCCGAGGAGAACGCCAGGGGCATCCTGGACAAGGGCATGGCCTGGTTTGCATCCACCTACGGGCATGGCCCGGCGCGGCTGCAGCTGAAGAAGAAGGACGAGATCAGCTTCAACGAGTACATCGCGCGCCTGTCCGCGCATTCGGCCATCGGCTCGGCAAATACGATGCGTGGCTACCAGGCGCGCAGGCCCTCGCTGTACGAGCTCACCGCGGAGATGGCCAGGATCGCGGTACCGGTGCTGATCGTCAATGGCGACGAGGACGAGGCCTGCCTCGAGCCCGGCATGCTCATGAAGCGCACGATCCCGAAGTCGGGGCACGTGGTGTTCCCATGGACCGGGCACGCCATGAACCTGGAGGAGCCCGCCCTGTTCAACAGGGTGCTCGAGGACTTCTTCCATCAGGTCGAGTCGGGGCGCTGGTGAGCGCAGGCTCGCAGGCGGCGGGCGGCGGCCCTCTCAGCCACCTGAAGGTCATCGACCTGACGCGCGTGCGCGCCGGCCCGACCTGCGTGAAGCAGTTCGCCGACTGGGGCGCGGACGTGATCAAGGTCGAGATGCCCGCCGGCATGGCCGACGACGGCTTCGGCGCGCGCGAGGGCTCGGACTTCCAGAACCTGCAGCGCAACAAGCGCTCGCTTACGCTGAACCTGAAGGATCCGCGCGGCGTCGAGGTGCTGAAGCGACTGGCGAAGACCGCTGACGTGGTGGTGGAGAACTACCGTCCGGACGTGAAGTTCCGCCTCGGCATCGACTACGAAACGCTGGCCAGGGATAACCCGCGCCTCGTCTACGCCAGCATTTCCGGCTTCGGCCAGGACGGGCCTTACGCGAAGCGGGCCGGCTTCGACCAGATCGCGCAGGGCATGGGAGGCCTGATGTGGGTCACCGGCCAGCCTGGGCAGGGGCCGATGCGCGCCGGCATCCCGGTGGCAGATCTCGCGGGCGGCCTGTTCGCCGCGATCGGTATCTTCATCGCGCTGCAGGAGCGCGAGAGATCCGGCAAAGGCCAGTGGGTGCAGAGCTCGCTGCTCGGCGCGATGGTCAACATGATGGATTTCCAGGCCGCGCGCTGGCTGGTGGAGGCAGAAGTGCCGGCGCAGGCCGGGAATGACCACCCGACATCGATCCCCACCGGCGTGTTTCCGACCAGCGACGGTTTCGTCAACATCGCGGCGAGCGGCAAGGTGATCTACACGCGGCTGTGCGAGGCGCTGGGCGTGCCGGAACTTGCCTCGCATCCGGACTACGCCACCTCAGAGCTGCGCTCGAGGAATCGCGTCGCGCTGAATGCCGCGCTCGCCGAGCGCACCCGTACCTTCAGTTCCGCCGCGATTGTCGAACTCCTTGCCGAGGCGGGCGTGCCCTGTGGCCCGATCAACCGGATGGATGCCGTATTCGCCGATCCGCAGGTGCGGCACCTGGGCATGGCGGTACGCGTGCCGCGGCCGGAGGGCGACGCGCTGAACCTCGTCGGCCCGGCGATGAAACTCTCGCGTACCCACGCGCGCATGAAGCGCACGATCGGCGCGCCGGGCGAGCACAACGAGGAAATCCTCCGCGGCGCCGGCTATGCCGAGGCCGAGATTGCGACATTGCGCAGGGAGGGGATCGTCTGATGGCGAAAGGCAGGCTGCTGTGGCACAAGGAGGGCGCGATCGGCTGGATCGTCATCTCGAACCCGGCACGCAGGAACGCCATCGGCGCCGACATGTGGCGCGCGTTCCCCGAGGCGATGGCCGAGTTCGATGCCGACCCGGAGGTGCGCTGCGTGGTGCTGCGCGGCGAGGGCAGCCTGGCGTTCGCCGCGGGCGCGGACATCTCCGAGTTCGAGCAGCGTCGCGCGGACCCTGCGGCGGCTAGCGCATTCGACGGCATCCTCGATCGCGCGCTTTTCGCGCTGGAAGGCTCCGACAAGCCGGTGATCGCGATGATCCACGGCATCTGCATGGGCGGCGGTGTAGAGATCTCGCTCGCCTGCGACCTGCGCTACGCCGGCGGATCTGCGGTGTTCGCGATTCCCGCCGCGCGCCTGTCGATCGGATACGGCAGGCATGGCACCAGCAAGCTGGTCGCCACGGTCGGGCACGCGGCGGCGCGCGAGATCCTCTTCACCGCGCGGCGCTACAACGCGCAGGAGGCGCTGGACATCGGCCTGGTGAATCGCGTGCTGCCGGACGCGGAGCTCGAAGCCTACGTGCGCGGCATGGCGGCGACGCTCGCCGACAACGCGCCGCTGTCGATCGCGGTATCGAAGGCGATCATCGAGGCGTCCACGCAGCCCGGGGGCGACTTCTCGAAGGGCGAGGCGCTGCTCCGGCGCTGCATGGCGAGCGAGGACCATGCCGAGGGCCGGCGCGCCTTCATGGAGAAGCGCCGGCCGGTATTCAAGGGCCGCTAGAGGATCAGTTCCCGCGCCGCGCCGCGCACGTCCATCTCGTATTCCAGTCCTATTACCGGCGGCCGGGCGTAGTACCAGACCAGCCCCCCGGCCATGGCGCCGCGCTTCGCCAGTTCTTCGCCGACGAGGTGGCCGATGTTCTGCACCGTGTAGGCCTGCGTGGTGACGGCGTCTTCCCAGCCGAAGCCGAGCAGCTTCAGCCGCCGCTCCATTTCGCCGATCACGTGCACCACCTTGTCCTTCAGTCCCTCGGGCGAGCAGTCGTTCAGGCGCAGGATGCGCTCGGAGAAGCTGCCCTTGCCTTCCTTCGCCTCGCCGCCTCCTGCCAGCGTGAACGTGCGGCGCGTCGGGTCCGCGCTGGGCACGGTGTAGGAGAACGCGATCATCACGGGCTCGGGCGGCTTGTGGTACATCGGGCATACGTTGGTGCGCGCCACCGGGTTGTCCTCGTCCTTGTAGATGCCCCAGCGCTCCAGCGTCTGCACATAGACGCGGTTGAAGTCGATGAAGCCCTGCTCGGTGAACGGCGCGGGCGAGCGCAGCTCGCACTGCGCGAACGCGGTGCTCGGCCGGCCGATCGCCTTCAGGTGCGCCTCCACCGCGGCGTACGCGTCCCCGAGGCGCAGCGGCTTGCGAAAGCGCGCACGCTCGATCTCGAACCCGGGCTCGGCGGCCACGCCGCCGGAGTACTGGAACACCGCCTTGATGTAGCGATAGCCGCCTGCGGCGAATACGGACACGTCAGCCATGGAACTCCTTTCCGGAACGGATGGCGCATGTTAGACCGCGGGCGCGGACTGCGCGAGAATGCGGTTCGCACTTCGGGGGAGGGAACCGTGAAACTTGCGACGCTGAGGATCCGGCGCGTGCTGGCGCGCCCGGTGGTGGTGCCGATGAAGCGGCCGCTGCAGACCGCCAGCGGCGCGATCACGTGCGCGTCGCTGGTGCTGGTGGACGTGGAGACCTCGGGCGGCGTGACCGGGCGCGCGTACCTGTTCGCCCTCGGCGCGCAGCACCTCGCGCCGATCGTGGCGCTGGTGCAGGCCATGGGCGAGATGCTGAAGGGCGATGCGCTCGCGCCCTTCGAGATCGAGAGGAAGCTGCGCGCCCGGTACACGCTGCTCGGCGTGCACAACATCGTGCTCTTTGCCATGTCGGGGATCGACATGGCGGCCTGGGACGCGCTGGGGCAGGCGCTGGGCCAGCCGGTGACGCGGCTGCTGGGCGGCGTGCCGCGCCCGGTGCGCGCCTACAACTCCAAGGGCTTGGGCATCGCGCCGTTGCCTGCACTCGCGCGCGAGGCGCGGCAGCTGGTCGACGAGGGCTTCGACGCGGTGAAGCTGCGCCTCGGCCGCCCCGAGGCGGCGGCCGACCTCGCCGCGGTGCGCGCGGTGAAGAAGGCGATCGGGCCGAAGGTCACGCTGATGTGCGATTTCAACCAGGGCCTGACCGTCGCCGAGGCAATCCGCCGCGGTCGCATGATCGACGACGAGGGCGGCATGCACTGGATAGAGGAGCCGATCCTCGCCGACGATTTCGAAGGCTGCGCCAAGGTCGCGGACGAGGTCGCCACGCCGATCCAGATCGGCGAGAACTTCATGGGACCGGAGCAGATGGCGCAGGCGCTGGCCGCGCAGTGCTGCGACTACGTGATGCCCGACCTGCAGCGCATCGGCGGCGTCAGCGGCTGGATGAAGGCGGCGGGGCTGGCGCAGGCGGCGGGTATCGAGATGTCCAGTCACCTGTTCTCGGAGGCCAGCGCGCAGCTGCTGCCGCTCACGCCGACCTGCCACTGGCTGGAGTTCGTCGACTGGGCCGATCCGGTGCTCGTCGAGCCGCCGGTGGTGAAGAACGGGTTCGTGATGCCAAGCGAACGCCCGGGCCTGGGGATGCGCTGGGACGAAAAGGCGGTGAGGCGGTACCTGGCCTGATGTTCGCGCGCCATTTCCCGCACTGGCCTCCGGGGCTGCCGAAGACGCTGGAGATCCCGCACACCACGCTGTGGCACAACCTGGAAGTGAGCGCGGCGCGCTATCCGGACAAGGTGGCGTACTGGTTCTACGGCGGCGCACTCAGCTATGCGCGCCTGAAGGCGGAGGCGGAGGCGCTTGCCGGCACCCTGCAGCGCGACTGCGGCGTGCAGCGCGGCGACCGCGTCGTGCTGTATGCGCAGAACAGCCCGCAGTTCGTCATCGGCTACTACGCCACGCTGCGCGCGGATGCGGTCGTGGTGCCGGCGAACCCGATGGTGAAGGGCGAGGAATTCGCGCACTACGTGCAGGACTCGGGTGCGCGCGTCGCCATCGCGATGCAGGACCTCTACCCCTTCGTCGAGCCCCTGGTCGGCGCGAGCCTGGATCGCTGCATCGTCGGCACCTATGCCGACTACATCGACGCGGCGACGGACCTCCCGGTTCCGGAGTTCGTCAGCGCGCCGGCGTCGATTCCCGCGCGCGCTGAAATCACCGCGTGGCGGGACGCCCTCGACGCCGGCCTGGCGCCGGGCCCGCACGCCTCTGGCGAGGCCGACCTTGCCTGCCTGCCGTATACCTCCGGCACCACGGGCAAGCCCAAGGGCTGCATGCTCAGCCATCGCAACCTGATGGCCACCGCCGCCGGCGGCAATGCCTGGGGCGGCAATACCTGCGGCATCGTCGGTCTGGGCGTGTTGCCGATGTTCCACCTCACCGGCATGCAGGCGGCGATGAACGGCGCCATCCACATCGGCGCGACCGTCGCGCTGCTGGCGCGCTGGGACCGCGAGGCGGCGGCGAAGCTGATCGAGCGCCACCGCGTCACCCACTGGACAGCGATCACCACCATGGTGGTGGATTTTCTCGCCAACCCGAAGCTCGAGGACTACGACCTGTCGTCGCTGGAGCGCATCGGCGGCGGCGGTGCGGCGATGCCCGAAGCACTCGCGGCACGGATCGAGGGCCGCTTCGGCCTGAAGTTCATCGAAGGCTACGGCCTGACCGAGACCGCTGCACCCTCGCACGCGAACCCGCAGCACCGCCCCAAGCGCCAGTGTGCCGGCATCCCGTATCTCAACACCGACGCGCGCGTGATCGATCCGACCTCGCGCGCCGAGCTCGGTCCGAACGAGACCGGCGAGATCGTCGTGCATGGGCCGCAGGTGTTCGGCGGCTACTGGAACCAGCCCGCGGCGACCGCCGACGCCTTCATCGAGCACGACGGCAAGCGGTTTTTCCGTACCGGGGACCTCGGCTACTACGACGAGGAAGGCTACTTCTTCATCACCGATCGCCTGAAGCGCATGATCAACGCGTCGGGCTTCAAGGTCTGGCCGGCCGAAGTCGAGGCGATGCTGTTCGCGCACCCGGACATCCAGGAGGCTTGCGTGATCGGCACGCGCGACGCGCAGCGCGGCGAGACGGTCAAGGCGGTGGTGGTGCTGAAGGAAACGGCGCGTGCGCGCACCAGCGCCGCCGAGATCATCGGCTGGGCGAAGGAACGCATGGCGGCGTACAAGTATCCGCGCGTCGTGGAGTTCGTCGACGCGCTGCCCAGGACCGGCACCGGCAAGGTGTTCTGGCGCAAGCTGCAGGAAGAGGAAAACAGGAAAGCGGCGGCACCTTGAGGTCGGGAACGCGCACAGGCGCGCCTGTGCGCCCGCCGTCCCGCTTCAATCCAGGCCCCTGTAGTCCGGGTCCGACTGGATGCGCGCCAGCATGCGGCGCATGCCGGTGAGCCAGCGCTCGCGGTCGGCGGCCTTGCGACGCTCGTACTCGGCCACCTCCGGATGCGGCAGCACCAGGAAGCGGTTCTCCTCGATCGCCTCGGCAACGCATTGCGCGGCGTACTCCGCGCTCACCGAGCCTTCGGAAAGAAATGACTTGCGGTCGCCCGTGGGCCCGAGCAGCATCGGCGTGCGCACGCCCTGCGGGCACAGGCAGGAGACGCCCAGCCCCTTGTCGCCGTAGTTCACCGACAGCCACTCGGCAAACGCCACGGCGCCGTGCTTGCTGACGGTGTAGGTGGCCGAATCCGGCTGCATCAGCAATCCGGCGGCCGAGGCCGTGGCGACGATGTGGCCGCCGCCCTGCGCGAGCATCTTCGGTACCAGTACGCGCGCGGCATGAATGTGCGCCATCAGGTTCACGTCCAGCGTGCGCCGCCACTCGTCGATCGTCGCCTCCAGCCCGTGGCGGCCGATGATGCCGGCGTTCGAGCAGAAAATGTCGACGCGGCCGTAGCGCGCGACCGCAGTGTCCACCAGCGCGCGGATGTCCTCTTCCTTCGACACGTCGCAGCCTGCGGCGATGCCGCCGACACTGCTCGCGGTTTCCTGCGCAGGGAGTATGTCGGCGCAGACCACGCCCTTCGCGCCCATGGCGGCGAAGCGCGCCGCGAGCGCGGCGCCGATGCCGCGCGCCGCGCCGGTGACCACGCACACCTTGCCCGCGATCTTCATGCCGCCGCTCCTCCCTGCTTCGATGCGATTATAGGCACATGGCAGAACTGATCCTGGTGCGCCACGGGCAGGCCTCCTTCGGCGCCGACGACTACGACCGGCTCTCGGAACTCGGCTGGCGCCAGTCGCGCTGGCTCGGAGAGCATTTCCGCGCGCGCGGTGTGCGCTTCGACCGCGTGCTGCGCGGCACGCTGCGCCGGCACGAAGAGACGCTGCGCGGCATCCTCGAGGGGCTGGACGCACCGGCCGATGCTGCGGCCGATGCGGGGCTGAACGAGTACGACAGCCATGCGCTGCTCGCGGCGCATGGCGGCGCGCCCGCGCAGGGCGATCGCCGCGCGCACTTTCGCTTGTTGCGCGACGCCCTGACGGCATGGACCGAAGGCACGCTGGCGGGACGGGCGCATGAGCCCTTCGAGGCCTTCCGCGCGCGCGTGCTGGCGGCACTGGAGCCGCTGAGGGGCGAGGCCTCGGCGGCGCGCGTGCTGGTGGTGACCTCCGGCGGGCCGATCTCCACGTTCCTCGCGGCGGTGACCGGCATGCCGCAGCGCATGATGGTGGAACTCAACCTGCAGACGCGCAATTCCGGCATCTCGGAGTTCCGCGCCGACCGCCGCGGCTTCCGGCTGGTCAGCTTCAATACCGTGCCGCACCTGGATCGCCCGGACCGGGCGGATGCGCTGACCTACGCCTGAGCCTGGCCAGTCCGATCGCGTGCTTCGCCACGGGCGCGATTCGGGCAGAATGGCGCCCCCGGCGCTGGCGCCCTTCGTTTCGATATTCGCACCCGGGACCGGAGCGACTGCACATGCCCTTGAACGAAAACGAACTCGCTACCCTCGCGCAATCCCGCCTCTTCGAAGGCGTACCCATCGAGAGGATCCGCGAGCGGCTCAAGCCCACGGGCGAGATCACGCTGCGCCCCGGCGCCGTGCTGCTCGAACTCGGCCAGCGCAACGCGGTGATCTACCTGCTCGTCTCGGGCAAGCTCGCCATCCACCTCGACGGGGAGCACAAGATCCCGGTGGCCTACGTGCACCCCGGCGAGTGCGTCGGCGAGATGGCGATCCTCGACGACGAGGCGGCCTCCGCGTCGGTCGTGGCGCTCGAGCCCTCGCAGCTGCTGATGACCAACCCCGATCACATCTGGGAGCTGATGCGCGCCGAGCACGCCATCGCGCTCAACATGATGCAGATCTTCACCGAGCGCATCCGGCGCAACAACGCCGTGATCCTCGAGGTCCTGAAGCAGGAGGCGCAGCTGCGGGCGATCTCGACAATCGACCCGCTCACCAGCCTGCACAACCGGCGCTGGATGAACGAGATGTTCCTGCGACAGATCGACCGCTGCGCGCGCGGCAGGCAGCCGCTCGCGCTCGCGATGCTGGACATCGACCGCTTCAAGGCAATGAACGACACCTACGGCCAACCCGGCGGCGACCAGGTACTGCGGTGGGTGGCCCGCGCCCTGCAGCAGCACTTCCGGCCCGGCGACCTGATCGCACGCTACGGCGGCGACGAGTTCTGCGTGCTGTTGCCCGACACGCGGCTTGACAGGGCGCTCGCCGCGCTCGAGCGGCTGCGGGTCTCGGTCGAGGCCGCGTCGATCGCCCTCGACGACGGGCGATCGCTGACGATCACGGTCTCGGGCGGCGCGGCGGCGTGGCGCGAAGGCTGGTCGCTCGATGAGCTCGTGCAAGCCGCGGCCAGGGCGAGGGATGCGGCGAAGCAGGGTGGCCGCAACCGGGTGGTCGTCGCTCCCTAGATCACGCCGGCTTCGCGCAGGCGCGCCTGCTCGGCCTCCGACAAGCCGAGCATGCCACCGTAGACCTCGGCGTTATGCGCGCCCTGCGCAGGGCCGGCGGTGCGCGCCTCGCCCGGCGTCGCCGACAGGCGCGGCACCACGCAGGGCACCGCGACTTCGCCGAAGTCCTCGTCCTTCACCATGGCGATCGATTCGCGCGCGACGAAGTGCGGATCGACCGCCATCTGTGCGTTCGACAGTATCGGCGCCACCGACACGCCGGCGGCGGCCAGCTTCTCGATCACCTCGGCCTGCGGCAGTTTCGCGATCCATTCGGCCACCACTGCGTTCAGTTCGGCGACATGCTGCATGCGGCCGGGGTTGTCGCGGAAGCGCGGATCGCGCGCGAGGTCCTCGCGGCCGATCAGTGCACAGAAGCGCTCGAATACGTTCTGCACGGCGGCGGTGAACGTCACCCATTGGCCGTCGGCGGTGCGGAACACGTTGGAGGGCGCGACATAGGCATTGGCGTTGCCGATGCGCTCGTGCACCTGGCCGAGCTGCTGCCACTCGATCGGCAGCACTTCCAGCAGCCGCAGCGTAGCCTCGGTCATCGACAGATCGATCTCCTGGCCAGGCGCGTCCGGGTTCTTCAGCCGGTGCACCAGCGCAGCAAGTACGCCGAACGCGCCGAAGATGCCGCCGATCGGGTCCCCGATCGGATACCCCGGATGCATGGGCTGTCCATCCGGCGTGCCGGTGATATAGACCAGCCCGGAATAGGCTTCAAAGAGCCGCGCGAAGCCGGCATGGTTGCGATACGGGCCGGTCTGGCCGAAGCCGGTCGCGCGCAGGATGATGAGCTTGGGTGCAAGCGCCCACAGCGCGGTCTTGTCCAGTCCCCAGCGGTCCAGCGTGCCGGGTCGGTAGTTCTCGACCAGCACATCGAATTTCGGCAGCAGGCGCCGGAACAGCGCCTGGCCCTCGGGCTTGCGCAGGTCCAGTGTGACCGCCTTCTTGTTGCGATTCACCGCCTTCCAGAGGAGCGGTTTGCCTTCCTTCAGCGGCGCGAGTGCGCGCAGCGCATCCCCTTTGCCCGGCAACTCCACCTTGAGCACCTCGGCGCCGAAGTCTCCCAGCATCGCGGCGGCGAACGGCCCGGCCACCACGTTCGAGATGTCGAGCACCTTCAGTCCCTCGAGCGGGCCCGCCATCACAGCGCTCCCAGGCCGAGCGACTCGAGGCGCGAGACGTCCGCGCTGGAGAAGCCCCAGTCGGCGAGCGCGTTGCGCCCGCCTTCGCCGCGCTCGGGCGGTGCGCGCCGGACTACAGGCTGCGTGCGCGAGAACCTGGGCGCGGGGGCCGGCTGCTCGATTCCGGCAAGCGTGACGAAGCTGCCGCGCACCCGGTTGTGGGCATCGCGCCGCGCTTCCGAGAAGCTCAGCACCGGCGCGAAGCACGCATCCGAACCCTCGAAGGCGCGCACCCATTCGTCGCGCGTCCTGGCGCGAAACGCGGCGGCGAACCTCTCGCGCAGCAGCGGCCAGCCGGCCCGGTCGTGCTGGGCTGGCAGCTGCTCGCCGGCCAGCCCCAGGCGCTCCAGCAGCTCGGCATAGAAGCGCGCCTCGATCGCGCCGATCGACACATGGCGACCATCCTTCGTCTCGTATACCTCGTACCAGGGTGCGCCGGTGTCGAGCACGTTCGCGCCGCGTTCCTCGCTCCAGGTGTTCGCCGCGAGCATGCCGGCGAACATGGTGGCCAGCAGCGACGCACCCTCGACCATCGCCGCGTCCACCACCTGGCCGTGCCCTGAGCGCTGCGCTTCCACCAGCGCGCACGCGATGCCGAAGCCGAGCAGCATGCCGCCGCCGCCGAAGTCGCCGACCAGGTTGAGCGGCGGTACCGGCGCCTCGCCCTTGCGGCCGAACGCGTTGAGCACGCCGGCGAGCGCGATGTAGTTGATGTCGTGGCCGGCGCGCGGCGCGAGCGGGCCGTCCTGCCCCCAGCCGGTCATGCGGCCGTACACGAGCTTCGGGTTGCGCGCGAGCGCCGCATCGGGCCCGATGCCCAGGCGCTCCATGACGCCTGGCCGCATGCCTTCGATCAGCGCGTCAGCGCGCGACACGAGTTCCAGCGCGGCGTCGATGCCGCCGGCGGATTTCATGTCCAGCGTCACCGAGCGCTTGCCGCGGTTCATCAGCTCCACCTTGCGCGCGCGCTTCAGGCCGAGGTCGCCGGATGACGGGCGATCGACGAGCAGAACGTCCGCGCCCATGTCGGCGAGCAGCATGCCGGCGAACGGCCCGGGGCCTATCGCCTCGAACTCGATGACTTTGATGCCATGCAGGGGTCCCATGCGCGGATGATAATGTGCCCGCGCCCGCCATGACCGACAGATATCCGAAACGCATCGTCTGCCTGACCGAGGAAACGACCGAGACGCTGTACCTGCTGGGCGAGGCGCACCGCATCGTCGGCATTTCAGGCTACACCGTGCGCCCGGCGCGCGCGCGGCGCGAGAAGCCTCGTGTGTCGGCGTTCCTGTCCGCGAAGACCGATCGCATCGTGGAACTGAAGCCCGACCTGGTGCTGGGGTTCTCGGACCTGCAGCGCGACATCGCGAGCGAGCTGGTGAAGCAGGGCCTGAACGTGATGATCTTCAACCAGCGCTCGGTCGAGGAGATCCTCGACATGGTGCAGACCCTGTCGGCGATGGTCGGCGCGGCGGCAAAGGGCGAGATGCTGGTCGCCCGGCTGGAAGCGAACCTGGCGCAGATCCGCGCGCAGGCGGCGGCGTTCCGCGTGCGGCCGCGGGTCTACTTCGAGGAATGGGACGAGCCGATGATCAGCGCGATCCGCTGGGTGTCGGAGCTGGTCGGCATTGCCGGCGGCGAGGACGTGTTCGCCGAGCTGTCGCTGTCCCAGGGCGCGGCCGGCCGAACGATCGCGGACCCGGGAGAGGTTGCGCGCCGCGCGCCGGACATCATCGTCGGCTCCTGGTGCGGCAAGAAGTTCAGGCCCGAGCGCGTCGCCGCGCGCGCGGGCTTCGCACAGGTCCCCGCGGTGCGATACGGGGAGTTGCATGAGGTGAAATCCTCGGAGATCCTGCAGCCGGGGCCGGCAGCGCTTACAGACGGTGTAGCGCGCCTGCACGCCATTTTCTCGACATGGGAGCGGAAGCGATGAACACCGGGCAGCCGACCCGCATCTGGAACCGGAGCTTCACGCACCCTGACGACACGGGGCACTAACACCGGCGCCTGAGCGGCTATCTCGCTTCGCTGGCGCGGCCGAGATGGCGGTGGACCTGCGGCGCAGCATCGGTCTCGAAGCGAGTCGCGCATCGACGTTCATCAAACCGTCCGAGGCCGCACTGAAGACGCTTTTCGCCTAGTCTTCGTATGCGGCGAAGGCCGGTGCCTCGCCTTCGAAGCCCAGTTCCCGCCAGCGATTCGCAACCTTGTCGCGGAGTTCCTGCCTGATCAGCGTGCTCCGGGGAAAGTCCTTCATGTAGCGGTGGGGCTTGCAGGCGTCGATCAGCGCTTTCGATCCATAGGCGCGTCCGCCATGCGCGCCCTGGCTGGGGTCGAGCCCGGTCGACCAGGTATTGCGCAGGATGTCGATGTTCTCCGCAGGATGGCAGCGGGTCGACAGTGCCCAGAGTACGTCGTGCAGGTCCGTCGGGTCCACATCGTCGTCCACCGCTACGATCCACTTTGTATAGTAAGCAGCGCCGGGGCATTGGGCGGCAAGCGCGAGCACTTGCGCGACATGGCCCGCGTACTGCTGCCGCAGGGACACCACCACCATTCCCCAACCCGAGGCCGCCGCCGGGTGGGCGTAGACCCCGCAGATTCCCGGCACACCCAGATTCTCCAGGTCGTCCCAGATCCTCGCGGAGCGCATGACGGCGTAGTAGGCGCCGATCTCGCAGGAAGGGTAGCGTGCCATCAATGCACCAGTGACAATCGGCGTCTCGCGCATGTGCAGCGCCTTCACCTCGATCACCGGCTGCGGTGCACGCGCGTTGCCGTAGTAGCCGGTGAACTCACCCAGCGGGCCCTCTTCCTCGTTATCCCCTTCGTGCACCAGTCCCTCGATCACGATCTCGGCGCGCGCAGGGATCGGCAGGTCGACTGCCACGCCGCGCGTCATCTCCACTGGCGCGCCCATCATGCCGCCGGCAACGTCGAGTTCGGACTCCTGCGCGCCGAAGGCCTGTGCCGCCACCATGAACAGCACCGGGTCGATGCCATAGGCGACCACCACGGGTGCCGGCTTGCCCTGCGCCCACCAGGCCTCGCGATCCAGGCGCCCATGCTTGCCGGGCGAGCAATACATGCCGACGCGCCGCGGGCCATGCAGCATCTGGCGGTAGCAGCCGACGTTGATGCGGCCGGTCGCGGGGTCGCGCGTCAGCGTGATGTCTCCCGTTCCTATGTAGCGGCCACCGTCCAGGGGCCAGAACTTCGGCACCGCCAGCCGCGTGAGGTCTATTGCCGATCCTTCAAGGACGCGGTGGTTCACCGGCGCCAGCGCTGCATCCACCATCACCGGCGGCAGGCGGCGCTTCATGATGCCGCGCGTGGCGAGGATCATGTCTCGCGTCGAGAGTTCCGGATCCAGGCCCACGGCGATGGCGTAGCGGCGCTTGCTCGCGCCCAGCAGGTTCATCAGCACATGGCCATCGGCGGGCTCGGTGAAGCGAGAGAAGAGGAGGGCGGGCGCACGCTCGTTACGTGTCGCCATGTAGGTGATGGCGCCCAGTTCCTCGTCGAGGTCGACCGTCGCGTCAATCCGTTTCAGTTCGCCGGCCTGGTCGATGGCAGAGAGCCATTCGCGCAGATCTCGCGGACAGTGGCGCGCGCCGGCTGCGGCGGGCTCGACGGCAGCACGTCCGGTTGAAATCTCCTCCATGCGGTACTCCTCGCTCCGGATCAGACCGGCCTGTTTTCGCTGGTCGCCCAGTTTGCCATCAATGTGTTGGACGGCAGGGTCTTGTCGAGGAGTTTTCTGGCCTGCTCGACGCCGGCGATCGGCAGACCCTTGGGATCGATCAGGCCGAGCTGCGCCAGGAGGCTCGCCTGGTCCCAGTAGATGTGCTCGTTGTAGAGCTTGTCGCCGCGGAAGCTCACCACCACCACGAGCGGGACCTCGACGTACTTGACGGTCGGCTTCACGCCCGGCAGCAACCAGTCCATCTCGATGGTGTGCGTGAAGCAGAACACCTTCTCCTCTATCACGCGATCAGGACGCATGGTGCGCGACAGCGGGATGCTGCGCCGATCAGCCCGCATTCCGCGGGCACGTGCCCTACGTCGTGCTCCTCGTGGACCTCGACACCCAGAAGCGAGAACCCAGCACCGACGAGGCACTGCGCGTGATCGGCAATCTCGCGCTCCCCGACGGCCGGCTCGCTCCGCCGGAGATGGTGCGCAGCGTCGGCATCGGCGGCCGCGTGCGCATGGCTTTCACCGACGTCGCCGACGGCCTCGCGCTACCGCAGTGGACGCTGGACGAGTCCGCCGCCCAGCCCCAGGTGCCGCGGCCCTATCCGCTGGAGTGAGGCCGGCGCCGAGGCTCAGTCCTGGACGACGAAGTCGAAGCGCATGGCGGTGCCGTCGCGCTTCATCTGCAGTTCGGGCCGGTACAGGCGGTCGGGCGCGTTGCTCGCGTCGCCGGGGAAGTAGAGCTGCGTGGTGAGCGGCCGTCGGCCGGCCGGACCGACCTTGACGTGCAGGTGGCGCGCGCGCCCGGGGTAGAGCCCGGGCACGATGGTTTCGATGCGGTAGCGCCCCTGCGCGTCGGCGTACAGGTGGCCGCGGTAGCGAAAGCCGGCGTTGTCGTACTCGCCCTTGTCGTCGGCGTGCCAGAAATCCAGCAGCGCGTTCGCCACCGGCTTGCAGCCGGGCGTCAGCACCAGCCCGGCAAGCACGATGCGGGCAGCGCCTCCGGCGTCGGGCTCCACCAGCGAGGCCTTGCGCGGCGTCTGCGGCGTGTAGAACGGGCCCTCGGTCTGCCGCGGCGTGGCCGGCGCGGCATCGCGGCACTCGGGCGTCAGCGCCAGCGCGCGCCCGGCGAGCATCAGTCCTGCGGGCAGGGCGAGCCCGGCCTGTACGAAGCGGCGTCTGTGCATGAGGATCTCCTTGTCGCTCAGATCGTGCGCCGGCGCCAGAGTTCCGCCCATCCCGCGCCGGAAGCGCGGGCGGCGAGCCTATGCCGCGCCCTTGAGGAGCTGCTTGGCGATGTTCAGCAGGTGGATCTGCGTCGTGCCCTCGTAGATGCGGAACACGCGCACGTCGCGGTAGAAGCGCTCGATCGGGCGCTCCTTGACGTAGCCCTGGCCGCCGAATACCTGCACCACTCGGTCGGCGACGCGGCCGCACATCTCGCTGGCGAAGAGCTTGCAGATGGAGACGTCCAGCGTCACGTCCTCGCCGCGGTCGCGCTTCCTCGCCGTCTCCAGGATCAGCGCGCGCGCGGCCTCGATGTCGACCTTGCACTCGGCGAGCATCGCCTGAACCAGCTGGAACTCGGCGATCGGCCTGCCGAACTGCCGTCGCTCGCGGGTGTACGCGATTGCTTCGTTCAGCATGCGGATCGCCGGCCCGGTGCACAGCGCGGCAAGGTTGACGCGCTGCTTGTTCAGCGCCTTCATGACGGTCTTGAAGCCGCGCCCGGGCACGCCGCCGATGATCTGGCTCTCGTGCACCCTGCAGTCCTTGAGGTACACCTCGCCCACCGGCGCGCCTTCCTGGCCCATCATCGGCGTGGGCGCGGACGCGGTGAGCCCGGGCGTGCCGCGCTCGATGAGGAACGCCGATACCCCGCTCGAACCCTTGTTCGCCGCATCGGTGCGGGCAAAGACGGTATACAGGTCTGCGATCGGCGCCAGCGTGATGTAGCGCTTCACGCCGTTCAGCACGTAGTGCCCGTCCCCGGCAGGCGTCGCGCTGGTCTGCAGCGCGACCGCGTCCGAACCCGCCTCGGGCTCGGTCAGCGCCAGGCAGCCGAGCATCTCGCCGCTGGCGAGCCTGGGCAGGTACCTGCGCTTCTGCTCGTCGGTGCCGTCCTGGATGATGGACTCGGAGCCGATGCCGGCGTTCTGCGCGCCGATCACGCGGTAGGCGACCGAGCACTGCGTCAACTCGATGAACGCGCGCGCTAGCTCCTCGGTCGTGAGCCCGGCGCCGCCGTATTCCTCCGGGATGCTCCAGCCGAAGGAGCCGATGCGGCGAAGTTCCGCGAACACCTCGTCGGGCACCTTGTGCTCGCGCTCGACGCGGTCCTCGTTCGGGATCGCGACCTCGCGCACGAACGTGCGGATGCGCGCGAGCAGTTGATCCAGCCGGGCGGCGTCGCGGATCACCGGTGGAACTCCGGCTTCCTCTTGGCGAGGAACGCGGCCATGCCTTCGCCGGCCTCGTCGCCATGGAACGCGTCGGCAAAGGATTCACGCTCGCGCTCCAGGTGAGCCGGCAGGCCCTGCGTCGCGGCTTCCTCGAGCAGGCGTTTGGTGCGGCCGATCGCGCCGGTGGCGCCCGCGGCGATGTCGGCCGCCCAGGCCATCGCCTCGTCGCGCGCCCTGCCCGCGGGGACGATGCGGTTGACCACGCCGTGCGCGGCCAGCGTCTGCGCGTCCACCGGCCTGCCCGTGAGCGCGAGTTCCGCGGCAAGCTGCCGCGGCAACGCGCGCGTGACGAACCACGAGCCGCCGCCATCCGGGTTCACGCCGATCTTCACGTAAGAAAGGGTGAACACCGCGTCCTGTGCCGCAACCACCAGGTCACAGCCGAGCGCGACCGAGAATCCGGCCCCCGCGGCGTGGCCCTCGACCGCCGCGATCACCGGCTTGGCGGTACCGCGCAGCGCGCGCGCCAGTTCGTTCACGTAAGCGATGCGCTCGACGATCGCCTGGCGCGGCTTCTCCGCGCGCATCGCGGCCAGCGACTTCAGGTTTCCGCCGGCGCAGAAATGCGCGCCGTCGCCGCGCAGCACGATCGCGCCGGTCGCGGCGTCCTCGTGCGCCAGCCACAGCGCCCGGGCGAGCGCGGTCGAGACCTCTGGCGTCAGCGCGTTGCGCTGCTCCGCGTTCTCGATCACCAGCTCCAGCACGCGCCCGTGCCGGAGCTCACCCACCCTCGCGGTGGCCATGCTCAGTGCATGCCGAGCGCGGCTTCGATGTTGCGCACCGTGGCCACCAGGCGCGGTCCGAGTTCTTCTTCCAGCTGCCCTTTCTTCAGCATGAACGCCGGCACGCTGCAGTTGAAGGCGATGATCTCGCCGTCGACGGTGCGCCGCATCGGCACGCCGACGGAGTGCACTTCGCGGCGCAACTCGCCGAGCGACACGCAGAACCCGCGCCCGCGGATGTCCTCGATCGACTTGTCGATCATCGCCTTGTACTTGCGCAGCATCTCGGGTTCCTTCACCTTCATCTGGTTCAGCACCGCCTCGCGCTCGGGCGGGCTGCAGGCGGCCAGGAACGCGCGCCCGATCACGCTCTGCGCGATCGGTACCGCGGTGCCGATGTCGGGCAGCGTGGCGATGCCGTTGCCGCTGCGGCAGGACTCCACGTACACCATGTTCATGCGGTCGCGAATTCCCATCGACACCGCCGCGCTGCCGTAGTCCGCGAGTTCCTTCATGTGCTGGCGCGCCACCTGGCGCAGGCTCATCGAGGCGAGCAGCGGATAGCCGATCGACAGCACGGCGGAGCCGAGCTGGTACTTGCCGAGGCGCATGTTGTGGCGCAGGTAACCGAGCTTGGTAAGGGTGTAGGTGAGGCGCGACACCGTGGGCTTGGGCAAGCCGGTGCGCACCGAGATTTCCTTGTTTCCGAGCATCGGCTCCAGCGGCGTGAAGCAGCGCAGCACTTCCAGCCCTCGCGCCAGGGTGGTGGCGAACTGGCGGTCGCCTTCGTGCTCGTAGCTGTACTGCACGGCCGGCTGTGAAAGCGGGACCGCGGACTCTGGTGCGCCCATCTGCTGTTCTCCTAGTGTTGGGTACTGTGGAAGTGATTCGATTGTTTGCTTCCGCTGTTTCGCTGTCAAATATTTGGTTTCACGTTCCATTATGCGGAACGCGGATCAGCCGATAATCAAAGCCTTGCGGCGTCGCCACCCGGCCTTCTCGGCTAACCTTGCCATTCGATCAGGAGAATCCCATGCACCCGCTCTTCGACCTCGGCGGCAAGGTTGCGCTGGTTACCGGCTCCACGCGCGGCATCGGCAAGTCGATTACCGAGGAACTGGCGCGCGCCGGGGCGAAGGTGGTCGTCTCCAGCCGCAAGGCCGAGGCCTGCGAAGCGGTACGCGCGGAGTTCGCGCAGCAGGGTTGGCCGGTCATCGCGCAGGCCTGCAACGTCTCGAGGAAGGACGAACTGCAGGCGCTGGTCGACCTTGCCGTGAAGACCTGGGGCTGCATCGACATCGCGGTGGCGAATGCGGCGGCGAATCCGTACTACGGCCCGCTCGCGGGCCTGCCGGACGAGGCCTTCGACAAGATCTTCACCAACAACGTGAAAAGCGTGCTGTGGCTGGCCGGCATGACGCTGCCTGGCATGGCCGAGCGCGGCGGCGGCTCGTTCATCTCCGTCGGCTCGATCGCCGGCCTGAAGGCCAACACCATCATCGGCGCCTACGGCATGTCGAAGGCGGCGGATCATCACCTGGTGCGCAACCTGGCCGCCGAATGGGGCCCGCGGAACGTGCGCGTCAATGCGATCGCGCCGGGCCTGGTCAAGACCGACTTTGCGCGCGCGTTGTGGGAGGACGACAAGCGCCGCGCCGAGCGCGAGGCGGCGACGCCGCTGCGCCGGCTGGGCGTGCCGCGCGACATCGGCGGCATCGCGGTGTTCCTGGCCTCCGAAGCGGCTGCGTTCATCACCGGGCAAACCATCGTCGCGGACGGCGGCGTAAGCATCGTCTGAGCCCATCGTCCGAGCGGCGCTGGCGCGCGCCGTGTTTCAAACGCCGTTCCGGGCTGCGCCGCGATGGTGGGGCCGATGGCGCTGCGCTAGACTCGCAACTCCCCCAAGGAGGATGCCGATGGACCTCAATTACTCCGCCGAAGAACTCGCCTTCCGCGACGAAGTTCGCGGCTGGCTGCGCGAGAACCTTCCCGGCGACCTGCGCGACAAGGTCGTCAGTTACCGTGAACTGTCCAAGGACGACCTGCTGCGCTGGCATCGCATCCTGGCGAAGAAGGGATGGGTGGCGCCGGGCTGGCCGAAGGAATGGGGCGGCACCGGCTGGAACGTCGCGCAGCGCTACATCTTCGAGGAGGAGTGCGGCTACGCCGGAACGCCGCCGCTGGTGCCGTTCGGGCTCGCGATGTGCGGGCCGGTGCTGCTGCGCTTCGGCTCGGATGAGCAGAAGCAGCGCTTCCTGCCGCGCATCTACAACGGCGACGATTTCTGGTGCCAGGGCTACTCCGAGCCCGGCTCGGGCTCGGACCTGGCGTCGCTGAAGACCAAGGCCGAACGCCAGGGCGACCACTATGTCGTCAATGGCCAGAAAATCTGGACCACGCTCGCGCACTACGCCGACTGGATCTTCTGCCTGGTGCGCACGGATTCCGGTGCCGCCAAGCGCCAGGAGGGGATCTCGTTCCTGCTCATCGACATGAAGACGCCGGGCATCACCGTGCGCCCGCTGATCCTCATGGACGGCGGCCACGAGGTGAACGAGGTGTTCTTCGACAACGTCAAGGTGCCGGTCGGGAACCTCGTCTTCGAGGAAGGCAAGGGCTGGACGGTGGCGAAGTACCTGCTCGGCCACGAGCGCATGAACACCGGCCGCGTCGGTGCCTCCAAGCGCGAACTCGCCAAGCTGAAGGAGTTCGCCTCGAAGCAGAAGTCCGGCGGGCGCTCGCTGATGGACGACGTGCGCTTTCGCGACCGGGTGTCTCGCGTCGAGGTGGAACTGATGGCGCTAGAGATCACGAACCTCAGGTTCCTCGACCAGATGCGGCGCACCAAGCAGCCTCCTGGTGCCGACGTGTCGATGCTGAAGATCAAGGGCACCGAGATCCAGCAGGCGCTCACCGAGCTGATGATGCAGGCAGTCGGGCCGCTCGCGCAGCCCTTCACGCCCACCGACGGCAGGAACGACTTCGACGAGCTGAACGCGCTGCTCGCGCCGCGCTACTGCAACATGCGCAAGACGACGATCTACGCCGGGTCGAACGAAATCCAGCGCAACATCATCTCCAAGATGTCACTGGGACTCTGAGCGGGGGCGCGCGGCAGACATGGATTTCGAATACTCGGAAGAACAGCAGCAGCTCGCCGAATCGGTGCGCCGATTCGCGCAGAAGGCGTACGACTTCGAGGCAAGGAAGAAGATCGTGCACTCGAAGGAGGGCTGGAGCAGCGATGCCTGGGCGACGTTCGCGGAAATGGGCCTGCTCGGCATCCCGGTGGCGGACGAGCACGGCGGGTTTGGCGGCGGTGCCGTCGACCTGATGGGCGTGATGGAGATATTCGGCGAGGCGCTGGTGGTCGAGCCCTACCTCGCCACGCTGCTCGGCGTGCGCATCGTGTCGCGCGCGGGCAGCGCGGCGCAGCAGCAGGCGATCCTGCCCGCGGTGGTCGAAGGCCGGATGCGGCTCGCGCTGGCGCAGACCGAGGCGGGTGCACGCTACGACCTCGGCGCGGTGTCGGCGAAGGCCGCGAAGGCCGGCGACGGCTGGGAGCTCTCGGGCGAGAAGCTGGTCGTGCTCGGCGCGCCGTTGGCCGACACGCTGGTGGTCACGTCGCGAACCGCAGCGGGGATAAGCGCCTTCCTCGTTCCCCGCGATGCAGGCGGCGTGACGCTTAAGGCCTACCGCACACTCGACGGCATGCGCGCGGCCGACGTGGTGCTGGACAAGGTGAAAGTGCGCGCCGACGCGCTCGTCGGCGCGGACGGCGGCGCGTTGCCCGTGGTCGAGGAGGCGGTCGATTTCGCCACCGCGCTCGTCTGCGCCGAAGCGGTGGGCGCGATGAAGTACGCGTGCGAGGCGACGCTTGAATACCTGAAGACGCGCAAGCAGTTCGGCGTGCCGATAGGCACTTTCCAGGCCCTGCAGCACCGCATGGTGGACATGACCATCGCCACCGAGCAGGCGCGCTCGATGGCCTGCCTGGCCTGTTCGAAAGTCGACGCCGGCGGCGATGCCCGCGAGCGCGCGCATGCCGTGTCGGCGGCCAAGATCAGGGTTGCCGACGCCTGCCGGCAGGTTTCCCAGGAAGCGATCCAGCTGCACGGCGGCATGGGCATGACCGAGGAAATGAAGGTGTCGCACACCTTCAGGCGCCTGACCATGATTGCGCAGCAGTTCGGCGACGCCGACCACCACCTGGCGAGGTTCGCCGCCTGAGCCCCCTGCTGTTGCCGGCACCCGACAGCCTTGCCTTGACCGGCGCGCTGCCGAGGATTAGATTGATCCGCAGCGCATCGTGGCGGCATCGCGTGGCGCAGGGGAAGCGGAAATGATCAACCTTCGATAGGGAGATTCGATGAAAAACGCACTTACCAGAATGATCTGCAGGGTAGTAATCGTGATGATGGTCTGGACGCCGTTCCAGCTGGCGCATGCAGGCATGATCGGTACCGACCAGGTGGTGGTGTCGAGCACGCAGGCCGAGCGCTCGGCGGTGCTGGCGATGATCAATCGCGCGGACGTCGCGCGCGAGCTCGCTTCCTACGGCGTGGACCTGTCCACTGCGCAGGATCGCGTTGCCGCGCTGACCGATGCGGAAGTGCGCTCGCTCGCGGGCAAGCTGCACTCGGCGCCGGCCGGTGCCGACGGCGCCGGCGTCGCGGTGCTGATCCTCGTCGGCGTCGTGCTCTGGCTGGTGTTCTGGAAGAAGTGAACCTGAAGTCGCTGACCGCCGGGTTCCCGGCGGCCAGGAACGCCCGCTTCGCAGCGGGCGTTTTCGTTTTTGCGCTCGCCGTGCTGCTGCAGGGCTGCGCGGCCCTGATCCCGCAGTCTTCGGCGTTGCGCGATGCGCGCCCCGCCGGCATCCCGGAGCGCATCGAGCTGTCCGAGGTGCCGTTCTTCCCGCAGACAGAGTACCAGTGCGGGCCGGCCGCGCTGGCGACCGTGCTCGCGCACGGCAAGGCGGCGGTCACGCCGGAGGCGCTGGTGTCGCAGGTCTACGTGCCCGAGCGCAAGGGCAGCCTGCAGGTGGAGATGCTGGCCGCGGCGCGCCGCCACGGCATGGTGTCCTACGTGCTGCTTCCGCGCATGGAGGACATGCTGCGCGAGATCGCCGCCGGCAATCCGGTGATCGTGCTGCAGGACCTGGGCATCTGGCCGATCACCGAGCAATGGCACTATGCGGTGGCGGTCGGCTATGACCTCGTCGAAGGCGAACTGATCCTCCGCTCCGGCGAAAGGAAGCGCCAGGTGCTGCCGCTGGGCGTGCACGAGTACGTCTGGCGCCGGAGCGACTACTGGGCGATGGTCGCGGTGCCGCCGGGACGCATCCCGGCAACTGCGGACGAGGCGACCTGGCTCGCCGCGGTGGCGGCGTTCGAGCGCGTCGATGCGCGCGGCGCGCGCACCGCCTACGCCGCGCTTCGCGATCGCTGGCCCGGCAACGTGGAGGCCATGATCGGGCTCGCCAATGCGCACCATGCCGCGGGCGACCTGAAGGGGGCGGAAGCGGCGCTGCGCGGCGCGCTCGCGCGGCGGCCGGATTCGGTCGTGGTGCTGAACAACCTCGCGCAGACGCTGTCGGACCAGGGCCGCCACGCCGAAGCCCTGCCGTTCGCGGAGCGCGCCGCGGCCTCGGGCGGCCCGTTTGCGGCCGCCGCGCGCCAGACCAGGGATCTCGTGCGCGCACGCATGGCGCGCAAGCCATAGCCGCATTCCTTCGCGTGCGGGCGGCGCGCACGCCGCCGGTATAATCGCCGCGCACGCTTTGGAGGAGGGTGCTTGCTCAACCAGGTTCTGCAGTTGTTGCTGGCAGGCGTTTCCCAGGGCTGCGTGTACGGCCTGGTCGCGCTCGGCTTCGTGCTGATCTACAAGGCCACCGAGACGATCAATTTCGCGCAGGGCGACCTGATGATGCTCGGCGCATTCTTTGCGCTCACCGCCGGCGTGATGATGGGCTGGCCGTACTGGGCGATGATCGTGTTCGCGCTGTCGGTGATGGCGGTGGTCGGCATGCTGGTGGAGCGCATCGTGCTGCGCCCGGTGCTGGGCTACCCGCAGTTCACCGTGGTCATGATCACCATCGGCGTCGGCTTCGTGATACGCGGCGTCGTTACCATGGTGCCAGGCTGGGGTACCGAGACGCACCAGATACCGACGCCGTTTGCCGATGCGGCGTGGAATTTCGGTGGCCTGGTGCTGCCGGCGCAGCAGCTCGCGGTGATCGTCATGACCGCAGCGCTGTGCCTGATGCTGTACCTGTTCTTTCGCTACGCCAAGCTCGGCGTGGCGATGCAGGCGACCTCGCAGAACCAGATCGCCGCCTATTACATGGGCATTCCCGTGCGCCGCGTCAACATGCTGATCTGGGGCCTGTCGGCGGCGGTGGCTACATTCGCCGGCATCCTGCTCGCGCCGGTGACCTTCGTGCACTCGAACATGGGCTTCATCGGCCTGAAGGCATTCCCCGCGGCGGTGATCGGCGGCTTTGGCAGCGTTCCGGGCGCCATAGTCGGCGGCCTGATCATCGGCGTGGTCGAGGCGTTCGCGGGCTTTTACATGCCGGAAGGCTGGAAGGACATCGCCGCCTACGTCGTCGTGCTGGCCGTGCTGATGGTGAAGCCATCGGGAATCTTCGGCGAAACGATGCGCAAGAAGGTCTAGCCGCCGTGAGATTCATCTTCAAGACTGGATACGAGCAGGACCTGCGCCTGTTCAAGCACGGCGGCACCATGTTCTGGTACGGCCTGCTCGGACTGCTGCTGCTCGCCGCGCCGTGGTGGGCGGGCGAGTACGTGATGACGCAGCTGCACTTCATCCTCATCTACTCCATCGTCGGCTTCGGCCTGATGCTGCTGGTCGGCTACACCGGGCAGATATCGCTCGGCCACGCCGCGTTCCTCGCGGTCGGCGCCTACACCGAGGCGCTGATGCAGGCCGCCGGCGTGCCGTTCGTGGTCTCGATCACCTGCGCGGCGCTGTTCGCCGGCGTGGTCGGCATCATCGTCGGGCTGCCCGCGCTGCGACTGAAGGGCATCTACCTGGCGATCGCGACCATCGCCTTCAACGTCATCGTCGAGGAGATCACCGCGCGCTGGGAGTCGGTCACCGGCGGCAACCAGGGCAAGCACTTGAAGCCGATCGAGCTGTTCGGCACGACGATGGAATCGGATGCGCAGTTCTACTACATCTGCCTCGCGCTGGCCGCGGCCGCGTGCCTCGGCCTGGTGAACCTCCTGCGCTCGCCCACCGGGCGCGCGTTCGTCGCGATCCGCGATTCCGAGATCTCCGCGTCGTGCATGGGCGTCAACCTCGCCTGGTACAAGACCATGGCGTTTGCCATTTCCGCCGCGCTCACCGGCGTCGCCGGCGCGCTGTACGCGCACAAGATCGCGTTCATCTCGCCGGAGCAGTTCGGGCTGCTGGTGTCGATCGAGCTGGTGACCATCGTGATCCTGGGCGGCATCGGCTTCCTGCACGGCGCGGTGCTGGGCTCGGTGTTCATCATCGTGCTGCCGCAGCTGATCGCGCTCGCCAAGGACTACCTGCCAACGGGCGTGCAGGGCTCGGGCCTGCAGGCGGTGGTATTCGGCATCGTGCTGGTGGCGTTCATCATCTTCGAGCCCATGGGCATGTACGGGCGATGGCTGAAGATCCGCACCTGGTTCGAACTGTTCCCGTTCTATCGCAAGGGCATGTTCCGGCGCCAGCGCACCTACACCAAGTCGGAGCGGCTGCGGTGAGCGGGGGGTACGGGGGGCGCGGGAAGGCCCCGAACGAATCAGCCGGAAGGGGCCCGCGCCCCCTGTTCGCATGAGCTTCTTCGGCGTCGAGAACCTGGGCATCCGCTTCGGCGGGCTGGTGGCCGTGGACGGCATCTCCTTCGACGTGAAGGAGGGCGAGTGCTACACCATCATCGGGCCGAACGGCGCGGGCAAGACGACGATCTTCAACCTCATCGGCCTCATCTACCCGCCGACTTCCGGCACCATCCGCTTCGGCGACCGCGTGCTGAACGGCCTGCCGCCGCATCGCGTGGCGGAGTTCGGCATTGCGCGCACGTTCCAGAACATCGAACTTTTCGAGCACGCCAGCGTGCTGCAGAACCTGCTGATCGGCAGGCACCGCCACCGGAAGACCTCGATGTGGCAGGAGCTTCTGTTCACGCCGGCGGTGAGGCGAGCGGAGCTCGCGCAGCGCGAGGCGGTGGAACAGGTGATCGACTTCCTCGACCTTGCCAAGTACCGTGACAACCTGGTGGCCGGGCTGCCGTACGGCGTGCGCAAGGTGGTCGAGCTCGCGCGCGCGCTGTCGACGCAGCCGAGGCTGCTGCTGCTGGACGAACCCTCCTCCGGGCTCAACCCGGAGGAGACCGACGACATGGCGTTCTGGATCGAGGACATCAAGCGCGAGCTCGGCATCACCGTGCTGATGGTCGAGCACGACATGAACCTGGTGTCGCGCGTGTCCGATCGCGTGCTGGCGATGAACGAGGGCAGGGCGATCGCCGAGGGCACGCCCGCCGAGGTGCAGTCGCACCCGGCAGTGGTCGAGGCGTATCTCGGAGGCGCCGCGTGAACGCCGCCGTGCCGATCCTGGAACTGGCGAACATCGAATCCTCCTACGGCCCGGTGCAGGCGCTGCGCGGCGTGTCGCTGTCGGTGCCCGAGGGCAAAATCGTCACCGTGCTGGGCGCCAACGGTGCGGGCAAGAGCACCATCCTGAAGACCATCTCCGGCATCATCGACCCGCTGAAAGGGCAGGTGAAGCTGCGCGGCGAGGAGATCCAGCGCCGCACGCCGGACTGGATCGTGCGCGCCGGCATCGGCCACGTGCCCGAGGGACGCGAGGTCTTCCCGCTGCTGTCGATCGAGGACAACCTGCGCATGGGTGCCTACACGCGGTCCGACAAGGACGAGATCGCGAGGGACATCGAAGCCGTGTTCGCGTATTTCCCGATCCTGCGCGAGCGCAGGAAGCAGGAGGCAGGCCAGCTCTCCGGCGGCCAGCAGCAGATGCTGGCGATTTCGCGCGCGCTGCTGTCGCGGCCGCAGGTGATGCTGATGGACGAGCCGAGCCTCGGCCTGTCGCCGAAGCTCACCAAGGAGATCTTCGACATCATCGTGCGCATCAACCGCGAGCGCGGGACGACGATCCTGCTGGTCGAGCAGAACGCCAACATGGCGCTGAAGATCGGTGACATCGGCTACGTGCTCGAGGTCGGCCGCATCGTCATGGAAGACACCTGCGCGCGGCTCGCGGCCAAGGAGGACATCCAGGAGTTCTACCTCGGCATGAAGAGCGAGGGCGTGAGGGGGACGAGGCGATGGAAGAAGAAGAAGCAGTGGCGATGAGCGCGGGCCCGGCAAGCGGGGACGAGGACACCGTGCCGCGGATGTTCCGCGACGGCGCGCGCAGGCGCGCCGACCGCGTCATCCTGCGCCAGAAGGAACTCGGCATCTGGAAGAGCACCACCTGGCGCGAGCTCGAGGCGATCGTGCGCGAGATCGGCATGGGGCTGGCGAGCCTCGGGTACGCGCCGGGCGAAGTGGTGTCGATCCTGTCCAACACCAAGCGCGAATGGATGTACGCCGACCTCGCCGCGTTGTGCGCGGGGGGCGTGGTGAACGGCATCTACCCGACCGACGCCGCGGCGCAGTGCGAGTTCCTGCTCGCCGATTCCGGCTCGGTGTACGCCTTCGTCGAGGACGACGAGCAGCTCGACAAGGTGCTCGAGGTGCGTGAGCGTCTGCCCGCGCTGCGGCGCATCTTCGTCTTCGACATGGAGGGCCTGCATGACCTGGACGATGCGCAGGTCATGAGCCTCGATGCGCTGCGCGCGCTCGGGCGCGAGCACGACGCGAAGAATCCCGGCGAATGGGACCGCCGCATCGAGGCCCGCAAGCCGGACGAGCTCGCGATACTCGTGTATACCTCCGGCACCACCGGCCGCCCCAAGGGCGCGATGATCTCGCACCGGAACATCGTGCTGACCTGCAAGGCCTACCAGCAGGCGTTTCCGCAGGGGGAGGACGACGAGCGCATGGCGTTCCTGCCGCTGTGCCACATCGCCGAGCGTGTCGGCGGCGAATACCACGCCATCTATGCCGGGGCAGTGCTCAACTTCGTCGAGAACCCGGACACGGTGCCGGAGAACGTGCGCGAGATCTCGCCGACCGTGTTCACCGCGGTGCCGCGGGTGTGGGAGAAGTTCTACTCCGGCGTGCTGATCCGCATCCGCGAGGCGGGTGCCCTGCAGCAGTGGGCCTACAAGGTCGCGATCGGCATCGGTTACCGGCAGGCGAAGCTGCGCGAGCAGCGCCAGCCCGTGCCCGCGGGCCTCGCGCTGGCGTTCTGGCTCGCGCGCGTGCTGGTGCTGAACAACGTGCGCAAGGTGATCGGCGTGCACCGCGCCAAGGTGCTGGTCACCGGCGCGGCGCCGATCTCGCCGGACCTGCTGCGCTGGTACATGGCGCTGGGGCTCGAGATGTACGAGGTCTGGGGCATGACCGAATCCTGCGGCGCGGTGACCGCGAATCCGGCCGGGCGGGCCAAGCCCGGCACGATAGGGCCGCAGATGTCGCACGCCGAGGTGAAGCTCTCGCCCGAGGGTGAGCTGCTGGTGCGCGGGCCGACGGTGTTCATGGGCTACCTGAACCAGCCGGAAAAGACCGCCGAGACGCTGAAGGACGGCTGGCTGCACACCGGGGACGTGGGACGGGTGGACGAGGAGGGGTACTTCTCCATCACCGACCGCATGAAGGACATCATCATCACCGCCGGCGGCAAGAACATCACGCCCTCGGAGTTCGAGAACCAGCTGAAATTCTCGCCCTACATCACCGATGCGGTGGTGATCGGCGACAAGCGGCCCTTCCTCGTCGCCATCATCATGATCGACCACGAGAACGTCGAGATGTACGCGCAGGAGCGGGCGATCCCGTTCTCCAACTACGCCAGCCTGTGCCGGCGCCCCGAGATCCAGGAGCTGATCCAGGGCGAGATCGACAAGGCGAACAGGCTTTTCGCGCGGGTCGAGCAGGTGAAGAAGTTCCGCCTGCTGGAGACGAAGCTGACGGCCGAGGACGAGGAACTGACGCCGACGATGAAGCTGAAGAGGAAGCTCGTCAATGAGAAGTACAAGGACCTGATCGAGGAAATGTACGCGGAGAGGGCGGCGGCGTGACTAAGCCACGGCCATCCGGTAGAGTTGTATCCATCCACAAGGAGGAGGAATCATGAAGCTCATAGCGGCGAAACTCATCGCGGCAACTGCCCTCGCACTGGGCGCCTCGGGCGCGCTGGCGCAGACCCAGGGCGTCAGCAAGAACGAGATCGTCATCGGCAGCATCCAGGACCTGAGCGGCCCGGTGGTCGTCTACTCCAAGCCGACCTCGAACGGCATGCGCATGCGCGTCGACGAGATCAACGCCGCCGGCGGCATCCATGGCAGGAAACTCAAGCTCTTCATCGAGGATTCGGGCTACGACCCGAGGAAGGCCGTGCTGGCGCAGCAGAAGCTGCTGCAGCGCGACAAGGTGTTCGCGATGCTCGGCACGCTGGGAACGCCTGTGATCGCGGCGACGATGCCGCTGGTGCTCGAGCGCAACCTGCCGCACCTCTTTCCGCTCACCGGTGCGGCGCTGGCCTACGAGCCGGTGCAGAAGAACAAGTTCCAGATCTTCGCCCCGTACGCCGACACGGTCACCGCGGCGGCGCGCTACCTGATGAAGCAGAAGGGCTACCAGAAGGTCGGCATCCTGTACCAGGACGACGACTTCGGCCTCGAGATCCTCAGGGGCGCCGAAGCGGCGGTGAAGGCCGAGGGCAAGACGCTGTGCGAGCGCACGAACTACAAGCGCGGGGCGACCGACTTCTCGTCGCAGATCCAGCGCCTGCGCAGCGCCGGCTGCGACTTCGTCATCCTCGGCACCATCGTGCGCGAGACCATCGGCGCGATGGCCACTGCGCGCAAGCTCGGCTGGAACGTCGAGTTCCTCGGCAGCTCGGCCTCCTACGACAACAACATCCCGCGCGTGGGCAAGGGTGCGGTCGAGGGCTTCTACGCCATCTCGGTGCAGGCCGAGATTCCGGACTACGCCACCGCCAACTCGCGCCTGAAGCAGTGGATGGACGACTACAAGAAGCGTTTCAACGAGGACGCGACGCTGTTTTCGACCGCCGGCTACACGATCATCGACGTGTTTGCGCGCGCGGCGGAGAAAGCCGGCCCGAACCTGAACGCGGAAACGCTCAACGCGGCGCTGGAGAGCCTGACCGTGCCGCGCGACTTCTTCGGCGCGCCCGAGTACAGCTTCTCCAAGACCAACCACCTCGGCAACCGCCGCGGCAAGATCACCCAGATCCAGGGTGGCAAGTGGGTGAAAGTGACCGACTACCTGGATTGAAGCGGGTTCACCAGCCTCGACGCCTGCCGGCGCATCCGCCCGGCAGGCGTTTTTCGTTGCGGAGCACGACATGCCGAACATTCTGCTGATCCAGGGCCCGAACATGAGCTACCTCGGGCGCCGCCAGCCCGAGATCTACGGCACGACCACCGCCGCGCAGCTCGACGCGATGCTGAAGAGGCACGCGCAGGCGAACCGGTACCGGCTCGACATCTTCTACACGCATGCCGAAGCCGCGGCGATCGAGCGGCTGTACCGCGCGGTCGACGACAAGGTCGACGGTGTGGTGATGAACCCGGCGGCCTTCCTTTTCGCCGGCTATGCGCTGCGCGACTGCCTGCGCGCGGTCCCGTTCCCTTACGTGGAGGTGCACATGACCAACATCGACAGGCGCGGCATCCACTCGATCCTCGCCGAGACCGCGGTGGGCATGGTCGCCGGCTTCGGCGTCAAGTCCTACCTGCTCGGGCTGGAGGCGATGCTGGACCACCTGCACAAGGCGAAGCCGCGCGCGCGCAGCGGCAAGGCGCGATGAACCAGGGCGGCGGCGATCCCGTCCAGGACCGAATGCGGCGCCTGCTGCCGTGGCTGGCGGTTGATGTCGTCGGCGGCATCTGCCTCGCGTTCGGCCTCATCGGTGCGACCTCCACGGCGCTGCACCGGGCGATCCCGATGCTCGCCGACAAGGACAACGCCTGGCGCCTGGCCGGCGTCGGCGCGCTCCTGATCGCGCTGGCGCTGCCGGCGATCCTGAAGATCCTGCGCTCGAAGGGCGGGGTTGCCGGCGAGAGTCTGCCGCCGGGAGCTAGCCGATGACGTAGGCGGCGCTGCCGCTGGAAATCAGCTCGCCTTCGTCGTTGTGCAGCTCCATGTGCGTGACCGCGATGCGCTTTCCTTTCCTGACGATGCGCGCCGAGGCGACGAAGTACTTGCCGCGCCCCGGGCGCAGGTAATCGACGCGCAGGTCGATGGTGCCCATGTTGGGAAAGCTCGTCGGCATGACCTTCACCTCTTCCAGCAGCGCCAGCATGATGGCGTAGCCGCCGGCGACATCCAGCGTCGCCGAGATGACGCCGCCGTGCAGGATCTTGCGCGCCGGATTGCCGACCAGTTCCGGGCGCATGTCGAAGCGCAGCTTCGGCGCCGCGGGGTCGAAGGACTCGACCTTCAGGCCGATCAGCTTGTTGAAGGCGATGTATTCCTCCATCACCTTGCGCATCAGCGCGCGGGTCACGGCGTTCTGCTTCATTCCGGCTCCAGTTCGGCGAGCGGCTGGCCGGGCGCGACCTGCGTACCGGCCGCCACGTGCACGGCTTTGACGCGCGCGGCCGCGGGCGCGGCCAGCGCGTGCTCCATCTTCATCGCTTCCAGCACCAGCAGCAGCGCGCCGGCCGCGACGCGCTGCCCGGGCGCGACGTGCACCGCAGCGACGCGGGCGTTCATCGGCGCGAGGACCCTGCCGTCGCCCGCGCCCTGCGCGGGCCTTTGCGCCGGCGCATGCAGCACGTTCGCGAGGCGCAGGCTCTTGCCGTTGCGCGCCAGATGCAGCGTCCCGCCCTCGGCGCGGAAGTCGACGGTTTCCTCCACCAGCCCGCGCAGCTCGATGCGCGCGCGCGTGCCGTCGACCGACACGATCCGCACGCCGATCGAGTCCGCGCCGACGTGGGCGATGCAGCCCGCATGCCCGCTCTCGATGCCGATCTCGGCCGTTTCCCCGTTGCACGCGAGTCGAAGGCGCTGCAGCCGCGCCGGGTTGTTGCTCCAGGACGCCCACTCGCCGAGGCCCGCACGCCGCGCCGCGTCGTCGGCGATCAGCACTGCCGCGATGGCGAGGTCTTCCGTCCCCGCGGGCACCGGCCGCACGCGCGCGAAGCGGCGCGTCAGGAACTCGGTGGTGGGCCCGCGGCGCGCGAACACCTCGTCGCGCAGCACCGCGGCGAGCAGCGCCTTGTTGGTGGGGATGCCCAGCGCCACCGTCGCGTCCAGCGCGGCGGCGAGCTGCTCGCGCGCCGCGTCGCGGGTGGATGCGTGGACCACCAGCTTGGCGATCATCGAGTCGTAGTACGGGGAAACCCGGGCGCCGGATTCGAGCGCGTGGTCGACGCGGATGCCGCCGGGTTCGCGCCACAGCGCGATCACCCCGCTTTGCGGCAGGTAATCCTGTGCCGGGTCCTCGGCGCAAAGGCGCGCCTCGATGCCGTGGCCCTTGAAGCGGATGTCCGCCTGGCGCAGCGGCAGCGGCTCGCCGGCGGCGATGCGCAGCTGCCATTCGACCAGGTCCAGCCCGGTAACCGCCTCGGTGACCGCGTGCTCGACCTGCAGGCGCGTATTCATCTCCATGAACCAGAACTGGCCCTCGCCCCCGAGCAGGAACTCCACCGTACCCGCGCCCACATGGCCCGAGGCGCGGGCGACCGCGACCGCCGCCGCGCCCATGCGCGTGCGCAGCGACCCGTCGACCGCGGGCGACGGCGTCTCCTCGATCAGCTTCTGGTGCCGGCGCTGCACCGAGCAATCCCGCTCGCCCATGTGCACGCAGTTCCCGTGCGCGTCGGCGAACACCTGCACCTCGACGTGGCGCGCGGCGAGCAACGCGCCTTCGAGCAGCACGCTCGCGTCGCCGAAGGCGTGCAGCGCCTCGGAGCGCGCCTGCTCCAGCGCGGCGGGGAACTCCTCCAGCGAGCGCACCAGCCGCATGCCGCGCCCGCCGCCGCCCGCCGCGGCCTTGATCATCAGCGGGAAGCCGGTGCTCACCGCGGCCTGCGCGATCGCGGCGTCGCTCTGGTCCGGGTCGTCGTAGCCCGGGAGCACCGGCACGCCGGATGCGCGCGCGAGGCGTTTGGCCTGTGCCTTGTCTCCCATGGCGCGGATCGCCTCGGGCGGCGGGCCGACCCACGCGAGGCCGGCGCCGAGCACCGCTTCGGCGAACGCGGGGTTCTCGGCGAGGAAGCCGTAGCCCGGGTGCACGGCGTCGGCGCGGCTGCGGCGCGCGGCATCGATGATGGCGTCGATGTTCAGGTACGACTCGCGCGGCGAGGCCGGGCCGATGCGCGCGGCGGCGTCTGCCTCGCGCGCGTGGCGCGCCTCGCGGTCGGCGTCCGAGTACACCGCGATGGTGCGCAGGCCCATGCGCCGCGCGGTGCGCTGGATGCGCAGCGATATCTCGCCGCGGTTGGCGATCAGCAGGGAACGGAACGCCGGCATCAGGGACGCAGGGGGGCCGGGCCCCTTCCGGTTGCCGCATTCGGGGCCTTCCCGGCCCCCCCGCACCCCCCGGGTGCCTCCGTCATGCGATAGCGCATTGCTAGCTTCGTCGCGGCAAGATGTTCATGTACTTGCAGATGATGCCCAGCATCACCTCGTCGGCGCCGCCGCCGATCGACGCCAGGCGCCCGTCGCGGAAGGCGCGCGACACCGGGTTGTCCCAGGTGTACCCCATGCCGCCCCAGTACTGCAGGCAGGCATCCGACACCTCGCGGCGCAGGCGGCCGGACTTGAGCTTCGCCATCGACGCGAGCTCGGTCACGTCCTCGCCTTCGACGTACATCTCGCAAGCACGGTAGGTGAGCGCGCGCAGCGCCTCGATCTCGGTCTTCAGCTCGGCGAGCCGGTAGTGCACGTACTGGAACTCGATCACCGCCTGGCCGAACATTCTGCGCTCGCGGATGTAGTCGATGGTATCGGCGAGCGTTCTCAGCATTCCCTCCACCGAGCTTGCCGCCGCCCACAGGCGCTCCTCCTGGAACTGCTGCATCTGGTAGGTGAAGCCCATGCCTTCCTCGCCGATGCGGTAGCGCTGCGGCACGCGCACGTCGTCGAAGTGGATGAGGCCGGTATCCGAGGACATCATGCCGATCTTGCGGATCTTCTTCGCCACCGACACGCCCTTCGTCTTCATCGGCAGCACGATCAGCGACTTGTTCCTGTGCGCGGCGCCCTCCGACGTGTTGGCGAGCAGGCACATCCAGTCCGCCTGCAGGCTGCTGGTGATCCACATCTTGGCGCCATTGATGACGTAGTCGCCGCCGTCCTTCCTCGCCGTGGTCCTGATCGAGGCCACGTCCGACCCGGCGCCGGGCTCGGACACGCCGATGCAGGCGACCTGCTCGCCGGCGATGGCCGGGGCGAGGAACTCGCGCCGCAGTTCGTCCGAGCCGAAGCGCGCGAGCGCGGGAGTCGCCATGTCGGTCTGCACGCCGATCGCCATCGGCACGCCGCCGCAGGCGATGCGGCCCAGCGTCTCCGCGAACACCACCGCGTAGCTGTAGTCGAGCGCGGCGCCGCCGTAGGCCTCGGGCTTGGTCAGACCGAGCATGCCGAGCTTCCCGAGCTTGCCGAACACCTCGTGCGCCGGGAACTGCTCGGCGGCCTCCCACGCATCGACGTGCGGGTTGATCTCCGCGTCGATGAAGCGCTTCATCGTGCGGCGGATCTCCTCGTGCTCCTGGGTGAACTTCATGGGCGCGTGTCCTTCGTCGACTCTGCCCGGGGCGATGAGCAAAGAGCATCGATGCGGTCCCCGGCATCGAGAAAAGCGCGCATCGCCCGGCGATTCTACTGCGCCGGGGTCAGGACTGTGGCATGGAGGGAACGCTTCCTCGCCATGCGGCCCCATCGCCCGTCCCGGAGGGTTGCGACAGGGCGCCCGCCCGCGAGGCGTCGTGGCGCAGCAGGTAGCGGGACTACCTGCAAGCCGCGCAACGAAGCGGGCGGGCGCCCTGTCGCAACGCAGCTCGCGGGAATAGATCAGAGTGTCCCTAGGGGAACTTGCCGGGTCGGACCACGGCCACGTCGCTCACCCAGAGCGTCAGGGCGTAGTCCGGTCCGTACTTCCGCATGATCTCGTCCACGATGCGCTGCGCGGTGCCGGCATCGCACAGGACCTTGATCTCTACCGAGCGCCCGCCCTCCCAGTCGCCGCCGCGCTCGCCGCGCGCGCCGCCGCCGCGCACATCTTCGAGCGTGTATCCACTTGCGCCGGCCTCCTGCAAGGCTTCAAGGATCCTGCGTTCGAGCGCCGTCTCGCAGACGATGGTCAGCAGTTTGCGCGGATGCAGCTCGTTCACGATCCCCCCGCAATGTGCGCGGCGAGGCGCTCGTAGAGCGGTATCCCGGCCACGAGGTTGAACGGAAAGGTCACGCCGAGCACGACCGCGATCGACAGCGCGGGGTTCGCCTCGGGAATCGCCATGCGCATCGCCGCCGGAGCGGCAATGTACGAAGCACTCGCCGCCAGTGTCGCCATCAGCGCGATGCCGCCATGCGAGAGTCCCATCAGCCAGCCGCAGGCCGCGCCGATGACGCCGAACACGGGCGGCACCAGCAGTCCGAAGCCGAGGAGGAACGTGCCGGCCTGGCGCAGCGCCGGCACCTGGCCACCGACTACCAGGCCGAGCTCGAGGAGAAACAGGCATAGCGCGCCCTTGAACAGGTCCGAGAACAGCGGCTTCACCGGTGCGATGCCCTCGGGCCCGAGCAGGGCACCAATGACGAGACCTCCCAGCAGCAGTACTACGCTGCGGCCGGCCAGTGCTTCGCGCACCGTGCCCGCGAGCTGCGGTGCGCGGCCGCTGCCGAGTCGCGCGAGCAGCACGCCCACCAGCAGCCCAGGCACTTCCAGCACGGCGACGAAGAACGGCATGGTCGGTTCGGAGGGAATTTCGCGCGCGTTCAGATAGGTCAATCCGGCCGCGAACGTGACGACGCTCACCGAACCATAGTGTGCCGCGATTGCCGCCGCGTTGCTGCGGTCGAGACGACCCAGGCCGCGCAGGATCCCGAAAGCGATGAGCGGCAGCAGGCAGCCCAGGCCGATCGCCAGCGCGGTCTGTCCCGCCAGCACGCCCGCGTCCGCGCGGGAGAGCTCCGCGCCGCCTTTCAGGCCGAGCGCGAGGAGCAGGTAGATCGAAAGCGCGTCGTACAGCGGCTCCGGGACGCGCAGGTCCGAGCGCGCGAGGCGCGCGACGACCCCCAGCAGGAAGAAGAGGACAACCGGGTCGAGCATCGGGAACCTGCACGCTCAGCGTGCAACGATCACCGGGCAAGGGCTTCGCTCGAGCGCGCCGTTGGCAACGCTGCCGAGGAGGACTCGTTCGATGCCGCTGACGCCGCGTGCGCCCACCACCAGTGCATCGGCGTCGAACGCCGATGCAGCGTCAAGCAGCGAAAGCAATGGCGCCTGCGGCGTGACCCGGGTTTCCACCGACCAGCCGCCGCGGCGCAGGGCGCCGGCGGCGCGCTCCAGCCGGGCGCGGGCCTGCTTCTCGCGGGCGCGCTCGGCCCGCCGGATCGCCGCCAGCGCCAGGCGACGAGCCTGCATCGGCATGGGCGAGAGCGGCGGCGCGTACAGGGGCGGGAGGGAAGTGAGGACGAGCACGCGGCTGCCGGGGGACGGCTCCAGCTTGGCGAGAAGGCGAAGGGCGCGCCGCGAGTTGGGCGATCCGTCGTAGCCGAGCACGAAGCACTTTGCCTGGCCGGCACGTTTGCGCGGGCCGCGCACCACCATGACGGCGGCGCGCGCCTCGCGCGCGACGCTGCGCGAGACGCTGCCCATCAGCATCCGCCGGACCGGGCCATGGCCGCGCCAGCCAAGCACCAGCAGGTCCGGGCGCATGCGCCGGCCCTCGGCGAGCAGCGCGGCTGCCGGCGGCTCGGTCGACAGCGTGGTCCGCGCCATGGGCCAGCGTTTTCGCAGCAGCTCGTCGATCCGGGCAGCGTGATTGCGCAGCGCGTCCCGGACCGCGGTGCGGATCGCCGCCGGGCCATCGATGCCGCCGAGAGCGACCAGCGCGCGCACCCGGAGGCCGGAGGGCAGGGGCAAGCGCAATAGCTCGTCGACCGCAGCGCGCGCCGGCGCGGATCCGTCGAATCCTATGAGTACTCGCATACGTGGTTCCTTAGTGGAGAATCCGGGGCAGGGCCGCGCGGCACCATTCCTGGCCGGGCGATCGTTCTTGCGTTCGGCGTCTCGCGCGGCGGCTTGCCGACGTGCACAACCGTGGTCACCTGGTCCATAACCGGACCGCCTCGACCGCCACGATCAGCAGCCAGACGGCGATGCTGACTCCGACCGCGGCAGCAGAAATGTCCTTGATGATGCCTATCTTTTCGTTGTGCCGGTCTTCGACGAAGTCGCACAGCGCCTCGATCGCGGTATTCAGCATCTCGGCGATCAGCACCAGCGCGGTGGCGAAGACGATGAGCAGCACGTCCACCCACTGTCGGGCCCAGAACGCGGCGGACACCAGCACGGCCGACAGTGCAAGCTTGTAGCCGACGCTGAAGTCGTGCAGCGCCGCGTACCGCAGTCCGGAGAGCACGGCCCTGATCTTGCGCACCGGGTGGTAGCCGGGCTGGCCGGTGCCGAGGAACTTGTTGCGCATGGTCGTGGCGCTCAGCCTCTCCCCCGCGGCCGCCAGACCAGGCTCGCCACGACGCTGGCGCCGATCAACGCCGCCACCACGCCCAGCGCGATGAAAACCGGGATCTTGTAGACCTCCAGCAGCAGCATCTTCACGCCGATGAACATCAGCACCAGCGCCAGGCCGTAGTTGAGCAGGTGAAACCGGTCCGCCAGGTCGGCGAGGACGAAGTAAAGCGCCCGCAGGCCGAGCACGGCGAATATGTTCGAGGTCATGACGATGAATGGATCGTTGGTGATGGCGAAGATCGCCGGAATGCTGTCGACCGCGAACACGATGTCGGTGACGCCGATCATCACCAGCACCAGGAAAAGCGGCGTGTACACCCGAGCGCCGCCCTCGCGCAGCCAGAAGCGCTCGCCATGGAACTGCGTGGTGAGCCTGAGCCGGCCGCGCATCCACTGCAGCACCGGGTTGGCCTCCAGCTCGGGCTTCTGGCCGGCGACCAGCAGCATCTTCGCTCCGGTCACCAGCAGGAACAGGCCGAAGACGTAGATGATCCAGTGGAACTTGGCGATCAGCCAGGCGCCGATCAGGATCATGACGATGCGCAGCACGATCGCGCCCAGCACGCCGTACACCAGCGCGCGGCGCTGCAGCTCGGGCGGCACCGCGAAGTAGGTGAACAGCATCAGGAATACGAAGATGTTGTCCACCGACAGCGATTTCTCGATCAGGTAGCCGGTGAGGTACTCGAGGGTCTTCTCCCGCGCCACCTCCGGGCCGGCCGTGCCGGACAGGTGCTGCCAGAGCCAGGCTGCGAACAGGAGCGCGAGCGCGACCCAGAGCGCCGACCAGCCGAGCGCCTCCTTGACGCTGACGCGCGTCGCGCCGCGCGCGGCGAGTACCTTCAGGTCGATCGCGGTCGCGGCGATGACGAACGCGAAGAATCCCGCCCACATCCAGGGCGTGGCGATAGTTTCCACGACGGATCAGCCGTCGAGACTCTGGCGGCGCGGCCGCCGACGGAGATGGCTGCGCCGTTGCGGAATCGGCGCCAATCGAAGCGCCGGTGCGCTGAAAGCGGATGCGAGGCGCGCAAGCACATGCTGCAGCGCCGACCAGAACCAGGACCAGATCATGCCGAGCCTCCATCGTGAGTAATGTCTCCGGCCCGCCGTCGCGCCTGGCGACGGCCTGGTCTGGCTCGCGATCCTGGGATCGCCCGCGCGACGGGGTGCATGCACCCGGATTGACGACCGCGCGGCGTGGAGCTACTCCCCGAGGGGGACCGTGCTGCTGAATCTGCAACGGTGCGCAGTGTGCCCGCCTGGCGGCATTAACAATAGTTTAAAATATTTACAGGAAACATAAGAAACGCAAATGCTTTTACCCAGCCGGACCGGCCACCTGACCCTGCGCCAGCTGCAGATCTTCGCAGCGGTCGCGCGCCTGGGGAGCGTCACGCGGGCCGCCGCCGCGCTGCACCTCACGCAGCCCGCGGTCTCGATCCAGATGAAAGCACTTGCGGACGCGGTTGGCCGGCCGTTGACGCAACCGGTCGGGAGAGGCCTGCGCCTCACCCAGGCCGGTCGGGATCTGCACGAGACCTGCCGGGAGCTGTCGGCCGCCTGGTCCCGATTCGAGGCGAGGCTGGACGACGAGGCGGCGCTGCGTCGCGGCCTGCTGCGGGTGTCGGTCGTCACCACGGCCGAGTACTTCCTGCCGCGCGCGCTCGGGCAGTTCGTGCAGTTGCACCCGGGCATCGAAGTCGAGCTGGAGATCCTGAACCGCGACGGCGTCCTGGCGCGCCTGCGCGAGCGGCTGGACGACCTGCACATCATGAGCGCGCCTCCGTCGGACTGGGCAGTCGAGTCCCGGCCGTTCCTGGACAACCCGCTCGTCGTGATCGCCCCGCGCGCCTACCAGCCGCCGCGGCGGCGGCTGGAGCTGCGCCACCTGGCCGGCGAACGTTTCCTGCTCCGCGAGCCTGGATCCGGCACGCGCCTGGCAGTGGACGAACTGCTGGTGCGCGAGCGGATCGGCCTCGTGCGGCGAATGGTCGTGGGCTCCAACGAGGCGATCAAGCAGGCCGTGGCCGGAGGGCTCGGGCTCGCCATCGTCTCTCGCCACGCGCTGTCCGAAGCCGACCTGCCTGAACTGCGCGTCCTGCCGGTGCGCGGCTTCCCGATCCGGCGCTCCTGGCACGTGGTCCACTGGAGCGAGGGGGAGCTTTCGGCGCCTGCGCGGGCGTTTCGCGAGTTCCTCGCCGAGTTCGCCGCCGCACATCGCGGTGCGGCCGGAACCGGCCGCGGCTAGCCGGCCGAGCGGCGGCCGCCGCGCGGGAACATCGTGACCACCAGCGTGATGACGGTCAGCGGGATGACGAAGCCCATCATGACCTTGGAGAAGGCGGGCAGCGCCGCGTGCGCCTGCGACTGCAGGATCAGGTACGCGGTGTACGCGGCGTAGTAGAGCAGGAACACGACGCCTTCCCAGCGCGCGACCTCGCGCCCGGTGACGAAGATCGGCAGGCAGGCCGCGAGTGCGGCCAGCATCACCCAGGAATCGAATCGCAGTACCGCATCCGGTACCGGCAAGCCGGTCGGCGCGGCCGCCAGCCCGGCCAGGCCGATGACACCGAGCAGGTTGAAGGTGCAGCTGCCCACCACGTTACCCACCGCCAAGTCGCGCTGTCCCTTGAGGGCGGCGGCCAGCGAAGCCGCCACCTCGGGCAGCGAGGTGCCGGCGGCAAGGATGGTGAGGCCGATCACGACCTCGCTCACCTCCAGCGCGCGCGCGAAGCTCACCGCGGCGCTGACCAGCGCCTGCGAGCCGGCGACCAGCAGCGCGAGGCCGACCGTGACTTGCAGCAGCTGAACCCAGGCCCTTCCGCCGGGCGCAGGAAGGTCGCCGTAGTCCGCTGCCTCGGCGGCGGACTCGGCGCGCGATTGCACGATCAGGAACACCGTATAGCCGACCAGGCAGGCGGCAAGCAGCGCGCCATCCAGCATGCCGATCGCGCCGTCCTGGCCCAGCACCAGCATCAGCACCCCGGCGCCGATCATGATCGGCAGTTCCTGCCGGATCACCTGCACGTGTACCGCGAGCGGCGTGATCACGGCGGCCAGCCCGAGGATGAACAGCACGTTGAAGGTATTGGAGCCGACCGCGTTGCCGATCGCCATGTCGGTGCGCCCGTCGAGCACCGCGGCGACCGACACGGTCATCTCCGGCGCACTGGTACCGAAGGCAACGATGGTGAGCCCGACCACCAGGGGCGACACGCCCCACGTCAGTGCCAGCCGCGACGCCCCGCGCACCAGGAGTTCGGCGCCGGCGACCAGCGCGACGAGGCCGCCGGCGAAGAGGAGCAACTGCAGCAGCATGGTCAATGCCCGGGCAGTGGCGAGTGTGCCGCCGCTAGAGCGCCAGCTCCGCGAGCGCCTGCAGCGCTTCCTTCTGCTTCGCCGCCACCAGCAGCGTGCTGATCGGCGACGCCTTCCAGGCCTCCAGCCTCTCCCTGATGCGCGCCTTCGGCCCGACCAGCGCGATGTCGTCCACCAGCGCATCGGGCACCGCGGCCACCGCCTCGGCCTGCTTGCCCGAGAGGTACAGGTCCTGGATCTTTGCCGCCGCGTCTTCGTAGCCGAGGCGCCTGGCGTAGTCGTTGTAGAAATTCTTGCCGCGCGCGCCCATGCCGCCGATGTAGAGCGCCAGGTTCTCCTTCACCGGCTGGCGGCACTTCGCCAGGTCGTCGCCGAGGATGCAGGTGACGAAGGGCGCGACGTCGAAGTTCGCGAGGCTCTTGCCGCCGCCGGCCTTGGCGAAGCCGGCCTCGAGGTGCGGCTGCAGCAGGTCAAAGCGCTCCGGGTTCATCCACACCGGGATCAGGCCGTCGGCCACTTCCGCGCTGCAGGCGATTCCCGCCGCGCCGATCGACGCGGTGTAGATCTCCATGTCCTTCCTGCCGTGCAGGATGCTCTTCAGCGGCTTGCCCAGGCCGGTGGCGCCGGGCCCGCGGTACGGGATCTCGTAGTGCTCGCCCTTGAATTCCAGCGGCGCCTCGCGCGCGAGGATCTGCCGCACGATGGCGACGTACTCGCGCGTGCGCGTGAGGGGCTTGCCGTAGGGCACGCCGTACCAGCCTTCCACCACCTGCGGGCCCGAGGGCCCGAGGCCGAGGATGAAGCGCCCGCCCGACAGCGCGTCCAGCGTCATCGCCGCCATCGCGGTCGCCGCCGGCGTGCGCGCCGGCATCTGCATGATCGAGGTGCCAAGGCGGATCTTCGTCGTGAACGCGGCGATGTAGGCCAGCGGCGACACCGCGTCCGAGCCGTAGGCCTCGGCGCTCCACACCGAGTAGAAACCGAGGCGCTCGGCCTCGAGGATCAGCTCGCGGTCGATCGCCAGCATGCCGCGGGAATAACCGAGGGTGAGGCCGAGGCGCAGCGAAGTCATGGGGAGCTCCTTGAAGTTCCGGGATTCTAGCTGTGTGTCGGGCGCCGCCGCACTCAGTCGCGGAGTGTTGTGGTTACTATGCTAAGCAATACTCATCGAGCGGCAAATATCGGCCGATAGGCAAAGGGGGAGCGATGTCGATAGCAGATCTTCTGGAGAATCTGGACTGGGACAAACCTTTCTTCAAACGCCTTCCCAGCAATGACACAGGTGCAGCGCCTGGCCATCAAGGCGGAATGGTGATCCCCAAAGATCTTCGAACATTCTTCCCGGGCTTGGTCGGTGAAATGTCTCCCGCAAATCCGACCATTGATCGCAGATTCTGGGCGGATCTCTACGACGGGACAAGATTTCTATCGCGTGTGAATACTAGGTATCAATTCCAAACTTGGGGTGGAGCGCGCTCCCCCGAATCTCGCTTGACAGATAACTTAGCCCCTTTGAGGAACCTGGCGCAGGCTGGCGACATTCTTGCGATCCAAAGGAGCTTGGTTGATCTTGATCTGTATCGATTGATACTGATTCGCCAGGGCACGTCAGAATTTCCGGTGGTTGACAGTATGACCGGGGCCGCGCGCTGGGGTGTCCTCGGCGATGAATCCCCGATGACCGAAGTCGACTATAAGAAAGCTGTACGGCGCGAAACCAAGCTCGAGAGTGGCTCGTTTGAAATGTTCGACAAGGATGCGGCTACTACCACTACTACGACCACGCGCATTGCGCGCTCAGTGGTATTCAAGAAGCGGGTAACGGAACTATATGAGGGGACTTGTTGTGTTTGTGGAACGGCCCTGAGAGTTCCGAACGGGCCTGTAGAGCTTGAGGCTGCACACATAGTCCCGAGAAAGCTACTGGGGGTTGACGATGCAAGAAACGGCCTCGCACTTTGCCGCCGACACCATTGGGCATTCGACCGCGGCCTTTTTGGTATTGATGGCAAGCGCTTGGTGCATGTTCCGACGTCAATTCTTGCGGTGCCTCAAAATAAGCCCTTGCAAGCCCTGTCGGGGACATCAATAGCAGAAACCTCCGACAAGCGCATGAACGCTGCGAAGGAAGCTTTGGAGTGGCATATGAGAAATGTCGTCCTGAAGCCCTGAGCCAGAGCTAAAGCAACTGAGTTTGCTCTGTGCCTGCGCGGATTTCCTCCAGTAACTGTAGTAACGGCTGCTTCATCAACTTGGCGATCTCTTCTACAACGGGTACCACAACCGCGTTCCCGAACTGTTGGTACGCTTTTGTGTCAGAGAGCGTATCTGGAATCCGGAACTTTCGTGATCCGTAGTCGAATCCCATGAGCCGCGCACATTCGCGCGGAGTGAGGCGACGTGGATTCCGCCCTTTTCCACGGGAAATAAGGATCTCGGAACCGTCTTTGTGATAGCGGGCCGAGAGTGTGCGAGTAATCTCGTCACGCGAGAAGACGCTGTATCCGAAGCCATTCCCCTTTTTTTCATGCTTTTGCCGATATGCCTGCAGGTAGGCCCAGAGCTTGTCGCTCAGGACATACTTGTCGCTGACTTTGGCCTTTTCTCCAAGAGTGTAGTGGCGCTCTGGCAACTCGCTTCCGTTCTCGGGATGCAAGATCGCCCCAAGCTTTATCGCCCCGGGAGCCGGACGTCGAAATGCATCCCATGAGAAGCCAGAATGCTTCTTAAAACCCACGATGAAGATTCTTTCGCGATGTTGCGGGACAAATCCCTTCGCATCGACGACCATCGGGTACACCTCATAGTCCAATTGATTCCGTAGTACGTCCAGAATCACTTGGAATGTTCGACGTTTGTCGTGCGATTCTAGGTTCTTTACGTTCTCCAAGAGAAATGCGGCAGGCTCGCGCGCCTGCAATATCTTCGCGATATCAAAGAACAGCGTTCCTTGTGCCTCGCAGGCAAAACCATGAGATCTGCCTAACGAGTTCTTTTTGGATACGCCAGCCAACGAGAATGGTTGGCAGGGAAATCCGGCCAGCAGGACGTCATGTTCAGGCACACGAGAGCGAATGATGTCGAGCAATTCGTGCTCAGACATCTCCTCGCATCGATCCGGTTGCGTAATGCTTCGGATATCTCCGGCTATCTCGTGCGAATCGTCGGGGAAATTTTCCCGATAGGTTTTTTGAGAGTCCTTGTTCCATTCGCAAGTAAATTCGCAGCGCCCGCCGGCACTTTCGAAGCCGAGTCGCATCCCTCCGATTCCGGCAAAGAGGTCGACAAAGCGGAATTCCGGCTCGGTTGCATAGCTAGCCCTTTCTTCCCCGGCGCGGTCTTGCCTGAGATGGAGAAGCGCCAAGATTGCGAGCGAATCGCGGGTAAGCATTCGGACTGCACCCGATTGCCATCTTCCAATCGTCACTGGATTAACTTCTAGGAGCTTGGCGAGTTGCTTCTGGGAAAACCTCTGAAGCGCCTGCTCCAGCACTACTTGGGGGGGGGTCGTAAGGTCCATTGCCGCTCCGGCGGGAATACCTGTTTACATTATGTCACGTCTTCTTCCCGCCGATGCCACTTCGTAGAAATCATCGTTAATCACATGAATATTAAGCTTTTCTAGGTACGGCCCTAATTCTCTCGGCAAGCCGACGAAGCTTTGTGGGATTGCGTGCCTCGCATTCCCAAATGACGAGGACGCGCCAACCCAGCTTCGCAATTGCACCTCGTACGCGCTTGTCTCTTGCCTTGTTCTCTTCGAACTTTGCCTTCCAGAACGCTGTCCTGGATTTCGGCAGATAGGCAAAACGGCAGTTCGGATGCCGGTGCCAGAAGCAACCATGTACCAGCACTGCAGCCCCATACTTCGGCAAGAGGATATCGGGCTTGCCGGGCAGTTTGCGATCATGCAAACGGAATCTGAAGCCATCTGCGTGCAAGTAGGCCCGGACACTCAGCTCCGGCTTCGTATCACGTCCGCGAATGCCCGCCATCATTCGCGACCGCGTATGTCGATCTACAACATCGATCATGTGTAGATTCTGTTCGGCCGTCAGGGCCTGGCCACCCCGAACTGCACCGGCCGCAGTCTGCGCGCGTCGCGGTCTTCGCAGATCGACAGCGCGAGTCCGAGCACGTTGCGGGTGTCGCGCGGATCGATGATGCCGTCATCGAGCATCAGGCTGCTGGTGACCAGCGCGCTCTGCTGGTTCTCGAAATTGTCGACGATGCGCTGCTTCATGTGCTCGATCTGCGCGGTGTCGACGTCCTGGCCGCGCCGCTTCATGCCGGATTCCATGACGATCGCCATCGTCAGCGCCGCCTGCTCGGCGCCCATCACCGCAGTCTGCGCATTGGGCCACGAAAACAGGAACCGCGGCCGGAACGCGCGCCCGCACATGCCGTAGTTGCCGGCGCCGAACGAGGCGCCGCACATCAGCGTGATCTGCGGCACGTTCGCGTTCGCCACCGCCTGGATCATTTTCGAGCCATGCTTCACCATGCCGGCCTCCTCGGAAGCCTTGCCGACGATGTAGCCGGTGGTGTTCTGCAGGTAGACGATCGGCAGGCCGGCCTGGCAGCATGCCTGGATGAAGTGCGTGGCCTTGGTCGAGCCGGCAGGGTCCAGGGGCCCGTTGTTGGTGACGATGCCGATGCGCATGCCCTGTATCGCCGCGTGCCCGCACACCGTGGCGGCACCGTAGTCGGGCTTGAAGTCGAGGAAGTCTGAATCGTCGACGATGCGCGCGATCGCCTCGCGCATGTCGAAGGGCTTGCGGTAGTCCTCGGGCACGACGCCGAGCAGCTCCTCGGCAGGGTAGCGCGGCGCCGTGCCCTGCGGCGGCGCAGGCGTGGGCAGGCCGAGCCGCCCGAGCACCTCGCGCGCGAGGCGCACGCCGTCGGAGTCGTCCTCGGCCAGGTACTCGCCGAGCCCCGACACGTGCGTGTGCATGAGCGCGCCGCCCAGTTCCTCGTCGGTGGCGATCTCGCCGGTGGCCGCCTTCAGCAGCGGCGGGCCGGCGAGGAAGGCCTTCGCGCGGCCGCGCACCATGATCACGTAGTCGGACAGGCCCGGCATGTACGCGCCGCCCGCGGTGCTCGAGCCGTGCACCACGGTCACCACCGGCAAGCCGGCGGCCGACAGCTTCGCCAGGTTGTAGAAGATCGCACCGCCGTGGATGAATCCCTCGACGCGATACTTCAGCAGGTTCGCGCCGGCCGATTCGACCAGGTGCACGAACGGCAGCCTGTTCTCCAGCGCGAGCTCCTGCGCGCGCAGCAGCTTCTCGCGCCCCATGTGCTGGATCGCGCCGGCGTCTATGCCCGAGTCGCTCGCCACCACCATCGCGCGCACGCCCGCGACGCAGCCGATGCCGCAGACCATGCCGCCGCCCGGAACGGATTTCTCGGGGTCCGGGTTGTCCAGGCACCAGCCCGCCAGCGACGACAGTTCCAGCCACGGCGCGCCGGCGTCCAGCAGGCGCGCGATGCGCTCGCGCGGCAGCAGCTGACCGCGCTTGTCGAACGTCGGCTTCGCCCTTGCGGAAGCCTCACGCGTGCGCGCCTCCAGCTCGCGCAGCCGGGCAATCAGCGCGAGCATGCGCTCGCGGTTGCGCGCGAAGGCCTCGCCGGCGGTGTCGATGCGGCTCTGGATTGCTGGCATCGCATGCATTGTACGGGGGCGAACGACTTGCGCGATGCGAACCGGACACGCCGCCGCCGGACGCGGCCGTCCCGGTCCGGCTAGACTCTGGGCTTTGCAAAAACGGGAGGCAGCATGGCACGCAAACCCAATTTCATCGTCATCCTCATCGATGACCTGCGCTTCGACGAGACCGGCTTCAGCGGGCACCCCTACATGAAGACGCCGCACATCGACCGGCTCGCGCGCGAGGGCGGGAACTTCGCCAATGCGTTCCACACCACGCCGCTGTGCTCGCCGAACCGCGCCTCCATCCTCACCGGGCAGTACGCGTCGCGCCACGGCATCATCGACAACGTCGGGCGCGACGTGGCGAGCCACCGGCTGGACAACTTCAACCTGGTGCTGAAGACCCTCGGCTACGAGACCGCGCATGTCGGCAAGTGGCACATGGGCAACGACGCCAGCCCGCGCCCGGGCTACGACCACTGGGTGAGCTTCAAGGGCCAGGGCCAGCTGATCGACCCGGTGCTGTGGGAGAACGGCGGCGAGCACCAGGTGAACGGCTACATGACCGACATCCTGAACGCGCGCGCGGTCGAATTCGTGAAGAAGAAGCGCAAGCAGCCGTTTTCGCTCTTCTTCGCCCACAAGGCGCTGCACCCGGACCTGGTGCAGACCTCCTCGGGCGAGATCGACGCCGGCTCGATCGGCGGCTACACGCTGCCCGAGCGGCACAAGGACCTCTACAAGGGCATGAGCTACCCGGCGCGCCCGAACGTGCTGCCGCTGGAGGAAGTGGCGCGCGACAAGCCGGCGCTGAGGATGCTGTTCGAGACGCGCGCGCAGCCGGCGTCGCAGAACATCCTCGCCGCGATGGACGGCGGCACGCAGGAGGAGATCCGCAAGCGCGCGGCGATGATGGCCTCGGTCGACGAGGGCGTCGGCATGCTGCTCGCCGCGCTGGAGGAGACGAAGCAGCTCGACAACACCTGCATCATCTTCCTCGGCGACAACGGCTTCTTCTTCGGCGAGCACGGCCTTACCATCGAGCGGCGCTTCGCCTATGAGGAAGGCATCCGCACCGCGTTCTTCGTGCGCTATCCCAAGCGCATCCCGGCGGGCAGCCGCTTCGAGCAGATGATCCTCGCCATCGACATCGCGCCGACGCTGATCGACCTCGCCGGCGGCAAGCCCGGGCCCACCGTGCAGGGTCGCTCGCTGGTGCCGCTGATGCGCGGGAAGGCGAAGCGCTGGCGCCAGTCGTTCCTGTGCGAGTACTGGAGCGAGGGCGCGTGGCCGTGGATCGTCGGCATGGGCTACAAGGCGGTGCGCACCGAGCGCTGGAAGTACATCCACTGGACGCACAAGCAGGACATGGCCGAGTTCTACGACCTGCAGTCGGACCCGTTCGAGACGAAGAACCTGGCGCAGGATCCGGTGCTGAAGAAGGAACGCGAGGCGGTGAAGAAGGAGCTGCGCAAGCTGACCGCCGAGGCGCTGGGGATCGTCTAGAATCCGGGCTCCACCCCGGAGCCCGGCGCCGTGATCCCCCGCACCCTGTTCGCCCCCGAGCACGAGACCTTCCGCGACAGTGTGCGGCGCTTCATGGAGGCCGAGGTGGTGCCGCACGACGAGCGCTGGCAGGAGCAGGGCTACGTCGACCGCGAGGTGTGGAAGAAGGCCGGCGCCAACGGATTCCTCTGCGCATCCATGCCGGAGGAGTACGGCGGCGCCGCGGCGGACAAGCGCTACAGCATCGTCCTCATCGAGGAGCAGGCGCGCGCGAACAATTCGTCGCTGGGCTTCGGCCTGCACTCGGAGATCGTCGCGCCGTACCTGAACCACTACGGCACGCCGGAGCTGAAGGCGAAGTACCTGCCGAAGATGGCGTCCGGCGACATGATCGGCGCCATCGCCATGAGCGAGCCGGGCGCCGGCTCCGACCTGCAGGCGGTGAAGACCAGCGCAATCCGCCAGGGCGACAAGTACGTCCTGAACGGCTCGAAGACCTTCATCACCAACGGCTGGAACTGCGACCTCGTCATCGTCGTCGCCAAGACCGACCCGGCCAAGGGCGCCAAGGGCACGAGCCTTCTCGTCGTCGATACCAGCATGCGCGGCTTCAGCAAGGGCAGGCGGCTGAAGAAGATGGGCCTGAAGGGGCAGGACACGGCGGAGCTTTTCTTCGACAACGTCGAGGTGCCGGCCGGGAACCTCCTCGGACAGGAAGGCAACGGCTTCATCTACCTGATGCAGGAACTGCCCTGGGAGCGCATGCAGATCGCCATCGGCGCGGTGGCGAAGGCCGAGGCGGCGATCCAGTGGACGATGGACTACGTGCGCGAAAGGAAAGCCTTCGGCAAGCCGGTGGCGGACTTCCAGACCACGCGCTTCAAGCTCGCCGAGCTCGCCACCGAGGCGCAGGTGCTGCGCGTGTTCGTCGACCGCTGCATCGAGCTGCTGCTGGAGGGCAAGCTCGATGCCGCGACCGCGTCGATGGCGAAGCTGCAGGCGAGCGATGGCGAGTGCCGCATCATCGACGAATGCCTGCAGCTTCACGGCGGCTATGGCTACATGTGGGAGTTCCCGATCTCGCGCGCGTACGTCGATGCGCGGGTGCAGCGCATCTACGGCGGCACCAACGAGATCATGAAGGAAGTGATTTCCCGATCGATCGGACTGGGAGGAGGCAAGCATGGCTGAGGCATTCGTCTTCGACGCGATTCGCACCCCGCGCGGCAAGGGCAAGAAGGACGGCACGCTGCACGAGGTGAAGCCGATCACGCTGCTGTCGGGCGTGCTGAGGGAGCTGCAGGCGCGCCACGACCTCGACACCGCGCAGGTGGACGACGTCGTCATGGGCTGCGTCACGCCGGTGGGCGAGCAGGGCTCGTGCATCGCCAAGACCGCCGCGCTTGCCGCGGGCTGGGACTTCCGGGCGTCCGGCATGCAGTTGAACCGCTTCTGCGCTTCGGGGCTGGAAGCGGTCAACCTCGCGGCGCAGAAGGTGCGCTCGGGCTGGGAGGACCTGGTGGTCGCCGGCGGCGTGGAGTCCATGTCGCGCGTGCCCATGGGCACCGACCGCGGTGCCTGGATGGCGGACCCGGAGACGAACCTGGACCTCGGCTTCATCCCGCAGGGCATCAGCGCCGACCTGATCGCGACGCTGGAGGAGTTCTCGCGCGAGGAAGTCGACCGCTTCGCCTTGCGCTCGCAGAAGAACGCGGCGGCTGCGCGCGAGGCCGGGCGATTCGCGAAGTCGGTGGTGCCGGTGAAGGACGGCGTCGGCAACGTCATCTTGGGTGAAGACGAGTTCATCAAGCCGCACACCACGATGGACGGGCTCGCCGCGCTGAAGACGAGCTTCGACAAGATCGGCGAAATGGGCTACGACGCGGTGGCGATGCAGCGCTACCCGCAGGTGGAACGCATCCGCCACGTTCACACCCCCGGCAACTCGTCCGGCATCGTCGACGGCGCCGCCGCGGTGCTGATCGGCAGCGAGGAGAAGGGGCGCGCGCTCGGCCTCGCGCCGCGCGCGCGCGTGGTCGCGACGGCTCTCTCGGGCGCCGACCCGACCATCATGCTCACCGGCCCGATGCCGGCTGCACGCAAGGCGCTGGCAAAAGCCGGCCTCACCGTCGACCAGATCGACCTGTTCGAAGTCAACGAGGCGTTCTCGGTGGTGCCGCTGAAGTTCATGAAGGAGCTCGGCGTGCCCGAGGAGAAGGTCAACGTCAACGGCGGCGCGATCGCCATGGGCCACCCGCTGGGCGCCACCGGCGCGATGATCCTCGGCACGCTGGTCGACGAGCTGGAGCGCAGGAAGCTGCGCTACGGCCTTGCCACGCTGTGCGTCGGCGGCGGCATGGGCATCGCCACGATCGTCGAGAGGATCTAGGAGCGGAGGGCCTTCCGCGGCCCCCGGTGCCCACGCAAGAAAAGTCGAGAGGCGACAAGAGCATGCCTGTCCGATACGAAAAGGGTGCCGACGGCATCGTCACCCTGTGCTTCGATGCGCCCGGCGCGCCGGTGAACACCATGACCGCCGCCTGGCAGGCCGCATTCGCCGACGCGGTGGACCGGCTGGTGGCGGAGAAGGACGCGATCGCCGGCGCGATCCTGTGTTCGGCGAAGAAGACCTTCTTTGCCGGCGCCGAGCTGAAGGACGTGCTCACCTGGCGGCCGGAGGACGGCAGGCAGGTCTACGAGTGGGTCGAGACCGCGAAGAAGCACTTCCGGCGGCTGGAGAAGCTCGGCAAACCCGTGGTTGCGGTGCTCGAGGGTGCGGCGCTGGGCGGTGGCTGGGAACTCGCGCTGGCGGCGCACTGCCGCATCGTGCTCGACGATCCGAAGATCAAGCTCGGCCTGCCCGAAGTGACGCTGGGCCTGCTGCCCGGCGCCGGCGGCGTGACCAAGATGGTGCGGCTGCTCGGGCTGCAGGCTGCGTTCCCGTACCTGGTGGAAGGAAAGACCTTCGGGCCGCAGGAAGCGGCAAAGCTTGGGCTGGTGCAGGGACTCGCGGCGACGCGCGACGATGCGTACCGCATGGCGCGCGAATGGATCGCGGCGAACCCGGCGCCGGCGCAGCCCTGGGACGACGACAAGTTCCGCATGCCGGGCCCGTCGCTCGCGAGCCCGCAGATGACGCAGGTGCTGGCGATCGCGCCGGCGATGCTGGTGGAGAAGACGCGCGGGCTGTACCCGGCGCCCGAGGCGATCATGGCCTGCGCGGTGGAGGGCGCGAGCGTGGACTTCGACACTGCGCTCAGGATCGAGTCGCGCTACCTGGCGAAGCTCGCGGTCGGCGGCGTGGCGAAGAACCTGATCACGCTTTTTTTCGGCCAGACCGCGATCCGCTCGGGCGCTTCGCGACCGAAGGACGTGCCGAAGTGGAAGCCGGCGAAAGTCGGGATCCTCGGCGCCGGCATGATGGGTGCCGGGATCGCCTGGGCCAATGCCAGCCGCGGCATCCCCTGCGTGCTGAAGGACGTATCGCAGGACAGGGCCGAGGCCGGCAAGGCGTACAGCGCGAAGCTGCTGGAGAAGCGCGTGAAGCAGGAACGCAGCGATGCGGCGAAGGCGGCGCAGACGCTCTCGCTCATCACGCCGGCCGCGAATGCAGGCGCGCTGCAGGGCTGCGACCTCATCATCGAGGCGGTGTTCGAGCAGCGCGAGCTGAAGGCGCAGGTAACGCGCGAGGCCGAGCCCATGCTCGCACCGGGCGGCGTGTTTGCATCGAACACCTCGACGCTGCCGATCAGCGGGCTCGCCGAGGCTTCGGCGCACCCGGAGAACTTCATCGGCCTGCACTTCTTCTCGCCGGTGGACAGGATGCAGCTCGTCGAGATCATCAAGGGCGCGAAGACGTCTGCCGAAACGCTGGCGCGCGCCTACGACTACGTGCTGGCGATCGCGAAGACGCCGATCGTGGTCAACGATGCGCGCGGCTTCTTCACCAGCCGCACCTTCGGCACGTATGTGCAGGAAGGCTGCGCGATGCTGGCCGAGGGCATCCCGGCGGCGGTGATCGAGAATGCCGGGCGGCTGGCCGGCATGCCGGTGGGTCCGCTCGAGGTGATCGACCAGACTTCCCTCACGCTGTCGGTGCAGGTGATGGAGCAGGCGAAGGCGGACCTCGAAGCCGAAGGCAAGGCCTGGCAACCGAATCCCGGGCAGGAGGTGCTGGTCCGCATGGTCAGGGAGCTGAAGCGCCCGGGTCGCGCTGGCGGCGGGGGCTTCTACGAGTACCCGGATGGCGGCCGGAAGTTCCTCTGGCCGGAGCTCGCCCGGATCTTCGGCAGGGCCGATGTCGAATACGACTTCGACGAGCTGAAGGAGCGCCTGCTGGTCCGCCAGGCCGTCGAGACCGCGCGTTGCCTCGAGGAAGGCGTGCTGACGAGCTTCCACGACGCCAACATCGGCTCGATCTACGGCATCGGCTTCCCGGCCTGGACCGGAGGCGCGCTGCAGTACATCAACTGGTTTGGCGTGAGGAAGTTCGTCACTCGTGTCGATTTGCTCGCGCAGAAGTATGGCGATCGTTTTGTGCCGCCGCGGTTGCTGCGCGATCTGGCGGCGGACGGCGGCACGCTTTCCTGACATGTCCTTGCCGCCGCTGCTGCAGAAGCTGAGGCTGCCGGTGGTGGCGGCGCCGATGTTCATCGCCAGCAATCCGGCGCTGGTGATTGCGCAATGCAAGGCAGGCATCGTCGGCGCGTTCCCGGCGCTGAACGCGCGTCCCAGGGAATCGCTCGAAGGCTGGCTGGATGAGATCGAGGCCGCGCTCGCGGGAGACGCGGACGCCGGCCCGTACGCGGTGAACCAGATCGTGCACAAGTCCAACGACCGGCTGGAGCACGACCTCGCGGTGTGCGTGAAGCGCAAGGTGCCGATCACCATCACCAGCCTGCGCGCGCCCACCGAGGTGGTCGGCGCGGTGCACGCCTATGGCGGCATCGTGTTCCACGACGTGATCAGCGTGCGCCACGCCGAGAAGGCGTTGGAAGCGGGCGTGGACGGCCTGATCCTGGTGTGCGCCGGCGCGGGGGGCCATGCCGGCACGCTGTCGCCGTTCGCGCTGGTCAGCGAGGTGCGGCGATTCTTCGATGGCCCGATCCTGCTCTCGGGCGCGATCGCCACCGGCGACGGCATCCTCGCCGCCCAGGCCGCGGGCGCGGACCTCGCGTACATCGGCACGCGCTTCCTCGCCACGCCAGAGGCGAGCGTTCCCGAACGGTACAAGGAGGAGATCCTCAAGGCGGCGGCCGCGGACATCGTGTATACGGATCTGTTCTCCGGCGTGCACGGCAACTACCTGAAACACAGCGTCATCGCCGCGGGCTACGATCCGCAGAACCTGCCGAAGTCCGACCCGGCGAAGATGAACTTCGGTACTGGGGGCGGCGCAGAGAAAAAGGTCTGGCGCGACATCTGGAGCGCCGGCCAGGGCGTTGGCCGCATCGATCGCATCATGCCGGTCGCGGACGTGGTGACGCAGCTCGCGGCCGAGTACACGGCGGCGCGCCGCCGCCTGCAACTGGACTGAGAAAGGACATCGCATGGAAAACAAGCGCATCGTGCTGGCGAGCCACCCGGAAGGCTGGGTGACGCCGGAGAATTTCCGCCTGGAAACGACACCCGCCGGCCAGCCGGCCGAAGGCCAGGTGCTGGTGAAGAACCTGTGGCTGTCGCTCGACCCGTACATGCGCGGCCGCATGAGCCAGCAGAAGAGCTACGTGAAGGGCGTCGAGGTCGGCGAGGTGATGACCGGCCAGACCGTGGGCGAGGTCGTCGATTCGAAGCACGCGGGTTTCGCGCGCGGCGACACGGTGCTGACCGGCCTGGGCTGGCAGCTCTACGGCTGCGCGAAGGGCGAGGAGCTCGTCAAGGTCGACGGCACGCAGGTGCCGCTGTCGTACTACCTGGGCTGCCTGGGCATGCCCGGGCTGACCGCGTACTTCGGACTGAAGGAAATCGGCGCGCCGAAGGCGGGCGACACTGTCGTCGTGTCGGCGGCTTCAGGTGCGGTCGGCAGCGTCGTGGGGCAGCTGGCGAAGGCCTGGGGCGCCCGCGCGGTCGGCATCGCCGGCGGCAGCGCCAAGTGCGACTACGTGGTGAAGGAACTCGGCTTCGATGCCTGCGTCGACTACAAGGCCGGCAACCTCTACCGCGACCTGAAGGAAGCCTGTCCGAAGGGCATAGACGTCAACTTCGAGAACGTCGGCGGCGATGTGCTGGACACCGTGCTGCGGCACATGAACCCGTTCTCGCGCATCATCGTCTGCGGCCTCATATCGGATTACAACGCCACCGAGCCCTACGCGATCCGCAACTACCGCTCGATACTCGTCAACCGCATCAGGATGCAGGGCATGATCGTGTTCGACTGGCAGAAGCGCTACCCGGAAGGCATCAAGGAGCTTTCCGGCATGCTCGCCAGCGGCAGGCTGAAGTACCGCGAATCGGTGATCGAGGGCATCGAGAACGCGCCGCAGGGCCTGATCGGCCTGCTGAAGGGGCAGAACTTCGGCAAGCAGCTGGTGAAGCTGGCGGGCTGAGCCCGCTGCGTCACGCTTCCTGCAGGCGCTCGTCGGGCGGCGCGATCTCGGAGACGAGGTCGCGCACCAGGTCCTTGTTGGCGAGCGGCGCCAGGTGCATGTCGCCCGCGACCAGCCGCGCGGTGCACGCGTACAGCACCTTGCCGTCGATCTCCATCATGCATTCCTTGCATGCGTTCGCATTGATGCACGAGTAGCGGAACGCGAGGCCGGGTTCGCTGTTGGCGCGGATCCAGCGCAGGCCGTCCAGCACCGACTGGCCGGGCTCGAACGGCACCTCGAACACGTCTACGCGCGCCGGCGCCCCGGCGATGCCGCGCTGCACGTGCAGCTTCGCTATAGACTTCATGCCGCCGCCCTGGGCGCCGCGCCCGGCACCGGCAGTTGGGTCAGATTGATCGTGTCGCCCTGCATCGATACCACCTGGTTGAGTTGCCATTCCGGCAGCATGCCGGGGAAATCCTCGCGCTGGTGCGCGCCGCGGCTTTCGCGCCGCGCCAGCGCGGTCCTGGCGACGATCTTCGCCACCAGCAGCATGTTCCGGAGGTCGAACCAGTCGAGGCGCTCCATGCTGTAGTGCGGGTCTGCGGCCGGCGGCGCGTCGCCGAGTTCGCGGCTCATGCCGTCGATGGTGGCGAGTGCGCGCTGCAGCTTCTCCGCCGTGCGGAACGGCCCGACGTCGTCGGCCATGGTGTCCTGCAGCGCCACCACCATCGCCGCGGTATTGATGCGCGGCTTTGCCGCCGCACGCAGGCGCTCCAGCGCGGGTGCGGCCGCGGCATCGCTCCAGCCAGTACCCGTGCGGCGCTTCGACAGCGCCGCGGCGCTGGTGCCGGCACGCTCGCCGAACACCAGCGCCTCGGTGATGGCGTTGCCCGACAGGCGGTTGGCGCCGTTCGCGCCTCCCACCGCTTCGCCCGAGCAGTAGAGGTTCGGCACGCGCGTTTCCATGCGCGCGTTCACGCGCACGCCGCCCATGTGGTAGTGCGCGATTGGCGCCACCTCGACGTCCTGCTTCGTGAGATCGATCCCGTTGTTCTTCAGCCGGTCGATCACCGGCCCGAAGGCGCGACGCAGCTCCGCCTCCGGCAGGTGCCGGAACGACAGCCACGCGCCGCCCGAGGGGCTGCCGCGCCCGGCCTCGACTTCCTTGGTGATCGCCCAGGTGGCGATGTCGCGCGTCAGCACGTACTTGCCCGATTCGGTGTTGCCGTAGCGATCGCCCAGTTCCTCGCCCTTCGCGTTGGTAAGCCGCCCGCCGAGCTTGTAGCGGAACGGGTCCCACATGATCGGGTCCATGCCGATCAGGCGCGGCGCGAGGTGCCCGATGGGAAAGAACTGCACGAACTCCATGTCGATGAGTTCCGCGCCAGCGCGCAACGCGAGCGCGTAGCCGTCGCCGGACATGTTGACCGACGCGGAGTTGCGCCGGTACAGGCGCGTCAGGCCGCCGGTGGCGATGATGACCGCGCGCGCGGCGAGTGTCACCGGCTCGCCGCTGGCGAGGTGGAAGCCGGCCGCGCCCACCGCCTCGCCGTCGCGCACCACGATGTCGGTCACCATGACGTCGCCCAGCCTGCGCACCGTAGCGAGGCGGTTCAACTGCGTGCGCAGCGTCTTCGATACCGCAGGGCCGGTGTTGAGGAAGTCGACGTAGACGCAGCGCGGGCGGTCATGCCCCGGGGCCATCACCTGCTTCAGCGGCCCGGTCCTGCCGCCGTCCCTGCGTGCCCAGCCGGCCTTCCAGGCGTCCATCTCGCGGATGCGGTGCGGACCCTGCTCGCACAGCAGCTGCGACAGCGCCGGGTCGCACAGGCCGCGCCCCGCGGCGAGCGTGTCGGCGAGGTGGTGCTCCCAGCTGTCCGGGCATTCGTCGCCCATCGCCGCGGCGACCGTCATCTGCGCCATCACGGTGGCGCCGCCGCGGCCGATCAGCGCGCGGTCCACCAGCGTGACGCTGGCGCCGTCGCGCGCCGCGGCGAGCGCCGCGTACATGCCTGCGCCGCCTGCGCCGATGATGAGGATGTCGTTCTCGATGTGTGCCATCTTGTGCGTGATCCGTGTTCAGCCGAGCTTGAACATTTTACTCGGCAGGAAGGTGACGATCTCGGGAAATATCCACAGCAGCACGACCGCCAGCGCCATCAGCAGGAAGAAGGGAAACGCTGCGCGCGCGACGTAGAACATGTCCTTGCCCGTGAGCCCCTGCAGCACGAAGAGGTTGAAGCCCACCGGCGGCGTGATCTGCGCCATCTCCACCACCAGCACGATGTAGATGCCGAACCACATGAGGTCTATCCCGGCCGCCTTCACCGAAGGCAGGATCACCGAGGCGGTGAGCACGATCATCGAGATGCCGTCGAGGAAGCAGCCGAGGATGATGAACAGCACCGTGAGCACCGCGATCAGCTGCCAGGGCTGGAAACCCTGCTCGCCGATCCAGGCCGCCATCTCGCGCGGGATGCCGGTGAAGCCCATCGCCACGGTCAGGAACGACGCCCCGGTGAGGATGAACGCGATCATGCAGGACGTCTTCATCGCGCCCATGACGCTGGCGCTGAAGGTCTTCCAGGTCAGCGTGCCGCTGGCGAGCGAGATCAGCAGCGAGCCGACGACGCCGAGCACCGCGGCCTCGGTCGGCGTCGCAATGCCGGCATAGATCGAGCCGACCACGCCCACGATCAGCAGCAGCGTCGGGATCAGCAGCCGCGCCGCCCAGAGCTTGTCCGCGAGGCTCGTCAGCAGTTCGCGCGCCGGCGTGCGCTTCGGGTTCAGCATCGACCAGATGGCGATGTAGCCCGAGAACAGCACCACCAGCAGCGCGCCGGGCAGCACGCCGGCGACGAACAGCCGCGCCACCGATACGTCGGCGGCGACGCCGTAGACGATCATCATGATCGAGGGCGGGATCAGCAGCCCGAGCGTGCCGGCGCCCGCCAGCGAGCCGATCGCCATGCGCTCGTCGTAGCCGCGCTTCTTCAGCTCCGGGATGGTGATGCGGCCGATCGCGGCGGCGGTGGCGGCGGACGAGCCCGAAATCGCGGCGAAGATGCCGCAGCCGGCCACGTTGGTGTGCATCAGCCGCCCCGGCAGCGGATCGACCCAGGGCGCGAGGCCGCGGAACATGTCCTCCGACACACGCGTGCGGAACAGGATCTCGCCCATCCAGATGAACAGCGGCAACGGCGTGAGCGCCCAGCTCGCGCTCGATCCCCAGACGGTGGTCGCCATCAGCAGGCCGGGCGGCGAATTGGTGAAGAAGGTCATCGCCACCAGCGCGACGCCAAGCAGCGTCAGCGCGATCCACAGCCCGCCGGCGAGCGATATCGCCAGTACTGCCGTCAGCACCAGCGAGACCGCCCAGAGCTCCATCAGCGCTCGTGCATCGGCGCGCCCGCGTCCGGCGCCTGCACGCGGTCGTACGAGGGGGTGCCGCCGGACACGGTCACCACGAGGTCATCGAGGAAGGCGATGAACAGGATCGCCAGCCCCAGCGCCATGCCGGATTGGGGGATCCAGATCGGGATCGGCACCAGGCCCTGCGAGGGCTCGTTCAGCTCGAACGAAGTCCAGGTCATGTCGATCACCGACCAGGCGAAGAAGCCGATGATGCCGGTCGCCGCCGCCAGGCTGGCGACCTCGAAGCCGCGGCGTACGCCGCCCGTGGTACGCGTGATCAGCAGCTTCAGCCGGATATGCTCGTTCGCGCGCAGCGCCCAGCACAGGCCGAGGAAGGTCGACGCCGCCATGCAGTAGCCCGCGAACTCGTCGAACGAGTGCGCGGTGAAGCCGATCGTGCGCGCGCCGATCTGCATCAGCGACAGCACAGCGATCGCCACCAAAAAAAATCCGGCCGCGAGGCCGGATAGTCGGTAGATCGCGTTCAGCGCGGCGCGCATGCCCTCGCTTGCTGGTTGCTTACTTGTTGTAGGCCTTGAGGATGGCGTCGCCCTCGGCGCCCGCCTTCGCAGCCCATTCGGCGGTCATTTTCTTGCCGACCGCGGCGAACTCGGCGGCGAGCTTCGGGTTCGGCTTGACGATCTTGACGCCTTTGGACGCGAGCGTCTTGATGTTCTCCGCGTTCTCCTTCTCGCGCACGTCCCAGCCGCGCTTCTCGGCGGTGGCGGCAGCGGCCTTGACCGCCTTCTGCGTCGCCGCGTCGAGCTTCGACCAGGCCGCCTTGTTGACGATCACCATGTTCTGCGGCGCGATCACGCCGGCGTCGTACAGGTGCGTGGTGAAGTCGTAGGTCTGCGTGTCCACGCCGCCTGCAGGCGAGTTGATCTGCGCGTCGATGATGCCGGTCTTGAAGGCCTGCGCGACTTCCACCGCGTTGACCAGCGTCGGCGTGGAGCCGATCAGCTCGGCGAAGCGCGACGTGATGGCGCTGTAGGTGCGCATCTTCACGCCCTTGAAGTCGGCCAGCGAATTGATCTCCTTCTTGGTGTGGATCGCGGACGGTGGCCAGGCAACCGAGTACAGGATCTCGATGCCCTGCGAGCCGAGGCGCTTGGCGATATGCGGCTTCGCCGCCGCCCACAGCTTCTTCTGCTGCGCGCTGGTCGGCGCGAGGAAGGGGTTGGAATCGAAGGCGTACACCGCGGCCTCGTTCGACAGGATCGAGGTCAGCACCTCGGCGATTGGCACCTGTCCGGTCTGCACCGCGCGCTTGATCTCCGGGTGCTTGATCAGCGAATTGCCCGAGTGGACGGTGATCTGCAGCTTGCCGCCGGTGCCCTTGGCGACGTCCTCGACGAACTGACGGATGTTCTTGGTGTGGAAGTTGCTGTCCGGGTAGGGCGTGGGCATGTCCCATTTCATCTGCGCCTGCGCGGCGCCGGCAGACAGCGCGAGCGACAGGGCGGTGGCGGCGGTGGCGAAAACGGTCTTCCTTGGGGTCATGCGGGTCTCCTGGGTCCGGGGAACGGCGGGCAGATGGAAAGGCAGTTTGCGCATGATCTGTCACGATTCGCGGCGATGTCAACCTGCGCGACGCGGCCCGGTCTGCGCGCATAATCCGGCCACCCGACCCGGAGGAAGCGCACCATGATCGATCTGTACACCTGGCCCACGCCGAACGGACACAAGGTCCACATCATGCTCGAGGAGACCGGCACGCCCTACAAGGTGCATGCGGTGGACATCGGCGCCGGCGACCAGTTCAGGCCCGAGTTCCTGAAAATCTCGCCGAACAACAAGATGCCGGCGATGGTCGACCCCGATGGTCCCGGCGGAAAACCGATTTCGATGTTCGAGTCCGGGGCGATCCTCGTCTACCTCGCGTCCAAGACCGGCCGCTTCCTGCCGGATGACCTGCGCGACAAGTGGTCCACGCTGCAGTGGCTGATGTTCCAGATGGGCGGCGTCGGCCCGATGCTTGGGCAGGCACACCATTTCCTCGGCTACGCGCCGGAGAAGATTCCCTACGCGATGAACCGCTACAGCAACGAAGCGAACCGGCTGTACGGCGTCATCGACCGCCGGCTGGGGGAATCGAAGTACATCGCCTGCGGCGAATACACCATCGCCGACATGGCGATCGTGCCTTGGCTGCGCTTTCCCGAGCGCCAGGGGGTGGATGTCGACAACTACCCGCGGCTGAAGAAGTGGCGCGACGCGATCCTCGAGCGCCCGGCGGTGCAGCGCGCGCTGCAGGTGCTCGCCGACCGCCGCCGCACCGGCCCGCAGACCGACAAGGAGCGCGAGAACCTGTTCGGCGCGAAGCAGTACGCGAAGCGCTAGGAACGCTCAGACCTCGAGGTTTTCCTCGGCGAGGTCCTTGCGTTTCTCCATGTTGAAGCGCCCATCGTAGATCGGGCCCTTGCCGGTGCGCGGGCCGGTGTACTGCACGAAGAACATCAGCCCGCCGGTCTCGGTGGAGAGGTCCTCCTCGAAGTGCGGGTCGGCGTGGAACACCACGGTGCCCGGGCCGCAGGTCCGCTCGCCGATCCTGAACGTGCCTTCCAGCACGTACCAGACCTGCGCGAAATCGTGCCGGTGCCGCGGGTGGAAGGCGCCCGGCTCGTAGCGCACGAAGCCGGAATTCGGTTGCGTCGGGTCGCCGGGCTGCGGGTGGAACACCATCTTGCTCGACTGGCCCGGGAAGCGCAGCGTCTCCCACTCCATGTCATCGACGTGGCGGTATACCGGTCCGTGGTCCTTCGTTTGCGAGCTCATGCCAGTCCTCCGTTTGGATTGACGCCCTTGCTGGAGGGGAATTCTACGCTGCTCGCGGTCGCGCAGTTATATTGCGCCACCGTGACCCGCCACCGGCAATGGAACTCTCACTTGGCCTGACCGTCGCCGTGCTGGGTGGCGCGCTGCTGCACGCCACCTGGAACGCGATGATCAAGTCGAGCGCCGACAAGCAGCTCGACACCGCGCTGGTGTGCGTCGGCGCGGTCGTGGTCACGGCGCCGTTCCTGCCGGCGGTCGCGGCGCCGGCGCCCGCGTCCTGGCCCTGGCTCGCCGTGTCCGTGGCGGTGCACGTGGGCTACTTCTTCTCCATCGTCGGTGCGTACCGCGCGGGCGACCTGTCGCGCGGCTACCCGATCATGCGCGGGGTCGCGCCGGCGCTGGTCGCGCTGGCTTCCTGGCTGTGGCTGGGCGAGGCGCTGCGGCCGGTCATGTGGCTGGGCATTGCGCTGATCTGCACTGGCGTGGTGTCGCTCGCTTTCGTCGGCGGCGCCGCGCAGCCGCGCGCGGCCACCGTCTGGGCGCTCGGCAACGCGGTGATCATCGCCACGTACACGCTGGCCGATGGCTACGGCGTTCGTCTCTCGGGCAATCCCGAGGGCTACGTGGCGTGGATGTTCGTGCTGATACACCTGCCTTTCGCGTTCATCGTGCTCGCGCTGCGCGGGCGCGCGCTGCCCGCCTACCTCGCGCGCAACTGGCAGCGCGCGCTGGCGGGCGGCATCTGCAGCGTGGGCGCCTACGGCGTGGTCATCTGGGCCATGGCGCGCGCGCCGGTGGCGGTGGTTGCCGCGCTGCGTGAATGCTCGGTCGTGTTCGCCGCGCTGATCGGCGCGTGGCTGCTGAAGGAAGGGGCACTGCGCCCGCGCCTCGCGGGCGCGGCCGTGGTGCTCGCCGGCATCGTCGCGGTCAAGCTCTGAGCGCGGCGCCCGACGGCGCGCTGGCGGTGTAAGCTCCTTGCATCGCACGGCACGCTGCAACGCGGGAGGGTTGCGATGCCGATACCGAAGCCCGAAACGCGGACGCAGCAGCCGATTCGCGGCAGCAGCAGCGGCTTCCCTCTTGCTGGCTGGCTGATCGCCGGTGTCTGGAATGTGATCCTGGCGGTGCAGTTGGCGGATTTCCGGCCGGTTCTGGGCAGGGTACCCCTCGCCTGGACCGTCGCAGGGATGTTCGTGCTCATTGGCGCCGGCATCCTCTGGTACGCGATCGTGTCTACGCTGCGCTGGCAGCGCTATCGCGGCATCGCGCTGGATCTCAATCCGTACCCGGGCGAGGCGGGCGGCGTTGTCGCCGGATCATTGCTCGTCCCGGTGCCGTATGACGACGCGAACCGCTTCAAGTTCAGATTGACCTGCACCGAACACGGCATGCGTGGCGGCGTGCTGCGCAAGAACAACTCCTATGAGCGCACGCTGTTCAAGCAGGCGGTCGAAGCGCGTGCCAGCCCGGCGCCAAATGGCACGCTGCTCGCGTTCCGCATCGCCGTGCCGGCCGACGCACCGGCCAGCGACAGCTATCCTGGGGGCCTGAGCTGGACGAGGGCGACCGCAGACCGCATCTACACGCGCTGGACGCTGCAACTCACCGCCGATGTAAAGGGCGTCGACCTGCAGGAAACCTTCAGGATTCCGGTTCGCCGGGTCGATGGCGCGGATGTGCCGCGCGCGAGCCAGGGGATGCTTGACGCTCCTGTCGCTGTGTCCGCGGCGCCGTCTGGGAGCGGGCGAGCATCGGGCCAGACCTTGCCCGGCGGGAATGTCGGGGCGGCGCCGCCGGCGAGGCCTGCGCCGATCGCAGCTGCAGGCATTCTTCTCGTCGTGCTGCTCGCCGTCGGATTCCAGGCGTGGCCTGTGCTGCGCGCGCACCTGGGGATTGGCGGCGTGGACCCTGCCGCCAGGAAACACCCCGCGGATACCGCGCGCCCGCAGTTGTCACCGGGGATGAAGCGTCCGGATCCAGCGCCAGCGCGCGCTGATGACTGGCAGGCACAGTTCCGGCTCGGCGCCCAGGCAAAGCTCGAGCAGCGCCCGCAGGATGCGCTGCGCAGCTACGACGAGGCGCTGGCGATCATCCAGCGCACGCGCGGCGCGGAACACCCGCTGGCCGCGGTGATTCACGAGCGCATCGCGGACATTCATACGGACCACCGCCGGCATATCGAGGCGGAGGCCGCGCTGCGCCGCGCACTCGCGATCCTGGAGAAGCACCCGCACGACGCGGTGCGCGCGCAAGGAGGAAGGCTGGTGGCAGGATTCGACCGCGAGAGCGTGCTGCGCCAGCTTGGCTGGGCGCTGTGGGAACAACGCCGCTATGCCGATGCGCTGCAGGCCTATCAGCGCGCGTACGACACGGTCGCCGAGCTCGACATCGACGAGCGGGATCGCAACCGCCGGCTTGCGTACAGCGCGGCAGGCATCATGGCGGCTGCATGCACGCAGCGCGAGTGGGCGCGTGCAGACCGGGCGATGACGGAGCTGAAGGAGCGCATCGGCCGCGTCTCCGCGGCCGACCGCAAATGGCTGGACTACTGGGTGCGCACCGGGGAACCGCGGCTATCAGCGCGGAAATGCTGATAGCCGCATGAAGAACGGCGCTGCGGCAGCCTACTTGACGCCCAGAATGCCCATGGCCTTGGCGAGCGTGTCGACCGAGGCCTGGTGCTTGCCTTCCTTGTGCAGCTTTTCGCCTTCGGCGCGATGCTTCTTCACCTCGGCCATCTGCGCGGCCGTCAGTTTCGGGTTCTTGGCCAGCGCGGCGTCGATCTTCTTCATGTCGGCCGGGCAGTGAAAGGCGAAGGCGGCGCTGCTGGCGAAGGCCAGGATGGTGGCGAGTGCGATGCGTTTCATGGTTCCTCTCCTTGGGTTGTCCGGGATAGGGCCCCGGTAAGCGGTTAACGGCCGCTTTGCGGATGGTATTCCACGGGCTCGCCGAGCACCGTGACCACCACGCTCCTCTCGTGCGGCGCGTGGCGGTGCTCCCACAGGTAGATGCCCTGCCAGGTGCCCAGTGCCAGGGCGCCGCCGGCCACCGGGACTTGCAGCGTGGTCGTGGTCAGCACCGCGCGCGCATGCGCAGCCATGTCGTCCGGGCCTTCGGTGTCGTGCACGTACGCCGGGTCGCCGTCCGGCGCGAGGCGCGCGAGCAGCGTCTCCAGGTCGCGGCGCACGTCGGCATCGGCGTTCTCGGTGAGCACGAGCGACGCGCTGGTGTGCTGCAGGAAGACGTTGGCGATTCCGGTGGCGATGCCGCTCGCGCGCACGATGCGCGCGACTTCGGCGGTGATGTCGGTGGTGCCGCGGCCGCGCGTGCGCAGCGAGAACGTCTGCTGCGCGATCATGCCTTCGTGTGCGCCCGCCGCGGGTAGTGGGCCTTCAGCGGGATGACGTGGCGCACGCCGCCGCGCGGGTTGGGCGTGTCTCCCTTGTAGCGCGGGATCACGTGGATGTGCGCGTGCCACACGGATTGGCCGGCCGCTTCGCCGCAGTTGACGCCGACGTTGAATCCGTCCGGCGCGTAGCGCGCTTCCAGAATCGGCTTCACCGCGCGCACCAGGCGAAAGCAATCGTCGAACTCCTCCTCGCTGAGGTCCCAGATCGTCACCGCGTGCCGGCGCGGCACCACCAGCGCGTGTCCCGGGGACACCGGGTAGGTGTCCAGCACGGCGATCGCGCTGGCATTCTCGGCGAGGATCTCGCGCTGCGGCCTGCAGAACAGGCAGGAAAAAGGCTCGGCTGCTGTCATGGGCCGCCAGTGTAAAGTAAGCGGCCGGGTCGAACGCCGGCAGAACGGAGCCCCCGCCTTCATCAAGCTCTACGGCATCGTCGCATTCCTCGCCGGCGCCGCGATCGCCGCGGTGGCGCTCCTCATCGCGATCGTGCAGGTGTGGTGCGCGTTGCGCCGGAAGGAACTGATGCAGTTCCTGCCGCCGGCGCTGGGCGCCACCGCGGCGGCCTTCATGTCCGGCGTGTACCTGGTCTGCGCGGCCGAACTCCGCTGGATCGATGGCGAGTTGCTGGACACGCTGTCCGGGCCGGTGGCGCTCGCGGCCGCGTGGTGGGTGTTCCACAACCGCATGAGCTCCGCGCGCAATCGCCGGCCGGGGCCTTAGGCGCGCGCAGCCGCGTGGACCGCACCGAGCGCTTCTACAAGTACGAGCAGATGATCCGCGAGCGCGGCGTGGTGCCGCGCCAGGCGTTCCTCGACGCGCTCGAGATCTCGCCGGCGACCTTCAAGCGCGACATCGAGTACCTGCGCAGCCGCCACCGCGCGCCGATCGAGTGGGACCGCGATACCGGCGGCTATCGCTTCGCCGCGGGCGCGAAGGGCGCGCAGCGCGCCGAACTCCCCGGGCTATGGTTCAGCGCGGCCGAAGCCCACGCGCTGCTGACGATGGAACAGTTGCTCAATGAACTCGAGCCGGGCCTGCTGACGCGGCACGTGCAGCCGCTGCTCGATCGCCTGCACCAGTTGCTGGCGAGCGAGGACGTGCCGTTCGCCGAGATCGGCAGGCGCATCCGCGTGCTGCGCATCGCCGCGCGCAGCGCGAAGCCGGCGCACTTCGAAGTCGCCGCGACCGCGGTGCTCAAGCGAAAGCGCCTGCACATCCGCCACTGGAGCCGCGCCAGCGGCGAGACCACCGAGCGCACCATCTCGCCGCAGCGCCTGGTGCACTATCGCGGCAACTGGTACGTCGATGCGTGGTGCCACCTGCGCGAGGACATTCGCAGCTTCGCGCTGGACGGCTTGCGCGCCGTGCGCCTGCTGGAGGAGCGCGCGAAGCCGGTGCCGGACGCGGACCTGGACGCCGCGCTTGCCGCCGGCTACGGGATTTTCAGCGGCCGCGGCACGCAGACTGCGAAGCTGCGCTTCTCGCCGCGCGCGGCGCGCTGGGTGGCCGACGAATCCTGGCACCCGAAGCAGCGCGGCCGCCGCGAGCCCGAAGGCACGTACCTGCTGGAATTCCCCTACAGCGACGATCGCGAACTGGTCATGGACCTGATGCGCCATGGCGCGGATGTCGAGGTGTTGGCGCCGAAGGCCCTGCGCGACAAGGTGGCCCGCGCGCACGCCGACGCCGCGCGCGTGTACCGCGCGAGACGCTAGTCCGGCGGCCCGCGCAGCAGCGCCTGGCGCGTCTTCCAGTCCGGCATGTGCGCGCCCAAGATCGCCTTGAAGCGAGCGCCGTGGCCGCGCTCGAGCAGGTGCGCCACCTCGTGCAGCACGACGTAGTCGAGGCACGCTTCCGGGTAACGCGCCAGCTCCAGGTTCAGCCAGATGCGGCGCGCGTGGATGCTGCAGCTTCCCCAGCGTGTCTTCATGCGCTTCACGCCCCAGGCCACGACCTGCACGCCGAGCGCGCTTTCCCATTTCCTCAGCAGCGGCGGGATGCGGCGCTTAAGGTCCGCGCGATGCGCAGGCGTCAGCGGCTCTGGCGGCAACGCAGGGGGTGCGGCGGCGATGCGCGCGCGATGCCGCGTGATCCACGCCAGCTTGCCGGCGACGATGCCGTGGATGTATTCGTCGCTCGCGCGCCAGGGCGCCGACACACGCACGCAGCCATCCGGCGGATACACGCGCAGCGTCAGCGTGCGTATGGGCTTTCGCAGCACCTCCACGCGCAGCCCGTCCACCAGCAGCTCGGTGCGCGCCGCGGCTTGCCGCGCGGGCATGCGGATCGGGTGGCGGACAGGGCGCGACATGCGCCCGGATTCTACGTGCAAGCGGGTGCGTAGAATGCCGCCATGGAAGGGCTCGCCTCGCTGAACGATTACCTGCGCTTCGCGGTCACGCTGACCGCAGTGGTTGACCCTTTCCTCGCCGTGCCCTTCTTCCTCGCATTCACGGCGCGGCACACGCTGCAGCAGCGCGAGGCGCTGGCGCGCACGGTGGCGGTGAGCGTTTTCGTCGTGCTGGTGGTGTCGGTGTTCGTCGGCGAGGCGCTGCTCGAGCTGATCGGTGCGAGCCTCGCGGCGTTCCGGGTCGGCGGCGGCCTGGTGCTGCTGTTGATGGCGCTGGCGATGCTGAACGCGCAGGCGGGCAGCGTGCGCCAGTCCGAGGGCGAGGCGCGCGAAATGGAGGCCGGCGCGCAGTCCGGCGTCGTGCCCATCGCGTTTCCGCTGCTCGCCGGGCCGGGCGCGATCAGCACCACCATCATCGCCGCCGAGCAAGGCGGCACCTTGCACCAGCTGGTGATCGTGGGCTGCGTCGCCTTCGTCTGCGTGATCGCGTGGGCCACGCTGCGCCGCGCCGACGTCATCGAGCGCCGGCTCGGCCTCACCGGGCTGAACGTCGCCACGCGCATTCTGGGCCTGCTGCTCGCGGCGATGGCGGTGCAGACGATGGCCGAGGGACTGAAGGCGCTGTTTCCGGGGCTAGCGCAATAGCGCGCCGCGGTTGGACTGGGCAGAACCGGGCTGCTATCGTTACGGCCCTTTGACACGGAACATCGCGCCATGGCTTCCAGACCCGACGACCGCATGACCGAACCCGAGATGAACGCCGCCGACCTCTGGCTGGAAGAGGTCTACACCGACCGCCGCGTCGGCACCATCCGCAAGATGACGCCCGTCGACGGCAACGGCAAGACCGACGCCGCGCGCAAGGTGACCTGGGTAGGCGAGACCCAGGTCATGAGCACGGTGGGCGCGCTTCCGATCAACTTCCAGATCGACGCCGACACGCTCGAGGACGCGGCGAAGAAGTTCGGCGCCGCGGCCAAGGCCGCGATCGAGCGCACCATGCGCGAGCTGCAGGAGATGCGCCGCCAGCAGGCCTCGTCGATCGTGATCCCGCAGGGCGGCCTGCCGCCGATGGGCGGAGGCGGCGCGGGCGGCGGCAAGATCCAGCTAGGCTGAGGCCTGCCGCGCGTCGCGCGCGGCCTGCAGGAACTCCCGCATCAGCGGCGTGCCGTCCAGAAGGCGCGCATCGCGGTGGTCGAGGAACTCGGGGTGCCACTGCACGCCGACGAGGTACTGGCCCCCCGTGTAGCGTATCGCTTCCACCACGCCATCGGCACTCGAGCGTGCCTCGACGACGAAGCCGCGGCCCGGCAGCTTCACCGCCTGGTGATGCATGGTGTTGACGCTGACGCGCGTGACGCCCGGATACAGCTCGGCCAGCCCCGAGCCGGGTGTTATGTCCACCTCGTGATAGTTGCTGGTGTAGAGCGCGGGATCCGCGTGCCGCAGCGCACCCGGCACCTGTTCGAGCAGGTCCTGGTACAGCGTGCCGCCGAGCGCGACGTTGATGATCTGGTGCCCGCGGCAGATGCCGAGCACGGGCTTGCCCGCGTCGATGAAGCGCGCCACCAGTTCGAGTTCGTAGCGGTCGCGCGGCGCGTCGCCCGCCCATTCGGGCCGAAGCGCCTGCTCGCCGTAGCTCGAGGGTGCGACGTCGGTGCCGCCCTGCAGCATGAGGCCATCCAGCTCGCGCGCGTAGTCTGCGAGGCTGAGCGAGGTGTTGCGGTGCCCGGCGACGTCCGGCACGAGGAAGGGCAACGCGTCGTGCGCGAGGATGTACTGCGCGTACGACTGCTCGATGAAGTACACGTTCTTGCTGCGGTACCCCTTCTGGGCCGCGTCGCCATACTGCGTGCGCGCCGAAACGCCGATGCGCAGAGGGCCTGTCCGCATGCCGATGTCCGCTTCCCGATCCCTATAATGAAGCCATTATCTCAGGGGGAGCGGGCCATGAAAGGCAAGGTAGCCTGGATCACCGGCGGCGGCTCGGGCATCGGCCTCGCCGGCGCGACTGAACTGGCGAAGGCGGGTGCACACGTCGTCATCGCCGGGCGCAACGCGAAATCGAACGCCGCCGCGCTCGCCGCGCTGAAGCAGGCCGGCAGCGCCGAGGCGGTGCTGCTGGACGTGTCCGATCGCGACGCGGTGGCGAAATGCGCCGCCGACATCGAGCATCGACACGGCCGCATCGACATCCTGGTGAACAGCGCCGGCACGAACCTGGCGAAGCGCAGCCTGCGCGCGATGTCGCTGGATGGCTGGGACGAGGTGGTGAGGATCAACCTCAATGGCCTCTTCTACTGCTGCCACGCGGTGATCCCCGGCATGCGCGCGCGGAAGGACGGGCTGATCATCAACGTGTCGTCGTGGGCCGGGCGGTATGCGAGTGTGCTCACCGGCCCTGCCTACAACGCCACCAAGCGCGCCGTGATCGCGGTTACCGAGTCGATCAACATCGAGGAATGCATGAACGGCATCCGCGCCACCTCGGTGCTGCCCGGCGAAGTCGCCACGCCGATCATGGAGAAGCGTCCGGTGCCGCCCTCGGCCGAGGAACGCGCGCGCATGGCGCAGCCCGAGGACCTCGGCCGCGCGATCCTGTTCCTCGCGCAGATGCCGGCGCGCACCTGCGTGAACGAGATCATCATCGGGCCGACCTGGAACCGCTTCTACCTCGGCGGCCTAGAAGCGCCGAAGAACTGAACCTGGACCGGATCGCGCTGCGCGTAGCCCTGCCGTTTCTCGCGGGCTACCTCCTCTCGTACATCTATCGCTCGATCAACGCGGTACTGGGTCCGCGGCTGGTCGAGGAGTTCGGCCTGAGCGCCGCGCAGCTCGGTTTGCTGACCGGCGCGTACTTCGCCAGCTTCGTGCTGATGCAGCTGCCGCTGGGAATGGCGCTGGATCGCTACGGACCGCGGCGCGTCGACGGCGCGCTGCTCGCGCTGGCCGGGGTCGGCGCGCTGGTGTTCGCCACCGCGCCGGGCTTCGCGGGGCTGCTCGCCGGCCGGCTGCTGATCGGGGTCGGCGTGTCGGCGGCGATGATGGGCACGATGCAGGCGTTTGCGCTGTGGTATCCGCGCGAGCGCTTCGGGCTGCTGATCGCGCTGGCGTTCTCGGTCGGCGGGATCGGCATGCTGGTCACGTCGTTTCCGCTTGAATACGCGCTGCGTGCCATGTCGTGGCGCGAGATCTTCCTCGTGCTGGCCGGATTCTCGGTGGCGCTGTCCGCGCTGTTCGCGTTCTGGGTGCCGGAGCGCACTGCCGCGGCGAGGCCGGTTTCCCTGGCGGCACAGTTCGCCGGCATGGCGACGATTGCGCGCGATCCCGGGTTTCGGCGTGCCGCGTTCGCCATCGCGGCGAACCAGTTCGCGGTGTACACGCTGGTCAACCTGTGGATGGGCACCTGGCTGCGCGACATCGCCGGCTACGGCCGGGACGGCGTGGCGTGGATGCTCGCGCTGCTGGCATTCGCCATGATGGCGGGCTACCTGGTGTCCGGCCCGCTGGGCGACCGCTTCGCGCGGCGCGGGCACTCGGAGGTGCCGGTGCTTGCCGCCGCGCTCAGCGGCACGCTTCTGTCGCTGGTGCCGATCGGGTTGGGCGTGACCACGGGCGTGCCGCTGTTCTGGGCGCTGCTCGTCTTCTTCGGGGCCGGCGCGACGCTCGCGCACACCATCGCCACGCGGCGCTTCCCGGTGGAGATGTCGGGGCGCGTGAACACCATGCTGAACGTGTGCGGGTTCTTCGCCATGTTCAGCGGGCAATGGGGCTTCGGCATCGTGCTGGGCCTTTGGCCGGCGACCGCCACCGGCTACGCGCCGGAGGCCTATTTCGCCGCCATTGCCGTGCTGTGGCTGGTGCTGGCCGCCGCACTGGCGTGGCTATGGAGCGGGCGGGCCCTGTTCGGCCCCCGATAGCATCGGTAGTATCATCGGCCGGGAGATTTCCTGACATCGAGAGGGAGGAGAACCAGATGATGAAAACCCCGTTTGCCGCACGCGCCCTTGCCGGTGCAGTCGGCCTGGCGCTTTGTGCCGGCGCCGCTCATGCGCAGATCACGCTGAAGCTGCACCACCTGCTGCCCGCCGTGGCGCCCGCGCACAAGTCGATGCTCGCGCCCTGGGCGCAGGACGTCGAGAAGGCGTCCGGTGGCAAGGTCAAGATTGAGCTCTACCCGGCGATGGCGCTTGGCGGCAAGCCGCCAGAGCTGATCAACCAGGTACGCGATGGCGTCGTCGACATCATCTGGACCGTCAACGGCTACACGCCGAACCTGTTCCCCCGCTCCGAAGTGTTCGAACTGCCTTTCATCCACACCAACAACGTCGTCGCCACCAACATGGCGATGCGCGACATGTTCCTGTCGGGTGACATTGCGCAGGACTTCAAGGACGTGGAGGTGATGTTCCTGCACGTGCACGCCGGCCAGGGCATCCAGATGGCGGAAAAGGAAGTGCGCAAGCCCGACGACCTGAAGGGCCTGAAGATGCGCATCCCGACCCGCACCGGCGCATGGATCATCGAGGCGCTGGGCGCCGCGCCCGCCGCGATGCCGGTGCCGGCGCTGCCGCAGGCGCTGTCGAAGAAGGTCGTGGACGGCGCGCTGATCCCGTGGGAAATCATCCCGCCGCTGAAGCTTCAGGACGTCACCAAGGTCCAGGTCGAGGGTCCCAACCGCGAGCGCTTCGGCACCACGACTTTCCAGGTGTCGATGAACAAGAAGACCTGGGCGAAGCTGCCGCCCGACGTGAAGAAGGCCTTCACCGCCAACAACGGCGAGGCGCGCTGGCGCCAGGTCGGCAAGGTGTGGACCGATTCCGAAGCCGGCGGCATCGGCCTGGCGGTCAAGGCGGGCAACAAGCACATCCAGCTCACCGACGCCGAGTTGAACCAGTTCAAGCAGAAGCTCGAGCCGGTGGTGCAGCGCTGGATCGACGAGGTCAAGTCCAAGGGCATCGACGGCACTGCGCTGGTGACCAAGGCGCGCGCGCTGATCGCCAAGTACTCGAAGTAGCGCGTGGGCGAGTCGCCCGACACGGCGGGCACGGGGCCGGGAGGCCCCGTGCAGCGCTTCATCGAGTGGTGGGCGGTCGCGGGCGGGATCGTGCTCCTCGTCATCTCTGCGATGACCACCTGGAGCGCGTTCACCGGCTGGGTGTTCGGCAAGCCGATGCCGGGCGATTTCGAGCTTACCGAGCTGCTAGTCGCCACCGGCGTGTTCGCCTTCCTGCCCTACTGCCAGCTCACCGACGCGAACGTCAAGGCGGACCTGTTTACGTCGCGCGCCGGGCCTCGCCTGCTGGCCGCGTTCCGCCTCTTCGCCGGGCTGCTCGCGACCGCGATCGCCGCGCTGCTCGCATGGCGCACCTGGGCGGGGCTGCTGGACTATCGCGAGTTCGTCGAAACGACCGCGATCCTCAAAATCCCGATCTGGTGGGCGTACATTCCGGCATTTGCGTCGCTGGCGCTGCTGCTCGTCGCCTGCCTGATCGTGCTGAAGAGCGACTGGCGCGCGCTCACGCGCGGCTGAGCGGCGCATCGCGTTGGACCCGCATTTCCTCACCGGCCTCGCCGGCCTCGCCGCCCTGATCCTGCTGATCGCGATCCGCGTGCCGATCGCGCACGCGATGATCGCGGTCGGCGCCATCGGCATCGCGGTGCTGAGCGGTCCCGCGATCCTGCTGTCGCAGCTGAAGACGCTCGCGTACTCGCAGTTCTCCATCTACGACCTGTCGGTGCTGCCGATGTTCGTGCTGATGGGGAACCTCGCTTCGCGCGCCGGGCTGTCGAGAGACCTCTTTCGTGCCGCCAACGCATGGCTGGGCTGGATGCGCGGCGGCGTGGCAATGTCGGCGATCGCCGCCTGCGCCGGCTTCGGCGCGGTCTGCGGCTCATCGCTCGCCACCGCGTCGACGATGGGGCAGGTGGCGCTGCCGGAACTGCGCCGCTACCGCTACAGCCCGGCGCTCGCCACCGGCACCCTCGCCGCTGGCGGCGTGCTCGGAATCCTGATACCGCCTTCGGTGGTGCTGGTCGTCTATGCCATCGTCGTCGAGGCGAGCATCGTGCAGATGTTCATCGCGGCGTTCGTGCCGGGACTGATCGCGGTGGTGATGTTCCTCGCGACGATCGCGATCTACGTGCGGGTGCGGCCCGAAGCCGGGCCGCCGGGGGATCGCGTGCCACGCGCGGAGTTCATCGCCGCCACCATCGGCGTCGCGCCGGTGCTGGCGATCTTCGGCGCGGTGATCGGCGGCATCTACTTCGGCCTCTTCAATCCCACGCCGGCGGCGGCGGTCGGCGTGTTCCTCGTCACGGTGCTGGCGGTGTTCCGCCGCGCGGTGGGCCTGCGCGACATGAAGGATGCGCTGCTCGATACCGCGAAGACCTCGGGCATGATCTACCTGATCCTGCTCGGCGCGCAGCTCCTCAACATCTTCATGGCGCGCGGCGGGGTGCCGCAGGCCGCCGCCGCGCTGATGGCGAATTCCGGCCTGTCGCCGATGACCGTGCTGGTACTGCTGCTGATCGCGCTGATCATCCTCGGCTGCCTGATGGACAGCCTGTCGATGATCCTGCTCGCGATCCCGTTCTTCTGGCCGGTGATTGCCGAGCTCGACTTCGGCATGAGCCCGAACGACCTGAAGATCTGGTTCGGCATCCTTGCGCTGGTCGTCGTCGAACTCGGCCTGATCACGCCGCCGGTCGGCATGAATGTGTTCGTCATCAACTCGCTGGCGCGCGACGTGCCGATGATCCAGACCTTCATCGGCGTGGCGCCGTTCTTCGTCTCCGAGCTGCTGCGGGTCGTGCTGCTGCTCGCTTTCCCGGCACTGTCGCTGTGGCTGCCGAAGCTGCTGGCCGGCTAGGAGGCGGCGGGGGATTCACAGCCTGCCGCTGCGCTTGATGTCGAGATACCGGTTCACCAGAGCCACCGGCAGGTCCTCGGGCTCGACGTCCAGGCACACCGCGCCGCCGCGCGCGAGGCGCCGGAAGGCAAGCTCGCGCCTGTGCAGGTAGTCGGCCGTCGCCGCGTGCGTGAGCGCGCGATCGAAGCTGTCGACGCGGGCCGATAGCGCGCGCGAGAGGATCGCCTCGCGCAGCGACGCGAACAGCACCAGGTGCCGGGACTGCAGCAGCCGCAGCGCGGGCGCGAGCGAGTCGTCGTCCTCGTCGCGCAGGTTGGTCAGCACGATCACCAGCGCGCGCTTCTTCAGCCGCTGCATCAGGCTCACCGCCGCCGCGTGGTAGTCGGTGGTGTGCAGCGTCGGCGCCAGGTCGTAGACGCGGTTCAGGATCAGGCTCACGGTGGATGCCGTCTTCCTCGGCGCGAACCAGCGCTCGCTGCCAGACATGGTGAGGAAGCCCACCGCATCGCCCTGGCGCACGCTGACGTAGGCGAGCAGCAGTGCGGCATTCAGCACGCAGTCGAAGTGAGACAGTTCGGAATCCTTCGCCGCCATGCGCCTGCCGCAGTCGATCAGCAGCAGCACCTGCTGGTCGCGCTCGTCCTGGTACTCGCGGGAGATGAGCTTGCCGATGCGCGAGGTGGCGCTCCAGTCCACCTGGCGCGGCGTGTCGCCCTCGCGATAGTCGCGCAACTGGTGGAAGTCCAGCCCCTCGCCGCGGCGGCGGCGCTGCAGGATGCCGAGCTGCGACAGCCGGTGGTCGGTGGCGAGCAGCGCAAAGCGCGTCAGCGCGGCGAAGTTCGGGTAGACGCGCACCACGCCCGGGTCGCCTGCCATGCGGCGCACCTGCCACAGGCCGGCGCGCGACGCGAGCCGCAGTTCGATGCGGCCGAAGGAGAGGTCGCCGCGCGCGAGCGGCCGCAGGCCGTAGCGGATCTCGGCCCAGCTGCGGCCCGGCAGCGTGACGCGCTGCGGCAGGCCTTCCACCTGCGCGCCGCCCGGCGCATGGTCGTACGCGAGCACGTCCAGCGGCGCGTCCACCGCGTTCGCGAAGCGCAGGCCCACCTCGTGGCACACGCCGAGCGCGAGCGAACCCGGCGCGAGCCGCAGCGCCGCCGGCGGCGCAATGCGCAGCGCCGCGACCGCATCGACGGCGGCGAACATGCCGGCGAGCACCGTGACAACCACCCACGCCGTGAGCAGTTGCGTGAATACCGCTGCCAGGACCGCGAACGCGAGGAGCGCGCCGGCGAGCCACAGCAGACGTCCGGACGGAACAAGCATCAGGTTCGCGGCGCCTCGACCTTCGCGAGCAGCGACTTCAGGATCGCGTCGCTCGAATGCCCTTCGATTTCCAGCTCCGGCGCCGGCGTGATGCGGTGGCGCAGCGCGGGCAGCGCCATGCGTTTCACGTCCTCGGGCGTGACGAAGTCGCGACCCGCCATCAACGCCGACGCACGTGCAACGCGCGCCAGCGCGATGCCGCCGCGCGGTCCCGCGCCGGCGGCCACGCCTGCCCAGCTGCGCGTGGCGCGCGCGATGCGCACCGCGTAGTCGAGCACCTGCTCGTCGAGCCGCACCGCGGCGCAGGTGGCCTGCATCGCCACCACCGCCGCAGGCCTCACCAGCGGCTGCACCGCGTCCACGTTCAGCCTGTCGCCGACCTGGCTTGCGGTTACCTGCTTCACCATGTTCGTCTCTTCTGCCACCGACGGGTAATCGATGCGCACCTTCAGCAGGAACCGGTCGAGTTGCGCCTCGGGAAGTGCGTAGGTGCCTTCCTGCTCGATCGGGTTCTGCGTCGCGAGCACCATGAACGGCGGCTCGAGCAGTTGCGGCACGCCGTCGATCGTCACCTGGCCCTCCTGCATCACCTCCAGCAGCGCGGCCTGCGTCTTTGCCGGCGCGCGGTTGATCTCGTCGGCGAGCAGCAGGTTGGTGAACACCGGGCCTCGGCGCGTGCGGAACTGCCCGCTGGAAGGGTCATACAGCGTGTGGCCTGTGACGTCCGCCGGCATCAGGTCGGGCGTGAACTGGATGCGTGCGAAGCTGCCTTCGAAGGTGCGTGCGAGCGCGCGCACCAGCAGCGTCTTGCCCAGCCCCGGCACGCCCTCGATCAGCACGTGGCCGCCGGCGAGCAGCGCGGCTAAGGTCTGCTCGATCACTTCGTCCTGCCCGACCATCGCGCGCGCCACCTGCTCGCGCAGCGCGGTGACCGCGCGGCTGGCTTCGTGAAACTCGCTCATCGTCTTCCCCTGGTCTGCGTCAGTTGTTCGTGGATCGCCTGGTATACGCTCGCTGCCGCGACCAGCGCGGCTGGCGTGACGTGGGTGGCGTGCGTCGCCGGATGCAGCAACCGACGCGCATCCTCTGGCGCGAGCGCGAACATCGCGGCAAGGTGCGACTCGCGCTCGGCGGGCCCGAGCGCGGCGAACTCGGGATGCGCGCGCATGACGTGCCGCAACGCGGCCTCGCGCGCCGCTTCCGCGAGCGCGCCGCCGCCGCCCGCGGACCACTGGAAGCGCCCGCTCGCGCGCAGGTGGTCGAGCAGCCTGCGCCTCGCCGGCTCGGGGTCGGGCGCCACCGGGCCGAAGCGCGGCGCGATGCGCCACAGCCATAGCGCGAGCAGCAGCGCGCCGGCGACGAGCGCCGCCCACGCATGCTCCTTCAGCCATGCGACGAGCGACAGCTTCACCGGGCTGTGGAAGAACGACACAGCGCCCGCGCCCGGCTTGAGTTGCACCAGCCGCCAGAGGAACTCGGCATGGTCATGGTGGCGGATCGCCAGGTTGCCGGCAAAGCCGAGATCGGTGATCGCGCTGACGCGCCCGGCACCATGCTCGAGGTGCAGCAGGTACGTCGCCTGCGGGCCCTTGAAGGCGAGCGCCTTTGCCTTCGTCTCCAGCGTGCGCCATTCGCCGATCTCGACCTTCAGCGGCGCAGGCGCGCCGGGCAGCACCGGCTCGACAAAGCGTGACGGACCGCGCGCATTCAGCGTGCGGCGCGTGACGCCCAGTACATCCAGGATCGGGTCGGGCTGGCGCGGCGCCTCCGCTTCGACGATCAGGTGGCCGCCTCGCGCCACCCATTCGAGCAGCGTGCGCTGCTCGGCGACGCTTACCGCGCCAAGGCGGCGCGGCAGCAGCAGCACGCCGTCGGCGGGCAGCGCCTTCAGCGCCGGCACCGACTTCACCGGCTGCACCTGCCTGCCCATGCGCGCGAGCAGCAGCTCGGCCGCATGCCAGGGATTGCGCCGCGCCTCCCCTTGGAATCCTACCCACACGCGCTGCGGCACCCATTCGAGCGCGTGCAAGAGCCAGATCGCGCACCCGCCGACCAGCAGCACGATCGCCGGGACGATCAGCGCGCGCCGGTTCATCGCGCAGGCGCGCCGAAGTGCGGCGCCCAGTCCTCGGCCAGCCGCTCGGTGCCGGCTGCATCCGGCAGCCGCGCGGCGTAGGCTGCCATCACCCACGCGTCCACCAGCCGCGCGAAATACGCCGCGCCCGCGCCGGGCAGCACGCTGCGCGCGGCGCGCAGCGTGTCGGCCTCGGTGTCGCCTTCGGCGAGGCGCACCCGCTCGCGGTGCACCAGCACCGACAGCGCGCCTCGGTACAGCAGCGACAGCGCCTCGCGCACGCGTCCCGCGCGCGCGAGCCCGGCCGCGGTGCCGGCGACGTCATCGGGCAGCGATGCCGGCGCGACCGCCAGGCCGAACAGCGCCTCGGGCGGCCGCCAGGCCTCGTCTTCGCGCCGCGCGAGCAAGCCGCCGTAGCGCTTCCAGGCGAACCAGGCCAGTGCGGCGACAGCGAGCGCTACCGCAACCCAGGCCAGCGCCTGCACCACGTCGGCGAGGAAGCGGCCGAATTCGCCCCAGTCGCGGCCTTTCTCCCGCGCGGCGGGCGGGTCGGGGCGTTCGCGCTTCAACTGCCAGGCGAGTTCGTCGCGATACGGATTCAGCCCAGGCGCCTTGACGATGTCGGCGATCTCCTCCTTTGCAGACCTCGCCTCGACGCCCGCCGGTGCAAGCAGACAGCCGCCGACGGCAAGCAGCAGCACGGCAGCGGCATGGCGCAGCCGTTCGCCGCTCAGCCGCGCCTCCATGCGGCGCAACTGCAGCTCGATGTCCCAGCCTTCGAGGATGGCGCGGCGGTTCAGGTACAGCGAGAACCCGGCGGCGACATAGAAGGGCTCGATCGCGCACACCGCGGCGACGTAGTACACGCTGTTCATCCAGTGCCACGCGCCCTCGTCACCGCCGCTGCCGAACAGGCTGGCGAGTTCCGGCATCGCTTCTTCCGCGCCGGGCACCAGCAGCACCGCGAGCGCGGACAGGGCGAGGAAGGCGAAGCTCTCGAAATGCAGGCAGGTGACGGTCAGCCACGCGCCGGTGCCGCGCATGCGCTTGCCGAGCGCGGCGCGACGGCCGCGCCCGGCCGCGCCGGTCTGCTGCTCAAGCTGCGGCACCGCCAGCATGAACGAGCGCACCAGGCTGAAGCGCTGCACGCTCAGGCTGGTGATGAGGCCGGGCGCGAGGATGCGGCGCCATGCCGCGAGCGTGTCGCGCACCGTGGGCGCATCGCCGAACACCGCGCGGCTCACTACGTGCAGCACGAAGCGGTCGAACACCGGCTTCAGCCACCATAGCAGCACGACCGCAACCCAGGGGTAGCGGAAGAATACGGCGTGAAGGAGCAACGCAGCGGGCAGGTACACCGAGAGCCACACGCCCCACACCGGCCGCCACCAGCTGCGCGCCATATGAAAGCCGAGATCGAGCGCTTCCCAGCCGCCGCGGGGGCGCAGGCGCACGCTCAGGCGCTCAAGCTGCACGCGCGCGCCCCCCGAGCAGCAGCCACGCGCCGACAAGCGCCCACAGCAGCATGCCCACCGCGTACTTGAACGAAGCGGGCACGGTATTCAGCGGCGACCAGAATGCCTCGATGAACGCCGCGGCGACGAACATCGCCGCCGCGCCGACCATCAGCCGCAACGCCGGCCGCGCCGCGGCCACCAGGGCGGCCTTGCGCGAAGAACGCCCGGGCGCGATCACCGCCGCGCCCAGGCGCAAGCCGGCGACGCCGGAGATGACGATCGCGGTGAGTTCCATCGCGCTGTGCCCCGACACGAACGACCAGAACGTCACGCCGTAGCCGGCCTGCGTCAGGTAGCCGGCGACCGCGCCGATGATGGCGCCATTGGTGACCAGGTAGAAGATCGAGCCGATGCCGAACGCCAGGCCGGTGGCGAAGGTCTGGATGCCGATCTTGACGTTGTTCCAGATGTAGAAGCCGAACATCGCGACGTTGTCGTCGGCGTCGCGCCGGCCGATGCGCGACGCGGCCGGGTCGTACATCTCCTGGAAGCCGGCGACGGTGCGCGGATCCAGCACGTAGTAGATCAGGTCCGGGAACCACTGCAGTGCCAGCGCGAGTGCGGTGAACGGGCCGAAGAACAGCAGCGCCGCGGCGGCGAACAGCGCGGCCTCGCCGCGCACCAGGCGGGGAAACCCCGCGACGAGGAATTCGAGGCTGCGCGCGGTGCCGCGCGGCGCGCGCGCGCCGTAGAGCAGGTGGTGTCCGCGAAGCGCAAGCGCGTTCAGCCGGTCAACCAGCTCGGGGCTGTACTCGCGGTCGCGCGCCAGCGCGAGGTGCTGGCACAGCCGCCGGTACGCCTGCGGCACCAGCAGGTCGGGGAGCGCGTCCCCAGCGCGGTTCGCGTCGAGCCAGCGCTCGAAGCGTTCCCAGTCGGCGCCGTGCTGCCGCTCGAAGTCGACCTGTTTCACGCTAGCGGTGCCCCACCAGGTGGTTGGCGATGCGCACCAGCCGCTCGGTGGCCTCGCGGCCCTCGAGCGGGCCGACCAGCGTGCCGGCGATCGCCGCCAGCTCGGCGGCGCGTTCCTCGGTCAGGCCCGGAGAGCGCTCGGCGAAATCGAGCACCGCGCGCTGCTCGGCGAGCGTCAGCGCAGCTGCGGGCGCGAGCGGCGATGCGCGAGGGATGCGAAAACCCTGCGGCTTTTCGTCCTTGTAGACCACCACGGTTCCTGCGACCAGGTCGCCCAGTCGCTTGAAGTCGCGGTTCATCAGCATCGCGGCAAGTCCGAAGGCGTAGAACATCGGCAGGAAGTCGATCGCGCGCAGGAGGTTGCGCGCCAGCGCCGCCGGCCAGCGCACCGGCGTGCCGTCGTCGTGCAGCACCATCAGGCCGAAGAGCTTCTTGCCGGGCGTGGCCCCCGCCCACCACACCTCGCACCACGCGGGGAACAGCCACTCGAGCAGGAACCAGCCGAGGAAGAACACGCCGGCACCGAAGTTGCCGAGCGGCGCGAGCGCCAGCGTCGCGGCGAGCAGGATGGTGATGCGGATGATGAGGTCTATCGACCAGGCCAGCGCCCGCGCCACCGGGCCGGCGAGGCGCAGGCTCAGCTCGATGCCTTCCGGCGTGGCGATGCGGCGGCCGGTGTCGAGCATCGCGCGCGCCTCAGGCGCGCCGGGTATAGATGTCCCGGTACGACGCGTAGTACGAGCCGGCGAGCACCGGCCCCAGCACCAGCCAGCCGAGCAGGAAGGGAAGCGTCGCGAACACGCTGAGCACCAGCACCACCAGGCCGTAGACAAGGAAGGGCACGACGTTCTTCAGGCAGCCGGCGAAGCTCGCCTTCAGCGCCTCTACCGGCGCGTGCTCGTGCAGGTACACCAGCGGCGCGGCGAACCACACCGCCATCATCACCGGCACGAGAAGGGCGAGCACCAGTAGCATGCCAACCAGCATGCCGCCGATGGCGCCGGGGCCGACATCACCGCCGGCGGCGCCCTTCAGCGCGGCGAAGCCCACACCCGCCCCCATGACGAGGAACACGGCGAGGAAGATCGCCACCCACGCGGCGAGGTTCAGCGCGCCGACCGCGACCAGCGCGCCGGTCCTGCTGCGAAAGCCGTCGAAGAGCTGCGAGACCTGCAGCTCGCCGCCCTGCTCCGCGGTGCGACAGACGGAGACCACGCCCGCGGTCATCACCGGGCCGAGCAGCACCGTGGCGACGCTGCCGACGAAGGGCACGATGCTGACCCCGCCGACCACCAGGCAGAAGACGACGAACAGCGCGACCCACATGCCGGGCTCGCGGCGAAACAGGGCCCAGCCCTGCGCGATCCATTCCCAGCCGTTGCCCCCGGCGACGGTCTGGCCGCCGGGCACGAACTCGGCATCGATTGCAGTCGCGGGCGCGTCCTGGACGAATGCGCTGGGTGCGGCGTACGGGTCCTTGTCCATCGGCTACCTCGCGGGTTGGCGCGCGCGCACGGTGCCCATCGCCCGCGCCACCAGCGTGCCGTCGGTGTTGCGGACCTCGCCTTCGACAAAGATCAGGCTGCGGCCGTCGCGCAGCACGCGCGCCTCGGCCTGCAGCGGATCGGTGCCGCCATCGATGAACGAGGTGCTCATGTCTATCGTCATCACGCCGGCCGAATCCGGGTGCAGCGTGCGCGCCGCCATGCACAAGCAGACATCCAGCAGCGTCATGAGGACGCCGCCGTGCGCGGTGCCCCAGCTGTTGGTCATGTGCGGGTCGAGCCTGCAGCGCATGCGCGCGAGGCCGGGCTCCATGTGCTCGATCTCGATGCCCAGGTGCTTCGCGAACGGCACCTTGAGGTGGTAGTCCTGCGCGCGGGCGACACCGTCAGACAAGCGTCGCTCCGCCGTCCACCGCGATCGCCTGGCCGGTGATGTGGCGCGAGGCTTCGGAGGCCAGCAGCACCGCGAGGCCCTTCAGGTCCTCGTCGTTCCCCAGGCGCCGCGTCGGCGTCATCTCGCGCACGAACTCGCCCGTGGTGTCCAGCGTCGCGCGCGTCATCTTCGACGGAAAGAACCCCGGGCAGATCGCGTTCACCGTGATGCCGTGCTCGCCCCATTCGGCGGCCAGCTGGCGCGTCAGACCGACCACGCCGTGCTTGGACGCGTTGTAGGCCACGGTGCGCACCACGCGCGGGTCGCTGGCGGCGATGCCGGCGATGGACGCGGTGTTGATGATGCGGCCCCATCTCGCCGGGATCATCGACTTCTTCGCCACGATCTGCGACAGGATGAACGCGCCGGTGAGGTTGACGTTCATCAGCTTGTCCCACGCGTCCAGCGGGTGGTCTTCCGCGGGCGCGCCCCAGGTGGCGCCGGCGTTGTTCACAAGGATGTCCAGCTTGCCGAGCTTCGCCAGTACCGCGTCGGCCACCGGCGCGATGGCGTCGCGCTTGCCGATGTCGCACACCCACGCGTCGGCCGCGATGCCGAGTTTCGCCAGGTGCGCCACCGCCTGGTCGAGTTCGTCCTTCTTCCTCGCGGTGAGCGCGAGCTTCGCGCCCATCTCGCCCAGCGCCTCCGCCATCTGCAGCCCCAGGCCGCGCGAGCCGCCGGTGACCAGCGCGGTTCGGCCTTCCAGGTTCAGCAACTGCTTCACGTTCATGCCGGCTTCCTCGCGTCAGTGCGACAAGTTCGGGTAAGGTGCGGGCAATGCTAGCACCACGCGCACTGTACGGGCACGCGCAACTGGCGCGGCTGATCGCGCCACGCTCGATCGCCGTGGTCGGCGCGTCGGCGCGCGCGCGCGCCTTCGGCCTGCGCACGCTGGAGAACCTCGCGCACTACCGCGGCAGCGTCTACCCGGTGAACGCCCGGTACGAGGAGATCGCCGGCAGGCGCTGCTACCCGTCGCTCGCCGCGCTGCCCGAGCCGCCCGATTGCGTGGTGCTGGTGGTGCCGCGCGAGGGCGTGGAGCAGGCGCTGCGCGAAGCGGCGGCGGCGAAGGCGGGCGGCGCCATTGTCTACGCCTCGGGCTACGGCGAGATGGGCGCCGCGGGCGTGGAGGCGCAGCGCCGGCTCGCGGCGATCGCGCAGGAAGCCGGCATGCCGATGTTCGGCCCCAACTGCATGGGCGTGGTCAACCACGCGCTCGGCGCCGGCATGACCTTCATCCCGGATTACGCGGACATGCCGCGGCGCAGCGGACCGATTGCCTACGTCAGCCAGTCGGGCGCGCTCGGCTACTGCCTCGCGCAGGCCGCCGAGCGCGGCGTGGGCTACAAGTATTTCTTCTCGGCCGGCAATTCCGCCGACGTCGATGTCGCCGACCTGATCGCGGCGATGGCCGAGGACGAGGACGTGCGCGCCATCGCCTGCCTGTTCGAAGGCGTGCCGAGCGCGCGCCGGCTGCTCGAGGCGGGCGAACTGGCGCGCGCGCGCGGCAAGCCGGTGATCGTCTACAAGCTCGGCACCAGCGCCGGCGGCGCCGAGGCGGCGCGCTCGCATACCGGCTCGCTTGCCGGTTCGGCGGTGGCGTTCCGCGCTTTGTTCGAACGCGCCGGCTTCGTGCAGGTGCCGGACCTCGAGGCGCTGGTCGAGACGGCGAAGTTCTTCGCCGCCGCGGGCAGGCCGCTCGCCCGCGGCGTGGCGGCGGTGTCCGGCTCCGGCGGCGCAGGTGTCATGGCCGCCGACATGGCCGAGCGCCACGGCGTGCCGATGCCGCAGCCCGAAGCGCATACCGTGGCGGCGCTCAAGGAAGTGGTGCCGGAGTTCGGCGCCGCGCGCAATCCCTGCGACCCCACCGGCCAGGTGCTGGCGGTGCCGGAGTCGTACGCCCGCTGCTGTCGCGCGCTGCTGGATGACCCGAACTACGGCGTGCTGCTATGCCTGGTCAGCGTCGCCGGCAAGGAAACCGGCGTTGCGCGCGCCGAGGCGATCGCGACGATGGCACGCGAGCAATCCAAGCCGGTCGCGGTGGTGTGGGTGTCCGAATGGCTGGAAGGGCCGGGGGCGGATGCCTACGAGGCGGATGAGAAAGTCGGCATGTTCCGATCCATGGACCGCTGCTTCGCGGCGATCGGCGCATGGCAGGCCTGGCACGCGCATGCGCCGACTGCGGCGCGGCCGCGGCTGTCGGATACCGGGGCGGCTGCGAAGGCGAAAGCGCTGCTCGCCGCGGCCGGCGCTGTGCTCACCGAGTCGCAAGCCAAGGCGGTGTTCGCCGCCTATGGCGTGCCGGTGGTCGAGGAGCGACTCGCGCGTAGTGCCGATGATGCGGTGGCTGCCGCTGCGGTGCTTGGCTACCCGGTGGCGCTGAAGGCGGAATCGCCCGCGATCCCGCACAAGACCGAAGCCGGCGTGGTGCGGCTCGGGCTCGCCGATGCCGCCGCGGTGCGCGTGGCATACGCGGACGTGATGGCCGCGGCGCGCAAGGTGGCGAGCGACGCCGACATCCGCGGCGTGCTGGTGCAGCCGATGGCCGAGGGCGTCGAGGTGATCGCCGGCGTCAAGGTCGATCCGCAGGTCGGCCCGCTCGTCGTCGTCGGCTCGGGCGGCGCGCTGGTGGAGCTGATGCGCGACAGCGTCGCCGCGCTTGCGCCGGTATCAAAGGAGGAAGCGCGCGCGATGCTGGCGCGCCTGAAGGGCTATCCGCTGCTTACCGGCTTTCGCGGCGGCGCGCAGGCGGACCTGGACGCGCTTGCCGACGCGGTCGCGCGGATTTCGGAGTTCGCCGCCGACTGCGCCGGCGACATCGAGGAAGCCGACGTCAATCCGCTGCGCTGCGCGCCCGCGCGCATCCTGGCGGTGGATGCGCTGATCAGGACGAAGTCGGCTGCGTCGCCAGGGGTTACTTCAGTTCCATAGTGATCTTCGCTGCCCGTACGGTCTTGCCCCAGAGATCGTGCTGGGTGGCAAGAAACTTGGCGAACTCTTCCGGTTTGCCAACCTTCGCAGTGGGTTCGAGACCTGCCTTCACAAGGCCCGCGCGTACCTCGGTGTCATCCAGCGCCGCCCCGATTTCCCTGTTGAGACGCCCGACGATGTCTTTCGGCGTCTTCGCGGGCGCGAGGATGCCTATCCATGCTGCGACATGCTTCGGCATGCCAGCCTGCGGGTAGCTGGGCGTGCCCGCCGGCCGTTTGATCGGCGTGACGCCGATGAGCCGCACCTTCCCGGTCTGGTGGTGCGGTTCGGACGTGGGGAGCGTCACCATCATGGCGTCGACCTGTCCCCCGATCACGGCCGTGATCGCCGGAGCAGCGCCAGTGTATGGAACGTGCAGCATGTTGAGCTTACCTCCTAGCATCAATGTTTCCATGGACACGTGGCTGCTGCTGCCTATGCCCCAGGACGAGAACGTCACCTTTCCCGGGCGTTCGCGTACGTAGCGCACAAACTCGTCGACTGACTTCGCGGGCAGCTTCGGATTTACGACAAGCGTCATCGGAAGGTTGCCGAGGAGTGCGACCGGCGCAAAGTCACGCTGTGCGTTGTAGCGGATGTTCGTGTAAACGTGCGGATTTATCGAATGCGTGTCGGCAGGGGCGATGATCAGCGTATACCCGTCGGCGGGCGCCTTCGCCACGTACTCGGCCCCGATCATCCCGCCCGCACCGGGCTTGTTCTCGACGATCACGGTGCCCTTCAGGCGTTGGCCCAGCGGTCCTGCAAGCACGCGTGCCATGACGTCCATTCCGCCACCCGGCGGGTAGGTCACGATGATCTTCACCGGCTTGGAGGGGTAGTCGGCCGCGCCCGCAGCCACGGGTGCAGCGGCCACGGACGCGAAGGCTGCTGCCAGGATCCAGGTGCACGGTCGGTTCATGTCGGTTCCCCTTATAGATGTTGGCGCGTTGCCCGGCGTTGGCGCCTGATTTGGTAAAGGCGATTTACTATATGCCAAAGTTGCGGATATAGTAAAGTAGCTTTACTACCTTCCCGGGTTCCCGAACATGCCTAGCACCCAGCCGCTTGCCGTCCCGCCGCAATCGCTGTTTGAGCCTACGCGCCGTCCCGTATCGGAGGCGCGCCACGCGCCCGGATTCATCTATACCTCCCCTGAAGTCTACGAACGTGAGCGAGCCGAGATCTTCATGCGCGACTGGCTATGTGTCGGCCGGGAGGAGGAAGTCGCCAATGCCGGGGACTACATGGCCCTGCGCATCGTCGGGGAACCGTTGCTGGTAGCGCGCGCGGAAGACGGATCGGTGAATGCCTTTTCGAACATCTGCGCGCATCGCGGGGTCGAAGTGGCGAGCGGCAGCGGGAACAAACGTGCGTTTACCTGCCCGTTCCACGGCTGGACCTACGACCACCATGGCCGACTCGTCGGCGCGCCGCACATGGGTACCAGCGAGCGCTTCGACGCGGCAAGCTGCCGGCTTCCTCCCGTTCGCCTCACCCTCTGGAAGGGATGGATCTTCGTCAATTTCAGCGATGCGGCACCGGAATTCTCCGTCGGGGTGCGCCAGCTGGAGCAGGACTTCGATTTCCTGCGGCAGGAGGAGTGCGCCCTGGCCGTCAAGACCGTCTCGGAGGTCGACTGCAACTGGAAGCTGGTGGTCGAGAACCTCATCGACCTGTATCACGTCAACGTGGTTCACCGTGGAACGAATGGCAAGTTGTTCACGCCGGAGGCGTTCCGGTTCGAAGCCCGGCCGGACGGTGGCTACGTGGCAGAGTACAACTCGGGGCCGTCCACTTTCTCCCGCAAGCCGGTGTTCGGCAAGGCGCCGTGGCTCGAAGATCGCCCGGACAACTTCTCCATGGCGGGGCGACTCTCGCCGAATTTCACGCTCTTCGCGCGCGTCGACACCGTACATCCCTACGTGATCTGGCCGCTAGGTGTCGATCGGACGCGCATCATCGTATATACGCTGCTGCCAAAGATCTATTTCGATCAACCGAATTTCGCCGAGCGCGTCGAAGCCTATCGCGCGTTCCAGAAGCAGGTCGTGCAGGAGGACAGCGCGATGCTGGAATCGATGCAGAATGGCCTGCGCTCGGGACGTTTCGCGCCCGGACGCATGGCAGACATAGAATGCGGCGTCCAGCACGTGGTGAGAAGCTACCTGGACCGGATGTTCCCTCGCGCCGCGAATTGACCTGGTGCAGACACGCTTTATCGACATCGAGGGTACGGCGACGCGGTGCCTGTGCGCCGGGCCGCGCGACGCACCCGGGCTGCTGCTACTTCATGGTCTCAGCCTGACGTCGGAGGTATGGGTCGGGAACATCGATGCGCTCGCTGAGAATCATCGGGTCGTGGCTATTGACATGCTCGGCCATGGATTCACTCGTCCGCGCGAGGGTGTTCCCGCCACGCTGAAGAACAAGATCGGGCATGTTGAAGCAGCCATCCGCGCACTCAACTTAGAGTCGGTGACGATTTCCGGGAGTTCTTATGGCGCGCTGGTCGCTGCGAACGTGGTGCTTGGTGGCCGCTGCAACGTAAGGCAGCTCGTGATCAACGGCAGCGGATCGGCATTCAACACGGAGGCGCAGCTCGCTGAGTTCGTCAGCCGGATCGTGGCGAACTACCGTCCTGGACTGGAGGCGTTGTCGCCGCAGGAGTGGCGTCAGCGTATGGCGTACACGGTGTACGACCCGGCAAGTGTGCCTTGCGAACTGACCGCGGTATTGCCCCTGTGTTATGCGCAGCAGTGGGCGATCCGATGCTGGGACGAGGCCGTCACGGAGATGAGCGAGCCGGTGCGGTTCCGCCCGTTTCGCATTCTTGACCGCCTTGAATCGCTCCGGGTACCGACACTGGTGGTCTGGGGACGGGACGACAAAGGCGGCATCCTGGAGAGCGCGAAGCAGGCGGTTGCGCGGATGCCGGATGCGAGTCTCGTGGTATTCGACGAATGCGCACATCTTCCCATGCTTGAACACCCGGCGCGCTACAACGAGGCGCTCGAGCATTTCCTTCGGGATCGAGTGGGCGAACAAGCGCGATGATCGGCGCCACCCTGGAAACGGCACGCGCGGCTGCGATGCTGGTGGTGGATCACTTTCGCGTCCAGCGTGGGGAAACGGTCGTTGTGACGGTGGACTCCGACAGCGACCCCGTCCTGGTCGACGCAGTTCTTGCCGCAAGTGCAGCGACGGGCGCGAGCACCCTGCTTCTACGAACGTCAAGACTCCCGTACCAGGGCAAGCTCGCCGATCCATACGTTCCCGATGCGTTGGCAGCTGCAGTGGCGGAAAGCGACGTCTGGTTCGACCTCACATTTCCGTATCTAGCGGGTTCGGATGCCCACGACCGCGCGATGAAGCGTTCGAGGACGCGCTATCTGCTCCTCGGCGATATCTCCGCGGAGTCTCTGCAGAGGTTGTACGGGACCGCAGATGCAGATGCCCTGTTCGCCGTGCAGTCGGCATTCGATGAAGTAATGGCTGCAGGCGAGGGCGCGCCGGCAAAGGTGAGCGCGCGCAACGGATCCGTCTTCGAGTTTCGCCTCGGACGGCCCGGGGGTCGCAAATCACGAGTCTGCGACCGGCCCGGGAGCGCGACCGTGATGGGGTCCTGCATCTACTACCCTGAGCCCGGAAGCGTGCGAGGGATCGTCGCGCTGGATGCGATTTTCCACGAGTACTACGCGCGACCCGGGAAACCGATCATCCTGCATGTGGATGGAGAAATCCGGCACATCGAGCACGATCCGGTGCACGAGCTTATTACCGAGCGCGCTTTGCGCCGCGCAGCTGGAGGCAACTACGGACGGATCATTCACCTCACATGCGGATTCCATCCGGCCGCGCGCTTTACCGGCCGGTCGTTCATCGAGGACATCCGCAGCGAAGGTGCGAATGCGATCGGCCTCGGGGTGCCATGGTGGGAACCTGGAGGAGGCGAAAACCATCCGGATGGCATCGTCCTCAGGCAATCGCTGTGGATCGACGGTGAGGCAATCGTGGCCGATGGCCGCATCGTAGGGCCGTCGTCGCTCGCCGCCGCGGTGCGGGCGCTGGAGGCGATGATGGCATGATGGGAATGTCCGTGTGGGGTGTCGGGGTCAGCGGCGCTTCGCGCTTTTCGCCGGATATGGACCGCCCCACTCGGAGAGCAGCGCAAGCGATTTGCGAAGTTCGGAGAAAGGCTCCTCACCAAGCAGTATCTTGAGTTGCGCGTCCATCTGCTCCATGACGGCGCGCTCGACCTCGATGACTGAGCGCCCCTGGGCCGTGAATGTCACGATCTTCGCCCTGCGGTCGGTAGGATCCGACAGGATTCGCACCAGCTTCTCGGCTTTGCAGGTCGCCACCAATTGGCCGATCGCCTGCTTGCTCGTCCGGGCGCGCTCCGCGATTTCGGTGATCCGCGTCCCGTCGACGTCAATGTGGCGCAGCAGATTCATGTGGCTGGCGCGGAAGCGACGGAATCCTCTGGCCTGGAGGCCCCGGACAAGCACATCCTGCCAGTTGATCACGCTGCCCAGAAGCAGGCGACCTACGTTTGCGTGACGCCATGGGTGTTCCGGGTCGAGCTTGAGCCCGCGTGCCGTGATGCCGGGATTCGTCGCCCGCACGGGTCTCGCTTCTGTCGGCGGCACTGGCACCGCCGCAGCCGCCCCTTTCCGTCGGGGTCTGGAAATGAGGTGCTCCCCAGTTGACCGTCAGGCCTTGAGCTGCAGCGACTTGTACTCGAGGAACTCCTCCAGCCCGTAGACGCCGGCCTCGCGGCCGTGGCCGGACTGCTTGAAGCCGCCGAAGGGCGCGTTCATGTTGAAGGCGCCGCCGTTCACGTCCACCTGCCCGGCGCGGATGCGCCGCGCCACCTTCTGCGCCCGCGCTTCGTCCGCAGACCACACCGCGCCGGCGAGGCCGTAGGGTGAATCGTTGGCGATGCGCACCGCGTCCTCGTCGTCCTTGTACGGGATGATCGAAAGCACCGGGCCGAAGATCTCCTCCTGCGCGATCGCCATCGAGTTCTTCACGCCGGCGAACACCGTGGGCTTGACGAAGTAGCCGCCGGGCACGCCCTCGGGCGGCTCGGCGCCGCCGGCCACCAGTTGCGCGCCCTCGGCGACGCCCTTCTTTATGTACTCGCGCACGCGCTCGAGCTGCATTTGCGAGGAAAGGGGCCCCAGGCGCGTCGACTCGGACATCGGGTCGCCGGGCGCGAAGCTCTTCGCCACCTCGGCGGCAATCTTCGCCGCTTCGTCGTGCTTCGACGCAGGCACCAGCATGCGCGTCAGCGCGGTGCAGGTCTGGCCGGAATTGAGGTAGCAGCCGTTCACCGTGCTCTTCACCGCGGCGGCGAGGTCGGCATCGTCGAGGATCACCGACGCGCTTTTGCCGCCGAGTTCCAGCGCCACGCGCTTCACCGTCGCCGCGGCGACTTCCGAGATGCGCTTGCCCGCGCGCGTCGAGCCGGTGAAGGAGATCATGTCCACGCCCGGGTGCTTCACCAGCGCTTCCCCCACCGCCGGGCCGTAGCCGGTGACCAGGTTGAACACGCCTTTCGGCAGTCCGGCCGCCTCGACCACCTCGGCGAGCAGGAAGCTGTTGAACGGGGCGATTTCCGAGGGCTTCAGCACCACGGTGCAGCCGGCAGCGAGCGCTGCCGCGACCTTCAGCGCGATCTGGTGCAACGGATAGTTCCACGGCGTGATCGCGCCGACCACGCCCACCGGCTCGCGGCACACCACCGAGTTGCCGACGCGGGTCTCGAACGCGTAGTCGCGCACCAGCTTCGCGTAGTTGGCGAAGTTCGCGATCGGCAACCCGGCCTGGATGCGGCTCGCCATCTTGATCGGCATGCCGACTTCCTGCGCGATCAGCGCGGCGAGTTCCGGCGCCCGCGCCTTCAGGCGATCCGAGATCTTCTGCAGGAAGTCCGCGCGCTCGGCCACCGGCGTCGCTGCCCAGGCCTCGAACGCGCCGCGCGCCGCGGCGACTGCGGCGTCGATGTCCTTCTCGGTGCCGGCGGGCACGCTGCCCATGATTTCGCCGGTGCCCGCGTTGTGCACGGCGATGGTTTCCTTGCTGGAGGGCGCGACCCATGCGCCGCCGATGAAGAACTTGTCGCGGTTGATCATTGCCGGATTCCTTGCCTTGCGGGGAGGGGCATCACTTTACCAAATATACTTCGCGGCACCGCAGGCTGGCCTGCGGGCGACAAGGGGGGAGACAGCATGGCACGCAAGGGCAAGGCGGTGATCTGCCGCGAACTCAACAAGCCGCCGGTGGTCGAGGAGATCCTCGTCGATCCGCCCAGGCGCGGCGAGGTGACGGTGAAGCTCGCCGCCTGCGGGGTCTGCCACTCCGACCTTTCCGCGATCAACGGCACCATCGCGCTGCCGCCGCCGCTGGTGCTGGGCCACGAAGGCGCCGGCGAAGTCATCGAAGTGGGCGAAGGCGTGACGAGCTTCGCGGTCGGCGACCACGTCGTCGCCTCGTTCATCTACATGTGCGGCGCCTGCCGTTTCTGCGTCGGCGGACGCCCGGTGCTGTGCGTGGACCAGGGCAACGCGCTGATGACGCCGCGCGAAGGCACGCCGCGCGTGCACGACGCGGCCGGCAAGCCGCTCGGGATCTTCTCCGGCTGCGGCGTGATGGCCGAGTACGCCACCATGTCGGTCGAGAACCTGGTGAAGATCGACGCGAAGATCCCGCTCGATCGCGCGGCGCTGGTCGGCTGCGCGGTCACCACCGGCGTCGGCGCGGTGTTCAACACCGCGCGCGTCGAGCCCGGCTCTTCGGTCGCGGTGTTCGGCTGCGGCGGCGTCGGCCTGAACGTCATCCAGGGCGCGGCGATCGCCGGCGCGCGGCAGATCCTCGCCATCGACACGGTCGAGGCGAAGCTTGAGTTCGCGAAGTCCTTCGGCGCCACCGACACGCTGCTGCTGAAGCCCGGCGAGGATCCGGGCAAGGCGATCAAGAAGGCCACCGGCGGCGGGCCGGACTATGCCTTCGAGTGCGTCGGCAGCGGCGAGCTCGCGGCGACCGCATACCGCGCCATCCGCCGCGGCGGCAAGGCGGTGGTGGTGGGCGTGGCGAAGGGTGCGGATACCACGTCGATCAAGCCGATGACGCTCGTCTTCGAGGAAAAGACGCTCACCGGCAGCTACTTCGGTTCCTGCGTGCCGCGCATCGACTTCCCGCGCATGCTGCAGCTGTACATGGCCGGCAGGCTGAAGCTGGACGAGCTGATCACCAGGCGCTATTCGATCGACGAAGCCCCGCAGGCCTTCGCCGACATGGAGGCCGGCAGGAACGCCAGGGGCGTGATCGTCTTCTGAGCCTGGCCGCGCGTCAGAAGCGCAGCGCCAGCGACAGGTGCAAGCGCTCGTCGCCTCGGCGCAGGCCGCCGGCGGCGTCGAACACGTGCGCCCAGTCCATCGACAGCGACAGCTGCTTCTGCCACTGCCAGCGCAGTCCGGCACCGAGGCTCGCCGCGCGCTGCCTGGTGCCTGCGGCGCCGCCGGCGGCGCGCAGGTGCACGCGGCCGGCGTCGACGAATGCCAGCGCGCGCAGGCCTTCGACGAGCGCCGGCGTGGTCAACTCGGCCGACAACACGTGACCGATGTCGCCGCTGCCCTCGCGCTCTTCCAGCCCGCGCACCAGCGATGCGCCGCCGATGCCGAACTGCTCGCCGCCGACCAGCGCGTCGCCGGACCACTGGCCGCGCAGCCGCGCGCTCGCCACCCAGCCCGACACCAGCTTCGAGCCCTGCAGCGTGTAGCGCAGCGCCTGCCAGCTTCGCGTCGCGCCGGCGCGGTTGCCGGTGTAAGCGGCGGCGGTGTTGGCGCGCCCGCCCGACAGGTTGTGCGCGAACTCCAGTGCGTGTCCGAGCTGGAAGTCGGCGCCGTCGTAGCGGCCTTCGTGGCGCACGAGCAGCGGCCGGCTGCGCACGTCGACGCCGATCGGCGTGCCGTTGAAGGCGACGTTGTTCTCGAACAGGCGATCCTCGATGCCGACGTCGGCGGCGTGGCTCCACGCGCCGATCGGCGCGAAACGCTGCGTCCAGCGCAGCCCCATGAACTGGCCACGGCCGCTGACCTGGAAGAACTGCGCGACGGTGCCCGAATCGGTGTCCGAGCGGGTGACGTACGCCGACAGCGTGCCGCCGAGCGCGTAGTACGGCGCGCGGTAATACGCGCCGTACTGCTGCACCTGCGAGCTGTAGCCGGGCGAGGTACTCCAGGTCGCGGTGATCGCGTGGTCGCGGTCGAAGAGATTGTTGTGCGAGGCGCCCAGGCCCAGCCGCCAGCGCCCGGTCGTGCCGCTGCCCGAGTTGTTCAGCGTGGCGAAGAACTGCGCCGGCGCGGAGTCCTCGACCTTGACGTCGGCGTCCACCGTGTCCGGCGCCTTGCCTTCGCGCATGGTCACCGAAACCTGCTTCGCCGGGTGGTCGTTGGCGTGCGCCTGGTTGCGCGCGATGTCGCGCAGGTTGGGAGATTCACCGGGCTTCAACGTGGGCAGGCTGCGGCGGATGTTGGCCTCGTCGAAGTGCCTGTGGCCGGCGACGTTCACCGCGCCGAGCCTGAACGACAGCACGCGCAGCCGGATCATGCCGGCGGCATCCTGCGGCGGCAGCACCACGCGCATGAAGCCGTAGCCGCGCTCCTTCAGCGCCGCCTCCAGCGCCGCCGCGGCCTCGCGCACGCGGTCCAGCGTCACCGCGTCGCCGGTGTAGGGCGCGAGCAGCCGCGCGGTGTCGTCGCCGCCGAGCGGGTTGTCGCCCTCGACCTGGTAGCGGCTCACCGCGAAGCGCGCCTCGGGCTGTGCCTGGGCCGTCGCCGCGAGCAGTGCGAGCGCGAACGCCGCGATCAGGCGGGAGGCAAACCGCGTTATGCCTGCGCGGCCGTCGCCCTGCGCTTGCGTCGGGCCGTTGCCGGCCGATATGCCGCTCGCGGCTGCTCCGCCAACGGCGGCGGCCGCAGCGCATCGGCGCGCGACAGGAATTCCCGCGCCGTGACGATGTTGCGCAGCCCCAGCGACAGCAGATCCCGCCTGTCGCCGGTGACCAGCCATTCGGCCTCGGCCGCAATCATCGTCGCGATCACCGGCTGGTCGTTCGCGTCGCGAGGATCGACCGGCAGTGACGCTGCCGACACGTCCACGACCAGGGCCTTCAGGCGCAACAGGTCGGCGAAATCGCGCAGCTCCCGCTCGGAGACCCCCGTCTTCGCGAACAGGGTGCGGATTCTCGGGTAAGCCGCAGCCCGGCAGAACTCCGCGATCAGCGGCTCGGAAGTCGCCAATTGGTAGTGTCCCGCGCGCCAGGCCGAGACGATGCGACCCGGCGTGCCGTTCGGTCCGGCCAGTCCCGACAGCAGGATGTTCGTGTCGAGTACGACCTTCATCGCGCGGCGCGCGCGGCCTTCTTCGGCTGGCGCGCGTAGGCGACGGCTTCGTCCACCAGCGCTTCAATTTCCGCATCGGTCATTCCCGCGAATGCTGCCTGCATCCTGTCGGTGATCTCGGTGAATCGCGCTTCCATCGCCCGGATGCGCTCGAACAGCCCGATGTCCACCAGCGCGGCGACCGGCTTGCCGTCCTTCAGGATTACCACCGAGTCGCGCTTGTACTGGACCTCGTTCAGCAGCTCGCCCAGGTTCTGCCGCACTTTCACCGCCGGTGCCTCGCGAATCATTGCAAGCTCCCATGACCATTACGATCATCATGATCATATCAGGGGCATGGGATACCGGCACGCCGCTACTGCACCCGGCAGGAGCCGAACGTCGTGCCGTCCGGCGCGGTGAAGATCGACACGCGCCTCAGCGAATCGGGATCCGGCAGCGGCGTCGGGTCGAGGCGCAAGAAATTCGGCACGCTGGCGAGCAGCCTGAGGACCGTCTGGCCCGCGAGCGCCGCGCTGCCGGCCGTCACTTCGATCATCGTGCCGTCCTTTTCCAGCGTGATCGCGCCGTCGCGCACCCAGGTGTAGAGGCCGGGTTCGGTGCTGTCGGCGGGCGGAGTTGTCGGCGCAGGCGGTTCCGCGGGCGGCAGGGTCGGGCCGGGCAGGGTTCCGGTGGTCGAGGACGTCGTGACATTGCCGTCCGGCGACACGCTGCCGGTCTGCCCGGCAGGAACGTCGGCGGACTGCGTCTGCGTTTCGACGCTGACGGTTCCCTCGACGGTGGCCACGGTCAGACCGGGGGGCGGATTTTGCGCCGTCAGCGTTTCGGCGCGTTCGGTGAGGAGGGTGGAGATGAATTGGTTGAGGCCGGGCATGTCGGCCCCGGCGCCCTGCAAATCGAACACTCGCACCTGGGAGCCATCGGCAAGGGTGATCGGCTGGTCGAGGTTGGTCAGGTTCGCAGCTTCGTATGCGGCGTTCGCGTCCGAGCGGCTGATGGTTCCATCCGGGTTCACGGTCTGGATCGTGGTGATCCCGTTATCGCGTGGGGTCTGGTTCGCCAGATAAGGCGGTTCGGACAGGACCTGCAACGCGCCGTCGCGTACCACCACCATGCTCACGCGCACGCCTTCTGGAGACCTCGACCCCTCGCCGAATCCGGACCGGGGCGCGAGATAGCCGTCCTGGAACACCCACTCGACGGTGTCTTGCTGTATGGCCGTTGCGGGATTGGCGTACAGCGGCGTGCCGTCGGGCAGGGTGCCGATGGGTTCGCCCTGCGAGGGCGGGCGCTGTATCAGGCGTGTTTCGCCGCCGACCAGCCGAGTCTCCAGCACGATGCCGTTGGGCAGGCGAATCTCCCCGACGTTGCCCAAGGGTGGAGGTGGCGGCGGCGGTGGCTTCGGGGGAGTCGATTCGCAGTTCGCGGTGCAGTTGGCCACGAGCTCCGTGCCACGCGTGCCGATCTGCCCGAGCTTCGTGAAGATGCGGTAACCGACGGGCCGCGCCTTGCCGATCGCGCCGGTCGCGGCGCGGATGCTGCCGGCGCGCAGCTCGAATTCGGCGATCGCCGCAGCCGGGCGCGCCGGGTCGTAGACGAAGCGGCGGATCTCGAAGCGCGTCTGCGGGTGGATCAGGATCCGGCCGCCGTCGCGCAGCTCGAGCACCGCCGAGCCCCGCGCACCGGTGCGGACCTCCTCGGCGGCGTCGACGATGCTGCCGGAGGCGAGCGTTCGCGTGCGTCCCCACAGGTCGCGTGCGCTGACCGGGCCGCGCGCGTTCGCCACCCGCGCTGCCGGCCCGGCGGGCGGCGCCGGGCGGGTATCCGCCGCGGCGCAGTCGCCGTCGCACAGCCGCGCATCGAACTCGGTGCCGCGGATGCCAATGGTGGCGTATGGCGTGCCGAACACGACCGCGCGCGGATTGCGCTTGCCGATCAGGCCGGTGACGGCGCGAAAGCCGCCCTTCACCAGGCCCATCAGCACGCTCTCGGGCGCGTTGTCGGAGTACGCGTCGATGCGGAATACCGTGTCCGGACGCAACGTGATGCGGGTCTGGTCGGTGAATTCCAGCACCGCCCAGCTGTCGCGCGCGACGCGGATGGTGTCGCGCCGGTCCAGGCCCTCGCCGATGCCGAGCAGGCGCGGCGCCTGCCCTGCGCGCTCGACCATCGCCGCGCCGCGGGTCTCGATGACGCGCGCCACCTGCGCCTGGGCGAGCGTCGCCGCGGCGAGCAGCGCGGCGAGCGCGGCGAGGCGGCAGAGGCGCAGGCTGGCGGCGTTCGTCAGCGGCACGACAGCCCGGCGGACAGCGGGTTCTCCTCGTCCAGCGCCTGGTCGCCGGATTCGACCGCGACCAGGAAGGAGTCGTTGAGCTGTCGCATCGACAGCGCGAGCGACGCCGTGATGGACGACGTGAGCGCCTGCACGCCCGAGGACGCGGTGGTGGAGGACGCGGTGGTCGAGGACGCGGCGGTCGAGGTGCTGGGCAGCGCGTCCAGCGTCATGCGGTAGAAAGTCGCGTTCGGCGCGCTGCTGAACGTGTAACCGCTGGGCAGCGTGAAGGTGGCGAAATCGCCGCTGCGGCTGGCATAAGTAAGCAGGTCGAAGGTGTTGCCGGCGGCGCCGGTGAAGCCGTCGATCAGGCTCAGCTTCAGCGTGCCGCCGAGGCTCGCGCCGCCGGTGATCTTCAGCAGGTCGTAGCTCGTGCCCTGCGACGTGCCGCCCAGCTCCATGTCCAGCACGCCTGACGCGGCTTGCGTGTAGTCGCCGTCGACCGTGAGGGTACCGGCGGAGGCGCCCACTGCCACGCTGCCGGCGTTGACCACGTTCGCGTCGATGGTGCCGGTGCCGGACAGCGTGCCGCCGGCGAGGACGTCGATCGTGGTCGCGGTGATCGCGCCGCCCGCGGCCTGCAGCGTCGCGCCGCTGGCGATGGTCGCGGTGCCGGTGACATTCAGCGCACCGCCCTGCACCTTGAGGCTGCCGCCCGGGAGCGTGGTGGCGCCGAGGTTCAGCGTGGGCCCGTTCAGCGTGCGCGCGCCGCTGCCCGAGAACGCGAGCCCGCCGGAGTAGCTGCCGGTGCCGGTGATTCCGCCGCCGATCCAGTTCGCCGCGGCGCCGCCCTTGGTCAGCGTGCCGCCGGCGGCGAGGTCCAGCGTGCCGGAAGTCAGGGCCAGCGCGCCGTTGACGGCGCTCGCGCCGGAGGCGTTCAGCGTGCCCTTGTTGTCGAGTGCGCCGGAGACCGTGCTCGTGGCGAGGTTGAACGTGCCTTCGTTGACGAGCTTGCCGGTGCCGCCGAAGGTCCGGCCGTTCGCGTTCAGCGTCGCGCCCGACGCGATCGTCGTGCCCGACCCGCTGCCGGTGATGTTCACGGTGCCGCCGGTGTAGCCGATCGTTCCCGCCCCGGCGAGCTTCGATCCGTCGCCCAGGTCGTGCGTGCCGCCGGAGAAATTGATCGTCGCGCCGCTCGCGGCGTCGAAGGTGCCGGTCGAGGTGCCGCCGTTGCCGAGGGTGAAGGTGCCGGTGTTGACGTCGAAGGTGCCGTTGTTGTTGAGCGCGCCCCCCAGATTCAGCGTGCCGCCGGAGAACATCAGCGTCGATCCGGACGCGATGGTCGTTGTGCCGTTGAGGTTCAGCGTGCCGGCCTGCACGTCGAGGCTGCCGCCGGGCAGGTTGAGGTTGTTGACCGTTAACGTCGGCCCGTTCAGCACGCGCGAGCCGCTGCCGCTGATCGACAAGCCGCCCGTCAGGTTGTAGGTGCCGGCGCCGGCAAGCGTGCCGCCCTGCCACGCGAGCCCGGTGCCGGCGACGTTCAGCGTGCGGCCGGAAGACGGGCTGATCGTGCCGCTCGAAGACGTGAGCCCGGTGCTGATCGTGCCGTTGCCACTGGCGAGGTTCAGCGTGCCGCCGTTGTTCGTGAAGCTGCCGGCGATCGAGCCGCCGCTCAGGTCCACGGTGCCGGCGTTCGACAGCGTGCCGGTGCCGCCGACCGCGTGGTTGATCGCGATGCTCGCGCCCGAGGGCACGGTGGTCGTGGTGCCGGCCTGCAGCGTGACGGTGCCGGAGGAGAACGCCAGCGACCGGTTCCAGTTCGTGTTGCCGAACTGGAAAGTCGCGCCCTGCAGGTTGATCGCGCCGGTGCCGGCGAAGCTGGCGCCCGAGAACGTGTGCGTGCCACCCGTGAAGCGGACGTTGCCGTTGGTCACCGTCATCGCGTTCGAGTGGCTGCCGCCGGTGCTGATGTTGAGGGTTCCGGAGGCTCCGCTGGAAAGCGTGCCGCCGTTGTTGTTGAAGGTGACGCTGCTCACCGCGTTGGTGAAGGCGCCGCCGCTTTCCAGCGTGCCGGTGTTGCTGAAGGTGCCGGTGCCGGAGTTCGTGCCGATGGCATCGTGGCCGTTGATGAAGCGGTAGGTGCCGCTGTTGTTGAAGATGGCGCTGTCGTTGACGAACAGCGTGTTGTTGTTCAGTGAACTCGTGACGGTGCCGGCGTTGTTGAAGGTGAGGCCGCTCAGGTTGTGTGCGCCACCCCCGGTCATCGCCAGCGTCTGGCCCGAGGGCAACGACAGCGTGCCGGGGCCGCTGATCGTGCTGTTGATGAAACTCCAGTTCATGCCGCCGTTCAGGGTGAGGGTGTCCCCGGAGGTGATGTTCATCGCGCCGCCGGAGTAGCTGACTAGGCCGCTGGTGGTGACGGAGCCGAAGCTGGACGTGCCGCCGGTGACGTTGAGCTGGCCGGAGACGGTGGTGCTGTCGGCGAAGTTGTGCGTGCCGCCGGAGAAGCGCACGTCGGTGCCCTGCATGGTCAGGCTGCCGGAGTGGCTGCCGCCCCCCGACAGGCTGAGGTTGCCGGTGTTGCTGTTGAGAGTGCCGCCGTTGTTGGTGAAGGTGGTGGGGTTGACGACGGTGGCGAAGTTGCCGTTGTTGGCGATGGTGCCGGTGTTGTTGAAAGTGCCGGTGCCGGAGTTCGTGCCGATGGCATCGTGGCCGTTGATGAAGCGGTAGGTGCCGCTGTTGTTGAAGATGGCGCTGTCGTTGACGAACAGCGTGTTGTTGTTCAGTGAACTCGTGACGGTGCCGGCGTTGTTGAAGGTGAGGCCGCTCAGGTTGTGTGCGCCACCCCCGGTCATCGCCAGCGTCTGGCCCGAGGGCAACGACAGCGTGCCGGGGCCGCTGATCGTGCTGTTGGAAAAGCTCCAGTCCATTCCGCCCTTGAGCGTCAGCGTCCTGCCGCTCGCGACACTCAGGCCACCGGTGGAGTAGGTCAGCTTGCCGAAAGCCTCGGCATTCTCGCCGAAGCTCACGTTGCCGCCGATGGTGACCTTCCCCGAGAACTCCTTGCCCGTGTCGCCGGCGATGAGCGGCGCGTTGATGGTCACCGATCCCAGCGTGATGACGCCCGCGCCGGACGCGTCGGTATCGGCCTCCAGCCGCAGGTTGCCGCCGCCCGAGGTGGTGATGTTCGAATTGACGTTGACGTTGTTGATGGCCGCGAGCTTGAGGTTGACGCCGGAGGCCATGGTCACCGCCGCGTTGACCGTGATGTCGTTGTCCGCCTGCAGTTCGACCGTCCCCGACGTGAACGCGGCGAGTTCGGCGGTATCCAGCGTGCCGCTGACGCCGGAAGCGTCGCCGAACGCGAGCGTCGCATCGCCCGGCGGCGTGAGATGGCCGTCCAGCGTGCCTGCGCCGGCCTGCACCGTGATGTTCAGCGGGTCCAGCAGCAGCGTGCCCGCGACGCCCTGCGGCGCTTCGAGCGCCGCGCGGCCGCGGAACTCCAGCGCCTGCTTGCCGGAGACTTCCACCAGCCCGCCGTCGCCGCGCTGGGCACCGCCGCGCACCGATGCGCTGCCGTAGTAACGCGTGACTTCGTCGGCCCAGACAATGACCTTGCCGCCGTTGCCGCTCGCGGTGGCGTCCGCGTCCAGGGTCACGCCGCCGGCGACGAATGTCCGCGCGGCGTTCGGCACGTCCGGATTCTTGCCCTGGTAGTCGCCGCCGATGAGGATCTCGCCGCCGCCGCTGGCGCCGCGCGCGCTGACGCTGGCGGAGTCGAACAGTCCCACGCGCTCGCCAGTGATCTGCACCGATCCGCCCTTGCCGGCGGCGTTGTCCACGCTGATGGTGGCGTTGCCGCCCAGGATTGCGTCTTTCTGCGCGGCGAGCACCACGCGGCCGGCGGCATCCACGCTGGCGCTGGTGGCGCGGATGTCGCCGGAATGCCTGAGCGTGCCGGCGAACATCGACGCGGCATTGGCCGCAGAGATCGTGCCCAGGTTCACCGCGCTGTCCTCCGGCGCCTGCAGCGCGAACTGCACGCCGTGCGCATCCGGGCTGGTGATGTTCACCGAGCGGCCGGCGGCCAGCACCACGCTGCCGGCGTCGCTGACGATCGCGCCGGCGTTCTCTATCCGCGGGCCGACCAGGAAGATGTCGCCGCCGGCGCGGATCGCGCCTTCGTTTCGCAGGACGCCGTGGCCGCCGCCTTCGAATTTCAGCCGGCCGGCGAGGAAATCCTCGTCGCGCATGTTCAGCGTGGAGGCGACGAGGCCGGCGGTGTCGATGCGCGATCCGGCCCCGAAGACGATGCCGTGCGGGTTGAGAAGGAACACGCGGCCGTTGGACGACAGCGTGCCGAGGATGCTGGAGGGGTCGGGGCCCACCACGCGGTTCAGCACCGCGCTGGCGGCCGACTGCTGCTGGAAGCGCGTGAGCTCCCCGGTGCCGATCGAGAAGCCCTGCCAGTTGATGATGGTGCCCGGCGCGTTCGTCACCGTCAGCGCGCCGGGCGCGGCGTGGAAGCTCGCGCCGCCGGCGGTCACCTGCGGCCCGGTCGGGTTCGCGATCGACCCAAGCGGCACGGCGAGCAGCAGTGCGGCGACGAGTCCGTGCCGCCTCATGCGGGCTTGCCCTTGCGCGGAACGTCGAGCTGCGCGATGCCGGCTGGCGCCGCATCGCGCTCGATCGACATCTGCTGGATCAGCCTGCCGATCTCGGAAGTATCGCCAAAGGCCTCGCGTCGCCCGGAGCCGGCGTGGGTGATCACGCCGCGCAACTGACCCTTGGCATCGCGCCGGGTGCGAACGATGAAGACCATCACGCACGTCTACTCCCCCGGCGTCACAGGATCGCAACAGGCGGCGAGATCGCGGGTTCCGGTATATTTCTTATGGACTTACAGATAAAACTTTCAGTCCATGTACGGCTTCCGGCTGTCACTGCTGGGCGGTTTCGAGTTGCGCGACGCGGCGGGTGCCGTGGTTCGGCTGCCGACTCGAAAGACCGAGGCGCTGCTCGCGCGCCTCGCGCTGGCCCCCTCGGGCGGCGTGAGCCGGGACGCACTCTGCTCGCTGTTGTGGGGCGAGTCGGCGCAGTCCGCGGCGCGCGCCAGCCTGCGGCAGGCGCTGTCGCTGCTCGGCAAGGCGCTGGGCAGGGAAGCCCTGTCCGGCGGCAGCGCCGGCGTTGCGCTGGCCGCCGGCGCGCTTGCCTGCGACGTCGTCGAATTCGAGCAGTGTTGCGCATCGGAGGATGGCGCGCAGCTCGCGCGTGCGGCTGCGCTGTACCGCGGCGAGCTGCTCGCCGGCGTGTCGATCAATGACTCCGGCTTCGAGGACTGGTTGCTCGTCGAGCGCGAGCGGTTGCGCGAACGCGCGCTGGACGCGCTCGCGCGCCTGGTCGTGTGGCACCGGGACCGCGGAGAGTCCGCGCCGGCGATCCAGGCCGCGCTGCGTTTGCTGTCCATCGATCCGCTGGAGGAAGTGGCGCACCGCGCGTTGATGCGGCTGTATGCGGATCAGGGCCGCCGCGCCTCCGCCTTGCGGCAGTACCAGGCGTGCCTCGGCGTCCTGCGCCGCGAGCTCGGCACCGAGCCCGAAGCCGCGACGCGCGAGCTGTACCACGCCATCCTGCAAAGCGGCGGTGCGCGCCCGGCTCCGGCCGCGCCGACCGAGCCGCTGCCGCACGAAGCGCCGCTGGTGGGCCGCGGTGCCGAGCTCGAACAGGGCGCGCGGCTGCTCGAGGACCTGGTCGCCGGTCGCGGCCGCGTGCTTGCGCTGGTCGGCGAGGCTGGCATCGGCAAGACGCGCCTCGCCGAGGAGATCTCGGCGCTTGCGCTGCGCGAGGGTGCGCAGGTGTTCACCGGGCGCTGCCACGAGAGCCAGCAGGCCTTTGCGTTTGCGCCGCTCGTCGAGATGCTGCGCGACGCAGGCGTGCCGCGCGATGCCGCGCTGCTGCAGGAACTGGAGCCGCCGTGGCGCGCGGAACTCCCGCGCCTGCTGCCGGAACTGGCACGCGATGGCATCGATGCCGGCAGCGGCGAAGCCCTGTCGCGCCAGGGCCGGCTGGTGGATGCCGTCATCCGCGTGCTGGACCTGCTCGCGCAGCGCGCGCCGCTGCTGCTCGTATTCGAGGACCTGCACTGGGCGGACGACATGAGCCTGCGGCTGCTGGCAGCGGCCGGCCGCCATGCGCGCGGCCGGCGCATCGGCCTGGTGCTGACGCTGCGCGACGAGGAACTGCCGGGGGCACAGGCCTTGTCGCGCATGCTGCACGAACTGGACCGGCATGCGGCACTTCAGCAGCTGCGGCTGGCGCCGCTGTCGCGCGAAGATACCGACGCGCTGGTCGCTGCGCTATCGCGGCGCGGCATGCAGGCGCAGGCCGTCGCGCGGCTCGCCGAGCGCGTGTGGCGCGAAAGCGAGGGCAACCCTTTCGTCGTCACCGAAAGCGTGCGCGCGGCCCAGGCCGATCCAGGCGTGGCGGAGGGTGTCGGCGCCGCGCTGCCGGGGCGTGTGCGTGCGCTGGTCGAGGCGCAGCTCGACAGGCTTGATGCCGCGCCAAGGCAGCTGCTGCAACTGGCGGCGGTGTCCGGAACCGAGTGCGACTTCGCGGTGCTGCAGCGCGCCGCGGCGATGGACGCACGCGCGGCGTCCGCGGCGCTGGAAGAACTGGTGCGCAGGCGCATGCTGCGCGCGGTCGGCGAGCGCTTCGATTTCGAGCACGATCGCGTGCGCCGCGTGGTGATGGACGCGCTGCTGGCGCCTGCGCGCGGGCAGCTTCACCTCGCGCTTGCCGAGGCGCTGGAAGCGCTGCACGCGGAGCAACTGGAACCGGCGTACGCGCAGCTGGCGTTTCACTACGCGCGCAGCAGTCGACGCGACAAGGCGCTGCACTACCTCCAGCGCGCAGCCGAGCGCGCCGCGCGCGCCGGCGGTCACGCGCAGGCCGTCGCCGCGCTGGACGAGGCTCTGGCGCGCCTCTCCGCGCTGCCGCCTGCCGAACAGGCGCGCCGACGGCACGAGCTGGTGATGCGCCGCGCGCGCAGCCTGGTGCTGCTGGGGCGCATGCAGGAGGCGGCGGAGTCATTGCGCGCGGAGCAGCGGTTCGTGGATGCGGCGGCTGATCCGCGCGTCGCCGGCCCGTACCACATGCTGCTCGGCGCCACCTGCCACTACCTCGATGAGCGCGCCGAAAGCCGCCGGCACGCGGGACTGGCGCTTGCCGCGGCGACGGCCTGCAGTGACATCGCCACCATGGGCAAGGCGCACGTCACGCTGGCCAACGTCAGCCTGTGGGCCGAGCCGCGCGAGGGCGCGCGGCATGGCGCCGAGGCGGTTCGCCTGCTAGCGGGTACCGCCGAGCGCTGGTGGCTGGGGCAGGCGTACTGGATCCTCGGCCTGAACCTCGCGTACTGCGGCGAGCTGCGTGATGCACTGGATGCGCAGGCAAGCGCCGCGGCGCTTGGCGAGGAGAACGCCGACCAGCGCCTGGCGTGCATCTCGGCGTGGGCGAGCGGGTTCACCCATGCCTTGTCGGGAGAGCTGGACGCGGCGCTCGCGGATTGCCGCCGCTCGCTGGAGACGGCGCCGGATGCGCTCTACCGCATGACCGCCGCGGCGATGCTGGGCCTCGCGCTCGTGGAGCGGCACGAGCCGCGCGAGGCGATCGCGCTGCTGGACGCGGTGATCGTGCAGGCCGAGCGCTTCAGCTTCCAGCCGCTGCTCGGGCAGTACCTGGGCTTGCGCGCGGAAGCCGCGCTGCAATGCGGCGAGATCGACGAGGCGCGGCGGTTCGGGTGCCGCAGCGAGGCGCTCACGCGGCAGACGGATTACCGCTTGGCGCTGGGCTGGACGCAGCGCGTGCTCGCGCGCATCGAGCGCGCGGACGGCAATGCCGCGTCTGCGTGCGATCACATGCAGCGAGCGATCGCGACCTTCAGCGACATGGGCGCGCGCCACGAGGTCGCGAGAACGCAGCGCGAACTTGATGCCTGGCTCGCCGCCCCGCAGCGAGCGGCTTAGACGACTTCGAACAGCCCGGCGGCACCCATGCCGCCGCCGATGCACATGGTGACCACCACGTGTTTGACGCCGCGGCGCTTGCCTTCGATCAGCGCGTGGCCAACCAGGCGCGAGCCGGTGACGCCGTAGGGGTGGCCGACCGCGATCGAACCGCCGTTGACGTTCAGGCGCTCGTTGGGGATGCCGAGCTTGTCGCGGCAGTAGATCACCTGCACCGCGAAAGCTTCGTTGAGTTCCCACAGGCCGATGTCCTCCACCTTGAGGCCGGCGCGCTCGAGCAGCTTCGGGATCGCGAACACCGGGCCGATGCCCATTTCGTTCGGCTCGCAGCCGGCGACCGCGAAGCCGCGGTAGATGCCCATGGGTTTCAGGCCGCGCCTGGCAGCAGACCGGTCGCTCATCAGCACCTGCGCCGAGGCGCCGTCGGAGAACTGGCTGGCGTTGCCCGCCGCGATCACGCCGCCCTCGATCGCGGGCTTGATCTGCGACACGCCCTCGTAGGTGGTGTCTGGGCGGATGCCCTCGTCGTGCTCGGCGGTGACTTCCTTCAGCGTCTCGGTGTTGGTCGCCTTGTCGATCACCTTCATCTTGGTGGTGATGGGCGCGATTTCGTCCCTGAACTTGCCTTCCGCGCGCGCCTTCGCCGCCTTCAGCTGGCTGTCGACGCCGTAGCGATCCTGCGCCTCGCGCGAAATGTCGTATTTCTTCGCCACGTACTCCGCGGTCTGCAGCATCGGCCAGTAGATTTCCGGCTTGTGCCGGTGCAGCCATTCGTCCTGCGCGTGGTGCTTGTTCGCCTCGTTCTGCACCAGCGAGATCGACTCGACGCCGCCGGCGACGTAGGTGTCGCCTTCGCCGGCGAGGATGCGCTGCGCGGCGAGCGCCACCGTCTGCAGGCCCGAGGAGCAGAAGCGGTTCACCGTCATGCCCGAGACCGTGACTGGCATGCCGGCGCGCAGCGCGATCTGGCGCGCGATGTTGCCGCCGGTGGCGCCCTCGGGCGACGCACAGCCCATGATGACGTCCTCGACTTCCTGCGGCTCGAGCTTGGCGCGCTCGAGCGCCGCGTGCACGACGTGACCGCCCATCTTCGCGCCATGGGTCTGGTTGAGGGCGCCGCGCCAGCTCTTGCACAGCGGGGTACGGGCGGTGGAAACGATCACGGCTTCGGTCATGGCAGGTCCTCCTCGAGGTTCGCTACTGCAACAGGGTCGTCTTCAGGAAACGGGTGACATCGGCGAGCGCCTTGCGCTTCGCTTCGGGATTGGCGCCGACGCTGGCGCCGGTGCGCATGCACGAGCGCTTGAGCGCCTCGAGCGCACGTTTTGGCGAGTCCAGCACCGCGCCGGTCGCCGCGAGCACGCTGCGGCCGTCGTCCTCGAGCAGCATCACGCAGTCGCGGAAATTCTGCGCATTGTCCAGCCGGTAGCCGCCGATGTTGCGCGGGTCGCCGTCGAAGCCGTGGCGCGCCGCCTTGTAGGTGACCAGTTCCAGCGTGCCGCCCGCCTTGCGGATGCGCGCGGCATAGTCCTGGCAGGGCTGCGCGCCGGTGTAGTCATCGGCTTCGGCGAGCAGCATCAGCAGCGGCGCGCCAGGCTGCGGCGAGCGGTACTGGGTGGAACAGAACGGGTACAGCGTGATGTGCGCCGCGAACGCGCGAGCGCCGATGCGCGCGCGCCGGTCGGCGGCCAGCAGCGCCGCGCCGCCGCCCTTGGACATGCCCATGACACCGACCCGCATCGGGTCGATGAAGGGCTGCTGCGACAGGAAGTCGAGCGCACCGAAGGCGTCGCCGATCATCTGGCCGGTGGTGACCCGGGTCTGGTCGTCCACCGTGGTCCTCACTTCGCGCGGCGTGAAGCTGTCGACGACGAATACCACCAGCCCCAGCGCCGCGAGCTCGCGCGCCCATTCGCCTTCGCGCGAATCGCTGATGCCCTCCGAACCGTGCAGCATGACGATCGCCGGAACGCGCGCACCCGCCGGCGCCGGCGGAGGCGTGAACGCATGCGCGAACAGCTTGTCCGCGCCGGCGGACTCGAACTCGACGCGCTGCGCCCCGGGCAGCGGCTGCTGCGCCTGCGAGCACGCCGAGAAAACCAGGAGCGCCGCCTGCGCGATGAGCGGCGCCATGCGCCCGCTCCATCGCGCGGAGGCGATGCGGCGCGCAGCGTCCGTCATCGCCATCAGTTGAATTTCTTGCCCTCTTTGGCGAGCTTCACCAGCAGCGGCGCCGGCTTCCATACCTCGCCCATGTAGCCTCGCTGGAATCGCTCGATCGCCGCCAGCACGTTGGCGAGGCCGACGGTATCGGCATAGAACATCGGCCCGCCGCGATACGCCGGGAAACCGTAGCCGGTCAGGTACACCATGTCGATGTCGGACGCCCTGAGCGCGATGCCTTCCTCGAGGATGTACGCGGCCTCGTTGACCAGCGCGTAGATCAGGCGCTCGACGATCTCGGCATCGCCGATGCTGCGCGGCTTGACGCCGATCTCGCGGCGGTAGTCGTCGATGATCCGGTCCACCGCGGGGTCGGGAACCGGCTTCCTGCTGCCGGCCTCGTACAGGTACCAGCCCTTGCCGGTCTTCTGGCCATAACGGCCCTGTTCACAGATGCGGTCGCCGACCTTCGAGTAGACGAAGTTCGGCCGCTCGACATAGCGGCGCTTGCGGATCTCCCAGCCGATGTCGAGTCCTGCCATGTCGCCCATCGCGAGCGGCCCCATCGCCAGCCCCCAGGCCTGCGCGGCGGCATCGACCTGTTGCGGAGAGCAACCTTCGTCGATCAGGAACAGGCTCTGCTGGCCGTATTTCTCCACCATGCGGTTGCCGATGAAGCCGTCGCAGACACCGGACACCACCGGCACCTTCTTCAGCGTCTTGCCGAGCTTCATCGTCGTCGCCAGCACGTCCTTCGCGGTCTTCGCGCCACGCACGACTTCGAGCAGGCGCATGACGTTGGCGGGCGAGAAGAAATGCGTGCCGATGACGTCCTGCGGGCGCCTGGTCACGTCCGCGATCGCGTTCACGTCCAGCGTCGACGTGTTGGTCGCCAGGATCGCGCCCGGCTTCATCGCCGCGTCGAGCTTCCTGAAGATGTCCTGCTTCACGTCCATGCGCTCGAACACCGCCTCGATGACGATGTCGGCGTCCTTGCCGGCGGCGAGGTCGAGCGCCGGCGTGATCAGCGCCATGCGCCTGTCCATGTCCTCCTGCTTCAGGCGGCCCTTCGACACCGTGCCGGCATAGTTCCTGCGGATCGTCGCCAGTCCCCGGTCGAGCGCCTCCTGCGTGGTGTCGACCAGCGTCACCGGGATGCCGGCGTTGGCGAAGCACATGGATATGCCGCCGCCCATGGTGCCGGCACCGACTACCGTGGCGCGCCTGACCTCGCGCACCGGGGTGTCTTCCGGCACGTCGGGGATCTTCGAGGTCTGCCGCTCGGCGAAGAACATGTGCCGCATCGCCTTCGATTCGGTGCCTTCGACGAGGAACTGGAAGCGCCGGCGCTCTTCCTTCCTGCCCTCGTCGAACGGCAGCGTCGCCGCCGCCTCGACACAGGCGACGATCTCCAGCGGCGCGGGGAAGCCGCGCGAGGCCTTCGCGACGTCTGCGCGTGCCTTGTCGAAGAAGGCCTTCGGGTCGCCGTCGACCTTGACGGCGGCATCGCGGATGCGGCGCGGACCCTTGCCCTCGGCGACGAGCTTTCGCGCGTACGCAAGCGCGCCCTCGAGCAGGTCGCCCTGCACGATTTCGTCGACCAGGCCGAGGGACAGCGCTTCCTCGGCGCGCACCGGGTCGCCGCTGGTCATCATCTTGATCGCGCGCGCGGCGCCAACCACGCGCGGCAGGCGCTGCGTGCCGCCCGAGCCGGGCAGGATGCCGAGCTTCACCTCCGGCAGGCCGATCTGCGCCTTCGGCGCGGCGACGCGGTAGTGGCAGCCGAGCGCGAGTTCGCAGCCGCCGCCGAGCGCAAAGCCGCCGATCGCCGCGACCATCGGTTTCGTGCACGCATCCTGCGCGTCGTTGATTTCCGGCAGGCTGGGCGGCAGCGTGGATTTCGGCGTGTTGAACTCGCGGATGTCGGCGCCGCCGGAAAATGCCTTCGTCGAGCCGATGACGACGATCGCGTTGACCGCCGGGTCGGCGTCCGCCTGCCTGATCCCGGCCATGATGCCCGGGCGCAGCACGCTTCCGAGGCCGTTCACCGGCGGGTTGTTCATGGTGATGACGGCGATGCCGTCGCGCACGGTGTAGCTGACTGCGTCGCTCATGGGCTGTAGGCCTCCGGGGAAGGGCAGAGTCTACTGCGGAATCGGCAGGCGCCGCCCCGGGAGGCACCGCGCCGGTGCCGGGGGGCGCACCGGCGGCGTGCGCGTATGCCGAAACGGTGCGCGGCGCTGGACGTTTGCATATCGCAATTGACTTGGCGTGCCTGCATGTCTAGTCTCGACCGCGTCCGCACACACCCGGGAGAAGCCCATGTCCATGACCCTGAAACGCCTGCTGCTCGCCATCGCCACCCTGCCTTTCTGCGCCGCGGCGTTCGCGCAGGCCTGGCCGACCAAGCCGATCCGCATGATCGTGCCGTTCCCGCCCGGCGGAACGATGGACACGCTGGTGCGCATCGTCAGCCCCGAGATGAACCGGGTGCTGGGCCAGCCGATCATCATCGAGACGCGGCCCGGCGCGGGCACGGTGATCGGCGTTGACGCGGCCGCGAAATCCGCGCCCGACGGCTATACCTACGTGTGCATCGCCACCAGCTTCACGGCCAACGCCACGCTGGTGCCGAAGCTGCCCTACGACTCGCTGAAGGACCTGCAGCCGATGGGCCTGCTCGCAACCACGCCGAACGTGCTGGTGGCGCACCCGAAGGTGGCCGCGAACACGCTGAAGGAACTGGTGGATTTCCTGAAGAAGAACCCGGCCAAGCTCACCTACGCGTCGTTCGGCAACGGCACCACGCCCCACCTGGCTGGGGAGCTGTTCAAGCAGACCGCGGGCCTGTTCATGGTGCACATCCCGTACCGCGGGCTCGCGCCGGCGATGACCGACCTGATCGCGGGCCACGTCGAGCTGATGTTCGGCAACCTGCCCGAGTACCTGCCCAACATCCGCGCCGGCAAGCTGAAGGCATACGGCGTGACGTCCCTCAAGCGCGCGACGCTGGCGCCGGAGATTCCGACGATCTCGGAGCAGGGCTACCCCGGATTCGAGACCGCATCCTGGTTCGCCGTGCTGGCGCCGGCCGGCGTGCCCCAGGACATCGTCGCCAAGGTGAACGGCGCGATGAATACCGCGCTGACGCACCCGGGAACGCGCGACACGCTGGTCAAGCGCGGCCTCGATCCGCTGCCCGGCTCGCCGGAGCAGGCGTCGAAGTTCATGCGTGCCGAGATGGCGCGCTACGCCAAGCTGATCAAGGACGTCGGCATCAAGATCGACTAGAGGGAGGCGCGATGGCGCTGCTGATCCGGAACGCCGAGTACGTCCTCACCGTCGACGCCACGCGCCGCATCATCACCGACGGCGCGGTGGCGATCGAGGGCGATCGCATCGCCGCGGTGGGAAAGACCGCGGAGCTCGCGCCGCGCTACCGCGATGCCGAGGTGATCGACGCGAAGGGCAAGCTGGTGATGCCCGGCCTGTTCGATACGCACATCCACCATGCCCAGCAGCTCGGGCGCGGCCTCGGCGACGAGGCCTACTCGGGACCCGAGCGCCTGTTCAAGCGCCTGTGGGTGGTCGAAGCGCACATGGACAAGGGCGACGCACTGTGCGCCGCGCGGCTGTGCCAGCTGGAGCAGTTGCGCGCCGGCACCACGTGCTTCGCCGACCCGGGCAGCTACTTCGCCGCCGAGACCGCGCAGGCCACCGGCGAATCCGGCATGCGTGGGCTCATCTCGCGCACCGTGTTCGACATGGGCCAGACCAACATGGGAACGCTGCCGAAGAACTTCTTCGAGCCCACCGACGACGCGCTCGCGCGCGCCGACGAGATGGTGGCCGAGTTCGACGGCAAGTTCGACGGCAGGCTGAAGGCGTGGTTCTCGATGCGCGTGCCGGTGGCGTGCTCCGACGAGCTGCTGAAGAGGATGTCCGCGATGGCGCGAAAGCGCAAGGTCGGCCTGATAGGCCATGCCTGCGAGAACCGCGACGAGACGGTGGCCTCGCACCTGAAGTACGGCATGGGCGACATCATGCGGCTGGAGAAGCTCGGCGTGCTGGGGCCGGAACTCCTGCTGCTGCACATGGGCTGGGTGGACCCGAAGGAACTGATGCTGCTGCAAAAGCGCGACGTCAAGATCTCGCTGTCGCCCGGGGCGACGATGCACCAGGCGATGGGCAACATGAGCCACGGCAAGACGCCCGAGATGCTCGAGCTGGGCCTCGCGGTGTCGCTCGGGTCGGATTCGGCGATGTCGGGGAACTTCCTCGACGCGATCCGGCAGACCTTCCTCGCGGTCGGCGGCTTCCACGAGGCGCGGCTGGATCCCAAGGTGCTGCGCCCGGAGACGGCGATCGAGATGATCACCATCAACGGCGCGCGCTCGATGATGTGGGACCGGGACCTCGGGTCGCTGGAACCAGGCAAGAAAGCCGACGTCACGGTACTCGATGTCATGCGCCCGGAATGGCAGCCGATACACAATCCGGTGTCGAACCTCGTCTACTGTGCGCACGGCGGCTGCGCCGACACCGTGATCGTGGATGGCAAGGTGCTGATGCGCGGCGGCAAGGTGCTGACGTTGAACGAAGCCGACCTCTACGAGGAGGCACGCGACCGGGCCAAGTCGCTGGTGAAGCGCGCCGGCCTCGAGGGCATTAAAGACTCAATCTGGCCGCTGCACTGAGGCGCTAAACTGCGGGCATGCTCGCGAACCTCCTGCGGCAGCTCGTCGGCCGCACGGAACCCGCACCCGCAGGCAGCCCTGCCACCGAAGCGCAGGCCGACATCGGCGTGGTGCGCGGCGCGGTGCATGCGCAGTTGCGCGAAGGCTGCATTGCCGAGGCGCTGGGCGAAATCGCGCCGGCGCTCGCGGCCGGCACCGGCGTCGCCGAGATCCGCACGCTGCGCGAATTCTCCATCCGCAATGCGGCGGCGCTGGCGCGCCAGGACGCCTGGCGCCGCGACATCGCCTACCTGCTCGGCGCCATCCTGCTCGCGCTGGACGACGAAGAGGGCGCGCTGCTGTGCCTGCGCGTGTGCTGGCCCGGCGATGGCGCGCTCGATGGGCTGAAGCGCTTCGCGCGCGGGCCGGACATTGCCGCGTACTGCCGGCAGGCCGGACTGCCATGCGAGCAGTCCGCGGACCTCGTGCCACGGCGCATGGATGGCAGCACCGAGCCGCAACTCGCCGCGCAGCTGGAGGCGGCGCCCGCGGCGCTGTGCATGCTGCCCGATGCGCTGGTGCTGGGGCAGTCGTTCCTGCCGGTGAGCCGCGATGGACTTGCCTTCACCGAGCGATGCACCGACAGCCCGGCCAAGCTCGGACGCTTCGACGGCATCGAGCAGCTCGATACGCTGCGCCTCGCCACCGAGGGCAGGCTGTGGGCGGCGGGCGGCGCTGCGCGCCGGCACGCCGGGGCGCATGTGCTGATCGGCAACCACGTCAACATCGGGCACTGGCTGCTGTACTTCTTCACGCGCACGCGGCAGTTGCGCGACAGGCCCGAGCTGCGCGAGGCGAAAGTCGTCGTCGGCGAGAACCTGCTGCCGCTGCACGCCGAGTGCCTGGCGCGTGCGGGAATCGCCGCCGAGCGCCTGCTGAGGCTGCCGGCGGGCGCGTTCGCGGAGTTCGAGCAGCTCTGGGTGCCGACGCTGAACTGCGGCATCTCCGGGCGCCAGGTACTGTACTGGGCACCGGGAACCCTCGAGTACGTGCGCGGCACGCTCGGCGTCGCGCCCGGTGCGGCACGCGGCAGGCGGCGCGTATACCTGTCGCGTCGCGGCGCGCGCTGGCGCCGGCTGCTGAACGAGGACGAGGTCGCCGCCACGCTCGCCGCGCTCGGCTTCGAGGAGGTCGATCCGGGCGGGCTCTCGCTGCAGCAGCAGATCGACCTTGCCGCCGACACCGAGGCGATCGTCGGCTGCTTTGGCGCAGGCATGAACTTCCACCTCTTCGCCGGCGAGGGCGTGCCGGTGGTGCAGATCCAGCTCGAGGCGCAACCGCGCATGAACATCCACGTGCACCTGGCGCGGGCGCTTGGCCAGCCGTTCCACGCGCTGGTGGCCGAGGTGCCAAAGCGCCACGCCGACCCGCTGCGCAGCGACTTCCGCGTGCCGCCGGAGGAGTTGAAGCGGGTAGTATCAAGGGCGCTGGAACGCTGAACCGCATCGGAGGAGGACCATGCACGGCCTGATGATGGATACGCCGCTCCTGGTGAGCGATCTGATCACCTTCGCCGACCGGCACCACGGCGACACCGAGATCGTCTCGAAGACGGTAGAAGGGCCCGGCAAGGACGGTACCGGCGCGCTGCACAGGTACACGTACCGCGAGGCGCACGTGCGCGCGAAGCGGGTCGCGCAGGCGCTCGCCGCGCTCGGCGTGAAGCTCGGGGACCGCGTAGGCACGCTGGCGTGGAACGGCTACCGGCACTACGAGCTGTACTTCGGCATCGCCGGCATCGGCGCGGTGATCAACACCATGAACCCGCGGCTGTTCCCCGAGCAGATCGCGTACATCTGCAACCACGCGGAGAACCGCGTGCTGTGCTTCGACCTCACGTTCCTGCCGCTGGTCGAGAAGCTGGTGCCGCAGCTCACCACCGTGAAGCACTACGTGCTGATGAGCGACCGCGCGCACATGCCGGCGCAGACGGCGATCCCGAAGCTGCTGTGCTACGAGGAACTGGTCGCCGCGCAGGACGGCCGGCTCGAATGGCCGCGGCTGGACGAGCGCACCGCGTGCGGGCTGTGCTACACCTCGGGGACCACCGGCAACCCCAAGGGCGTGCTGTACAGCAATCGCTCCACCGTGCTGCATGCGTACGGCGCGGCGCTGCCGGATGCGCTGAACCTGTCGGCGCGCGACGCGATCCTGCCGGTGGTGCCGATGTTCCACGCCAACGCGTGGAGCCTGCCCTACGGCTGCACCATGGTCGGCGCGAAGCTGGTGTTCCCCGGCCAGCACCTGGATGGCAAGAGCGTGCACGACCTGATGGAAGCCGAGCGCGTCACCATGTCGGCCGGCGTGCCCACGGTGTGGCTGATGCTGCTGCAGCACGTGAAGGCGAACGGGCTGAAGTTCTCCAGCCTGAAGCGCACCGTGATCGGCGGCTCGGCCTGCCCGCCGGCGATGATCCGGACCTTCGAGACCGAGTACGGCGTCGAGGTGCTGCATGCCTGGGGCATGACCGAGATGAGCCCGCTAGGCACGGTGTGCACGCTGAAGGCGAAGCATGCGGAGGCGGATGCGGACGCGAAGTTCCGCGTCAAGGACAAGCAGGGCCGTGCCATCTTCGGCGTCGACATGAAGATCGTCGGCGAGGACGGCAGGGAACTGCCGTGGGACGGCAAGGCCTTCGGCAACCTGCTGGTTCGCGGCCCCTGGATCACCGCGTCGTACATGAAGGGCGAGGGCGGCGACCCGCTGAAGGACGGCTGGTTTCCCACCGGCGACGTCGCCACCATGGATGCCGACGGCTACATGCAGATCACCGACCGCTCCAAGGACGTGATCAAGTCCGGCGGCGAGTGGATCAGTTCCATCGACCTGGAGAACATCGCGGTCGCGCACCCGGCGATCGCCGAGGCGGCGGTGATCGGCATCGCGCACCCGAAGTGGGACGAACGCCCGATCGTGGTGGCGGTGAAGAAGCCGGGGCAGGACGTTTCCCGCGACGAGCTGCTGAAGTTCTACGAGGGCAGGATCGCCAAGTGGTGGATGCCGGACGACGTGGTGTTCGTCGACGAGCTGCCGCACACCGCGACCGGGAAGCTGTCGAAACTCACGCTGCGCCAGAAGTTCGCCGGCTACCGGCTGCCGGGGAGCTGACATGCCGGACGTGATCGTCGACACGCAGGAGCGCATCGCGCGCATCGAGCTCGCGCGCCTGGACAAGAAGAACGCGCTGACCGCGGCGATGTACCAGGCGATGGCGCAGGCGCTCGCGGCGGCGGATGCCGACCCGCAGGTGCGCGTGATGCTGATCCACGGCGCGCGAGACTGCTTCACCGCGGGCAACGACCTGAAGGATTTCCTCGAGCGCAATGCGAGCGGCGGGCCGTCCTCGGCGTTCGGCTTCATCTCGACGCTGCCGACACTGAAGAAACCGCTGGTCGCCGCGGTGGGCGGCGCGGCGGTGGGCGTGGGCACGACGATGCTGCTGCACTGCGATTTCGTCTATGCGGCGCCGAACGCGCGCTTCAGCCTGCCTTTCGTGTCGCTCGGGCTGGTGCCCGAGGCGGCTTCGAGCCTCTTGTTGCCGATGGTGGCGGGCTACAGGCGCGCGGCGGAACTGCTGATGCTCGGACAGCCCTTCGGTGCCGACAAGGCGCTCGCCGCCGGCATCGTCACCGAGGTCGTCCCCGAGGCGGAGTTGTTCGAGCGCGCGCGCGCCACGGCGCTCGCACTCGCCGCGCAGCCGGCGGCGTCGGTGCGGCTCACCAAGCAGTTGATGAAGCGCAGCCTCGCCGCGGCGGTCGCCTCGCAGCTCGAGGAGGAAAGCCGGCACTTCGCGGCGCAGCTTGCCTCGCCCGAGGCCAAGGAAGCAATGACCGCCTTCTTCGAGAAGCGCAAGCCCGACTTCAGCCGATTCGCCTGATCCTCGCACTGCTGGCCGCCGTTTCCTGCGCCGCGGCGGCGAAGGAAGTGGCGGTGGATGTCGGCCACTACCTGGAGAAGCCGGGCGTGATTTCCGCGAGCGGCCGCGCCGAGTTCGACTTCAACCTCGAACTGGCGGTGCAGGTGGCGAACGAACTGCGCGGGCGCGGGCTGGCGGTGCGCATGATCGGCGAGCGCGGTGATTACGCGGAGCTGCACCGGCGCACGCTGGACGCGCGCGGCGCCGACCTCTTCATTTCCATCCATCATGATTCGGTGCGGGAACGCTACCTGCCGGTGGCCGACCGCTTCGCCGGCTTCTCGCTCTTCGTGTCGCAGCGCAACCCGCGCGCGCGGGAGTCGCTCGCCTGCGCCAGTGCGATCGGCGCGCGGCTGCGCGCCGCCGGGCTGGTGCCGTCGCGCTACCATGCAGATCCTGTGCTGGGCGAGAACCGACCGTTCGCCGACGAGGCGAACGGCGTGCACTGGTTCGACAACCTCGCCGTGGCGCACACGGCGCTGATGCCATCGGTGCTGGTCGAGGCAGGCGTAATCGTCAATCGCGAGGAGGAGGCGAGGATGCGCGAACCGGCCGTGCAGGCCATGATCGCGCGTGCCATCGCCGGGGGAGCAGCCGCATGCCTGGGATCGTCCACGAAACCGTAGCCGCAAACGGCATCCGCCTGCACGTTGCGCGCGCAGGCGAAGGACCGCTCATGCTGTTCCTGCACGGCTTTCCCGACTACTGGGCGTGCTGGCGCGCGCAGCTCGAATACTTCGGCGCGCGCGGCTGGATGGCGGTGGCGCCGGACCTGCGCGGCTTCAACCTGTCGGACAAGCCGGAGGGCGTGGAGCAGTATCGCGCCAGGCATGTCATGGCCGACGTCGCGGCGCTTGCCGCGCACTACGGCAAGGAACGCTTCGTGCTGGCCGCGCACGACTGGGGCGGCGCGATCGCGTGGAGCTACGCCATTGCCAGGCCCGAGGCGCTGTCGCACCTGGTGATCCTCAATTCGCCGCACCCCTACCGGTTCTGGCGCGAGCTGTGCGACAACCCGGCGCAGCAGGCGGCAAGCGCGTACTTCCTGCTGTTTCGCCAGCCCGGCAAGGCCGAGCACGTGCTGTCCGCGGACAACTACCAGCGGCTGTGGAGCATGGTGCGCGACGACTGGGGCGGCGGCAACGATGCCGACCGCGAGGCCTTCGTCGCCGCGATGTCGCAGCCGGGCGCGCTGACCGGCGGGCTGAACTACTACCGCGCCACGCCGGTATATCCGCCCGGCGCCGGGGACGCGGGCGCAAGGAAGCTCAAGCTCGAGGCCCGGGACCTCATGGTGCGCGTGCCCACGCTGGTGATCTGGGGCGAGCAGGACCGCGCCCTGCTGCCATCGCTGCTCGATGGCATGGACGAGTGCGTGCCGCAACTGAAGCTGGTGCGCGTGCCGGACGCAGGCCACTGGGTGATGCGCCAGCGCCCGGAACTGGTGAACCGCGAGATCGAGGCCTTCGTCGGCGCGCCGGGCGGCTAGAATCGGCCGAAGGGGAGGGACAGATGGCCAAGGTGGCATTGAGCATGCAGGACCTCGCGGCGCGCGTCGGCGAGGAGATTGCGGTGTCGCCGTGGGTCGACATGCCGCAGGCGCGCATCGACCGCTTCGCGCAGGCGACGGAGGATTTCCAGTGGATACACGTCGACCCGGTGCGCGCGAAGGATTCGCCCTTCGGCTCGACCATCGCGCACGGGTTCCTGACGTTGTCGATGCTGCCGATGATGAGCGAGGCGACATTCGACTACTCGGCGCGCAAGATGGGCGTCAACTACGGGCTGAACAAGGTGCGCTTCACCGCGCCGGTGCCCGCCGGCTCGCGCATCCGCGGTCGCTACACGCTTGCCGGCTACGAGAAGCTCGAGGGCAACGGCGTGCAGGTGACGTGGAAGGTCACGGTCGAGCGCGAAGGCAGCGACAAGCCGGTGATGGTGGCCGAATCCATCGGCAGGCACTACTACTGAGGGCTCCCATGGCGCAACGCTGGAAGCAACGGCCCCCGGGCTCCAACTGGGGCGAATTCGGCCCTGATGATCAGCGCGGGCGCATGAACTGGGTGACGCGCGAGAAGGTGCTGCAGGGCGTGGCCGAGGTGAAGGAGGGGCGCACCTTCTGCCTGTCGCTGCCGCTCGACTATCCCGGCGGCAACGTGCTGAATCCGCGCAGGTCGCCGCCGCGGCAGGCGGCCACGCTGCGCGCCGGCAAGCAGAATTTCTGCTACCCCATGGGCGACGACCTGCCGGGCATCACCGACGTGGTCTGCGACGACGTGGTGCTGCTGACGCTGCAGTACTCCACGCAGTGGGACAGTTTCGCGCACGTCGGCTCGAAGTTCGACGCCGACGGTGACGGCGAGGCGGAGATCGTGTTCTACAACGGCTATCGTGCCGGCGACGACGTGAAGCCCGCGCCCGAGCGCGCGGGTGCCGAACCCTGGGCGAAGTACGAGGGCGCGCGCGCCGAGGCGCTGGGGATCCAGAACCTTGCCGAGGCGGGCGCGCAGGGCCGCGGCGTGATGGTCGACCTGCATGCGCACTTCGGCCGCGAGCGCAAGGCCGTGGGCTACGACGCGCTGATGCGCGTGCTGGATGCCGACAAGGTGGTGGTGGAGAAGGGCGATTTCGTCTGCTTCTACACCGGCTTCGCCGACGTGCTGCTGGAGCTGCGCAAGAACCCGACGCCCGAGCTCGTCAACAACACCTGCACCGGGCTGGACGGCCGGGACGACAGGCTGCTGCAGTGGGTCACCGATTGCGGCGCGGTGGCACTGATCGCCGACAACTACGCCGTGGAGATAATCCCGATGAGCCCGTTCAAGTCCGTGCCGCATGCCCTGATGCCGCTGCACGAACACTGCCTGTTCAAGAACGGCATCCACCTGGGGGAGATCTGGTACCTGTCGGAACTGGCGCGCTGGCTGCGCGAGCATCGGCGAAATCGCTTCCTGCTTACTGCGCCGCCACTGCGCCTGCCCGGCGCGGTCGGCTCGCCCGCCGTCGCGGTGGCCACGGTATGAGCCGGGTTGCTATCGTCACGGGATCGTCCTCGGGCATCGGCGAGGCGACGGTACGCGAACTCGCGAAGCGCGGCTGGTCGGTGGTGGTCAACTATTCGAAGAGCGCTGCCGCGGCGGAGAAGGTGGCGAAGGAATGCGGCAATGCGATCGCCGTGAAGGCCGACGTGGCCGAGGACGCGCAGTGCCGCGCGCTGGTGCAGGCGGCGCTGGTCAAGTGGGGGCGGCTGGACGCACTGGTCAACAATGCCGGCACCACCAGGTTCGTGCCGCACGCAAACCTCGACGGCCTGTCCGCCGGGGATTTCCAGCGCATCAACGCGGTCAACGTGATCGCGCCGTTCCAGATGTGCCGCGCGGCCGCGCCCGCGCTGAAGGAATCGCGCGGCAGCATCGTCAACGTGTCTTCGCTCGCGTCCATGCTCGGTACCGGCTCGTCGATCGCCTACGCGGCATCCAAGGCGGCGCTGAACACCATGTCGATGTCGCTCGCGCGCGTGCTGGCCCCCGAGGTGCGCGTCAACGTGCTCGCGCCGGGCTTCGTCGAGACGCCGTGGCTGGCGGCCGGCTACGGCGACAAGTACCCGAAGATCCGCGCCGCCTACGAGGGCATCGCGCCGCTGCAGAGCGTGGCGAAGCCCGAGGACGTGGCCGACGCCATCGCCTGGCTGGTCGAGGGCGCGGCGCAGGTCACCGGCCAGATCCTCTACGTGGACGGCGGCACGCACGTGGCGTCGCCGCGTCGCGCCTGAACTTCGACGCCATCATCGTCGGCGCCGGCTCGGCCGGCTGCGTGCTCGCCAACCGGCTCACCGCGGATGGACGCACGCGGGTGCTGCTGCTGGAAGCCGGGCCGCGCGACCGCAACATCTGGATCCACGTGCCGCTCGGCTACGGCAAGCTCTTCACGAAGAAGGAAGTCAACTGGTCGTACGAGTCCGAGCCCGAACCGGCGCTGGGCGGAAGGCGCATTTTCACGCCGCGCGGCAAGGTGCTCGGCGGATCGTCGTCGATCAACGGCCTCGTCTACCTGCGCGGCCAGCCCGAGGACTTCGACGGCTGGGGCATGCCGGGCTGGGGCTGGAAGGACCTGCTGCCCTGCTTCATCAAGGCCGAGGACCAGCAACGCGGCGCGAGCGAGTACCACGGCGTCGGCGGGCCGCTGGGCGTGTCGGATCTGGAACGCCACGAGCTTGCGGACGCGTTCATCGAATCCGCGGTCGCGATTGGCGTGCCGAGGAACGAAGACTTCAACGGCGCGACGCAGGAAGGCGCGGGCTACTACCAGGCGACATCGAGGCACGGCCGGCGCTCGAGCAGCGCCACCGCCTACCTGCGCAGCGCCGAGAAGCGCGCCAACCTGCACGTGGAGGTGGAAGCGCTGGCGACGCGCATCCTGTTCGAAGGCCGGCGCGCGGTCGGCGTCGAGTTCCGCCAGCGTGGCCGCGTGCGCAGCGTGTACGCCAACGAGGTGATCCTCTGCGGCGGCAGCATCAACTCGCCGCAACTGCTGCAGCTCTCGGGCGTCGGTCCGGCGGAGCACCTGCGCTCGCTCGGCATCCCGGTGGTGCTGGACGCGCCCGGCGTCGGTGCCGACCTGCAGGACCATTTCTACGTGCGCACGTTCTGGAAGTGCGCGAAGCCGATCACGCTGAACGACGACATGGCGAACCCGCTGCGCCGGCTCTGGATCGGCATGCAGTACGTGTTCGGCAGGCGCGGGCCGCTGACCATCAGCGCGGGCCACGCGGCGGCGATCGTGAAGACGCGCCCGGAGCTGCCGCGGCCGGACGCGCAGATCTACTTCATCAACTTTTCGTCGATGCAGCGCGGTGGCCTGCTGCACCCGTTCTCGGGCTTCACCTGCTCGGTGTCGCAGATGCAGTCCGATTCGCGCGGCAGCGTGATGATCCGCTCGGCGGACCCGGCCGAGCCGCCGGCGATCCGCTACAACTACCTGTCCACGGACAAGGACCGCCGCGTCATGGTGGAGGGGCTGAAGATCCTGCGCCGGCTGGTCAATGCGAAGCCGCTCGCAGACTATGTGCTCGAGGAGGTGCACCCCGGGCCGCGCGTGCAGACCGACGAGGACTGGCTCGCGTTCTGCCGCGAGACCGGCGAGACCGTGTTCCACCCCACCTCCACCTGCCGCATGGGCAACGACTCCCGCGCCGTGGTGGATGGCAACCTCAACGTGCGCGGTATCGGCGGCCTGCGCGTCGTCGACGCATCCATCATGCCCAGCGTGCCGTCGGCGAACACCAATGCGTCGGTGATCGCGGTGGCGGAGAAGGCTGCGGACCTGATCCGGTCAGATCTCGGGTAGGCGAGGCGATGCCGGCGACGCATCCGCTGGTCCGCAGCTTCCCCCCGATCGCGCGCCGCGATGCCGAGGTGCTGATCCTGGGCAGCATGCCGGGGGAGGCGTCGCTGGCGGCGGGGCGCTACTACGCGCACCCGAGGAACGCGTTCTGGCCGATCATGGCCGCGCTGCTCGGGTTCGCGCCGGACGCACCGTACGCGCGGCGCGTGCGGGCGCTGAAGGAGGCGCGCATCGCGCTGTGGGACGTGCTGCACTCGTGCCGGCGCCGCGGCAGCCTGGATGCGGACATCGCGCGCGAGGACCTGGCCGCGAACGATTTCGCCGCGTTCTTCCGCTCGCATGCCCGTATCCGGCGCGTGGTCTTCAACGGCGCCGCTGCCGAGCAGTGTTTCAGGCGCCATGTCGAGCCGGGGCTGAAACTGCGGGGAATCGCGTATGCCCGGCTTCCCTCGACCAGCCCGGCGCATGCCGCGCTGTCGTTCGACGCGAAGCGCGAGGCGTGGAGGGTGCTGGTCCTATAATCCCACGCTTCCATGTGGGAAGCCTTAGCGATCCTCTTGTTGCTCGCCGCCGTGTTCGCGTGGGTCGACGGCATGCGGGCGCGCGAGCGTGCGGTGGACGCCGGGCGCGCCGCCTGCGACCGCTACGGGCTGCAACTGCTGGATGACACCGTGGCCTTCGCGCGGTTGCGCCTCGTGCGCGACGACGAAGGCAGGGTGCGCATCAAGCGCACCTATACGTTCGAGTTCTCCGACACCGGCAACAACCGCCGCCAGGGCTCGATCGCCACGCTGGGCGGCGAGCTCGCCGACCTGCGGCTCGAGCCCTATCCGGTGCAGGCGAACAGGCTGCAATGAGCGAATGGACGCAAGGCACGGTGATCGAGAACCGGCACTGGACGCCGCACCTTTTCTCGCTGCGCGTCGAGGCGCCGCCGCTCGCGTTCGAGGCCGGGCAGTTCGTGCGCATCGCGCTGGATATCGACGGCGAGCGCGTCGCGCGGCCGTTCTCGTTCGTCAATCCGCCCGCCGACCCGGTGCAGGAGTACTACGGCATCGTCGTGCCCGAGGGCCTGCTGTCGCCGCGCCTCGCCGCGCTGCGCGCCGGCGACGCGCTGCATGTCGCCACCAATCCGAGCGGGTTCCTCGTGCTGTCCGAGGTGCCGGACGCGGACACGCTGTGGCTCATTGCCACCGGCACCGGGCTGGCGCCGTTCCTTTCCATCCTGCGCGACGAGGCGGCGTGGCGGCGCTACCGCCGCGTGGTGCTGGTGCACGCGGCGCGGCACGCGAGCGATCTGGTCTATCGCGAGCTCATCGACGCGGTGCGTGACGCGCGCGCCGGGCGCTTCACCTGCGTCAGCATGCTCAGCCGCGAGGCCGCGAAAGGCACGCTCGATGGCCGCATCCCTGCGGCGATCCGTGACGGGCGGCTGGAGGAAGCAGCGGGCGCAGCGCTCGCCGCGGACAGCTCGCAGGTGCTGCTGTGCGGCAACCCGGACATGGTGAAGGACGTCATCGACGTGCTCGCCGCGCGCGGCATGAAGAAGCACCGCCGCCGCTCGCCCGGCCAGATCACCACAGAGGCTTTCTGGTGAACTGGCGCTGCCTCGTCGCGGTTCTGGCGGCGCTGCTGCTGTCGGCGTGCAGCGCGATCCAGCTCGGCTATCGCAATGCCGACACCTTCCTGCGCTGGCAGGCGAACTCCTACCTCGATTTCGAGGGCGAGCAGTCCGACGAGCTGGATGCCCGCATCGCGTCCTTCCTGTCGTGGCACCGGACCAGCGCGCTGCCCGCATACGTCGCAATCCTCGACGAGGCAGCAGCGCGTACCGGTCGCGGCCTTGCGCGGGAGGACCTGCAGTGGGGGTACGATGCCGTTCGGGTGCAGATCGAGGAAGCGTTGCGCGTGGCGGCGGCCGAGTCGGCGCCACTCCTGGACAGGCTGCCCGCAGACAAGATCACGCACCTCGAGCAGCGCTTCGCCGAGGACAATCGCAAGTTTGCCAAGGAGCAGCTCGGCGGGAGCACGGACGAGCGGCGCGAGCGCAGGTTGAAGCGGAACCTCGAACGCCTGGAGGACTGGTTGGGAAGACTGAGCGACGCGCAGGTCGAGCGCGTGCGGCGATACACGATGCAGGCGCCGCTTTCCGCGGACATGCGCGACCGCTATCGCAAGCGCAGGCAGGCGGAATTCGTCGCCATGCTGCGCGATCGCCAGGCGACGCGGCGCCTGGCGGGATGGGCGGCCGACTGGGAGCGCAGCCGCGCAGCCGATCACACTGCCGCAACGCGCCAGCAACTGGCCGCGTACTTCGACCTGCTGCTAGACCTGGACAGGACGCTGAGCGCCGAGCAGCGGCGGCATGCCGTGAACCGGCTGCGCTTCTATGCCGAGAACTTCCGCGTGCTGGCACGCACGCAGCCCGGCGCTGGAGTGGCGAAGTGAGCGAACCTGCCATGCCAGTGACCGTTCCCGGCGCGGGCTACGCCGGGCGCACGCGCACCACGCTGCTGGAGTACGAAGCGGTGCTCGCGAACGCGTCGATCGGCATCGCGTTCACGCGCGAGCGCAGATTCTTCCTCTGCAACCCGAAGTTCGCCGAGATGTTCGGCTGGTCGGCCGACGAGCTCGTCGGCCAGTCGGGCGACGTCGTCTACGCGTCGCCCGACAGCTACCAGGCCCTGGGTCAGATCGCGGTGCCGATTCTCTCCGCGGGAAGGCAGCTGGACATCGAATGGGAGATGCGCCGCCGCGACGGCACGCTGATCCTGTGCCGCATCATCGCCAAGGCGATCAACCCGGCGCAGACGCAGCAGGGCACGGTGTGGATCGCCGAGGACATTACCGGCAGGAGGCGCCAGGCCGACGAGCTGGCGCGGCTTGCGCGCGAGCAGGAGGCGATCCTGGACACCGCGCAGATCGGCATCTGCTTCGTGCGCGAAGGCAGGATCGTGCGCACCAACCGGCGCTTCGAGGAGATGCACGGCTACTCGCCCGGCGAGATGGCGGGCCTGTCGACCAAGGTGATCTTTGCGCGCGAATCCGACCATGACCAGGTGGCCGAAGGCTCGGCGCGGCTGGCGCAAGGCGGCTCGTACACCGCGGAGAGCGAAGCACGGCGCAAGGACGGCAGCACCTTCTGGTCGCGGCTTACCGGCCGCGCGGTGGATCCGCCGGACCGCGCCAAGGGCTCGGTGTGGCTGGACGAGGACATCACCGAGCAGCGGCGCGCCGCGGAGCACCTGGCGCGCGTGCTCGCGGAGCAGCAGGCGCTGCTGGACAACGTGGTGGTCGGCATCGCGTTCTTTCGCGATCGCGTGCTGCAGCGCTGCAGCCGGCGCTTCGAGGAGCTGTTTGGCTACGCGCCGGGCGAGGCCAGCGGCGCGCCTGCGCGGCGGTTCTACTTTACCGACGAGGACTATGCGGCCGGCACGCAGGCGTACCGGGAGCTCGGCACGGACCGCGCGCACGCGCGCGAGCAGTGGCTGCGCCGGAACGACGGCAGCGGCTTCTGGTGCCGCGTGTCGGGCCGGCCGCTGGACCCGGCGAATCCCGCGCGCGGCGCGGTGTGGCTGTTCGAGGACATCAGCGAGCGCAGGCGCGCCGACGAGGCGCTGCAGCGCCTGGTGCGCGAGCAGAACGCACTGCTGGACAGCGCCATGATCGGCATCGCGTTCATCCAGGACCGTTGCGTGATGCGCTGCAACCGGCGTTTCGAGGAGCTGTTCGGCTACGCGCATGGCGAACTGCTGCACCAGTCGACGCGGTTGCTGTACGCCGTCGCCGGCGAGTTCGAGCAGGTAGAGGCGCGTTACGAGCGCATCTGGGCTGGAGAGAGGCACGACGCCGAGCGGCGCATGCGGCGCAAGGACGGCAGCGAGTTCCAGTGCCACCTCGTCGGGCGCGCGGTGCAGCCGGGGGATCCTTCGCAGGGATCGGTGTGGACCTTCGACGATGTCACCGCGGAGCACGCGGCGCGCGAATCGCTGGAAGCCTCGCGCGAAGCGCTGGAGCACGCGGTGGCCGAGCGCACCGCGGCGTTGAAGGCGGCGAACGAGCGGCTCGAGGCCGAGATCGCCGATCGCAGGCAGGCCGAGGATCGCGCGAAGCACCTGGCCGACCACGATCCGCTGACCGGCCTGCCCAATCGCCGGTTGCTGGAAGACCGCCTGACGCAGGCGCTGGCGCTGTCGCAGCGCAACCGCAAGCAGACCGCGGTCATATTCGTCGACCTCGACCGCTTCAAGGCGATCAACGACACGCTTGGCCACGCGGTTGGCGATGCGCTGCTGAAGGAGGTCGCGGTGCGGCTCGCGAAGCAGTTGCGCGTGGGCGACACCATCTGCCGCGTCGGCGGCGACGAGTTCATCATCGTGCTGCCCGAGCTGAAGCGCGGCGCGGATGCGGCGCAGGTCGCGCAGAAGGTGATCGAGGGGCTGTCGCTGCCGATACGCGTGCTGGAGCAGGACCTGGCCGTGACGCCCTCGATCGGCATCAGCGTCTACCCGGACGATGGCCGGGATGCCGAGACGCTGATCCGCAATGCCGATGCGGCGATGTACCACGCCAAGGAAACCGGGCGTGGCAACTACCAGTTCTTTACCGAGCAGATGAACCTCGCGGCGTCGCGGCGCGTGGCACTCGAGAACGACCTGCGCCGCGCGCTCGAGCGCGACGAGCTGCTGATTTACTACCAGCCGGTTTGCGAGGCGCGGGAGGGCAGGGTCGTCGCGCATGAGGCGCTCTTGCGCTGGAAGCACCCGTCCAGGGGGCTGGTGTCGCCGGCGGAGTTCATCCAGGTCGCCGAGGACAGCGGGCTGATCATGCGCATCGGCGAGTGGGTGATGGAGCAGGCCTGCCGCTGGGCCACCTTCATCGGCGCCGAGCGAGGATTGCGCGTGTCGGTCAACCTTTCGGCGCGGCAATTCGCCGACCCGCGGCTTGCCGATATCGTGGCCCGCATACTGCGCGAAACGGGACTGCCGGCGTCGCAGTTCGAACTGGAAGTCGTCGAAGCGACGCTGATGCAGCAGCCCGAGGTGGCGCAGCACACGCTGAAGAAACTGAAGGCGATCGGCGTGTCGGTCGCGGTGGACAATTTCGGCAGCGGCCAGTCCAGCCTTGCCATGCTGCAACGCCAGCACGTAGACAGGCTGAAGATCGACCGGAGCCTGGTCGCGCCGCTGCCGGCGGACAGCGACAGCAGGGCAGTGGTCGCGGCGATCGTCGGCGTCGCGCACGCGCTCGGCCTGCAGGCGGTAGCCGAGGGCGTGGAAGCCGAGGCGCAGCGGGAATTCCTGCGCGAGTGCGGCTGCGACTGCGTGCAGGGCTACCTGATGGGCAGGCCGCAGGATGCCGACAGCGCCGCGAAGGACTACGTATAGGGCTCGCGCGGGGCTGCCGCGGCCTCAGATGGCGCGGCCGCGCTTTTCCTTCAGCAGTTCCTCGACGCTGCGGATGCTCATCTCCACGCCGACCATGTTGGGGTTGACCTCGAGCGCGCGGCGCCATGCGGCGAGCGCCTTGTCGTACTCCTCGAGTGCGTACCAGACCTGGCCGGCACCGGACAGCGCGCCGAAATGCCCCGGGTTTCGCCTCAGCACCTCGTCGCAGTCGGCGATCGACTTGCGATGCTCGCCGGCGAGGTAGTACACGGTCGCGCGCTTGTTCCACGCTTCGGCGAAGTCCGGGCGCTGCGCGATCACCGCGCTGAAGGTCGCGATCGCGCGTGCGTGGTGGCCGGCCCGCATTTCGTCGACGCCGCGCGCCATCAGCTTGTCGATCGCGGGGTCGCCTGACCGGCTCCACAACAGCCACAGCGCGCGCTCGGCGTAGCTGCGCACCGTCGCGTCGTCGTCACGCAAGCGTCGTTCGAGCAGGGGCGCGTCCTGCATTGCGCCATGGTTCGCCAGCCACACCACCGCCTCGGCGCGCTTGCTGGTTTCGGTTTCCTCCAGCCAGGACAGGGCCTGGTCACGGCCGGCGGGCGGCGCAGCGAGCGCAGCAGGCAGGGCGCCTGCGAGCGTGCAGGCAAGAAGTGCGGTGACGGCAAAGGTCCGGACTGATGGCATGGCGAGGCGCTCCAGCGTGCGGGTTGTGCGTTCGCCAGGGCGAACAGGCGAAATGCTATTCCCCTTCCCTGGCACGTGCGCGCGCCGCAGGCGCCGAGCCCCTAGAATCCGCACATGCGCCCCAACTTCGTGTTCATCATGGCCGATGACCTCGGCTACGCCGACCTGGGCTGCTACGGCGCCCGCGAGGACTGCTCCCCCGTGCTGGACCGCCTGGCTGCCGAGGGGCTGCGCTTCAGCAACGGCTACTCGAATTCCCCGGTCTGCTCGCCGACGCGCTTCGGGCTGATGAGCGGGCGCTACCACTACCGCCTGCGCGGCGGCAACGACGAGCCGATCGCCACGCGCACGCGCGGCAATCCGGTGCTCGGCATGCCGCCGTCGCACCCGAGCTTCGTGTCCCTGCTGCGCGACGCGGGCTACCGCACCGCGCTCAGCGGAAAGTGGCACCTGGGATTTCCGCCGCACTTCGGGCCGCTGAAAAGCGGCTACGAGGAGTTCTTCGGCCCGCTCGCCGGCGGCGTCGACTACTTCTCGCACCTCGACAGCGCCGGCGTGCACGACCTCTACGAGGGCGAGCAGGAGTCCTCCCGCACCGGCTACCTGACAGACCTGATCACGGATGCCGCCGTGGACTTCATCGGCAGGCAGAAGAAGGGGGCCGCGCCGTTCCTGCTGTCGGTGCACTACACCGCGCCGCACTGGCCGTGGGAGACGCGCGAGGACGCGGCGGAATCCGAGCGCATCGGCACGGGGATCAGCCATACCGACGGCGGTTCGGTTGCGACCTACCGCACCATGATCCGCCAGATGGACGAGGGCATAGGGCGGATCATGGACGCGCTGAAAGCCGCCGGCGTGGACGCCGACACGCTGGTGGTGTTCACCAGCGACAACGGCGGCGAGCGATTCTCGGATACCTGGCCGCTGGTGGGGAAGAAGATGGACCTGCTGGAAGGCGGCATACGCGTGCCGTATGTGGTGCGCTGGCCGGGCCGCATCAAGCCGGGATCATGGACGGCACAGCTCGCGATCACCATGGACTGGGCCGCGACCTTCCTTGATGCGGCCGGGGTTGCACAGCACGCGCAGTACCCGATGGATGGCGCAAGCCTGCTGCCGGTGCTGCGCGATCCGGAGCGGCCTTTTCCGCGCGAACTCTACTGGCGCATGCTTTTTCGCCGGCAGAAAGCGCTGCGCGCGGGCGACTGGAAGTACCTGGTGCTGGAGGGCGACGAATTCCTCTTCAACCTCGCCGAGGACCAGCGCGAGCGCGCGAACCTGGCGAAGCGGGAGCCGCAGCGGCTCGCTTCGATGCGCGAACAGTACGAAGCCTGGGAGAAGTCGATGCCGGGGATTCCTGCCGACGCGAAGTTCGCGATTCCCTATACGAAGGCCGACCTGGCGCAGCCATCGTGAGCCGTCGCGCCTACCGGGTCCTGCCGACCGACGCGACGACGTTCCATCCGCGGCTGATGGGCCGGCGTGGCGCAGTGGCGTCGAACAGCAATCTTTCCGCGAACGCCGGCGCCGACGTGCTCAAGGCCGGCGGCAATGCCATCGATGCCGCGGTGGCAGCGAGCTTCGTCGAAGGCGTGGTGAATCCGCAGATGCATACCATCGGCGGCGAATGTCCGCTGCTGGTGCGGCTTGCTGGCGAATCGCGCGTGATCGCGGTCAACGGCAACATGGCTGCACCCGCGCGCGCAACGCCCGAGGCGTTCCTCGCCCGCGGCCTCGCCGACATACCGGACTCCGGCATCCTCGCCGCAGGCGTGCCCGCCGCGTTCGGCGCGCTGCTTACCGCGCTGCGGCAGTGGGGCACGCTGCCGCTGCGCGACGTCATCGCGCCCGCGCTGGCGCTTGCGAAGGACGGCTTTCCCGTGTCCGAGGGCCTGCGCAACCAGCACAAGTACGGCATCGGACCGATGGCGGCGCGTTTTCGCGCCGAGTGGCCGGGCAGCGCGCGGCTCTACCTTCCGGGGGATCGCGTGCCCGAGGTCGGCGAACTGTTCCGCAACCCGGCGCTGGCGCGGGCCTTCGACTACCTTGCCTCGGCGCGCGATCCGCTCGCGGCGTTCTACCGGGGCGACGTCGCCGCGGAGATCGCGAAGTTCTCGCGCGAGCGCGACGGCCTGCTCGCGCGCGAGGACCTGGCCGCGTTCGAGACGAAGATCGAGGAGCCGGCGTCGCTCAAGTTCGGCGACACTGAGCTCTTCAAGACCGGGTTCTGGTCGCAGGGGCCGGCCGAGCTGCAGACGCTGGCGCTGATGTGGCAGTTCGACCTCGCGAAGATCGGCTTCGGCACGCCGGACTACTGCCACCTGCTGATCGAGGCGATGAAGCTCGCGTACGCCGACCGCGAGCAGTACTACGGCGACCCGTCGCAGGCGCCCGTGCCTGCGGACGTGCTGCTGTCGGACGACTACGCGAAACGGCGCGCGGCGCTGATCGACATGCGGCACGCCAGCCGCGAGCTGCGCCCCGGGGACGCGCGCAGGAACGCGGCGCTGCTGCCGCAGGACGAGTTGCTGACGCCGAAGGACTGGGGCGCGGGCACGGTGCACGTGGACGCGGTTGACGCGAAGGGCAACATGGCTTCCTTCACGCCGAGCGGCGCGTGGATCTCGTCCGCCGAGGTGATCGAATCCCTGGGCTTCCCGCTGTCGGTGCGCATGATGACCTTCTACCTCGCGCCGGCGCACCACCCCAACGTCGTCGCGCCGGGCAAGCGGCCACGCACCACGCTGACGCCGTCGATGGCTTTTCGTGACGGCAGGCCCTGGATGGCCTTCGGCACCATGGGTGGCGACAACCAGGGCCAGTGGCTGCTGCAGTTCTACCTCTGCCGCGCGGCCTTCGGCATGTCCATTCCCGAGGCGATCGAGGCGCCGCGGCTTTCGTCCGAACACACGCCGGGGTTCTTCGCGCCGCACGCGAGTGAACCGAACCGCACGCGCATCGAGGCGCGATTCGGCACGAAGGTGATTGACGAACTGCGCCGGCGCGGCCACGACCTGGACGTGGCGCCCGACTGGACCGAAGGCTTCGTCTCGTGCGCCGCCATCGACGAGGAGAGCGGACTCATCGAGGCAGGCTGCGACCCGCGCGGTGCCAAGTCGCACTGTTTTCCCGCTTTCGCCATCGCCTGGTAACCTGGAACAGGGAGTCGAAGACCATGATCCATGTACTTGCCGTCATCACCGCCAAGCCCGGCATGCGCGACGCGATACTCGGGCACTTCCGCGCCAATGTCCCCGCCGTGAAGGCGGAAGCAGGCTGCATCGAGTACGGCGCCGCACTGGACGCGGACAACGCCTTGCCGTTCCAGACGAGGTACGGTCCGGACACTTTCGTCGTCGTCGAGAAATGGGACAGCATGGATGCGCTGAAGGCCCATGCCGCCGCGCCGCACATGGCGGCCTACGCGGCGAAGACGAAGGACATGATCGCCAGCCGCGTGATCCACATCCTGTCCCCGGCCTGAACTGCCAGGCCGGCAGCTCAGAACGCGGTCGATCCGACCAGCGTGGTGCGCTGCATGAAACGCGGCTCGTCCGGCCGGTAGTCGACGTTCAGGCGATGCTGCGTGGCCCAGTTGTCCCACATCACCACGTCGCCGACCTGCCAGGAATGCCGGTAGACGTTGTCGGGGCGGCCGCAGTATGAATAGAGTTCCTGCAGCAGTTCGCGCGATTCGTCCTCGGGCAGGCCGAGCACCGAGATCGTAAAGCCCTCGTTGACGAACAGGCACTTGCGGCCGCTCAAGGGGTGAGTCTTGACCACCGGATGCACCACGTCCGGCGTCTGCGCGCGGCGCTCGGCCGAGACTTCCACCTGCTGGCCGGCCTTCTTGCGCTCGGCAAGGTAGCGGTCCCAGAAGCGGTGCACCGCCTTCAGGCCGTCGATGCGGCGCTTCAGGCTCTCCGGCAGCGCGTCGTACGCCGCGGCGGTACTGCAGAAGGACGTGTCGCCCAGTGCCTTGCCGTCACGCTGCGGCACCTTGTGCGACTGCATGATCGAGCCGCGGCTCGGCATCGCGGTGTAGGAAAGGTCGGTGTGCCAGTAGTTGCCGGCATCGGGAATGCCCAGGCGCTTGCCGTTCTCGATGATGTTCGAGATGCGGTACAGCTCCGGGTGATCGGGGTGCACGTACTCGCGCAGCACATGGACCTCGAGCTCGCCGAAACGTCGGCTGAACTGCACATGACGTTCGTCGCTCATGCGCTGCCCGCGAAACAGCAGCACCGAGTGCTCGACGTAGGCGCGCTCGATGGCGCGGAAGGTGTCCTCGTCCAGTTCGGCCGACAGGTCGACGCCGCTGACCTCTGCGCCGAACGCCGGACCTAGCCGCCTGATCATGATCATGCGAGTATATTAATTGGAGGCCCGCCACTTCCGGCGGGTAGAGGAGGAGACATCATGCGTCGGTTCGCAATCGCGCTGCTTGCCCTGCTGCCTTTTGCTGCGCCGCAAACAGCGGCGCAGGAGTATCCCACCAAGCCGGTCCGGCTCGTCGTCCCCTATGCGGCCGGGGGCACGACCGACGTGCTCGCGCGCCTGCTCAGCCCGCGACTCAGCGAGACCTGGGGCCAGTCCGTGGTGGTGGAGAACCGCGGCGGCGCCAACGGCAACGTCGGTTCCGACGTGGTCGCCAAGTCGCCTGCGGATGGCTACACGCTGCTCGTCGGTACTTCGGGTTCGAATGCGGTGAATCCGTCGCTGTACAAGCACATGCCCTACGACGCCCGGCGGGACCTGATCTACATAGCGCCGATCGCATCGACCGCGAACGTGCTGCTGGTGAATGCGGCTTCGCCGCACAAGTCGTTGAAGGACCTGCTCGCCGCGGCGAAGCAGTCCCCCGGCAAGATCAGCTACGGCTCCTCGGGCGTTGGCAGCGTGCTGCACCTGTGCGGCGTGCTGGTGGCGCAGAAGACGGGCATCGACTGGCTGCACATCGCTTACAAGGGAACCGGACCGAGCCTCACGGATCTCCTCGGCGGGCAGATCGATAGCGTGTTCTCGAACCTTCCCGCAGTGGTGCCGCAGATCAAGTCCGGGAAAATGCGCGCACTTGCGGTGACGTCGGCCGCGCGCGATGCCTCGGTTCCCGACGTGCCGACCATGATCGAGGCGGGAATCCCGGGCTACACCTTGACCTCCTGGTTCGGCATCTTCGCGCCCGCCGGGACGCCGCGCGCCGTCGTTCTCAAGGTGAATGCCGAGGTGTCGCGGCTTATCCAGCTTCCCGACATGCGCGAGCGCCTCCTCGGCCTGGGTGCGGTGCCCACGCCCAAGGGCGCGGACGAAGCCAACCAGTTCTTCCACGATGAACTGGCGCGCTGGGCGGAGGTGGTCAAGGCCTCCGGCGCAACCGCGGACTAGCCGCGGACTGGCGATAGCGCTGCCTCGCCAGCGCCGCGCCCTCGGCCAGCGCGTGCAGCTTGGCGCGCGCGATGTCGCGGTCCATCGGCGCCATGCCGCAGTTGGTGCAGGGAAAGAGCCTGTTCTTCGGCACGTAGCGCAGCGCGCGGCCGATGGTCGCGGCGACTTCGCGCGGCGTCTCGACCTTGTCGGAGGCGACGTCGATCACGCCCACCAGCACGTCCTTGCCCTTCAGCAGCGCCATCAGCTCGGCCGGCACCTTCGAATGTATGCACTCGAGCGACACCTGGTCGATGCTCGACTTCGCCAGCGCGGGGAAGATCTTCTCGTACTGGCGCCATTCGCCGCCCAGCGTTTCCTTCCAGTCGAGGTTCGCCTTGATGCCGTAGCCGTAGCAGATGTGCACGGCAGTCGTGCACTTGAGTCCCCTCGCCGCGCGCTCGAGCGCCTTGACGCCCCACTTCACCACGTCGCTCATGTAGACGTTGAACGCCGGCTCGTCGAACTGGATCACGTCGACGCCGTCCCTGACCAGCGCGCGCGCCTCCTGGTTCAGCAGCGCGGCGAAGGCCATCGCCAGCTTCACCTTGTCGCCGTAGTGACGGTCGGCGAGGGTATCGACGATGGTCATCGGCCCGGGCATGGTGATCTTGATCTTCTTCTTCGTGTTCGCGCGCAGGAGCTTCGCGTCCGCCTCGTGCACGCGGCCCTTCAGCCGCAGCGGCCCCACCACCACCGGCACCATGGCGTCGTAGCGGTTGTCGCGGATGCCCATCTTCACCTTGTGCTCGAAGTCGATGCCGTCGACGTACTCGAGGAAGCCGTGCACGAAGTGCTGGCGCGACTGCTCGCCGTCGGTGACGATGTCGACGCCGGCGGCTTCCTGCTCCTTCAGCCACAGCAGCGTGGCGTCGCGCTTGGCGCGCGCCAGCTCCTCGCCTTCGGCGCGCCAGCGCGGCCACAGTTTTCCGGTTTCGGCGAGCCAGAACGGCTTGGGCAGGCTGCCCGCGATGGTGGTGCTGAACATGGTCGATCCTCCCTGAAACCGCAGTCTACTGCCGATGCGGCATCGGTTCCTGCTTCATCGTGGCGAGCCACAGCCAGACCGCGACATGCAGCGTCGCCAGCGTGCCGAGCGCGAGCGCGTAGCCCTCGGGCGAGTAGCGCGCGCCGTCGGCGGGAAACGCGTGCAGCACCGCGCCTACGCCCCATTGCACGATGAAGGCCGACACGAACATGCCGACGTTCAGCGCGGTGTTCACGCGCCCAGCGACATCGGGCGGAAAGTGGCGGGTCAGCAGCGCGTACGCCAGGGCTGGCGCGATGACGCTGAACGCGTAGACGAGGAGCAGCGCGAACTTGCCCTGCGAAGGCGCCGCCGCGAGGCCGAACAGGGCCAGCACCGCCACCGCCGTGCCCCACTTGAGCACGCTCAGGCGCGAGAACCCGCGCGCGGAGAGCTGGTCGGCGCCAACGCCGAAGAACAGCGACCCCGCGGTATAGGCAAGCACTGCGGCGAAGAGCCAGTTGGCCGCTTCGGCCCGCGTCAGGCCGGCGACATCGATCAGCCAGGGCGCCAGCCACAGCCCCAGCAGCGCCTGGAAGCTCGCGTGGATCACCATCAACGCGAGCCCGACGCGCCAGAACACCTGGGCACCGAAGATCCCGCCGACACGCCGGAACGCGGTCAGCCAGCCTTCTGCGGCGCCGGCGATGCGCTTTTCCGGCACCACGGCGAAGATGTATGCCGCGCTGGCGACGCACAGCGCGGCGAGCAGCATGAACATCGCGCGCCAGCCGAACGCGGCGGTGCCGATCTCGAACGGTGCCGTGGCGGCAAGCCCGCCGAGCCCGCCGACGGCGATGATCAGGCCGTTGAGGCTCGACAGGCGCTCGAGCGGGTACCACAGCGTGAACGCCTTCATCGCGCCGGTCAGGCAGGCGGCAACGCCGACGCCTATCAGCGCGCGGCCCAGCGCCAGCGTCGCGAAGCCGTTCGCCAGCGCGAACGCGAGCGAACCCGCGCCCGCCACGAGCAGCAGCGCGGCGACGACGCGCCGCGGGCCGTAGCGGTCGAGGAACACCCCGACCGGCACCTGCATCGCGGCAAACGCGAGCAGGTAGGTACTGGTCAGCAGCCCGAGCTGGTCGGGCGCGAGCGAGAACGTCCCCGCGAGGTCCTTGGCGATGACGCCATTGACGATGCGGAAGAGGAAGGAAAGGAAGAACCCCGCCGCGAAGGGGAGGAACACGGCGAGGGCAAGGCTCACGCCGTCAAGACCCTCACTCCGCTACCTGTTCGGTCGAGGAGCCCTTGTCCCAGAACACGATCTTGGCGTGCAGGTAGCGCATCAGCTGGCTGCCGCCGACGCCGAGCACCGCGAGGCTGATAAGCGCGGCGAACATGACGTTGGTCTCCAGGTTCACGGCCGCGGCGTTGATCAGGTGCCCGAGGCCCTTGGTCGAGGAGACGAACTCGGCCACCACCGCGCCGATCAGGCCGAGCACGATGGCGATCTGCAAGCCGGCGAAGATGTGCCCGGCCGCGGACGGGATCTTGATGCGCAGGAGCACGCTCCAGCGCGACGCCGAGAACGCGGTCATCAGGTCGAGCAGCGCGGGGCTGGTCTGCTTCAGGCCGACGACGGTGTTGATGAACATCGGGAAGAAGCACACCAGCGCCACCATGACGATCTTCGATTCGATGCCGAAGCCGAACCAGACGATGATCAGCGGCGCGAGCGCCACCTTCGGCATCGACTGCAGCGCGACGACGAATGGCAGCAGCGTGCGCTCCACGGCGCGTGACTCGGCGAACAGGCACCCGAGCGCGAACGCGGCGCTGCAGCCGAACACGTAGCCCAGCAGCATCGATTGCGAGGTGAACAGGAAATGCTGCCAGAAGTGGCCCTCGACGTAGCCGCGATTGAGCGCGTCGAGCACCGACTCCGGCGTGGGCAGGATGAAGTTCGGGATCTTCAGCACGCGGATCGCGACGTCCCAGAACACGATCAGCGCGACGAAGGCCACGAGCGGGTACGAAACCGATTTCAGGCGCTCACTCATCGAATTTCACCAGCTCGGAGAATAGCGCGCGCAGATCGTTCGCGATATTGGCGAACTCCTTGCTTGCCATGGTTTCCAGCGTGCGCGGCCGGGGCAGGTCGACCTCGACCTCGCGTATCGTGCGCCCGGGGCGCGCGGACAGCACGACGATGCGGTCGGACAGGAACACCGCCTCGGGAATCGAATGCGTGATGAAGATCACCGACTTCGCCGCCGCGCCCATCCAGATCCGCTGCAGCTCCAGCGTCATGTGCTCTCGCGTCATCGCGTCGAGCGCGGCGAACGGTTCGTCCATCAGCAGCAGCATCGGGTCGTGGATCAGGCCGCGCGCGATGCCCACGCGCTGCTGCATGCCGCCGGAGAGTTCCCCCGGGTAGTGGTCGGCGAACTTCTCCAGCCCGACCAGCTTCAGCAGCGCGCGCGCCTTGTCGCGCCCTTCCTTCATGTCCAGCCCCAGCGTGCGGATCGGCAGCAGCACGTTGTCCAGCGTCGACTGCCAGGGCAGCAGTGTCGGCTGCTGGAACACGATGCCCACGTCCGGGCGTGGACCGTCGATCAGCTTGCCGCCGAGCGTGACGCTGCCGCCGGAAGGCTTCAGCAGGCCGGCGACGATCTTCAGCAGCGTCGACTTGCCGCAGCCCGAGGGGCCCAGCACCGAGAGGAACTCCCCGGGACGCAGCGTCGCGTCCAGCCCCTGCAGCGCCGTGACCGGGCCGCGCGCCGACGAATACGTCACCACCAGGCCCTGCGCCCGCAGCAGGGCTTCGCCGCTTGCGGTGCTCATGCTTCAGCCGGCCTCGTGCTGGGGCGGGTCACGGGGTGGCCGCGTGCCTTACTTCAGCGCCTGCGCGGCCTTGACCACGGCCGCGGCGTCGAAGTTGTTCATCGCCGGCACCAGCGCGTTGGTGTAGAGCGACTGTACGTCGATGTCCTTGGTCTGGATCTGGCCGCCATCGAGCATCACCTGCACCATGTTCTCCCACGAACCCTTCGGGAACGAGCCCCAGCGCGGCGGCTCGCCGGCGGGAAACGCGAGGTACTTGTCGAAGCGCGCGTCGAGCTGCGCGCGGTCGCGCGCCATCGCCTTGGCTTCGTCCCCGGCCGGCTTGCTGTTCGGATAAGCCTTCCAGAAGGCACGCACGCAGGCCGGGCGGTTGGCATTGCATGCCACCATGCCCTTGGCGACGACGCGGCCGAAGGCGATCAGCGGCTCGGGCTTCGTGCGGATCGTCTCCTCGTGCGCGATGAGGCCATTGGAGAAGAGATCGAGGTACTTGCGCGGCATTTCCAGGCGCCGGATCGCCGTACCCTGCAGCTCGAGCATCTTGTGCATGGTCTCGAACAGGTTCAGCGCATCGACCCGCTTCTCCTTCAGGGCGAGGAACGCCGGCGCGCCCAGGCCCGTGGGCACGAACTCGTAGTCCTTGCCGGCTTCCATGCCCAGTTCCTTGAACATCGCGCGCGTCAGCGGGATGTTGCCGAAGGTGAGCGCGCCGACGCCGATCTTCTTGCCCTTCAGGTCGGCGAGCTTCTGCACCGGCGAATCGGCCAGCACCGCGAACTCCCACACGTTCTCGCGGATGAAGTTGTAGAAGAACTTCAGCGGCAGCGGATCCTTGCCCGGCTGGCGCGAAAGGATCAGCGGGTCGGGGTTGGGGAAGCCGACGGTGACGCTCTTGTTGATGATCTGCGGCAGCAGCACCGCGGTGCCGTTGAACCGGATCACCTCGACGTCGATGCCTTCCTCGGCCCAGTAGCCGAGCTCCTTGGCGATGAACAGCGGGCCGTGGCCCACGCCGGGCGGGCTGACCAGCCCGAACACGATCTTCTGCTGCGCCAGCGTGGTGCCGGCGAATGCGATGAGTACTGCGGCGAGGAGTGCGCGCATGTCAGTTTCCTTTCCTGGCTTTGGCGGCCACCGCGGCAGCGTCGAACTTGTTGTACTCGGGCACCAGCGAGTTCGTATACAGGGTGCTGATGTCGATGTCCTTGGTCGTGATCTGGCCGCCGACGTACAGCGCCTCGACGAAGTCGCGCCACGCCTGCTCCGGATACTCGCCGAAGTTGCGCGGCCCGCTGCCGAAGGCGAGCGTCTTGTTGAAGCGCGAGTTCATGACCTTGATCTGGTCGGCCATCACCTTGGCTTCGTCCCCGGCGGGCTTCTGGTTCGGGTAGAGCGACCAGAAGTTGCGCACGCAGGCCTCGCGATTCGCCTCGCAGGCCACCTGCGCCTTGGCGAACGCGCGGCCGAAGCCGGCGAGCATCTTCGGGTTCTCCTTCAGCGTGTCCTCGTGCACGATGAAGCCGTTGGAGAAGAGGTTCTTGTACTTCGCCGGCATGTCGAGGCGCCGGATAGCCGTGCCCTGCGTCTCCAGCGTCGCGTGCTGCGCGTCGAACAGGTTCAGCGCGTCGATCTTGCCCTCACGGAAGGCGAGGAACGCGGGCGCGCCGACGCCGACCGGCTGCATCTCGAGGTCCTTGCCGAACTCCATGCCCAGTTCCTTGAACATCGCGCGGGTGATGGGGATGTTGCCGAAGGTCAGCGCGCCGACGCCGAGCTTCTTGCCCTTGAGGTCGGCCAGGGTCTTGATCGGGCTGGCTGCCGGCACGACGAACTCCCATGCGGATTCGCGCGTGACGTTGTAGATGAACCGGAGCGGCAGCGGATCCTTGCCCGGCTGGCGCGACACGATCAGCACGTCCGGGTTGGGGTAGCCGATGTGCACGCGCTTGGAGGTCATCTGCGGGATCAGCGTCCCGGTGCCGTTGAACGGCACTTTCTCCACCTCGAGCCCTTCCTCCTTGAAGAACCCGGCAGTCTCGGCGAGGAACAGCGGCGCGAGGCTGATGTTGAATACCGTGACGGTGCCGAACACGACCTTCTGCTGGGCGAGCACTACGCTAGATGCTGCGAGGCTGGCGGTAAGGGCGAAAGCGAATCTGAAAAAGGGGCGCTTCATGCGATGTACTCCTGTTTGGGCTGCAATTGGAAGTCCAAGTCAATCTACCATGTGGCGTCGGTGAACGCAGCGTGCTACGACGGGCCGCCTGTCGCGAGCAATGGCACAAGCGGGCGAATCGAGCTGGCAGATTCCAGGTGGGTGATGGCATTCCGGAGCTCAGCGGCGCGTGCAGAATCCACGCCCGCAGCGCTCCACGACGCGCATTCGTCGAATTTCTCCTCCAGCACGACTGGGTCGAGAGGCCGTTCGGGCCACCCATGGCCATAGGGTACGTCCACGTAGACGGGACCCGGTCCCCAATCCACAGTCAGACAGCAATGGTCGCGCGCAAAGTCGGACCGTACGCGCATCTGCAGCGAGCGAGCAAGGGCCAGCACCTGGGGGTCATTGGCCGCTTGAGCGCTGAAGTGATCGAGCTTCGGCCGTCCACGCAGTAAAGTCGAGGCAAAGACATACTGCACACTGAACATCGCAGCTACCTCCGGATTGTCGCCCGGGATGTAGGGCTGACCGCAGACGCGATGCTGGAAGGGCGAGATCTCGATCCTGGCCACTCGCGGCATGGCGCCACTAGGCATCTGTGCGGCGAGCGCGGCTGCGGCATCAGCGACGCTGAGTAGCAAGCTGCAACACGGATACGGCTTGAAGCAAGTGTACGCTTCGCCCTCCCAGCGTTCGCCGAGCCCCTCAAGCAGGCGCTTTGTATCGCCCGGACGTCTTGCATACAGCGTAAAGAATCCGCACTCTCCAGCCAGCACGTGGGACGGACCCGTGACGCCGCGCGCGGCTAGAAGCGCTGACTCCACGCCCGCGCGGGCTGCGTTTCCTTGGATCAGGCGCACGCCTAGCGCCTTGTCTTGATTCGACTGCAGGCTGCCCGCAGCCTGATTGAAGGCGAGGCCGATCGCGTGGGCAAGATGCGGTGCATCGAGCCCCAGCAGCCGGCCTGCAATGGCGGCAGCGCCGAAAACCGCAAGAATGTTCCCGTCGAAGCCGTGGAAGCCGCCGCCCTTCCCGTTGGCTGCCAGGTTGATGCGCATGGCAAGGTCTTGCCCTGCGGCGAGGGCAACCAATACTTCGATTCCCGATGCACCAACCAGCTCGCCCACTGCGAGCGCTACGGGTACGTCGGTAGAACTCGGGTGGTACCCAGAAAAGACTACATCGCAGAAATCCAAGGCACGCGACTGAACGGCATTGAGCTGCGCGGCGGCGGCTGACGGTAGGCGTATCGTGCTGCCGATCACCTGCGCCTCGCCTTTGCCGCCAGCCGCGGCGAGCATCTCCTTCAGTTGGATGCATCCGGGCTGATCGACACCGGCGAGCGTAGTACCAACGCTGTCGAGCATTCGACGTTTCTGGAACGCCAAGACCTCGGCCGGCATGTCTGTGGCACGCGCGCCAGCCACGTGGGCAACGAGCGCATGTAGTGGATCGGCGCGCGCCATTGACGAGTATTCTTTACTGAGGCTTGATCCCTGCCTTACGGATCTCCTCGCCCCAAAACGCGTAGTCGCGCCGGACAATCGCGGCAAACTCCTCGGGCGAAGTCCCGGCAGGTACGTTCGCAGCGCTCACCAGAACCTCGCGGAAGTCAGGACTCCGGACGACTCGCACCAACTCTTCGTTGAGTCTCTTAAGCACCGTCGGTGGCAAGCCCTTTGGGCCGAAGAATCCGATCCATCCAAGCGTCTCCAGGCCTTTGATGCCCAGTTCCGAAGCGGTCGGCACCTGGGGAAGTTCGGCGAATCTTGAAGGGCCTGTCACCGCGAGCGCTTTAACGCGGTTGCTCTTAAGCAGGTTTACCGCAGAGAACGCGCTGTCCCAGAGGAGTTGGATCTCGCCAGCCATCAGGGCCTTCACTGAGTCGGCGGTACCTTTGTAGGGGATGTACACGATGTCGATGCCAGCCCCGCGCTTCATCAGTTCACCTTGCACTTGCGATGATGCGCTGATCGAGCCGAAATTCAGCTTGCCAGGGTTTGCCTTGGCATAGGCAACCATCTCTTGCATCGTAGAAAATGGCGCGTTGGCGGGCGCAAGCAGCACAGAGCCGGTGCGGGCGATCTGGGTGATCGGGGTGAAGTCCTCGACAGCGTTGAAGGGCACCTGCGAAAACAGGTGTGGCACGACGGTGTTAGTGGCGCCATTCGTGAACAAAATCGAGTGGCCGTCTGGCGCTGAGCGCGCGATATCCTGTGCGCCGACGATCGATTGCGCACCGGGCTTGTTCTCCACCACGACCGACTTACCGAGTGATTGCGAAAGCTTGTTGGCGATAAAGCGGGCGTTCAAATCCATCTGCCCGCCGGGCGGATAGGGCACGACGATTCGTACGGTACGCGACGGAAACTCTTGCGCGAACGCGGAGATGGAGATGGCAGCCGCAATCATAGCGGCGATGATTCGCTTCATGGCTATCCTTTCTGGCCGGAATAGGTTCCTCTTCCAACGGCGACAAGCCGGTTCTCGTCGTCGAAGACATCGATGTCCACAACCGCCACCGTCCTTCCGGCGCGGCGCACCTTCGCGGTGCCGGTGAGCAGCTTGCCGGTGGCGGGACGCAGGTAGTCGATCCGCAGGTTGATGGTGGGCACGCCGCCGCCGACCAGCATGCCGATGGCGAAATCGCCCACCACGTCGATGAACGAGGCGAGCGGGCCGCCGTGGAACTGCCCGGTGCCGGCGCGCCGCTCGAGTTCGGCCTTGAGCGGCAGCGTCATCGTGATCTCGGACTTGTCGTAGTCCAGTGCCGTGGCGCGCATGCCGAGGAAGCCGATGAACGGCGACTTGTCGAACATCGCGTTGATCTGCTCCAGCGACAGCCTTTCCGCAGCGGCTTCGCTCATGGCGCGGCCTCCGTCAGGGCATGGCGGCGCGGGCGCAGTGCTGTCGGCCGCACGAAGCCATTCGCCGGTCTCATCCCCGCAAGCGGGGCCCCTGTTCCGCGGCTCATGGCTTCACCACCACCTTTCCGAACACCTCGCGGTCTTCCAGCAGCCGGAACGCCTCGTTGGCCTCGGCGAGCGGCAGCGTCTTGTCGATCACCGGCTTCAGGCGACCGGCCTGGATCAGGTCGATCAGCGTCTGCAGGTCCTCGCGCATCCAGCCGTTCGAGCCGAGCACGCGCAGCTCGAAGGTCCAGATGAAGCGGATGTCCTCCTTGGGGTCGTAGCCCGCGGTGGCGCCGCAGGTCAGCAGCTTGCCCTGCCGGTGCAGCACGCGCATCGATTTCACCCAGGTGTCGCCGCCGGTGAAGTTCACCACCGTGTCGACGCCGCCGGTGAACTGGCGCCGGTGCGGCTTGTCGAATTTCGCGTACACCCACTTCATAAAGTCTTCCTTGGTGTAGTCCACCAGGTGGTCGGCGCCGAGTTCCTTAAGCCGCGCGAGCTTGGCGTCGCTCGAGGCGCAGGCGATCACCTCGGCGCCGACGAGCTTCGCGAGTTGCACGCAGCAGGTGCCGACGCCGCCCGAGGCGCCCAGGATCAGCACGCGCTCGCCCTGCTTCACCTCGCCGATGGTGTACATCATGCGCAGCGCGGTGCCGTAGGCCACCGGCAGGCACGCGGCCGCCTCGAACGACACGTCCGCCGGCAGGCGCACCAGGCACTTTTCCGGCACTGCGCAGTACTCGGCGAGGCCGCCAGGGCGCATCTCGCCGATCAGCCCGCCGTGCGGGCTGTGGCGGATCACCGGGTCGACCATCACGCGGTCGCCGACGTGCCAGTCCTTGACGTCCTTGCCGACCTCGGCGATCTCGCCGGAGAAATCGAGCCCGGGGATGCAGGGCATGGGCACCTTGATGCCGGGCATGCCCTTCCTCGTGAAGACGTCGTGGTAGTTCAGCGTCGCCGCGCCGACCTTGATGATGACCTCGTCCGGCTCGGGCTTCGGGTCCGGCCAGTTGGTCTCGTAGCGGATGGTTCCGGGGCCGCCGTGCTCGTGTATCACTGCTGCTTTCATGATGTTCCCTTCTCGAAAAACCGTATCGCAGACCCGCAGCCATCCGCGGGGCTCGTCCACACACCGTCATTTTCCTCGAACTTCACGCCCCCGGCCGTGAGGCAGGCGCGGGTTTTCGCCAGCGAGTCGACACGCACGCCGAAGCCCACCGGCGCTGGCAGCGGCGGCAGCGGCCTGAACTTCCAGTCGGCCGCCGACACGACGTGGAAGCGGCCGCGCGTGGGCGAGGGCAGCAGCGCCGCGAGCTTCTGCGCGGTCGCCTGCGGGTCCGCCGAGGCGAAGTACACCTCCTCGATCGCCACCGCGCCATTGGGATGCTCGAGCAGGTGCGGCTGCCACAGCACGTCGCGTGTCAGGTGCTCGATGTAGAGGAACCGCGCCTCGGTGAACTTGTCGCGGGCGACGAAGCAGTTGCGGAAACGTGCGCGGCGCGTCTCGGCGTCGTCAGGCCCGAACGCGGCATCGCGCTCCAGGCTCCTCACCGCGTCCACCGGAACGCCGCGCGCGAGCATCTGCGGACGCGCAGCTTCGGCATTGCCCCAGCCGATGGCGACGATGTGCAGGCCTTCGTAGTCCGCCACCATGTCCTTCACCGAGCTGTACTTGTTCTCGTCGGTGAGACCGATTACCTCGAGGTAGCCCTCACGGAACATCGCGCAGTGGTTGCCCGATCCCCAGGGTTCCACCGGGGCGCCTGGCGTGCGCGAACCGGAATGGAAGCTGCGCGCCGTGAGCCTGAAGCCGAGGCGCGCGTAGGCGTCGCGGCCGCGGTCCAGGCTCTTCACGGCCACGCCGACGTGGTCAAGTTCGAGATTCAGCATTGGACCATCCTGAGGACGAAGCCATTGGCGTCTTCGGGGGCGACCCAGAGGTCGCCGCCCGACCTGCGCAGCTTCACGCCGCGGGTCTCCATCATCCGCGCCGCGCTGGCCAGATTCGTGAATGAAACAGTGACGCCCGCGAACGCGGGCGCGGGCGGTGCCCAGCCGTGGCGCTGCCTGAATTCGCCCGGTGTGCTCAGCGTTGCGATGCCGCCCAGCGCGGCGATCCGCGCCGCGACCGCCGGATCTTCGGCGACGACGGTCGCTTCTTCCAGCGCGACCGCGCCGTTGTCGTGCCGCATCAGCGCGGCCTGCCACAGCAGCTCCGGCGTCTGGTGCTCGATGACGATGTAGCGGCCCTCGGGGCACTGCGCGTCGCGCGAGAAGACGTTGCGAAAGCGCATGGTGCGCGCTTCGCCGCCCACGTCCAGTTGCCTCTCGCGCTGCACCGGCGCGTCCAGGAAAGGCGCGCGCGGCGCGAGTTCCGCGTAGGCGGCATCCGCGTTCGCGCAGCGCAGGGCGAGCAGGTGCATGCCCTCGAAGCGCTCGAGGAAAGCCGCCCAGGGGTTCCACGCCGCCGGGTCCACCAGGCCGATCAGTTCGAGGTAGCCGCGCTCGAAGATCGCGCAGCGATTCGCGCTCGCCCAGGGGTGCGTGCCGTCCCTGCCCGGGACCGTGCCGCGCTGCCGGCTCTGCGGCGACAGCGTGAAGCCGAGCCGCTCCCAGCGCGCGGCGCCGGCGGCGAGGTCGCGAACGAGGATGCCGGCGTGGTCCAGCGACAGCAGGGGCGCGGCCGCCATGCCGCTAGGCCGCCAGCGCTTCGATCGCCGGCAGGTATTCCAGGCCGGTCGCGGACTGCACCGCCGGGTGGGTGATCCTGCCGTCGTGGACGTTCAGGCCGTCGAGCAGCCGCGGGTCCTGCATGCAGGCTTCGCGCCAGCCCTTGTCGGCCAGCGCGAGCACGAAGGGCAGCGTGGCGTTGTTCAGTGCGATCGCGGAGGTGCGCGCGACCGCGCCGGGCATGTTGGCGACGCAGTAATGCACGATGCGATCGACGACGAAGGTCGGATCGGCGTGCGTGGTGGGGCGGCTGGTCTCGAAGCAGCCGCCCTGGTCGATCGAGATGTCCACCAGCACCGAGCCGGGCCGCATGCCGCGCAGCATGCGGCGCGTGACCAGCTTCGGCGCGAGCGCGCCGGGAATCAGCACCGCGCCGATCACCAGGTCGGCGCGCGCGACAAGCGCCTCGATCGCCGCGGTGGTTGCGTACGCGGTGCGCAGCCGCGCGCCGAACTGCTCGTCGAGCTGGCGCAGCCGGTCCAGCGACTTGTCGACCACGGTGACCGATGCGCCGAGGCCGGTGGCCATGCGCGCGGCGTGCGAGCCGGCCACGCCGCCGCCCAGGATCACCACCTCGGCCGGGGGGACGCCGGGCACGCCGCCGAGCAGCACGCCGGATCCGCCGGTCGCCTTCTCCAGGCAGTGCGCGCCGACGTGGATAGCCATGCGTCCGGCCACCTCGCTCATCGGCGACAGCAGCGGCAGCGAGCCGTGCGGGCCGGTGACGGTTTCGTAGGCGATCGCGGTGCAGCGCGACTTCACCAGTGCGGCCGCCAGCGCGCGGTCCGGTGCGAGGTGCAGGTAGGTGAAGAGAAGCTGGCCTTGTCGCAGCATGCGGCACTCGGCGCTCTGCGGCTCCTTCACCTTGACGATCATGCCGGCGCGGGCGAACACGGCGCGCGCGCTTCCCGCGATGCGCGCGCCGGCGGCGCGGTAGTCGGCATCGGTGAACCCGGCACCCAGGCCGGCGCCTTTCTCCACCAGCACCTCGTGCCCGGCCCGCGTGAGCTCGAGCACGCTCGCCGGCACGAGGCCGACGCGGTCCTCGTGCACCTTGATCTCGCGCGGGACCCCGATCAGCATGCGGCGCCTCAGCCGGCGAGGAACGCGTCGACCACCGCGCGCGTCGAATAGGTTCCGGCGACGTCGAAGCGGAAGCTGCAGTGGCGGTAGTCGCCGTTCTCCAGGCGCTCGTACAGCGGGAGCAGCTCGTCGCGCCGGGAGACGATCGCGCGCAGCGCCGTGATGAGCGCGTCGACGTCGGCCTCGGTGTTGTAGATGCCGAAGCTCGCGCGCACCATGCCGCGGCGCTCGTCGGCGAGGCGCTCGAGTTCCGCGTTCGAGAGCCGGTCGGCGGCCTCGTCAAGGCTCGCCATGACCATTTCCCGCACGTACGGGTGCGCGCAGAAGCACTCGTTGCGCACCGCGATGTTGTAGTAGTCGTTCAGCACCGCCGCGGTGAATGCGTGGTCGCAGCCTTCGAGGTTGAAGGTGATCGCGCCGGTGCGGCGCGCTGCGCTCGCGGCATCGCTCGCGCCATACACCGTGATGCCGGGCACGGTGGCGATCTCCTTCAGCGCGTAGGCCATCAGGCGGTGCTCGTCCTCGGCGATCGCCGCCATGCCGACGCTGTGCAGCGCGTACAGGGCCGCCCCCAGGGCGATGGCGCCCGGGATGTTCGGCGTGCCGGCTTCCTCGCGGTCGGGGAAGTTCTGCGACACGGTATAGCGATCGAGCCATACCGTGTCGACCATGCCGCCGCCCACCTCCTCCGGCTCGACCGGAGCGAAGAGTTCGCTGCGGGCCACCACCACGCCGGGCGAGCCGGGCGCGTAGACCTTATGGCCGGAGAAGACCACCACGTCCAGGTCCTGCGCCGGATCCGGGTTGCCGCTCATGCGGATCGGCACGTGCGCGGCCATCTGCGCCGCGTCGACGACGACGAGCGCGCCGTGGCGATGCGCCAGCTCGGCGATCTCGTGGATCGGGTTCAGGATGCCGGTGACGTTGGACACGCCGGTGATGGCGACGTAGTTGATGCGCGCGCCGTGCGTCGCGAACGCCTCGCGCATCTTCGCCATGTCGACGCCGCCCAGCGAGTTCGCCGCGACGACCGAGGGCACGTGGATGACCTCGGCGAAGTGCTTGCGGTGCGGCAGGTCGTTGGAGTGGTGCTCCATGATCGACGTGACCACCATGTCGCGCGCCGGCCGCGCGTGGCGCAGCGTGCGCGCAACGCGGTTCATGCCGGCGGTGGTGCCGCTGCCGGTGAAGAAGCACATCCAGCGCGCCGGATCCGCGCCGGTGAATTCCAGCACCATGCGGTGCGCCCATGCGTACTCGGTGGTCGAAAGGCGCGCGGCGTAGTGCAGCGTGCTGTGCGTGTTGGCGTAGTGGGGCATGTAGCGCTCGAGCGCCTGCTGCACGACCGCGAGCCGCAGCGTGCTCGCCGCGCTGTCGAGGTACGTGCGGCGCCGGGTGCCGCCGTCGGCCACCGGGTACTGCGTATCCAGGCCGATCACCTCGCGGCGCAGCCTCTCCAGCGGGGCCGCGCGGCCGGCCGGGGCCTGGGTGCGGTGCTGGTCGATGTGTGCGATTGCCATGCAGGCATTCTAGGAAGCGGGGCGCGCAAATGGTTCGCGAATGCTGCTTCAGGAACCGCCATTTGTAGCAGCAAATGCTATGGAAATACGAATTCGTAGTACAGTATTGCATGGATGCCATAGACCGGAAGATCCTGGCCATGCTGCAGGAGGACGCGGACACGCCGCTGGCGGCGATCGCCGCAGAGGTGCACCTGTCGCACACGCCTTGCTGGCGGCGCATGCAGAAACTGCGCGCCGCCGGGGTGATCCGCCGCAACGTCGCCCTGTGCGACCCGAAGGCGCTGAACGTCGGCGTCACGGTGTTCGTGTCGGTGCGCACCAGCCAGCACAGCCAGGCCTGGCTGGAGCGCTTCGCCGCCGGCGTGAAGGAGATCCCCGAGGTGGTCGAGATCTACCGCATGAGCGGAGAGGTGGATTACCTCTTGCGCGTCGTGGTGCCGGACATCGCCAGCTACGACGCGGTCTACAAGAAGCTGATACGCGTGGCCGACCTGATGGACGTCAGCTCGTCGTTCGCGATGGAGCAGATGAAGTACACCACCGCGCTGCCGCTCGATTACGCCTGACGCTCTACGCCTGGACCGGCAGCTCGGCCTGCTCCCGCGCCAGCCTGCCCAGCGCCTTGCGATCGACCTTGTTGGTGCCGGCGAGGGGCAGTTCCTTCATGAAGGTGACGCGCCGCGGGTGCTGGTAGGCGGGGGCGTGGGCTAGCGCGTACTGCTTGACCTCATCCTCGGTCAGCCTCGAGCCGGCGCGCAGCACGATGAAGGCGACCGGCTTTTCTCCCTTCAGCTCGTCGGGCACCGGCACCACGCAGGCCTGCACGATGTCGGGGTGCTTCTCCAGCATCTGCTCGACGTCGCCCGGGTAGATGTTCTCGCCGCCGCAGTTGAACATGTCGTCGTCGCGGCCGATGAAAGTGTAGGCGCCACTCGCGTCGCGGCGGAAGACGTCGCCGGAGATGTACCAGCCGTCGGGCGTCAGTACTTCGCGCGTCTTCTCGGGCAGGTTCAGGTAGCCCTTCATGTTGGCCGGCGTGCGCTGCCACAGCACGCCTTCGTCCGCCTCGCGGCCGTCAGGGCCGACGAGCTTCACGTCGACGCCGGGCAGCGGCCAGCCCAGCGCGAGGTCGTCCTTGGCACGGCCGTCCGGGTGCGGGCCGAACACCACCGGGCCGGCTTCGGTGGTGCCGTAGGCGTTCGACACCACCGCGTGCGGGAACCACGCGCGGATGTCCTCGATCAGCTTCCTGCTGGAGGGCGCCGAGCCCATGCGCACGAAATGCACGCGCGACAAGTCGGTCTTCGCCAGCGTCTCCTTCTCGCGCACCACCATCGCCAGCATCGTCGGTACCGACGTCAGCCAGGTAACCCCCCAGCGGCCGATCGCCTCGATGTAGCGCTTCGCGTCGAACTGCGGCAGCAGCACCATCGAGGCGTGCGCGGCGAAGATGAACTTCGAGGTGCCCAGCGCGTTCATGTGGAACAGCGGCGCGGCGACGATCAGGCGCTCGTCGACGAAGCTCTGGCCGCCGCGCAGACGCGTCTCGACCGCCCACAGGTGCCCCTGGTGCGACAGCGGCACGCCCTTGGGCCTGCCGGTCGAGCCCGAGGTATAGAGGATCATCGCCGTCTCGCCCGGCGCCGGCTGCACGGTACTGAACTCGCCCGGGTCGAGGAAGGCGTCCCACTCGGCACCGAACTCTACCGCGGCGAATCCCTCGGGCAGCAGCGCGCGCCGCTCGTGGTCGCAGATGGCGAGCCGCGTGGCGGAATCCTCGAGCACGAAGCGGATGGTGTCGCGCGGGAACTTGTGGTTCACCGGCACCGCCACCATGCCGGCGCGCATGATGCCGAAGTAGGCGGCGAGGAATTCGGTGCGATTCGCCGACAGGATTGCGACCGCGTCGCCGCGCTTCAGGCCGCGTGACAGCAGGCCGCGCGCGACCGCGCGTGCCATGCGGTCCACGTCGCCGTGCGTGTACTCGCGGGGATTGTTCCAGTCCAGGCAGTCGATCACCGCGAGGCGGTCATCGTGCGCCGGGTCGTGATAGTCGCCGAGGTTCGTGAACACGGGCCGAAGCGTAGCGCAAAACGCGCGGCGGCTGGTGTACGCTTGCCCGCGTGAGGCGGAGCGTTTCAAAAAACAGGCGCCTGATCGTCGGCATCTCGGGTGCGACCGGCGCGGTGTACGGCGTGCGGCTGCTGGAGGCGCTCGCCGCGCAGCGCGGCTGGGAGGCGCACCTGGTGCTGACCGACGCCGGCGTGCTGAACGCGCACCAGGAACTCGGCCTGAAGCGCCGCGACATCGAGGCGCTGGCGAAGGTGCACTACCACCCGAAAGACATCGGCGCGGCGATCGCCAGCGGCTCGTTCCTCACCGAAGGCATGGTGATCGCGCCCTGCTCGATGAAAACGCTGGCGGCGGTGGCGCACGCGCACGCCGACGACCTGGTGTCGCGCGCGGCCGATGTGGTGCTGAAGGAGCGGCGCCGCCTGGTGATCCTGCCGCGCGAGGCGCCGTTCAACCTCGCGCACCTGAGGAACATGGTGGCGGTCGCCGAGATGGGCGGCATCGTCGTGCCGCCGGTGCCGGCGTTCTATTCCAAGCCGAAGACGGTCGCGGACATCGTCGATCACACGGTGTTCCGCGTGCTGGACCTTTTCGGCATCCATTCCCCTGTGCTCGCGCGCTGGCGCGGCATGAACAAGCCCGTATCCAAGGACGACTAGATGAACGACGTTTCCGCATTCTCCGAGACCTACGCCGACGCGCGCGAGAAGTTCCTCGCCGCGGCGCGCGGCTGCGGCGCCGCGCTCGCGCACTACCGGCACCCGGGGCAGGGGCCGGCCGGCGAGGAACTGTATTTCGACGTCGCGGTGCTCGGCCAGGCCGACGCGCCGCGGGTGCTGGTGGCCGGCTGCGGCACGCACGGCATCGAGGGCTACTCAGGATCCGGGGCGCAGACCGCGTGGATGCGCGGCGGCGGTGCCGGGCGCATTCCGGCCGGCACCGCGGTGGTGTTCTTCCACGGCCACAATCCCTGGGGCTTCGCGCACCGCTCGCGCTGCACCGAGGAGAACGTCGACCTGAACCGCAACTTCGTCGACTTCTCCCGGCCGCGCCCGGCGAACCCGGGCTATGCCGAGCTGCATCCGGTGCTGACGCCATCGACGTTCGACGAGCAGACCCTCGCCGGCATCTTCAGGCGGCTGGACGAATATCGCGCGCGGGTCGGCGAGCAGGGATTTTCGGACGCGTTCAACGGCGGCCAGTACACGCACCCCGACGGGCTGGTGTTCGGCGGCGAGCGCAGGCAATGGTCCGCGGCGACATTCCTCGAGGCGCTCGGCACGCACGTCGGGCACGCGAAGCAGGCCGCGATCATCGACCTGCACACCGGCATCGGGCCGTACCTCGGGCACATCTACCTGTGCTTCCATGCCGCGGGATCGCCCGGCTACGAGCGCGCGCGCGCCTGGTGGGGCGATCGCGCGGTGAACCGCGAGGGCGTCACGCACAAGGCCGTGGCGTCGTACCAGGGGCTGCTGGTGAACGCCTTCTGCGCCGCGCTGCCGCAGGCGGACACTACCGCGGTGGTGGTCGAGTTCGGCACGCGGCCGCGCCAGGAGATGCAGCGCGCGCTGATGGCCGGACGCTGGTTGCGCTACGAAGGGCCGAAGTCACCGGACCTTGCGCGCGCGGTGCGCGCCGTGCACGACGAGGCGTTCTACCCCGCCGACCCGGCCTGGCGCGACGCGGTGCTCGCGCAGTCGCGCGAGTTCATCGACCGCGCGGTGGCGGGGATCAGCTCGCGCTGAGGATTCTTTCCAGCGCCTGGTTGAAGCCCGCGGCCTGCTCCACGTTGGCGATGTGCGCCGCGCGGGGCAGGATGACGAGCTTTGAGCCGGGGGCGTTGTCGTGGATCTCCTTCGCCATCGCCACCGGCGTCGCCATGTCCTCCTCGCCGACGATCACCAGGATCGGGCACTTGATCTCCTTCAGGCGTGCGGTGAGGTCGATCTGCGGGATGGCGTGGCAGCAGCCGACGTAGCCCTGCACGGGCGTGGCGCGGATCTGGTCCGCGATCTCCGCGAGGCGCTTGCCGCCCGCCTTGCGATAGGGCTCGGTGAACCAGCGCGCGAGCGTCGGCTCGACCAGCGCCTGCATGCCCTGCGTCTCTACCGTCCTGATGCGATCTGCCCACATCGCCCGCCCTTCCGCCGGGTAGCGGCTGGTGGTATCGGCGAGCGTCAGGGTCTGGAACACGCCCGGGTACTTCAGCGCGAAGGTCTGGCCGATCATGCCGCCCATCGACAGTCCGGCCCAGTGGCAGCGCTTTACGCCGACGGCGTCCATCACGCCCTTGGCGTCGTCGGCGAGCATCTCCAGCGTGTACGGGCCGGGCGGAGCGTCGCTCGCGCCGTGGCCGCGGGTATCGAACGCGAGGATGCGGTAGCGGTCCTGGAATGCCGCGATCTGCTCGTCCCACATGCGTATGCTGCAGCCGAGCGAATGGCTGAGTACCAGCCAGGGCTTGCCTTCGCTGCCGTGGATCTCGTAGTTGATGCCGATGCCGTTGACGCTGGTTTTCACAGGTGCCTCGCTATGAGTGGGATGCGCATTTCCCCGGCGCTTGCGCCGCCGTGGTTGCCAATGTGTAGGACTTTGCGCTCGCCCGCAACCCGGTCCTTGAGGGTGTTTCGCCCACGCATCAGGATCGCCACGTCGCCGATGCGCTCGCGGATGCGCGGGTGTGGCGTGCCCGGTCCGAGCCAGCCTTCGTCCAGCAACTCATGGCTGGCGCGCACCTGCGCGCGCTCGCCCAGCCATGCGCCGGCGCGCGCGATGAACTCCCGCACGCGCCCTTCCTGCACATGGCACCAGGCCATGCGCGGCTCGCCGCACAGCGGAAACCTCAGCAGTGATTCCAGCCCCGGCGCATCGGCGAGCGACAGGGATTCCTCCGCCGTGCTGTCGCAGAAGCCATGGTCCGCGCTCGCCACCAGCATGGTGTCGGTTCCGGCGAGCCGCGCGAGCAGTTCGCCGAACGCAGCGTCGACCTTGCCGAAGTGCGATCTCGCCTCCGCCGAGCCGGCGCCATACTGGTGCGCGATGGCGTCGAACTGCCACCAGTACGCGTAGACGAACTTGCGCTCCGGCCCTGACTTCACCGCTGCCTCGATGCCGTCCACCAGGCCTTCGAGCGTGGCGTAGGCGCGGCGTCCGGCGCCGCCGCAGTGATGCCGGTTGTAGTCGGAGTCCATGATCTTGTCCCACGACACGACGAAGGTCTTCGCATCCAGCCCGTCGAGGAACGAGCGCCAGTGGAACAGGCGCGACGGCGCCAGACCACGCGCGGCGAGCCCGATGCCGCTGCCGCGCGACTGGAAGGGCAGCGGCGCGCCCACGCATGCGGCCTCGCCGAAGTATGTGAACCACCCGGTGAGCCCGTGCTCCAGCGGCGACAGTCCGGTGTACGAGGTGGTGATCGCGCACGCCGTGGTGGAGGGGAATACCGCGCTGATCGCCGCCTCGCGCGCGCCGAGCAGCGCGCCGCCGACGCCGTAGCGCTGCAGCATGTCGTCGCCCAGGCCGTCGATGATGAGGAAGACGACGTTCTGCGCACTCGCAAACCGCTGCGGCGGCAGCGCCGCGAGCGTGGCGTGCCGCGGCTCGCCGCCTCGCGCCGCGGCGAGCGTGGCGATGAGGTTGAGGAAGCCGCCCCCAGCGTAATCCGGCCGCAGCATGGCCGGATTCTAAGGCAGGGCTGCGTGATAAAATGCGCGCTCTCCCCCGCCCTGAAGGATCCGCCATGCGGATGGAAGTCCACGTTCACGCCGATATCCCCGTCCTCGAGGGCGTTTCGAAGAAGCAGATCGCGATGGCGCTCGCGCCCTGGCTCGAATACCTGGACGCGGACGACCTCGCCGACGTGAAGAGCCTGGAGCCGGACGAGCCCGGCATCAAGTTCGACGACAAGGAACTGCTGCTGTTCCTGTGCTGGACCGGCGAGGTGGGCCGCAGCTTCCATGCGGCGCTGGACCAGGCGCTCGAGAACCTCGGCCCGCTGTGCTACGAGGCGGTGGAGATCGAGGTCACGCTGTACCACCCCAACGGCGAGCAGGAGCAGCGGCTGCTCTTCGTCGGTCCGACGCCGCAGGCGATCCACGAGGCGCAGCGCCGCTGCATGATCGAGGACGTCGGCGCGCTGCTCGAGCGCCAGTTCGACAAGTCGAAGACCGCCGAGGTCATGGCGCTGGTGAACGACATGTTCGACCGCGACTGGAAGGAAAAGGCTGCGCAGCCGAAGAAGCCCGAGCGCGCGTTCGAGACCTATACGCGCCCGGCGCGCAAGAACCTGCATTAGGAACCACGACGCGCTGCAGCGCGACAGTTCCTGCCGCGCGGCACCGCTAACGTAAAAAACAGGCGCAACCTTGGCCGGCCCGAAGTATCCTGGATTCGACACGCTGGCCCTGCACGCGGGCCAGTCGCCGGATGCGACTTTCGGCAGCCGCGCGGTACCCATCTACCAGACCACGTCGTACGTGTTCCGCAGCTCGGAGCACGCCGCGTCGCTCTTCAACATGGAGCGCGCGGGCCATGTCTATTCCCGCATCTCGAATCCGACCGTCGCGGTGCTGGAGGAGCGCATCGCCGCGCTGGAAGGCGGCGCGGGTGCGATTGCGGTTTCATCGGGACAGGCTGCGCTGCACCTGGCGGTGGCGACGATCCTCGACGCGGGGCAGCACATCGTCGCTTCCAACTCGCTCTACGGCGGCTCGCACAACCTGCTGGGTTACACGCTGGCGCGCTTCGGCATCGAAACCACGTTCATCCGGCCCGGCGACATCGATGCCTGGCGCAAATCGGTGCGGCCGAACACGCGGCTCTTCTTCGGCGAAACGCTGGGCAACCCGGGACTGGACGTGCTGGACATCCTCACGGTGTCGGCGATCGCGCACGAGGCGGGCGTGCCGCTGCTGGTGGATTCGACCTTCACCACGCCGTACCTGATGAAGCCGTTCGAATTCGGCGCCGACCTGCTGTACCACTCGGCGACCAAGTTCCTCGGCGGGCATGGCACCGCCATCGGCGGCGTGCTCGTCGACTCGGGGCGCTTCGATTGGGAGAAGAGCGGAAAATTCCCGCAGCTCACCGCGCCGTACTCGGGCTTCCACAACATGGACTTCGAGGAAGAATCCGGCACGCGTGCGTTCCTCCTGCGCGCGCGGCGCGAGGGGCTGCGCGATTTCGGCGCCTGCATGGCGCCGATGACCGCGTTCCAGATACTGCAGGGCGTGGAGACGCTGCACCTGCGCATGCCGCGCCACGTCGAGAGCACGCGGCGCGTGGTGAAGTTCCTCTCCGAACACGCGATGGTCGAGTCGGTCGGCTACCCGGAACTGCCTTCGCACCCGGACCATGCGCTGGCGCAGAAGCTGCTGCCCAGGGGCGCGGGCGCGGTGTTCTCGTTCAGCATGAAGGGCGGCAGGCCGGCGGGCCGCGCATTCATCGAAGCGCTGCGCATCTTCTCGCACCTGGCGAACGTGGGGGACGCCAAGTCGCTGGTGATCCACCCCGCCAGCACAACGCACTACCGCATGTCCGACGAGGACCTGAAGCGTGCAGGCATCACCGCAGGAACGGTGCGCCTGTCGATAGGGCTGGAAGATGCCGACGATCTGGTCGAGGATCTCGATCGTGCGTTGAAGGCCGCCGAGCGGGCGTCGAAGTAGTGGACATCCAGGTCGACGGCAGGCAGGCGTTCGCGTACACGGCAGCGCACGCGATCGACGCGGCGAAGCGCACGGTCGTGTTCGTGCATGGCGCAGGCCTGGACCACAGCTGGTGGGGGCTGCAGAGCCGCTACTTCGGCTATCACGGCCGGAACGTGCTTGCGGTGGACCTGCCCGGGCACGGCCGCTCGGAAGGCCCGCCGATTGCCAGCATCGAGGCGATGGCCGACTGGCTGGCGCGCCTGCTCGATGCGGCGGGCATCGAAAGAGCCGCGATCGTCGGCCATTCGATGGGCTCGCTGGTGGCCCTGCAAAGCGCCGCGAGCCATGCCGAGCGCGTCGAGCGCATCGCGCTGATCGGCACCGCCTACCCGATGAAGGTTGGCGCGGCGTTCCTCGACGCGGCGAAGCGCAACGATCACGCCGCCTTCGACATGGAGACGATCTGGGGCCACGCAGCGCAGGTGCCGCTGGCGGGAAACCCCAACCCGGGGATGTGGATGTATGGCGACACGCTGGCGCGCCTCGCGCGCCTCGCGCCCGGCGTGCTGTACAAGGACCTCAATGCCTGCAACGCGTACGCCGGCGGCATGGACGCGGCGGCGAAGGTGCAATGCCCCGCGCTCTTCGTGCTCGGCCGCCGCGACGTCATGACGCCGCCGAAGGCCGCGGCGGAACTGGCCCGCGCGATACGTGGCTCGCGCACCGTGCAGATCGGCAGCTCGGGACACTCGCTGATGGCCGAGGCGCCCGACGACACGCTGGACGCGCTGATCGAATTCCTCGGCTAGCGGTTTCCTAGCTTCCCCAGCGCGTGCGGTGCACCGACCATGCGGTGATCGCGCCCAGGAGCAGCATGCCGAACGCGATCGCGGCGAACAGCGACGCGAGCGACGCGAACACCTGCACCGCCAGCACGCCTCCCGCCACCACCACCGCGAGCCGCGCGGTGCCGGCAAGCACCGGCAGCAGCACCTTGCCCGAGCCCTGCGAAGCAAAGTACAGCGCGACGCCGGCGCCGAAGAAGACATAGAACGGCGCGACGATGCGCAGGTAGCGGCCGCCGATTTCGAGCACCGCGGCGTCCTGGCTGAACAGGCCCACCCACATGGCCGGAAAGAGCGCGGTGAAGAAGCCGGTGGCGGCGCAGCAGCCGGCGGCGATGCCGGCGCCTATCCATGCGATGCGCTTGGCGCGTGCCGCCTGGCCGGCGCCGATGTTGGTGCCCACCAGCACCACCAGCGACTGCCCGATGGCGAACACGATCGGCACCTGCATCAGTTCCAGGCGCAGGCCGACGCCGTAGCCCGCGAGCGCGGTGGTGCCGAAGGCGCCGACGAAGCCGGTGACGATCACCGCCGTCAGCACGGTCTGCAGCGCCGATAGCGAGGACACCAGGCCGACGCGCAGGATCTCGCCGAAGGTGCGCCGCCTCGGGGTCCAGTCCTCGCGCCGCGGCCGCAACCTGCTGCGCCACAGGTAGGCGCCCATCGCCAGGCTCGCGATCGCCGCGGCGGCGACGTAGGCGATCGCGGCGCCGGCGATGCCCAGCGCCGGCAGGCCGGCCCAGCCGAGCGTCAGCGCGCCCGACAGGGGGATGTGCACCAGCGCCGCGCCGATCAGCACGACCGCCGGCACCAGCGTATTGCCGCTGCCGCGCAGTACGCTGGCCAGCGTGTTTGCCAGCCACACGAACACCGCGCCGGCGAACAGGATGTCGGAGTACGCGAGCGCCTGGCGCAGCGCGCCGTCCCTGCCGCCCATCAGCGCGTACAGGCCGTGCCCGAGCGCGAGCAGCAGCAGGGTGTACACGAGGCCCGCGGCTAGCGCGATCTGCATCGCGTGCGCCACCAGCGTGCGTGCGCCGGCGAGGTTGCCGGCGCCGAGGCTGCGCGCTACCGCGGAAGAAACGCCGCCACCCATCGCGCCGGCCGACGTCATCTGCAGCAGCATCACCAGCGGGAACACCAGCGCGATGCCGGCGAGCGCATCGGTGCCGAGCCTGCCGACGAAATGCGTATCTGCCACGGACACGGTGGTCTGCATCAATGCCAGCACCACGCCCGGCGCGGCAAGCCTCGCCAGCGTCGGCAGGATCGGCCCCTTCAGCAGGCCCTCGGTGCGCGACGTGCTCAGAACAGGCTCATCTGTCGCCCCGCCGACGGCGTGCGGAAGCGCGAGCAGTCGAGCGCCGCCTGCCCGCGACGCTCCTCGTTCAGCCCGAGCCTGCGGCAGGCGAGGTCGAAGCGCTTGCCGATCAGGTCCGCGTAGTTGCCGCTGCCCCTCATGCGCGCGCCGAAGCGCGGATCGTTCTCGCGGCCGCCGCGCACGTCGCGCACGATGTTCATGACGTGGGTCGCGCGCAGCGGGTAGTGGGTGACCAGCCATTCCTTGAACAGCGGCTTCACCTCGTGCGGCAGGCGCAGCATGATCCAGCCTGCGGCTTGCGCACCTGCCGCGGCGGCGGCCTCGAGCACTTCCTCGATCGACTTGTCGGTGAGCCCGGGGATCATCGGCGCCACCATCACGCCGCAGGGAATGCCCGCATCGGCGAGCGCGCGGATGGTGGCGATGCGCCGCCGCGGGCTGGCGGCGCGCGGCTCCAGCCTGCGCGCGAGCGCGTGGTCCAGCGTGTTGACCGACACGAACACCTTTGCAAGGTTCTTGCGCGCCATCGGCGCGAGCAGGTCGATGTCACGCTCGACGAGCGCGGACTTCGTCACGATGGTGAGCGGGTGCTCGCAGGCGGAGAGCAGCTCGACGAGCTCGCGCATGATTCGGTAGCGGCGCTCGATCGGCTGGTAGGCGTCGGTGTTGGTGCCGAAGGCGATGGGCTGCGGCCGGTACGAGGGCTTCGCCAGTTCCTCGCGCAGCAGCTCCGCGGCGTTTGTCTTCGCGAACAGCCGGGTTTCGAAATCCAGTCCGGGGGACAGTTCCAGGTAGGCGTGGGTCTGGCGGGCGTAGCAGTAGGAGCAGCCATGCTCGCAGCCGCGGTAGGGGTTGATCGAGCGATCGAACGGGATGTCGGGGGATTCGTTGGTGGCGATGATCGAGCGCGCGCGCTCCTCGCGCACCGTGGTGTCCAGCGGCGGCAGTGGTTCCTCGTCGCGTGCCCAGCCGTCGTCCCAGCCCTCCCGCGCCGAGCTTTCGAATCGTCCGGCGATGTGCGACACGGCGCCGCGCGACTTGTGCACCTGACCTGCGCCGGATGCGTGAAACTGTACCGACCGGACCGCGATTCTCCTGTCGTCTGCCATGGCTCCCGCCAGTAGAATGAATGTTTCCTCCCGGGTACTGTATATATGAGCAGCATCGGACGCAACGTCGCGCTGCTGGCTGCGTGCCAGGCGATGTTGTTCTCGGTTTCGGCGACGCTGATCGCGGTCAATGGCCTGGCCGGGTTGTCCCTGGCCGCCGACAGGTCGCTCGCCACGCTGCCGGTAACGTTCTGGATCGTCGGTGGCGCGATCGCCACCGTGCCGGCCTCGTACCTGCAGGCGCGCATCGGCCGCAGCGCGGGGCTGTCGGTCGGCGCCGCGATCGGACTGCTGGGCTGCCTGGCGTGCGCCTGGGCGGTCTACGTGCAGAGCTTCTGGATGCTGTGCGCGGGCACGCTGGTGTTCGGTTTCTCGAACGCGTTCGGGCAGTACTACCGCTTCGCCGCGGCGGACGCCGCGCCGCCTGACTACAAGGCCACGGCGATCTCGCTGGTGCTCGCCGGCGGCCTGGTCGGCGGCATCATCGGCCCGAACCTCAGCCGCTTCACGGTCGATGCCTTCCCGCAGCGCTTCGTCGGCGCCTATCTGGCGGTGAGCGTGTTCCTGCTCGCGACGATCCTGCTGCTGCAGTGGCTCAAGGTGCCGGTGCCCAGCCTTGCGGAGCGCGAGAAGAAGGGCCGGCCGCTCGCGGAGATCGCGGCGCAGCCGAAGTTCATCGTCGCCGTGGCCTGTGGCGCGATCGGCTACGGCGTGATGAACTTCCTCATGACCGCGACGCCGATCGCGATGAACGTCTGCGGCCACCCCTACGGTGACGCGGCGTTCGTGATCTCCTCGCACGTCGTCGGCATGTTCGCGCCGTCGTTCTTCACCGGCGGGCTGATCCGGCGCTTCGGCGTCATCGCGGTGCTGTTCGCGGGCGCGGCGCTCAACGTCGTCGCGGTCGCATCGGCGCTGGCGGGGCTGTCGGTGGCGCACTTCTGGGTCTCGCTCGTCGTGCTGGGCGTGGGCTGGAACTTCCTCTACATCGGCGGCACCACGCTGCTGACGCAGACCTACCGGCCCGAGGAACGCGCCAAGGCGCAGGGCGCGAACGACCTCGCGGTGTTCGTGCTGATGACCGTCTCCTCGTTTACCTCCGGGCTCACCGTCACACAGGCGGGCTGGGAGAAGGTCAACTACGCCGCGCTGCCGCTGATCCTCGCGGTGATGGTGGCCATCGGCTGGCTGGCGCAGCGCCAGCGCGCGGAGCGCATGGCGCGAGCCGCGTAGGCCATGCCAGTGCCGGCGCCGGCGACCGTCGGACAGGCGCTCGAGAGCGTCGATACCCCGGCGCTCGTCATCGACCTCGCCGCCTTCGAGCGGAACCTGAAGACGCTCGCGGACAAGGTCGCGGGCCGCGGCGTGCGGGTGCGGGCGCACGCGAAGACGCACAAGTCGCCCGAGGTCGCCAGGCGCCAGATCGAAGCGGGCGCGGTCGGCATGTGCTGCCAGAAGGTGTCGGAGGCGGAGGTGCTGGTTGCCGGCGGCGTCGCCGACGTGCTGGTCACCAACGAGATCGTCGGTGCCGCGAAGCTGGCGAGGCTTGCGGCGCTCGCCGGGCACGCGCGCATCGGCGTGTGCGTCGACGATGGCGCGAATGCGCGAGCGCTTGACGCGGCGGCCGCAGCGGCGGGGACGCGCATCGACGCCTACGTCGAGATCGACGTGGGCGCGAGGCGCTGCGGCATCGCGCCCGGCGCGCCGGCGCTCGAGCTTGCGCGCGTGATCGCCGCGTGCCAGCACTTGCGGCTGGCCGGCCTCCAGGCCTACCAGGGTTCCGCGCAGCACCTGCGCACGCTGGCCGAGCGCCGCGCCGCGATCGAGCGCGCGGCGTCGGCGGCCAACCAGACTCGACGCCTGCTCGAATCCGAAGGCATCGCCTGTCCCGTGGTCACCGGCGGAGGCAGCGGAAGCTTCATGTTCGAGGTCGAATCCGGCGTCTACGACGAAATCCAGCCCGGCTCCTACGTCTTCATGGATGCCGACTACGCAAGGAACGAGTGGGGGCCGCCGCTGCCGCACTTCGAGCACGCGCTGTTCGTCCTCACCACCGTGATGAGCCGGCCTGCTGCCGACCGCGCCGTTGTCGATGCAGGGCTGAAAGCGTCGAGCATCGACTCCGGGCTGCCGCTGGTGTGGGAACGGCCGGGGCTGCGCTACACGCGCCCGTCGGACGAGCATGGCGTCATCGAGATCGCGGCTGGGGCAGCGGCGCCGGCGCTGGGCGAGAAGCTGCTGCTGGTGCCGGGTCACTGCGACCCGACGGTAAACCTGCACGACTGGTACGTGGTCGTGCGCGACGGCAGGGTCGAGGCGCTATGGCCGGTCGCCGCACGAGGTGCATTATTCTGAGCGTTCCTTCAGGGGGGAGGACCATGAAAAAGCAGCTTCACAACCCGAACGCACTGTTCGACCCGAGGTTCTTCACGCATGCGATTGCGGTGGAGGGACCGCTGCGGCTGGTGTACGTCTCGGGCCAGGTGAGCTACGACCGCGACGGCATCGTCGTCGGCAAGGGCGATTTCCGTGCCCAGTGCGAGCAGGTGTTCAAGAGCCTGACGCACAACCTCAAGGCGGCCGGCGCCGGCTGGGGCGACGTCATCAAGGTGAACGGCTACATGGTCCACCTCAACCCCGAGGACGTGAGCATCTACCGCGAGGTGCGCTTCCGCTACTTCGACCGCGACGCGATGCCGGCGAGCACGCTGGTCGGCGTCAGTCGCCTGGTGCATGACGACCTGCTGCTCGAGGTCGAGCTGGTCGCAGCGGTGGCGGCGCCCGCGGCTGCCAGGTCGGCGAAGGCAAAGCCTGCCGCCAGGCCCGCGTCCGGGAAGACTGCCAAGAACAAGCGTTGACGCAAGCATCCCGCCACGGCTGGGTGGTGGTGCTGTGCGCCTTCACCCTGATGTGCGTCGGCTTCGGCTCGGTGTACACCTTCGCCGCCTTCTTCAAGGCGTTCGAGGCGGAGTTCGCGGCTTCGCGCGGCACCATCTCGCTGGTGTTCTCGCTGTGTGCGCTGCTGTACTTCACCCTCGGCGCGCCGGCGGGCATGCTGGCGGACAGGTTCGGTGCGCGCCGCGTCGCCATCGCGGGCGTGCTGTGCCTCGCGACGGGGCTGGCCGCCGCCGGCACTGCCGGGTCGCTCGCGGTGCTGTGCGTCGTCTATGCGCTGGGCGTGGGCCTGGGCGTGGGGCTCACCTACGTACCCTCGGTGGGCGCGGTGCAGCCGTGGTTCCAGGCCAACCGCGCCTTCGCCACCGGGATCGCGGTTTCCGGCATCGGCGCGGGCAACATCCTCTTTCCGCCGCTCGCGGTGTGGCTGATCGAGCAGCTCGGCTGGCGCGGCGCCTACTTCGCGCTTGCCGTGTTTGCGCTGGTGGTTGCGGGCGCAGCGGCGCTGGCGATCGACAACCAGGGCGCGGCGCGCAAGCTTGCCGAGGCGCCGCCGGCCGCCGGGATGACGCTGCGCGAAGCCATGCGAACCTTCGAGTTCCGCATGCTGTACGTGACCCTGATCGCGGGCGCGGGCTGTACCTTCGTGCCCATGGTGCACCTCGGCCCGTATGCGATCGACGCGGGCTACACCGACGCGGCGGCGGTGACGCTGGTCAGCCTGATCGGCCTCGGCAGCGTGCTCGGGCGCTTCTTCGCCGGCGGCATCGCCGACCGCGTCGGGCGCATTCCGTGCCTCGCGGGCACCTACGCCGGGCTCGGCCTGATGTTCCTGCTGTGGTGGACCACGCGCGACTACCGCGTGCTCGCGGCTTTCGCGCTGGTGTTCGGCGCCTTCTATGGCGGCTTCGTCGCGCTGTTTCCCTCCATCGTGATGGACCTGTTCGGCGCGCGGCAGGTGTCGGGAATCATCGGCACGCTGTACACGGCAGCCGGCATCGGCACGCTCGCCGGGCCGACGCTGGTCGGCGCGGCCTTCGACGCCACCGGCAGCTACGGCGTACCGATCCTGGTTTCCGCCGCCATCGAGTTCGCAGCCGCGGGGGGTGTGCTCGTGCTGATGCGGCGTCTGGCGCTTACACTTCCCGCTGACCGGAAACACTGGACGATGAACTGATAATGACAACGAATGGGGCAAAACCCTGGCGGACCCGGATCGACGGTCCCGGCGTCTGGTCGGGAAAGGACATGCAGGCGCGCAGCGACTGGATGCATGCGCTGGGTGACGCGGAGAAGGCCGAGCTGCTCGCCGCGGTTGCGCGCGTGCGCGCCGCCGGCACCGAGTGGCTGGAAATGGACAAGGGCGAGTTTGTCGTTCCGCGCACCGCCGCGCTGCTGACGAAAATTTCGGACCAGCTCGAGAACGGCGTGGGCATTGCGCTGTTGCGCGGGCTGCCGCACGAGGCGCTGGGGCAGGAAGGCATGCGCATCGCGCTGTGGGGGATCGGCCTGCACATGGGAACCGCGGTGTCGCAGAGCCGCTTCGGCGAGCTGCTGGGCGAAGTGCGCGACTATGGCGAGCCGATGGGGAAGGCGACCTCGCGGGGCTACCGCGCCGCGGGGGCGCTGCGCTTCCATACCGACCGTTGCGACGTGGTGGTGCTGGCCTGCGTGCGCCAGGGCCGCTCCGGCGGCAACAACCTGGTGGTCAGCACGCCGCACATCCACAACGTGCTGCTCGAGCGCGATCCCGAGGCGCTCGATGCGCTGCACCAGTACTGGTACCACAGCCGCCAGGGAGAGGGCCAGCCGCACGAGGCGCCCTGGTTCCGCAACCCGATCTTCTGCCTGCACAAGGGGCGCTTCACCAGCCAGTACTCGCGCGCGTACGTCGAATCCGCGGACAAGTTCCTCGACCTGCCGCGGGTCACCGAGGCGCAATGGAAAGTGCTGGACCTGCTCGCCGACCTTGCCCACAGCGAGAGCTTTCTCACCCGCATGGAGCCGGGCGACCTGCAGTTCCTCAACAACCACGTCACCTACCACGCGCGGGACGCGGTGGTCGACTGGGACGAACCGGAGAAGAAGCGCATGCTGTATCGCCTGTGGCTGTCGATGCCACAGGGGCGCGAGCTGCCTGCGGACTTCGACGAGCTCTGGGGGCCGACCGCGGCCGGCGCGGTGCGCGGTGGCGTCGTCGCGGCCGCCGGGTACCGCACGGTGGCCGAACTGCACGCCTTGCGGGCGGCTGGCCGCGCGCCCGCGCGCGCCGGCTGGCCGCTGGAAAGGCTGGCGGCCTGACATGGCGAAAGTTGCATTCCGGTTCCTCGACCGCGCGCAGGTCACCGCACTGATGCCGTCGCACGCGGAGCTGGTCGACATCGTCGCGGCCGGCCTCGCCGCGCATGGCAGGAAGGACGTGGTGATGCCGCCCAAGGCGCACATCGACCTCGACTCGCGCTACAACGGGCACTTCAACGTGCTGGTCGGCTGGGCGGGACACATCGACCGCGCCGGCGTCAAGGTGACCGGCGACTACGTCGACAACTGGCGCCACGGCCTGCCCTCGGAGGTCGCGCTGGTGACGCTGTACGATCCGCACCGCGGCGTGCCGCTGGCGATCCTGGACGCGACGCACATCACTGCCTGGCGGACCGGCGCGGTCACTGCGGCGGGTGCCCGGCACCTCGCACCTTCGAATCCGCGCGTGCTCGGCCACATCGGTGCGCGCGGCAGCGCGTTCCCGAACCTGGCGCTGCTCGCCAGCCAGTATTCCTTCGACGAGGTGCGCATCCATTCGAAGCGCGCAGAGAGCCGTGAGCGGCTCGCGCAGCGCGCGCGCAGCGAGCTCGGCCTGAACGCGGTTGCGGTGGACAGCGTCGAAGCATGCGTGCGCGGCGCGCAGATCGTCGTCGAGGCGACGCGGCTGGAGGCGCCCGAGCTCCTCGTGCGCGACGAGTGGCTGGAACCCGACTGCCTGCTTGTCACCTACGGCTGGAAGATGGTGGTCGACCCGCGTACGGTGCTCTCCGCCGGCAAGGTGGTGGTAGACGACTGGGAGCAGTGCACCAAGGGCGGCCAGTTGCAGCCGATGATCGCGAGTGGACAGCTCACGCGCGAGCGCGTGCACGCCGAGATCGGCGAGGTGGTCGCCGGGCTGCGCCCGGGACGCACGTCGGCGGGCGAACGCATCGTGTTCTGGCACCGCGGCTTTGCCATCAGTGACATCGTCGTCGGCCACGCGATCCTTGCCCGCGCCGAGGCGGCGGGCGTCGGCACCATGTTGACCCTCTTCGACATGCCGGACGAGTAATGGCCCGCCGCGGCACGCCGCCGCCGATCGCGGTGAGCGATGCGGCCGGCGTGCGCACGCTGCACATCGGCGGCACCGCGATGCAGAGTGCGATGCGCCTGGATGCGCCGTTCGCGCTGCAACTGGACTACACGCGCTGCATGATGGCGTTCCTGCTGTTCCATCCGCAGCCGCGCCGCGCACTGCTGATCGGCCTGGGCGGCGGCTCGATCGCCAAGTTCCTGCACCGGCACTTCAGGACGCTGCGCATCAAGGCGGTGGAGATCGACCCGCGCGTGGTCGGCGTGGCGAGGTCGCAGTTCGCGCTGCCGCCGGATGATGCACGCCTCGCGGTCGAGGTTGGCGACGGCGCTGCCGCGCTGTCGGCGGGTTGCTGCGACCTGCTGGTGGCCGACGCGTTCGACGACGAGACGCCCGTAGGCCACCTGGCGGGCGAGACCTTCTACCGCGCCGCGTGGGACGCGCTTGCCGCGCCCGGCGTGCTGGTGACGAACCTGATGAGCGACGATCCGCAGCTCGATTCCCGCCTGCAGGCACTCAGGCGCGGGTTCCGTGGCGCCGCGCTGCGCCTGCCCGCACTGAGCGACCCCAACCTGATCGCCTTCGGCCTGAAGGGGATGCCGGCGCGGATTCCGCGCGAGCAGCTGCTCGCGCGTGCGCGCGGCCTGGAAGCGCGCTACGGCCTGCCGTTCCGCCGGTACGCGAAGGGGCTGCGTGGAATGACGCGGGGCAAGGCATCCGAGCTGGTGCTCGCCGACGAGGCCTGAGTGGAGATCGTTCCGCACGAGATCGTCGCACTCGCCCTGATCGCATTCCTCGGCGCCGTGATCTTCGGCATCACGGGTTTCGGCTCCGCATTGCTGACGATCCCGCTGTCGACCTTCGTCGTGCCGCTGCCATTCGCGCTGGCGATGTTCGCGCTGCTCGACCTGGTCGGTGCCGCGCGCATCGGCTTCGAGGATCCCAGGAGCGCGGTGCGCGCGGAGTGGATGCGCATGCTGCCGATGATCCTGGCCGGGTCGGTGACCGGCGTCACGCTGCTGGTGAACCTGCCGCGGCAGGCGGCGATGTACGCGCTGGCGGCGTTCGTCATCTCGATGGGTGTGTCCACGTTCGTGCGCGGCGGCGCGCTGCGCACCGTCAGCCGGGGCTGGGCGTATCCGGCGGGCTACGCCGGCGGCATCACCAGCACGCTGTTCGGCGCAGGCGGGCCGCCGTACGCGATCTACCTGTCGCGCCGCGGCCTGACCAAGGAACAGTACCGCGCCACGCTGGGCCGCTGCGCGGTGATGAGCATCTCGATACGCGTGCTTGCGTTCATCGCCTCCGGGCTGCTGCTGGATTCGCGCGTCTGGCTGACCGCGCTGTTCGTGTTCCCGGCGACCTGGCTCGGCATCACCGTCGCTAGGCGCATCTTCCGCGTCATGTCGCGCGACCTGCTGATGCGCATCATCGCGCTGGGGCTGCTGGCGACCGGCGCGTCGCTCGCCGTTCGCGCGTCGCTTTCCTAGCCGGCCTTCTCCCGCATCGTCACGAATTCCTCTGCGGCGGTGGGATGGATGCCGATGGTGGCGTCGAACTGCGCCTTCGTCGCGCCGAGCTTCACCGCGATGGCGATGCCCTGGATGATCTCGCCGGCGTCGGGGCCGATCATGTGCGCGCCGAGCACGCGCTGCGATGCGGCGTCCACCACCAGCTTCATGAACGTGCGCTCCTGGTTGCCCGACAGCGTGTTCATCAGCGCGCGGAACGAGGCCTTGTAGATGTCTACCGCGCCATGGCGGGCGCGGGCATCCTCCTCCGACAGGCCGACGGTGGCGACGTTGGGGTGCGAGAACACCGCGGTCGGCACGTTGTCATGATCGATGGGCGTGGGTTCATGCCGGAACAGCGTCTTCGCCAGCGCCATGCCCTCCGCGGTCGCGACCGGCGTCAGGTTGACGCGGTTGGTGACGTCACCGATGGCGTGGATCGAGGCCACTGAGCTGCGCGCATACGCATCCACCTTGACCGCACCGTCGGCGGCAAGCGCGACGCCGGCAGCCTCGAGTCCGAGGCCCGCGGTGTTCGGCCTGCGACCGGTGGCGAACATCACCAGTTCCGCCCGGCGCGTCGAGCCGTCCCTGAAGCTGGCGACGAGGTCGTCGCCGGACCTTTCCAGCTTCGCCGGATCGGCCTGCAGCAGCACCTCGATGCCCTTGCGCCAGAGCTCCTCGGCGAGTCGCTCGCCGATCTCGGCATCGAAGCCACGCAGCAGGCGCGCGCCGCGGTACGCCACGCTGGTCTTCACGCCCAGGCCGTGGAAGATCGACGCGAACTCGAGCGCGATGTAGCCGCCGCCGATCACCAGCGCGCTCGCCGGCAGCCGCTCGAGGAAGAAGGCGTCGTCCGAGGTAATGCCGAGCTCGGTCCCCGGGATCTCCGGCACCACCGTGCGCGATCCAGTGGCGACCAGTACATGGCGCGCGGTATGCCGTTTGCCGTCGAGTTCCACCGTGTGCGCGTCCACCAGGCTGGCGCGGCCGCGCAGGATCTTCACCCCGGCCTTCGCGAGCAGGTTCTCGTATACCCCGTTCAGGCGCGCGATCTCGCGGTCCTTGTTCCTGACCAGCGTCGGCCAGTCGAACGAGGGCTCGGGCACGCTCCAGCCGTAGCCCGCGGCATCGTGGAACAGCTCGGCGAAGTGCGCGGCGTACGAGAACAGCTTCTTCGGTATGCAGCCGACATTGACGCAGGTGCCGCCGAACCAGCGCTCCTCGGCGACGGCGACACGCGCGCCGAACGCGGCCGACATGCGGCTCGCGCGCACGCCGCCGGAGCCGCCGCCGATCGTGAACAGGTCGTAGTCGAACTGCGCCAAGACCGGCGCTACCGGGATGCCACGGGAGAAGCTACTTCAGGTTCGGCAGGTTCAGCTCGGCGAGTTCGAGCGGACCGGAGATGTCGGCCATGCCTTCCTTGCCGGCCAGCCACTTCAGCGCGTTCTTCACGCTGGTTTCGATCTGCGCGCGCGGCATGCCTTCGATGCCGGCGAACATCTGCGCGAGCTCGTTGTGCCCCTTGGCCTGGGCCAGCATGCGCACCTTGGCAAGCAAGCCCTCGATTGCCGCGCGATCCATGTTCGTCACCAGCTTCATCGTGCTGTCGTGGGCCATTGCGTGCTCCTCTCGGTGCCGGGGTTCGATACCGGGCCATTCTAGCCCGGCTGGGCAGCCCTTTCCACCCGGTAGCGGCCGCCTTCGAGCGCAATGCGTCCTTCTTCCACGAGCTTGCCCAGGTGCGCGGCGAGCGAACGCCCGGCAACCTGGTGCAGGCGCGGCGCCACGTCGTCGTAAACGCGGGGAAGCAGTTCGTCTGCACCTGCCTCGCCGAGCTCGCGCAGCGCATCCAGCACCTTGGCCTCGCGCTTCAGCCGATGCGCGATCAGCCTGCGGATTTCCTTCTCCGGGTCGCCGACGAGATAGCCGTGCCCGGGTGCGAGGATCGCAGGTTGCAGCTCTATCACCTGCGCAAGCGAATCGAGGTAGTCGCGCATGTTGCCGTCAGGCGGATTGATGACGACGGTCGAGCCCTGCATGACGTGATCGCCGGTGAACAGCATGCCGGTCTGCTCGAGCAGGTAGCACAGGTGGTTCGATGCGTGCCCTGGCGTGTGGATCGCGCGCAGCGTGACGCCGCCAAGCTCGATGCGTTCGCCGTGCACGGGGACACGGTCGGGCGCGAAGTTGCGATCCTGGCTGCCTCCCGGCGGCGCGGGCATGCCGAGCACCTGCGCGCCGGTCGCCTGCTTCAGCGCCGCCGCGCCAGGCGAATGGTCGACGTGCGTATGCGTGCAGAGGATCCAGCGGATGCGGCCGGCGCCAGCGGCGAGCAGCGCCTCGCGGTGCGCGGCGATGTCGGGTCCGGGATCGATCAACGCGAGATCGTCCTTGCCGACCAGGTAGGCGTTGGTGCCAGGGCCGGTCATCATCCCCGGATTGGGCGCGATGACGCGGGTGACGAAGTCGTCGAGGCGCTTGGGCACGTCGGGCTTCAGCGACGTGCTGCTCGTGCCGGTCTCCCCGGGGTCGCACCAGTGGATCTCGAAATACGCCGGGTCCGAGCGTCCGTGCAGGCGGCGCGCGCCGTCTTCCGCGATCGCGAAGCAGGCGGCGTTGAGTTCCACTTCCTTCTCGTGCGCATGCGCGAGCGCATCCTCGGCGCGCTGGAATGCGGCGAAATGCGCGAGCGTGGTGCGGGTGGCGAACACAACCTCGATCTCGCCACGCCCGGCGCGCTCGATCGCGTGGCCGGGCCGGATCCAGACGTTGTCTATGGTTTCGCCCTCGTCGTGCGAGCCTTCCTGGCCGGGTGGCGCGACGGCGACGAAAAAGCGCGTGTCGAACCTGCGTGGCCGGCCCGCTGGCGTGATCCAGTGCGCGAACCACGCGATGCTGCGCGCCGGCAGGTACAGGCGCTCCTTCTCGAGGAAGTCTGCGAAGGCAAGGTCGCCCGCATTCAGCGGCGCGCGCAGTTCCCCCAGCGCGGCAACCCGCGCCGGATCGACAAAGCTGCCCGCCTCGTCGACGGCGAGCAGGATTCCCGCCTCCTCGAAGCATTCGCGCGCCGCCGCCACCCAGTAGGCGAGGCCGCCGGAAGGCAGTCCGAGGCGCGCGCTCGCCTGCGCGTCGTCCAGGCCGAGCACGCGACGGGCGATGCGCTCGTCCGCGTCGGCGGGATCGACGCGGCCGCCCGGGAACACGTAGGCGCCGGCGACGAATTTCGCCTGCAGCGTCCGGCGCAGCATGAATACCTCGGGCCCCTCGGCGCTGTCGCGCAGCAGCACGATGGTTGCCGCCGGGCGTGGCGTCAGCTTCGCTTCGGCGGCCATCAGCGGTCGCGGCGGGCGCGCGACTCGCCCTCGTCGTTCGTCAGCAGGCCTTTCCGAAACATGGCTGCACCTCTGCTCTGGGAAGCAGCCATTTTATCCGTGCGGCGAGGGCGGACAGCAGCGAGTTCACCTGCATGGCCCGCGCCTTGTGCGCCCGCGCGCGAATCTCGTCCAGCAACTCGGGGTGCCGGCGAAGCTCTTCGATGCTGATCGGTGTCATGTCGGTCTCCGCGTCAGGCTACCGACAGCGTCGCGGGGGTGAGCGCCTGCACCAGCGCGCCCCGGACCAGCCGGTGGCACGCCCCGGGTTCGAGGACCACATCCTTGCGCGTGCCATCCTCGGTGACCCAGATCGCCCCATCGGCGCTGCAGACGACGTGGCCCGCTGCATCGTCCAGCCTCAGTACCTGGCCCCTGGCCAGTTGCAGCGTCGCCTTCGAAAGTTCTATGTGCATGACATGCTCCTTCTCGTTTGGCATGCGCTTATCGCATGTGTCGTGACGGCAGTGTGGGCGTATCCTTGAAGGCATTCAAACGAAATACTGGCACGCATAGGATGCGTAAATGGAATCCAAAACAGCCTGCCCGGCTTCCCGACCTGGACCTGCTGAAGGGCTTCGAGGCGGCAGCGCGCCTGCTTTCCTTCACGCGCGCGGGCAAGGAGCTGCACCTGACGCAATCTGCGGTGAGCCGGCAGATGATCGAGCTGGAGGGTCAGCTCGGCGTTTCGCTGTTCCAGCGCCGCCACCGCGCGCTGGCGCTTACCGCGGCAGGAAGCGAGCTGTATCCGGCGGCGGCGCAGGTGCTGGCGACGATGCGCTCGGCGATGGACCGCCTGCGCGCGCTCGGCGATCGCCGCGTGCTGTCGGTGACGACGACGCATTCCTTCGCCGCCATGTGGCTGGTGCCGCGCCTGATCGGCTATCGCCGCGTCGCCCCGGATGTCGATGTGCGCATCTCGGCGGATGCGCGCTTCGCCAGCCTGGAGCGCGAGGATTTCGACGTCGGGCTGCGGCTGTGCAGAGCCGAGTTCGCCGGCGAGGGCGCGGTGCGGCTGTTCGGCGAGAAGGTGTTTCCGGTCGCGGTGCCGGCGATCGCGCGGCAGCTGCGCACGCCCGCCGACCTGGCGCGGCAGGTGCTGCTGGACTATGACCAGCCCGACGGCGCCTTTCCCTGGCTGTCGTGGCGCCAGTGGCTGGAACTGCAGGGCCTGTCCGAGCTGAAGCCGCAGGGCACGTTGCGCTTCTCGGAGTACGACCAGGTGGTGAACGCCGCGCTGTCCGGCGTCGGCGTTGCGCTGGGTCGCAGCGCGCTGGTGGCAGAAGCGCTCGCCAGCCGGCGGCTGCTGGCGCCGTTCAAGGGAGAAACCGCCACCGATCGCGCCTACTACGCAGTGATGGCGCCCGGCGCCGACGCGCGCCCCGAAGTGCGCGCCTTCGTCGACTGGGTGGTGGCCGAGGCCGGCCGGGGCGGCGAATGACCCGGCGTGTCGCTAGACTTCGAGGACGATCTTGCCGATGTGCTGGCTGGATTCCATCAGCCGATGCGCGTCGCACGCCTGGTCGAGCGCAAACGTCTTGTACAGCACCGGCTTGATCCTGCCGGACTCGATGAGCGGCCAGATCTTCTCCCGCAGGTTCTTCGCCACGTGCGCCTTGTACGCCGGGGTGCGCGGACGCAGCGTGGAGCCGGTGACGACGAGGCGACGACGCATCACCTCGTTGATGTCGATCTCGGCCTTGTGGCCGCCGAGGTGCGCGATGAACACCAGCCTGCCGTCGTCGGCAAGGCACTTGAGTTCCTTCAGCACGTAGGCGCCGGCGACCATGTCGAGGATGACGTTCACGCCCTTGCCGCCGGTGGCAGCCTTTACCTCGGCGACGAAGTCCTGCGTGCGGTAGTTGATCGCCTTCTCGGCACCGAGGTCCACGCAGGCCGCGCACTTTTCGTCCGAGCCGGCGGTGGCGAAGACGCGGTTGCCGGTCGCGGCCGCCATCTGGATGGCGGTGACGCCGATACCGGAGGAGCCACCCTGCACGAGGAAGGTTTCGCCGGGCGCGAGCGCGGCCCTGTCGTAGACGTTGTTCCACACCGTGAAGAAGGTTTCCGGCAGCGACGCCGCCTGCGCCATCGACAGGCCGGCGGGCACCGGCAGCGCCTGCGCTTCCGGCACCACGCAGTACTCGGCGTAGCCGCCGCCATTCGTCAGCGCGCAGATGCGATCGCCCGGCTTCCACAACCTGGCGTTTGCGCCACAGGCGACGACTTCGCCGGCAATCTCCAGCCCGGGCAGGTCGGTGGCGCCCGGCGGCACCGGGTAGTTGCCGGTGCGCTGGAACACGTCCGGGCGGTTGACGCCGGCCGCGGCGACGCGCACCAGCACCTCGTCGGGCGCAGGCACCGGCATCGGCCGCTGCGTTGGCGTGAGGACCTCGGGCCCGCCGGGCTGGCGGATCTCGATGGCGCGCATGGTTTGCGGTGGTGAGCTCATGTCGGAAGCGCGTTGCGTGAATCGGGGGCTGGCATCATAACTTGTCGAGCCTCGCGCGCGCCGCCCAGTCGAGGTCGACATTGCCGCCGGAGAGGATCACGCCGACGCGCAAGCCCCTTGCCTGCACGCGGTCTTCGAGCAGCGCGCACGCGGGCAGCGCGCCGGTGGGCTCGACCACCAGCTTCATGCGTTCCCAGAGGAAGAACATCGCGCGCAGCAGCGCCGTGTCATCCACAGTGACCATGTCCGATACGTAGCGCAGCACCAGCGGGAAGGTGACGCGGCCGAGGCTGGGCGTGCGCACGCCGTCGGCGATCGTGTCCGGATTGTGCACGCGCTGCAGCGTCTTCGTATGGAACGAGCGCGTGGCGTCGTCGCCGGCAACAGGCTCGACGCCGATGGTGCGGCAGCTAGGCGACAGCGCCGCAGCTGCGATCGCGCAGCCCGACAGCAGCCCGCCGCCGCCGCAGGGCACGAGCAGCATGTCCAGCGCGCCGGCGTCCTCGATCAGTTCCTTCGCGGCGGTGCCCTGCCCGGCGACCACGTGAGGGTGGTCATAAGGCGGAATCACGGCGAAGCCACGCTCGGCGGCGATGCGCGCGGACAGGGCTTCGCGGTCTTCGGCCTGCGGGTCGTAGGTGATCACCTCGGCGCCGTAGCCGCGCGTGGCCTCGAGCTTCACGCGCGGCGCATTCGCGGGCATGACGATGGTGGCGCGGATGCCCAGCATGCGGCCCGCAAGTGCGACCGCCTGCGCGTGGTTGCCGGAGGAGTAGGCGAGCACACCGCGGCGGCGAGACTCGTCGTCGAGCTGCGACAACGCGTTGATGCCGCCGCGGAACTTGAACGCGCCCATGCGCTGCAGGTTCTCGGGCTTGAAGAACACCTGCGCGCCGGTCATCGCATCGATGGTCGACGAACGCATCACCGGCGTACGGTGCGCATGTGGCGCGATGCGCTCGTGTGCACGCGCGACGTCGTCGTACGACACCAGCAGGGGGCCTGCGGCCGGATTCATGCCAGTCTCCAGTGCGCGAGCGCGGCAGCGACGATCTCGTCGCCCCACTCCTGCAGGAAATGCCCGCCCTCGGCGTGCACGTACGGCGGCGCGCAGTGGCGTATGTGCCGGTGGAGCGCCTGCATCACCGCCGGTCCCAGCACCGGGTCCTTCGCGCCGATCGCCATGAAGGCTTCACCCTTCCACGCAGAGGACCACCAGTCGCGCGCCTGGCGCGACACGGCCGCGCCGGGCGCGTCCGGCCGGTCGGGCACCAGGTCCGGGAAGCGGCGCGCGCCGGCCTTGTAGCGCGCATCCGGGTAAGGCGCGTCGTAGGCGGCTGCCTCTGCCTCACCCAGATGCGGACAGCTGCGTCGCATCAGCTTGCCGCAGGCAAGGTCGGGGTTCTTGCGCACCCAGGCGCGCCACTGCACGAATCCTTCGGGAAGCGGCGCATCGCCGGTGCCGAGCGTGGTGTTCATCACCAGCAGGCGTTCGTAGCGCGCCGGGGCTTCCATCGGCAGCGTAAGGCCCAGCAGCCCGCCCCAGTCCTGCACCATGAGCAGCACGCGGCGCAGGTCCATGCGCTCGACGAAGTCCAGCAGCATGCCGCGATGGAAGTCGAAGCCGTAGGCGGCATCCTCCTCGAGCTTGTCGGAACGGCCGAAGCCGATGAAATCCGGCGCCACCACGCGAAACCCCGCGTCCAGCAGGCCGGGGATCATGTGGCGGTACAGGTAGCTCCATGTCGGCTCGCCATGCAGGCACAGCGCCACCGGCGCGTCGCGCGGGCCCTCGTCCAGGTAGTGCACGCGCATGCCGCGCCAGTCGAGGTAGTTCGGCTGCCAGGGGAAGCCGGGCAGTCCGGCGAATCTGTCTTCGGGGGTGCGCATCGACGAATTGTAGAATGCAGCGATGGACTACTCTAAGTACAGTGACCTGCATATCCGGCCCATCGAGCCGGGCATCCTCGAGATCGTCATGGGCGAGGAGGGCGCGAAGCTGTCCACCGCCACGGCGCGCATGCACGCGGAAATGGCGCAGGTGTGGCTGGACGTGGACCGGGACCCGGACACGCGCGTCGTCATCCTGCGCGGCGCCGGCAAGGGATTCTCGGCCGGCGGCGACCTCTCGCTGGTCGAGGATATCGCAAGGGATTTCGCCACCCGCGCGCGCGTCTGGCGCGAGGCGCGCGACCTGGTCTACAACATCATCAACTGCTCGAAGCTGGTGGTGTCCGCGATGCACGGACCGGCGGTGGGTGCGGGCCTCGTCGCCGGGCTGCTGGCGGACGTTTCGATCGCGGCGAAGAACGCGCGCCTGATCGATGGCCACACGCGACTGGGCGTCGCGGCGGGGGATCATGCGGCGATCGTGTGGCCGCTCCTTTGCGGCATGGCGAAGGCAAAGTACTACCTGCTCACCTGCAAGCAGGTGACCGGCGAGGAAGCCGAACGCATCGGCCTGGTGTCGCTGTGCTGCGAGGAGTCCGAACTGCAGGCGAAGGCACTGGAAGTGGCGCGCGAACTCGCCGCCGGCGCGCAGACCGCGCTGCGCTGGACCAAGTATTCGCTCAACAACTGGCTGCGCATGGCGGGCCCGTCGTTCGACGCTTCGCTTGCGCTGGAGATGCTGGGTTTCACCGGCGATGAGGTGAAGGAGGGGATCGCTTCCCACCGCGAGAAGCGCAAGCCTTCGTTTCCTCCCGAGCCGAAGGACTTCTAGAGACGGGACGGCCGACGAGGGGCTGCTAGGCCTTGCTGAAATCCAGCGTCTCGCCGCCGGCGTCCGGCGCTGCGGCTGCTGCCGTGCTCGTGGCACCGGGTTCGGCGAGCAGCCGTTCGAGGTCTCGCGCGACTGCGTCGATATCGGGGCCGACGCGACCCATGTGGGACAGCAGCATCCTTACCGGCAGGTCGGTAAGCGTGGGCTCCGGGTGGTCGCGCAGGTGCGCGGCATTCTGGATGGCGGGGACGACATAGGTGCCGCGCGTGCCGGGGGTGGCGACTTCCAGACCCTGCAGCACGGCGGCCTGGGCGCGCGCGATGCCGTTCAGCAGTTCTGCGAGCTGTTGAGCGGATATTTGCAGCATGGCGGTCTCCCTGAATCTCCCGCAGCGATGGTAGCATCCGGGCGCTCGGCATGCTGACGCGGGCGTTCCTCGCGCTCGTCGCGCTGGCTGCCGGCGCCGCGGCCGGCACCGTGCTGCACGCCGTGCTTGCCAAGGGGGATACCTTGTTCTCGTGGAAGCGACCCGCGTACCTTGGCGTCACCGACGGCCGACTCGCGCGCTGCAAGCGCACCCCAAACTGCGTTTCAAGCCAGTCCGACCCGGCGGACGCCACGCATTTCATCGCGCCGATTGCCTTCAAGGGCGGCAGTGCCGAAGCCATGGCGGCGGTGCGCGAGGCACTCGGGCAGATGGAACGCTGCACGGTGCTGCGCCATGAGGAAAACTACCTGTATGCGGAGTTCCGTTCCAGGCTGATGGGCTACGTGGACGACGTAGAGTTCGTTCACGACCCGGCGGCTGGCGTCATCCACGTGCGCTCGGCATCGCGCCTGGGGCGCCGGGATTTCGACGTCAACCGAAAGCGCGTGGAAGCCATCCGCGCTCGCATGGCGCAGGGGGCGGGCTCGTGAGGCAGGCCGCCAGAGGCGAGCGATGACAGGGCGGCGCCTGCTGCGCCTGGGCGTGCTGGCGATCTCGCTCTGCATCGCCCCGGCGGTGCCGGCGCAGGGCCCGCCGACGCCCGAGCAGGTGCAGGAGGCCGAGGAGATCCTGTCGGCGATCGTCAAGGTGAGGTCGCGGAGCATCGCGAACGCACGCACGCTGCCCACGCTCGGAGCGGAGCGCGAAGGCAGCGGCATCCTGATCCAGGACGGCTACGTGCTGACCATCGGCTACCTGGTCATCGAGTCCGAGTCGGTGGAGGTGTCGACCAGCTCCGGCAAGGCGGTGCCTGCCACCCTTGCCGCGTATGACCATGCCACGGGTTTCGGCCTGCTCAGGCTGGTCGCGCCCCTGGAAGCGAAGCCGCTGGCGCTGGGCGACTCCGCCACGCTCGCGGTGCGCGACCCGGTGATGATCGCGTCCCACGGCGGCATGGCAGGCGTCAGCATCGTGCACGTGGTGTCGCGCCGGCCCTACGCGGGCAGCTGGGAGTACCTGCTCGACTCGGCCATCTACACCTACCCGGCGACGATGAACTGGGCCGGTGCCGCGCTGATGGGATCGAAGGCAGAGTTGCTCGGCGTCGGCTCGCTGATCGTCGGCGACGCCGTAGGCACTGGCGTGGAGGCGCCGGGCAATATGTTCGTGCCCATCGACCTGCTCAAGCCCATCCTCGCCGACCTGATAGAGCGCGGCCGGGCCGCCGGTCCCGCGCGGCCGTGGCTGGGCATCAACACCGAGCAGTTGCGCGATCGCCTGATCGTCAGCCGCGTCTCGCCCGAGGGTCCCGGCGACCTGGCGGGCGTAGAGCGCGGCGACCTGGTGATCGGCGTCGGCGGCGAGGAGGTGTCCTCGCAGGCCGGGTTCTACCGCAAGCTGTGGTCCCTCGGCGAAGCCGGCGTCGAGGTTCCCTTGCGCGTACTGCGCGGAACGCAGATGCATGAGCTGCGGATCAGGTCGATCGACCGGATTGCCTATTTCAGGCAGAAGGCGAGCTACTGAGACGCGCGCGCAGGGCTAGCGTATGACCAACGCCCTCGGATAGGGCTCGACCCCCGGCCGCAGCGTGCTTGGCGGAGTGCGGCGCAGCGCGTCGAGGTTGCCCTGATCCGCCATCACCTGCGCGTGGCGCACGTTCTTCTGCATCTCCTCCACGTAAAGGTTCTGGCCGCCGAAGTGGCGCGAGGCGTACTCGTAGGCGCGCGCGAGCTGGAAATCCAGCCGCTTGGCCGCGTTGGCGTAGAACCCCGGCGTCTTCTTCACCAGGTCCTCGCCCGACTCGAATATCA